>NZ_JBHRYF010000008.1:169972-909711 GCF_042648885.1 Luteimonas notoginsengisoli | reverse complement strand
GAGCTCGCGGCTGAAGCCGCTCCCACAAGATCCAGGATGACCCAAGATCAGGAGTCACCGCGCGAACAGCCGCGCCTCGATGCGCAGCAGCAGGTCGCGCAGCGGCGTCAGCGCGATCGCGGCTCCCGCTGCCACGCCCAGCGCATCGGCCAGCACGTCGCGCGGATCCATCGAGCGGCTGGCGGTGAACGCGAATTGCGCCAACTCGATCGCGATCCCGAGTGCCAGCAGGCCCAGCGCCGCACGCCACAGCGCGCGCGGCGTCGCATAAAGCTGTACCGCGCTGGCCGAGAGCAGGAAGAAGGCGAGGAAGTGCTCGACCTTGTCGAAGCCGTGGGGCACGGTCGGCAGGTCGGGCGCCGGCAGCAGGCACACGACGAAAACCAGCGCCACGGCCAGCCACCACAGCGCCAGCCACGCACGCGGATGGCGCAGCGGCTTGAGCGCGCGGGCGCCGGTCACAGCCGGAAGCTCAGGTCGCCGGCCAGGAACGCGGCGCCGAACTCCACTCCGCGCGCGAAGCCCATCGCCTGGAAACGTTCGCCCATCGCCCCGGGCAGGGTCAGCTGCTTGGCCTGCTGGCGCAGCGCATAGCGCGCTGCTTCGTCGGGGGCGCGGCTTTCCTGCGCGGCCAGGTGCTGTGCCAGGCCATTGCCGATCAGCAGGCTGGCCTGCGAGCAATAGCCGGCGAAGTCGAAGCCCGCGCCGGTCCCCGCCTCGGCCAGCGCGGTGAAGTCGACCGAGGCGGTGATGTCCTGCAGCCCCGGGTGCGCGAACACGTCGTTGCTGACGCGATGGCGATGGAAGGCGCGCAGCGTGCCGTCGCCGCGCTCGCGCGCGTAGTACTCGCGCCGGGGATGACCGTAGTCGACGAACAGCATCGCGCCCGCCTCGAGGCCACCGGCCACCGCCTGCAGCCAGTACGGCAGCTGCGGCAGCAGTTCGGAGCGATAGCCGTCGGGCAGCGGCGCGCCGAGTTCGCGCTCGACGTGGCGCACCGCCGCCGACAGCATCGGATCGGCGGGACGGTCGATGCGGACGAACCCGCCGTCGCCGGCGAGCGCCACGTGTTCCTCGAACACCTCGCCGTCGCGCAGGCTGAAGCGCGGCGTGGGCAGTGCGTCGATCACCTCGTTGGCGAACAACACACCGTTCCAGGGCGCCTGCAGCGGGCCATCGAGCCACTCCACGCAGGCGAACACCAGCGGCGTGAGCTTGCGCTGCAGCCGCTCGCGCTGGCGCTCGCGCAGGTCGGCGCTCGGCTCGAGGATGGCGTAGCGCGCGGGCATCGCGTCGATCGCCATCAGCTGCTTGATCGCGTGCTCGGCGAAGGCGCCGCTGCCGCCGCCGATCTCGAGGAACGTCGCCGACTCGCCGATCTGCCGCAGCACCGGGGCGACCGCCTCGGCCACGCACTGCGCGAACAGCGAGCCGAGCTCGGGGGCGGTGACGAAGTCGCCGGCGCGGCCGAACTTGGTGGCACCGGCGCTGTAGTAACCCAGGCCGGGCGCATACAGCGCGAGCTCCATGAAACGCGAGAACGGGATCGCGCCGCCGGCCGCGGCGATCTGCTCGCGGATCAGTGCCTGCAGGTGCGCGCTGTGCGCGAGGGCGTCGGCGTCCGGGGGCGAGCTTGGCATTGGAATTCCTGTGCGACCGCACGACAGGATACGGAACCGCGGCCGCCCTGTGGTCGCAGTTGTCGGGAACAAGGGCAGTCGCGGTTGTCAGCGGCCGGACGCGCCGCCGCGATGGCGGGATCGGCACGGAACATCGTCGCGATTGCCGCTTCGCCCGCCCGCCGACCGGCCCTGCGCTATGGTGTGCCGTCATGAGCGCATCTTCCCGTCCCGTCGCCCTGGTCACCGGCGCCGCGCGCCGCCTCGGCGCCGCGATCGCGCGCGGCCTGCACGCCCACGGCTACGACCTGGCGCTCCACTACCGGCATTCGGCCGCGGACATGCAGCCGCTGGCCGCCGCGCTGGAAGCCGCGCGCAGCGGCAGCGTGCTTACCCTGCAGGCCGATCTGGCCGAATTCGACCGCCTGCCCGAACTGGTCGCGCGAACCGTCGGCCGCTTCGGCCGTCTCGATGCGCTGGTGAACAACGCGTCGGGCTTCCAGCCCACCCCACTGGGCGAGGTGACTCCGGCGCAGTGGGACGCGCTGTTCGCCAGCAATGCGCGCGCGCCGTTCTTCCTCGCCCAGGCGGCTGCGCCGCATCTGGCTGCGGCGCGCGGGGCGATCGTGAACATGGTCGACATCCACGCCGAACGGCCGCTGCGCGACCATGCCGTCTACTCCATGGCCAAAGCGGCGCTGGTGATGGCCACCCGGTCGCTGGCGCTTGAACTCGCGCCGGACGTGCGCGTCAACGCGATCGCCCCGGGCGCGATCCTGTGGCCGGAGCTGCCCGCCTCGGACGCAGACGATGCCGCGCGTCGCGCCGCCCTGCTGGCACGCACCCCGCTGGGCCGCACCGGCACCCCGGAAGAGGTGGCCGAAGCCGTGCGCTGGCTGCTGCGCGAGGCAAGCTACTGCACCGGACAGGTACTGCGGCTCGACGGCGGCCGGCTGCTGGAAGCCTGACCGCGCTCCACGCAGCCGCGGGCCGCTGCGCGCGATGTCCGCTGCCGTGCAAGCCGACTTCGGCTTTCCCCAGCGCAACGCATCGGGCCAAGTGCCCGCTCGCGGGCGTGCCGGATGAGGCAGGCAGGTCAGGCCTTCGGCGCGAACGCCTGCGACAGCGCCACGTTGCGGAATGCCGCCGGCGTCTCGTTCGACACCGCGTAGCGGTACAGCGCCGCCGAGTAGATGCCGGTCAGCGCCGCCTGGTAGATCCCGAGCAGCAGCACGCCGATCGCGACCACGATGCCCACCGCGATCGCCAGCGCGACCGACGCCTGCGCGGCCAGCACCACCAGTGCCACGCCGACCAGCACCACGGCGAAGGTGATCAGCCCGAATGCCGCACCGATGCCGACGTTGCCGATCGCATTTTCGCCCCAGGTCCGCCGGAGCAGGCCCACGCTCTGCTTGAGTGCGTCGATCGGGCCGATGTCGCGGCTCACCAGCACCGGCACCACCAGGAAGGTCGCCAGCGTCCAGGCCACGCCCAAGCCGCTGCCGAGCAGGCGGATCAGGATGTTGTCCTTGTGCTTCATCGCCTGCAGCAACACGCCGACGGTGGCCGAGATCGCGGCATAGCCGAGGATCGAAGGCAGCCGCGATTTCGCCGCGTCGAGGCCGTCGCGCAGCGTCGGGTCGCCGCCCTCGAGGCGGATCATCGCCGCGCCGACCAGGGCGCAGTTGAAGAAGATGATCACCGTGTACTGGCAGAAGTAGAACAGGAACCCGAACACCGCGCCGCCCACGCCGAAGCCGTCGGCGAAGATCCGCAGGGCGAACATCGGCAGCAGGAACGTCGCCAGCACCACCAGCGTGGCGGCGCCGGAGAGGATCGGGAACAGCATCAACTCCTTGTCCGAACGCAGCACCGCGGCGCTCGCCTTGACCAGTGCCCAGCTGCGCGAAAGTCTCTCGAACATGTGCCTGCCTCCCCGGGGTGACGCCGCCATCGTGGGATGCGCGCGCGGCACGCGCAAGCGCCGGAAGTCACCGCTCCAGGAGGCGTCCAAAGCGGCGGTGGGACAGCACCGCGCTGTCGTGGGAGCGGCTTCAGCCGCGAGCTCTTGCTTCACGACCAGTAGAGAAAGCTCGCGGCTGAAGCCGCTCCTTCCGGAGCCGAAGTGGGCTCCGCTAGCCGACGTCGAAACCCCGCACCGCCTCCATCGCCACGTCGCGCTCGGGTGACTCCGCCCACAGCCGCGCCAGCGTGCGTCCGCTGCGCGGCTCGACCACGTCCGGCGCGATCTCGGCCAGCGGCCGCAGCACGAAGGCATGGCGCAACTCGTCGCGCGGCACGCGCAGATGCCCCGGGCCTTCGACGATCCGGTCGCCATGCAGCACCAGGTCGATGTCCAGCGTGCGGTCGCCAAAACGCGGCGCGCTGCGGTCGCGGCCGTGCGCGTCCTCGATCGAATGCAGCCAAGCGTCCAGCGCCTCGGGTTCGAGGTCGGTCTCCACCACCGCGGCGGCGTTGAGGAAGTCGGCGCCGTCGAAGCCCACCGCCCGCGTGCGGTACACGGTCGACACGCGCACCTGGCCGAAACACGCGCGCAATGCGGCGATCGCCGAACGCAGGTTGGCCTCCGGTGCGAGATTGCTGCCCAGGCTCAGGCAGGCGCGTTCCATCACGCGATCAGCCGCCCGTCGCGCGAACGGTCGCGTTGCCCGCGTCCGGCGCGGTGCGCAGGCCTGCCAGCGCCGTGCTCAGCTCCGCGCCGCTGGGCTGCTGGAAGATCCGCAGCCCGAACTCCGGCAGCACCGCCAGCAGGTGGTCGAAGATGTCGCCGGCGAGGTTCTCGTACGGCACCCAGTTCACGTCGGCGGAAAAGCAGTACACCTGCAGCGGCAGGCCGGTCGGCGTGGGATCGAGCTGGCGCACCATCAGGGTCATGTCCTGCGCCACGCCGGGATGCGAGCGCAGGTAGGCGGTCATGTAGGCGCGGAAGGTGCCGAGGTTGGTGGCGCGGCGATTGTTGACCGGATCCTTGCCCGCCGCCTCGAGCTGCGCGTTGTACTGGGCGAGTTCTTCGCGCTGCTTGTCGAGGTAACCGTCGATCAGCGCGATCCTGCGCAGGTTCTCGCGCTCTTCCGGCTGCAGGAACCGCACCGAGGTCTGGTCGATCAGCAGCGCGCGCTTGATCCTGCGCCCGCCGAAGTCGCTCATCCCGCGCCAGTTGCGATAGCTCTCGCTGATCAGCTTCCAGGTCGGGATGGTGCTGATCGTCTTGTCCCAGTTCTGCACCTTCACCGTGTGCAGGCTGATGTCGATCACGTCGCCGTCGGCATTCTGCGCGGGCATTTCGATCCAGTCGCCAACGCGCAGCATGTCGTTGCTGGAGAGCTGGACCGACGCGACCAGCGACAGGATCGTGTCCTTGAACACCAGCATCAGCACCGCGGTCATCGCGCCCAGGCCGGTCAGCAGCACCAGCGGCGAACGGCCGGCCAGGGAAGCGATGATCAACACCCCGGCGATGATGTAGACGGCGATCTTCAGCAGCTGCAGGTAGCCCTTGATCGGACGTCGCACGGCGTGGCGGCTGGTCTGCTCGTAGATGGCGTTGAGCGCGTTGAGCAGGTTGCCGATCGCCATGGCTACCGTGAGCGCCACGTACGCGAGCGCGACGTTGCGCACCACCACGACCAGCCACGCCGGAGCGTCGGGCACCAGGGCGATGCCGCCGGACACGACCAGCGCCGGCACCACGTTCGCCAGGCGCGCCAGCACGTGGTGCCCCAGGATCGCGTCGTCCCATTTGCTCGGCGACGCCTTGGCCAGGCGCCCGACCACCGCCAGCAGCACGCCGCGGGTCAGCCAGTTGGCGATCCAGGCGACCAGCGCCACCGCCAGCAGGCCCACGACCATGGAGGCGTAGGGAATGCCGCCCAGCGGCCGCACGAGGTTCGAATCGATGAAATCGGGCATGCGCTACAGGGTAGCGGCTGCCCGCTCGATGATCACCCCGACCGCGCGCGCGCCGCGCACGGCTCCGGGCTTGGCGAGCTTCAGGCGCACATGCGCGACGGCGAATTCCGCGAGGATGATCGCCGCCACGCGCTCGGCCAGCGTTTCCACCAGCCCGAATTCCGACTGCGACACGTAGTCGCTCACCCGCTTGCTCACCGCCTTGTAGTCCAGCGTGTCGGCGATGTCGTCGCTGGCCGCGGGCACGCGGTTGTCGAACTGCATCTCGATGTCGAACAGCAGCGGCTGGCGGATGCGTCGCTCCCAGTCGTAGATGCCGATCAGGGCTTCGACTTCGAGGGTTTCGATGAAGACGGTGTCCATTTGAAGAGCCGCGATTGGGGATTGGGGATTGGGGATTGGGATTGGGGATTGGGGATGGCGACTGGCGACTGGCGACTGGCGACTGGCGGAGATCCTGCCTTTGCCCCCTTTGAAAAAGGGGGTATGGGGGATTTGCCCTTGCTCTGCATCCCGAGACAACAGCAAGAGCAAATCCCCCTCAATCCCCCTTTTTCAAAGGGGGAGGCCAACAGCGGGCAGCGTTGCCATGTCCCACCGCGGCGTCGCGCGCACCGCGGCGTCGTCGCGCTGGCCGGCCTGCAGCCGCAGTGCGCCGGCAAAGGCGATCATCGCGCCATTGTCGGTGCACAGCGCCGGGCGCGGGAAGCACGCGCGGCCGCCTCGGGCCTCGCACATCGCCTGCAGCTTCGCGCGCAGGCGCTTGTTCGCGCCGACGCCGCCGGCGACCACCAGCAAGTCGCAGCCGGCGGCATCCAGCGCGCGTTGGCATTTGATCGCCAGCGTATCGACCACCGCGTCCTCGAAGCCGCGCGCGATGTCGGCGCGGGTCTGGTCGGCCCGGTCGCTGCCCTGCCAGGCCAGCAGCACCTGGGTCTTCAGGCCGCTGAAACTGAAGTCGAGCCCGGGGCGGTCGGTCATCGGCCGCGAAAACCTGTACCTGCCCGGCGCGCCGTCCTCGGCCAGCCTCGCCAGCTGCGGGCCGCCCGGATACGGCAGGCCCATCATCTTCGCCGTCTTGTCGAAGGCCTCGCCGGCGGCGTCGTCGAGGGTTTCGCCGAGCAGCCGGTAGCTGCCGATCGCGTCCACCGCGACCAGCTGGGTGTGGCCGCCGGAGACCAGCAGGGCGACAAACGGAGGCTCGGGCGGGTCATCCTCCATCAGCGGCGCCAGCAGGTGGCCTTCCATGTGATGGACGCCGATCGCCGGCAGGTCCAGCGCCCACGCCAGCGAGCGCGCCACGCCGGCGCCAACCAGCAGCGCGCCGACCAGGCCGGGGCCGGCGGTGTAGGCCACGCCGTCGAGGTCGCCCACGCCCAGCCCCGCCTCGGCCAGGGTCTGGCGGATCAGCGGCAGGAGCTTGCGGACGTGGTCGCGGCTGGCCAGCTCGGGGACCACCCCGCCGTACTCGGCGTGCAGGGCGATCTGGCTGTAGACCGCGTGGGCGCGCAGGCCCGCGGCGCCGGCCAGGGCGGTGTCGTAGACGGCAACGCCGGTTTCGTCGCAGCTGGATTCGATGCCGAGGATTTTCATGGGGGCTGGAGGCTTGGGCTGGGGGCTGGGGCTGGGGGCGAAAGGGACCCGGCTGGGGCTGAGGTTGCACTGGCCGGCGCTCGATCATGGGCCTTGGTACGAAGCCCCGGCTTGCTCGCCATTCCCACGAAAGCGGGGACCGGGCGCTTGGTCCGCGGGTGAATCCCGAGCCACGCCGGTCTGGCATCGCGCCTTGATGGGTGCGGCGCGGCCTGGTCACCCAGCGTCCTGCCAGGTCGAGGCCCGGGCTACCCCGGGCAGCCGGCTGCGGTTGCGCGCCCGAGGGGCAGGCCGCTATCATACGCGGCTCGCCGGAGGGAATCCGGCGACATGCGCGGTCCCTCGCGCGGGCTCGCGGCCTTCCGGCCGGGGCTTCCAACCCACAGAGATTCCTATGCCCAGCGTCAAAGTCCGCGAAAACGAGCCTTTCGAGTTTGCCCTGCGCCGCTTCAAGCGCACCTGCGAGAAGGCTGGCGTGCTGGCCGAAACCCGCAAGCGCGAGTACTACGAAAAGCCGACCCAGGAGCGCAAGCGCAAGGCCGCCGCCGCCGTGAAGCGCCAGGCGCGCCGCACCTCGCGCGACGTCACCAAGCGCCAGCGCCTCTACTGAGGCAGGCGCGGATTCTTCCGCGCGCGCGCCCGGCGCGCCGCAGCAGGAGATCCACGAAGCCGGCACGCGCAAGCGTCGCCGGCTTTTTGTCTTGCAGCGCACCGGGTCGCCGAAGGTGTCTTGCGGGAGCGGCTTCAGCCGCGAGCTCCTGGCCGTACCGCACCACACTAGAAGTTCGCGGCTGAAGCCGCTCCCACGGACTTTCCCGCCCACGCGCTGCGCGCGAACGGCCCCGCCACTCCACGGAGATCCCGATGACCCTCAAGCAGCAACTCGTCGACGACATGAAGGCCGCGATGAAATCCGGCGACAAGCAGCGCCTGGGCGTGATCCGCCTGGTCAACGCCGCGATCAAGCAGCGCGAGGTGGACGAGCGCATCGAGCTCGATGACGCTGCCGTGCTCGCGGTGCTCGAAAAGATGGTCAAGCAGCGCAAGGATTCGGTCAGCCAGTACGAGGCCGCCAGCCGCGAGGACCTGGCCGCGATCGAGCGCGACGAGATCGTGGTGATCGAGCACTACCTGCCGGAGAAGCTGGGCGAGGCCGAGATCCTGGCCGCCATCGACGACGCCATCGCCCAGACCGGTGCGACCGGCGCGGCGGACATGGGCAAGCTGATGGGCGTGCTCAAGCCGAAGCTCGCCGGGCAGGCCGACATGGGCCAGGTGTCGGCGCTGGTGAAGGAACGCCTGACCGCCGGCTGAGACGGCAACGCTGGGCGCGCGATCGCGGAGCGGTCGCGCTGGCAGCGCCACCATAGGCTGCGACCGGTCCGACCGCCCCGGCAGCCGTTCCGTCCCGGTTGCCGCAAGCCGCGCGCGTCATCCTTGTGCGGTCTCGGTGTCCATACCGCGCCCCGCCGGAGCATGCACGGCACGCGCCGCCCGGCTGGACATTCCCTGCACACCCGCCCCCTATCCTCGGGGCATGCGCATTCCCTCCCGATTCCAGCCGCTCGTCGCGCGGCTGCAGCAAAGCCTCCCGGTTGCGCTCGCGCGCCGGTTCAGCGAGGCCGACCTGCTGACCCACGCCGCTGCACTGTCGTTCTACACCCTGCTCTCGCTGGCGCCGCTGCTGGTGCTGCTGCTGTGGCTTGCCGCCTCGCTGTATCCCTCGGCGCAGGACGCCCTGGTCGAGCAGATGGCCGACCTCGCCGGCCGCGGCGCGCAGGACGTGGCGCAAACCGTGATCGCCAACGCCGAACGACAGCCCGACATCGGCTCGCTGGCCGGGATCTGGAGCACGGCGCTGCTGTTCGTCAGCGCGACGATCGTGTTCGCCCGGCTGCAGACCGCGCTCAACCTGATCTTCCGCAGCGATTCGCGCCAGCTGGCCGGCGGCCTGTGGCCATGGCTGCGCAAGCGGGTGCTGTCGTTCGGCGTGGTGCTGGCGCTGGGCTTCCTGCTGCTGGTGTCGATGACCCTCAGCACCGTGCTGCAGGTGGTGTTCGCGCGGCTGCCTTCGATCCTGCCGGTGCTCGGCAACGCGACTTCGCTGGCGCTGTACTCGCTGGCCTTCGCCCTGCTCTACCACTACCTGCCCGACCGCCGCGTGCACTGGCGCCAGGCCTTCGCCGGCGGCGTGCTCACCGCCGGGTTGTTCGTGCTCGGGCGCTGGGCGATCGGCCTGTACCTGGCCGAAGCGGCGCCGGGCAGCGCCTACGGCTCGATGGGCACCCTGGTGCTGCTGCTGGTGTGGATGTACTACGCCGCGGTGGTGTTCTTCATTGGCGCACTGATCACGGCCGTGATCGACGAGCGCTTCGGCGGCGCGCGTGAACCGGCCGTCCCGCCAGGCTGAGCGCGTCCGCGGGGCGGCGTAATGCGATCATGGCGCATGGCCCGCCTGCCCCACGCCTTCGTCGACGATCCCGCGCCCGAGAACACCCCTCCCGGTGCGGGTCGGCGCGCGGCGCGCGGCGGCATTCGACCTGCCGGCGCAATCGCCGGATCACTGGGGGCCTGCTGAGATGGCGCGTTTGTCCGACGCCTTCATCGATGATCTCCTGGCCCGCACGGACATCGTCGAGGTCATCAACGCGCGCGTGCCGCTGAAGCGGCAGGGCAAGGAGTATTCGGCGCGCTGCCCGTTCCACGACGAGCGCTCGCCGTCGTTCACGGTCTCGCCGGTCAAGCAGTTCTACCACTGCTTCGGCTGCGGCGCGCACGGCACCGCGATCTCGTTCCTGATGAACTACGACCGGCTCGAGTTCCTCGACGCGGTCGACGATCTCGCGCGGCGGGCCGGCATCGAGGTACCGCGCGAGACGCGGCAGCACAACGAGAATTCGGACGCGAAGGAGCTGTTCGCGGCGCTGGAAGCCGCCACGCAGTTCTTCCAGAAACAGCTGGCCTCCAGCGACAAGGCGCGCGCCTACCTGGACCGTCGCGGGGTCGATGAGCGCATCCGCGCCCAGTTCGCGGTCGGCTACGCGCCCGACGGCTTTTCCGCGCTGCGCGATGCGCTCGGCACCGATGCGCGGCGGATGAACCTGCTCGAGCGCGTGGGCCTGTTCTCCAAGAACGACAAGGGCAACGTCTATGACAAGTTCCGCGACCGGGTGATGTTCCCGATCCACGATCGTCGCGGCCGTCCGATCGCGTTCGGTGGCCGCGTGCTCGACGCGGACGCGTCGCCCAAGTACCTCAACTCGCCCGAGACCGCGCTGTTCCACAAGGGGCGCGAGCTGTACGGGCTGTGGCAGGTGCGCCAGGCCAACTCGCGGATCGAGCGGCTGATCGTGGTCGAGGGCTACATGGACGTGGTGGCGCTGTTCGAGCACGGCGTGACCCAGGCGGTCGCCACGCTCGGCACCGCCACCACGCCCGACCACGCCGAACTGCTGTTCCGCAACGCGCCGGACGTGTATTTCTGCTTCGATGGCGACAACGCCGGGCGCAAGGCGGCCACGCGGGCGATGGAATCGGTGCTGCCGCGGATGCGCGACGGCCGCCAGGCGTTCTTCCTGTTCCTGCCCGAAGGCGAGGACCCGGACACGCTGGTGCGCGCCGAGGGCGCGCCGGGCTTCGACGCGCGGTTGCAGCAGGCCACGCCGCTGTCGCAGTTCCTGTTCGACTCGCTGGCCGCCGACGTCAACCTGGCCACGCTCGACGGCAAGGCGCGGCTGGCCGAACGCGCCAAGCCGATGCTCGCGCAGATCCCTGACGGGGCCTTCGGCGACCTGATGCGGCAGCGCCTGACCGAACTCACCGGCGTGGGCGCGCGCGAGAGCGCACCCACCACCCACGTGCCGGCGCAGCGCGCGCACCGGTCGCCCGCGGTGCCGGCGCCACGGCGCAGCCTGGTGCGCAGCGCCATCGCGCTGCTGCTGCAGAAGCCGGCGCTGGCACTGCAACTGTCGCCGCCCTACCGCTTCGTGGCCCTGCGCCAGCCCGGCGTGGAACTGCTCACCGAACTGGTCGCACTGGTCAGCGCGCGCCCGGACATCGCCACCGGCGCGCTGCTGGAGCACTTCGCCGATCGCGACGAAGCCCCGGCGCTGCAGAAGCTCGCCAGCCACGAGATGCCGGGCGACGAGGCCCGCTGGCACGACGAGTTCCTCGACACCATGGCGCAGATCGATCGCCAGGTGCTGCAGCAGCGCATCGACGAGCTGCAGGCCAAGCAGCGCGACGGCGGACTCGACGAGCAGGACAAATCCGAACTGCGCGCGCTGCTCGCTGCCAGCATGCGCTGACCTCGCGCCAGGATCGCGCGCGCACGTTGGACGATCGTTGCAGGAGCGGCGGAAGCCGCGAGCTTATTGACTGTGGCGATTGGCGGGTCGACGCGTTGGTGGATCGGCCCTCCTGCGAACGCTGCCCTTGTGGGAGCGGCTTCAGCCGCGAGCCTTTCACGCTCCGGCAAACGTCCATGGATCCCCGCCCAGGCACTCGGGGATGACGAAAGAAGAAGTCCCGGATCAGAAGCTCGCGGCTGAAGCCGCTCCCACAAGAAGCCGGGACGGCTCCGCGATTCAGGTCGGCACGAACTGCAGCGCCGCTGCCGGCTGCAGCCATGGCATCAGCCAGTGGTCGACCAGCAGGAACGCGAACAGCGCCATCAGGTACACCACCGAATAGTTGAACACGCGCATGGCGAAGAACTCGTCCGGCGGATCCATCAGCTTCCACGCGTACCACAGGAACATCACCCCCAGCACGATCGCGCCGCCGAGGTAGAACCAGCCGCTCATGCCGGCGATCGCCGGCAGCATCGTCACCACGAACAGCAGCACGGTATAGAGCAGGATCTGCCAGCGCGTGTACTCGACGCCGTGGGTCACCGGCAGCATCGGCACCAACGCGCGCGCATAGTCGGCGCGGCGGAAGATCGCCAGCGCCCAGAAGTGCGGCGGCGTCCACACGAACACGATCAGCACCAGCAGCCAGGCGTACGCCCAGTCCCACGGGCCCTGCATGTTGGTCACCGCCGCCCAGCCCAGCAGCGGCGGCGCGGCGCCGGCAATGCCGCCGATGACGATGTTCTGCGGCGTCGCGCGCTTGAGGAACCCGGTGTAGACGATCGCGTAGCCGATCAGCGAGGCGAAGGTGAGCGCCGCGGTGAGCGGATTGACCAGCGCGATCAGGATCGTCATCGACGCCGCGCCCAGGAACACCGCGAACGCCAGCACCTGGGCCGGGCGCAGCGTGCCGGTCGCCAGTGGCCGGTTGGCGGTGCGCACCATCACCTTGTCGATGCGCTGGTCGATCAGGTGATTGATCGCGGCGGCCGACGCCGCGGCCAGCCAGATGCCGAGCAGCCCGAACACGCTCTCGCGCAGCGGCGGCAGGCCGGGCCGCGCGAGGAACATGCCGACCACTGCGGTGAACACGATCAGCGACACCACGCGTGGCTTGGTCAGCTCCCAGTACTGGCCGGCGATGCCCTTCATCAGTCCACCGCCCGCAGCCGCGCCAGCAGCGACACCAGCACGAACAGCAACAGCACCGCGCCGGCGTTGTGCGCCACGGCCACGTCCAGCGGCAGCGACAGCTTGACGTTGGCGATGCCGAGCGCGACCTGGGTGCAGGCCAGCAGGGCCAGCAGGACCGCCCAGCCACGCAGGCCCGGCGTGCGCAGCAGCCGTAGCGCCAGCGCGACCAGCGCAGTGAACGCCACCACCGCCATCATCCGGTGCGCCAGCTGGATCGCGATGCGCGAGGCGCCGTCGAGCACGCCGCCCTCGTAATCCACGCCGATCCCGCGCCAGAGCACGAAGCCCTCGCGGAAATCGTGCGGCGGCCACCACCGGCCCACGCACTTCGGAAAATCGTTGGCGCACGCGAGCGCGGCGTAGTTGGCGCTGGTCCACCCGCCGAGCGCGATCTGCACCGCCAGCAGCGCGAGCACCACGATCACCCAGCGCCGCAGCGCCAGCGCGTCGACCAGCCGGATCGGCGAATGCGTCGCACGCCATGCCATCCACGTCAGCAGCGCGAACGTGGTGAGCCCGCCGAGCAGGTGTCCCATCACCACGATCGGCTTGAGCAGCCAGGTCACCGTCCACATGCCGAGCAGCGCCTGGAAGATGATCACCGCCAGGGTCAGCGCGGCGGTGCGCGCGAGGTCGACGTTGGACCAGCGCAGCGCGGCGAACAGCAGGACCGCCTCGCCGGCGATCGCCAGCGCCGACGCCGCGACGTGCATGCCGCGCATGTACAAGGGGATGGCCAGCGCGACCAGCACAGCGGCCGCCGCCACCTGCAGCACGCCATGCCTGCGCTTGCGCGCCGCCAGCAGCGCCAGCACCAGCACCAGCACGCCAAGCCCGCCGGCGATCATGCGGTGCAGCTGCTCGCGCCACGCCTTGTGGATCTCCACCGGGCGGATCGCGGTGGCGGCGTGGTCGGCGAGGCCCTGGCTGGTCGCCGTGGGCCACGACGCGCGGCCGTAGCAGGTCGGCCAGTCGGGGCAGCTCAGGCCAGCGTTGGACAGGCGCACGAAGGCGCCGAACACGATCACGCCCAGTGCGAGCGCCACCGCCAGCCACGCAATGCGATGGAAGTGGCGATACAGCGTCGGCTTGGCGTAGGCGATCGCGGCGGGGGAGGTCTTGGTACCCACGTTCATGCGCAAGCCATCACATCAGTCTCAGCAGCTTCGCCACGTCCGCGCGCAGTCCACCCGGGTCGAAGCCGGGAGCGTAACGCAGAATGACGAAGCCGTTCGGGTCGACCACGTAGACCGGCACGCCCGCCGGATCGTCGACACGCGGCAGCTTCGCGCGCGCCGCTGGATCGGCACGCAGCACGCGCGTGGCCGCATTGCGCGTCGCGTCCGCGGGCGGCGCGCCGAGCCAGAGGAGATCGAGCTCATCGGCCTTGTTGCCGAACAGCCGCCAGACCAGGTCCAGTTCGCGGGCGATTTCGCGGCACGGATCGCCGCAGTCGGCCGGCGGCGCGACCAGCACGCGCCAACGGCGCTCCTGCGGCTTCCATGCGTATTCGCCTCCGCTCTCGAGGCGCAGTCCGACATCGCGCAGGTCGGCCGGGGGCTGCAGCAGCTCGCCATGGTTCTTCATTCCCGAAGGCTGCCACCCGGAGAAGCGCAGCGCACCGGCGACCAGCATGCCGCCGAGGAAGATCGCGACGACCGCGAGCAACGTCAGCCGGTTGCGCTTGTTGCGGGTCTGGTCGTTCATGGCGTGGTCTGGTCCGGTTTTCGTTTGCGGAAGGTGAGCAACAGCGCGATTGCCAGTACCGCCGCCGCCAGTGCGAACCACTGCACCGCGTAGCCCAGATGGCGTTCGGGTGGCAGGGTATTGGGCAGCACGTCGAGGTCGCGCGCATAGCCCAGCGGGTCGGCGGGATCGAGCTTCAGGATCCGCGCCGCCAGCTGCGGCTGGCCCAGCCGGTCGCGCAGGCCGTCGGCATCGAGCCCCGTGGCGAGCACCTGCCCACCGGGCTGCGGCGTGGCCACCGCGGCGAGGATCCCGTGCGAAGGCGGCGGCGCGAGCAGGCCGGCCAGACGGCGCTCTCCCATGGGGCGCGGCACGTCGGGCAAGCTGCGGTCGCCTGGCAACGGCAGCCACCCCAGTTCGACCAGCAGGGGCGCCGCACCCGGCGCGGACGGCTGGAATACGCGATAGATGCGAACGCCGGGGCGATCGTCGCGCTGCTGGTTGTCGAGCAGCACGGCCGGCGCATCGGCGAACGTGCCCGAACCCGCCGCCCAGTCGTAGTCGCGCTTGCGGCCGGGGTCGCTGGCAATCGCCAGCGGCTGCGCGGTCCGCTGCGCCAGGACCTGCTGCACGGCGTCGAGCATTGCCTGCTTGCGGTGCATGCGGTCGAGTTGCCAGGCACCGAGCGCGCCCAGTCCGGCCGCCACCAGCAGTGCCAGCAGCCACCAGCCGACGATGCTGCGCACCGCGCTCACGCTTGTCGCCTTCGCGCCTGCGATAATCCGTTCACACGCCCGCCGCGACGGACCCGGAGATGCACATGAACGATTCGCTGAAAACGCTGCTGATCGTGGCTTTCCTGCTGGTCATCCTGTGGAACCTCGGCGCGGGCCTGTATTACATGCTGGTCGACAAGGGGCAGACCAAGCGCACCGTGAACGCGCTGACCCGGCGCATCGCGCTGTCGGTCGCCCTGATCCTGCTCGTTGCCCTGGCGATCTGGATGGGGTGGATCACGCCGCACGGGGTAGGAAGAAGTCCCTGACCGTTGCCACTCGAGGCTGCAGGCAAAGCGCTTCACCAGACGAAAAAGCGACGGCGGGCCGTCGCTTTTTCGCTGCTGGCCTTTCGCATCGCGAATCGCCGGTCACCACCACATCGCAACGGTTGCAGGCTGGTCGTGACGGGCTACAGCACGTAGACGAACAGGAACAGGCCCAGCCACACCACGTCGACGAAATGCCAGTACCAGGCCACCGCCTCGAACGCGAAGTGGTCGTCCTTGCTGAAGTGGCCCTTGGCGCAGCGCAGCCAGATGATCGCCAGCATGATCGTGCCCAGGGTCACGTGCGCGCCGTGGAAGCCGGTCAGCATGAAGAACGTCGAACCGTAGATGCCCGAGCCCAGGGTCAGGTTGAGCTCCGTGTAGGCATGCATGTACTCCTCGACCTGGAAGAACAGGAACGTGCAGCCCAGCAGCACGGTCAGGCCCAGGAAGACCAGCAGCTGCGTGCGATGGCCGGCCTTCAGCGCGTGGTGCGCGATGGTGACCGTGACGCCCGAAGTCAGCAGGATGAGGGTGTTGAGCAGCGGCAGGCCCCAGGCGGGGATGGTCTGGAAGTGGCCGCCGACCTGGCCGGGACCGCTGCTCGGCCAAGCCGCGCTGAAGCCGTCCCACAGCAGCGCATTGGTCATCACGCCGTCGCCGGTACCGCCCAGCCACGGCAGCGCGTACTGGCGGGCATAGAACAGCGCGCCGAAGAACGCGCCGAAGAACATCACCTCGGAAAAGATGAACCACACCATGCCCATGCGGAACGAGGTGTCGACCTGCTTGTTGTAGTAGCCGGAGATCGACTCGAGGATCACGTCGGCGAACCACTTGAACAGGATCGCGATCATCCCGGCGATGCCGACGAAGAACATCGTCTTGCCGTAGCTGGCTTCGTTGAACCAGCTGGCCAGCCCGTACATGGTGATGAACAGCGCGACCGACGCGAACACCGGCCAGCGGCTGCTGTGCGGCACGAAATAGGCGTTGGGATCGTGGGTGTGGGCTTGGGCCATGGTGGTCTTCCGTCTCGAACCGGTGGTGTCGTCAGGGTGCCGCGCGCGAGCCGACGGCCGAACCGCTCGGCGCCTCGAGCTGGGCGGTCAACTCGTTGTTCTTGAAGAACGTGTAGGACAGCGTGATGGTATTGACGTTGTCGGGCAGGTCCGGCGCGACGATGAAGCGGACCGGCATGTCGCGTGCTTCGCCCGCCGCCAGCGTCTGCGCGGTGAAGCAGAAGCACTCGGTCTTGCTGAAATAGCCCGACGCGCGCGCGGGCGCGATCGAAGGCACCGCGTTGCCGACGATGGCGCGCTCGCCGTCGTTGCGAGCGTAGAACATGGTGTCGTACTGCTGCCCCGGGCGAACCTGCATGCTGGTCTGCTCGGGACGGAACGACCACGGCAACTTCGAGTTCACGCCGCCATCGAACTGGACCGTGATCACGCGGTCCGACTTGCGCGCTTCGAGCGCGGCGGTGCGATCGCCACCGATGGCCGACTGCTCGACCCGGATGCCGAACACCTTCTCGCAGGCGATCCGGTACATCGGCACCAGCGAGAAGGTGAACGCGAACGCGGCGATCGCCACGCCCACCATCTTGGCCGCGCCGCGGCCATTGCGCCTGTCGCCCGGAGCGCTCATGTCGCCAGCACCCCGCTGAGGATGAAGCCGATGTAGATCACCGCGGCGATCGCAGCCACCACCAGCGCGGTGCGGCGCACGCCGTACCGGCGCGAGGCGTCACTGCGATGGTCGGGGGACGTCATGGCCAGGTCGCTCGTCACGATCTCAGTGGGTGATGTCGCCGTGCGCCAGGTCGCCGTCGCGGATCACCGGCGGCACGGTGAAGGTGTGGTGCGGCGCCGGCGACGGCACCGTCCATTCCAGGCCCTTGGCCCCTTCCCAGACGCGATCGGTGGCCAACGCGCCATGGCGCTTGGAGTGCCACAGGATCGCGAACATCAGGAACGGCGTGACGAACATGCCGAACGCGCCGATCGAGCTGACCAGGTTCCAGTCGGCGAACACCACGTTGTAGTCCGGGATGCGGCGCGGCATGCCGGCCAGGCCCAGGAAGTGCTGCGGGAAGAACACCAGGTTGACGAACACGATCGTCCACCAGAAGTGGAACTTGCCCCAGAACTCGCTGTACATGCGGCCGGTCCACTTGGGCCACCAGTAGTAGATCGCCGCGATGATCGCGAACAGCGCGCCGGTCACCAGCACGTAATGGAAGTGCGCGACCACGAAGTAGGTGTCGTGGTACTGGAAGTCGGCCGGCACGATCGCCAGCATCAGGCCGGAGAAGCCGCCGATGGCGAACAGCACCACGAACGCCAGCGACCACAGCATCGGCGTCTCGAACGACAGCGAGCCCTTCCACATCGTGCTGACCCAATTGAAGATCTTCACGCCCGTGGGCACCGAGATCAGCATGGTCGCGAACATGAAGTAGATCTCGCCGCCCAGCGGCATGCCCACGGCGAACATGTGGTGGGCCCAGACGATGAAGCTCAGGAACGCGATCGAGGCCAGCGCGTAGACCATCGCCTGGTAGCCGAACAGCGGCTTGCGCGAGAACGTCGGGATGATCTCGCTGACGATGCCGAACGCCGGCAGGATCATGATGTAGACCTCGGGGTGCCCGAAGAACCAGAAGATGTGCTGGTACATCACCGGGTCGCCGCCGCCGGCCGCGTTGAAGAAGCTGGTGCCGAAGAACTTGTCGGTCAGCAGCATGGTCACCGCGCCGGCGAGCACCGGCATCACCGCGATCAGCAGGAAGGCGGTGATCAGCCAGCTCCAGGTGAACAGCGGCATCTTCAGCAGGTCCATCCCCGGCGCGCGCATGTTGAGCACGGTGGCGATGATGTTGATCGCGCCCATGATCGAGCTGATGCCCATCATGTGCACGGCGAAGATGGTGAACGCGACGTTGGCGCCGCCCTGCAGCATCAGCGGCGGGTACATGGTCCAGCCGCCGGCGGGCGCGCCGCCGGGCAGGAACAGCGTGCCCAACAGCATGATGAAAGCGAACGGCAGGATCCAGAACGACCAGTTGTTCATGCGCGGCAGCGCCATGTCCGGCGCGCCGACCTGCAGCGGGATCATCCAATTACCCAGGCCCACGAAGGCCGGCATGATCGCGCCGAAGATCATCACCAGCGCATGCATGGTGGTCATCTGGTTGAAGAATTCCGGATCGACCAACTGCAGGCCGGGGATCGCCAGCTCGCTGCGGATCACCACCGAGAACGCCGCGCCGATGATGGCCATCGTGAAGCTGAAGAGCAGGTAGAGCGTGCCGATGTCCTTGTGGTTGGTCGAGAAGAACCAACGGTCGACGAAACTCTGCTTGTGGCCGTGGTCGTCGTGGACCTGGGAGCCGTCTGCGGCTGCGGGATACGTGGACATGTGCTGCCTACCTCGGGTGTGCTTGTCTGTCAGCGTGTGGTTACGGCGGACGTGCGTCCGGTCAGCCTGCCGGGATGGCGGCGGGCTGCGGGTCCGTCTGCGCGGTCGCGGGGGCGGCTTCGGTCGGTTCGGGCGCGGGCGCCGGTTCGACCGGTGCAGCCGCGGGCGCGCCGGCCGGAGCCGGCGCGGCGCCGGCCTTCTGCGCCGCCAGCCACTGGCGGTACTCGGCCTTCGACACGGCCTTGACCACGATCGGCATGAAGCCATGGTCCTTGCCGCACAGCTCGGCGCACTGGCCGCGGTAGATGCCGGGCTCCTGGATGTCGGCCCAGGCCTCGTTGACGATGCCGGGGATCGCATCCTGCTTCCAGCCGAGCGCCGGTACCCACCAGGAGTGGATGACGTCGTCTGCGGTGATCACGAAGCGGACCTTGGTGTCGACCGGCAGCACCAGCATGTTGTCGACTTCGAGCAGGTAATGCGGATCGGATTCCGCACTGGGGCGTTCGCCGCTCTGGCGGATCCGGTCGCTGTCGCGGGCGAGGCGGCTGGTGAAGGCCACGTCCTCGCCCAGGTAGTCGTACTTCCACATCCACTGGTAGCCGGTGACCTTGACCGTCATCTCCGAATCGCGGGTGTCGTACATCGCGATCAGCTTGGTCGTGGCCGGCCAGGACATGCCGATCAGCAGCAGCACCGGGATGATCGTCCAGATGACCTCGGCGGTGGTGTTGTGGGTGAACGTGGCGGCCACCGCGCCCTTGGACTTGCGGAAGGCGAAGATCGCGTAGGCCATCGCCGCGAACACCACTACGCCGATGCCGACACAGATCCACAGCGCCATCATGTGGGCGTCGTAGGCATGGTTGGACAGCGTGGTTACGCCACGGCCCATGTTGAGCTGCCATTCCACCGGGTCGGCGGACTGCGCGGACGCGCTGGCGGACAACCCGAGCATGCCCAGACCCGCCCCGAATCGGAGCATGGCCCACCGCTTGGTGCGCATTTGTTTCAGCTGACCGGCTTGCATCACATCGAACCCCGAATGCCTCGTTGGCGTCATGGCTGGCGAGTACGCGACCGATCCCGCACGCGGCCACCAAGGGCCAGTAAACGTGCGCAGGAACAGTGGCGAGCTGCGGATAACCTACAAATGGTAGCTGCGAGGGGCGTTTGCGGGCAAGCAACGGTGGCCGGCGCGGCGCCCTTGTCGGGCCCTGCCCGCTGTTCGCGCACGCGCGCAAAGCCTAGAATCGCCGGCCTTACGTGCCCGGGTGCCCCGTGACCACCATCCTGTCTCCAGAGCTTCCGCCGCTGCCGGCTTCGCTGCGCGCGGCCATCACCGCGGCCTGGAGCCGCGATGAAACTGAACATGTGCGCGAAATGCTGGCGCAGGCGCGCCAGCCGCATCCGGCATGGGGCGACGCGGATCGGGCCGCGATCCAGGCCACGGCGGCCGACCTGGTGCACCGGGTCCGCGCCCGCGCCGCGGACCAGGGCGCGATCGAGGCCTTCATGCGCCAGTACGACCTGGGCAGCGAGGAAGGCGTGCTGCTGATGTGCGTGGCCGAGGCGCTGCTGCGCATCCCCGACCAGGGCACGGCCGACCGCCTGATCCGCGACAAGCTCGGGGAGGCTGACTGGAAACGCCACATGGGCCAGTCGGACTCAGTGCTGGTCAACGCCTCCACCTGGGGCCTGATGCTGACCGGACACCTGGTCGACCTGGCCGACGACACCCGCCGGGACGTGCACAACGCCTTCAAGCGCCTGGTCGGGCGCGTCGGCGAGCCGGTGATCCGGCTGGCCGTGCGCCAGGCGATGCGGATCATGGGCCACCAGTTCGTGATGGGCCGGACCATCTCCGAGGCGCTGGCGCGCTCGCGCAAGGGCGCCAACGCCGCCTACCGCTATTCGTACGACATGCTCGGCGAAGCCGCGCTGACCCAGCACGACGCCGACCGCTACCTCGAGGCCTATCGCAGCGCGATCGACGCCATCGGCCGCAGCGGCCAGTTCGAGGACGAGATCACCGCGCCGTCGATCTCGGTCAAGCTGTCGGCGCTGCACCCGCGCTACGAGCACGCCAAGCGCGCCCGGGTGCTGGCCGAACTCGCGCCGCGTCTGCTCGACCTGGCGCAGCGCGCGAGGCGGTATCGGATCGGCATGACCATCGACGCGGAGGAAGCCGATCGCCTGGAGCTGTCGCTGGACGTGATCGAGGCCGCGTGGTCGGATCCCTCGCTCGCGGGCTGGAACGGCTTCGGCATCGTGGTCCAGGCGTACCAGAAGCGCGCGCCCTTCGTGATCGACTGGATCGCCGACCTCGCCCGCCGCCATGGCCGCCGGATCCCGGTACGCCTGGTCAAGGGCGCGTACTGGGACAGCGAGGTCAAGCGCGCCCAGGTCGATGGCCTGCGCGGCTACCCGGTGTTCACCCGCAAACCGAACACAGACGTGTCCTACCAGGCCAACGCGCGGCGGCTGCTCATGGCGACCGACGCGATCTATCCGATGTTCGCCACCCACAACGCGCAGACCATCGCCGCGATCCACCGCATGGCGTCTTCGCTGCTCCCGAACGGGAACGGGAAGACCAAGGGCTACGAGTTCCAGAAGCTGCACGGCATGGGCGATGACCTGTACGCCGAAGTCATTCCCGCCGATCGCCTCGACGTGCCCTGCCGCGTCTACGCGCCGGTCGGATCGCACGAGGACCTGCTGCCCTACCTGGTGCGCCGGCTGCTGGAAAACGGCGCCAACTCCAGCTTCGTCAACCGCATCACCGACGAGGACATCGCCATCGACGACCTGGTGCGCGACCCGGTCGAGACGGTGGCCGCGTTCGACGACATCCCGCATCCGCGCATTCCGCTGCCGGCCGATCTGTATCGCAGCCAGGTGGCGGAACCACATGCTGAAAGGACCAACTCCATGGGCGCCAACCTCGCCAACGACGATCAACTGCGCGCGCTGGCCGAACAGGTCAATGCCGCCGCCACCGGACCCTGGCGCGCGACGCCGCTGGTGCCGGGCGCCAGCGTGTCCGGCCCCGACATCGCGGTGACCAATCCCGCCGACCGCCGCCAGACGGTCGGCCAGTGGCAGGCCGCCGATGGCGCCACCGTGGATCGCGCCCTGCACAACGCCGTCGCCGCGCAGCCGGCCTGGGACCGCACCCCGGCCGCCTCGCGCGCCGCGATCCTCGAACACGCCGCCGACCTCATGGAACAGCGCATGCCGCAGTACATCGCGCTGTGCACCCGCGAAGCCGGCAAGACCATCCCCGACGGCGTCGCCGAAGTGCGCGAGGCGGTCGATTTCCTGCGCTACTACGCCGGGCAAGCGCGACAGCAGTTCACGGTCGACGCGTTGCCGGGCCCGACCGGCGAATCCAACACCCTGCAACTCGCCGGCCGCGGCGTGTTCGTGTGCATCAGTCCGTGGAATTTCCCGCTGGCGATCTTCAGCGGCCAGATCGCGGCCGCGCTCGCCGCCGGCAACGCGGTGATCGCCAAGCCCGCCGAACAGACCAACCTGATCGGCTACCACGCGATCAAACTGATGCACGAGGCCGGCGTGCCCGAAGCGGTGCTGCAGTTCGTCCCCGGCGACGGCGCGACCGTGGGCGCCGCGCTCACCGCCGACCCGCGCGTGGCCGGCGTCGCCTTCACCGGTTCCACCGACACCGCGCGCGCGATCAATCGCGCGTTGGCCGCGCGCGACGCGGCGATCGGCGTGCTGATCGCGGAGACCGGCGGCCAGAACGCGCTGATCGCCGATTCGTCGGCCCTGCCCGAACAGCTGGTCAAGGACGCGCTGGCCTCGGCCTTCACCTCCGCCGGCCAGCGCTGCTCGGCAGCGCGCGTGCTGTTCGTTCAGGAGGACATCGCCGATAAGGTCATCGGCATGCTCGCCGGCGCCATGGCCGAGTTGACCGTCGGCGATCCCGGCCTGCTGTCGACCGACGTTGGCCCGGTGATCGACACCGACGCCAAGTGCCTGCTGGACGAGCATGCGCAGCGCATGCAGGGCGCGGCGCGCCTGATCGCCGAGGCGCAGCTCGGCCCGGGCACCGAGCACGGCACCTTCTTCGCCCCGCGCGCGTGGGAGTTGCAGTCGCTGTCGCAGCTGACCCGCGAGAACTTCGGCCCCGCGCTGCACGTGATCCGCTGGAAGGCCACCGAGCTGGACCAGGTCATCGACGCGATCAACGACACCGGCTACGGCCTCACGCTCGGCATCCACTCGCGCATCGACGAAACCATCGAACGCATCGTGGCGCGCGCCAACGTCGGCAACGTCTACGTCAACCGCAACCAGATCGGCGCGGTAGTCGGCGTGCAGCCGTTCGGCGGCCAGAAACTGTCGGGCACCGGCCCTAAGGCCGGCGGCCCGCACTACCTGCCGCGCTTCGCCACCGAAAAGACCGTGTCGATCAACACCACCGCGGCCGGTGGCAACGCCTCCCTGCTGACGCTGGGTGAGTGAACGCGCCTGGTTGATGCCCTATCGGCATCAACCGCGTTCGCGAACGCCCGGTCATGGATAGCCGGGCCGGGCGCCGAAGCCCCGGAGGTTGGGCCATGGATGGCGGCCACAAGCTCGCCCGCGTCGCGTACGAGCGAACCGGCCGCCATGCTCCGGCGGGCCGGAACGAGCGAACGCCCCTGGTTGACGTGTTCCCGGCAATTTCCTTCGCGCACGGGGCCAAAAAAAACCCCGCCGAAGCGGGGTTTTTTCGTCATGCATGTGATCAGAAGCGGAACTGCGCCGAGATACCGTAGTTGTCGGCGCCGCCGTCGTACTCGCCGCTGATGTACGAACCGCTCGACGAGGCGATGCCCACCACCGGGGTATCGACCAGCTGGATGCGCGAATAGCTGGCGGTGATGTCGAAGTTGTCGCTCGCCGCCCAGGTCGCGCCGATCGAGTACCACTGGCGATCCTGGTCGGGCATGCGCGGGGTGCGGTGCGGCAGGCTGACCGGCGAGTCGTCGCGGGCGACGCCGCCGCGCAGCGTCCAGCGCTCGTTCAACTTGTACTCCGCGCCGATCGAGTAGAACCAGCTGTCCTTCCAGCTGTAGTTCTCCGCCGAGTCGGCCTGCACCGGGTTGTCGAACTCGATGCGGATCTCCTTCAGCGAGTCCCAGCCGGCCAGCGAAGCCTCGGCCATCAGCGCCAGCTTCTCGTTGACGTCCCAGGTGGCGCTGAAGGTATCGGTGCTGGGCAGGGTCAGCTTCGCGCCCGCACCGGTGTCGACGTACGCGCCGCCACTGGTGAGGAACGGCGCCGTGCCCGGCACGGTGAAGTCGGCGCTGCCGCGGACTTCATGGTCGACCTCGGAACGATGCGAGTAACCGAACGACAGGTTGTCGGTCGGGCGCCAGTTCATGCCGAAGATCCAGCCGAAGCTGTTGTCGGTGCCGTTGACCGAGACCTTGCCGTCCTGCTTCTGCGGGCCGTACGGGCCGGTCACCGGATTGGGCATGAAGCACAGCGGCTGGGTCTGCGGATTGGCGCAGATGCCGCTGCCGAAGTCGATGGCGTTGGACAGCGTCACGTCGGAGTGCTCGTAGATCAGCCCGGCGCCGACCGAGAAGCGATCGCTCAGGTCGAGCGACGCGGCCAGGGTCAGGTCGATGATCTTCACGTCCGACTTGATCGCGTGGTAGCGGCCGACCCAGTCCTCGTCGTATTCGGTCTTCAGGCCGAACGGCGCGCTGATCATGGCGCCGAGGGTGACGTACTCGAACTGGCCGCTCAGCGGCGCGATGAACGACATCGCCGGGACGGCGTTCAGGCCGCCGGCGTCACCGCCGTTGCCGCCGGTCAGCGGCTGCGCGAGCGGCGAACCGGCCGCGGCGCTGCCGCCGCCGGTGAACTTGAACGACAGGTCGATCGCGGTCATGTCGGCCTGGAAGGTGTTCTTGTCGAAGGTCGACATCACCGCCGGGTTGTTGGCGACGACCGAGGCATCGCCCTTGGCCGATGCCGCGCCGGCCATCGAGCGGCCCTGGGCCTTGACGCTGTTTTCCTTCAGCAGGAACGCGGCCGCATGGGCCTGGCTGAAGGCCATGGCGCCGGCAATGCCGAGCGCGAGGGCGGAAATCTGGATGAGGCGAGGTTGGGTCTGCATTGCTGGGTCTCTCTCCGTAGGCAGGTTTTTCGGGTGACGCCGCGTGGCATGGGCGATGTCCCCCGCCCTGGCCAGTTCTGCCGGAAGCCCCCTCCCGACCGACGACGCGGAGGCACTATACCGTGGCGTGTGGACGGGTGCGCAAGCGTCCACGTCAAGCGTGGCGCGCTGCGGCCAACCGGTTATCGTGGCCCCGGCTGCCGCCACTGGACCCGCCGATGTTCGTCTCCATCCCCACCCGCCAGCGCCACCAGCTGCGCTGGGCCACGCCGACCCTGGTGGCGGTGCTGTGGCTGGCCTTCCTGTGGGCGAGCACCCGGCCAGGCGGGCAG
The DNA here is from genome assembly GCF_042648885.1 of Luteimonas notoginsengisoli. Lineage (NCBI taxonomy): Bacteria > Pseudomonadati > Pseudomonadota > Gammaproteobacteria > Lysobacterales > Lysobacteraceae > Luteimonas > Luteimonas notoginsengisoli. Next base: position 884,395 of record NZ_JBHRYF010000008.1, on the reverse strand, counting down.
CAGCGGGCGCTGCTGCTCGAATGGGCCGCGCTCAGCGGCGGCCAGCTCCCGGAGGACATCCTGCGGTCCTGGGCCGACGGCGAGCACTGGCTGCGCCTGCTCACCGCGCTGTTCCTGCACGCCGACTGGGCGCACCTGCTGGGCAACCTGGTGTTCCTGCTGATCTTCGGCCTGCCGGCCGAGCGGGTGATGGGCCCGTGGCGCTTCCTGCTGCTGTTCCTGGTCGGTGGCTGCTTCGCGAATTTCGTCGCGGTGCTGGCGATCGGCACGCCGGACCGCCTGATCATCGGCGCCAGCGGCGCGGTCTCGGCGGTGATCGGCGCCTACCTGGCGCTGTTCCCCAACGCACGCCTGGGCGTGGTGCTTCCGCTGGGGCTGTTCCTGGAATTCGTGCGCGCGCCGGCGTCCCTGCTGATCGGGATCTGGGCGCTGCTGCAGGTGGTGTTCGCCTACATCGGCCCGGCCTTCGGCGCGGTCGCCTGGGCCGCGCACATTTCCGGCTTCGCATTCGGCATCGTGTTCGCGCTGCTTGCGCGCCGCGGCATCGCGCGGCGGCTGCGGAAACTGAAGGGATATTGAGGCCTTACAATTCCGCCATGGCCAAGCCCCTGTACAAGATCGTCTTCCACAACCACGGCAAGGTCTACGAGCTGTATGCGCGGCACGTGGCGGCCAGCGGGATCTGGGGCTTCACCGAAGTCGGCGAGCTGGTGTTCGACGTGCACGGCGGCGTGGTGGTCGATCCCACCGAGGAGCGGCTGCAGGCCGAGTTCGGCAACACCCGCGTGCTGCACCTGCCGATGCAGAGCATCGTGCGGGTGGAGGAAGTGGAGAAGAAGGGGCAGTCGGCGATCCGCGACGCCGAATCGGGCGAGCGCGTGGTGACGCCATTCCCGCTGCCGGCCAAACCGCGCTGACGTCATGGGTCCTCGCGGATACGCTGGACGGTCCGTGACTCCAAGAGGTCGGGACACGTCGCAGCTTCCTGCAGAAGATGGCCAGCGACGACAGCCCGCAGAAACTTCATTGGCGTGGCTAAACGGCAGCCATGCCGCTTCGCGGACACACTGGATGCTTGCCGAATATCCCGTGACCGCTTTCAGTTCGTGGCGCCACCTTGGCTTCTCCTGGGCTAAAGGAGAGCGACGACGCTTACTTGGCCACGGATTGCAGCCCACGCTGGAACACGTTCATCCGGGACTGTGCCGACTGGATCGCATCAACCTGCGGCATTGCCTCGGGCCATGGCAGCACCAAGGCATACTCAATGAGATCCTTGCCCCTGACGACGAATCGGCTGATCCCGATTGATCCGGCCTGCGGAGTTTTCGCGTAACGGAAGTGTGACGTGGGGAAGCACATCGACCCGACTCTGCCACCCACAACCATTTCCAGGCCTTGCCCGAAAGGCGTCTCGGTGTGAACAAACGAGACTTTCCCTGTGCCCGCGTTCTTCTGCTGCAATTGCATCACGATCTGAAGCGCATGTTCGGCATTCGCGACTTCGTCCGGCAGCCGCGTGATGACATAGCCGGCGTCGAATGGTGACGTGCCGGTCCTGGTAAACAGGACATAGCTATCGTCGACCTCACGGGACCGGTCATGCAGGCGGATCGCAGCTGTCCATCCTCGAAAGTCCGGGATCTGCATCAGATTCACCTGATATCCGAGCTCGCCGAGCACGATGAGCCCGGACCGCTGGATCTCGGCGCGCTCCTGGTGAACGTTCGACAGTGTGGCTGCCATCCCATCGCACTTCTGGATCGCCAGATCCACGACATTGTGGATCGGCAAGGTTTCAGCCAGCGGAGCAGACTCCGTGGCCCACGATGGCGAAGTCAACGGCAATACCAACCATGCTGCGATAGAGATGAATCCCTTCATGCCATCCTCCTTGAGTTTCACGTTGCGAAGCTGAGTCTTGAGTTGCGTGCCCCGCGTGCTACTGCCCAACCAGCGATCTTGTTTCGAAATCACCGACCGAGATCGTTCCGCTCAAGGATCAGAGATCGTCGACTCGCCAGGCAGTCGTCCACGGATCCAGCGCAATGACTTATCCGGTCTGTAAACGCCGCTGCAGCACTTTGGGTGGGCTGAAACAGTACCTCAGGGTCTCTCCACTGACGCAGATGCCGACACCGCCGGCTTCTTGAGCTCGGCCAGCGCCGCCGCGATCGGCGCGTCGCCCTCGAGCACGTCGCCCGCATTGCTGCCGGCGACCTCCTCGTCTCCCTGCAGGTGACCGGGCAACAGCGCCTCGGCATAGTCGGCGTGCGCGGCGGCAGCCTCCTTGCCTTCGGGCTGGAGCACCACGTCCGGCTCGATGCCGCGCGCCTGGATCGACTTGCCGCTGGGCGTGTAGTAGCGCGCGGTGGTGAGCTTGACCGAGTCGCCGTTGTCCAGCGGCAGCAGGGTCTGCACCGAGCCCTTGCCGAACGTGCGGCTGCCCACCACGCGCGCGCGCTTGTTGTCGTGCAGTGCGCCGGCCAGCACTTCCGAGGCGCTCGCCGAACCCGCGTCGACCAGCACCGCCACCGGCGCGCCCTGCATCAGGTCGCCCGGCGTGGCGGAGAACTTGGCGTCGCTGATGGGGGTGCGGCCGCGGGTGCTGACGATGCCGCCGGCGTCGAGCAGGTCGTCCGCGATCTGCACCGCGGTGGTGAGCAGGCCACCGGGGTTGCTGCGCAGGTCCAGCACCAGCCCGCGCAGCTTGCCGCTGCCGCTGCCCGCCTGCAGGCGCTTGAGGGTCGATTCGAAATCGGTGGCGGTGTCGGCCTGGAACGCGCTGATGCGGATGTACGCGTAGCCGGGCTCCAGCATCCGCCCGCGCACGCTGGCCACCTTGATGGTGCCGCGGGTGACGCTGATCTGCAGCGGTTTTGGTTCGCCTTCGCGCACGACGGTGAGCTTGACTGTGCTGCCCGGCTCGCCGCGCAGCGGACCCTGGCCTTCGGCGCTCGCGGGCGTCAGGGTCTTGCCGTCGACGGCGATGATGGTGTCGCCGGCCTTGATTCCGGCGCGCGCGGCCGGCGTGTCGTCGATCGGCGCGATCACCTTGACCTTGCCGTCGGGCAGCTGCTGCACCTCCACGCCGATGCCGTCGTAGGCGCCGTTGGTGTCCTCGTCGAACGCTTCGGCGTCGTCCCGGTCGAGGTACGCGCTGTGCGGGTCGAGGTCCAGCAGCAGGCCGCGGATCGCCGAGCCCATCAGCGCCTTGTCGTCGACGGGCTCGACGTAGGCTTCCTTGATCGCGTTGTAGACCGCGACGTAGCGCTTGATCTCTTCCAGCGGCACGCCGCTGGCCGCGCTCTCGACCGCGTCGGGATCGTCGCCCGGCTCCACCACATCGACGGCGGGATCCCCGTCCTGCGCCTCGACCGGCAGTTGCTGCGCGAACGCAGGCGCGGCGAGCAGCAGGGCGATGGCGAGGATCGGAAGGGTAGGACGCATGCAGGACTCCGCGGGACATCGTGGCGTGGCGCGCGTTGGACCACCGGGCCGCGCGCGGGTTCTCTGGATTATGCGGGGTGGCGACCGGGTTCCGTTAAGGAGCCCCTGAATGGAGTCGACCGGCGTTGCAGGCTGCCCGGGCAGCGGCGCATGCAAGGCCTGCCGTGGCGCGCGCCAAGGCCGCGATGCCATGCGCAACCGCTGGTGTCCACGACCGCTCTTCGGCGGTCTCCCATCGAACGCCGTCGGTCAGCGCTTCTGCAGCCAGCTGTTGGGGTTGACCGGGCTGCCGTTGCGGCGCAGCTCGAAATACAGCGCCGGGCGGCCCTGGCCGCCGGAGTTGCCGACGCTGGCGACCGGATCGCCGCGGCTGACCCGGGCACCGGCATCCTTGAGCAGCGCGTCGTTGTAGGCGTACAGGCTCATGTAGCCGTTGCCGTGATCGACGATCAGGATCAGCCCATAGCCGGTCATCCACTCGGAGAACACCACCGTGCCGTCGGCGACCGCCTTGACGGTGGTGCCCGCCGGCGCACCGATCAGCACGCCCGAGCTCTTGTGGCCGTCGGGCATGGCCGCACCGTAGCCGGCGACCAGCGTGCCCGAGACCGGCCAGCCGAGGCCGCCGACCTGGATCGGCGCGGTCTTGGCCACGTCGATCGGCGGCGGTCGACGCTTGTGCTCCGGGGCCGATCCGCCTTCGCGCTTCGCCCGCTCGGCGGCCGCGGCCGCCGCCGCTGCGGCACGGCGCTCCGCGGCGGCCTTCGCCGCGGCCGCGCGCAACTGCGCCAGCAGCTTCTGCAATGATTTCGCGTCGCGGCCGAGCGCCTTCTCGCGATCAGCCCGGTCCTGGTAGCGCTTGTCGAGCTGGGCGACCGTGGCGCTGCGTTCGCGCCGGTCGCGCTCGAACTCGGCCAGCTGTTCGCGCTGGCGCGCCTTGGCGGCGTCCAGCGCCGCCTGTCGCTCGCCGATTTCGCGCTCGACGCGTTCGAGTTCGGCCAGTTGCGCGGTCAACGTTGCGATGCGCGCCGTGCGATCACGCTGCAGGTAGCGGTGGTAGGCCAGCGCGCGACTGGCTTCGGCGACCTTGTCCTGCGCGAGCATCAGCTTGAGCGGCGCGTCGTCGCCGATGACGTACGCGGCGCGCAGCAGGTCGCCGAGCTCGCGACGCTGGGCGGCCAGCGATCCCTGCAGCGCATCGCGCTGGTCGCGCAGCCCGGCCAGCGTCGCCTGCTGGCGGGCGAGTTCGGCCTCCGTCTCGCGCAGGCTGCGGACCGACGTGCCGACCTTCTCGTCGACCTGGCGCAGCTGGCGACTCGCATCGCCGCGCTTTTCCTCGATCTTGCGGCGCTCGGCGGCGACTTGCTTCAGCTCGCGATTGACCTTCTCCAGCTTGCGCTGGGCATCGCGGCTGCTTTGCGCCTGCGCCGGCACGACGGCCGCGCCCAGGACGCCGGCGAGGACGACCGCCGACCACCATCCGGGGCGGTGCACAGCGCGCATCAGCCGGCGGCGAACAGGCTGCGGCCGGTCATCGCCTCCGGCTTCGGCAGGCCGAGCAGGTCGAGCACGGTGGGCGCCACGTCGCGCAGCGAACCGCCGGCGCGCAGCGTCGCGTCGCCGCGCTGCCCCACGTACACCAGCGGCACCGGGCCGACGGTGTGCGCGGTGTGCGGCTGGCCGGTGGCGGGGTCGCGCATCATTTCCAGGTTGCCGTGGTCGGCGGTGACCACCAGCGCGCCGTGCGCGTCGCGGACCGCGGCCTCGACCGCGCCCAACGCGACGTCGACCGCCTGCGCGGCCTGGATCGCGGCCTGCAGGTCGCCGCTGTGGCCGACCATGTCGGGATTGGCGATGTTGCAGATGACCAGGTCGAAGCGGCCCGAGCCGATCGCCGCGACCAGCTTCGCGGTCAGCTCCGGGCAGCTCATCTCCGGCTGCAGGTCGTAGGTGGCGACCTTGGGGCTCGGCACCAGGATCCGTTCCTCGCCTTCGAACACGTCCTCGCGGCCGCCGCTGAAGAAAAAGGTGACGTGCGCGTACTTTTCGGTTTCGGCGATGCGCAGCTGCGTCAGTCCGCTGCGCGCCGCCAGTTCGCCGAGCGTGTCGCGCAGGTCGTCGGGCGCGAACGCCACGTCGGCCGGCAGCCTGGCGTCGTATTCGGTCAGGCAGACGAAGCGCGCAAGCGCTGGCCGCCGCACGCCGCCGCCGGCCTCGCCGAAGCCCTCGAAAGCGGGCGACACGAACGCCGCGGTGAGCTGGCGCGCGCGGTCGGCGCGGAAATTCATGAACACCACCGCGTCGCCGTCGGCGATCGGCGCGGCGCCGTCGAGCACGGTCGGCAGCACGAATTCGTCGTTCTCGCCGCGCGCGTACGCCGCCTCGAGCGCGTCGGCGGCAGTGGCCGCGTGGTGCGCCGACTTCGCCTCGACGATCGCATCCCACGCCAGCCGCAGCCGCTCCCAGCGCTTGTCGCGATCCATCGCGTAGTAGCGACCGCTCACCGTGGCGATGCGCGCATTGCCGAGCGCATCGCAGCGCGCCTGCAGCGCGGCCAGGCTGGCCGCGGCCGAACGCGGCGGGGTGTCGCGGCCGTCGAGGAAGGCGTGCACCGCCACCTTGGGCACGCCGGCACGATGCGCTAGATCGAGCATCGCGAAGATCTGGCGCTCATGGCTGTGCACCCCGCCCGGGGACAGCAGGCCCATCACCTGCAGCGTGCCGCCGTTGGCCTTCACCGCCTCGCAGGCGGCGTCCAGGGCGGGGTTGTCGAGGAAGCTGCCGTCCTCGATCGCGGCGTCGACCCGGGTCAAGTCCTGGTAGACGATGCGGCCGGCGCCGAGATTCATGTGCCCGACCTCGGAGTTGCCCATCTGCCCGTCCGGCAGGCCGACGTGGCGGCCCTCGGTGTGGATCAGGGTGTGCGGGCTGCCGCTCCACAGGCGCCGCCAGTTCGGCAGGTCCGCCTGCGCCAGCGCGTTGTCCGCCGGGTCGTCGCGATGGCCCCAGCCATCGAGGATCAGCAGGACGACCGGCTTGGGGCGGGGAGCGCGGGAGGCGTCGGACACGTCGGGAGGGCCAGTGACTAAGGACAGATGCGATTGTAGCGAAGCGCGCGCAGGCTAAGCCCTGACGGCCGAGCGCCGCACAACGCTATCCTCGCCCCATCGCCGCACCGGAGTCCGCCATGTCCGCCATTCGCCGCCTGCCCCTCGCCTTCGCCCTGTCGCTGCTGCTGGCCGCCGGGACCGCGGTTGCGGCATCCGACGATGCGGCGGCAGGCGGCGACATCGACAAGGTGAACGGAAGCATCACCGCCGAATCCGGCCAGGCCTACGGCAACCTGGAAACCGTCAACGGCAGCATCCGCCTGCAGGACGGGGCACATGCCAGGGACGCGCAGACCGTCAACGGCAGCGTCAAGGCCGGCGACAACATCGAGGCCGAGGATCTGGGGACAGTCAATGGCGGCATCCGCGTCGGCAGGCAGGCGCGCATCACCGGCGGCATCGAAACCGTCAACGGCGGGATCTTCGTCGACAGCGGCGGCAATGTCGCCAACAACATCGAAACGGTCAATGGCGCGATCGGCATCGTCGGGACCGAGCTGGGCGGCGGCATCGAGACCGTCAACGGCGACATCACGGTCGGGGTCGATTCGCACGTCCACGGCGGCATCAAGGTCAGCAAGCCGACCAGCAATTGGATGCCGATCAAGTTCGGCAACAACCGCAAGCCGCGGATCGTGATCGGACCCAACGCGGTGGTCGACGGCGAGCTGGTGTTCGAACGCGAAGTCACCCTGTACGTGCACACCAGCGCCCGCATCGGCAAGGTCACCGGCGCGACGCCGGTCGCCTTCGACACGCCGAGCGCGCCGCGCGACTGAAGGCCGCGCGCGTGCCGGTCGCTCCGGCACGCCCGACCGCATGCGCCTAGAATCCGGGGTTTCCACCGCAGGAACCTTCCGGATGCACGCCCGACATCTCCTGTTCTGCCTGCTCGCCGGCGCCGCGCTGGCCGCATGCCACCGCGAACCGACCGCGCCCGATACCGCCGCCGCGCCGGCGCCCATGGCGCCCGCGGCGGCCGACACGCAAGCCCCCGCCTCCGCGCACACGTTCAACGACGACATCGATGCCGGTGATTTCTCCGAGCTGGTGAAGACCCTGGCGTCGGACGCGTTCGCCGGCCGCGGACCCGGCACGCCGGGCGGGGAGAAGTCGGTCGAGTACATCAAGGCCCAGTTCGAACGCATCGGCCTGCAGCCCGGCAACAACGGCGCCTGGTTCCAGGACGTGCCGATGACCGAGACCACCGCCGACGAGTCGACCGCGCTGACGCTGGATGTCGCCGGCAAGACGTCGGTGCTCGCGTTCGGCGACGACATGGTGATCGGCACCCGCTCGGGCGAGTCGGACGTCAAGGTGCAGGACAGCCCGCTGGTGTTCGTCGGTTACGGCGTCGATGCGCCAGAACTGGGCTGGAACGACTACGCCGGCGTCGACGTCAAGGGCAAGACGGTGGTGATCCTGGTCAACGACCCGGGCTTCCACGCCAACGACGACGCACTGTTCGAAGGCAAGCGGATGACCTATTACGGCCGCTGGACCTACAAGTTCGAGGAAGCCGCGCGCAAGGGCGCCAGGGCGGCGCTGATCATCCACGATACCGCCGGCGCGTCGTACGGATGGGACGTGGTGCGTGGCTCGTGGTCGGGCGCGCAGTACGACCTGCGCGCGGCCGACGATCCGGCGCCGCGCCTCCCGGCGCAGGGCTGGATCACGGGCGAGGCGGCGAAGACGCTGTTCGCCGACGCCGGACTCGACCTCGACGCGATGTACAAGGCGGCCAACAAGCGCGGCTTCAAGGCGGTGCCGATGAAGGCGATGGTGTCGTTCGACCTCAAGAGCACGATTTCCGAGAAGTCGTCGCGCAACGTGATCGGCGTGCTGCCCGGCACCGCGAAGCCCGACGAGGCGGTGGTGTACATGGCGCACTGGGACCACCTCGGCCAACACGACGGCGAGCAGACGCCGGACGGCAAGACCGACGTGATCTACAACGGCGCGGTCGACAATGCGACCGGCGTGGCGGGCATCATCGAGGTCGCCGAGAAGTTCGCCAGGACCACGCCGGCGCCCGGGCGTTCGCTGGTGTTTGTTGCCGTGACGCTCGAGGAATCCGGCCTGCTCGGCTCGCAGTACTACGTCGCGCACCCCGCGTTCCCGCTCGACAAGACCGTCGGCGTGATCAACATCGACGCGATGGGCGTGTACGGCAGGTCGCACGACCTGGTGGTGGTCGGCAAGGGCAACTCGGAGCTCGAGGACCTGCTCAAGGCGCAGACCGACAAGCAGGGCCGCACGCTCGAGCAGGAAAGCACCCCGGAAAGCGGCTTCTACTTCCGCTCCGACCATTTCAACTTCGCCAAGGCCGGCGTGCCGGCGCTGTACACCGAGAGCGGCGAGGACCTGGTCGAGGGCGGCCGCGCCGCGGGCGAGGCGGCGGCGAAGGATTACAACGCCAACCGCTACCACAAGCCGTCCGACGAATATTCCGACAGTTGGAAGCTAGATGGCGTGGTCGAGGACCTGCAGGCCCTGTACGGCGTCGGCCGCGTGCTGGTCGACGGGGACCAGTGGCCGAACTGGTACGAGGGCAACGCCTTCCGCGCGGCGCGCGAGAAGATGATGGCCGGCAACGGCGAAGGTTCGAACAACGGCGATCGGCAGGAGCCGAAGCCTGACGCGAACTGACGTCGGCATTCGATCGTTGCGGAAACGGCGCCGGTGGGCGCCGTTTCTGTTTGTGGGCCGGTAAGGATTCCGTGCCCGTTCCACCGCGGCGCGCGGGCGGCGCCGGGACAGCAGAGTTCTGTGGATGGCGTCACATCGCCTGCCGCAGGCCCCGGATTGTGGCCTGCTAGGATCGCATCGTCCCGGGACACGGAATCATTGCCATGGATTGCATCAGTCATCGGCCCGCATCTGTTGGCCGCGAACTAGGCGGCATCCAGCGTCGACCCGCGCGTCACCTGCTCCTGCGCACGCACCGGCTTTCGCAGGCTCTCGCCTTGCTCGTGCTCGTCATGGCTTCCGCAACGGTGCCCGCACGCGAACCGGTACGCAGGCCTCCTCCGCCGACGGGAGCGGAACTGCTGCAATCCCGGCACGAATCGCTTCGCCCGTCCTACTTTTCCTGCATGGATTATGCCGCGGGTGCAGAAGCGCGGGAGACATGTGTGGACGAGGAGTTTGCCTACCAAGAGGGCGAGCTTGAACGCATCTACCATGAGAAGCTCGCGACGCTGTCACCTCGCGATCAGAATGTCTTGGGTGACATCCTACGCCGCTGGATTCAGCAATCTCACAATGACGTTCGCTGCAAGATGCCTGACAGGCCAACAGCTACCCAGCGCTTGGCTGTCAAACAATGCCTGACTGCCACAACGATCAGCCAGTGGCGGAACCTGTCTGATTCCAACTACGTCGCGCTGCTCATCCAGAGCGAGATCAACCCGCGCAAGCGCGACAATCCGGAAGAACGGGAAATACCGGCGCTCGGCGACTTCGGGCTGCCCGATCCGGACGGCAACCTCGAGTTGCAGCTCGGCGACATCCAGATCCGGGGCCAGGTCGAGGACTGCAAGGGATCGGTGAAGCGCTACTGCGCGGTCCGGTCGCTGACCGTGGCCACGCGCCACGACGAGCAGTCGTTCAAGCCGCCGCAGCTGGCCTTCCTCGACGCCGCCGACCCACGGTTCGGTTTCGACGTCACCGCCTATCGCGGCGACCTGTCCTCGGGCTTCACCAGCATGCTGCCCACCTTCATCGTCTACGACCTCAACAGCGACGGCCACGAGGACCTGATGCTGTGGACCGACTTCTACGGCAGCTACGGGGATCCCTCGTATACCTACTACCTGTTCGATCCCGCCCACCAGGCATTCGTGGAAGCCCCGACGCTGGCCAAGGCCACCCACGGCTTCACCCTGTCCCGGATCCGCCTCAACCAGATGGACCTGTGGTACCGCGACGGCCCGTGCCTGCGCGGCGAGAAGGTCCTCGAGATCCGGGGAACGACGCCGGTCGAGATCTCGCGCAACGACTACAGCACCTGCGACTAGCAACGCCACTTCCCGGCGGAGGACCCGTCGGTTCAACGAAAAGGATGTCCGATGAGCGACGGCTACGGCAAGCACACCTCCGGGTTCGGAATCACCCGCGAGCAATCGGTCGATCTGATCGTCCAGTCCTGCCTGGACAACGGCATCAGCGACACCCGGCAGATCGCCTACGTGCTCGCCACCGCGCAGCACGAGTCGGGCAACTTCCGCTCGCCGGAAGAGGACTGGGGCCGCAAGCAGGCCGTGACCCTCGCCTATCACGGCGGCGAGGCGTATTACGGCCGCGGCTACGCCCACCTCACCCACCACGAGAACTACCGGGACATGGGCGATCGGCTCGGGCTTGGGGACGCGCTGGTCGCCACGCCGCAGCGCGCCGCCGAGCCGGGGATCGCCACGCGGGTTCTGGTAATCGGCATGCAAGAAGGCAGGTTCACGCCCGGGCATACGCTGGATCGCTACATCAACGACCGTCAGGCCGACTACGAGGGCGCCCGCGCGATCATCAATTCCCGTGACACGGCGACGGCAACTCCCATCGCCAACCTGGCGCGGCACTGGGAAGGCGAAGTGCCTGCCCTGGTCAGCAGGATCGAGCGCGAGGGGATCGATCCCCTTCCCGTACAGGCCGCGCAGCCGCCCGCCATGCTCCTGGCCAAGGGCGACGCCAGCCAGGACGTGTTCGAGATGCAGCAGTACCTCGCCGCGCTGAACATGCGGGACGATCAGAATAGGGACATCGTGCCGGACGGCGACTTCGGACCAGGGACGGAACAGGCGGTGCGGCGCTACGAGCTTGCCCGCGGTGTGGAGCCACCGAGTGGACAAGTGGATGCTGCGCTGTTCACCCATCTCCGGGACGATACGCTGCAGGCGCAACCGGGTTTCAGGCGCCGCACCATGACCGATTTGCACGGACCGCTGCAGGACGGCCAACTCCAGCGCGGCGATCGCGGCGAGCCGGTGTACGAGCTTCGCCTGCAGCTGGAAGGGCTCGGTTACATCAGAAATCCGCGGCGAAGCTGGGCCCAGGATCGCGACTACGGCGGCACCATGGAAGCCGCGATCATCGAGTTCCAGCAATCACAGAACACCGCCCAAACCGGGGTGGCCGAAACGGACACTCGCCGAAGTTTGAACGACCTGGCCGTTGCCCAGGGCCTCGCCCCCACCACCGAATTCGACCGCGCCGAAAACTGGCCGCCGATGCCGCCGCCCTACACGCGCGCCGAGTACCAGCTTGAAAGGGCGCCCCGCGCGCAGGCAGCGCCGGCAGTGCCACCGCCGGCCGGCGAGCCGGAACGGCGCCGGGACGATGCCATCCAGGGCGCGAGACCAACGGCGGAGGGGCGCGGCGCTCCGGGCCTCGGCCAGCCGGTGGGCGATGCGCGCGACAACCTGGATCTGTCGCACCCCGCCCATCCGCGCCACGCGCTCTACCAGGACTGCGCCGCCGGGGTGAATGCGCTCGACCGCCAGCTTGGACGAACATCGGACGCACGCAGCGCATGCATGAAGGCCAGCCTGGCCGAACTTGCGATCCGCAACGGACTGGACCGCGTGGACCACGTGCTGTTGAGCATCCGCAGCGGCGAGGTCCAGGCAGGCCAGAACGTGTTCGTGGTGCAGGGTGCGCTCGGCGATCCTGCGCACCGGCGTGCGCACATGCGCACGGATGCGGCGGTGGCGAAGGAGCCCGAGGCGTCGTTCCGCGAGATCGCGGCGCTGGATCACGGGCGGTCGGGTTACGCCGTGGAGCAGGCGCGACAGGAGCAGGCGGCCCAGGAGCAGGAGCACCAGGCGCGCAGCGCCGCCACGAGGCACGTCTGACCCCGTCCTCCCAGGGCCGGGCTGCGGCGTTTACGCTCGGCCACCGATTTGTGTTGTATTGGCGACATACCGCCACCGCCGCCGGAGAGTCCGCATGTCCATCGCCTACTGGTGCATCCTCGCTGCCGCGCTGCTGCCGTATGTCTGGGCTTTCTTGGCCAAGCGCGGGCCGCGCTACGACAACCACGATCCGCGCGGCTGGCTGGCGAAGCGGGACGACCCGCGCGCGCATCGCGCCAATGCGGCACATCTCAACGCGTTCGAAGCGTTCGCGCCGTTCGCCGCCGCCGTGCTGATGGCGCAGGCGGCAGGCGTCGATCCCGCGCTGGTGGCGACGCTGTCCCTGATCTTCGTGGCCCTGCGCGTGTTGCACGGGATCTTCTACGTCACCGACTTGCACCTGATGCGCAGCGTAACCTGGATGGCGGGCTTCGCCTGCGTGCTGTGGATGATGGTTGCGGCCGCGCTGCAGGTTGGCGGCTGAAGTCAGTCCGTGCGCGAATCGCGGCGGCGCGCACCGGATTGGCGTTCGACCCAGGCCAGGATGAGCAGTACCGCCAGCGTCAGCGCGGTCGCGCCGAAGGCCAGCACGTGCGCATGCACGCCCACGGCAATGCCGATGGCCGCGACCATCAGCAACGAGGCCGCGGTGGTGATCCCGGTGACCCGGTCGTCGCCGCTGCGGAAGATCGCGCCTGCGCCGAGGAAGCCGACCGCCGCCACCACCGCTTCGATCAGGCGCAGCGGATCGACCCGGACCAGCTCGCGGTAGTGCTCGCCGCTGTAGCGCACCGCAAGCAGGTCGGCCAGCCCCACCAGCAGCGCGGCGGCGCCGGCAACCAGCATATGGGTGCGAAATCCCGCCGGCCGGTCCTTCATCTCCCGCTCGAAGCCGATCACCCCGCCGAGCACCATCGCGTAGGCGGTGGCGATGAGCACGTTGAGCTGCGCGGTCCAGTCGTTGACAAGCTGTTCCATGCGCCGACAGTGCAACGAGCGCCGTCACTGCCACGTCATGGGTAGCTGCGGCGCCGCGACGAGAAGCCGGCGACGCACGACCATGCGCAATCCGAATCCGCAGGCGATATCCAGTCGCGACGCGCGTCGCCCGGGAAAGCCCGTTGCGTCAGGGTGCGTGACTACGCCGAGGCTACCAGCCGCACCCGCGCGAAGTTGCGCTTGCCGACCTGCAACACGCCCTCGAAACCTGGCGCGAAGGTGGTGCCGGGGTCTTCGACCACGTGGCCGTCGACCTTCACCGCGCGCTCCTTGAGCTTGCGGTTGGCCTCGGAGTTGCTCTGGGTGATGCCCGCGGCCGTAAGCAGCGGGGCGATGCGGATGCCTTCGCCGGGCACCGCCACGTCCTGCAGCGGAAGCAGCGCGGTGTCGCCCTCGCCGCGCACGGCGGCATGCCAGCCGGCCACCGCGGTGTCGGCGGCAGCCGGATCATGGAAGCGCGCTGCCAGCTCGCGCGCCAGGCGCAGCTTGACGTCGCGCGGGTTGAGCGCGCCGGAAGCGACGTCGTCGCGCAGTCGCGCGGCCTCGTCGATGCCGATCTCGAAGCTCAGCAGTTCGATCCAGCGCCACATCAGCGCGTCCCCGATCCGCATGGTCTTGTTGACGATGTCGATCGCCGGCTCGTCGATGCCGATGTAGTTGCCGAGCGACTTGGACATCTTGTTGATGCCGTCCAGGCCCTCGAGCAGCGGCATCGTCAGCACGACCTGCGGCGCCTGGCCGTGGTTTTCCTGCAGGCCGCGCCCCATCAGCAGGTTGAATTTCTGGTCGGTGCCGCCGAGCTCGACGTCGGCTTGCAGCGCCACCGAGTCGTAGCCCTGCACCAGCGGATACAGGAACTCGTGGATCGCGATCGGCTGCTGCGCGGTGTAGCGCTTGGCGAAATCATCGCGCTCGAGCATGCGCGCGACGGTGTGCTGCGCGGCCAGGCGGATCATGTCAGCGGCGGTCATCTTGCCGAACCATTCGCTGTTGAAGCGCACCTCGGTGCGCTCCCGGTCGAGCACCTTGAACACCTGCGCGGCGTAGGTCCGGGCGTTGGCCAGCACGTCCTCGCGCGTCAGCGGCTTGCGGGTGACGTTCTTGCCGGTCGGGTCGCCGATCATCCCGGTGAAGTCGCCGATCAGGAAGATCACCTGGTGGCCGAGGTCCTGGAACTGCCGCATCTTGTTGAGCAGCACGGTGTGGCCGATGTGCAGGTCCGGCGCAGTCGGATCGAAGCCGGCCTTGACGCGGAGCGGGCGGCCGAGCCGCAGCCGCGCTTCGAGCTCGTCGCGCTTGAGGATTTCGTCGGCGCCGCGGCCGAGAATGTCCAGCGCGGCGGAGTCGGAGGCATCAGGCAGTTCGGGAAGGTGGGACACGGCGGATCCGGTGACGATGAAGGGCATGAAGTGACAATCGCCGTGACGGCGTTCGTGGACACAAAGTTAACACGCAGTTAAGTGGGTGGTTGTCGGAATTCCCTTCAGGGTCAAGCGTTTGACGCGCACTTTTCGCGTGACTATGGTAGCGCCCTGACGGGCCCTTCACGCTGGGCCGGGACCGCTTTCGATGACCCAGCCCACTTCGCCCCAGGATTCCGCCCGTGGGCGCCTGATCCGGATCCGCAACCTCCGCGCCGCCGCCCTGAACGGGCGCGAGCTCGCTGCCGTGCTGCCGGCCGGCTTCAACGGCCGCTGGACCCGCCGCCACTGGGCCCACGCCAGCCTGTTCGCCATGCTCGGCACGCTGACCATGGCGCTGGTGCCGGGGTTCTCCAATGCGATGTCGTCGAGCGCGTCGCAGAGCGCCTCCATGGCGCCGAGCACCACGCTGTCGCTGCTGCTGCCGCCGCTGCCGCGCGCCGCCACGCAGCCGGTCGCCACCGGTTCCAACTGGCAGCTGGTCAGCGTCGCCAAGGGCGAGACCCTCAGCCATGTGTTCGAGCGCATGCAGCTCGGCCAGGCCGACCTGCAGCGCGTGCTTGCCCAACCCGGCGCGCGCGACACCCTGCGCCGGCTGCGGCCGGGCACCGAACTGGCGTTCGAACTGCAGCCGGCCGCGGCCGGCAAGCCGGCGGCGCTGCGCGCGTTCCGCTACGACCGCGACGACATCCACCGCGTCGAGCTGTACGTCGATGGCGGCAAGGTCACCGAGAAGGTGGTCGAGCGCCCGGTCGAGGTCCGCACCGCGGTGGTCAGCGGCAGGGTGGGGCGCTCTCTGTTCCATTCGGCGCGCAGGCTGGGGCTGTCGGGCGACAACGTGCGCACCCTGACCGACGAGATCTTCAAGTACGACATCGACTTCAACTCCGACGTCGCCGCCAGCGACCGCTTCTCGGTGGTGGTCGAGCAGACCTGGCGCGAGGGCGAGATGATCAAGAGCGGTCCGATCCTGGCCGCCACGTTCACCGCGCACGGCGACATGCACAGCGGCTTCCGCTACGAGCGCAAGGACAAGGCCGAGTACTTCAGCGCCGACGGCCGGCCGCTGAAGAAGGCCTTCATCCGCATGCCGGTGCAGTACACCCGGATCAGTTCCCGGTTCACCAGCGCGCGCAAGCATCCGATCCTCGGCCGCACCCGCGCGCACCAGGGCGTGGACTTCGCCGCGCCCACCGGCACCCCGGTCATGGCCGCCGGCAACGCGCGCGTGGCCTTCGTCGGCTGGAAGGGCGGCTACGGCCGCGCCGTGATCCTCGACCACGGCCGCGGCTACACCACCCTGTACGGACACCTGTCAGGGTTCGGCAAGATCAAGGCCGGCCAGCACGTGTCGCAGGGCACGGTGATCGGCCGCGTCGGCAGCACCGGCTTGGCCACCGGCCCGCACCTGCACTACGAATTCCGCATCAACGGCGTGCACCGCAATCCGATGGCGGTGACGATGCCGCCGCCCGAGCCGCTGCACGGCGCGCAGCTGGCCGAATTCCGCTCCCAGACCGGCCCCGCCCTGGCCCGCATCCGCAAGGTCGAGGACATCATCTACGCCGATGTGGGCGGCGATGCCGGCGACAAGCGCGTGGCGAGCGCGACCAGGCCCGGCGCCAAGAAGGGCTGATCCCGGGCCGGCATTGCGCCGGCCCGGACCGATCGCGAAACCCGGCAAGGCCTGGATCCGCGGCGCTCGAGGGATCGCCGGCGATCGAGGCGTCCTCACTGACACACCCCGCCTCGGCACCCGCTGGCACGGCACGACGCAATCGCGGACGCCGCTGCGCGCAGCCGACGCCCGTCGCAGCCCGCCGCGCTCCTACAATGCCGGCATGCCCGCATCCCTCTACCTCGGCCTGATTTCCGGCACCAGCGCCGACGGCATCGATGCCGCGCTGGTGGAATTCGACGACGCGACGGGGGCGAGCGCGACGCAGGCGCGTCTGCTCTTCGGCCGCACCTATGCCTGGCAACCCGCGCTGCGCGCGCAGCTGGTCGAACTGGGCCAGCAATCGGCGCAGGTGTCGCTGGACGCGGTCGCCGAACTCGACGTGCGCATCGGTCGGGCGTTTGCCGACGCCGCGCTGCGGGCGTTGGCCGACAGCGGCATCGGCGCCGCCAGCGTCGCCGCGATCGGGTCGCACGGACAGACCCTGCGCCACCGCCCCGAGGGCCGTGCCGGGGAGGACGACCCCGTGTCCTACACGCTGCAGCTCGGCGACCCGAGCACCATCGCCGAGCGCACCGGCATCTGCACCGTCGCCGACTTCCGTCGCCGCGACGTGGCCGCCGGCGGCCATGGCGCTCCCCTGCTGCCCGCCCTGCATGCCGCCCTGCTGCAGAGCGGCGCCGAGGACCGCGCGGTGCTCAACCTCGGCGGCATCGCCAACCTCACCCTGCTGCCGCGCGCAGGCCAGGCCGGGGTGCGCGGCTTCGATACCGGGCCCGCCAACGGGCTGATGGACGCGTGGTGCCTGCGGCATCGCGGCGAGGCCTTCGACCGCGACGGCGCCTTTGCCGCGCAGGGCCGGGTCGACGACGCCCTGCTCGCGCGCCTGCTCGCGGAACCGTGGTTCGCGCTGCCGCCGCCGAAATCCACCGGCCGCGATCGCCTGCACCTGGGCTGGGTCGAGTCGCAGCTGCGCGGCGGCGAGGCGCCGCACGACGTGCAGGCCACACTGCTGGCGCTGACCGTGCGCACCATCGCCGATGCCCTGCACGCCACGCAGCCGGGCCCCGCGCGCGTGATCGCCTGCGGGGGCGGCGTGCACAACCGCACGCTGATGGCGGCCCTGGCCGAAGCCCTGCCCGGCTGCGCGGTGGAGTCGAGCGCCGCACACGGCCTGGACCCGGACGCCATCGAGGCAATGGGGTTCGCATGGCTGGCGCGCGCGACGCTGCGCGGCGAGGCGGGCAACCTGCCGTCGGTCACCGGCGCCTGCGGGCCGCGGGTGCTGGGCGGAATCTACCCCGCGTAAAGCCCGGCTTTCTCGATCAAAGCCCGATGGGCAGACCTCCGCGGTCGCGGCCCATGTGGGAACGGGCTCTGGGAGCGAGCCTCTGCGGGAACGAGGGTTGTCGGAGCAGCCATGGTCGCGGTGTCGCCGGCGGAATCACCGCCGAGGCCGCCTCCACTGGACCGGCCCGGGCCGCAGTCCTGACCGACCCACAAGGCGCCGCCGCAGCTACGACACGGGCTGCTCGGGCACCTTGCCGATCATCGCGAAGCCGTGATCGTCGGGAATCTCCTGGAGCGCCGCCAGCGCGGCCTGCAGCACTTCGCTCTCGGAGTTGTCGAAGTGCACCCGACCATCCCCCTCGTAGACATGCAGGCCCTGTTCGAGCAGGTGCAGCAGGGTGCGCGGCAACGTCCAGCCGCGCGCGTCGGCGACACGTCGGATGCGGTCGACCAGCACCTGGTCGACGTCGTGGAGGACGATCTCGGTCATGTCGGGCCCCGGGGCTTCCTGCATCGGCGCACCATCCGCCGGCGCGGCTCCTTGATACCCCGCGCTGGCGACGCAGGCAAGCCCGTGCCACTCCCGACATCGACCCGCAGGCGACCGGCTGCCGGCGCGACCGGCGGCACACGACGCCGGCACACGCCCGCGGGAGCCGCCGGCGCATCAGTTAGCATGCCGCCATGACGACATCCTCCTCGCCGGCACGCGGCGGCCCGCTGGCCTGGATCCGGCCCTACCTCGAACCGGCGCCGATGGGCGCGCTGCTGCTGGGCATCTCGTCGGGCTTCCCGTACGCGATGATCGGCGCGACCCTGACCACCCGCCTGGCCCAGGACGGGATCGACAAGAAGAGCGTCACCGCCTTCGCCCTGGCGTTCCTGGTCTACAACATCAAGTTCCTGTGGGCGCCGCTGGTCGACCGCTTCCACCTGCCGCTGCTCGGCCGGCTCGGCCAGCGCCGGTCGTGGCTGTGGCTGTCGGCCACGCTGGTCGCGCTGGCGACGATCCACCTGGGCCTGATCGATCCGGACGCGAACCTGGCGCAGGTCGCATTCGCCGCGGTGGCGCTGGGCGTGGCCGGCGCCACGTTCGACATCGTCATCGACGCCTATCGCATCGAGTTGCTGCGGCCCGAACAGCTGGGCGTGGGTTCCGGCATGTCGCAGTACGGCTGGCGCCTGGGCGCGGTGGGCGCGGGCGCGCTGGCGCTGCTGGTCGCCGAGCCGCTGGGATGGAGCGCGGCGTACGCCGCGTGCGCGGCCTTCGTCCTGCCGGCCGCGTTCGTCGGCCTCTGGCTGGGCGAACCGGCGCGCCATCGCGATCCTGCATCGCGGCGCGGCATGGCGGCGGCCTGGGCGGCGGTCGCCGGGCCGCTGGGCGAGTTCTTCCGCCGCAAGGGCGCGATGCTGGTGCTGCTGTTCGTGCTGCTGCACAAGATCGGCGACACCCTGGCCAACCTGACCCTGCGGCTGCTGCTCAACGACCTGGGCTTCAGCAACACCGAGATCGCCACCTACGACGTCGGCGTGGGCTTCGCGACGATGCTGCTGGGAATCTTCGTCGGCGGCATCCTGTACGCACGGATGGGCTTGAAGGCCTCGGTGCTGCTGAGCCTGGTGCTGATGGCGGTGTCGAACCTGTCGTTCGCGGTGCTCGCGCACCTGGGCCACAGCAACGGCATGCTGGCGTTCACCATGGGCTTCGAGAACTTCGCCAGCGGGATCGGCGGCGTGGTCGTGGTCGCCTACCTGTCGGCGCTGTGCAACCTGTCGTTCACCGCGACCCAGTTCGCGCTGCTGTCGGCCGCGGCGTCGATCGTTGGCCGCTTCGTCAGCGGCACCACCGCCGGGGCGATGATCGAGCAGATGGGCTACGTCAACTTCTACCTGCTGACCACGGTGCTGGCGCTGCCGGGCGTGGCGCTGTTCACGTGGATGATGAAGGCCGGGCTGGTCGATGCGTCGATCGCCGAGCAGGACGTGCGCCGCGCCGCGGCCCATCGCGGCGACGACTGACCGACGTGGTCGCGTGACTCAGTCGGCGTAGTCGACCGTGAACGGCGCGTGGTCCGAGAAGCGCGGCTCGCGCAGGATCGAACACCCCCGCAGCCGGTCGCGCAGCGACGGCGTCACGAACTGGTAGTCGATGCGCCAACCGACGTTGTTGGCGCGCGCCGCGCCGCGGTTGCTCCACCAGGTGTAGTCCTGGCCTTCCGGATTGAGCGCGCGGTAGGCGTCGACCCAGCCGCCCGCGCAGGCCGCCGTGCCATCGCTGCCGCCGTCCTCGCAGATCCTGCCGTTGAGCCAGGCGCGCTCGGGCGGCAGGCAGCCGGAGTTCTTCTGGTTCGACTTCCAGTTCCTGATGTCCAGCGCGCTGCGGACGATGTTCCAGTCGCCGCACAGCACGTAGTCGCGGCCGCTGGCCAGCCATTGGTCGAGGATCGGCCCCAGCCAGTCCATCGCCTCGAACTTGAAGCCCTGGCGCAGTTCGCCCGACGAGCCGGACGGGATGTAGAACGACACCACGCTCAGGTTGCCGAAGCGCGCCTCGATGTAGCGGCCCTCCTCGTCGAAGGACTCACGGCCCAGCGCGGTGCGCACCTCGTCGGGTTCGCGCCTGCTGTAGATCGCCACGCCGCTGTAGCCCTTCTTGGTGCTGGCGTCGCGGAACCAGGCCTTGTAGCCGGCCGGCAGGAAGTCGGCGTGCGTCCCGTCCGTGCCGGCGAGCTGGTGCTCCTGGGCCTTGGTTTCCTGCATGCACAGCAGGTCTGCGTCCTGGGTGATGAACCAGTCGAAGAAGCCCTTGCGTGCCGCGGAACGCACGCCGTTGGCGTTGAAGCTGATGATGCGCATGGATGGAGAGCCGGGATTTGGGGATTGGGGGTTGGGGCCGGAGATTGCGACTGGCGGTCACGCCTTCCGGCCTTCTTTCCCGCGAAGGCGGGAATGACGCCGTTATGGATTCGGCAGGGGAAAGCGTAACGCAACGCATTCGCGGCGCGGGCGTGCGGCGCTGCGATGCATGACCGACCCCGCTACCATGCCGGCATGTTCGCCAAGCCCGATCTCCACGTCGCACCGGTCACCCCGGAACTTGTCGACGCCGTGCGCGCACTGCGCGTGGCGCCGGAGCAGGCGCCCTTCGTCGGCGACACCGGCTTCAACCTCGACGACGCGCTGCGCGACGAGAACAGCGAGGCGATGGCGATCCTGGTCGGCGCCACGCCGGTCGGCTTCTACCGCCTCGACTTCGCGCCGACGATCGTCGCGCGCCGCTCGATCGGCGAGGCCAGCGTCGGCCTGCGTGCGTTCTTCCTCGCTGTCGGCTGGCAGGGCCGCGGCCTGGGCACGCGTGCGGTGCAGGCCTGCTGCGAAGACCTGCAGGCGCGCCATCCCGACCGCCGCCTGCTGGCGCTGAACGTGAATTGCCGCAACGTCGCCGCGATCAACGCCTACCGCAAGGCCGGCTTCGTCGACACCGGCGAGCTGTACCTGGGCGGCAGCGCCGGGCCACAGCACCTGATGGTGCGCAAGCTCTGAGGCCCGCATTCCCGCGCCCCACGCCACACACCCCGGCTCCCGTGGGAACGGCTTCAGCCGCGCGCTCTTGCTCTTGACCCTCCCCAGCCTTCGAGGAGGAAGCCAAAAGCTCGCGGCTGAAGCCGCTCCCACAAGAGCATCGCCGCGGCTGGCATCATGTCCGGATCGCCACGCCCGCCAGCCCGATGTCCGCCGACCACCGCACCCGCTTCCTCCAGCTCGCACTCGACGCGCAGGCGCTGCGCTTCGGACAGTTCACGCTCAAGTCCGGGCGCGTGAGCCCGTACTTCTTCAACGCCGGGCACTTCGACTCCGGCGCGGTCCTGGCGGCGCTGGCCGGCTGCTACGCCGACGCCATCGAGGCGGCCGGCATCCAGTTCGACCTGCTGTTCGGCCCCGCCTACAAGGGCATCCCGCTGGCCACCGCGCTGGCCTGCGAGTACGCGCGCCGCGGCCGCGACCTGCCGCTGGCGTTCAATCGCAAGGAGGCCAAGGACCACGGCGAGGGCGGGAGCCTGATCGGCGCGCCGCTGGCCGGGCGCCGGGTGCTGGTGGTGGACGACGTGATCACCGCCGGCACCGCGATCCGCGAGGCGCTGGCGATCATCGCCGCGGGGGGCGGCACGCCGGCGGCGATCGCCATCGCGCTCGACCGCCAGGAGCGCGTGGCCGACGGCGACGACCGCTCGGCGGCGCGGGTGGTCGCACATGAACAGGGCATCCCGGTGATCGCCATCGCCGGGCTGTCGGACCTGTTGGCGTTTGCCGGCGAAAGCGCGACACTGGCCGCCGAACGCGACCGCCTGCTCGCCTATCGCGAGCGCCATGGCAGCGATCGACCGGCCGGGGGGACGGAACGATGAAGACAACGATCACGGGACTGGCCTGCGCGCTGCTGCTGGCGAGCATGGCGGCGCCGGCGCAGGACAAGGCGCCGGCCAACAAGAAGATCTACTGCTGGGACGAGAACGGGCACAAGGTCTGCGGCGACGCGCTGCCCGCCGATGCCGCCGACGCCGCCCGCACCGAGATCAGCGCCCGCACCGGCATCGCCGTGCGCTCGGTCGAGCGTGCGCCGACCGACGAAGAGCGCGCCGCCGCGGCCGGCGCCCGCAAGCAGGCCGCGCTCGACGCCGAGGCCGAGGCGGCCGCCAAGCGCCGCGACCTGGCGATGGTCGAGTCCTACGCCACCGAGGACGACCTGCGCCGCGCCTACGGCGAGCGCATCACCCTGGTGGAGGAGTCGCTCAAGACATCGCGCCTGGGCCTGGTCAACCTGCGCCAGAGCCTGCTCAGCCTGCTGCGCCAGGCGGCCGACCTGGAACTGCAGTCCAAGCCGGTCAATAAGGCCCTGACCGGCAACATCCAGCGCCAGCACGGCGACCTGCTGCGCCAGCAGGTGGTCCTCGAGCAGCAGCTGAAGGATCGCCAGTCGCTGGGCAGCGACCTGGAGGAAGCCCTGTCGCGCTATCGCGCGCTGAAGGCGCCGGACACGGCGGCGGGCAACTCGTAGCAGGCGACCAGCGAGTCCCGCGTCGCGCCCGGGATCGGTACCCGGACCCGCTCTGCACCGGCGAAGATCAACGGGCATGCCTTGCTGGCCCGCCCGGCCCCATCCTCGAACGCGGAGATTCTGCTCTCCGTTCCGCTGAACGGCGATGCCGTGCTACCGGCGACTGCCCATCCGCGGCGACGCGACTTTCGACCACTGGTACCGATCAACGCCGATCGCGGATGGCTCGATCGGGTCGTCAGCAGCCCCGTGAGCGCGAGATACCGCGGATCAGCGCGACCGCCACGCAATCCGGGCACATCCTCCACCGCCGATCCACGCGGCGGCTGGAATGCACGCATGCACGCCGGGCGCCACGGCCTGCTCGCTATACTTCCGGACTTTCCCGAATGGACGTCCCACGCGTGCCGCAAGTGCAATCGTCGCCAATCCCGCCGGCATTGGCGATCACGGCCCACACCGCCACCACCGCGCTCGGGCGCGGACGCGATGCCCAGGCCCGCGCCCTGCGCGAACGCATCGGCGGGCTGCGCCGCAACGACTTCGGCACCGGCGCCACGGACGAACAGCGGCTCGACACCTGGATCGGGCGGGTGGACGGCCTCGATGAGGCCGCGCTGCCGGACGCGCTCATGCCCTGGGACTGCCGCAACAACCGGCTGGCCTGGCTGGCCCTGCAGCAGGACGCCATGGCCGAGCGGGTCGACGCCGTGCGCACGCGCCACGGCGCCGGGCGCGTGGCGCTGGTGCTCGGCACGTCGACCTCGAGCATCGGCGCCACCGAAGAGGCCTACACGCGGCTGGTCGACGACGGCCGGCACTTCCCGCCCGACCTCGACCAGCCGATCGTGCACACGCCACACTCGCTGGGTCATTTCGTGCAGCAGGCCACGGGCCTGCGCGGGCCGTGCATCACGATCGCCACCGCCTGTTCGTCGAGCGCCAAGGTGTTCGCACAGGCGGCCAGGCTGATCCAGGCCGGACTGGCGGATGCTGCGCTGGTGGGCGGAGTCGACACCCTGTGCGGCAGCGTGCTGTTCGGCTTCAACGCGCTGGGGCTGGTCTCGTCGGCGCCGTGCCGTCCGTTCGATGCGGCACGCGACGGACTGTCGTTGGGCGAAGCCGGCGGTTACGCGCTGCTGGAGCGCGCCGAACCCGGCAAGCCGGGGTTGCGCCTGTGCGGCTACGGCGAGTCCAGCGACGCCCACCACATGTCTACGCCGCATCCCCAGGGCCTGGGCGCGCGCCTGGCGATGCAGGCCGCGCTGACGCGCGCCGGCATCGACGCCGCGCAGGTCGGCTACCTCAACCTGCACGGCACCGCGACCCCCGCCAACGACGCGGTCGAGGCGCAGGCGGTGGCGGCGCTGTTCCCGGACACCCTGCACGCCAGCTCGACCAAGGGCTGGACCGGCCACACGCTTGGCGCGGCGGGGATCGTCGAATCGGTATTCGCGCTGATCGCACTGGAAGAAGGCCTGTTGCCGGGCACCCTCAACAGCACGGTTCGCGACGACGCCTGCGGGCCGCAGATACATTTCGACAACGCCCGCTCGGGCAGCCTGCGCTACGCGATGAACAACTCCTTCGGCTTCGGCGGCAACAACTGCTCGCTCGTGTTCGGGATGGCCTGACCATGCCAGAACGCACGGTCACCATCGAAGGCATCGGTTTCTGGACCGACGCCCTGCCGTCCTGGCAGGCGGCGCGCGATTTTGTCGCCAGCGGCGCACCCGCGCCCGACGCGCCGCGGCGCCCGTCCCCGCAGCTGCTGGCCGCGAACGAGCGCCGGCGTGCGCCGGAGACAGTGTCGGTCGCGCTCGAGGTCGCGCTCGCCGCGTGCAACGCCGCCGGGCGCGATCCCGCATCGCTGCCCTCGGTGTTCGCCTCGACCCACGGCGACCTGGCGATCACCGACTACATGTGCGCCACCCTGGCCCGCGATCCGCGCACGATCTCGCCGACGAAGTTCCACAACTCGGTGCACAACGCAGCCGCCGGCTACTGGACCATCGGCAGCGGCTGCATGCACGCCAGCACCGCGATCAGCGCCTTCGATGCGACGTTCGCGCAGGGCCTGATCGAAGCGCTGGCGCAGCTGGGCGACGGCGCCGAAGCGGTGCTGCTCGCCGGCTACGACGGGTACGCGGTCGGGCCGCTGGAATCGATGTCGCACAGCCGCGGCCTGCTCGGTGGCGCGCTGGTGCTGTCGCGGAGCGACGGCGCCCTGCGCCTGCGCGCGACCCTGGTCGACGGCCACGCGCCAGCCGCGACCGGGGCGCTGTCGCGCCACGCCGCCGGCAACGCGATGGCGCCGATGCTGCCGCTGTTCGAAGCGCTGGCCGGCGACGGCGACGTGGTCCTGCTGCCCGCCGGGCCGGAGCGCGCGCTGCGGGTGGAACTCGCGCATGGCTGACGCCGCCGCGCCCGCGTACCTGCACCGCGGCAACGTCGCCGTGGTCATCCCGGCGCTCAACGAGGCGCTGCGGATCCGCGAAGTGGTGCGCGACGCGCTCGCGCACTGCGACCACGTGATCGTCGTCGACGACGGCTCCGACGACGGAACCGCCGACTGCATCGCCGATCTCGGCGCGACCGTGCTGCGCCATCCGCGTCGCCTGGGCAAGGGCGCGGCGCTGCGCAGCGGGTTTGCGCAGGCGCAGCGGATCGGCGCGCAGGCGGTGGCGACCATGGACGGCGACGGCCAGCACGGCGGCGCCGACATCCCGCGCCTGGTGGCCGCGGCCAACCGCAATCCAGGCGCCGTCATCATTGGCGCACGCCTGCGCAAGCGCGCCAACCAGCCGGTGTACCGCCGAATCGGCAACGATTTCGGCGACTGGGGCATCGGGCTGGGCTGCGGCTTCCGCATCATCGACAGCCAGAGCGGCCAGCGTCTGTATCCGCATGCCGTGTACACCCTGGATGACATCCCCGGCGAGGGTTTCGTGTTCGAGGCGCAGATGCTGCTGTCGGCGGTGCGTCGCGCCGGCGCCGGCGTGGTGGCCGTCCCGATCGAGACACGTTACGCCAGCGCCGATGCGCCGATGCAGTTCCGCAAGAGTCATTTCCGCCTGTTCCGCGACCTGTGGAACATCACCTCGCACGTGGTGAAGCAGGTCTTGGGCTACGGCGACCTCATGGGCGCCTACCGCGGAACACGCGCGCGACCGCCGGTGATCGACGACCCCGACGGCGAATTCAACGCAATGCCGACCAACACGGAAGTGGAGCGCGCAGGATGAGCAAGCAAGCCGACACCGATACCGACATCACGATCCTCGGCGGCGGCCTCGCCGGGCTGACCCTGGCGATCCAGCTGCGGCGCCAGGATCCCGGCCTGCGCGTGACCGTGCTCGAACGCAACGCGCACCCGGTGCGCGAGGCGGCGTTCAAGGTCGGCGAGTCGACGGTGGAGATCGGCGCGCACTACTTCGCCCACGTCCTCGGCCTGCGCGACCACCTCGACGAGGCGCACGTGCGCAAATTCGGCTTCCGGTTCTTCTTCTCCGAAGGCCGCGAGGACATCGAGCGCTGCACCGAGCTGGGCGTGAGCCGGCTGCTGCCGACGCCGTCGTGGCAGATCGACCGCGGCCGGTTCGAGAACTTCCTCGGGCTGCGCGCACGCAGCCTGGGCGTCGACTTCCGCGACGGCGCCACGGTGCGCGCGATCGCGCTGGACGACGGCGACGCCGCGCACGAAGTCACCTTCGAGCACGCCGGCGCCACGACCACGCTGTCCTCGCGCTGGGTGGTGGATGCGAGCGGCCGCGCAGGCCTGCTCAAGCGCAAGCTCGACCTCGCCCAGGACAACGACCACGACGCCAACGCAGCGTGGTGGCGCGTCGAGGGACGGATCGATCCGAACGACTGGTCCGACGACCCGCAGTGGCTGGCGCGCTGCACGCCGCCCGACCGCTGGCGCTCGACCAACCACATGTGCGGGCCGGGTTACTGGTTCTGGCTGATCCCGCTGGCATCGGGCGCGCACTCGCTGGGCATCGTCTGCGACGGCAAGACGCATCCGCTGGACACGATGAACACGCATGAAAAGGCGATGGCCTGGCTGCGCGAGCACCAGCCGCGCGTGGCCGCGTCGCTGGAGCAGCCCGGGCACGCGCTGTGCGACTTCCGCTTCCTGCGCCACTTCTCGCACGGCTGCCGACAGGTGTTCGGCAACCGCTGGGCGCTCACCGGCGAAGCCGGGCTGTTCCTGGATCCGTTCTATTCGCCGGGCAGCGACTTCATCGCCATCTCCAACACCTTCATCTGCAACGTCATCGCGCGCGAGCGCGCGGGCCAGAACTGGACTTCGCACGCGGAGATCTACCAGCAGCTGTACTTCTCGTTCTACGAGAACACCATGACCCTGTTCCAGGACCAGTACGCGCTGTTCGGCGACACGCAGGTGATGCCGGTCAAGATCATCTGGGACTACACGTTCTACTGGGCGCTGCTGGCGCCGATGTTCTTTGCCGGCCGGATCGCGGATATCGGGATGTTCGGCCGCCTGCGCGAGCAGTTCGAACGCGGCAGCGCGCTGAATACCGCGATGCAGGCACTGCTGCGCGAGTGGGGCAAACGCAACGCGGGACGCGCGCTGCCATTGGACTCGCGCGTGCTCGACCAGTACCGCATCGACTGGTTCCACGAGCTCAACCGGGCGCTGGCCGACCAGCTCAACGACGACGCCTTCGCCGCGCGCATCACGTCCAATGTCGAACGCATGGGCTGGCTGGGGGCGGAGATCCTGCAGCGCGCGCGCGCCGAACACGCCGAAATCGGCGACCACGGGCTGGACGCACTGGCCGTTGGCGACGCGTCGCCACCGCCGTCGCTGTCCGCGTCGTGGTACGCCAGCGCCGCCTGACGGCCTACCGCCTCAGCGCGGTTGCGGTTGCGGCTCGGCCGACGGCGCAGGCGGGGTTTCGTCCACCGCCGCCGGGTGGGCGACATGGATCGCGATGCCGCGCGCGTACTTCTGCCGCGGGCTGATGTTGATGCCGACGCCGCCGCCGCTGAAGCTGCTGCCGCCGACCCGGCCACCGCCGGCGCCGACGCTGACGCCACCACCGCCATAGCCGTCGTCGGTGCCGCGGAACAGCACCCCGTTGGCGCCCAGCTTGGCCGCCTCCTTGCGCAGCTTGGCCACCACGGCATTCATCTTGTTCTGTTCGCCGTAGGTGAATGCGCCGCTGTTGCTTTCCAGCATCGCGATCTCCTCGTAGCCACCGGGCGGCGCCTGGAAATACACCCGCACCTGGGACGGATCGATCGGCGCGCGCGGGGTGCCGGTGACCAGGGCGGAACTGGCGCAGGCGGACAGCGCCAGGCCAAGCAATACGGTCAGGAACAGGCGCATGGCGGTTGCCTCTTCAGTCTCGGGATGCGCGGATGCTACGCCGCCGCCGCGCACCGGGAGATGAAGGCGGCGCGGCGCATTCCGGACCCCCCTGGTTCCATAAAAAACAGCGCTGCCCACTGCGCCAGCGGCCCGGCTACCCCATCCCGCCGTTGACTCCGATGACCTGGCCGGTGACGTAGCCGGCAGCGTCCGAGCACAGGAAGCGCACCACCGCGGCGATCTCGTCCGGGGTGCCGGCGCGCCCGGCGGGCACGATCTGCTTCACCAATTCGGCGGGGAACGCGGCGTCGGCCATGCGCCCGGCGATCACGCCCGGCGCGACCACGTTGACGGTGATGCCGCGCGACGCCATCTCGCGCGCCAGCGATTTCGACGCACCGTGCAGCGCGGCCTTGGCCGCGGCGTAGTTGCTCTGGCCGCGGTTGCCGAGCACCGCCGCCACGCTTGACACGCTGACGATGCGGCCCCAGCGGGCGCGCGCCATCGGCAGCAGCAGCGGCTGGGTGACATGGAAGAAGCCGTGCAGCGACACGTCGATCACCCGCTTCCACTGCGCGTGGGTCATGCCGGCCATCGGCGCGTCGTCGTGGATGCCGGCGTTGTTGACCACCACCTGCACCGGCCCGGCCTCGAGCAGCGCCGCGATCGCAGCGCGCGCGGCCTCGCCGTCGGCGACGTCGAACGCGACCGCCTCGGCGCTGCCGCCGGCCGCGGCGATTTCGGCGACCACCGCTTCGGCGCGGGCAAGGTTGGCGTTGGCGTGCACGATCACGTGCAGGCCGTCGCCGGCGAGCTGGCGGCAGATCGCGCCGCCGAGGTCGCCGCTGCCGCCGGTGACGAGGGCGCGTCGCGGAGTGGTCGGGTGTTTGTCCATCGGGCGATTATCGCCGGTCTGCGACGGCAGCGACTTCGCGCAGCGATTCCCAGCGGCAGCCAGCCCCAGGCGCTTGTCGTTCCCGCGGCGTCAGGGAGAGGCCGGGAGGAATGGTGCCGGCGCCGTGCAACTCCTCCGATCCTTCCTGGCCGTCGCGGGGCGCCGAGGGCCGGCGGCTTCCGTCGCGCCTACGACGGCGCGCCGAGCATCACCGCCGCGCGACCTTCGGCCAGCAGCGTGCCGGCGTGGTGGATGCGGAATTCGTACTGCTGGCTGTCCCCGCCTTCCATCAGCACCCGCGCCTCGCACTCCAGCGCGCCGGGCAGGTCGTCGATGCGCGCCACCTGCAGCTGCACGCCACGCAGCGCGACCAGCATGCCGGGCTTGGCCGCGCCGCCGGATTCGCGCGCGCGCAGTCCACCGTGCACGGCCATCGCCTGCGCACCGTATTCGCACAGGTGGATCGCGCGCAGCATGTCGCCGGAGCGCAGCGGGTGCGCCGGGTCGCAATGGTTGTGCGCGCGCAGGCGGATGCACTGTCCATCCCAGTCCACGACCTCGTCCCACAGGCACATCGCGCCCTGGTGCGGGATGAGCGCAAGGATTTCGTCGCGATCGATCATGGCAGCGGCGCGTGCGGCATGGCCGGGCGATTGCAGGAGCGGCGGAAGCCGCGATGCGCGCGTGCGATGGTCATGCGGTCGGGGTCGCGGCGGTTTCGGCCGCTCGTGGCCCCTTGGCCGCCGGCTGCCGCGACACCAGCAGCGCCAGCACGAAGTTGCCGAGCACGCCGAGCGCCACCGTGCTGCCGATCGCGCGCAGCACCGGGATCGACGACAGGGCAAGCAGGAAGAACACCAGCAGCGTCATCAGGCTGCACACGATCAGCGCGTGCAGGGTGCGCAGCTGGTCGGCGTAGTCGTCGCCGGCATGGTCGAAGAACAGCGCGTAATCCAGCCCCAGCCCGGCGGCGAGGATCAGCGCGACGAGATGGAACAGGGTGAGCTCCACCCCGCACAGGCGCAGGACCGCGAGGATCAGCATCGTGGTCAGCGCCATCGGCAGCAGCACGCGCACCGTGCGCTGCGCCGTGGCGCGGGTGATTTCGGCGCGCGACGCCGACGACGTCGACGGCGATGCGGGGGGGGCTCCGGCCTGCGCCATGCGTCGCTGCGCCACCACCGACATGCGCATCGCGATCCACACCGTCAGCGCCAGCAGCAGCGACGCGGCCGCGAGCGCGGCGAGCACGCGCCCGCGGTAGGCGACCACCAGCGATTCGGAGGCCGCCTTCATGTCCAGCAGCGACGCGCCGTTGAGCCTTGCCACGCGCGCCACGGTGGCCGGGTCTTCCAGGCCGCTCAGCGACACCAGCGCGATCGCGTGGCCGTTGCCGCCGAGCAGCAGGCCGCCAACGCCGGCCTCCAGCGGGGTGCCTGCCAGGTCGGCCCGCGACAGCGGCCGCAGCGTTCTCGCCGCGGCGACGTCGTCGACAAAGGCGTCGAACACATCGGCGCGGAACGGACTGTCGGCAAGCGCCGCGTCCAGCGCGGTGCGCAAGGCCGCGGCACCCGGCAGCGCCTGCTGCCGTGCGCGCTGCACCGCCGCGCTGGGCAGGTAGTGCGCCGCCATGTCGTAGCCCGACAGCGCGCCGTCGCGCACCAGCGCATCGAGCGCCGGGCGCAGGCGCTCGGAGGCCCGCAGCACCGCTTCGTCGTCGCGCCCCTGCAACGTCAGCACGTAGCGCACGTCGGGGGCGCCGAGCTCGGCCCGCAGGTCGGCGTCGCGGGCGAGCGCGTCGGCCGGCACCGGGGTGAGTTTCGACAGGTCGTTCTGCCAGAACGCGCCCGGCGCCAGGGCGATCGCGGCCAGCGCGGCCAGCGCGAGCGCCAGCAGCGACCAGCGCGGCCGCGGCAGTCGGCCGATCGCCGACCACAGGCGCGCGAGCAGGCGCGAATCGGCGAAGTCGCGCGACGACGGGTCGATCAGCCGCGGCAGCAACAGCCGCGTCGACAGCGCGGCCACCACCAGCCCGGTGATCGTGAACACCGCCAGCTGCTGCAGGCCGTCGACGCCGGAAAAAAGGAACGTGACATAGGCGATGCAGGTGGAGACCACGCCGGTGGCCAGCGTCGGCCACAGCGCGCGCGCGTTCTGCGTCGGCGACACGCCCGGACGCTGGTGGCTGAACAGGTGGATCGGATAGTCCTGCACCACGCCGATCAGGGTGAAGCCGAACGCGACGGTGATGCCGTGCACGCCATCGAACAGCAGCGCGACCGCGCCCAGGCCGGCCAGTCCCGCGCTCGCCAGCGGCAGCACGCCGAGCACTGGGATCTTCCAGCTGCGGTAGGCGACGATCATCAGCAGCACCAGGCCGATGGTGTCGAAGGTGCCGATCCACTGCGCCTCGGCCTGGGTGCGGCCGCCGATTTCCACCGAGAACGCGCCCGGGCCGCTGAGGACCAGGGTGCCAGTCCCGTCGCCGCGCGCGCGCTCGTAGGCGGCGTGGATCGCATCCACCGCGCGCTGCTGGCCGGTGGGGTCGAAGCCGGCGGCGCGCGTCTGCACCACCAGCAGCGCGCGCTTTCCGGCGCGGTCGAACCACACGCCGTGCAGGCGCCGGGGCGCATTGGCCGGCTGCAGCGCCTCGGCGACCTTCAGCGTTTCCAGGGTGGGGTCGCTGCCGACCAGCGGCTCGACCAGCACGCCGGCGGGCGAACCCAGGTCCTGCACGCGTTCGTCCAGCTGCGCGGCAAGGTAGTCCGCGTCGAGCTGCTGGCTGTCGAGCGTGTTCGAGAGCAGGTAGCGATACGGGCGCAGACGCTCGGGAATCGACTCCAGGTCGGCGTCGCCGTTGGCGACCAGCGCGAACTGTCCGTCGGCCGCCAGCGCGGCGTTGAGCGCCTTGGACTGGGCCGCCAGCGCCGGCGCATCGGCGCCCGCCAGCGCCACCAGCAGCAAGCGCGAACCGGGGCCTTCGCCGAGCTCGTCGATCAGCAGCTTCTGCTCCGCTGTTTCCGGCGCGGGCATGAACTTGCGCAGGTCGCCGGTCAGCTGCAGGTGCGCGCTGATCCACCAGCCGGCCAGCAGCAGGAGGCCAAGCCACAGCAGGGCGCTCGTGATGCGCAGGCGCGCGCTCATGGACGCAGCGTTCCGCTACCCGTCTCGGGCAACGCGGGTACGGAGACCGGGCACACGATCTTCGCCTTGATCAGCGTCCGGATGCCGGTCCCCACCGGCTGGCCGCATGCCATCTGGCGCGGCCCGGTTACGGCTTCTGCTCGCCGCGGCACAGCGCCACCACGCCGGCGGCACTGGTGGTTTCGTGCGCGACGCGCGCGGCGCCCGCCAGCAGCGTGCGCTGGACGTCGCCTTGCACCGGCCGGCTTTCGATGCAGCGCAGCTCGACGCCGCGGCCGTACAGGGTGATGTCGCGCAGCTTGTCCGCCAGCGGGGCCGACTTCGGCACCAGCCGCATGACCCAGCTGCGCCGCGTGCCCTGGGCACTGACGTCGTAGTGGCGCTGCAGTGCGGCGCGGTCGCCGGCCAGCAACGCGCCGAAACTCGCCTGCAGGCGGGCCAGTTCCGGCACGCGCGCCAGCGAGAACGTGCGCGGCGACTTGCCCGCACGCGCCACGGTCGCCTGGCTGGCGCCGGCGGCGTCGGTGGTGATGGTGGTGGTTTCGACGTACGGCACGCGCACCTGCCGCACCAGGGTGTTCTCGTCGGGACGCTGGTATTCGCCGGACAGCCGCAGCGGTTCCTTGAGCAGGCGCGAACTGCGGATCTCGACGAAGTTGGTTCGCATCGGCGCCGGTCGCGCGAGGATCCGCAGCACCCAGTCGCTATCGATCGCGGCGCCGGGATCAGCCGCCTGCGGCGCCGCCGAGGCCGTCGCGGCGGCGCCCAGCATCAATGCCGACAGCAGCATCGGCAGCCACTTCGGCCGCGGGTTGCGGTTGCTCATTGGAATTCCAGAAATCATAGAAGTTGAACCAGTTGTAGGGGGCCAGCCGGGCGTAATGCTCCAGCCTGTCGGCATAACGCTGGATGAGCGCGGCCAGGCGCGCAGCGCGCTGCGCGCGCGGCAGGTCGAGGCCGCGGTCCTCGAAGGTCTCGAACACCAGGTCGTAGCGGTCGCCGCCACGATACAGGCCGAACGCCAGCGAGACCGGCAGCTTGAGCACCGCCGCGATCAGCCACGGCGCGACCGGGAACTGCGCCGGGGCGCCGAAGAACCGCGCCGCCTGCGTCGGGGCGCCGGGCTGGGTGCGATCGACCAGCAGCGCGATCAGCGCGCCTTCGTCCGCGGCCTGCTTGATCGCCAGCATCAGCGTCGGGCCGTCCTGGCTGGCGTCGATCACCCCGGCCGCGATCTCCGGGCTGAGCGCGTCGAGCAGCTGGGTCATCGCCGCGTTGTGCGCCTTGTCCAGCACCACGCGGATCCGGTAGTCCGGGCGCTGGCGCGCGATCACCCGCAACACCTCGAAGCTGCCCAGGTGCGAGCCGAACAGCAGCGCGCCCTGGCCGCGATCGAGCTGCGCGTGCAATGCGGCGACGCCGTGCACGGTGACCCTGAAGCGTTCGATCTCGCCGCCGAGCAGGAACACCCGGTCGAGGATGGTCGCGGCGAAGGTATGGATGTGGCGGGCCACGTCGCCCAGCGTCGCCGGTCGGCCGAGGATGCGGGCCAGGCTTGCGCGCGAGTCGTGGCGCTCGGCCGTGCGGCGCAGCAGGAAATAGCCGGTGATCGGATAGAGGAACAGCCGTGCCAGCGAGCGCCCGCCGTAGCGTCCGATGCCGCGGATCAGCCACAGCGCGAACCAGCCGCCGCCCTCGCGCCGCTGCTTCCAGCCACCGGCCCCACCGGTACTCATGCCGCGGCCACCTCGCCGCTGGCGACCAGCTCGCCGGCGCGCTCGACCCGGAAGCGCCAGCGCGATGCGCGGGCATCGGGCCCGGTGGACGGCATCGGCTCGAGCGTCACCTGCGCCGGCTCACCCGGCAGCAGCGGCCGCAGGAACTTCACCTGCGGCAGGCGCAGCGCGCCGAGCGGGCCGTGCGTGGCCTCGATCGCGGCCAGCACGCGGTCCAGCACCACCACGCCGGGCACGATCGGCCGCCCGGGGAAATGCCCCGGCAGCGCCGGGTGGTCGTCGACGATCACGAAGCCGCTCATGCCGGGTCCGCGCGGCGTCCCAGCATCGCCAGCACCGCGGCGCGCGCCTCGTCGGCCAGCACCTGGCGATCGACCGGCCCATCGACGGTGCGCGTGGGCAGCGGCGTCCCGAAACTTACCCGGATCACGCCGGGGCGCACGCGGAAGAACCCTTCCGGATACAGCACTGCGCCCGAACCGGCGATCGCCACCGGCACCACCTCGACCCCGGCGTCGATCGCGGCCTGGAACGCGCCGCCCTTGAACCCGGCCACCGCGCCGCTGCGGCTGCGGGTGCCTTCGGGAAAGATGCACAGGCTGCCGCCGTCGCGCAGCAGTTCGGTCGACCGGCGCATGAAGCCCAGCGCCGCGCGGCGGTTGCTGCGATCGATGAAGACCATCCCCATCGCCTTGGCGTACCAGCCCACCAGCGGCACCCGGGTCATTTCCTGCTTGAGCAGGAAGTGCAGCGGCACCGGGATCGCGCGGAACAGCGCGCAGATGTCGATGGTCGACTGGTGGTTGGCGACGAAGACGTGGTTGCGCGACCAGTCCACCTGCTCCAGCCCGCTCACCCGCAGCCGCGCGCCGGCGCCCCGCAGCAGGCCGGGGGCCCACCAGCGCGACGCCATGCGCAGCGGCCAGTGGCGGTCGCGCAGCACCGCGTGGACCAGCAGCGCGATGACGATCATCACCGCTGTCCAGGCCAGGGTGAAGGCGAACTGCACCGCGTTGAATGCCGTCCAGGCGAGGTTCCGATCGGTTCGCCCCGTGGGCGACGATGGCATGTCCATGATGTCGTCTTGCTGTTGCACGGGCGAAGGATACCGAAGAGCCGGATCGGGGATCGGGGATCCGGGGCGGAACGCGCTGGCCAGGCTTGGCCGTTGGCGGTGCCCGATCGCCCGATCGACCGCTCAGGGCTTCAGGAAATCCCGCCAGAAGGCCGGTCCCAGCGTGGCGAGCTTGCGCAGGAAGTCCAGGAAGCTGTCGTAGCGCCCGGGGAAATGGCGCTTGCGGAACTGGTACTCGGCGATGAAGAAGCCGCCCACGATCCCGTAGTTGCAGATGTTGGCGAACCACGACCACTGCGCCCGCGTCACCGGCAGCGGCGACGGCAGGCCCAGCGTGGCCAGCAGGCCGTCGGGCACGGCGACCAGCGCCAGCACCAGGTTCACTACCGCCAGTCCGGCCAGCAGCCAGGCCCAGGCCGCCGTGAGGCGGCGCGTGTAGCGCAGCAGGTCGGGCGCCATCTGCGCCGGCGTGGTGTCGTCGAGCTTCGACACGATGCGGGTGATCAGCGGCACCTTGCCATCGCGCAGGCTGCGCCCGAACCACCACGCGATCAGCGCCACGAACGCCACCGGCACCAGCAGCATCGGCGCGCGCACCAGCCCGTGGCGATGCAGCAGCAGCACGCCGAGCAACAGCAGCGGCAGGGTCGCCCACGCCCACCAGCGACGCTGCAGCATCGGCGGCAGCAGCAGCATCAGCGCCAGCAGCGCCAGCGCGAGCGCCGCCAGGCCGGGGCGGTCCCAGGCGTTGGAAAGATGCGCCAGCACGGTGTAGGCCAGCGCCAGCAGCGCCTGGAAGACGAGAGTCACGGCACGGTCACCGATGGAAGCGGAAGTGGCGGCGGGCGCCGACGGCGCCCCGGTTGTCGTGCGGTTGCGGCCCCGACGCACGGTCCGCCCGCAGGCGGGACCCGGCGACGGGCGCGGGATCAGGCTGCCTTGTTCTGCTCGACGTGCGCCGACAGCGCGCGCAGCGAAGCGAAGATGCGGCGGTTTTCGTCGTTGTCGGAGCGCAGCTGGAACCCGTAGCGCTTGCTGATCGCCAGCGCCAGTTCGAGCGCGTCGATCGAATCCAGCCCCAGGCCGGTGTTGAACAGCGACGCCTCGGGGTCGATCGCACCCGGTTCGACTTCCAGGTTCAGGCTTTCGACCAGCAGTTCGGCCAGTTCGCGTTCGGCATCGGTTTGCGGTGACATCGGGCTTCCGTCGGGAGGTCGGTTGGGTGCGGCGCGGGCGTGGTCCGCCGCTTCCGGGGGCTGCAACGATCCAGCATCGCGCCCGGTCGCGCAACTGGGCGCCGGACGCAGCCGCTATCATGATTGGCCATTCCCGCCAGACAGCGCCCGCATTCAGGATGACCACGCACCGCGCCCAGCCCGATGTTTCCGCCAGCCACGACGCAGCGCCGGAAACGCCCCCCTGCATCGAAACCGACGTGCTGGTGATCGGCGGCGGACCGGCCGGCAGCACCATCGCCACCCTGCTGGCGCGCAAGGGCTGGCAGGTGACGATGCTGGAGAAGGACCGCCATCCGCGCTTCCATATCGGCGAGTCGCTGCTGCCGATGAACATGCCGATCCTCGAGCGCCTGGGCGCGCTGGAGAAGGTCGATGCGATCGGCATGCGCAAGCTCGGCGCCGACTTCCCGCGCGACGAGGGTGGCTACAACACCTTCGATTTCGCCAACGCGCTCGATGCCAAGTTCCCGCACGCCTATCACGTCAAGCGCGAGCAGTTCGACCAGGTGCTGTTCGAGCACGCGCGCGAGAACGGCGTCGACGCGCGCGAGCAGGTCAAGGTGGAACGGGTCGAGTTCGACGCGGGCGACCGCCCGTCGCTGGTGCACGCGCAGGCCGCAGACGGCAACACGCTGGCCTTCCGCCCGCGCTACGTGGTCGACGCCAGCGGCCGCGATGCCTTCCTCGGCGGCAAGCTCAAGCTCAAGCGCAAGAACCCGCGCCACCAGTCGGCGGCGGTGTTCAGCCATTACCGCGGCGTCGAGCGGCGTCCCGGCCGCGACGCCGGCAACGTCAGCATCTACCGCCACGAGCACGGCTGGGCGTGGCTGATCCCGCTGGCCGATGGCGACATGAGCGTCGGCGCGGTCTGCTATCCCGACTACCTCAAGACCCGCAAGGGCGACAGCGAGGGCTTCCTGCTGCGCACGCTGGAGGCGATCCCGGAAGTGAAGCGGCGCATGGAGGGCGCGCAGCGCGTGGCGCCGGTGCACGTCACCGGCAACTACGCCTACGAATGCACGCGCATGTCGGGACCGGGCTGGCTGCTGGTCGGCGACGCGTGGAACTTCGTCGACCCGATGTTTTCCTCCGGCGTGTACCTGGGCATGCACGGCGCCGAGCAGGGCGCCGAGGTGGTCGACGGCGCGCTGCGCGATCCGGCGTGCGAAGCGCGGCTGCAGCGCGACACCGAGCGTCGGCTCGTCGACGGCCTGGACGAGTTCAAGTGGTTCATCTACCGCTTCACCTCGCCCACCATGAAGCACCTGTTCGCCAATCCGCAGAACTACCTGAAGATCGAGCAGGCGGTGGTGGCGATGCTGGCCGGCGACGTGTTCGACAGTCCGCGGGTACGGCGCCGGCTGCGGATGTTCCGCGTGCTGTACGCCGTCGCCTCGCTGGCCATGGCGCCGCGCGCGCTGCGCGACTGGTGGCATCGCCGGCGCCAGGCTCGCGCGGACTTCGACGGCGACTCCCTGCAGGCAGGCAACCCGTGAGCCGGCCGCTGCACTCGATGCCGGGGCCCGCGGTGCCGCGGCTGCGGGTCGATTACGTCCGCGCCGCATCGCCCATGCCGCTGCTCGGCGACGACACGCTGGCCGTGTTCGGCTTCGGCGACGTGCCGCACGCGCACGACGATCCGCGCTACCTGCGCGTGCCGCTGATGCCGCACGGCGTCGCGCCGTTCGAGGTGTGGCGCGCCAACGCGCCGGTGCTCCACGGCCGCGAGCCCGGCCCCGCGCACGCCGGCGGCGCCATCCGCTGGGCGACCGACGGCCAGCTGCTGTTCGGGGCGATCGAGGTCGACGAGGCGCCGTACGCGGCCGGCGCGGACTCCGCGATCACCGCGGCGGCCCGGCACGCCTATGCGCGCATGACCGCCTTCGTCCGCGGCAGCGACACGCCGCACCTGCTGCGGGTCTGGAACTACCTCGACGCCATCACCCTGGGCGAAGGCGATGCCGAGCGCTATCGCGAATTCTGCGTCGGTCGCGCGCGCGGGCTCGGCGACTTCGACGCGCACCACCTGCCGGCGGCCACCGCGATCGGCCGCTGCGACGACGCCCGGGTGGTCCAGGTCTACTGGCTGGCCGCGCGCACGCCCGGCACGCCGGTGGAGAACCCGCGCCAGGTCAGCGCCTACCGCTACCCGCGCCAGTACGGCCCGCAGCAGCCCAGCTTCGCCCGCGCCATGCTGCCGCCGCCGGGCAGCGCGATGCCGCTGCTGCTGTCGGGCACGGCCAGCGTGGTCGGCCACGCCACCGCGCACGAGGGCGAACTGCTCGCCCAGCTCGACGAGACCTTCAACAACTTCGACGCCCTGGTCGGCGCGGCGCGCGCGCGCCAGCCGTCGCTGCCGGCGCACTTCGGCCCGGGCACCCGGCTCAAGGTGTACGTGCGCGATCACGACGACATGGCGACCGTCGCCGACGCCCTCGACCGCCGCCTCGGCGACAGCGTGCCGCGGGTGCTGCTGCACGCGGCGATCTGCCGGCGCGAGCTGGCGGTGGAAATCGACGGCGTGCATGGCTGAAGGCCCGGGATCCGCATCGGGCCCGGGAATTCGGCGTTCCGGACCAGCCTGCCGTGGCCATCATCCCGGCACGGCGAGACATCCTGTCGCTGGATGAAGCAAACTTCTACGACACATGACGCAGGTCGCGCCGCCGATCCGCGTCTGTGGAGCCGATTCAACAGGCGTGCCACAGGCACGCCGCACACCACGAGGGACACACGTCATGGGACTCATCAGCCTGCTCTGGGGCATCGTCGCGATGCTCTGGATGATCGTCGCGCTCATTCCGCTGCTCGGATGGGGCAACTGGTTCCTGATTCCGTTCGCCGCCGTGGGCGCGATCATCGCCGCGATCGGCGTGATGCTCACCGCCCCGGGCAACCGCGGCCGGGCCAAGACCGGGCTGGCGCTGAACGGCCTGGTGATCGTGGTCGCCGTGGTGCGGCTGATGCTGGGCGGCGGGATGATCTGAGCGCGGGCTCCATGCCGGCTTGCGTACCGGAAGTCCTTGTGGGAGCGGCTTCAGCCGCGAGCTTTGATTCCTTGCCGATTGCGGGAAAGAGCTCGCGGCTGAAGCCGCTCCCACCAATGCACTGCGGACGTCCACCGCCGCCGCGGCGTAAAATGCCCGCATGACCTATCCCTACCTCCGTCCGCGGCGCATGCGCCGCGATGATTTTTCGCGCCGCCTGATGCGCGAGTCCGTGCTCACCGCCGACGACCTGATCTATCCGGTCTTCGTGCACGAACCGGCCGGTCGCGCCGCGGTGCCGTCGATGCCGGGCGTCGAGCGGCTGTCGATCGACGAGCTGCTGCGCGTGGCCGAAGCCGCCAGCGAGCTGCGGATCCCGGCGCTGGCGCTGTTCCCGGTCACCGCGCCCGATGCCAAGTCGCTCGACGCGGTTGCCGCGTGGGACGACGACGGGCTGTGCCAGCGCGCGATCGGCGCGTTGAAGCAGCGCTTCCCGCATCTCGGCGTGATCACCGACGTCGCGCTCGACCCGTACACCTCGCACGGCCAGGACGGCATCGTCGACGACACCGGCTACGTGATGAACGACGTCACCGTCGAGGCGCTGGTGCAGCAGGCGCTGTCGCACGCGCGCGCCGGCGCCGACGTGGTCGCGCCCAGCGACATGATGGACGGCCGCATCGGTGCGATCCGCGCGGCGCTCGAGCAGGACGGCTTCATCCACACCCGCATCCTCGCCTACGCGGCCAAGTACGCGAGCAGCTTCTATGGCCCGTTCCGCGACGCGGTGGGCTCGGCGAGCGCGCTGGGCAAGGCCGACAAGCGCACCTACCAGATGGACCCGGGCAACTCCGACGAGGCGCTGCGCGAAGTGGCGCTGGACCTCGAGGAAGGCGCTGACATGGTGATGGTCAAGCCCGGCATGCCATACCTGGACATCGTGCGCCGGGTGAAGGACGAGTTCGGCGTGCCGACGTACGCGTACCAGGTCAGCGGCGAGTACGCGATGCTCAAGGCCGCGTTCGCCAACGGCTGGCTTGACGAGCGCAAGTGCGCGCTGGAGGCGCTGCTGGGCTTCAAGCGCGCCGGCGCCGATGGCGTGCTGACCTACTTCGCGCTCGACGCGGCGCGCTGGCTGCGCGAAGGCGCCTGAGCCGTCCTGCCATTAGCCTGTGTGGGAGCGGCTTCAGCCGCGAGTTGTTGCCGGGAGATCCGGCATCCGGACGCTGCAGCTTCCTGTGCGGGAAAGCTGGCGCCCGAAGCGGCCCCCACAGGGTCACGCGCGTAGGAACTGCGGAAGCCGCGATGGCTTGCGCGGAATCGTCGGTCGCGGCTTCCGCCGCTCCTACAGGCAGCCCGGCTGGCCGGTCACCGCCGGTGCACGCATGCGGTAGATATCGAGCTTGCCCGCCTTCGGCGCCGTCGCCGCGCCGGTAAGCAGCAGTTCCGTCGGCTTGGACAGGTCCACCACCGGGCCGAGCGTGGTGCCTTCGGCGGTGTTGAACGACAGCGCCAGCGGCAGGGCATCGGCATAGGCGCTGCCATTGCACTGCGCGAGCATCAGCCGGACCGGCGCGTTCGCGGCGTCGTCCGAACGCGCGAACACGATCGCCTTGCCATCGCCCAGCCACGCCGCGTCGAACTCGTCGGCCGCGGTGTTGATGCCCGACACCGGCTGCGGCGCGACGAACGCCGCGCCGTCCCATGCGGCGACGAACAGCTCATGGCCGCCGGCCCCGCCGAAACCATCGCTGGCGAACAGCAGGTGCGCGCCATCGGCGCCGGGCGTCGGCGCCCATTCGTCGCCCGGGCTGTTGACGCCGGCGCCGAGATTCACCGCTTCGCCGAAGCCGCCTTCGGCGTTGACCTGCGCGCGATAGAGGTCGTCGCCGCCGAAGCCGCCGGCGCGGTTGGAGAAGAAGTACAGCCAGCGGCCGTCGGCGCTGAAGGCGGGGTCGAAGTCGTTGTCCGCCGAGTTGAGTGGCAGCGGCTGCGGGTCCTGCCAGCGGCCGTCGCGCAGCGTGGCCTGCCACAGGTCCCAGCCGCCGGCGCCGCCGGGACGGTCGGTGCTGCCCCAGACCACGCGCTGGCCATCCGGGCTGACGCTCGCGCGCACCTCGACGTGCGGGGTCGACACCACCCCCATGCCTTCGATGCCGAATTCCTGCAGCGCCGCGCGCGCCGCGCCGCAGCCGGCCACGGCGGCCGTGGCCAACGTCACCGCAAGCACGGTCCACGCAGGCTCCATCGCACGCACTTCCGCCTGTCCCATCGCCGCTCTCCGTTCGGATCGGCGGCAGTCTAGCGGGCGGCGCGGGACCGG
Organism: Luteimonas notoginsengisoli; assembly: GCF_042648885.1. NCBI lineage: Bacteria > Pseudomonadati > Pseudomonadota > Gammaproteobacteria > Lysobacterales > Lysobacteraceae > Luteimonas > Luteimonas notoginsengisoli. Next base: position 842,800 of record NZ_JBHRYF010000008.1, on the reverse strand, counting down.
TCGTGGAGACCGGTCGTGGATGCGCGAGCGGCACGCCTGCCATGCGCGGCGATCGCCGCGCGCCATCGCAAAGACTCCACAAACCGGCGGAGTACACTGGCCGCGACCGCCGCGGTCGGCGGCAAACACGTCGCCGCCGCACGATTCCTCGCCGCACAGGGCCTGCCATGACCGAATCCCACCACGCCGTGTTCGGCCACCCGATCGCGCACTCGCTGTCGCCGCGCATCCACGCACGCTTCGGCCGCCAGACCGGCGTCGCGCTGCGCTTCGAGGCGATCGACGCGACACCCGACACCTTTGCCAGCGCGCTCGATGCCTTCGCCGCCGCTGGCGGCAGCGGCGCCAGCGTGACCCTGCCGTTGAAGGAAGCCGCGCTCGCGCTGTGCGCCGACGCCAGCGACCGCGCGCGGCGCGCCGGCGCGGTCAACACCCTGGTGCGCGACGGCGGGCACTGGCGCGGCGACAACACCGACGGCGTCGGCCTGGTCCGCGACCTCACCGGCCGCCACGGCCTGGACCTTCGCCAGCGCCGCACCCTGCTGCTCGGCGCCGGCGGGGCCGCGCACGGCGTGGCGCCGGCGCTGATCGACGCCGGCATCGGCGACCTGTTCATCGTCAACCGCACCAGCGCCCGCGCCGATGCACTGGTCGACAAGCTCGGCCTGCCCAAGCACGTGCATTCACGCTACCTCGAGGACCTGGCGGCGCTGGGCGAGTTCGACCTGGTCATCAACGCCACGTCCGCTGCGCGCGCGCCGGCCGCGGGCGAAGCGGGAAGCGGCCTGCCGACGCTGCCGACCTCGCTGGTCGGTGCGCGCACGGCGTGCGTCGACCTGAGCTACGGCGAAGTGGCGATTCCGTTCCTGGCCTGGGCTCGCGCGGCAGGCGCGCACCACGCGATCGACGGCGTGGGCATGCTCGTCGAACAGGCCGCCGAAGCCTTCAAGCTCTGGCACGGCATACGTCCGTACACCGACGAGGCCTACGCGGCGCTGCGCGAGCGCGATGCGTTGCTGGTGACGGGGGACTAGTCGCACCCGCGGCCATCGTGGGAGCGGCTTCAGCAGCGAGCTTTTCTGCTCGGAACAGAACCCAGCCGCGCGCTCGACGACTCGTCGAACCGCGCGCTCGGTAGGAGCTCCTCAGCCGCGAGCTTCGACTCTCCTGCGGAGGCAGAGGAGCAGTGTCTTCGGGATCAGCGCGAATCATGACCATCCCCTCCCTGTCCTGCTGTCGCAGGGGCAGGGCCAACGCTGAGAGCTCGCGGCTGAAGCCGCTTCTACAAGAGCAGCGTCGCTGCCGCGGGACGGCTACAGCCTTCCGTCGCGCTTGATCGCCAGGTAGTTCTCCACCAGCGCCGCGGGCAGCTGTTCACAGGTCACGTCCAGCACCATCACGCGCTGGTGGCGCAGGGCGTCGTGCACCGCGGCGCGCTGGGCAAGGTAGCGGGCGGCGGCGGCGGCGCGCAGGGCGTCGGGGAGTTCATGCACCGGGTTTTCCAGCGCATCGTCGATGGCGCGTTCGCGAAGGCTCGCCACCACCACGAGGTGGCGGCGCTGCAGCATCCGCACCGCGGCCAGCAGGTCCTCGCTGTCCTCGTCGCGCAGGTTGGTCACCAGCATCAACAGTCCGCGGCGGCGCTGGCGCAGCGACAGTCCGGTGGCGGCGACCAGGTAGTCCGTGGCCACCGGCTGCGGCTGCAGGTCGTAGCTGGCGCGCAGCAGGGTGTCGATCGCGCCAAGGCTGCGCTGCGGCGCGACCCAGCGCTGCTCGCCGCCGGTAGCGAACAATCCCACTGCGTCGCCCTGGCGCAGCGCGAGGTACGACACCACCAGCGCGGCGTCCAGCGCGTGGTCGAAATGCGCCAGCGCGCGCCCACCCGCCTCCGGGGCGGTTTCGCGCGCGAGCATGCGGCGGCCGGTGTCGAGCACCACGATCAGCTGCTGGTTCTTCTCGTCCTGGTATTCGCGCGAGATCAGCCGCCGCGCGCGCGCCGTGGCCTTCCAGTCGATCTGGCGCAGGCTGTCACCAATGCGGTACTCGCGCATCTGGTGGAAGTCGGTGCCCTCGCCGCGGCGGCGCTTGAGGTGCGCACCGACCATGCGCGAGGCCTGCTCGGCCGACAGCAGGGCGAAGCGCGCCAGCGGCGCGAAGTTGGGAAACACGCGCACCGCCTGCGGTACGCCGGCGACGCGCGACTGGCGCCACAGCCGCCACGGCGACAGCAGGCGCAGCTGCACGCCTTCGAAGCGGAAATCGCCGCGTGCGGTCGGGCGCAGGCGATAGCCGAAGCTCGACACCGTGCCCGGCGGCAGCCGCAGCGTCCGCGGCAGGCCGCTCGATTCCCAGCCGCCCGGATGCAGGTCGAACACGTCCACGCGCTGGCGGCGCGGGCCCGATTCGACGTGCAGCGTGACTTCGCGCTCGACCCCGACCGGCAGCGCCTCCGGCAGTTCGCGCACCACTTCGGGCGTGGCCCGGCGACGCAGGCGCAACAAATCCAGCAGCGCTGCGACCACGATCGCCGCGCCCGTGCATAGCCACCAGCGCTCGGGCAGGACGCCGAAGCTGGCGGCGATGCCGAGCGCGGCCCATAGCGCGAGCAGCACGACCAGGAGCGGGGCCGGTCTCATGGCCGACGACCCGTCGCGACACCCTCACGCACTGCCTTGCCGCGACCGCGTGGAATCCAGGCCCTGCCGGAACCCGGCGTCGCCTTCGCGCCAGGGCCGTGACAGCAACGGGCACGCACCGCCCTCACTGCCTCGGCGCCTCCACCTTGGCCAGCAGCGCGTGCAGCACCTGGTCGGGGTCCTGGCCTTCGATCTGCAGCTCCGGCGCCAGCGCGATGCGGTGGCGCAGCGCCGGCTTGGCGATGTCGCGGATGTCGTCGGGGGTGACGAAGTCGCGCCCCATCAGCACCGCCTGCGCGCGCGCGGCGCGCACCAGCGCCAGGCTGCCGCGCGGGCCGGCGCCCAGCGCGATGCCCGGCCACTTGCGCGTGGCCGCGGCGATGCGTACCGCGTACTGCACCACCGCGTCGTCCAGCGTCACCTGCCCGGTACCCAGCTGCATCGCCACGATGTCATCGGCCGACAGCACCTGCGCCACCTGCGACAGTTCGAAGCCGGCGGCGGTGCGGCCGGCGCTGACCGCCGCGACCATCCGCGCTTCGTCGGCCTGCGACGGATAGTCGATCAGCACCTTGAGCAGGAAGCGGTCGAGCTGCGCTTCGGGCAGCGGATAAGTGCCTTCCTGTTCGACCGGGTTCTGCGTGGCCAGGGCCATGAACGGCGGCGGCAGCGCGAAGCTCGATCCCTCGATGGTCACCTGCTGTTCCTGCATCACTTCCAGCAGCGCCGACTGGGTCTTGGCCGGCGCGCGGTTGATCTCGTCGGCCAGCAGCAGGTGGGTGAACACCGGACCGCGCCGGACCACGAAGCTTTCGGTCTTCGGGTCGTAGACCGCGTGGCCGCTGACGTCGCTGGGCATCAGGTCGGGCGTGAACTGCACGCGCGCGAAGCTGCAGCCCAGCGCCTGCGCCAGCGCGCGCACGAGCAGGGTCTTGCCCAGCCCGGGCACGCCTTCGACCAGCACGTGGCCGCCGGCGAGCAGCGCGACCAGGATCTGGTCGAGTACGTCGGCCTGGCCGATGAAGGCCTTGGACACCTCGTCCCGCACCGCGGCGACGTGGGTGGCGAGGGCGTCGCCGGTGATCGGGGCGGGAAGCGGTTGCGGTTCGGTCATAGCTGTTGCCTCAACTGGAGGAGTCTTGCGATGCGCTGGCGGAAATCGGCACCGTCGTTGGGACGCGGCGTCTGCAGGGCTTGTTCGATGTCGGCGGGCGACGCGCCGGTGCGGCGGGCGATGGCTTCGACCTGGGCCCGGCCGTCGAGCGCGGCGGCCAGCGGATCGCGGCGGCGCAGCCGCGCCATGAACACCTCGCGCACCGCGGCATAGAGCGCCGACGCGCGGCCGTAGCGCCACAGGTGCTCGCCGCTGGCCTGCACGTGTTCGAGCAACGCACGCCGCGCCGGCTCCGGCGACGGCAGCCGCGGACCGAAACGCTGGGTGCGCATCCACAGCCAGGCGACCAGGGCCAGCAGCGCCGGCAGCCAGGCCATCCAGGCCCGCTCCAGCAGCAACCGCCACAGCGACGGCATGTTGGCGGCGTAGACCAGGTGCACGGTGCCGCGCTTCCAGCCCGGCTGCAGCAGCTGCCGCGCCAGCGCGCTGAAAGCCGGATGCTCGAGCGAGGCGTTGGTGAGGAAGTCGAAGTCCGCCACCACGTCCACGGTGCCCGCGCCGTGCGCCAAGCGCGCGTACGCGTAACCATTGTCGAGATCGCCCCAGGCATGCAGCGGTTCGACGCCGAGCATGGTGAAGCGCGTGCCGCTGCAGAATGCAAACGCGGCGCCCGTCGCCTTTTTGCTGTCGTCGCCACGTTCGCCGCCGGCGCGCGCGGGTGGTGCAAGGCGCATGCAGTCGCCGGTGGCCAGCGGCCGAAGCCGCAGCGCATCGAACAACTCGCCCGCGCGGGTGGCTTCGCCGCGCTCGAGCGGCGGGGTGCGCACCAGCAGGTGGCCGCCGGCGCGGACCCAGTCGAGCAGGCGCTCCACATCCTCGACCGGCAGCGTGCGCGGGTCGCTGAGCACCAGCACCGTGTCGCGCGGGCCGGGCGGCATGTCGTCCAGCTGCAGGCGCTGCCGCGACCGGGCCTGGACGCCATCGGCCTGCAGCGCGAGCTTGAGTGCGTACAGCGGGTTGTAGCTGGCCTCGCCGCGCGGCCGCAGGATGACTTCGCGCTCGACGTATTCGTAGTTGTACGTCCACCAGGCCGCAGCCGCGGCCAACACCAGCAGGCCCAGCACCACCAGCCCGACGTTGCGCAACGACACCTTCATCGCGCCCATCCGAAACGCTGCGCGAGGGTGTCGAGCAGGCCATCGAACTCCTCCTGGCCCGGCAGGCGCTGTGCGTAGGCCGCGTACTGCCAGACGCGGACCACTCGCGCGAAGGCGTCGCGGTCCTGCGGGTCGGGCATGCGCCGCGATGCGCGCAGGCACTCGGATTCGGTCGCGCCCGGCACCAGCATCACCGCCGCGCGCGCGGCCATCGCCTCGACGCTGGCGCGGTACAGCAGGGCCAGCGCGCGTCGCGGCCGGCCTTCGCGCCACAGCCGGCGCGCCGCGGCGGCGATGTCCTCCGGCAACACGTCAGGCAGCGCCGCGTCGGCTACCTCCACCGGCGCCGGCGAGGTCCTGGCCACCAGGCCGCCGCGCAGCCAGGGCAGCCAGCGCTTCGCCGTGGCGGCCAGCAGCACCAGCAGCGCGAGCAGCAGCAGCCACAGGCCGAATTCGCCGATGAAGGCGACGATCTTCGCCAGCGCGGGAAACGCCAGGTCCGGCGGCGGCGCGTGGCGCTCGCGTTGGCGCGCCTGCCAGTGCGACTGCGTGCGCTTGGGCCGCAGCAGCGGATCGCGATAGGCCTGTTCGACCGCCCTGTCGAAGCCCGGGTCGTCGACGCGCGCCTCGCCGAACACGTCGCTTAGATGCATCGCGGCGGCACTGCGCGGCACGCTGGCGCGGTCGCTGCGCGTTGCCGGTGCGCGATCGTCGTCCTGCGCGGTGGGGGTGCGTGGCGCGGCCTGCGACGGCAGCGGCAAGGTCGACGCCACGGCGACCGCGAGCAACAGCGCGGTGGCCGTCGACGCCAGCCGCGTACGCATGCGCCGCAGGGCGATCTCCACGTCCCAGGCTTCGATCCGGGTGCGGCGGTTGAGATACAGCCCGAAGCCGGCGCCGACGTAGAACGGCTCGATCGCGCTGGTCGCGATCCACGCCACCGCGTGCAGCGCGAACTGCGCCCAGGGCGGCGGCTGCACGGTCAGCAGCGACCAGGTCGCGCGCACCGATTCGGGCAGGAACTCCCACGGCACGAACAACAGCGCAAGCGACAGCATCGACAGCGACAGCGCAGCGACGAACAGCAGGCAGACCAGCGTCAGCAGCATCCCCTGTCCGCGCACCGCGTCGCCCAGCACCCGGCGCCGCTCGCGCAGGCGCGCGGGATCGGCGCCTTCGAGCAGGTCCACCGGCAGCGCGAGCGCGCGGACCAGACTGATGCGGCGCCACGACAGGTGCCCACGCATCGCGCGCCAGCCCCAGCTGCGCTGCGCGGCCAGCGTATCGCGCACCCCGGGCGTCTCGCCGAACACCGCGCGCGACAGCACGAACAGCGGGATGCGGTCGAACAGCGGCTTGAGCCACCACATCGCCAGCCACGCGATCCAGATCCGGCCGGCCGCGAGCGCGGCCAGGTTGACCGCGACGAACACCGGCGCGACCAGCAGCAGCCACGGGATCCAGATCGCGGCGGCGTTGCGGCGCACCAGCGCGGTGCCCAGTTCGACCGCTTCCCAGGGGGTCCGCGGACGCAGTTCGACGCGCAGGGATTCGAGTTTCACGCTGCGCTGCCCCGTTGCCGACCGGGCGGCAGCGGCGCCGGCTCCGCAGTCATCGATCGCCCGCGCCCGGCGAAACCGAGCCAGCCCAGCACCAGCGCCCACAGCAGCCCGCCGACGGCGAACTTAACCGGCCCGGGGATCGATCCGATCGACGACCAGAAGGCTTCCACGAACGCCGCGAACAGCAGCATCGCGAACACCCCCAGGCACAGCTTGCCACCAACCTTGCCACCTTCGACCAGCGCGTCGAGGCGGCTGCGGCGGCCCGGCGCGACCAGGTCGAGTCCCAGCCGCAGGCCGGCGGCGCCGGCGACCACGATCGCCGACAGCTCCGGCGCTGAATGCCCGGCCACGAAGCGCCAGAACGGCCCGCCGTGGCCGATGCCCTGCAGGTGCCCGGCCACCGCGCCGAAGATCACGCCGTTGAACACCAGCACCAGCAGCGAGCCGACCCCGGCCAGCAGGCCGCTGGCGAAGGTGCGGAAGCCGATGCCGATGTTGTTGGCGATGTAGTAGCCGAACATCGCCAGGTCGCTGCCGCTGTCGCGGCCGAGCCTGGCGTCCGGCGCGGCGGGGTCGTACATCGATTCGAACTGCGCCAGCTGCTGCGGATCGAACAGGCTGTGGATCAGTTCCGGCCGCCAGCGCACGGCGAGGTACATGGCCACGGTCGACACCACGAACAGCCCCGCCGACGCCCACAGGCAGCCCCGCTGCGCGCGCACCAGGCGCGGGAATTCGGCCAGCAGGAATTCCAGCGCGCGCCGCCAGCGCGGGGGCGCCGGGCGGTACAGCGCGTTGTGGCCGCGCTGCATCAGCTCTTGCAGCCGTGCGGTCACGACCGGGCTGTAGTTGCGGCGGCGGGCGAGCGCAAGCTGCTGGCACAGGCGCCGGTAGCGCGCCGGCATCTCCTCGTCGCGCATCCCCTGCCAGCCGCGCGCAGCCCGGGCGCTGCGCGGACTGCCCGCGCGCGCATCGAGCCACTGCGCGAACTGCTCCCACTCGCGCTGGTGGCGCGCGACGAAGTGCGCCTGCTTCATCACCGCCCGAGCAGCCAGTTGGAAATGCCCAGCAGCCGCATCACCCCGAGTTCGCCGCGGGCGCCGGTCGCCGGTTCGGCGATGTCGGCCAGCTCTTCCTGGCGCTCGGGCGTCAGCTGCGCGGCGCGTTCGGCGAAGGCGATCACCGCCAGCTGCTCCTCCGGCCGCAGCGGATGCGCCGGTGCGTGCATGCCGGCCACCGGCGGCGTCGATGCCACGCGCAGGCGCGGCGCGTGCACCACCAGCGTGCCGGCCACCATGTCGCCGAGGCGGCGGCCGAACGGATCCCACAGGCTCGCCGCCAGGCCGAAGCCGTAGCCGAGCGGCAGCGCGTCGACCGTGCGCAGCAGGTTGCGGACGAAGGAGGCCAGCCAGCCGACCGGCGCGCCGTCGGCGGAGACCACGCGCAGCTCCATCGCCCGCTTGCCCGGCGTCTGGCCATCGAACATGGCCTCGAACACCACCGGGTACAGCCACAGCATCACGAACACGAGGATCAGGTACACGCCGATGCCGGCCTTGCCGAGCACGCCCAGCAGCGCGCTCGACGCGCCCAGCACGCCGAAGCGGATGCCCAGGTCGATCAGCCAGGCCAGCGCGCGCGGCACCGGGCCGGCGGCCGGCAACCGCAGCGCGACGCCTTCGGGCGTGTGGACTTCGCGGAAGGTGTCGAGCATCAGCCCGCGATCGCCCCGCCGCGCGCGCGCGCCGCCATCAGGTCATCCATGCCGTCCGCATCCCAAGCCGATCCCCGGCGCTACTTTACCGGCTCGTCGACTTGGCGCAACGCGTCGCGCGCCGTATCGCTGCTCTCGTGGGAGCGGCTCCAGCCGCGAGCTTTCAACCGGTCACGCGAAATCAGAAGAGCTCGCGGCTGAAGCCGCTCCTACAAGAGCCGATGCCACGCGATCCGGGCTAGGGCGCCGCCGCGGCGATGTATTCGTCCTTCATCCGCACGTAGTGCTGCGCGCTGTAGTGCAGCCCCTCAATCTCCGCGTCGCTGAGCATCCGCATCTTCCGCGCCGGGTTGCCGATCCACAGCTCGCCCTCGCCCACGGTGCGGCCGGGCGGCACCAGCGCGCCGGCGCCGATGAAGGCGTGCTTGCCGATCCGCGCGCCGTCGAGCACGATCGCGCCCATGCCGATCAGCACCGCATCCTCGAGATGGCATGCGTGCAGGATCGCCTTGTGGCCAATGGTCACGTCGTCGCCGATCACGGTGGCGAACCCGCCGAGCTTCGCGTGCGGGCCGTCGTGGCTGACGTGGATCACGGTGCCGTCCTGGACGTTGGTGCGAGCGCCGATGCGGACGACGTTGACGTCGCCGCGGATCACCACCTGCGGCCACACAGAGACGTCGTCGCCCAGCACCACGTCGCCGATGACGGTCGCGGTGGGATCGACCCACGCGCGCGCGCCGAGGGTGGGAAGGATGTCGCGATAGGGGCGGATCGTGGTCATGCCCGGATTGTAGGCGCACGCCCGCACAGTCCCTTCTGCCCACCTCGGCAGCCGCTGGGATCGGCGCCGGCCACGCGCCAACCGGCCGTGCGCGCCCGTATAGTCGACCCATGGACATGCCCGCCGACACGCTTCCCGCACAGCTGCAGCCCACCCTCGACCGCCTGCGCGATGCATGGCGGCGCGAACGGCCCGATGCGCGCCAGCGGCTGGACGACCTGGCCCGGCTGCGCGACGCATTCAGCGCTGGCCGCGACGACATGCTCACCGCGATCGCGGCCGACTTCGGCCACCGATCCGTGCACGAAACCCTGCTGTCGGACGCGATGACCGTCACCGCCGAAATCGACCACCTGCGCGGCAAGCTGCGCGGCTGGATGAAACCGCGCCGCGCCGGCAGCGGCTGGCGGCTGTGGCCGGCGCGCGCGCAGGTCCGGCACGAGGCCGTGGGCGTGGTCGGGGTGATGTCGCCGTGGAACTATCCGGTCAACCTGGCGTTGATCCCGCTGGTGACCGCGATCGCCGCCGGCAACCACGTCTACCTCAAGCCGTCCGAACACACGCCGCGGACCAGCGCCTGGCTGCGTGAGCTGCTGGCCAACGCGTTTCCCGCCGACCGCGTGGCCGTGGCGCTCGGTGATGCCGCGCTCGGCGCGCAGTTCTCCGCGCTGCCGTTCGACCATCTCGTGTTCACCGGCTCCACCGCGGTGGGCCGCAAGGTGATGGCGGCGGCCGCGCCGAACCTCACCCCGCTGACGCTGGAACTGGGCGGCAAGTCGCCGGCGATCGTCGCCGCCGATTTTCCGCCGGCAAAGGCCGCCGCCCGGCTGGCGACGGGCAAATGGCTCAACAGCGGCCAGACCTGCATCGCGCCGGATTACGTGCTGGTCGACCACGCAAGCCGCGACGCGCTGGTCGCCGCGCTGCGCGAACAGGCCACGGCGCGCTACGGCGACCTGAAGCAGGCCAGCGACCTGACCCGGATCATCAACGAAGGCCAGTACCGGCGCCTGCGCGCCCACCTCGACGACGCGCGCGCGCGCGGGCTTGAAGTGATCGAACTGGTGGCGCTCGATCCGGTGCGCGCGGAGGCCGAACGCCTGATCGCTCCGACCCTGGTGCTGGAACCGGGCGACGACGCGAGCGTGATGCAGGAAGAACTGTTCGGCCCGATCCTGCCGATCCGCAGCTACCGCAGCCTCGACGAAGCGATCGCCTGGGTCGAGGCACGCGACCGCCCGCTGGCGCTCTACCCCTTCAGCCACGACCGCGCGACGGTGGAAAAGATCCTCGGGCGCCTGCTCGCCGGCGGCGTCACCGTCAACGACACCCTGCTGCATTTCGCCGCGGGCAACCTGCCGTTCGGCGGAATCGGCGCCAGCGGCATGGGCGCCTACCACGGCCGCGCCGGCTTCGACGCGATGACCAAGGCGATGCCGGTGCTGTGGCAGTCGCGCTGGGCGGCGAGCGATCTGCTCAAGCCGCCGTACCGCGGATTCGTGGATCGCATGGTGAGGCTGCTGGCGAAGGGTTGATCGGTGGCCGGCGATTGGCCATCGTGTGGAGGCCGGTGACCGGGCGACCGGTGTGACGCATCTTTGCCGGGGCGGAATGGCGATGCAGGCGGCGTCGGTCGAGCGCAGCGGGATTTCCATCCCGGAAAAGATCCGTGGTCGCGATCGCGCTGAGTGTTGCGCGTCGCGCCTGCACCGGCCATCGTCGGCAAGCGCCGACCTCGGCCCTGGATCGCCAATCCTCAATTGCTGCTCCATTCGCCTGTCGCCCCTCCAGCCAACGAGCCACGACCCGACCCAATGAAGATCGCCAGCTGGAACGTCAACTCCCTCAACGTGCGCCTGCCACACCTGGAACAGTGGCTGCGCGACGCGCAGCCGGACGTGGTCGGGATCCAGGAAACCAAGCTCGCCGACGAGAAGTTTCCCGATGCGCTGCTCGCGGGGCTCGGCTACCGCAGCGTGTTTTCCGGGCAGAAGACCTACAACGGCGTCGCCATCCTCGCCCGCGACCGCGCGATCGGGGACGTCGAGGTCGGCATTCCCGGTTTCGTCGACGACCAGAAGCGGGTGATCGCCGCGACCGTGGGCGACGTGCGCGTGGTCAACCTGTACGTCGTCAACGGCCAGGACGTCGGCACCGAAAAGTACGCCTACAAGCTGCGCTGGCTGGACGCGGTGCACGACTGGCTCGCGACCGAGCTCGCGGTGCATCCGCGGATGGTGGTCCTGGGCGACTTCAACATCGCCCCCGACGAACGCGACGTCCACGACCCTGCGATCTGGCACGACGCCCACATCCTCACCTCCACCGCAGAGCGCGACGGCCTGCGCCGGCTGCAGGCACTGGGCCTGCACGACGCCTTCCGCCTGCACCACGAGGACGCGGGCATCTTCAGCTGGTGGGATTACCGCCAGGCCGCCTTCCGCCGCAACCTCGGACTGCGCATCGACCTGACCCTGGTCTCGGACGCCCTGCGTGCGCAGGCGATCGAGGCCGGCGTCGATCGCGAGCCGCGGACCTGGGAGCGCCCGAGCGATCACGCGCCGGCGTGGGTGCGACTCGCGCTTTGAATCGGCTTTCGCTGCCTCGCGGGCAATATGGCTTGCGACCCGGAACCACGAATCGAGCACGCATAGACCAGAAGTTGTCCCAGCAATCTGGATTTTGACTTTGGACTTGGGCTTTCGGCTGGGCTTTGAATTTTGGCTTTGGATTTTCCCGTGGGGAACGAACGTCCCTGGCTCGATGGCAGACCCGGAGGGCGGCGCACATGGATGTGCGGCGCCCTCCGGGTCTGCAGACTTTTGCTGACGGCTTATTAAAAAGTAGCAAGCCACGGCAATTGCAACTGCAACTGCACGTTTGCTTCAGTCCGCGCTTGCGACGAATGAAAAAATTGCGCCAGAAAAAAGGCCCGGCGATTGCCGGGCCTCGTCTATCGAAAACATGCGCTCAGCGCACGCGGCCACGCCTGAACAGATTGACGATCGCCAGCAGGATGATCGCGCCGATCAGCGAAGCGACCAGCCCCATGATGCTGAAGTCACCGCTGTTGACCGTTCCCGCGCCCAGCAGCGGGGCGATGAACATGCCGCCGAGGAACGAGCCGACGATGCCGACCACGATGTTCAGGATCAGGCCCTGCTGCGCGTCGGTCTTCATGATCAAGCTTGCAAGCCAGCCGATGATCCCACCCACGATCAACCAGATGATGAAACTCATGCTGCGACTCCTTAAGTTTGGCGAGAGACCCGACGCCTCCTCGCAGGAGGCAGGACGCAGTCTGTCGGCGGTCGCGTGACGACCGCGTCGCGGGCAGCAGGCCTCGGATCAGCCGTTGTTGCCGTGCAGCAACCGCAGCAGCGCGGCGCGCGGCAGCTTGCCGGTTTCGTTGCGTGGCAACGCGGGCACGCAGCGCAGACGGCGCGGCAGGAACACCGGATCGATGCTGCGTCGCAGCGCCTGCAGGATGTCCGCTTCGGCCAGGCTCGGCGCCACCACCAGCGCGGCGATGCGATGCACGCCGACATCGTCGACGTCGTCGAGCTGGAACACCACGCCATCATCCACGCCTGCGACGGCCAGCAGGCGCCGCGTCAGGTCGCCGAGCGAGGCGCGCTTGCCGGCGATCTCCAGCAGGTCGGCCTGGCGGCCGCGCAGTTCGAAGCGGCCGTCGGCGTGCACTTCCACCAGGTCCGCCAGCGCGACCGGCTGCGGCAGGTGCGCGGCGTGCACCAGCGCGCCGTCGGGCTGCGGGACCACGCGCACGCCCGGCATCGGCGTCCACACGGCCTCGACCGCGGTGCGTCGGCGCGCGATCACGCAGGTTTCGGTGGACCCGAACATTTCGCGCACCTCGCAGCCGAAGCGCGCTTCGGCGGCTGCGGCGAGCGGCTGCGGCAAGGGCGCGGTGGCGGTAACGATCCCCGCCATCGGCGGCAGCGACACGCCGGCCTCGACCAGCGCGCGCAGGTGCACGGGCGTGGTCACCAGCAGCCGCGGCTCGGGCGTGGCGGCCAGCGCATCGGTCACGTCCTGCGGGAAGAACGGGCGCGCGCCGTGCACGGCGACGTTGCCGAGCAGCGGCAGCAGCACCGACATCTCCATGCCGTACATGTGTTGCGGGGGCACCGTCGCCACCGCGTGCACGACGGCGTCGTCCGGCCACAGTCCCGACAACGCCGCGAGGTTCTGCGCGGTACTGGTGCGGAAGCTGCGCCAGGTCTTGGCGTTGGGCCTGGGCGCGCCGGTGCTGCCGGACGTGAAGCCGATCGCGACCAGCGCGTCGTCGTCGACGTGCGGGCGTTCGCCATCGCACTGCGGCAGCACGTCGGGCATGCGCAGGTAGTGCGGCAGCGGCGCCAGCGAAGCGTGCGTGCAGCCGCAGTGGTCGCCGTCGCCGATGCAGTAGCTCGATGGGTGCTGCGCGCGCACGTCGTCGATCGCCGCGCGCGTGCGCGATGGCGGCAGCAGCGTGGTCTGGCCGCGCAGCGCGACCGCGCAGAACGCCACCAGGAAGCGGTAACGGTCCTCGCACAGGTTGATCGCGTGGGTCGCCTCGGGCAGCTGCCGCGCGAGGCCGCGCACGTGCGAGAAGAAGGTGTCGAGCGACACGGCGCCGCCGGCGCCGAACGCGATCGGACGCGCGCCGTCGCCGCAGGCCAGCGGCTGGCGTGAAGTGGTGGCCGTCGCGGACGGCGCTGGCTGGGTTTCGATGACTGCCGACATTGCGTGGTCTTGCCGGACGGCGATGGCCGCCCTGTGTCCCTATCCGTAGATCCCCGTCGATTAGCTTACGCTGAGCGGGATGCCGGACGCCAAGCCGCGATTCATGTTCAGCCCGCCGGACCAGCTCGCCATCGGGCCGCTGCGCTGCGCCTGGGGCCCGCACCGGCACGGCACGCCGGTCGCTCCGCTGGTGCGGCCCTGGCTGGCCACGACGCTCGGGATTCCGGACGACGCGCTGCCGCTGCGGCGCGATGCGCACGGCCGGCCGCGACTCGATGCCTCGGCCGACGTGAGCTGGAGCCACAGCGGCGAACGCTTGCTGGTGGCGACCGGCCGCGGCGTGCAGCTGGGCGCGGACCTCGAGCTGCTGCGTCCGCGCCCGCGCGCGCTGGCCCTGGCCGAACGCTTCTTCGTCAGGGCCGAAACCGCCGCGCTGCGGGCGCTCCCCGAGGCGACGCGGGAGGCGGCCTTCGTGCGCCTGTGGTGCGCCAAGGAGGCGGTGCTCAAGGCCCACGGCCGCGGGCTGGCCTTCGGCCTGCACCGGCTGGAATTCGCACCGGACGACGACACCTGGACGCTGGTCGATTGCGATCCCGCGCTGGGCCGGCCGTCGGACTGGACCCTGCACGCGTTCGCGCCGATGCCGGGCTACCTGGCCAGCCTGGCGTGGCGGCCGCAGCCCCTGTAGAAGCGGCGCAAGCCGCGAGCGNCCGCTCCTACAATGCGGCGATGAACGACGTTCCCGATCCCGTCCTGCGCGCCGAACTCGAACGCGGCCTGGCCGCCCTGGGGCTGGCCGGCGCGCTGGCAGATCCGCTGCTGGCCTACCTCGCCTTGCTCCATCGCTGGAACCGCACCTACAACCTCACCGCGATCCGCGACCCGCGGGCGATGGTGTCGCTGCACCTGCTCGACTCGCTGGCGGTGCATCCGTTCGTCCGCGAGCTGGGCAACCTGGCCGACCTGGGCAGCGGCGCCGGCCTGCCGGGCATTCCGCTGGCGATCGCCGTGCCGGCGCTGCAGGTCACGCTGGTGGAATCGAACGGCAAGAAGGCGCGCTTCCTGCGCGAGGCGGCGCGCACGCTGGGGCTGGGCAACCTGCGCGTCGCCGAGTCGCGCGCCGAGGCGCTGGACGCACCCGGGGCGTTCGATGCGATCACCGCGCGCGCGATGGCGACGCTGGCCGACCTGCTGGCGGCCGGCGCGCACCTGCTGCGTCCCGGTGGCCGGCTGCTGGCCATGAAGGGAGCAAGGCCGGAGGCCGAGATCGCCGCGCTGCCGGCCGGCTGGCAGGTAGTCGCCAGCCACCCGATCGCCGTGCCCGGACTGGACGCCGAACGCCATCTGGTCATCGTCGGCCGCGCGCCGGGCTGAACGTGGCCGCGGGGCGTCGCGGCCTCCGTCGACGGACGCGCGCCCGCGTGCGAAGAAGCGGTATGGCGCGCGGGTCGCCGATCGGCTGGCCCTACGCTGCGCCGCAGCGACCCGGCCCCCGCCAGCGCCTGCCGGCGACGCGCCTCCCGGGGCGAGCGACCGGCTGAGGCATAATCACCGGTCCGACCGCTGGCCTCGCGTCCGCGCCGGTACCCTTCGCATCGAGGCTCCGGACCCCATGGCCCGCATCATCGCCATCGCCAACCAGAAAGGCGGCGTCGGAAAGACGACGACGGCGGTGAACCTCGCCGCGGCGCTGTCGCGCACGCCCAAGCGGGTGCTGCTGGTCGACCTCGACGCGCAGGGCAACGCGACCATGGGCAGCGGCGTCGACAAGCGCGAAGTCACCGCGTCGACCTGCGACGTGCTGCTCGAGGAAGTGCACGCGCGCGACGCGATCGTGCGCACGCCCGAAGGCCTGGACCTGCTGCCCGGCAACACCGACCTGACCGCGGCCGAAATCGAGCTGATGGACGAGGAAGGCCGAGAGCAGCGCCTGAAGCGCGCGCTCGACCCGCTGCGCGGCGATTACGATTTCATCATCATCGACTGCCCGCCGGCGCTGTCGCTGCTCACGCTCAACGCGCTGACCGCGGCCGACTCGGTGCTGGTGCCGATGCAGTGCGAGTACTACGCGCTCGAAGGCCTGACCGCGCTGCTGCAGACGATCGATGCGCTCAAGTCGCGGCTCAACCCGGGGCTGGAGATCGAGGGCGTGCTGCGCACCATGTTCGACGTGCGCAACAACCTCGCCAACGCCGTCTCGGCCGAACTCACCAACCATTTCGGCGACAAGGTCTTCCGCACCATCGTGCCGCGCAACGTGCGCCTGGCCGAGGCGCCCAGCCATGGCCAGAGCATCGTCGGCTACGACCGCGGCAGCCGCGGCTCGGTCGCCTACCTGGGCCTGGCCGGCGAGCTGCTGCGCCGCCAGCGCGAACGCGAGAAGGGCCAGCGCCAGCAAGACAAGACACAGGAACCCGCGACGATGGAAAACCCGGCATGAGCGCCAAGGCGCCCGCCAAGAAGCGCGGCCTCGGGCGCGGCCTGGAGGCGCTGCTGGGCCCCAAGGCCGCGGCCGACGCCCCGGCGCTGGAAGCCAGCCCCGACGACACCCTGCGCACGCTGCCGGTCGACGCCATCGCCGCCGGGAAGTACCAGCCGCGCAAGCAGTGGGACGAGGACAAGCTCGCCGAGCTGGCCGAGTCGATCAAGGCCCAGGGCGTGATCCAGCCGATCGTGGTGCGCGAACTGCCCGACCGCACCTTCGAGATCATCGCCGGCGAACGACGCTGGCGCGCCTCGCGCCTGGCCGGGCTGGCCGAGATCCCGGCGGTGGTGCGCCGCGCCGACGACCGCACCGTGGTCGCGATGGCGCTGATCGAGAACATCCAGCGCGAAGACCTCAATCCGCTGGAGGAAGCGCAGGCGCTGCAGCGGCTGATCGACGAATTCGACCTGACCCACGCGCAGGCGGCGGGCGCCGTCGGCCGTTCGCGCGCGGCGGTGTCCAACCTGCTGCGGCTGCTGGAGCTGCCGCCGGCGATCCGCGCCCTGCTCGAGGCGCGGCGGCTGGAAATGGGCCACGCGCGCGCGCTGCTGACGCTGTCGCCGGAGCTGGCCAGCAAGCTGGCGTCGGACGCCGCGGAACACGGATGGTCGGTGCGCGAAGTCGAACACCGCGCGCAGCAGTTCGCCGCGGGCAAGGTGCCGACGGCGAAAAAGCCCGGCGGCGGCAAGGCGCGGCCGCAAGCCGACATCGCCTCGCTGGAAACCGAACTGTCCGAGTCGCTGGGCACCCGCGTGAGCGTGGTCCACGGCCGCGGCGGCAAGGGCCGGCTGGTGATCCACTACAGCGACCTGGACACGCTCGACGGCGTGCTCGAACGGCTGCGCGCCAAGGCCTGATCGCTACCGCGCGCCGCCCGGCTCCCATCGACCGCATCGGCCTGTCTCCATGAACACCCCGCACCTGTCTGTCGTCGTCCCGGTCTTCAACGAGCAGGACAACGTCGCACCGCTGGTCGCCGAAATCGTGGCCGCGCTGCGCGGGCGCGCGGCGGACGACGGCGGCGACTTCGAGATCGTCTACATCGACGACCACTCGCGCGACGGCACCTTCGCCGCGTTGCAGCGGCTGAAAGCCTCCGTGCCGGAGCTGCGGGTGCTGCGCCACGCGACGCAGAGCGGGCAAAGCACCGCGATCCGCAACGGGGTCAAGGCCGCGCGCGGCGCCTGGATCGCGACCCTCGACGGCGACGGCCAGAACGACCCGGCCGACATCCCCAAGCTGCTCGCGCAGCGCGCGCAGTCGCCGGCCGACGTGAAGCTGTTTGCCGGCTGGCGCGTCGATCGCCAGGACTCGGGCAGCAAGCGCTGGGCCTCGAAATGGGCCAACGCGATTCGCTCGCGGATGCTGCGCGACGACACGCCGGACACCGGCTGCGGGATCAAGCTGTTCGAGCGCGCGGCGTTCCTCGACCTGCCGTACTTCGACCACATGCACCGCTACCTGCCAGCGCTGATGCAGCGCGCCGGATGGCGAACGGTGAGCGTGCCCGTGCATCACCGCCACCGCACGGCGGGCGTTTCGAAATACAACAACCTGGACCGCGCGCTGGTCGGCATCCGCGACCTGCGCGGCGTGGCGTGGCTGATCCGGCGCAGCCGGGTCACCGCGGTCGAGGAAGTCGAGCCCACGCCTGGTCCGGGACTCCAGCGATGATCCCCGCCCCCGATGTCATGAACACCTCCATCGCATGGCTCGAGTGGACCGGCCTGCACATGTCGCCGTGGAAGCTCATCGGGCTGACCGGCGCGCTGATGTTCGGCGGCCGCTGGGTGGTGCAGTTCCTGGCCTCGCGCAAGCACCGCAAGCCGGTGATCCCGCGCCTGTTCTGGTACATGAGCCTGGTCGGCAGCGTGATGACCCTGAGCTATTTCGTGTTCTCGCAGAAGCAGGATTCGGTCGGCGTGGTGCAGAACCTGTTTCCCGCCTTCACCGCGGCCTACAGCCTGTACCTGGACATCCGCCACCGCGGCTGGCGACGCGATCGCGCCGGCCATTGAGCGGCGCATGGATGGCGCGACGCGCGCCGATGTCCTGCGAACGCCTGGATTCCGCCGTCCCCGCGAAGGCGGCGTTCCATTGAGCTGCTTTCGATTGTCTTGACGCCGAGGTGTTGCCCGCTTCGCGGGCATCGCGGGCGGCGGCTTCCCGCGGGACGCCACGACGGGAACTGCCAGCGCTTATGCCGAAAGCGCGCTGCGGATACGATGGCTTCATCTTTCCCGGGGACTCGGCCTTGAATCGCATCCGTTTGCACGGCGTACTCGCGTTCGCCCTGGCGCTGGTCACGGCGCCCGCGCTTCCCGCGCTGGCCGCCGACGCCGCCGCATCGACCGCCGCCAGCGTGCCCGCCGCCGACGCGGCATTCCGTGCCATCTACGAAGCCGAGTGGGCCTGGCGCGAGCGCGAGTTCGGCATCGCCGGCGACGAGGACGATGAAGGCGGCGCCGACCTGCCGCGCCTGCCCGATGTCGGCGCAGACGCGCAGCGGCGCCGGCTGGCGATGTGGGATCGCGTGCTGCGCCGGCTCGACGGCATCGACCCGGCCGCGCTGTCGTCCGCCGAGCGGGTCAACTACGCGGTGTACAAACCGCAGGTGGAAAACCTCGCCGCCAGCATCCGCTTCCGCGACTACGAGATGCCGTTCAACGCCGACAGCTCGTTCTGGTCCAACCTGGCGTTCATGGCGCGCAAGCCGATGCGCGACGCGCAGGCGTACCGGAACTACATCGGCCGGCTGAGCGACGTGCCGCGCTATTTCGACCAGCAGGTCGACAACATGCGCGCCGGGCTGGCGCGCGGCTTCAGCGTGCCCAAGGCGGTGCTGGCCGGTCGCGACGTGTCGATCGCCAACGTCGCGCAACTGGCCGATCCGGAACAGTCGGCGTTCTGGAAGCCCTTCAAGAAAATGCCCGCATCGATTCCGGAAGCCGAGCAGGCACAGCTGCGCGGCGCGGCCCGCGAGGCGATCAGCCGCCAGCTGATCCCCGCCTACGGCAAGCTGCTGGCGTTCTTCCGCGACGAATACATGCCCAACGCGCGCACGACGCTCGCCGCCGAGGCCATGCCCGATGGCAAGGCCTGGTACCGCCAGCAGATCCGCGAATACACGACGCTGAACATGACCCCGGAAGACATCCACCAGGTGGGGCTGCGCGAAGTCGCGCGCATCCAGGCCGAGATGGACGCGATCATCGCCGGACTCGGGTTCAAGGGCCGGCATCAAGACAGCACGTTCGCGGACTTCCTGCACTTCCTGCGCACCGACCCGCAGTTCTACGCGAAGACGCCGGAAGAGTTGCTGCGCCGTGCCGCGTGGATCAGCAAGCGCGTCGATGGCGAGATCGGCAAGGTCATCGGCACGCTGCCGCGCGGGCGCTTCACCATCGTCCCGGTGCCCGACGACATCGCCCCGTTCTGGACTGCCGGCCGCGGCGGCGCCGACACCTACTGGGTCAACACCTACGACCTGCCCTCGCGGCCGCTGTACAACCTGCCGGCGCTGACGCTGCACGAATCGGCGCCCGGCCATTCACTACAGGGATCGCTGGCCCGCGAGCAGGACGCGCTGCCGGCGTTCCGGCGCGAGAACTACATCTCCGCCTACGGCGAGGGCTGGGGGTTGTACAGCGAGGACCTGGGCGTGGAGATGGGCATCTACCAGACCCCGTACGAGGACTTCGGCCGCCTGACCTACGCGATGTGGCGTGCGTGCCGACTGGTGATCGACACCGGCGTCCACCACAAGGGATGGACCCGCGACCAGGCGCTGGCCTACCTGCGCGACCGCACCGCGCTGTCCGAGCACGAAGTCACCACCGAGGTCGACCGCTACATCTCCTGGCCGGCGCAGGCGCTGAGCTACAAGCTGGGCGAACTGGCCATCACCGGCCTGCGCGAGGAAGCCGAACAGGCGCTGGGACCGCGCTTCGACGTGCGCAAGTTCCACGACGTGGTGCTGGCGCAGGGGTCGGTGCCGCTGCCGGTGCTGGAAACGCAGGTGCGGGCGTATATCGCCGAGGCCGGAGCCGCGGCGCCGGACACGGCCGCGGATGGGGGAGCAGGCGCCGGCGGCTGAGCCTGGTGCGGGGTGGATTCACGTCGGCAACCGGCGGGCCAGCGGACCGGCCGGATCGGCGGGTACCAATGCCAGCCACCCGCGTGGCCGGGTCTGCCAGCCCCGGTTGCCGGGCGGCGCAAGCCGGAAGGGCGCGGCCCGGTTGGCCGAATCCGAGCGAGGCGCGGGAGGGGGATCGCGTTCCGGCGACCGGGAGAGCTCGCGGCTTGAGTCGCTCCACAAGGGCCATCTTGGCCTGGGCGTCAGGAGAGTCCTTGCCCGGGGCCCGGCCGGCCGGCATAATGCGCGGCTCACTGCGTCCGGTCGGCCCCTCCAGGCCTGCGACCGGGCGGGGCCGGAAGCGCGATTCCGACCCGCCGCCGGCAGTGTGGGTTCAAACCCGTTTTGCGCGGCGCCATCCAGCCGGATGCGCCGGGGCCGCCGTCTCCCAGGCCATGGGCGACAACAATTACCTATCGAGGTGCGTCATGTCCCGGACTTGTCAGGTCACCGGCAAGCGCGTGATGAGCGGCAACAACGTCTCGCACGCCAACAACAAAACCCGTCGCCGTTTCCTCCCCAACCTGCACGAGCGCCGCTTCTGGGTCGCCAGTGAGAACCGTTGGGTGAAGCTGCGCGTTTCCGCAGCCGCCATGCGCACCATCGACAAGAACGGCATCGACGTCGTCCTGGCCGACCTGCGCGCCCGCGGCGAAAAGGTCTGAGGAGCACACCATGGCAACCAAGCGCGACAAGATCCGTCTGATCTCCTCGGCCAACACCGGCCACTTCTACACCACCGACAAGAACAAGAAAAACACCCCCGGGAAGATGGAGGTCAAGAAGTACGACCCCGTCGTCCGCAAGCACGTGATCTACAAGGAAGGCAAGATCAAGTGACGATTTGCCAGCCAACGCGATAGCGTTGGCGCCAGCAAATCGTCATCCCCGAATGCTCTAGTCGGGGATCCAGTGACTTGAAGAAGACCCGCCGCAAGGCGGGTTTTCTTTGGGAGATTCCCCAGCCAACGCGATAGCGTTGGCGCCAGCAAATCGTCATCCCCGAATGCTCTAGTCGGGGATCCAGTGACTTGAAGAAGACCTGCCGCAAGGCGGGTTTTCTTTGGGAGATTCCCCAGCCAACGCGATAGCGTTGGCGCCAGCAAATCGTCATCTTTGATTGCTTTAACCGGGGCTCCAGAGCCGGGCGGAAGGCGGGCTTTGCTGTGCCTACGCCTCTGGCCTGTCTTGTGGGAGCGGCTTCAGCCGCGAGCTTTTCCCCGGCATGACGAAGCCGAAGATCAGGAGCTCGCGGCAGAGGCCGCTCCTACAAAAGTGCTGGACAATCCCGCGCGCCGGGCACCCGGCTACACTCGCCTCCCGCCCTCGAGGACCCCGCATGCTGCCTGGCTGGATCCTGCTGCTGGTCTCCGTGGCCTACGCCGCGCTGCTGTTCGCGGTGGCCTGGTGGGGCGACCGCCATCCGCAGTACTCGCAGGGCCGCACCTGGCTGCGGCCGCTTGTCTATAGCCTGTCGCTGGCGGTGTACTGCTCCTCGTGGACGTTCTACGGCGCGGTGGGCACGGCGACCCGGACCGGCGTCGGCTACTTCGCGATCTACTTGGGCCCGCTGCTGATGCTGCTGTTCGGCTGGCGCATCCTCGAGCGCCTGGCGCTGGTCGCGCAGTCGCAGGGCACGGTGTCGATCGCCGACTTCATCGCCGCGCGCTACGGCCGTTCGCAGACGCTCGCGGCGATGGTGTCGGTGATCGCGCTGATCGCGGCGGTGCCCTATCTGGCGCTGCAGTACAAGGCCGTGGCGGTGAGCTTGGTGGTGCTCGGCGGGCCGGGCGTGGCCGGTACCGCGCTGGGCGACCCGGCGCTGTACGTGGCCGCGCTGATGGCGCTGTTCGCGATCCTGTACGGCACGCGCCAGGTGGACGCCAGCGAACACCGGCCAGGCATGATGCTGGCGATCGCGCTGGAATCGATGGTCAAGCTGCTGGCGCTGGTCGCCGTCGGCGTGTTCGCGGTGGGCTGGTTCGCCGCGCGCGATCTGCCGCTGGCCGCCGCCACCCGGGCGCTGCTGGTCGACCACCGCCCGGTCGGCTTCATCGGCCAGACCCTGCTCGCGTTCACCGCGATCATCTGCCTGCCGCGGCAGTTCCACGTCGCCGTGGTCGAGTGCGTGGACGTGGCCGACATCCGCCGCGCGCGCTGGATGTTCGGCACCTACCTGGTCGTAGTCTCGCTGATGGTGCTGCCGATCGCCAGCGCCGGTTTGGCGCTGTTCGCGGGCGACCCGGGCGTGGCGGCCGACAGCATCGTGCTCGCGCTGCCGCTGGCCGGAGGTCGCGACTGGCTGGCGCTGGCGGCCTACATCGGCGGCTTCTCAGCGGCCACCGGCATGGTGATCGTGGCCAGCGTGGCGCTGGCCACCATGGTGAGCAACGACCTGGTGATGCCACCGCTGCTGCGTCGCGGCTGGGCGCAGCGCCACGGCGGCAACGTCGCCTCGTTCGTGCTGTGGATCCGCCGCATCGCGATCGTGTGCTTCGCGACCATGGCCTACGGCTACTACCGGGTCAGCGGCAGCGACACGACGCTGGCCTCGTACGGGCTGATGTCGTTCGCGGCGGTCGCGCAGTTCGCGCCGGCGCTGATCGGCGGCCTGTACTGGCGCGGTGCCAGCCGCCAGGGCGTGCAGGCGGGCCTGCTGCTGGGCTTCGGCGCGTGGCTGTACACGCTGCTGCTGCCTGCGCTCACCGACGCCGGCTGGTTCGACCGCGCCTGGCTGGACCAGGGACCGTTCGGCATCGCCTGGCTGCGGCCGCGACAGCTGTTCGGGCTGCTCGGCTGGGATTCGCTCACCCACGGCACGTTCTGGTCGCTGCTGCTCAACATCGGCGCGCTGTTCCTGGTGTCGGCGCGCTGGCGCCCGGGTTTCGACGAGCGCTTGCGCAACGCGCCGTTCCTCGATCCCTACGCGGCACGCCCGGCCCTGGTGCCCGGCGCGTCGCACAGCGGCGTGCAGGTCGGCGACCTGCTGGCGCTGGCCGGGCGCATCGTGGGCGACCAGCCGGCGCGGCGCGCGTTCGGCGAACAGGCCGAGGCCCGCGACGATGCGTTCGCCCCGCACGCGCCGGCCGATCGCCACTGGGTGCAGTTCACCGAACGCATGCTGGCCGCGGCGATCGGCTCGTCCAGCGCGCGCCTGGTGCTCACCCGCGCGCTCAAGGGCTCGGGCATGGACGTGGCCGAAGTGGTCGCGGTGCTCGACGAGGCCGGGCAGGAGATGCGCTTCAACCGCGAGATCCTGTCGAGCACCCTGGAAAACCTCGGCCAGGGCGTGAGCGTGGTCGACCACGACATGCGCCTGGTGTCGTGGAACCGGCGCTACCAGGAGATGTTCGAGTACCCGGACGGCATGCTCTACGTCGGCCGCCCGGTCGCCGACCTGATCCGCTACAACGCCGAACGCGGCGAACTGGGCGGCGGCGAAGCGGGCGGCGAGGCGTCGGAGAATGACGTGGAGGCGCAGATCGACAAGCGCATCAGCTACATGCGCGCCGGTTCGCCGCACGTGTTCGAGCGCGTGCGCGCGTCCGGGCAGGTGATCGAGATGCGTGGCCAGCCGCTGCCCGGCGGCGGCTATGTCACCAGCTACAGCGACGTCACCGACTACAAGCGCGTGGAGTCCGCGCTGCGCGAAGTCAACGAAACGCTGGAGCACCGCGTCGCCGCGCGCACCCGCGAAGCCACCGAAGCCCAGCAGTCGCGAACGCGCTTCCTCGCCGCGCTCAGCCACGACGTGCTGCAGCCGCTCAACGCCGCGCGCCTGTTCACCTCGGCCCTGCGCGAGGCCAGCGAGCCGGCCGAACAACGCCACCTGGCCGAACGCGTCGACACCTCGCTGCGCGCGGCCGAGGAACTGCTCGACGGCCTGCTGGATGTCTCGCGCCTGGACGCCGGCGCGTTGCAGCCGGAACTGTCCGATTTCGATGCCGGCGAGCTGTTGCGCCAGCTCGCCGCTCAGTACGCGCCGATGGCTGCCGCGCGCGGCATCGACCTGCGCCTGCATTTGCGTCCGACGCCGGTGCACAGCGATCGCCGCCTGCTGCGGCGCGTGCTGCAGAACTTCCTCGCCAACGCGCTGCGCTACACCCGCGAGGGCCGCATCGTGCTGGCCACGCGCGCGCGCGGCAACCGCATCGAGCTGCAGGTGTGGGATACCGGCCCCGGGATTCCCGACCACCACCTCGGCCAGATCTTCGAGGAGTTCATGCGCTACGAGCAGCCGACCAACTGGGGCGAGCAAGGGCTCGGCCTTGGCCTGTCGATCTGCCAGCGCATCTCGCACATCCTCGACCAGCCCATGCACGTGCGTTCGACGCCGGGGCGCGGCAGCATGTTCTCAATCTTCGTGCCGCACGCACGCGGGCCGATCGCGTTGCCCGAACTGCCGCGCGGCGGGCTGCCCGATTCGCTGTCGGGCCTGCGCGTGCTGTGCGTGGACAACGACTCCGACATCCTCGCCGGCATGGCCGCCCTGCTGGGCCGCTGGGAAGTGGACGTGCTGCGCGCCGCCACCGTCGACGAGGCGCTGGCGAAGATGGCCGGAAACCCCGACGTACTGCTGGTCGACTACCACCTGCACGATCGCCTCGACGGCCTCGATACGCTCGACGCACTGCGCGCGGGCAACCCGCAGCTACCCGGCGCCCTGCTCACCGCCGACGGCAGCGACGCGCTGAAACAGGCCGCCCGCGCCCGCGGCTACCGGGTGCTGACCAAGCCGATCAAGCCGGCGTCGCTGCGCGCGTTCCTTGCGGCGCAGCGCAGCCGGACGCGAAGCGGAAGCTGAAATTCACCGCGCCGCCCCTTTACATGCCCGCGGAGAAAAACCCGCGGGCGCCATAATGCCCGCACCCGCCCCTTCACCATGGAGGTTGCGATGACGGTCGTCGATGTCGTGTCATCCCGCGCGCGCCATCTGAGTCCCGGCTGCTTTGCCCGGGTCATGGCCACCGGCATCGTGTCGATCGACCTCGACCAGCACGCCATGCGCACGCTGGCACTCGCGCTGTTCGGCGTGAACCTGCTCGCGTGGCCGATCCTGCTGGCGCTGACCGGATGGCGCCTGATCCGCTTTCGCCGCGAACTCGTGGCCGATTTCGTCGATCCCGGCCGCGGCGCCGGTTTCCTCACCCTGCCCGCGGCCACCTGCGTGCTCGGCAGCCAATGCCTCATGGTCGTGCACTGGCCCGGCGCGGCCCGCGTGCTGGCCGTGCTGGGCGCGCTGTTCTGGACGGCGCTGACCTACCTGTTCCTGGTCGCCACCATCACCGCGCGGACCAAGCCCGGCTTCACCCGCAGCATCAACGGCGGCTGGCTGGTCGCGGTGGTCGCCACCCAGTCGCTGGCCGTGCTGGCGGTGCTGCTGGCGGCCGACAACCCGGCAGGAAACGACGATTGGCTGTTCGGCGCGCTGTGCCTGTACCTGTTGGGCGCCGCGCTGTACCTGCTGATCATCACCCTGGTGGTGTATCGCATCGTGTTCTTCCCGCTGCGCGCGCGCGAGTTCACGCCGCCGTACTGGATCAACATGGGCGCGCTGGCGATCACCACGCTGGCCGGCAGCCTGTTCGTGCGGCACGCACCGATGCACGGGCCGCTGCGCGAGCTGGTGCCGTTCGTGAAGGGCTTCACGCTGTTCTTCTGGGCCACCGCCACCTGGTGGATTCCGCTGCTGCTGATGCTGGAACTCTGGCGCCACGGCTGGCGCCACGTGCCGCTGCGCTACGAGGCCGACGACTGGGACATCGTCTTCCCGCTGGGTATGTACACGGTCAGCACCTACACGCTCGCGCAGGCGCTCGGCCTGGATGTCCTGATGATCGTGCCGGCCATCGGCGTCTACGTCAGCCTGCTGGCGTGGCTGCTGGTCGCCGGCAGCGCATCACGGCGCTGGTATCGCGGCGTCATCGTGGGCGGTCGGCGGGGGCACCTGCGATGAGGAATCGCGCAAACCGGGGCACCGCTCCGGAGGCAAGACTACGCCCGCACCGGCCCCTGCATATGTCGCTGCGGATTATCCAGCGCTTGAACCTGCTCCTGCTGCTGGCGCGTCTGGGCAAGCTGTTCGAGTTCTTCCAAGGACTGCGTCACAGGAATACGCACGGCCTCGTCGGTACGCATCCAAGCTCGATGGTGGGCTGGATCCCGCATGTCGCCTTGGACTACGAACATGTTTTCGCCGCTGCGCACGTGGCCGTTGTCCGTGCTGAGGACAATATGGTCGATGCCAGTCAGGCCTGACCGACGCGCCGGGCAGGCCGCGCTGGCGGCCATGCAGGCGCTGAAGCCGTCGAAATCGCGCCCCATGCTCTGATCCAGCCGCCGCACGGCACTGTCAGCCTGGCGCAGCAGCGGATCATTGGCGGGCGGCGATCGCCCGTCCCGCAGCAACGCACGCAGCGGCGGCTGGCGCGGATCGACGTGCAGCAGGCGCGTGGTAGATCCGTCCGATCGGGTGCGACCCAGGTCGATAGCGCCATCGCGATTGCGAGTGCGGGTCAAGTCAGTGCGCGGCACGTCCGACCAAGCGCCGTCGATGCAGGCATGACCCTTGCCATCCCGATTCCAGACCACGAGATCGTTGCCGGACGCGTACAGCCCGGCCGTCACACGCCGCCCGCCTTCCGGCTGCGGGCGACCCCACGCGTGAGCGCCGCCGCGGTCGAGTGCCCGAATGAAATCAGGTGACTCGATGCTCTGCAGGAACAGCGTCTTGACCGTGTCGTAGTGGTGCGCGGCATCCCGGGGCGTGCGATCGTTGCGCAACATCGCTGGATTGACCAACGGATCCGCACTGACCGCATCGAAGGCGGCGCGCAGGGGACTGGTGGCATCGGCCTCGCGCAGCAGGGTGAATACCTCCGTGCCGTGAAGCGCATGCTCCACGCCACTTTCAATGTAATCGGGACGCTCCTCGCCGTTGACGGTGCGGTTGCGCAGCATCCCGTCGATCTTCTCCTTTACGTCATCTGCGCTTTGCAGGCTGCCGTCGTTGATGCTCCGGATCACTCCCGGGTAACGGCCACGGCCCGCTTGGTTTTCCAACTTCATCAGCATGGTGGCCAGCTTTGCCTGATCATCCAGGCTGGCATTGGCGTACAGGTCGGTCTGGCGCAGCTGGTGCAGCGCACTGCCCGGATCCTGCTGATCGTCGCCGGTGCGCATCAGGTGGGCCACCTGCGTGCGGTCGTGTTCGTGGACGAAACCAATGCCGTCGTCGGATGCGAGGAAGTGGTTGAGGTTGGCCTGTATCGTTGCGTCCGGGGCGCGACCGTCTTCGGCACGAATCGCGTTGCCGTCGCGCTGCAGGTCGTGGATGGTCTGTTCGCGCTCCTGCGGCGAAAGCGCCAGGCTTGGTGTCTGCTGTGCCGCCCATGCCTGATAGGCATCCACCAGCCCCGTAGCCACCTGCGGATGCTGGCCCAGGTCAGTCTGCAGCGTGCCGATGGAAAAGCCGCTATTGCCGACTGGCCTCATGATGCCGTTGCCGACGCTGCCGGCGAAAGACAGCTTGTAAGCCACATTCCTGCCGGCCATGCTGCCCTCTGAGGCCACGCCGATCGCGAAGTACGCCAGCGTGCGCAGCTGCAAATCACTGAGTTGTTCCCGGAGAGCTTCCTGCTCCTGCACCATGTCCTGCTCCTTGTAGTCTTACCGGTTTGCGGACGCCCGTCGGTCACCGCATAGCGCGAGGTTGGTGCGTGCCGCGCCGACCACCGCCAGATATTCCTCGGCTACTGTCGGCGCCATGCCGTCGACGATCCCTTCGTCATTGCGAGCGACGTCCGCGCGGTACTTGTCCAGCGCCTCCAGGCAGCCGGCATTGTCGTGCAGTTTGTGGCGCACGAGCGCGTAGTCGTTGCGCACGCCACCCTCATCCACCATCGGCAGCGTGGGCAGGCATCCTCGATAGACCGGCGCAAGCGCCTGGTTGGCCTGGGCGTAGTCCTTGCTGTCATAGAGTTGCTTGAAGCGCTCACGCGCATGCGCGATCGCATCCGGCGTGCACGCGGCAGGCAGACGCAGGTAGTCCCCCCGGTAGCTGCCGTTGTGGCCGCAATAGGCATTGCAGGCGTCGGCGGTGGACGTACTTACCGCGATTCCGCGCCGGCTTGAGGTCAGATCCAGCGTGCACTGGCTGGCCATCGCACCCTCGTACACAACCGCGCGGCGGCCGCGCACCTGGCCGCTGAAGTTGCAACCATTGCCGGCATTCTCGGTTTCCAACGTGAAGCGGACGCCTTCGACGGCAGGAGCCTCGATCGACAGCCTGCCCCAACCGCCTTCTGTGGCATAGGCACCTGCAAGCGTCGGGTGCGATGCGGACGTCGTGTCCGATGTATCCGCCTGGATGAAAGACGTTGGCGTTGGCGGTGCCGATGCGACGTCGATATCGGGCTTCGGCTGGCCGCATCCGGCCTGCAAGCAGGCGCTTGCGAGCAGCAGCGTGGTACGCAAGCGCGGGCGATGATGCATGTCCATTGCAATTTCAACAGTTTCCCTGTGCTTCAAGCCTAGCACGCGGCTCATTGATCGATCGAGGCCAAGAATGTTGGCGGGGTGGAGCACCCCGCTTTCGGATGGGGCATCGGATCGCTTGGCAATCCATTAGCTGCGCGGGCGGCCAAGCAAGCAGGCAAAGGAAAATGACCACCTACTTCGATCCCCCTTTGCTGACCGCCCCTTCTGTTGACCATGTGTTGGTCGATCTGCCGGAAAACCTGTCCATGTCGCGAAAAGCGTAGCCAGCGACCAAATCCGGCAAGCGTGGCGTAATACTCCGGAAGTGGTTATTCCGGTTCGTCGGGCTGCGGCTTCATCGCCCCCGGCTCCAGCGCCAGCCTGCCTGCAATCAGCACCGCCTGGGTGCGGTTGCTGGCGCCGAGCTTGCGCAGGATCGCGGTCATGTGCGCCTTGACGGTGGCCTCCGACACGCCGAGTTCGTAGCCGATCTGCTTGTTGAGCAGGCCTTCGCCGAGCATCTGCAGGACGCGGAACTGCTGCGGGGTGAGGCCCTGCAGGCGCTGGGCGGCGTCGTGTTCGTCGGCCGAGGCCGGGGGCGCGGCAAGGGCCGCGGCGGGGGCCCAGCGGTCGCCGTCGAGGACGCGGGTGATCGCTTCGCCCAGCGTGGCGGCGTCGGCGGACTTGGGGATGAAGCCCATCGCGCCGTGGTCGAGCGCGCGCCGCATCACCGCCGGCTCTTCGCGCGCGGACACCATCACGATCGGCAGCTGCGGGTGCAGCGCGCGCAGGTGCACCAGCGCGGAAAACCCCTGCGCGCCGGGCATGTTGAGGTCGAGCAGCAGCAGGTCGGCGTCGGGTTCGGCTTCGACCAGCGCGTACAGCGCGTCGACGTCCTCGGCTTCGCGCAGCTGCACGTCGGGCAGCACGCGCTGCACCGCGCCGCGCAGCGCTTCGCGGAACAGGGGGTGATCGTCGGCGACGAGGATGGTCGAGGCCATCAAGCCCTCAGTCGGGCACGCGGCGCTGCCTGACCAGCGAATCGACCACCGACGGATCGGCCAACGTGCTGGTGTCGCCCAACTGGTCGGGCGCGTTCTCGGCGATCTTGCGCAGGATGCGGCGCATGATCTTGCCCGAGCGCGTTTTCGGCAAACCCGGTGCCCACTGGATGTAGTCGGGCGTGGCGGTCGGCCCGATCTCGCTGCGCACCTGCTGCACCAGTTCCTTGCGCAGCGCCTCGCTTTCCTGCTCGCCGGCGACCAGCGTCACGTAGGCGTAGATGCCCTGGCCCTTGATGTCGTGCGGGAAACCGACCACCGCGGCCTCGGCGACCTTGGGATGCAGCACCAGGGCGCTTTCCACTTCGGCGGTGCCGATGCGGTGGCCGCTGACGTTGATCACGTCGTCGACCCGGCCGGTGATCCAGTAATAACCGTCGGCGTCGCGGCGGCAGCCGTCGCCGCTGAAGTACATCCCCGGATAGGTCTTGAAGTAGGTGTCGATGAAGCGCTGGTCGTCGCCGTACACGGTGCGCATCTGGCCGGGCCAGGAGTCGAGCATCACCAGGTTGCCTTCCGCCTCGCCTTCGAGCACCACGCCGTTGGCGTCGACGATCGCAGGCTGCACGCCGAAGAACGGCTTGGTGGCCGAACCGGGCTTGGCCGGAATCGCGCCGGGGATCGGCGAGATCATGATGCCGCCGGTTTCGGTCTGCCACCAGGTGTCGATCACCGGCAGCCTGCCGTCGCCGACCACGTCGCGGTACCAGCGCCACGCTTCGGGATTGATCGGCTCGCCGACCGAACCGAGCAGGCGCAGCGAGGCGCGCGAGGTCTTCCTCACCGGGCCGTCGCCCTCGCGCATCAGCGCGCGGATCGCGGTGGGCGCGGTGTAGAAGATCGTCACCTTGTGCTTGTCGATCACCTGCCAGAAGCGGGAGAAATCCGGATAGTTGGGCACGCCCTCGAACATCAGCGCGGTCGCGCCGTTGGCCAGCGGGCCGTAGACGATGTAACTGTGGCCGGTGACCCAGCCGACGTCGGCGGTGCACCAGTAGACGTCGTCTTCCTTGAGGTCGAACGCGCACTCGTGCGTGTAGGACACGAACACCAGGTAGCCGCCGGTGGTGTGCAGCACGCCCTTGGGCTTGCCGGTGCTGCCGGAGGTGTAGAGGATGAACAGCGGATCCTCGGCGTTCATGCGCTCGGGTTCGCAGGTATCCGGCTGGCTGTCGACCACGGCGTCGAACCAGCGATCGCGCGGCATCTGCATGTCCACCGCGCCGCCGGTGTGGCGTACCACCAGCACGGTTTCAACCGTCTCGGTGCCCGGCATCTTCAGCGCGGCATCGACGTTCGCCTTGAGCGGGATGGCCTTGCTGCCGCGCAGGCCTTCGTCGGCGGTGATGACCAGCTTCGACCGGCAGTCGCGGACGCGGTCGGCGATCGAGTTGGGCGAGAATCCGCCGAACACCACCGAGTGGATCGCGCCGATGCGCGCGCAGGCCAGCATCGCCACCGCGGCATCGACGATCATCGGCAGGTAGATGGTGACGCGGTCGCCCTTCCGCACGCCAAGGTTGCGCAGCGCGTTGCCGAGCCTGCACACACGCGCGTGGAGCTCGCGGTAGGTGACGTTCTGCGCCGGGGCGTCCGGATCGTCGGGCTCGAACACCAGTGCGGTCTTGTCGCCACGCGTCGTCAGGTGCCGGTCGAGGCAGTTGACGCTGGCATTGAGTTCGCCGTCGGCGTACCAGCGGATGTGGAAGTCCTTCAGGTCGAAGCTGACGTCGCGGATCCGGGTCGGCTTGCGATCCCAGTCGAGGCGCTCGGCGACCTGCGCCCAGAACGCGTCCGGGTCGCGGACCGAGTGCGCGTACAGGCGCTCGTAGTCGCCATGGCCGATGGCGGCCTTGGCCGCGAAGTCTTCGGGGACGGGATAGATCGCGGGAATATCGGACATGGCCTCCACCGGAATGACGCGGGAACGGTCCAAGTGTGCCCCATCGTCGAGCCGCCGGCGTTAGACCTTCGTCTAGGCGACCAATGGCGAATCGACGCGCCGCTGGCGCTCGCGCACCCTGCCGGCGCACTTCAATGCGCAGCCCTCGGGAGGGGAATCCATGACTGCTTTCCGCAGCAACGGCGGGTCCATGCCCGTCGCCACCGTGCAGCGCCGGTTGCTGGCGCTCTCGGTCGTCGTCGCCCTGCTCGCCCCAGGCGCGGCACTGGCGCAAACCGCCAAGGAAAAGGAGCTCGAGGCGCGCGTCGCGCAGCTCGAGCAGATGGTGCAGCAGCTGGTCGCCCAGCAGCAGCAGACGCAGACCGCGGTGGCCGACGCCCAGGCGCAGGTCAGCGAAGTGAAGACTGCGCAGGCACAGGCACCGGCCGCGCTGCCGGCCGGCAAGCAGCCGATCCAGGCCACCGCGATCAACGCGAGCGGCAATCCGGGCACGACCTTCAGCTACGGCGGCTTCATCAAGCTCGACGCCATGGTCACCGACACCAGCGATGGCCGCATCGCCGACGGCTCGGCGGGCCGCCTGTTCTACCTGCCCAGCGCGATCCCGGTAGGCGACGAGGGCGCGGACGGCGGCGATCCCTACACCGACGTGCACGCGCAGTTCTCGCGCTTCTGGTTCAGCGCCGACACCGTCACCGACGGTGGCGACAAGCTCAAGGCCTACATCGAGGCGGACATGTACGGCGGCGGCAACAACAGCTTCGCCGGCAACGAGACGTCGACCAACACCTACGCCATCACCCTGCGCCAGGCCTACGTGAGCTGGAACAACTGGCTGGCCGGCCAGACCTGGTCGAACTTCCAGGACACCGCGGCGCTGCCCGAAGCGGTGGATTTCGTCGGCGTCACCGACGGCACCACGTTCGTGCGCCAGGCGCAGCTGCGCTACACCCAGGGGCCGTGGTCGTTCTCGGTGGAGAACCCGCAGACCACGGTCACCTCCTACCTGGGCGCGTCGCGCTTCAACAGTGGCGACAGCGTGGCACCGGATTTCACCGGCCGCTGGCTCACCAAGGGCGACTGGGGCCACTTCACCGTGGCCGCGCTGCTGCGGCAGTTCAAGTACGGCGAGGAAACCGAGACCGGCGGCGCGGTGAGCGTGTCGGGGCGCTTCAACCTTGGCGCGAACGACGACATCCGCTACATGGCCAACGCCGGCAGCGGCATCGGCCGCTACATGGCCTTCGGCCTGGGCACCGATACCGTGATGGATGCCAACGGCGAGCTGCACGCGCTCGACGGCTACGGCGGCTTCGTCGCCTGGCGGCACGCGTGGAACGCGAAGCTGCGCAGCAACCTGATGTATTCGGCAGCGCAGTTCGACAACGACACGGCGCTGACCGGCTTCGGCGTCACCGAGCGCGCGCAGTCGTTCCACGCCAACCTGATCTATTCGCCGATCCCGAAGCTCGACGTCGGCGCCGAACTGATGTGGGGCCAGCGTTCGCTCGAGGACGACCGCGAGGGTGACCTCAAGCGCCTGCAGACCACCGTCAAGTACAGCTTCTAAGGGGAGCCACCATGTCCAGCACGACCGCGAACGCCGCACCTACGCCCGGATCGCTGACCAAGGGCCACAAGAAGGTCATCTTCGCCTCCAGCCTCGGCACCGTCTTCGAGTGGTACGACTTCTATCTGTACGGATCGCTCGCCGCGATCATCGCCAAGCAGTTCTTCACCGGCCTCAATCCCACCAGTGGCTTCATCTTCGCGCTGCTGGCGTTCGCCGCCGGCTTCGCGGTGCGTCCGTTCGGCGCGCTGGTGTTCGGCCGCCTCGGCGACATGGTCGGGCGCAAGTACACGTTCCTGATCACGATCGTGATCATGGGCCTGTCGACGTTCCTGGTCGGCGTTCTGCCCAGCTACACCACGATCGGCTTCGCCGCGCCGGTGATCCTGATCACGCTGCGATTGCTGCAGGGCCTGGCGCTCGGCGGCGAGTACGGCGGCGCGGCGACCTACGTCGCCGAGCACGCGCCGATGGGCAAGCGCGGGCTGTACACCAGCTTCATCCAGACCACGGCGACGCTGGGCCTGTTCCTGTCGCTGCTGGTGATCCTGGGCTGTCGCTACTTCCTCGGCAGCGAGGACTTCGAGGCCTGGGGCTGGCGCATCCCGTTCCTGGTGTCGTTCGTGCTGCTGCTGGTGTCGGTGTGGATCCGGATGCAGCTGGCCGAGTCGCCCGCGTTCGTGCAGATGAAGTCCGAGGGCAAGGGCTCCAAGGCGCCGATCACCGAGAGCTTCTTCAGCAAGAACGGCAAGATCGCGCTGCTGGCACTGCTCGGCGCGACCGCCGGCCAGGCGGTGGTCTGGTACGCGGGCCAGTTCTACTCGCTGTTCTTCCTCACCCAGACGCTCAAGGTGGAAGCGTCCACGGCCAACCTGATGATCGCCGCGGGACTGATCATCGGCACGCCGTTCTTCGTGGTCTTCGGCTGGCTGTCGGACAAGATCGGGCGCAAGCCGATCATCATGGCCGGCTGCCTGATCGCGGCGCTGACCTATTTCCCGATCTTCAAGGCGCTGACGCATTACGCCAACCCGGCGATCGAGGCCGCCGCGCAGACCAGCCCGGTGGTGGTGACCGCCGATCCGGACACCTGCACGTTCCAGTTCAACCCGGTGGGCACCAGC
Source organism: Luteimonas notoginsengisoli (assembly GCF_042648885.1). Classification (NCBI taxonomy): domain Bacteria; kingdom Pseudomonadati; phylum Pseudomonadota; class Gammaproteobacteria; order Lysobacterales; family Lysobacteraceae; genus Luteimonas; species Luteimonas notoginsengisoli. Next base: position 808,328 of record NZ_JBHRYF010000008.1, on the reverse strand, counting down.
AAGTTCACCACCTCGTGCGACATCGCCAAGAGCGCGCTGGCCAAGAGCGGCACGCCGTACTCCAACGTCGACGCGCCGGCCGGCAGCGTGGCCACCGTGGCCATCGGCGACACGGTGATCGACGCCTTCGAGGGCAAGGGGCAGGACGCCGATACGCTCAAGGCGGGCACCGCGCGCTTCGGCGACGAGATCAAGTCCGCGCTCACCGCCGCCGGCTATCCGGAAAAGGCCGACCCGTCGCGCATCAACACGCCGATGGTGATCGTGCTGCTGTCGATCCTGGTGATCTACGTGACGATGGTCTACGGCCCGATCGCGGCCTGGCTGGTGGAGCTGTTCCCCACCCGCATCCGCTACACCTCGATGTCGCTGCCGTACCACATCGGCAACGGCTGGTTCGGCGGCTTCCTGCCCACGATCTCGTTTGCGCTGGTGGCGGCCTCGGGCAACATCTACCAGGGCCTGTGGTACCCGATCGGGATCGCGGTGATGACGCTGGTGATCGGCACGCTGTTCCTGCCGGAAACCAAGGACCGCGACATCACCCTGTAACGCGCGACACGCATCGATCCGCGACGACGCCGGCCCGCAGGGGCCGGCGTTTTCGTTTCCATCGTGAGGCCGCAGGCACCCCTTGGTGACTTCCTGCACATGCGGCGCGGGCTGTCGGGCGCAGCATGGCCGGTTCCACTCGTCCGAGGAGCGCGCATGCCTTCCCCCCGTCCCCTTGCCGCCGCGGCGCTTGCCCTGGCCATCGCCGCGGCCGTGCCCGCGTGCCAGCGCTCGCCGTCTCCGGGCGGCCAGACAGCGCAGCCGGCAGCGCCGGCACCCGCCGCCACCGCGGCGCAGCCCGTCTCGGGCATCGACCTGGCCGGCATCGACAAGTCGGTGCAGCCCGGGGACGACTTCAACGCGTACGCCAACGGCACCTGGGAGAAGACCACGCAGATCCCGGACGACCGCTCCAGCACCGGCGCGTTCGTGCAGGTGTTCGAACTGGCCGAGAAGCGCACGGCCGATCTGATCCAGGGCATGGAGAAGTCCGATCCGCCCGCCGGCAGCGACGCGCGCAGGATCGCCGACTACTACGCCGCGTACATGGACGAGGCGGGCATCGAGCAGCGCGGGCTGGCGCCGCTGCAGCCGAAGCTGGACCGGATCGACGGCATCGATTCGGTGGCCGCGCTGTCGCGCTACATCGGCGGCAGCGTGCGCGCCGACACCGACCCGCTCAACTTCACCAGCTTCCACACCGGCAACCTGTTCGGCGTGTTCGTGGCGCGGGGGCTCGAAGGGCCGTCGCGCAACGTCGCCACGCTGATGCAGGGCGGCCTGGGCATGCCCGATCGCGAGTACTACCTGTCGGCCGACAAGCCGATGGCGCAGAACCGCGACCAGTACCGCGCCTACATCGCCGCACTGCTGGCGCAGGCCGGCACGCCCGACGCCGACAGCAGGGCGCAGGCGGTCTTCGACCTGGAAATGCGGATCGCCAAGGCGCATGCCAGCGTCGTCGACAGCCAGGACGTGCACAAGGGCAACAACCCCTGGCAGACCGCGGCGCTGGCGGACAAGGCGCCGGGCATCGACTGGCCGGCCTTCCTGGAGGCTTCCGGCCTGTCGGGCGAGACGACAATCGTCGCCTGGCAGCCGGAGGCGATCCGGGGGCTGTCGGCGCTGGTCGCCGGCCAGCCGCTGCAGGCGTGGAAGGACTACCTGCGCTTCCATGCGCTCGACCAGAGCGCCGCACTGCTGCCCAAGGCGTATGCCGATCTCCACTTCGGCTTCCACGGCAGAACCCTGCAGGGCACGCCGCAGCAGAAGGATCGCTGGAAGCGCGCGGTCGCCGCGACCAGCGATGCGCTCGGCGACGCGGTCGGCAAGCGCTACGCCGAGCGGTACTTCCCGCCGGCGTCCAAGGCGCAGGTCGAGCAGATGGTGCACAACATCCTGGCCGCGTTCCGCGATGGCGTGGACAAGCTGGAGTGGATGGCACCGGAAACCAGGAAGATCGCCAAGGCCAAGGCCGAAACCATGCGCGTGAGCGTGGGCTACCCGGACGCGTGGCGCGACTACGCGTCGCTGGAGATCCGCCGCGACGACCCCCTGGGCAACGCGCTGCGCGCCGAGGAGCGGGAATACCGCTACCAGCTGTCGAAGCTCGGCAAGGACATCGATCCGGGCGAATGGTGGATGACGCCGCAAACGGTCAACGCGATCCAGCTGCCGCTGCAGAACGCGATGAATTTCCCCGCCGCGATCCTCGAGGCGCCGTTCTTCGACCCGAAGGCCGACCCGGCCGCGAACTATGGCGCGATTGGCGCGGTGATCGGTCACGAGATCAGCCACGGCTTCGACAACACCGGCGCGGATTTCGGCGCCGACGGGCAGTTGCACAACTGGTGGACGCCGCAGGACAGCGCGCATTTCGAGGCCGCCAGCGACCGGCTGGTGAAGCAGTACGACGCCTACGAGCCGCTGCCCGGGCTGCACATCAACGGCACCCAGACCCTGGGCGAGAACATCGCCGACGTTTCCGGCCTGCAGGCCGCCTATCGCGCGTGGCGCGCGTCGCTGGGCGGCAAGGAGCCGCCGGTCATCGACGGCCTGACCGGCGACCAGCGCTTCTTCCTCGCCTTCGGCCAGGTCTGGCGCAGCAAGATGCGCGAGCCCACGCTGCGCGCGCGCGTCATCGGCGACGGGCACGCACCGGGACCGTACCGCGCACTGACCGTGCGCAACCTCGATCCCTGGTACGAGGCCTTCGGCGTGAAAGCAGGCGAGCAGCTGTACCTCGCACCGGATGCGCGCGTGCGGATCTGGTAGGCCGCCGGAAGCAGCATGGAAGAGGCGACGCCGGCTGCCTGCCGGCGTCGTCGTTTGCGCGGCGCAGTCAGTACGTGAGGTCGAGCCGGACCCACGCCGTGCGCCCGGGCTCGTGGATGCGCACTGGATCGGCCGGATAGCCGAAGTCAGCGCTGCCCGACAGGTTGAGGTGCTCGGCGTAGTTGCGGTCGAACAGGTTGTCGATGCCGGCGGTGAGTTGCGCGCGCGGGCCGAAGCGGTAGCCGCCGTTGAGCGAGAACACCGCGAATCCTGGTGCAGGACCGAGGTCGCGGCCGACCACGTTGCCTTCGTCAACGGCCACGCGATCCTGGCGCGCCGCCACGCGCAGCAGGCTCCCGAACGACCAGCGCTCGCCCGCCCAGGCCAGCGATGCCCGCGCTTCCAGCGGTGGCATCTGCGGTAACGGCCGACCCGCGTCGCGGTTCTCGCCCCAGGCCCACGCCAGGCTGCCACCCAGCGTCCATGCCGGTGCCGGCCGCCACTCGACGCCGGCCTCGGCGCCGTGGATGCGCGCCTCGACATTCGACACCGACGACATCGCTCCCATCATCCCGCCCGCGTCGTAACGGAACAGCAGGTAGTCATCGATGCGGCCGGCATACGCCGACACCCATGCATCCAGCCGCCGGGTGCGGTACTGCAGGCCCACGTCGAGCTGGGTTGTGCGCTCGGGCGCGACCGACGAGAACGCGTTGACCGACCCCATCGGTCCCATGTCGGCGGAAAACAGCTCCCAGTAATCCGGCATCCGCTGCGCGTGGCCAAGGCCGGCGTACCAGCCCAGCGGCGCGCCCTCGACGCCATGCTCGTAGCGGACAAAGCCGCTCGGTAATGTTTCGCGGCGGATCTCGCCGGGGGTGGGGTTGGGCATGGCCATCATCCCGGTAGTCACGCGCTGGTCCTCGGCGCGCGCCCGGTCGATGCGCGTGCCCGTGACCACGCGCTGTCCCGCGCCGGGCTTCCACGTGAATTCGGCGAAGACGCCGGCGTTGTCCAGGCGCGCGTCGCGCGACCACGGCACGTGCTGGTAGGTGTTCCGACCCATCGCATTGCGCGTGCGGTGGCGGCTGTCCTGCGCGTCGACGCCCGCGGTGACGTCCACCGCATCGCCGCGCCAGGTTGCGGCGATGCGCCCGCCGACGGTGGTGCGTTCGACGTTCGAGGCCATCGGCATCGGCATCGCGCCGTCGGGGTTCGGGTCGCGCAGCGTGTAGTTGTCCATCACGTGATCGGCGCGGTTGCGGTACAGGCTCGCCTCCAGCGCATCGATCGCGCCGAGGTGGCGGCGGGTGAAATGCAGGCTGGCGCTTTCGCGCTTGAACTGCGCGCCGTCCATGCCGCGTCCGGCGTAGCGTGCGCGGCCGTCGCCGGAGCCGGCGGCGAGCTCCAGCACCGTATCGTCGTCAGGCGTCCAGCCGATCGCGGCGTCGGTGTTCCACTTGCGCCACGCCGACGGCACGCGCGCGCCGCGGCCATCAGCGTAGTCATCGGCCTCGGAGCGGTTGCCGTTGGCGCGCAGGTAACCCAGCGGGTTGCCGGCAGTGCCGTCGAACACCTGGTCGTTGCGGCCCGCGGAACCGGCCAGCACGCTGCCGCGAAGCTGCAGGCCGGGGGCGTCGAAGCGTTCGCGGTCGCGTTCGAAGCGCACGGTGCCGGCCGACGCGCCGGGCCCCCAGAGCACGGTCTGCGGACCCTTGATGACGACCAGCCGGTCGTAGGTGTCGGGCGACACGTACGACAGCGGGTTGTCCATGCGCGCCGGGCAGGCGCCGGGCATGCTGCCGTCGTTGGACAGCAGGTTCAGGCGCGAACCGAACATGCCGCGCAGCACCGGGTCGCCGTTGCTGCCACCGTTGCGGATCGCGGTGAAGCCCGGGATGGTCTTGAGATAGTCGGCACCATCGCTGGCAGGCACGGGCTGGCGCGGCAGGCGCGGATCGGTTTCGAAGGTGAGGACGGCGCTTGGCCGCACGCCGGTGACGATCACGCGATCGAGCGTGGCCGGTTCGTCGTCGGGTAGCGCCGAGGCGCGGGCGGTGGCGAGTGGAATCAGGGCGAGCGCGGCCACGGCCGCAGGCAGGCGCGCGCAGCGCGCCACCGAAAGTGGAATCGACATGGAGGCTCCGGAAACATCGGAAGGCATGGGCGTGCGGCGGAATGCCGCACGGCGGTCGATACGAGTGGAGTGCCGTCGTGGTGAAGCAATTCGCCCAGTGGGATGCGGCGACCGGCGGATGCGCGGTCAAGCCTCGGCGGGACCGAAGGGCAGTGCCGCTTTCACCTCAGGCGCGCAGGCACCCGTCGATGCGGGGCGGGCCGCGCGAGCCGAGGCCGCAGGGGTGCAGGAAGGCACGCGACGCAGCGCGGAACCTCGTCGGCGGGCAACCGCGCGCGCCGGCCGGACGCGGCGCCAGCAGCCAGCCTCCGGCGACCAGGAGCGACAGCAGCAGCGGGCAATAGGTGCAATCGGGCGCACCATGATCATGCGGCGGTCGCGCCGGCGGCGCGCCATCGTCGACACCATGCGCGTGATGCGCGGTCCCATGATCGCGGCCGCCGTGCTGGCCGCCGCCTTGACCGACGCTGTGACTGTCATCGTGGCTGACGTGATCGAAGCTGTCATCCGTGACGTTGCGCGGCGTGACGCTGACGTATCGCAACCCCTGCGTCGTGCACAGCGCCACCAGCGACTGGTGCGCCGCATCCACGACCTGCGACAGCTGCGGCGCCAGGCGGCCGAGCGTCGGCACCGCCGCCAGCAGCAGTGCGGCGACCAGCGCGAGCCTGGCCATGGCGGCGTGGAAGGGGGGAGTGCGCATCTGGCGCGAATTCTAGACCAGCGTCCGGTGCATCCTCCTTGACGTGGCACAAGCCCGCTGCACTTCGCAGGCGCGCACGCTAGCGCGCCTGCGCGGTAGCGAACCGGAAAAACGAATTGACCCGATGCCGGCAATGCACGCGCGGGCGGACCCAAGAAAGCCTGGTGCCGTGCGAGGCCACCGGTCTCTTCCGCGCAGCCGCCAGCCTTCGCCGCGGGTTCAAGTGTGCTACTGCGGCGGCGCGGCCAGTTCGCGTGCGCTGAGGCTGCCGTCCCGGTTGACGTCCTGCTTGTTGAACGTCTCCGCGATGCGGGCGCGGTATCCATGGCGCGTCACTGGCTTGCCCTTGCCGCCGGGCAGCTCGCCGGGCGTCAGCGTGCCGTCGCGATCGCGATCCATCGCGTCGAAGGCATAGCTCATCCAGTCCTGGTATTCGGTCAGCGAAACGCGGCCATTGCCATCACCGTCCATTCGCGACAGGTAGTCGCCGGTCGCGTCGACCTGGGCGTGCGCGGCGAGCGGCACGAGCGAAGACAGAACGAAGGCGGCGAGGATCCTCACCAGCGCATTGTAGGCCGAGGCTGCCGTTGCAGGAGCGGCTCCTACAAGAGCCATCCTACGAATCCGCCAAGAAAACGGCGGGCCATCGGCCCGCCATCGAGGATCACATGAAGCGTGCCAGTCGCGTTGCGGGCCTTACGCCCGCGCCGGCTGCAGCGAATAGCCCTTCAGCCGCTCCGAGTATTCCTGCAGCGCGCGGATGCCGCTGGCTTCCGCTTCCTGGCACCAGGCCTGCAGGTTGCGCAGCGATTCGCCGGCATTGTGGGTCCGCGCCTCGAGCACCGCGGCCAGTCGCGCCCGGTGTTCGACCAGGGTGCGGATGCGCGGACGCTGCGCGACCCACTGCTGCAACTGCTGGCGGGCATCGGGCTTGAGCCAGCGGCCGTCGTCGACGATGCCCTTGCGCAGCTGGCGCGGCAGCAGCGAGCGCAGCTTCGCACCCGCGGCGCGGGCTTCCTCTCGCAGCGCGGGGGTCAGCACGTTGCGCTGGTAGTCGGTCATGGCCTGGAAGCGGTGCGCGAGCAGCGCCTTCATCGTGTCCGAATCGGGCACGTGGATGTTCGGCCGCACGTCGAGCGAAGGCGCCACGCGCAGCACCTTGGCCAGGCGCAGCTGCTGCAGGCCCTTGATCACGGCCCAGCCGATGTCGAACTCCCACTTGCGCAGGGCGAACTTCGCCGAGCTCGGGAACGCATGGTGGTTGTTGTGCAATTCCTCGCCGCCGATCCACACCGCCCAGGGCGTGAGGTTGGTCGCGGTGTCGGTGGTCTCGAAGTTGCGGTAGCCCCACCAGTGGCCGAGGCCGTTGACCACGCCGGCGGCCCAGAACGGGATCCACGCCATCTGGATCGCCCAAACCGCCACGCCCATGAAGCCGAACAGCGCGAAGCTGATGAACAGCAGCACGGTCGGCCCCATCGTCGCGTACGGCGTGTACAGCTGGCGCTCGATCCAGTCGTTGGGTGCGCCCTTGCCGTACTGCTCGATGTCGGCCCGCATGCCGCGCGCTTCGCGGTACAGCTCCACGCCACGCCAGAACACCGTCTTGATGCCCTTGTGCATCGGGCTGTGCGGATCTTCCTCGGTCTCGCACTTGGCGTGGTGCTTGCGATGGATCGCCACCCATTCGCGGGTGATCATCGACGTGGTGAGCCAGGTCCAGAAGCGGAAGAAATGCGCGATCGCCGGATGGAAGTCGACCCCGCGATGCGCCTGGCTGCGGTGCAGGTAGAGCGTGACCGCGAAGATGGTCAGCTGGGTGGCGACAATGAGATACAGCAGCATGCCGCCCCAGCTGAACTGGAGCAGGCCACCGGCGAGAAAGTCCAGCAGGGAAGCGTCGAGGATCGAAGCGGGCATCGTGTGCGAACTTGGAGTGTGTGTGCCCGGCAATGATGGGGGCAGCCGGAACACATTGCCATCCCTGCGCGCGGGTATGGCGGCCCCTGATTCATTCGCCATGCGCGTGCGCGCGCCTGTTCACGTTCATGACAAATTGGCGGGATGCGCCGCCGGTTGCGCAGCCCACGGAGATCCGGCGGAGGCCGTGATGGCGCGCACGGTTCGGCGGATGTCGGACGACTCAAACGCGGGGCGCCGCGGCGCCCCGACGCGCGACGCCTCGCAGGCAAGCCGCCCACGCGGTGGCGCCCGGGCGACCACGGCCCGGAGCACGACTTCCTTGCGGCGATCCCGCAAGCACCCGACCATGCAGGCCACGCCGGCGGCGAAGCCATCGCATCCCATGCCCGAACTGCCCGAAGTCGAAACCACGCGCCGCGGCCTGCTGCCCCACGTCGAAGGCCGTCGCGTGACCGCCGTCGTCCTGCGCCGCCCGGACCTGCGTTGGCCGGTCCCCACCGAGGTGCCGGACCTCCTGCCCGGCCAGCGCATCACCGCGGTGCGGCGGCGCGCCAAGTACCTGCTGTTCGACACCGCCGCGGGCAGCGCGCTGCTGCACCTGGGCATGTCCGGCAGCCTGCGCGTGCTGCCGGCCGATACGCCGGTGCGCACGCACGACCACGTCGACATCGCGCTCGAAGGCGACGCGGGCACCGCGCAACGCGTGCTCCGGTTCAACGACCCGCGCCGCTTCGGCTCCCTGCTGTGGCAGCCGCCGGGCGAGGTGCATCCGCTGCTGTGCGGACTGGGGCCGGAGCCGTTGCCCGATGCGGCGGATGGTCCGGGGGCGGAGGGCGCGCCGGTGTTCAGCGGCGACTACCTGTTCGCGCGCAGCCGCGGGCGCCGGGGGCCGGTGAAGAGCTTCCTGATGGACCAGCGCGTGGTGGTGGGCGTGGGCAACATCTACGCCGCCGAGGCGTTGTTCGCGGCCGGCATCTCGCCGCTGCGCGCCGCCGGCCGCGTCTCGCGCGAGCGCTATGGCCTGCTCGCCGACGTCGTGCAGCGCATCCTTGCCCACGCCATCGTCCGCGGCGGCACCACCCTGCGCGACTTCATTGCCCCGGACGGCGCGCCGGGCTATTTCGAACAGGAACTGTCGGCCTACGGTCGCGGCGGCGCGCCCTGCCCGGGCTGCGGCCGGCCGCTGAAGCAAGCCATGATCGGCCAGCGCGCCACGGTGTGGTGCGGCCACTGCCAGCGCTAGGCGGCCGGCCGCGCCAGTGCTTTCGTGGGAGCGGCTTCAGCCGCGAGCTCTTCCCATACCAGCCTGGCCTGGCAAGAAGCTCGCGGCTGAAGCTGTTCCCACCCGGGCGGTAACCCTGTCGCTCGCCCCCTGCGCGCCGATTGCCGGCGCGAGCGGCCAGCCGGGACGCGGGGTATAGTCGCGCCGCGCCTTTGGGGAAATCGATGACGCAAACCGCTGACATCACCGAATGGCTCGATGCCGCGCGCGAAGGGGATCGCGGCGCGCTCGACCGCGTGCTCGCGACCCTCTACCAGGAGCTGCACACGATGGCGCGGCGCCAGCTCGCCGGCCAGCATGGCCAGACCCTGGACGCCACCGCGCTGGTGCACGAGGCCTACCTGAAACTGATCGGCCGGCGCGAGGCCAAGTTCGACGATCGCGCGCACTTCTTCGCTTACGCCGCCTCCGCGATGCGCAGCGTGGTGGTCGACTACGCCCGCCAGCGGCTGGCACAGAAGCGCGGCGGCGACCTGCATCGGGTGACCGACCTGCCCGAGGACATCGAGGGCGGGCTGCGCCTGGACGAGGACATGCTCGGCCTGGACACCGCGCTGAACCAGCTGGCTGCGGTCGACGAGCGCCTGGCGCAGGTGGTCGAGCTGCGCTATTTCGCCGGACTGTCGGAGCTGGAGATCGCCGCCCTGCTCAAGCGCTCGGAACGCAGCATCCGCCGCGACTGGCAGAAGGCGCGGCTGTTCCTGCTGGCGTCGCTGAAGGATTCCTAGGCAAGGCGCGAACGGCTGGTCCACCGCCCTGTCGCCGGGAGAGCCGCGCAGTGCCGATCGGGTGATGCCGCTGGAGCCGTCCCCGGCGAACATTATCGACAACGCCCCGGCCCGCGCGGCGGGCACGCACGCAGGGTTCGATGTCGCAGCCGCCCGCCTTTCCGAACGTAGCGAGGAGCCCGTCGTTGCCGACGCCCAACCACAAGCGCATCCATCACCACGTCCACGGTGAACGGCGAGCAGGGCGCCAGCCTGCCTGGCGCCCTGCTCGCGGGCCACGGACCGACTGACCCATGGACGCCGAACGCTGGCAGCGACTCTCGCCGCTCCTCGATGCGCTGCTCGAACTCGACCCCGAGACCCGTGAGCGCAGCCTGGCATCGCTGCGTGCCGAAGATCCGCAGCTGGCCGACGACCTGGCCGGACTGCTGGCGTTGGAGGCCGAGGGCGACGACTTCCTCTCCGAACCGCTGATCGCCCCGCTGCCCGGCGCCCGGCCCGACGCGGTGATCGGCCCTTACAAGCTCGATCGCCTGCTGGGCGAAGGCGGGATGGGCCAGGTGTGGCTGGCCAGTCGCGCCGACGGGTTGTACCAGCGCCGGGTGGCGCTGAAGCTGCTGCGTCCCGGCCTGGCCGATCCCAACCTGCGGCTGCGCTTCACCCGCGAACGACAGATCCTCGCGCGACTGGGCCATCCGCACATCGCGCGGCTGCTCGACGCGGGCATCAGCGCCGACAACCAGCCCTACCTCGCGCTGGACTACGTCGACGGCGAACCGATCACCGACTGGTGCAAGGCCCGCGCGCTCGAGGTGCCGGCGTGCGTGCGCCTGTTCATGCAGGTGTGCGAAGCGGTCAGCCATGCCCACGCCAACCTGATCGTGCACCGTGACCTGAAGCCGTCCAACATCCTGGTCACTCCGCTCGACGAGGTGCGGCTGCTCGACTTCGGCATCGCCAAGCTGCTCGACACCGCCGAGCAGGCGCCGGACAACACGCGCACCGGCCTGCGCACCTTCACCCTCCACTACGCCGCGCCCGAACAGATCCGCGGCGAGCCGGTCACCACCATGACCGACGTGTATTCGCTGGGCGTGGTGCTGTACGAACTGCTCAGCGGCGCCAAGCCCTACCGCCTCAAGCGCCAGACCGACGCGGAATGGGAAGAGGCGATCCTCGGGGTGGATCCGCTCAAGCCCTCGTCGACCCTGCTGCGCGGCCCCGACGACACGCGAACCGGCAACCCGGGCGCGCTGCGCCGCCGCGCGCGCGAAGTGGCCGGCGACCTCGACAACATCGTGCTCAAGGCGCTGGCCAAGCGCGCCGAGCAGCGCTATCCGTCGGTCGAGGCGCTGGCGCTCGACCTGCAGCGCTACCTCGACGGGAAGCCGGTGCATGCGCGGCCGCAGAGCCTGGCCTATCGGCTGCGCAAGTACGCCGGCCGCCATCGCTGGGCGCTGGTCAGCGCGTCGCTGGTCGCGGTCACGCTGGCCGCGGCCCTGGGCATCGTGGTCTGGCAGTCGCGCCAGTTCGTCGACGAGGGCGCGCGCGCGCAGGCGCTCAAGGATTTCGTCGTCGGTCTGTTCGAGAACGCCGGCAGCACCCCCGAAGGCGTGCCGCTGGACGTACGCCAATTGCTCGACGCGGGCGTCGAGCGCGGCGACCGCGAGCTGGCGCGGCAGCCGGAGGCGCGCGCCGAGCTGTTCGGCGTCATCGCGCGCCTGCGCGTGGGACTGGGCGACTACGAAGAGGCCTCCCGGCTGCTCGACCGCCAGGCGATGATCCTCGACGCGCTCGACGAGGTGCCGCCCAGCCTGCGGCTGGAATCGGCGACCGACCTGGGCCACACGCGGCGCATGCTCGGCCGGTACGCGGAATGCATCGACGGCATGCGTCCGTGGCGGGCACTTGCGCGGCGCGAGGAACACCAGCTTCCGGCGCAGGCGTCGGAGTTCTACTCGCAGCTCGGCCGCTGCCAGCGCTACGCCGGCGGTTACGACGCCGCGCGCGTGATGTTCGAGCGTTCGCTGGCGCTGCGCCGCGATCCGCTGCGCAACGAAGCGGGCGTGGTCGAGAACCTGGCCGACCTGGCCCGCCTGCATGCGGCGACCGGCGACAACGCGCGCGCGCAGTCCGAACTACAGGATGCGCTGGCGCAGCTTTCGGCCAAGGTCGGCGACCGCCATCCGCTCGCGGTGGAGATCCTGCGCAGCCTGTGTGCGCTGCGCCGCGAGCAGGGCGACATCCGCGGCGCCGAGAACGAGTGCCGCAGGGCGCTCGCCCTGGCGCTCGAACTGCAGGGACCGCGACATCGCGCCACCATCGACGCCCGCCGCCAGCTCGCGGCGCTGCACGTCGACCAGGGCCGCTACAACGAAGCGGCCGCCGAGTTCGCCAGCAGCCAGGCGTGGCTGCTGGCCCGCCTCGGGATGGAACACGAGGAAGTGGCGCGCAACTACAACAGCCTGGCGATCGTCGACTGGGAGCGCGGCGACATCGAGGCCGCACTGCACAACCTCGACCGCGCCATCGCGATCAGCCGCAAGCCAGGGCACGCGCAGCTGCTCGCCGGCCAGCTGTTCAACCGCGCGATGATCCTGCACGCCGTCGGACGCGACGCCGAAGCCAGGCTGCAGCTGCACGAATCGCTGCGCCTGCGCCAGGGCCTGCCGGGCCACCACGCCGGGCTCGTCGGCGACACCCTGCGCCTGCTCGGCGAAACCAACGCCGCGCTCGGGGATGCGGCAACCGCCGAACAGCAGCTGCGGCAGGCGCGGTCGCTGACCCGCCAGGATTACGGCGCCTCGCATTCGCACGCCCTGCGCAGCGCGCTGTCGCTGGCTCGCCTGCAGGCGAGCAAGGGCAATCCGGCCGCGGCGGGAGAGCTGCAGCGGCTGGCCAGCCTGTCGGCCAAGGACATCGAGCGGCGACGCATCGCCTGGCTTGCGCGCGCCTACCTGGCCGAGCTCGGCTGCCATGGCCCGCAGCGCAGCGAGATCCTGCGGGAGCTCGCCGCGCTGCATCGATCGCTGCAGCAGGCGCAGCCCGAAGGCGGCGCGGTGGTGCGCGAGATCGACGGCATTCGCGATGGCTGCCTATCCGCCGCCCAGCCGGCCCCGCTATCGGCGAACGCCAGCACGCCGTTGTAGGAGCGGCTTCAGCCGCGAGCTTTGGACAATCCTGGTTGGCGATGAGTGATTGGCGATTGCTGACTGGACAAAGACCCGATCCCGGCCGCTTGCCTTTCGAAGCGCCAGTCACGAATGATCAACACCAGTCACGATCCATACCAAGGCACTCGCGGCCGAAGCCGCTCCCACGCCGGCGAATACAGAACAAGCGCCAACACCACTAGTCGCGCGGCGGTACCAGCGGCAGCCGCTCCTGCAGCGGTTCGATCCGTCCCTCGCCGCGCACGATCTTCTTGAACTCGGCCCGGCTGACCGAGATGTAGCGCTCGTTCCCTCCGATCTCGACCTGCGGGCCTTCCTGCACCGCGTAGCCCTGCTCGTCCACGCGCACGGTCATCGTCGCCTTCTTGCCGCTGTGGCAGATGGTCTTGATCTCGCTGATCTCGTCAGCCCAGGCCAGCAGGTACTGGCTGCCCTCGAACAGCTCGCCGCGGAAGTCCGTGCGCAGGCCGTAGCACAGCACCGGGATGCGCAGCCGGTCGACCACTTCGCTCAACTGCCACACCTGCGCCTTGCGCAGGAACTGCGCTTCGTCGACCAGCAGGCAATCGATGCGGCCGTGCGCGACGATGTCGGCATTGGCCCAGGCGAACAGGTCATCGCCCGCGTCGAAGCCCACCGCTTCGGCGCTCAGGCCGATCCTGGAGGCCACCGTGCCGGCACCAGCGCGGTGGTCGAGCCGCGGCGCCAGGATCGCCACCCGCATCCCGCGCTCGCGGTAGTTGTGCGCGCTCTGCAGCAGCGTGGTGGTCTTTCCGGCGTTCATCGCCGAGTAGTAGAAGTAGAGCTTGGCCATGGCGCGCATTTTATGCGCGAACCGTGCGCTGCATCCGGACCCCGGCGGGCGCAGGCTTCATGGTGCGGCAGCAGCGAAGAATCGGCAGGTTCGGGGAGAACCGCAGACCGGCTCGACGCGCATTCCGATCCCTGCCGGGCCAGCGGCCACGCTTCGCGACGACGCACCAACCGCCAACAGAACCGAGGAACATCTTCGGGCACGCCTGGAAAATCAACCCTGTTTTCCCGACCGCCTGCCGATGTCGCTGCGCACCCGCGCGCAGGGACGCGGCATCACGCGCCTTGCCGACACTTCGACGGCAAGGCGCACCGCAATACAGCCATCGCGCCATTCCCGAATCCTGCCGGCATGGCGATGAACACCGCGGGCCTCGCCGGCGCCAACCGTGTCGGCGTGGGCGTCGGCGGCCAGAACGGCGAGTCGGCGCTCGCCGTCGTCTGGCAGCGCGCAATCCGGTCCCGAAACCGCGCGCAATGCGCCATCCTGCCGCCCAGATCAAGGATCTGGATCTGTCGGGAAGCCTTTGGCCTGCTTCTTGGCTGTGCCGACCGGGACTACGTCGCCCACATAGAACGTTGCAGCGCCCAGGGCGGCCGCTGCCAGTAGTGGTTCACCGCCCGGTTTCACGACGCGTAGTCGTCGTCCGCCTTCATCATGTTTCTCTCGACTGGCCGCCGGCCAGTCCAGGGCACCAGCTGCGCCGTTCGCTGGAACGCTACGGCGCCGAACAAATCGTTGCAATGCCCGACAGGTGCATGGCTTCGATCCCGCAGGGCCCATCCGTGGACACGCGCGGCTGCGCGGCACTCACCATTGCAATCCCTCGCCCGGCGGGGGTTCATCGTTTCGGCGACGTGCCGCGCGCACGCGCGCTGACATCCTCCACCGGGCCAACGTCGACCCGCTTGTACAGCGGCGCCTTCCACAACCGATCCTGGAGCTGTCGGTATTTCGCGGGCTTCCAGTACATGTCCGCGTAAAAGGCCTGCGGCGAGATGCCGCGCGGAGGCGTCGTGTCATAGCTGGTAATGACCATCAGCTGCTCGGGATGCTCCAGCATGCTGCCGGTCGCCTTGCCGAGTTCACGACGCATGACCCGTTCCAGTCGCGGCACCGCAACCGCATCGCCGTAGGACTCGAGAATCGCCAGGCCGCGTACCTGCGCCTGTTGTCGCTGTGCGAGGGAGAGGCCCTGCCAGTACACCTCGCTCCAGGCGCGGAAGTCGTGGTAGCCGCGCTGCGCGGCCAGGAACATCCAGACATAGCCCAGGACCGGATCGCGTTCGACGCCCAGGCCTTTCCAGTAGATCTCGCCGAGCATCGCCTGCGAAGGCTTGTCGCCATAGCGCGCCGCCCGCAGGAAAGCGGTACGGGCGGTCCCGTAATGCTGTCGGCCGATGGCATCCATCCCGCGCTTGCGGGCGTCCAGGTCCGGATGCCCGGCGAGGAAGCCGCTGGTCATCAACGAGCGGTCCACCTCGGGCGGGAAATACGCTTCGGGATCCTGCGCGTACAGGGACGGCGGGACAACGAGTCCTGCCAGCAGCGCCAGCAGCACCAGCGCCACCGGCCAGCGGCCGCTCCATGCCTTCGACATCGCGCCCTCCCATTGATGGCGGCCCGACGCGGCCGCCGCGCGAGCCGATCATATCGGCTCTGCCGCTGGGGTGCGACGTCGGCCCGTCGCGCGCTCGTTCGCCCTGCGCTGCATGACAGGCGAGTGCCCACGGACCGGAAGAAGCGACCCTGTAAACTGCCGCCCCCCGATGGAATGCCCGATGCACGGCCTCAATCCCCAACAATCCGCCGCGGTCCTGCAGGTCGAAGGCCCGCTGCTGGTGCTCGCCGGGGCGGGCAGCGGCAAGACGCGGGTGATCGTCGAGAAGATCGCGCACCTGATCGCCATCGGGCGCCATCCGGCCAAGCGCATCGCGGCGATCACGTTCACCAACAAGTCGGCGAAGGAAATGCGCGAGCGCGTCGCCAAGCGCATCCGCGGCGACGGCGCGGAGGGGCTAACCATCTGCACCTTCCACGCGCTGGGGCTGAAGCTGCTGCAGATCGAACATGCGAAGGCGGGACTGCGGCGCGGCTTCTCAATCTTCGACGCGGACGACACCGCGTCGCAGCTCAAGGACCTGCTGCCCGGCGCCAAGCCAGATGCGGTGCTGGCCGCGCACGGGCTGATCTCGCGGGCGAAGAACGCCGGGCTGTCGCCGCAGCAGGCGTTGGACGTCGCGCAGTCGACGCGCGAGCGCGAGGCCGCGACGCTGTACGCGAAATACCAGGCGCGGCTGTCGGCGTTCAATGCGGTCGACTTCGACGACCTGATCCGGCTGCCGGTGGAGCTGCTGGAGAACGACGCCGAGGTCGCGCTGGGCTGGCGCGAGCGCATCGGCTACCTGCTGGTCGACGAGTGCCAGGACACCAACGACGCGCAGTACCGGATGCTCAAGGCACTGGCCGGCGACAAGGGCCACTTCACCTGCGTCGGCGACGATGACCAGAGCATCTACGCCTGGCGCGGCGCCAACCCCGAGAACCTGTCGCAGCTGGCGCAGGACTACCCGGCGCTGAAGGTGGTCAAGCTCGAACAGAACTACCGCTGCAGCAACCGCGTGCTGCGCGCCGCCAACGCGCTGATCGCCAACAACCCACACGAACACCCCAAGACGCTGTGGAGCGCGCAGTCCGACGGCGAACGCATCCGCGTCTGGGAATGCCGCGACAGCGCGCACGAGGCCGAGCGGGTCGCCGGCGAGGTGCATTTCATCAACCAGGCGCGCGCCGCGCCGTGGAGCGACTTCTGCATCCTGTTCCGCGGCAACCACCAGTCGCGCGCGCTGGAAAAGGCGCTGCAGCTGCTGCGGGTGCCGTACCACCTCAGCGGCGGAACCGCGTTCCTCGAACGCGCCGAGGTCAAGGACGCATTGTCGTGGCTGCGACTGGTGGCCAACCCGGAGGACGACGCGGCATTCCTGCGCGCGGTGCAGTCGCCGGTGCGCGGCGTCGGCGCAACGTCGCTGGCGAAGCTCGCCGAACTCGCGCAGCACGCCGGCCTGCCGCTCTCGCGCGCGGCCGAATCGATCACGCTGCTCAAGCAGCTGCCGCCGCGCGCGGCCAATGCGCTGAGCGGCTTCGCCGACATCGTCCGCGGCCTGCGCGCCGACGCCGGGCGACTCCCGCCGGCGGAGCTGGTGCGCAAGCTCAGCGAGCGCTCCGGCCTGCTCGCGGCGCTGCGCTCGCAGTGCAAGACCGAGCAGCTGTTCGCGATCCGTCGCGGCAACCTTGACGAGCTGGCCGACTGGTTCGAAGGCGCGAAGGGCACGAGCGCGGCCGAACTCGCGGCCTCGCTCGCCCTGCTCACCCGCGCCGACAAGGATGACGCCGGCAACCAGGTCCGGCTGATGAGCCTGCACGCCGCGAAGGGGCTCGAGTTCCGCTACGTGTTCATCGTCGGGGTAGAGGACGGCACCCTGCCGCACGAGGCCAGCCTCGATGAAGGCCGGCTCGATGAAGAGCGCCGCCTGCTCTACGTCGGCATCACCCGCGCCAAGGAGCAGCTGTGGCTGTCGCATTCGCGCGAGGCGCAGCGCTGGGGCTCCAAGTTGCGGCTGGCGCCCAGCCGCTTCCTCGACGAACTGCCCGCGATGGAACTGCAGCGCGACGGCGCCGACCCGGTGGCCGACGCCGCACGCAAGAAGGAGCGCGCCGACGTCGGCTTCGCTGCCATCAAGGCGATGCTGGAAGGCTGATCGCCTGCGCGCCTAGCGCGCGCGTTCAAGTAGCACCACCGCCTCCCGCAGCGCTGCGACTTCGTCCTCGAGGGCGCGCACGCGCGCTTCGAGTTCCGCAGGGACCGGATCGGTCGCTTCGCGCGCCGTCGGCCTTGCCGCCGCGATCACGGCAACATCCACCGGTCCGCACAACAAGTGGACATAGCGATCCTCGCGCTGGCCGGGCCCGCGTGTCACCTGCAGGACCAGCGCGGGCCGGCGTTGCGACAGGCGCTCGAGGTGATGGCGCAGGTCCTCGGCGTCGGCGAACTTCGCGATGCGTTCGCTGCGCGCGAGCAGTTCGTGCGCGGTCTGCGCGCCGCGCAACAGGAGCAACCCGAGCAGCGCGACCTGCGCTTGCGGCAGGCTCAGGCATTGCCCGACGCGGTGCTCGTAGCGTTCCGCACGCGACGAAAACGTCTGCTTGGCCAGCCCCAGGCTTTCAAGCTTGCGCAACGCGTGCTGGATATTGCCAGGGTCAATGGCCATCACCGGCTCGCGCGCAGTCTTCTGGTTGGCCGCGAGCTGCACCATGTTGACGGTGAGCGGATAGGCGTCGGGCGTGGTCGCCTCTTTTTCGATCAGGCAGCCGAGCGCGCGCGCCTCCACCGCGTCCAGCAGGGGAAGCGCGGTCGTGTTGTCATTGTCCATCGACGTATCCGTTCCAGTGCGACCTGCAGGGTAACGAAAGCCCGGGCACGTTCCACGCACGTCTTCGCCGGTCACCGGACTCGGCTAGACTCGGCGCCTCTTCGTCCTGGCCAGGATCGCCATGCGCCCTTCGATGCCCCTCATTGCCCTGCTCACCGCCACGCTGTCGCTGGCGGCCTGCAAGCCCGCCGCGTACACGAGGCCGCAGGGCGACGCTGCACGACCCGTCCCGGCATCGGCGGCCCGCCCACCTGCCGGTGAGAACGCCGCCACGGCGGCCCACGACAACCTCAATGCGGTGCTCTGGGTCCAGGCGTCGGCCGAATACCGGGCTTCGACGGAAACGATCTACCGCGCCGCGGCCGACAAGCTCGACCTGGCGCTGAAAGAGAAGAACTGGGACGCGCTGGTGCCCACCGAACGCGACAACGCCGGCAAGACCGCGGGCTTGAAGCCGGCGGTGGTGATGGACGTCGATGAAACCGTGCTCGACAACTCGCCCTACCAGGCGCGGCTTGTCCGCGACAATGCCGAGTACAGCGATCCCAGCTGGGACCTCTGGGTGGCCGAGAAGAAGGCGAAGGCTGTGCCGGGCGTGGTCGAGTTCGCCAAGGCGGCGGCGGCCAAGGGCATCACCATCCTGTACCTGTCCAACCGCGCCGTGCACCTGAAGGACGCGACCATCGCCAACCTCGAGGCGGTGGGAATGCCGGTGGCCAGCGACGACGTCTTCCTCGGCCTGGGCACCGTCGTGCCCGGCTGCGATCAGAACGGCAGCGAGAAAAACTGCCGCCGCCGACTGGCCGGGCGCGAATACCGCGTGTTGATGCAGTTCGGCGACCAGCTCGGCGACTTCGTCGAGGTCGTGGCCAACACCCCGCAGGGCCGCAGCGGACTGCTCGACGAATATGGCGACTGGTTCGGCGAACGCTGGTGGATGCTGCCCAACCCGACCTACGGCGGCTGGGAGCCCGCGCTGTTCAACAACGACTGGGCCCTGCCCAAACCGGAGCGGCGCAAGGTCAAGCGCCAAGCCCTGGATTTGGCTGGGCAATAAAATCAATGACTTGATTAGTTTTATTTCAGGTGTTGCATCAAGTTGCCGACGGCGGTAGCCTGTCCGTATCCGGCGTTCCCGCCGGAGCCATGCGACAACCGAAAGTCCTCCGGCCCAGCCGGATATTTCCAGGGGAAGGCCCAGTGCCTTCCCCTTTTTTATGCCGGTTCCGTGCGGGCCGGCACGCGCGGCGCATGACGGCGGTCTAGGACCTAGGGTTTGCCATAGGTGATTGGTGTTCAGCCATTCCCATAGGCTGCAATCGGGCGCCTGCGCCCGATCCCGGAGGCTTGCGATGACGATCGGACCAACCAGCGGCCACAGGGAGTTCGTGCACGCCAACCTGCCCAGCCACGCAGGCAAGGGGGAACCGGCAGGACCGGGCGGGCTACGCGGCGAGCACGGTGAACACGCCGACAACGGCAAGGTGCCGGGCACCGGAAACGGCAACGGACACGACCACGACGGCGTGCCGCAGGGCGACGGTCCACGCACCGGCGGCAACAATCCGGCCTCGGAAGCCAACCGCGGCAACGAAGGGCCGCACGGCAACCAAGGCAACCAGGGCAACCAGGGCAACCAGGGCAACCAAGGGATCTACGGCGGTCCTCACGGTTCCGGCTCGATGACCACCGGTGGCGGCAACCTGCCCGGCCTGCTGCACATCGCGCCCGACATCGCCCGCCAGCTTGGCAACACCCTGTTTTCCATCGCCAACGGCGCGCCGGGCATGCTGCGCGATGCAGACGGGCGTGGACCGCCGGCGCATGCCAATGCCAATGCGAATCCGGCCTCCAGCGGCCCCGCCACGTCGAACGCCCAGGCCGCCCATGCGAACGCCGGGCCCTCGGCGCATGCGCGCGCCGACGGCGTCCCCATGCCCTCCGGCACGAATGCCCCGCTCGCCGCTGGGCGCGCGCAGGGCGCCTTCGGGGCGCAAGCCGGCACTGCCACGCCCGCGACTGCGACAACTGCAGCCAACACGAGCGTGGGCAACACAAGCGCTAGCAGCACAAACGCAGCCGGCACGGCCGCGGCGACGTTGTCGCAAACAGCCCCTCCGGCAGTGCAGCAGCGCGCAGCCATGGATCCTGCACAGCTCGTGGCGAACCGGCCTGCCGACGCCGCCTTGGCCGCCGGGCGCACCGCGAATGCCGCACCGGCGACTGCGCCGCCTCCCGCGACCGTGGCGCCACCCGCCCTGCCGGCCGCACCCGCATTGCCTTCCGGCACCACCGCGGCGCTGGCCGCTGCAGGATTGACCATGGCCACCTCGCCGGTCAGCCAGCTGGCGGACGCGCGCGGCATCATCCTGCCCGCTAACGATGCGGTCGCCGCGCTGCGCGGCGAGAACATGCTCAATCCCGCGGGCCACACGCTCGATGGCGCGCAGCGACGCAACCTGCGCAGCCGGCTGCAGGCGATGCCGAGGGGCGGCTTGGCCCGCCTGCTCTGGGCGATGGGTGCGATCGGACACGCTGGCGATGGCCAAGCCGGATCGGAACGCGACATCCAGCGCGCCATGCAGTGGCTGTTCTGGATGCTGGCGATCATCGCCTACGGCTGCGTGGCTGCTGCGATCGTCATCTTCGTCGGCAGCGACGGGCGGGTGATGGATTCGCTGGCCGATCGCAATTCGACCGCATGGCTGGCGATGTGCGGCCTGGCGACCGCCGTGGCCGCTTGGGCCGTGGCCCGCAGGGTGGGCCGCCGGCGCTAGGAGCCTCTGCGCGAAGCGAAGCGTAGTGATGCCATCGCCATCTCCAGCCAAAGGGCCGGTGGCGCCGGCATTGCACGCTAGCGCAGCACGAATCCGTTGCTGCCCACGTCGAGCCTGCGCAAGTCGACGCCTTGCCGCAGGACGCCCTTGTACACGCCCTCGCGGAACACCTTGGCGGCCGAAGCCTGTCCCTGCTTGTCGAGAACCTGTTGATTGAGGATGGCCAACATCACCAACAACGTATAAGTCTCGGCCGCCTCCTGCTTCTGTTCCTGCGACAACGCGCCCAGGTTGGTGTCGCGGACAAGCGCCGGAGCGAGCGCGGCGCGCACCGCCCTGGCCTGCTGGTCGCTCATGTAGCGACCATTGCCAACCTCCCACATGCCGATGTAGTAGGCGGACACGACATCGGCCAGGTTGTGCTTGTCGAAGCCGAACTTGTCCAACACCGCGTCGAAGTCGCGCTTCAGGCTGCCGGACTCCAGGAATGCACGAATCTGGTCGCGTTCCAAGCCATCGCTCTGGTCGAGCAGCGCCACGAAACGCTGCACTACGCGGTCGCGTACACGTGACGACGACTGGAAACGGGCTGGCGAAACGTCGCTCGCCGGCGGCGGCCCCTTCGACCGCGCCACGCGCATGACGCTGGCGGCTGCCTGCGCGAACAGTCCTTCGGTAGCGGGATCGGCAGGCTGGGCATCATTCGATGGACGCGTGCGTGGTGCATCGGCGCGAGACCGCGTCACGTCCCTTTTTTGGGCGGCCTTGTTGCTGGCGTTGGCCATGCGCATGCGATCACGCAAGGCCTCCTGCTGGCCCATGTTCTGACGCATGCCCTGCGCGACGTCCAACCAGCCGCTCCCGTAATCCTGCGCGCCAACGGGTTGCGCGCACAATCCTGCAAGGGCCACGGCGCAGACCAGCGGAAATGAGGACGGGAATCGGGACATGGGCATGCTCCAAAAGGGAAACGCCGGGATCTGCATCCCGGCGTTCCTGTGTGGCGGGCTTGCTGCGCGGATTACTGCTTGCGCGCTACGCTCGCCAGGCCTTCACCGATCGCCTTGATCGAGGTGGCGGCCATCTGGCTGTCCATGCCGAACATCTGCGATTGCACCTGGAAGTCGGTCTGCGCCTTCATGTATTCCTTGGCGCCTTCCTTGTTCTTCTCCGGCTCCGTGGAAGCCTCGAAGTTCTTCTCCATGCGGTCGCGGGCATCCATCAGCTTCATGACGCGCTCGCCCAGCTGCTTGCCCAACACGCCCGCGATGGCTTCGAACCAGCTGGCAGCGCCAGCACTGCCGCCCTTGGCCTTCTTCTTGGCGTCGCCGGTGTTGTCGCCGTTCTCGACCATCTGGTCGTTGAGGAATTTGGCGAACGCGTCGGACGCGGCCTTGAATGCGGTCTTGAACCCGAGGTCGAAGCTCGAAGTGGAGGCCTTGCCGGCGCCATTGATGCTGACGTTGACGATGGAGCTGATGGCATTCTGGAACATGATGTTCTCCTGTCTGATTTGGATTGGCCGGCCATTGCCTGGTAGCCGCTTCGGGTCTCGCAGGGTGCCGATCCAACCGCACTCCTGATTCCGTGGTGTCTTTTTACGTCCAGCGCATCTTCGCTCCAAGCTAGGTCGTAACCTAGCTGGGGCTGACCCTATGCACCGGGAAGCTTCGCAGCCACCTCTTCCGGCGCCCGTTCCAGGGCCTGGCGAAAATCCTCCGCTTCCGCCGCCAGCCAGCGGCGCGCCTCGTCTTCGCCGCTGGTCTCGACCCGGCGCTCGAATTCGGCTGTCATCTGGGTCAACCGGTCGTAGGTCTGCCGCTGGATGCGCTCGTATTCGCTGTCCAAGGTCGCGTGTTCATCGGCGCTGATGGCATCTTCGGCGCGCAGGCGGTCAATCTCTTCCTTGAACTGGCGTCGCTGTTCGTCGCCGTCGAAATAGATCCTGCCATTGCCATCCTCGATGCGGGGAGGCTTGGCGATCGCGCTGGTTGCGGCGGCCTGGAGGGATTGCACATCGAGCGGAACGGGGCGCTTGCCCTTGTTGTGATTCATGTTCATCCGATGTTTTGAAAGGAGTACCGCCGTTTTTACCAGCTGCAGGCGCTACTCGCGTTAACGACCGGTGATCCAGCGGGGTGTGGGCCAAGGGACAACGCGGGCCTTCGCGTTGCCGGGGTGGTCAGGCTGTGGCATCCCTGTTGACTGCGAGGGATCCAAGCACGCGCTGCCTCTGCTCGCGATGCTCTTCCCCGAGCGCTCGCGCCGTTGTCGCCAACCACTGGTCGGCTTCCAGCTGCCCATCCTCGGCCACGCGTCTCTCATACTCCGGCACGATGCCGGCGAGTGCTTCGTCCATGGCGCGCTTGTGCTCATCGAGGTAGCGGATGAGCATGTTCTGCTCATCCGCATCGATCGCGCCTGCCTGTTGCAGCTGCTCGAGACCGTCCATCCAGTCCTGCACGGCGGACTGCCGGGGGTCATTCATCGATCAGCCTCCGAGGCCCGCGCTGTAGTTGGCGTTGAAGATGTTCTGTGCCGCGCTGGACAGGCCCGAGGAGTCGAGCGAATCGCCGGCCTGGTTGGTGATCATCTGGCCGACCATGTCGCCGATCATGCTGCCGATCATGCTGCCGACCGGACCGCCGATCATGCCGCCGATGACTTGTCCCGCGAGCTTGCAGATTCCGCCTAGGTCAAAAGACATTTGATTTCTCCCTGCTCATCAGTCTGGAATGGACGCCTGCTGACCCTGCTTCAAGAACGGGACGGGGGCGCAATTCCACTTTCCACCGCCGCCGATTCACCGCCAAGCTAGGACAGGCCCGATCTGGGGTTCACCCTAGGAGGGCGCATGGGGTCAGCCATGGAAATGCGGATCGATGCTGAGCGTGCCGAGGTTGCGCTCGGCGAAGCGGCGGGCCAGCTCGGGCGCGGCTTCGCGGATTGCGTCGAAGCTGCTGCGCGAACGCACATCGGCGCGCAGCATCCAGCCCTCCGGGGTGCGGCTGAGCAGCAGGTCGGTACCCGGCAGGGTGGCGTCGGCCATGCGCAGCAGGACGCGACCGTCGCCGTCGCCGGCCGCGCCGCGATCGGCGGCCATCTGCTTGAGGTGGCGCTCGACCATGTCGGCAAAGGCGTTCGGGTTCAGCGGCGTCGGCGCCGTGGCCTGCGGCAGGCCGTCGCGCATCGCCATCTGCGCCTGGTAGAGCGCCGCCGGGTCGAGCGTCTGCTGCTGCAACGAAGTGCCGCCCGTGTCGTCGCGCTGGCGCCGCAGCGCGTCGTCCTCGTAGTGCTCGCCCGCCTCCTGCCGGCCGGCGATGGCGCCTTCGTCCTGCTGCCATTTCGGTGTTTCCTGCCCTTCGCGCCGTCCGGCCTGCTGCAGCGGCTGGCTGTCGTCGCCCGGCTGTCCCTGCAGGCGCGGCTCGCGCGATTCACGCTTGCCCTGCAAGAGCCGCTGGAAGTCGTCGACCTTCTCACGCGGCGCCGGTTCCCGGGGGCGGGTGTCGGACTTGTCGCGACTGATGTCCTGGGTCGTCGTCTGGGTGGAAGACGGGCTGCGGTCGATACTCATGGTCGTCCTCTCAATGCGTGGGCCGCGCGCCGTGGTGGCGCGCGAGCAGCAGATCGGCGGTGATGTCTTCTTCCTGCCGCGCTTCCAGGGCGCGCTGTTCGCCGCGCCAGCTGTCGCGTCGCTTCTCGAGCGCTTCCTGCCGGGCTTTGGCGCGGAAGAAGGCTTCACGCGCCTGCACCAGCTCGCGCTCGGCGGCCTGCAGCGCCTTGTGCGCCTGGGCCAGCCGCTGGCGCGCGGCCTCCACCTGCGCGCCCAGCCAATCAATATGCGCCTCGCGCTGCGCCAGCACACTGGACCAGTCGACGCCGGGCGGCGGCGCGTCCAGCAGACGCGCGCGCTGGCCGCTGCGCTCATCGCACAGCTGCAGGATCTCGTGCTCGATCCGCGTGCAGGCATCGCGGCAGGCCTGCACCGCGCGCTGTTTTTCCAGCACCACCATCCGCGCGGCATCGGTGCGGTGCTCGCGCACCCGCAGCAGGGTGTGCAGGGGATAGCGCTTCATTGGAAACACCGGGATTGCAGGGTCGGGTTCGGAGTTTCGGATGCGTGGAAGGCGAACGGGGCTGGCGCATGCGCTGCCAGATCCCGAACCCCGAGTTTCCGATCCCCATCCTTCACGGGAACAACCTGCGCAGCGCCTGCGCCGACTGGTCGAATGGCACCAGCTCGCTCGCCGGCTGCTGCAGCAGCTGGCGCATCGGGCCGATCCTCTCGATCGCGATGTCGGCATCCGGGTCGGTGCCGCGCTTGTATTCGCCCAACTGCAGGAGAAGCTCGATGTCCTGGTACTTGGCCAGGTACTTGCGCAGCTGTCCGGCCGCGCGCTGGTGCGCGGGCTCGGTCACGCGCGGCATCACCCGGCTGAGGCTGGTGAGCACGTCGATGGCCGGGTAGTGGTAGGCGGCGGCGAGCTTGCGCGACAGAACGATGTGGCCGTCGAGGATCGAGCGCACCTCCTCCACGATCGGGTCGCCGCCGTCCTCGTCCTCGGCCAGCACGGTGTAGAACGCGGTGATCGACCCCTTGTCGTTGTTGCCTGCGCGCTCGAACAGCCGCGGCAGCGCGCTGAAGACCGACGGCGGAAAGCCACGCCGCGCTGGCGGCTCGCCGACCGCCAGGCCCACGTCGCGCAGCGCGCGGGCGAAGCGCGTCACCGAATCGAGCAGCAGCAGCACGCGCTTGCCCTTGTCGCGGAAATGCTCGGCGATGGCGGTCGCGACCCAGGCCGCGCGGCTGCGCTCGAGCGCCGGCCGATCGGAAGTGGCCACCACGATCACCGACTTGGCCAGGCCCTCCGCGCCGAGGTTGTCGTGGATGAATTCGTTGACCTCGCGCCCGCGCTCGCCGACCAGCGCGATGACGTTGACGTCGGCGTCGCCGCCGCGGGCCAGCATGCCCAGCAGCGTGCTCTTGCCGCCGCCGGCGACGGCGAAAATGCCCACGCGCTGCCCTTCGCCGGTGGTCATGGTGGCGTCTATGGCGCGCACGCCGGTGGAGAACGGGCGCTCGATCAGGCTGCGGGTGAGCGGATTGGGCGAAGCGGCGTAGATCGGCGCCTCCACCGTGTCGCCGATCGGACCCTTGTCGTCGATGGGCTCGCCGTGGGCGTCGAGGATGCGGCCGAGCAGGCCGTTGCCGGCGCGTACCGCGGCCTGGCGCCCGGTGGCGTAAACGGCGGTGGTCGCAGACACGCCGTCGAGCGCGCCGAGCGGCGTGAGCAGCGTCATCTGCTTCGAGACGCCAACCACTTCGGCAGCCAGGTGAAAATGCGGGTCGCCTTCGCCCACCGGATTGCGCAGTTCGCACAGTTCGCCGATCGCCGCCTTCAGGCCGGTGGCGCGGATCAGCGTGCCGTGCGCCTCGGCCACGCGGCCGACGCGCTCGATCGACTGCACTTTGGCGAGCGCGCCAAGCAGCGGGTCCGCCGCCGCCCCCGGCACGATCCGGACCGTGTCCGCCGGGGAGGCGAAGGGCAGGTTCATCCCTGTCCCCCGACGCCGGCGAGCGCGGTGCGGATCGCCTCGATCTGCTGCGCGACGCCGGCACGGACCTCGCCGGCCTCCGACACCACGACGCAGCTCTGCGGATCCAGGCTCACGTCCTCGACCAGTTCGATCACCCCCACCGCCGGATGTGCTTGACGCACGGCGCCCAGGCCGGCTGCGACGTCGTCGCGCACCGACGGGTGCACGCGGATCATCAGGAACTGTTCGGCCTGTGCGGCCTCGACCGCCTGCATCACCAGCGACGGCACCACGGCGCTCGCGTCGAAGCTCGGCGCGATGCGCGCGACAATCGCGCAGGCCAGTTCGGTGACGCGCGTGCTGGCTTCGGCCAGCACGCGTGCGCGGCGTTCGTTGAGCGCGGCCAGGTGTTCGGTCATCTGCTGCTGCACGCGCGCCAGGCCTTCGGCGAAGCCGTCCGTGTATCCCTGTTCGCGTGCCGCTGCGATTTCGGTGCCGGCCTCGACGTACAGCGCGTTGACCTGTTCGAGCAGCGCGTCGAGCTCCTCGATGCGCTGCCACTGCCGCGCCGGCACCACGTTGCCGGCCAGCGCGCGGTCGAAGCGGCGCGGCTCGAAGACCGACACCGTGGCCGAGGCGGCGGAGCGGGTGGAAGAGCGGCGTACTGGCTCGGCGGACATGGCCTCGTTCCGGTGGGTCAACCCGCGCGGGCGCGGGCGAGATGGTGGTCGTGCAGGAACTGCACCTGTTGCCCGGGCAAATGCGCGGCGACAGGAGCCTCGCGCGGAGACTGGAGCAGCACCCATTCGGCCAGCGCAGGATCGGCCTGCGCCGCCCAGGCATGCAGTTCGCAGCGCCCCTGGTGATCCAGCAGGGCGTGCAGCGCCGCGGCGTCGGGCGTGCCTGCCAGGGTGGTCGCCAGCGCCGCGCGCAGCCGCGTGGCGACAGGAGGCGGCACCTGGCCGTCCCACACCTGTTTGTCCAGCGCCAGGAGATAGCTGTTGCCGAGCGCGCGCCGCAGCAGGCGCACCGGTTCGCGCCGGACCTCGGCGCGGATCACGGGCGCATAGGCGAGCGCCCCGACATCTCGCAGCAACGTCGCCAGACGCGCACGCGGCCAGCGCACCACCGCGGCCGCCAGCGCGCCGTCGGGACGCGGCGCCAGCAGCGCGCCGCCGATGCCGACGTCCCGCATCAGCCAGCGCGCGAGGATCCTGCGCCCGAGGGCGCTGTCGCGTGCGCGCTGCAGGAGTTCCGGCGACGGCGACGCGGATTCGGGCCCGTCCCCGTCCGCCTGGCCATACCAGTCGGGATGGATCTCGGCGAACACCGCCTGCAAACTCATCGTGCCGCCCGGCTCATCCGTTCCACACGCGCGGCGGCTGCTTTGGCTGGGCCAAACGCGCGCGAATACGTCCACCGAACGCAATCACCAGCGCCAGCAGCACCGCGATCGCGACGGTGATCGCGATCGCCAGGGGGCTGATCGACGACAGCACCGGCATCGCCCCGGCCGGGCCGCGCGCGGCCTGCTTGCCGGCTATCGTCGAGCCGACGGTGAAGAACTTGATCGTGACCTTGTTGACGTCGTCCAGGCCCTCGATGCTGTCCTTGACCCCGACTTTCAGGTCGGTTTCGCGATCGCGCAGGTCCGCGCCGGGCGCCTGGTAGATGAAGACCGACGCCGACGAATCCGCGGCGTCCCCGCCCAGCGGATCGCGGTCCGGCAGCGCGATCGACACCGCGGCATCGACCACGCCGTCGATCTTGAGCAGCTTCTGCCGCATCGACTCTTCCAGGCCGAACACGTACAGCGCCTTTTCCTGCGTGGCCGAGGTCGCGAAGCTGTCCTTCTTGAACAGGTCGCCCATCGTGAACGACTGCCGGCGCGGCAAGCCCCTGGCGTGCAGGATCTGCATGGCCCGCGGAATGTCGTCCTTGGCGATCCGCACTTCCCAGCCCTTCTTGTCGGTCGAGAGCGTCTTGTCGGCCTGGATCCCGGAGCCGATCAGTTCCGCCATCACCTGGTTGGCCTGCTGTTCCTCGAGGTTGCTGTACAGCGCGGTGCCACCACAGCCGGCCAGCGCAAGGCATGCCAGCAGCAACGCCAGCACCACGGGACGCTTGATTGCGTTCGACGCTTTCATGCCTGCTCCCGCCTTACGACTGCTGCTTGAACAGCTGCTGGACGCCATCGGAAGTCCGGTTGGCGACGTTGGAAGTCAGTTCCGCCTTGAACAGGAACTTGTGCGCTTCCATCGTGACCTGCATCAGCTGGCCGGGTGTGGGATCGGCGCCGCTGCTGGTGATCGCGTGCGACATCGCGCTGATCTTGTCCGCGCCGGTGTTGAGGTTTTCGAAGGTGGAAAGCAGCGCGCGCATGCCCTCCGACGGCTGGGCGGCCGCGGACACCTGCGCCGGGCCTGCACTGGCACTGGCCTTGCCGCCGTTGCCGTAGGCCTCCGCGAACTGACTGACTTCGAACATGGTGGCCTGCGGCTGCGCCGCGGGGGACGCGGCCGGATTGGCCTGCGCGGCATCCACCGCGACCTGGATGGCTTCGATCATTTCCGTCTCTCCTCGGACTTGGCGACATGCGGATCATCGCGATGCAATGCCCGCGCGGCGGCGATTCGCCGCCACGCGCACGCGCAGCGCTCGGCACGCATTACTGGCGCTTGCCCAGCGTTTCGAGTGCCTGGCCGACGCTGTTCTGCGAGGTCGCGGCGTTGTTCGACATGAACTGCATCTTCAGGCTCTCTGCGGTCAGCTTGACCATGTTCGAGGGCTGGTCGCCGCCGGAACTGATCACGTCCGAGAGGGTGGTGATGCGCGATGCCTGGATGTCCAGCGTCTGGCCCCAGGCCTTGGACATCGCCTCGTACCAGCTGCCACCGTCGGTGGACGAACCGCCGCGGCCGACCGATGCGCTGCCAACGCCTGCGCGGCCAATGAAGCTTGTGACGGGGTTGATGGGGTTATCGATCATGATGGTCTCTCCTTTGGTGCGATCGCTGGATCGCGCTTCGATGGAACCAGACGCCCCGATGGCGCCGCGTGAAACACTATTGCCTGTCGTGGCCGCCCGTCGGCTCGGCGCCGGCCGCGCGTGCGACGCGCCGATCGGCGACTTCGCCTGCGGGATCGGCGTCGGGCTGCGCGGTCGAAGACCCCGCGGCCACCGCGTCCGCCTGCGCCTGCTGTTCGGCGGCGGCTGCGATTTCCGCCGCGGTCACCGGCTTGGGCACGATCTTGTGGAGCATGCCGTCGGCGCTGACGACGTGCGCCGATTCGCCGATCGACACCAGCCGGCCGTGCCCGGGCACCTCGGCCCCGACCGGATACTCGGTGCCGTCGACCGCGACCAGGTGCGGCGTCTTGCCACGCACCACCGACACGATCCGCGTCGGACCCGACTTGATTGCGGCCTCGGTGGGCCCGTTGGCCGTGCGCTTGAGCTGTTTCGGCTCGACGTAGTTCCTCACCAGCACCTTGGTCACGCCCGGCACATCGTCCATCGCGCGCGAGCGGGCGGCGGCGCGCATCGCGTCCATGTCCTCGAACCGCCCGCTGGCCTCGACCACGCCGTTGCCGACGTAGCGGGTCTTGGCATTGATGTTCTGGGTCCGCAGCACTTCGCTGACGTCGGCGGCGATCTTCTCGGCCGAGCGCAGGTCCAGCGCGGCTTCGAATCCGGCCTGGGCCACCCGGCCCTCGATGCTCTCGCGCACGCGGTCGTTATCGACCGTGCCCTTGAGGATCGGCCTGCCCTCGGTGTCCTCCGAAACCTGGCCGTCACGCACCTGGAATTCGGCGATCAGGGAATTGAGCTGGCTGCGCGGGTCCGCCGGCTGCTCGGGCTTGGGCATCACCGCGGCGAAGATCGCAAGCGACGCCAGCGACAGCACCGCCAGCGCCGCGACCAGCGGCAGCTTGCGCACGCCCGCGGCAGGCGCGCGCGGCTCGTCGATGTCGAAATCGGGCGCGAGCGTGGCCCAGCCCGGATCATGCTCTTCGCCGAAGGCGATCGCCGCCTGGCCGATCTGGATCCGCTGCAGGCCGCGCAGTTCGACCGGGTCGCCGGGATGCAGCGGCTGGCCATCGACGCGCAGCGGCGCATCGAGCGCGCGCAGCGACGACATGCCGCCGATCAGGTTGATCAGCGCGTGGTGGCGGGCGACGCCCTGGTCGGCCAGGACGATGTCGCAGTCGTCGCCGCTGCCCACCAGGATCATCTCCTGTTCGGCAAGGTCGCGACTGGCGCCTGCATGCAGGCCCGACAGGATGCGCAGCACGTTGACCGGCGCTTCCACCGGCTCGGGCGCGGCTTCGGCGGCGGGGGATTCGGGCTTCGTGGATGACATGGCTTGGCTCCTCGCGGAATTCTGCGCTGTCGTTGTTGCAGCGTTATGCATTGATCTGGCCGGCCTGCACGATGCGCAGGTCCGGGGCGAGTTCCTGGTACGACAACACCGGCAGGTCGAAGAAGTCGACCTCCATCAGCTTGCGCAGGTGGCGACGCACATCGAGCGAACACAGCAGCACCGGGCGCACGTCCTCCGGCTGGCGCGCGAGCTGCGCGCGCACCTCGTTGCCCAGGCGTGCCGCAAGCTCGGGCGAAATCGCCAGCTGGCTGGCGCCGCCGGCCACGCGCACCGACTGGCGCAGCTTGTCCTCGAGCTCCGGGTGGATCAGCAGCACGTGCAGGGTGCGGTCGGCATCGGCGTAGCGGTCGGCGATTTCGCGCTTCAGCGCCACGCGCACGTATTCGGTCAGCAGCACCACGTCCTTCTCGCGGCCACCGACGTCGGTGATCGCCTCGAACGCATCGCGCAGGTTGCGCACCGGCACGCCCTCCTCGGCCAGCCGCCGCAGCACGTCGGCCACCCGCTGCGGCGCGACCACGCGCAGCATCTCCTTGACCAGGTCCGGGTAGTCGCGCTGCATCTTGCCGAACAGGTTGGAGGTTTCCTGGATGCCGATGAAGCCGCCCATGCGCCGCTTCAGCGAGCTGCGCAGGTGATCGCTGACCATATCGATCGGTCTGGGCGTGCCGTCGTTCGCGGCATCGGCCCACTCGCCGTTGAGCGTCGGGAAGAAGCCAGGCAGCTTCGGCGCCGCTTCCATCCCGGCGCGGGCCGGGCGGAAATGGGCGTCGCCGCGCACGCGTCCGGAGGCGATCCGTGCGCCATGAGCGGTAAGCCGGTACTCGCCTTCGCCCAGCGCGCTCGACACCCGTACCTGCGGCACCGGGATCGGCACGCCATATTCCTCGCGCATGCCCTGGGCGAGCCCGGCGACGCGGCTGCGCGTCTCGGCTTCGTCGCCGAGCAGGATCGCCAGCGACGGCGCGATCTCCAGCTGCAGCGGCGCCGGCGGCGCGAGGTCGTCGGCGTCGACCGGCTTGCGCGATGCAACCATTTCCTCGTCCTGCACCCGGAACGCGCGGCGCAGCATTTCGAACTGGTGGCGATAGCGCCACGCGCTCATGGTCAGCATCGCGATGCCGAGCACGGCGAACACCAGCTTGGGGAAGCCGGGCACGAGGGTCATCAGCAGCGCCAGCAGCCCGGTGATCAGCAGCACCCGCGGCTGCCCGGAAATCTGCCGGGTGATGGCGTCGCCCAGGTGCTTGTCGTCTTCCTCGCCTGCGGTGCGCGTCACCACCAGGCCGGCCGCGATCGTCGCCAGGATGGCGGGGATCTGCGACACCAGGCCGTCGCCGATGGTGAGGATGGAGTAGGTGTGCGTGGCCTCGCCCAGCGGCATGTCGTGCTGCAGCACGCCCACCGCCAGGCCGCCAAGCAGGTTGATGATGATGATGACGATGCCGGCGATGGCGTCGCCCTTCACGAACTTCATCGCGCCATCGAGGCTGCCGTGCAGCTGGCTTTCCACTTCAAGATGCCGGCGCTTGCGCCGTGCCTCGTCCTTGTCGATCAGGCCCGAGCGCAGGTCCGAGTCGATCGACAGCTGCTTGCCGGGCATGGCGTCGAGGGTGAAGCGCGCGGCGACCTCGGCCACGCGCTCGGCGCCCTTGGCCACGACGATGAACTGCACCACGGTGATGATCAGGAACACCACCAGGCCAACCACCAGGTTGCCGCCGGCCACCATCGAGCCGAAGGTCTGGACGATGTGGCCGCCCTCGGCGTTGAGCAGGATCGAGCGGGTGATCGCGATCGACAGCGCGAGCCGGAACAGGGTGGTCAGCAGCAGCACGCTCGGGAAGCTGGAGAACGCGACCGGCGTGGGGATGTAGATCGCCAGCAGCAGCAGGCCGAAGCCGATCGAGATGTTGACCGCGACCAGGGTGTCGATCGCCATGATCGGCAGCGGCAGGATCATCACGCTGATGATCGTGACCGCGGCGAAGGCCAGCACGATGTCGCTGTAACCGGTGCGCTGGCGCGGTGCGTTACCGGCCGGCGCGGCGAAGATCGAGTCGATCAGCGCGCGCACGCAAGATCCCCATTGGTGTACGCAGGCATCGAGTCCGCCTTTGGCCGCACTGTCTGATCGGGGCCAAGGCCAGGACAGCGGACGTGTCCGCAGGGTCTGGCGCCAGACATCGAGTGCTCATCGAAGATGATGCGAACCTGCCGCATTTGCCCCTGACCTCATGCGTCACTTTGTGGCAAATTACGATACCTTCCGCAATTCCACAAGACGTGATCGCGAGGGTTCAGGGCACTCCAGCGATTCGGCCCGGGTTCATCCAGATGAATGCAAGTCCTTGTAATGAATCGGTAATCCTGGGCTCACGACGATTTAACCCAACGGCGCTATATGGGTGTCGGCGGCATCCATGGAGGCAGCGGACGAGGGAGCGGGCTCGATATCCGACTGTTCCAAATTTGTGATCAAGTTCACTGTTTGAGCTCCAACCCCCACGACGAACACGCGACCGGAGCGGGATTTCACAAGCACGATCCGTTCACGTGATCCCACCGGCAGGATCTGCAGGATCGACAGCGGCGCATCTTGGCCGGTCAGGCCAAAGCGACGCCGGATCAGGTACAGCACGGCAATCAGGGCAACGATGATCAAGGCCAGAGGCAGCAGGATCCCCAGCACTTCGCCGGCAAGCGAGCTCGGCGCCTCGGGCTGTGCGGGCGCTGCGAGCGAGGCCAGAGGCGAGCAGGCCAGCAGGGCGCCGATGGCGGCGGGGAGGAGCGGCGGGCGATGGGAGTTCATGGGGTTCCGGAAAGTCGGCGGGAAGTGCCGCCGGGTCGCCGGGTACCGTAGCAGCCGCGGCACGCCGGGCAACAGCGACCCGCGCCCCGGGGCGACCAGCGCGGCGCCGGCGGCGTGAGCCCGGTGGGCGCCAAGGCGGCCAAGGCCGTTCCCGCTTCGGGCAAGCGCCCACGCGCTGCGCCGTCCGCCAGGCCGGGCGCGATCTCACTGCTCGAGGCCGTGCCCTTCGCCTGCGCCGCCTACGCCCGCGACGACGGCGCGCTGGTGGCCGCCAACCAGCGCTTTGGCCACGAGTTCGCGGCCCTGCCCGAACACGCCCAGCGCGACCAGCTGCTGGCCCGGCTGCGCGACGGCGCGCTCGACGATGCCGAACCTTCGGAGGTGCGCGCGCCGCACAGCGGACGCTGGTACGCGCTGCACTGGGGCGAGGCGGAACACGAAGGCCGGGCGCTGGCGCTGCTGACCGCGATCGACATCAGCGAGCGCATCGAGGCGCTCGACTCGCACAAGTCGCAGCAGGAAAAGCTGCTGTTCACCTCGCGGATGATGTCGGTCGGCGAGATGGCGGCGACGCTGGCGCATGAGCTCAACCAGCCGCTGGCGGCGATCGTGAACTACCTCAACGGCTCGCTGCGCCTGATCGACCAGGCCGGCGGCCCGGCCCAGGTCGAACGTGCGCTGCAGGCCGCGCGCACCCAGGCCGAGCACGCAGCGGCGGTGATCTCGCGGGTGCGCGAATTCGTCCGCGCCCGCGAGCCGCGGCGCGACGCCCAGGACGTGCATGCGATGGCCGCGACCGTGCTCGAACTGCTGCGGCTCGAGGCCGAACGCCAGCAGCTGCGGATCGACATCGCGCTCAGCGCCTCGCTGCCGCCGGTCTATGCCGACCGGGTGATGGTCGAACAGGTGCTGCTGAACCTGGTCAAGAACGCGATCGAGGCGATGCGCGGGATTCCCGTGGCCCAGCGCGAATTGCGCGTGGAGGGCCGGGTGAACCTCGACGGCGAGGTCGAGATCCGCGTCTGCGACCGCGGCACAGGGCTCAGTTCGGCCGAACAGGACCAGCTGTTCTCGCCGTTCTTCACCACCAAGAACGACGGCCTCGGCATCGGCCTGGCGATCTGCCGGTCGATCATCGAGTACCACAAGGGACGCTTGTTCTTCGAACCGCGCGAGGGCGGCGGCAGCGTGTTCGGATTCACCCTGCCGCATTACGAGGCAGGGGGAGTCTGATCCATGGGCGAGGCACGGGTGTACCTGGTCGACGACAACGCGGGGTTCCGCGATTCCACCGCGTGGCTGCTGGAAACCGCGGGCTTCGAGGCGGTGCCGTTCGGGTCCGGGCCGGAGTTCATCGAGGCCTACGGCGGCGACCGCCACGGCGCCGAGCCCGAATGCCTGGTCTCCGACATGCGCATGCCGGAGATGAGCGGGCTGCAGCTGCAGGACGAGCTGCATCGGCGCGGGATCGTGCTGCCGCTGGTGTTCGTCACCGCGCACGGCGACGTGCCGCTGGCCGTGGAGGCGATGCGCAAGGGCGCGGCCAATTTCCTCGAAAAGCCCTTCAGCGAGGATGCGCTGGTGGGCGCGATCCGCGCCGCGCTGGCCAGCGCGCGCAGCCACGGCGCGGTCGGCGCGGCGGGTGAATGCCTGGCCAAGCTCAGCCCGCGCGAGCGCCAGGTGCTGGACCTGGTGATCGCCAGCAAGCCCAACAAGATCATCGCCGACATCCTCGGCATCAGCATCAAGACCGTCGAACTGCATCGTGCCAACATGATGAGCAAACTCGGGGTGCGCTCGCTGCCCGAACTGATGAAGGTAGCCCTCGGACATGCCTGACAGCGCAGTACGCAAGTCCAAGCCCGCCGCGCGCAAGGCGCCGGTTTCCCGGGCGCCCGCCGCCGTTCGCGATCTGCACGACTGCATTGCCCGCGTCGCCCCGGCACAGGCCGAGGCGCTGCGCGACCTGTTCGCAGCGCCCAGGCGCTGGCCACTGGGCGATGGCGCGGTACTGCGGTTCACGCCCGGCATTGCGCCAGCGGCGGATGAAACCTTCTGCGTCGACGCCGAAGGCACGGCGCTGCGCCTGCGGTTGGAAACCGCGGACCCGACGCAGCCCAGCCCATCCGGCCTGCACTGGAGCGACTACCGCGGCCGCGCCCGGCTGCTGGCGTGGAGCCTGGCGCACGAGCGTGGGCTGATGCGCCTGAGCGAAGTGCTCGGCACCTCGCTGTTGCCGCAGGAAGCCACCGACGGCGACGCCGCGGACGAGGACGCAATCTGGCTGGCCTTCGCCACCGACGCCGACCCCGACAGCGCGAACCTGGAACCGCTGCGCGGCGCGATCCGGTTCCCGGTGCGCTGGCTGTCCCGCCTGCAGGACCGCGCCGAACCGGTCTACGAAGACGACCCGCTGCCGCGGCTCGACGCGCTGCGCGACCTGCCGATACCGGTGCTGGTGGGCTTCGACGGCCCGAGCCTTCCACTCGCCGACTGGCAGGGCCTGCAACCCGGCGACGTGGTGCTGATCGGCAACGGCAGCCTGCCGCCGCTGCAGGCGCGCGCGACGCGGCTGGCGTGGCCGCTGGTGGCCGCGCCCGATGGCTGGCGGATCGCCGCGCCCGCGCAACCACGATCTTCCCCCCTGGAGCCTTCCACGATGAACGACGAATCCCCCAACGATGCGAGCGCAGACGCCGGTGCGGACGCCGCCGGCGGCGAGGCCGTTGCGCGCAACCTGCCGGTGCAGCTGGCGTTCGACGTCGGCCGGGTCGAAGTGAGCATCGGCGACCTCGCCGCGCTGCAGCCGGGATACGTGTTCGCGTTGCCGGCCCAGCTGCGGGGCGCCAACGTCACCATCCGCGCCAACGGCCGGATCGCCGGCCGCGGCGAGGTGGTGGCCGTGGGCGACACGCTCGGCGTGCGCCTGCTGGCCTGGGAATGAAAGCCTGCTGATCTGACTCCACGGGGGCTGCCATGGCGCGCGATACCCGCCATGGCCCTCCCGATGGCACCAACGGACCATCCACCCCAAGGCCCTGCATGGACTTCAATACCCTCGACCCGGCACTGGTCATCCTCACCGTCGTCAGCCTCGCGCTGGCGCCCTTCGTGGCGGTGATGGTGACCTCGTTCACCAAGATCGTGGTGGTGCTGAGCCTGCTGCGCAACGCACTGGGGCTGCAGCAGGTTCCGCCGAACGTGGTCATCAACGGCCTGGCGATCGTGCTGTCGATCTACGTGATGTATCCGGTGATCCTCGACACGCAGGCGGCGATCGAGGCGCGCAAGAACGGCCAGCCGCCGCCGGTGCCCTCACTGCTGGCCAAGCCCGCCCCGCGCGCGGCACCGGCGGTGACGACCGAACCGCCGCCGGCCACGTCGCCCGCCGCCGCCGACGGCGAGGCCGCCGCGGCAGCCGCCGAGGCGCGTGCCGGCGCGCGCGGCCCGTCCTTCGCCAACGTGCGCGACGGTCGCGACGAAGCGCCGGCGAGCCCGGGCGCTGGCGGCGATGCCGCTTCGGAGGAGGTTGATGAGACGCTGGCGCCGCTGCCGGAAAAAGGCGTGGCGCGCATGCTCGGGCTCGCCAACGCCGGCAAGGAACCACTGCGCGCGTTCCTGCTGCAGCATTCGAACAACGCCGAGCGCGCGTTCTTCCTGCGCAGCGCGCAGCGGCTGCTGCCGCCGGCGCATCGCGACGAGATCAGCGCCGACCACTTCCTGGTGGTGGTGCCCGCGTTCACCGTGAGCGAGCTCACCGCGGCGTTCCAGATCGGCTTCCTGATCTTCCTGCCGTTTCTGGTGATCGACATGGTGGTCGCCAACATCCTGTTGGCGCTGGGCATGATGATGCTGTCGCCCACCACGATCTCGCTGCCGTTCAAGCTGCTCCTGTTCGTACTGATCGATGGCTGGGCCAAGCTCGTGCACGGCCTCGTGCTGACGTACGGCAACTGAGGAGGACGACGTGGGCGAAGTCATCGAACTCACCAAGCAGGCCCTGTGGCTGACCCTGATCCTGTCCGGTCCGCCGGTCGGCGCGGCCGCGCTCGTGGGCCTGCTGGTCGCCTTCCTGCAGGCGGCCACCCAGCTGCAGGAGCAGACGTTCGCCTACGCGCTGAAGTTCTTCACCATCGTGGTGACGCTGTTCATCACCGCGGCATTGATCGGCGGCACGCTGTACACCTTCGCCGACCGGATCTTCGTCGACTTCCCTGGCCTGGTCCGGCACTAGGCCGCTCTCACCGATGCAGTTCGAGCAGTTCCTCGGCAATCCGCTGCTGGCCTTGGGCCTGACCCTGCCGCGCATCGCCGGCGCCTTCATCATGCTGCCGCTGCTGACCCAGCAGAACATGCCGGCAATGGTGCGCAACAGCTTCCTGGTGAGCCTGGCGATCGTCGCGCTGCCGGTGGCGCTGGCGGGACTGCCCGGTACAAGCATGGAAATGTCGGTGATGGCGCCGATCGTGCTCAAGGAATTGTTCATCGGCATCGCCATCGGCTTCTGCTTCGGCATCGTGTTCTGGGCGATCGGCGCGGCCGGCAACATCCTCGACACCCAGATCGGCATGAGCATGGCGTCGATCTTCGATCCGATCCAGGGCCACCAGACGTCCCTGCACGGGCAGTTCCTGTCGCAGCTGGCGGCGTGGCTGTTCATGGCCAGCGGCGCGTTCCTGGTGTTCCTCGACCTGCTGCTGACCAGCTACTCGATCTGGCCGGTGATGTCGTTTTTCCCCACCATCCAGGTCGCCGGCATGCATCTGTTCGTCGGCCAGTTCAGCTACCTGATGACCGCCGCGCTGCTGCTCGCGGCGCCGGCGGTGGTGATCATGCTGATCATCGATCTCGCGTTCGGACTGGTGAACCGCTACGCGCCGTCGCTGAACGTGTTCGCGCTGACGCTGCCGATCAAGGCCTGGCTGGCGACCGCGATCATCCTGCTGATGCTGGGCTCGTTGATGGAGTTCATCATCCGGCGCCTCGGCGACAGCCGCGGCTTCCTGGACGTGCTGCAGCGGGTGTTTGGCACGTAAATCGGATGCACTTCCGACTGGGCAGGCATCCCAGGCACACGGGTCACCGAGGATATGCAGCGGCCGGGCAAAGAAGCCTTAGCGGCGCGGGGCGGTCTCGCTTCAGGTTTCGCCGCTGCTGCCGTCACCGACCTCGCGGCGCATGCCCTCGGCCCAGTGCAGCACCTCGGCCACCGCGTCGAAGAACTCGCTGCCAATGTAGTTGTCCAGCTCGACCTTCTCGTTGAGCCCGCGCGCCAGCTGCACGTTCTGCATGATCGGCACGCCGGCCTCCTCGGCGGTCTGCCTGATCAGCGCGGCGATGCCGTCCTCGCCCTTGGCGACCACGACCGGCAGGTCGTCGACGCCGTGTTCGTACTGCAGCGCGATGGCGATGTGGGTTGGATTGGTCACCACGACATTCGATCCCCTGACGGCTGAAAGCATGTTCTGCTGCGACCACTCCTGGTGCAACTGGCGGCGGCGCGACTTGATGTACGGGTCGCCCTCGTTCTCCTTGACCTCCTGGCGGATGTCGCGCCGGCTCATCCGCAACTGCTTGGTGTAGGAGAACTTCTGGTACCAGGCGTCGAGCACCGAGACGAAGAAGAACACGAAGATCGTCCAGATGCCGATGCGCAGCAGCGCGTACCAGATCGCCGAGCCGATCGCCGCCGGCGGCGAGGACGGCAGGCGCAGCAGCGCCGGCAGCATGCCCCACAGGACGAAGCCGCCGATGAAGATCAGCGCGGCGCTCTTGATGATCGACTTGACCAGTTCGACCAGGTTGTCCATCGAGAACATCTTCTTGATGCCCTCGACCGGATTGAGCTTGTCGAGCTGGGGCGTGAGCTTCTTGATCGTGACCAGCGGGCCGACCTGCAGGAACTCCACCAGCACGCCGAGGAACAGCGCCAGCGCCAGCAGCGGCAGCGACAGCCACAGCAGGGTGTCGAACGCGATCCGGCCGACCTCGCGCAGGCCGACCTCGAACGGCTGGCCCACCGCGCCGATGCTGGCATCGAACAGCTCCTGCATCTTGCGGTACATGAAGCCCATCATCAGCCAGCCGCCGACCAGCCAGCCCAGCACCAGGACCGTGCTGGTGAGCTCCCTGCTCTTGGCGACGTTGCCTTCCTTGCGCGCGTCCTTGATCTTTTTCGGGGTCGGCTTTTCGGTCTTGTCGGCGCCCTTGTCCTTGTCTGCCATGCCGGCCTCTGCTGCAAACGGTCTGGTGCACTGCGTGCCGCCGCAGGCTAGCATGGCGTCCGCTGCCCCCCGTCGGCACCACGGCGCCGCGCCGCGCCATGCGTCGCTGAATGGGTTCGCGCAGCTGAACGCTCGCCCGTCATGCCCCTGTCATCTAGGGTTGCCCCCAGATGGCTGAACAGGCGTTGCGGCGCTATCTTTCCGCCATCGCCGCCCAAGCGGCTCCCCGCAGGCTCCAGCACCCTTCCATGAGCACCATCGGCAGTTCCGATCCGCACCTGACCCGAGCCGGCCTCGACCGCCTCGATGGACGGGTGTCGCTCGACGAACTGCGCGGTCGCGACCAGGGCACCGGCGCAGGCCAGCTTGGAGGCCTCGAACAGCTTCGCGGGACCGCTCCAGACGTCCGCGCGCCCAGCGCCGACGCGGGCGAAGACGTGCTCAACGCCGCAGCGTGGGACGG
The DNA here is from genome assembly GCF_042648885.1 of Luteimonas notoginsengisoli. NCBI lineage: Bacteria > Pseudomonadati > Pseudomonadota > Gammaproteobacteria > Lysobacterales > Lysobacteraceae > Luteimonas > Luteimonas notoginsengisoli. The sequence goes on along the minus strand of NZ_JBHRYF010000008.1, from coordinate 768,113 downwards.
CGTGCCCGCGGGCCTGCGGATGCTGGCCGGGGACCACGGCTTTGAAGCGCGATTGGGCGCGATGGAACTGTCCAGCGCGGCCGACAGCGCCGCGGACGCCATTCTTTCCGCCATCGGCTGATCCGCGCGCGCCGCGTGTTCGCTCCATCCGGGCGCGACGCCTAGACTGGCGCGCATCGATCCCCCGGGCGACGCCATGAACGCTCATCCCTCGCAGCCGGTGCCCTCGCCGGCCGAACTGCGTGCCGCCGCCGACCGGCTGGTGTCCGCGCTGGCCGCACACAGCGATCCGGAGTACCGCCTGACTGTGCTCAAGCGCCTGGTGCGGCGCCTGGGCGAGGAGCGCTATCCGCTGTTCCTGCGGCTGCTGGGCGTGGTCGCCGAGAGCGACGACACGCGCGCGCAGCGCCTGCTGGCCGAAACCTTCGGCACCGCGTTGCGGCGCATGGACATGCCCGGCGGGGCGCTGAGCTCGTGGGGCGCGGCGCGACTGCCCGACAGCACCGGCCCGCTGGACGCAAGCGCCTTCTCCGGGCGTTTCTTCGGCGCCACCCCGCAGCGGCTGCTGGGGCCGGTGGAATACCTGACCGTGTGGCACCTGCAGCGCACCCAGCGCACGGCGCTCGGCGCGGCGACCTTCCGCACCGCGCTGTCGCGAATGATCGCGCTGCTCAACCGCAGCGACGACGCGCGCGCGCTCTACCCGCAGAAGCTCGCCGCCGACGCCCAGAACGAACTCGAAGGCGCCTATACCCGCGCCACCCGCGAGCGGCTGGCGGCGATCGCGGCGGCGTGGAAGGCGGGACGCTCGCCCGACGAGGTCGCGCAGGCTGCGCTCGACGCGCAGGCCACCGACACGCCCGTGCACTGGGTGGTCCGCGACCTGTAGCGCGAACAGCCGCGCGCTCGCGACCCGCTCCAGCGGCTCGCCCGAACGGCGCAATGCGCGATGCGACGCGCGGGAAGGGGCGCGACGGCTTGTGCGCACCCGGTCACAGCCGGCGCAGCTGAACTTGCGGCACCCGGTCCCCGCCGCCAAGATGCCCCGCTGCCCAACGGGGACCGAACATGCGCCGATGCTGGACCCCGCTGCTGCTGGCGTGCCTGTGCACCCTCGTCGCGGCCTGCCGCCCGGCGGCGGACGCGCCCGTGCCGGCCACTCCGGCACCCGGTGCGGACAAGCCTGCGCAGGCCGTGCGCCTGCTCACCCGGCACCTGCGCGACAACGCCCTGGATGCCTATGCCCGCGACGCGGTGCCGCCCGACCTCCATGCCCGGCTCGAAACCGCCTGGCGCGAGGGCCGCACGCGCTGGCCACTGGACGAACTGCCGCTGGGCGAGCACCTGCCGGGCGTACTGGCCGCGCTGGAGGCGCCCGAAGCGGAAGCACGCTGGGGCAAGGTGTTCGATCGCCAGTTCGCCAACGCCGACCGCGAAATCGACTCCACCGCCGCGACCCTGGGCCTGTTCGGCGTCCAGTACGTGCAGAACGAGGGCGATTTCAGCGACGCCGAGCGTGAGCATTACACCCAGATCGTGACCGCGATGAGCCGCTGGGCGCAGGCGGCGCCGCTGTCGGATCCCGGCCGCGCCCATGCGGCCCTCCCGCGCCTGGCAGCCGCGGCCCGCCGGACCGGGCTGGCCTCGGAAGCCGATTTCGCCCGCCTCGGCATGGACGACAGCCTGCGCCGGATGGCGCCGTTCGCCGCCGCGGTCAAACAGGCGCTGGCTGGCTACGGGCTGGACCTTGATGCCAGCCTCGACGCGCTGGATGCGAGCCTGCAGTCGCAGACCGGCGACACGGCGCGGGTGCGCATGCGCTACGTGCTGGCGGGCGAGCCGGTCGACACCGTGGTCGAGGTCGAGCGCCACGACGGCCGCTGGTACCTGAGCGACGTGCTGCGTCACGCCCGCGCAGCGCTGGATCGGCCCGCCGCAGCGCCGGCGGGGCCAGTCGACGCGCCTGCCGCGGCCAAACCCCGCCCGGCGGCGGCGGGGCGACCGCCTTCGGCATAATGCCGGCGATGCCCACCCAGCCGAACCTGTTCGAACCCGACCCCAAGCGATCCGCCCAGCCTGGCGATGACCCGCAGGTCGCAGCCGCGCCGCCCGGCGACGCGACCGCGCCCGGCGCCGACGCGTCGGCCGGTCCGATGCTGGCGGGCAGCGATGAAGCCGGCGACCACCCGACGCCCGCCGCCGAGGCCAGCGACACCGCGATGCCCGACGCGCAGCCCCCCCTGCGCGGCGATGGCCCGCCGCCTTCGGTGGTCCAGCTGCGCGAACGGCGGCCGCTGTGGGCCCGCATGCTCGGCCGCCTGCTGCGGCCGTGGATCTCGCTGCGGATCGAACCCGAAACACCGCAGCAGTTCATCGATCGGCGCCCGGTGTGCTACGTGCTCGAGGACTACGGCCTGTCCAATGCCCTGATCCTCGACCGTGCCTGCCGCGAGAACGGCATGCCGTCGCCGCTGCGACCGCTGCCGGGCGATCCGCTCGGCCGCAAGCGCGCCTACGTGGCGCTGTCCCGGCGCAGCGCCGGCGGCACGCTCAACTACCTGGCGTCGGCCGGCAAGCCCGCCCCGGCCAAGACCCATTCCGAATCGCTGGCGCGACTGCTCGAGGCGCACCGCGAGGATCCTGCGCTGGACGTGCAGCTGGTGCCGGTGTCGATCTTCGTCGGCCAGGCGCCCGACCGCGCCAGCGGGTGGTTCTCGGTGCTGTTCTCGGAAAACTGGGCCCTGGTCGGGCGCTTCCGCCGGCTGCTGGCGATCCTGCTCAACGGCCGCAACACCCTGGTGCGCTTCGCCACGCCTGTGGACCTGCGCGGCATCATCGCCGAGGACCTGCCGCCCGAACGCACGGTGCGCAAACTCTCGCGGGTGCTGCGCACGCACTTCAACCGCATCCGCGAGGCGATGATCGGGCCGGACCTGTCCACCCGCCGCCTGCTGATCGACAAGGTGCTGGCGGCCGACACGGTCAAGGACGCGATCGCCGACCAGGCGCGCCGCGACAAGAGCACGCCGGCCGAGGCGTGGAAGAAGGCGCACGCCTTCGCCTACGAGATCGCCGCCGACTATTCGCATCCCGTGGTGCGTTCGGCCAGCTTCCTGCTGACCACGGTGTGGAACCGCATCTACCGCGGCGTGCTGGTGCACCACCTGGACCGCTTCAAGGCCGTGGCGCCCGGGCACGAGATCGTCTACGTGCCCAGCCACCGCAGCCACATGGACTACCTGCTGCTGTCGTACCTGCTCTACGACCGCGGCATCGTGCCGCCGCACATCGTCGCCGGCATCAACCTCAACCTGCCGGTGATCGGCACCATCCTGCGCAAGGGCGGCGCGTTCTACATCCGACGCTCGATCCGCGGCAGCATGCTGTATTCGGCCGTGCTCAGCGAGTACGTCGCGCAGCTGGTCGCCGGCGGCTACTCGATCGAGTACTTCATCGAAGGCGGACGCTCGCGCACCGGGCGGCTGCTGCAGCCCAAGGGCGGGATGATCTCGATGACCGTGCGCGCGTTCCTGCGCCAGCCCACGCGCCCGGTGCTGTTCCAGCCGGTCTACATCGGCTACGAAAAGCTGATGGAAGGCGGCAGCTACCTCGACGAACTCACCGGTAAGCCGAAGGAAAAGGAATCCATCTGGTCGCTGCTGTGGGGCATCCCCAGGGTGCTGCGGCAGAACTATGGCCAGGTCGTGGTGAACTACGGCGAGCCGATCGCGCTGGGCGACGTGCTCGCCGAGCAGGCGCCCGAATGGGATGGCAAGCCGGTGTCCGAAGAAGACAAGCCGTCGTGGCTGTCGTCGACCGTCGACACCCTGGCGCAGCGCATCCAGGTCAACATCAACCGCGCCGCGGACGTCAATCCGATCAACCTGCTGGCGCTGGCCTTGCTGTCGACCCCCAAGCACGCGATGGGCGAGGGCGACCTGCGCGCGCAGATCGCGCTGTCGAAGACGCTGCTGGTGGACGTGCCCTACAGCGAACTGGTGACGGTGACCCCGCATTCGCCGGAGGAAATCATCGCCCACGGCGAGGAGATCGGCGTCCTGCGCCGCACCGCGCACCCGCTGGGCGACGTGCTCAGCGTCGCCGACGACCAAACCGCGGTGTTGCTGAGCTACTTCCGCAACAACGTCCTCCACCTGTTCACCGCGTCTGCCTGGATCGCGTGCTGCTTCCAGCACAACCGGCGCATGGCGCGCGCCAACCTGCTCGGGATCGGCCGCAGCGTGTATCCGTTCCTGCAGGGCGAGCTGTTCCTGCCGTGGGACCCGGAGAGCTTCGCCACGCGCATCGACGCGACGATCGAGGTGTTCATCCGCGAGGGGCTGCTGGAACAGGTCAGCGACGACGACGGCGGCATCCTGGCGCGCAACGCCGGGCAGAGCGACGAGGTGTTCCGCCTGCGCGCCCTGGGCCATCCGCTGCAGCAGGCGTTCGAGCGCTATTACATCGCGATCTCGGTGCTGGCCAAGAACGGCCCCGGCACGCTCGGCGCCGGCGAACTCGAAAGCCTGTGCCAGCTCGCCGCGCAGCGGCTGAGCCTGCTGTACGCACCGGCGGCGCCGGAATTCTTCGACAAGACGCTGTTCCGCGGCTTCATCCAGAAGCTGCGCGAGCTGGAACTGGTGTGGCTGGACGGCAACAGCAAGCTGGTCTTCGACCAGCGCCTCGTGGCCTGGGCGCGCGACGCCAAGGTGATCCTGGGTCGCGAACTGCGGCACACGATCGAGAAGGTGAGCCCCGAGGCGGTAAGGCCGCAGGTCGAGGCCCCTGCGCCGGAGCCGCCGGCAGCGTAGGCGCGCGCGCTCCTTCCTTCGAAGCGAAGGCTTGCGGAATTCGAACGCTTCGGGCGCTTGGCGGTCAGGCGGGCTCGTCGGGAATCAGATCCGACTCCAGGCGCGCGATCTGGTCCTTGAGCTGCAGCTTGCGCTTCTTCATCCGCTTGACCGCCAGCTCGTCGGCCTGGATGTCGGCCTGCAGGCGCGAGATCGCGAGATCCAGGTCGCGATGTTCGGTCTTCAGGTCGACCAGCTTCTGGCTGATCACGGCGTCGTTGGCAGGTTCCATCGTGGCCGAGCTTACACGCGGTCCCGGGCGGTCGTCAGCGCCGGTCCGGCCCTCGCGCGCGACCCGTAGAATGGGCGGCCCATGAGCACCATCCTGCCCCTTGCCGAGCCCGTTCGCCGCGTCGCGGCCGATCCGCGCGCCGGACGCGAGCATCACAAGCTGGCCAAGCGCCTGCGCCACCAGGTGGGGCGCGCGATCGCCGATTTCGGCATGATCGAGGACGGCGACAAGGTGATGGTCTGCCTGTCGGGCGGCAAGGACAGCTACACCCTGCTGGACATCCTGCTGCAGCTGCGATCGAAGGCGCCGGTGGCGTTCTCGATCACCGCGGTCAACCTCGACCAGAAGCAGCCCGGATTCCCCGGGCACGTGCTGCCGGAATACCTGCAGTCGCTCGGCGTCGACTACCGGATCCTCGAACAGGACACCTATTCGGTCGTCGCGCGCGTGGTCCCGGAAGGCAAGACGATGTGCTCGCTGTGCTCGCGCATGCGCCGCGGCGCGCTGTACCGCTTCGCCGCCGAACAGGGCTTCACCAAGATCGCGCTCGGCCACCACCGCGACGACCTGGTCGCCACGTTTTTCCTCAACCTGTTCTTCCACGCCAAGATCAGCGGCATGCCGCCGAAACTGCTCAGCGACGACGGCAGGCACGTGGTGATCCGGCCGCTGGCATACGTGCGCGAAGAGGACATCGCCGCCTACGCCGCGGCCAGGGAATTCCCGATCATCCCGTGCAACCTGTGCGGTTCGCAGGAAAACCTGCAGCGCAAACAGGTCGCGAGGATGCTCGAGGCTTGGGAGCGCGAATCGCCCGGCCGCATCGACCAGATCGCACGCGCGCTGGGCGACATCCGGCCGTCGCAGCTGAGCGATCCCAGGCTGTTCGACTTCCTCGCCCTGGGCCGCGACGCCGCCACCGCGCTGCCCGACGCGCACGCATGGCTGGCCGGCGAGCCGCACGAGCGCGACGCGCGCGGCGAACCCTGATCGCCGATGGCCGTTCCGTCGTCCGTCCCGCGCAGGCGGGGCCAGCACGCTGCGCGCGGGGGGCCTTTCGGCCGACCTGCGCGATTCCAGATGCTCGCTTCCCATGGCGATCGCTGATTGTCCCTCCTGATTCCAGTTCTCCCACTCCCATCCCGGACCCTTCATGTTCTTCAGAAACCTCACCCTGTTCCGCTTTCCGACCTCGCTCGACCTGTCCGACCTCGACACCCACCTGGCCGAATTCCCGCTCAAGCCGGTGGGCGGGCTGGACCTGTCCTCGCGCGGCTTCGTGTCGCCGTTCGGCCGTGACGCCGAGTCGCTGAGCCACCGCATCGAGGACGCGATCTGGCTGACCGTCGGCGGCGAGGACAAGCTGCTCCCCTCGTCGGTGGTCAACGACCTGCTGGCCAAGAAGGTCGCCGAGATGGAGCAGCGCGAAGGCCGCAAGCCCGGCGGACGCGCACGCAAGCGGCTCAAGGAAGACCTGGTGCACGAACTTCTGCCGCGCGCCTTCGTGCGGCCGTCGCGCACCGACGCCATGCTCGACCTCGAGCACGGCCTGTGCATCGTCGACAGCTCCTCGCGCAAGAGCGCCGAAGGCGTGGTGTCCGAGATCCGCAACGCGCTGGGCAGCTTCCCGGCGCTTCCGCTCAACGCCGAGATCGCACCGCGTTCGGTGCTGACCGGCTGGATCGCGGGCGAGCCGCTGCCCGACGGCTTTTCGCTTGGCGAGGAATGCGAGCTCAAGGACGCCGCCGAGCACGGCGCGGTGGTCAAGTGCCAGCACCAGGAGCTGCAGTCCGACGAGATCGCCAAGCACCTCGAATCGGGCAAGCAGGTCACGCGGCTGGCGCTGGTGCTCGACGACCACGTCTCGTTCGTGCTCGGCGAGGATCTGGTGATCCGCAAGCTCAAGTTCCTCGACGGCGCGGTCGATCAGCTCGAGGGCACGGAAACCGAGGACATCCGCGCCGAACTCGACATCCGCTTCGCACTGATGGCTGGCGAGCTCAAGCGCCTGTTCGCGCTGCTGGAGCCGGCGTTGAAGCTGTCTAAGGCCGATGGGTGAGAGGCCCTGCGACGCCTTGAGGCCCCTGCACGTATTCCCCGGTACGGTCCAGTCCTGGGCCAACATCGGAGGTTGTCGCAATGAAACGAGATTTTGCTGCGTTCATGGGTGTACTGACCGTCGCTGCCGCGCTGGCGGTCCCGTCGCTGGCGGCCGCGGCGGATCCGGCGGATGCGGCGGATCCGGCTGACGCCACGATGCAGTTCCCCGACAGGCTCACGGATGCGGGCAAGCAGTTCATCGACCAGTGCTCCGGCGAAACGATCGCGGCCAGCGCCGATCCGCTGCTGGCATCGGCGCGCTGCCAGTCGCTGTCCCGGCAGTGGTATTCGCAGGCGGGCCAGACGCTGCCCAGGCAGTCCCGCAACGGCACGTTGAAATCCAACATCCCGACGCGCGACACCGTGATGCTGCCGGTGAACCGCGCGCTTTAAGCCAGCCACCGTGTTCGAATCCCGCGACGGCCCCGCAAGGGCCGTCGTTTTTCTTTTCTTCGCCGGCGTTTTGCCGCATCCTGACGCGTGACCGAATTCGTTCCTGCGCCCACGCGCACTGCCCCGCACGCATGTCTTCCCTGTTCCGCCTGCTGACGCCGAAGCCACGCGCGGTCGAGCGCGATACGCTTTCGTTCGCACTCGACGACGGCCGCTGCATCGAGATCCAGCGCGTGCGCGATCCGCGCGCGCGGCGCGTGCGCCTGTCGGTGGATGAACGCGGTGCGCGGCTGACCCTGCCGCCGCGCGCCAGCCTGGTGTCCGGCGAACGCTTCGTGCGCGAGCACCACGACTGGCTCACGCAGCAGTTGGCGCTGCACGATGACGACGACGGCGTGGCGCCGCTGCAGCCCGGTGTGACCGCGCAGCTGCCGCTGCGGGGACAGATGCTGCCGCTGGCCTGGCAGGAAGGCCGCTTCACGCGGCTGCAGTTCGACGGCGACGCGCTGGTGATGCAGGCGCCCGCGCGCGCCGGCCTGCCTGCGCTGCGGCGCGCGCTGCGCGACTTCTACGAGGCGCAGGCCCGCGCCGACCTCGGTCGCTGGATGCCCCGCTACCTGCCCACGTTGCCGCACGCGCCGTCGCGGATCCGCTTCAAGGTGATGTCGTCGCAGTGGGGATCGCTGGCCCCGGACGATGCGATGTCGCTGGACCTGTCGCTGGTGCTGGGCAGCCCGGCGGCGTTCGAGTACGTGCTGGTGCACGAGCTGTGCCACCTGGTCCATCGCGATCATTCGCCGGCCTTCTGGCGCGAGGTCGAGGCGCGCTGCCCGGACTGGCGCGCGCAACGACGCTATTTCCACCTCGAAGGCCGGCGGCTCAAGTCCGGGCTGCGGCGCCTGCTGGCCTGCTGACCGCGCCGATCGCGTTGTCCTCCCTGTCCCCGGCGATCGCCGGACTACAGCGATCCGCGTCGTGCCGTTTCGATCCTCCCACTGGTGGCTGCTGTTCGTCCTGTCATTGGCCGCCACGCCCGGCTGCCGGCAGTCGCGCGAGGCGTTCGCCGAATCCCCGCTCGAGCACCCGGACCTGCGGCTTCCGGTGCACGATGCGGCGAGGCCCGCACGCGAACGTCCACTGTTCACCCGTGGCGACGCACTGTCGCTGCCCGACGACTTCCCGAGCGACATTTACCTGCCCGCCAGCTATCGCATCGACAGCCTCATGGATCGCGGCGCGCTGCGGGTCGTCAGCCTGCGGGCACCCGGCCGCGTTTCGACGCTGTTCGAAGCCGCGCGCGCCAGCATGGACGGGCGCGGCTGGAAGCAGACCCTGGCGATGCGCGATGCCAGCGACGGCGCCCTGCTGAACTACGAAAAGGGCGACCGCGCCGCCGTGCTGTCGTTCAGCGACGACCACGACGCCGGCGCGGTAACGATGAACGTGCAGCTGCGCAGCGGCGCGCACTGACCCACGGCGCGTTCAACGCAGGAAGAAATCACCGATCGCCGCCGCCACCGCGCGCGGATCCTCCATGTGCAGGTGGTGGCCGCCGCGCAGCACGATGCGCTCGCCGCGCGGAAGCAGCGCGGCGTGCTCGCTGCGCAGCGGTTCGGGCAGGTACGGCTGCGGCGGATCGGCGTGCAGCACGCGCGTCGGGCACTCGATGCCGGCCACCAGGTTGCGCACCTGCGCATGGGTCATGCGCACCATCGTCGGCAGGGTGAGGCGCGGATCGCTGCTCCATTCGAAGCCGGCCGCTGCGCCATCGGCCTGCACGGCGCGCACGCCGCGTTCGACCAGCAGCCGCGCGGCCGCCTCGCCCAGTCCGTTGGCCTGCATCCGCGCGCGCACCGCCGGTTCGAGGTCGGGGAACACCCGCAGCCGCTTGTCCGCCAGCGCCCGCGTGGCCGCGACCGCCTCGCGCAGGCGCTGCGTGGTGCGTTCCGGCGCCTCGGGCAGCGCGCCCAGCGCCTCGATCGCCAGCAGGCGTTCGATCCGGTGCGGGCAGCCGGCCGCGACCAGGCTGGCGATGCCGGCGCCCATCGAATGGCCGAGCAGGGCGAATCGCTCCCAGCCCAGCGCGTCGGCGATGTCGAGCACCGAATGCAGGGCGCCGGCGAACGAGTAGTCCGCGCCGGGCGGCAGGTGCGCGCTGCGGCCGTGGCCGGGCAGGTCGGGCGCCACGAGTTCGATGCCGTCCAGGCCGGTGCGTTCGAACTCCGCCGCCAGCGGCACGAAGCTGGCGGCGTTGTCGAGCCAGCCATGCAGGGCCAGCACCCGCGGTGCGCCGGGCGCGCCGGCGCGCAGGCCAGTGATGCGACCGAGCGGAACGTCGAGCGCGAACTCCTCGAGCGCGAACCTGCCGGGCGATGGCCCGTCAGTGCCGCCGGCGCGGGTCAGCGCCATGCGTCCAGTTCGCGCCTGACCAGCGCCGCCAGCGCGTCGGCGTGCGCGGGAGCGTCGTTGAGGCAGGGGATGTACGACAGGCCACCGCCGCCCGCGGCGCGGAAAATCTCCGCGTTCTGCAGCGCGATCTCCTCCAGCGTCTCCAGGCAGTCGGCCGGAAAGCCGGGGCAGACCACGTCGACGCGCCCGACGCCCGCGCCCGCCAGCGCGCGCAGCGTCGCGTCGGTGGCCGGCTGCAGCCACTGTTCGCGGCCGAAGCGCGACTGGAAGGCGACCAGCCACTCGCCGTGGCCCAGCCCCAGCGCCTGCGCCAGCGCCGCGGCGGTGGCGTGGCATTGCGTCGAGTAGGGATCGCCGCCGTCGACCAGTCGCTGCGGGATGCCGTGGAAGGACAGCAGCAGGCGTTCGCCGCGCCCGTGGGCCTGCCAGTGCGCGCGCACGCTGCCGGCAAGCGCCGCGATCACGGCCGGATCGGTGGCGTACTGGTCGATCATGCGCAGCTGCGGCGCGCCGGCGGCCCTGGCGACGCGCTCCACCACGTCGGCCACCGAAGCGGTGGTGGTGGTCGAATACTGCGGATACAGCGGCAGCACCAGCACCCGCGCGCATCCCTGCGACTGCAGGGCGCGCACTTCGGTCGCGATATCCGGTGCGCCGTAGCGCATGGCGTGGCTGACGCGCACGTCCGGCAAGCGCTCGCCGATCGCGAGTGCCAGCCGTTGCGTGTGCACGGCGAGCGGCGACCCGTCTTCCATCCAGATTTGGGCGTACTTCTTCGCCACCCGCGGCGAGCGCAAGGGCAGGATCACGCCATGCAGCAATGGACACCACAGCCATCGACTGAGCTGCACGACGCGACGGTCATGCAGGAACTCCGCCAGATAGCGGCGCACGGCCGCGGCGGTCGGCGCACGCGGCGTACCGAGGTTGACGACCAGCACGCCCTGCGGTGCAGGCGTGTCGGACGCGGCGAGGTCGACGGCGCGGTTGGCGCCGGGTGCTGGCATGTCTGGTGCGGTTGGCATGGACATAGGATGGCAGGCCCGCCGGCGCTTGGCACCGTCGGCTGGCAGAATCGACGCCACGCCTGCACGCGATTGCATGGAACCCCTGCGCGGTTCCGCTGTCCTCAGAGTGGATTCATCCCCCCGCCACTAGCCTGAGCCGCCAGCGTCGCGCGATCCGCGCGTCGCCACGATTCCCGCCGGAGCCCGCCATGTCCCTGACGCACCCGCTTTCGCCGAACCGCACCTCCACGCCGCGCCTGGCATCGCTGGCGCTCGCGACGCTGCTCGCCCTGGGCGTGGCCACCGCGGCGCACGCCGGCGCCCAGGAGGACGCGCGCTCGGCCAACGCGGTGCGCGTGCTGACCGACATCCAGGCCATCCCGGAATCGGCGATCCCCGACAAGCTGCTCGACGAGGCCCGCGCGATCGTGGTCGTCCCAGATACGCTCAAGGTCGGGCTGGTGCTCGGCGGCCGCCGCGGCCACGGCCTGATGTCGGTGAAGAATCCCGACGGCACCTGGTCGAACCCGGTGTTCGTCAAGCTCACCGGCGGCAGCATCGGTTTCCAGGCCGGCGTGCAGTCGGCCGACGTGGTGCTGGTGTTCCGCAACGACCGCAGCCTGGAATCGATCGTCAACGGCAAGGTCACCCTTGGCGCCGATGCCGGCGTCGCCGCCGGGCCGGTCGGGCGCAGCGCCGCGCTGGCTACCGACGGCCAGCTCAAGGCCGAGATCTGGTCGTGGTCGCGCGCGCGCGGGCTGTTCGCCGGGGTCGCGCTCGACGGCGCGGTGCTGTCGATCGACGACGCCGCCAACGAGGCGGTGTACGGGCTCGATACCACGCCGCGGATGATCTTCGAAGGCCGCGCGCCGAGCGCGCCTTCGACGGCGGTGGTGGATTTCCGCGACCAGCTCGAGGAAGCCACTGCGGCGGCGCGCGCCGAACGCGGCACGGGTACGGCCGCGCAGGCGCCGGTCGCGGCGCAGCCTGCGACGACGATGCCGGAACCGCAGCCGTCCGCGCAGGCCACCCCGCTGCCGGCGGCCACCGATCCGCAGCCACAGCCGTTCGAAACCGTCGACAACCCGGCCACCACCGAGCCGTTGCCGCCCACGCCCTGACGCCTCGGCCGCCGCGCGCGGCGCGCTGCGCTATCCTTCGCACTCCTCCAACGTACATGCGAGACAAGCCATGGGCGGTTTCAGCATCTGGCACTGGCTGATCGTGCTCGCGGTCGTACTGCTGGTCTTCGGCACCAAGCGCCTCACCAGCGGCGCCAAGGACCTCGGCAGCGCGGTCAAGGAATTCAAGAAGGGCATGCGCGACGACGACAAGCCCGCCGGGCAGCTCGGCGACCAGTCGCGCACGGACGCAAACGCCTCCGACAAGCAGCGCGACGACGACCACGTCCAGCGCTGACGCCGCGATCCGCGGCGCCCGGCCATGTTCGACATCGGCTTTTCCGAACTCCTCGTCATCGCGGTGGTGGCCCTGCTCGTGCTCGGCCCGGAGCGGCTGCCGAAGGCGGCGCGCTTCGCCGGGCTTTGGGTGCGGCGCGCGCGCGCGCAGTGGTACTCGGTGCGCAGCGAACTGGAGCGTGAACTGGCCGCCGACGAGCTCAAGCGCAGCCTGCGCGAAACCGAGACGCAGATGCGCGACATCGATGCCTCGGTGCGCGCCGCGGACGCGGAGGCGCGTCGCGAATTCGACGCCATGCGCACCGCCACCAGGGCGCTGCCCGCGGACACCGCCGACCCGCCGCCTGCGCTGACACCCACCGACCGGCGCGACGCGCCCGGCTACGCCCGCGCATACGAGCCGGAGCCGGACGACGCGGCCGACGACGCACCCAGAGAGGCGCGCGATGACCGCGCCTGACGCCGCCGACGGCAGCCTGCTCGACCACTTGGTCGAACTGCGCTCGCGGCTGCTGCGCGGCATCGTCGGCGTGGTCGTGGCATTGCTGGCGCTGCTGCCGTTCACCAGCCAGCTGTACACCTGGCTGGCGATGCCGCTGGTCTCGCGGCTGCCGGCCGGGCAGCAGATGATCGCGATGAATCCGGCCGGCGCCTTCTTCGCCCCGATCAAGCTGACCTGCTTCATTGCCCTGTTCGCCGCCGCGCCGTGGCTGCTGTTCCAGGCGTGGGCGTTCATCGCGCCGGGGCTGTACAAGCGCGAGAAGAAACTCGCCGTGCCGCTGCTGGGCTCGGCGGTGCTGCTGTTCTACGCCGGATGCGCGTTCGCGTACTTGCTCGTGCTGCCGATGGTGTTCAACTTCCTGCTGCGCTTCAAGCCGGACATCGTCGCGATCACGCCGGACATCAACGCCTACCTGGAGTTCGTGCTGGTGATCTTCCTGGCGTTCGGCGCCAGCTTCGAGTTGCCGGTGGCGCTGGTCATCCTGGTGTTGCTGGGCTGGGTGACGCCGGCGCAGCTCCGGGAATGGCGCGGCTATGCGATCGTCGGCATCTTCATCGTCGCCGCGGTGATCACCCCGCCGGACGTGGTCTCGCAGCTGCTGTTGGCGATCCCGATGATGCTGCTCTACGAGGCCGGCATCATCGCCGCACGCGCGGTGGTGCCGAAGCCGGATCCCACCGACGCCGCCACGGACGACCGCGCGCGCTGATGGTCGCGGCCGGGTTCTGGCGCCGCTGCGCGGCCTGGTCGCTGGACGCGACGCTGGTCGGCATGCCGGTCGCGCTGTTGGCGTGGCCCCGCGCCCGGCGCATCGCCGGCGAACTCGGCACCCAGTACCAGGCCCTGCTCGAAACCGCAGCCCGCAGCCTGGGCGATGCGCTCGTATCCGGCATGCCGCCGGCGGCGGCAGCGACCCAGTGGCTCGCCGATCCCGCACTGCGCGCGGCCACGCAGTCGCTGCAGCACACGCTGTTTGCCTTGGCTTGGCCGCCGCTGCTGGGCTTCGCCGCGCTGGGGGCGCTCTATCACCTCGCGTTCGAAGCCGCGACGCGGCAGGCGACGCCGGGGCAGCGCGCGCTCGGCCTGCGAGTGGTCGACGACGAATGCGCCCGCATCGGGCATGGTCGCGCGCTGCTACGCCACCTGGCCGGCGCGCTGTCGTGGCTCACCCTCAACATCGGCCACGCGCTGGTGCTGCTGCGTCCCGATCGACGCGCGCTGCACGACCTGGTCGCCGGCACCCGCATGGTGCAGTCGTGCGCCGACGGCACGCCGCTGCCCACGTGGGCGCGCGCGTGGCTGGGCCTGCAGGCGCTGCTGCTGGTCTACGCCACGATGGCGTGCGTCGGCTACACCAATCGCGTCCTGCAAGCGGGACTCGACGCCGCGCTCGGGCTCTGATCTCTTCGTAGGAGCGGCTTCAGCCGCGAGCTCCTGGAGCACATCTACATTGCCCGTTGTTCCCAAGGGGCGAGAACACCGGCTGTTCGATTTCGATTCCCGGCCAACAAGAGTTCGCGGCTGAAGCCGCTCCTACGAGAAGCGCGCGGCAGGGCTCACAACTCGACCTGCCCCGGCGGCAGGGGCGCGGCTTCGCCGCAGACGTCGCGCCACATGAAATACATGACGCCGAACATCACCACGTACAGCATCAGCAATCCGCCGAGGTAGACCGGCGCGGCCAGAAGCACCGCCAGCGCGGGATGCACCAGCCCGCCGACCATGCCCAGCAGGCTGATCACCATCGCCAGCGCCAGCGCGAACGCGAGGAAACCCGCGAACACCACCATCGCCAGCAACAGGATCGGCAGCACGTTCTTCAGGGTGCCCGCGACCCCGTCGACAAGCGCGCTGCCCACGCCGCGTCCGGCCAGCGCCACCTGGCCGAAGCCGATCGCGTAGATGCCGCTGAAGAACAGCCCCGCCAGCGTACCCAGCGCCATCATGGTGCCGAAACCGTCGGGAACGTCCTGCAGCACCTTGGCCTGCGCTGCGGGATCGTTCTGGGTGCTGGCGCTGAGCAGCTCCATGTACCAGCCGGAAAAGTCCTGCCCGAACAGCGCCACCACCGCGACGAACAGCACGAGATAGGCGACGAACATCGCCACGCCGAAGCCGACCAGCCGGCCGGCGCCGCTGCCGGCACGGAAGGTGTCGAACAGCGCCGCGGCATGGGTCGGGCGGCCATGTTCGGCGGCATCGATCACCCGCAGCACGCCGCCGATCAGCAGCGGATAGACCACCACCATCGCCAGGGTGCAGGCGGCCATCACGGCCAGGCTCGCGGTCGTCCCGAGCCCGAGTCCGGACTGCAGCACCAGCTGGATGACGCTCGGCACCAGCCCGACCAGCGCCAGCAGCGCGACCGCGCCGAACACCGCGCGCGGATTGCTGCGCCCGATGTTGACCGCCTGCATCAGCCAGGACCAGCCGGCGGCAGGACTTCTTGCGTGGGTGGACATGACGTCTGGCGCCTCGCGCCGGGGGTGGGGAACAGGTGGATATCGTACGCGACCGGCGGTGGGGGAGCGGCTTCAGCCACGGGCTTTCGAAGGACGGGAATCGGGAGAGCTTCCCGCCTTTGCCCGGTCGGAAAAAGTTCTTCTTCCGACCGGGGAAAAGCACTGCTTCTGCAATGACCGGGCGCAGGGTACGAATGCCCTTGGGTACGAATGTCCTCCGGCGTCGGCTTGTTGCCGACGCCTCCCCCTTGATTTCGCACCCAAGGACATTCGCACCCTGCGTTCCAACCTGCGCGGCGGTTCATAGCGAAGACAGGAGCCCGGCTTTCCGCAAGTCTGCAACCCGATCGTCCGGCGCGGCCTGCAGGCCTTCGGGACAAATCAAGGAGGAGGCATTCGCCGCAGGCGAAGCCAGGGGACATTTGCCCCGAAGGCCTGCAGGTCGCGCCGGATCCGTCAGGTCGCGGCGAGGCGCACGATCGGACACGAAGCAGGAGCCGCCCAGGCAGCAGGCGAAGGGCCTCGGAAAAGGGGGCGGAATTTGCTTCGGAAAGCTCGCGGCTGAAGCCGCTCCCACGACAGCTCGACAGCAGTGGCGCTCAGCGGCGACGCGGCATACTGGCACGTGCGTGCCGCACGAAACGCCGCAACACCCGGCGCGCATGTGGCGCCGCAGACACATCGCTCGCCAGCGCCCTGGGGCAGCGTCCTTCCTTCGCCAGCGCCTCCGCGCGCGCCTGCACGTAACCGCGCATGTGCACGGTGCCGAACTCGGGATGGAACTGCACGCCCCACGCGGCGTCGCCCCAGCGGAAGGCGTGGCAGTCATCGTGCACGGAGCGCGCCAGCACCGTGGCGCCCTCGGGCGCGCGCAATACGCTCTGCAGGTGCGTGGCCTGGACCGCGAAGCTGTCCGGAAGCCCGCCGAACAGCGGGTCGGACGCCGCCTCCGGCAGCAGGTCGATCGCCACCGTCCCCATCTCGCGCCCGTTCGGGTTGTCGCCGACGTCGCCACCGAGCGCATGCGCCAGCAGCTGGTGGCCGTAGCAGATGCCAAACACCGGCGTGCCCGCCTGCACCGCCCCGCGCAGCCACTGCGCGCTGCGTTCGCTCCAGTCGCGGCGCTCGGTCACCATCGCCCCGGAGCCGGTGATGATCACCCCGGCCAGGCCGTCGTGCGGCGGCAGCGCGGCGCCGCCTGCGACGTCCAGCGCGAAGGCTTCGTCGCGTGCCAGTCCGGCGGCGCTGCGGATCCAGTGCGGAAAGCGGCCATGGCGACGCATGGAAGCGACCGGCTGGCCGGTTTCGACGATCAGGAACGGCTTGCGGGACATGGCTTTCCGAAGGGCGCGGGCAGGCCGCGATTATCCCTGCCGGGGTGCGCGGCGTCGCCTGCTCCCGGCGGGCGCCCGCAGCCCGCCCGCTATACTGGCCGGCCTTTCCAGCGACCCACGGCGATGCAGGGACCGACGTTCCAGGCGCTCATCCAGAAGCTCAACGCCTATTGGGCGGCGTGCGGCTGCGTGCTGGTGCAGCCGCTCGACCTCGAGGTCGGCGCCGGCACCTTCCACCCGGCCACCTTCCTGCGTTCGCTCGGCCCGGAGCCGTGGAACGCCGCGTACGTGCAGCCCTGCCGCCGCCCCACCGATGGCCGCTACGGGCAGAACCCCAACCGCCTGCAGCGCTATTACCAGTACCAGGTGGTGATGAAGCCCTCGCCCGACAACATCGTCGAGCTGTACTTCAACTCGCTCAAGGAGCTGGGCATCGATCCGCTGGTGCACGACCTGCGGCTGGTCGAGGACAACTGGGAATCGCCGACGCTGGGCGCCTGGGGCCTGGGTTGGGAAGTGTGGTTGAACGGGATGGAGGTCACCCAGTTCACCTATTTCCAGCAGGCGGGCGGCCTGGAATGCCGGCCGGTGCTGGGTGAGATCACCTACGGCCTCGAGCGGCTGTGCATGTACCTGCAGAACGTCGACGACGTGTTCGACATCATCTGGACCCATGGCCCGGACGGCACGCCGGTGACCTACCGCGACGTCTACCACCAGAACGAAGTCGAGCAGAGCGCGTACAACTTCGAGCATGCGGACGTGGCGGAGCTGTTCCACCGCTTCGACGCCTGCGAGGCCGAGGCGTTGCGCCTGGTCGAGCTCGACCTGCCGCTGCCCGCCTACGAACAGGTGATGAAGGCCTCCCACAGCTTCAACCTGCTCGACGCGCGCCGCGCGATCAGCGTCACCGAGCGACAGCGCACGATCCTGCGGGTGCGCAAGCTGTCGCAGGCGGTGGCCGAAAGCTACCTGGCACAGCGCGAGAAGCTCGGGTTTCCAGGGCTGAAGCAGGCGGCCAAGGCTGCGTGAACTCATTCCTTCCCCGTCACGGGGAAGGCTGGGGTGGGGAAGGGTTTCCATGAAGGCGCGCCGCCGTCCCGGACACCCGTCCCGACCTAAATCCTCCCCTTGAAGGGGGGACTTCAAGGCAAGAGGCTTTCGATGTCCGACACCACATCCCTGCTCATCGAACTGGGCACCGAAGAGCTGCCGGTCAAGGCGCTTCCCGGGCTGGCACAGGCGCTGTTCGACGGCGTCGTCGACGCGCTGGGCAAGCGCGGCATCGCCGTGGAGCCAGCCGGGGCGAAGCCGCTCTACTCGCCGCGGCGCCTGGCGGTGCTGCTGCCTTCGGTCGCCGGCGAGCAGCCCGAACAGGCTTCGGAAGTCCTCGGCCCCTATCTCAACATCGCCCTGGACGCCGATGGCCAGCCGACGCGCGCGCTGCAAGGGTTCGCGGCCAAGGCGGGCGTCGAGTGGACCGCGCTCGAGCGCACCAGCGACGCCAAGGGCGAGCGCTTCGTCCACCGTGCGGTGAAGCCGGGCGTGGCCACGCGCGCGCTGCTGCCGGAGATCCTGCGCGAGGCGGTCGCGGCGATGCCGATCCCCAAGCCGATGCGCTGGGGCGGCCACGACCACGCCTTCGCGCGCCCGCTGCACTGGCTGGTGCTGCTGCTGGGCGGCGACGTGGTGGAAGGCGAACTGTTCGGCATCCAGGCCGACCGCATGAGCCGCGGCCATCGCTTCATGCACGACAAGCCGGTGTGGATCGGGCGCGCCGAGGATTACGTCGACGCCCTGCGCGGCGCAAAGGTGCTGGTCGATCCCGACGAGCGCCGCGCGCGCATCGTGGCCGAGGTCGAGGCCGCGGCTAAGCAGGCCGGCGGCAGCGCGCGGATCGAGGCGGGCAACCTTGCCGAGGTGAACTGCCTGGTCGAATGGCCCAAGTCGGTGGCGTGCGCGTTCGAGGCCGGCTTCCTCGCCGTGCCACAGGAGGCGCTCATCACCACGATGGAGGCGAACCAGAAGTTCTTCCCGGTGCTCGGTGAAGGCGGACGCCTGTCCGAGCATTTCATCGGCATCGCCAACATCGCGTCGAAGGACGAGAGCGAGATCCGCAAGGGCTACGAGCGCGTGATCCGCCCGCGCTTCGCCGACGCGCAGTTCTTCTTCGTCGAGGACATGAAGCAGGGCCTGGCGTCGATGAATGACGGCCTGAAGACCGTGACCTACCAGGCGAAGCTCGGCACGGTGGCCGACAAGGTCGCGCGCGTGGCCGCGCTGGCCGAAGCGATCGCGCCGCAGGTTGGCGCCGACCCGGCGCTGGCCAGGCGCGCAGCGGCGCTGTCGAAGGCCGACCTGCAGTCGCGCATGGTCAACGAGTTCCCCGAGCTGCAGGGCATCGCCGGGCGCTACTACGCGATGCAGGACGCCGCGCTCGAGGACCTGTCGCATGATGACCGTCTTGCGCTGGCCAACGCGCTCGACGAGGCCTGGCAGCCGCGGTTTGCCGCGGACGACATCGCGCTGTCGAAGCTTGGCAAGGTGCTGGCGATCGCCGAGCGCCTGGACACGCTGGCCGGCGGGTTCGCCGCGGGTCTGAAGCCGACGGGCAACAAGGATCCGTTCGCGCTGCGGCGCAACGCGCTGGGGCTGGCGCGGACGATCATCGAATCTGGTTTCGATCTTCACCTGCTAGAGCTGAGCAAATTGGCGATTCAACATGTTGCCGATCACATGGCAACTGCAGAAGCCGATCGCCTCGCTCACGCCATGGATGCCGCAAAAAGAATGGGCGTCCAAGCCAAGAGTGCAAGCGTGTCGCTTTGGTCACCAGTTCCGGAAACTGTCGCACCTGCAGTTTACGAGTTCATCCTCGACCGGCTCCGCGGCTACTACGCCGACAAGGGCGTGCCGGTGCAGCATTTCAACGCCGTCGCCGAGCTGCGTCCGGCCTCGCTGTACGACTTCGACCGCCGCATCGACGCCATCGGCACGTTCGCCCAGCTGCCCGAGGCCGAGGCGCTGGCCGCGGCCAACAAGCGCATCAACAATATCCTGAAGAAGGCCGGCGACGAGGTCCCGGCCACGGTCGACCGCGCGCTGCTGAAGGAGCCGGCCGAGGCCGCGCTGGCCGAAGCCGTGGAAGCCGTGTACGCCGAAACCGGCCACGCGCTGGCGCACGGCGACTACGTCGATGCGCTCGCGCATCTGGCGCGGCTGCGGCCCCAGGTCGATGCGTTCTTCGACGGCGTGATGGTCAACGTCGACGACGCGCCGCTGCGCAACAACCGGCTCGCGCTGCTGCGGCGACTGTCGGAGCGGCTGGGCAGCGTCGCGGCGATCGAGCATCTGTCGGGCTGAGCACAGGCCTGCCAGGGTGCATGCCCGCTTGCCTCGATCCGTAATTTGCCGCCGGATTGTTGTTGTGGCAGCGGCTTCAGCCGCGAGCTTTACCCCATGACGCGACCCTGGCCAAAACGCTCGCGGCTGAAGCCGCTCCACTAGACGTTGGCTTGATCCTGTGGTCCCGCGCTGCCGTCAGCAGCTACCGGCGCTTGATGCATGGGCCGACCCATGACGCGTCAACCATCGATCCGTTAATCGGTTCTTGATCGGCGCCGGGTATCCTCCCCGCATGCCCCCGGCTCTCCCCCGCATCGCCGCCGCTGCCGCGCTCCTGTTCGTCCTCCTGTTCGCCTCCGCCACCGCGGGCGCGGCGACCGTGCGCTCGGTCGAGATCCACGGGCTCGACGACGGGATGACCGAAAACGTGCGCGTCTCGCTGTCGCTGGTCGAGGCGATCGGCAAGGACGTCACCGGCCGTCGGCTGGGCTACCTGGTGCGCGAGGCCGACGACGAGGCGCGCGAGGCGCTGGAGCCGTTCGGCTACTACTCGCCGGAAATCACCGTCGAGCGCAACCGGACCGACGGCGGCACCGACGTGGTGATCACCATCCAGCCGGGCGAACCGGTGCGGGTGCGCGACGCCGACGTCGCGATCCTCGGAGAGGGCGGCCGCGATCGTTACCTCCGGCAGGACCTTGGCAAGTTCAGGCCCGACACCGGCGACGTGTTCAACCATGCCCTGTACGAAGCCAGCAAGACCCGGATCACCCGGCGCCTGGCCGAGCGCGGCTACTTCGACGCCGACTTCGCCTCGCACCGGGTCGAGGTGACGCGCGCGGAAAACGCCGCCGACATCGACCTGGTGTGGACCAGCGGCGCGCGCTACGACATGGGCGCAACCACGTTCACCCAGTCGCCGAAACAGGTGGTGGGCAACCGGCTGCTGCAGAAGCTGGTGTACTGGGAGGAAGGCCAGTACTACCACCAGGGCCGGCTCGACCGCCTGCGCCAGTCGCTCATCGCGCTGGATTACTTCAGCCGCATCGACATCCAGCCGCAGCCCGACCAGGCCGTGGACGGACGCGTGCCGGTGCAGGTGGCGTTGACGCCGGCCAAGCGCGACGTCTACACCGCGGGCCTGAGCTACGGCACCGAGAGCGGACCGGGCGTGCGCTTCGGGCTGGAACGTCGCTACGTCAACCAGCGCGGGCACAAAGCGCTGACGCAACTGGACTACGCGCAGAAGCGCAAGACCCTCACGCTGCAATACCGGATCCCCGCGTTCGCCTGGCTCGACGGCTGGTACACCGCCAGCCTGCAGTTCGCCGACGAGCAGACCGACTACATCGACTCGCGGCGGGTGGAGTTCGTCGCCAGCCGCAGCGGCCAGTACAACCGCCATCTCAACCTGGTCGCCTCGCTGCACGTGCTGCGCGAGCGCTGGGCCTACGTGGCCGAGGACGACAACAACCCCGACACGCCGACCGCGTACCGCTTCGCGACGTTCGCGTTCCCGGCGCTGCGGGCCGAATACATCGACGTCGACGACAAACTGTTCCCGCGTCGCGGCATCGGCGGCTCGGTCATGCTGCGCGGCGGCGCGGAAGGCGCTGGCTCCGATGCCAGCTTCGCCCAGGTGCATGCGCGCGCCAGCTGGTTCAAGGGCCTGGGCGAACGCAACCGGCTGATCGTGCGCGGCGAAATCGGCCACACCTTCACCGACGCGCTCACCGCGATGCCGCCGAGCCTGCGCTTCTACGCCGGCGGCGACCGCAGCATCCGCGGCTACGAATGGCGCGAGGTCGGCCCGCGCCTCGGCGACTTCTCGATCGGCGCCAAGAACGTGGTGACCGCCAGCGGCGAGTTCGAGCACTACTTCAACGACAGCTGGGGCGGCGCGGTGTTCGTCGACAGCGGCAGCGCGTTCGACGGCACGGACGCGGACTGGCGCACCGGCGTCGGCGTCGGCGTGCGCTGGAAATCGCCGGTCGGCCCGCTGCGCTTCGACATCGCGCGCGGCCTCGACCATCCCGACTCGCCGTTCACCATCGGCCTGAGCATCGGGGCGGAGTTCTGAGCATGGCCCCGGTCTTCCGTCGCCGATCGCGCCTCGATCCGGATCTCACGCCCGAGCAGCGCGAGGCGCGCATCGCCGAACTGCGCGCGCGCCGCCACGCGCGCGCCCGGATGCTGGCGCGCCGCAGCGCGTTCACGATCGCCGGGCTGGCGCTGCTGGTCGCGGTGGTCGCGTGGTGGCTGCTGTCGACGCTGGGCGGCCGCGATTTCCTGCTGGCCCAGGTCAAGGCGCGCATGCCGGCCGGCACCAGCCTGTCGTGGAGCCGCGCCGAAGGCCCGGCCAGCGGGCCTCTGGCGATCCACGACGTCCGCTTCGTGCAGCAGACGTGCCCGCAGAAGGACGGCGAACCGGTGCCCTACGGGCAGTGCGCGAAGCCGGGCACGCTGACCTTCGCCGCGCGCCGGATCGTGATCGACCCCGACATCCGTCCGCTGCTGGGCAAGCTGCTGCGGCTGGACACGATGATCGTCGAAGGCGCCACGCTCGACCTGCCCAAGACCGACGCGCCGTTCGAACTGCCGACCTGGCCCGAGGTGCTGCCCGACATCAACCCGCCGCTGGGGCTGCAGGCCGATGCGATCCGCGTCGATGGCCTGCGCATCACCCGGCAGGGCGAGCACCTGATCGACATCCGCAGCGTCCGCGGCGGGCTCGACGCGCGCCGTCGGCAGCTGCACCTGGAACACGTCGTGGTGGAAAGCGACCGCGGCCGCTTCTCCGCGCACGGCGACTACGTGCCGCGCGACGACTATCGCGTCGACCTGACGGCAACCGCCGTGATCCCGATCGCCGGCAGCGCCGCATCGCCGCTGCAGCGCGCGCCGCTGCGCGTTGGCCTGGTCGCGCGCGGCGACCTGCGGCGCATGGAGGTCGGCATCGGCGGCGCGCTGCCAGGGCCGCTGCGCGCCAGCCTGCTGTTGCAGGGCAAAGACACGCCGCACTGGCAGCTGCGCGCACGCGCCGAGCGGCTCGACACCGCGCTGCTCGCCGGCGCGAAGGAACCAGACCCGTCGCCCATCGCGCTGCAGCTGCGCGCCGATGGCGTCGGCGGCCGCGCGACGGTCCAGGGCCGCTTCGAACAGGGCACGCTGCGCGCCACCGTGCGGCCGTCGAAGCTGGTGCTGGAAGACAAGGTGCTGGCGTTCGAACCGCTGCAGCTTGAGATCTTCGACGGCACCATCCAGGCGCGCGGACGCGGCGACTTCAGCGAGCCGCGCAGGGCGACGTTCCGCTACGCGGTCAACGCGCGCGGCCTGCGCTTCGGCGGCGCGCCGGCCGACCCGGTCGCCGGCACCGACGCCACGCCGGTGATCGTGGTCGACGCGGACCTGGGCCTGGCCGGCACCGCCGCCGCGTGGGCCGCGGTGGGCAAGGCCGACATCGCGCGCGACGGCGATCGGGCGGCGGTCACGCTCGACGGCCGCGGCCACGACGGTCGCATGACGTTCCGCACGCTGCGCGCGAGCACGCCGACCGGCACGCTCGACGCGCGCGGCCACGTCGCATGGAGCCCGGCGACCAGCTGGAAGCTCGACGCCAGCTTCGACGGCTTCGATCCGGGCTATTTCGTCACCGGCTGGGACGGCGACATCGACGGCACGCTGGCCACGCAGGGCCGCGCGCTCGACGGTGGCGGCTTCGATGCCACGCTGTCGGTGCCCGAGCTCAGCGGCCGGCTGCGCGGCCGCGCGCTGGACGGCAAGGCCGACGTGACCGCGCGCGGCGAAGACTATGCGGGCATCGTGGAACTTGCGCTCGACCGCGGCCGCATCGCGCTGGACGGCAAGGCCGGGACCGCGCCGCGCCTGCATTGGGACGCCCGCGCGACGCTCGACGGCTTCGATCCGGGGTTCTTCGTCGACGGTTGGGAGGGCGCGGTCGACGCCGACGTCGCCAGCCGCGGCGGTGCGCGCGCCGACGGCGGTTACGACGCCACGGTCGAAGTCCCGCACATCGGCGGCCAGCTGCGCGGTCGTGCGCTCGAAGGCCGCGCGAGTGTCGAGCTCAAGGCGCTGGCCAGCGACACGGTGCAGCCGGAGTATTCGGGCGAGATCGCACTGCGCGCCGGCAACAGCCGGATCGACGCCGAGGGCCGGGTGGCGAAGGTGATCGCGGTCGACGCGCGGCTGTCGCCGCTGCATCTCGAGGACCTGTTGCCCGACGCCAGCGGCACGCTGCAAGGCACGCTGCGCCTCGCCGGCCCGCGCAACGCACCCGACGTCGAGGCCGACCTCACCGGCAGCGGACTCAGGTACGGCGACTACGCCGCCGCCTCGCTCGTCGCCAAGGGGCGCCTGCCGTGGCAACGCGGCAGCGGCGCACTGGCGCTGTCGGCGCAGGGCGTCAGCGCCGGCGTCGCGCTCGACAGCGTGCGCATCGATGCCAGCGGCGCAGTGGAGGACCTGCGGCTGGTCGCCAGCGCGCGCGGCGAGATCGGCGCCCTCGACCTGGCCAGCAGCGCGCGCAGGACCGGTGCCAACTGGCAGGGCACGCTGGCGTCGCTGCAGCTCGCGCCGGCGAAAGGTGCGACCTGGCGCCTGCAGTCGCCGGCGCGCTACGCGCAGCGCGGCGGCAACTGGACGCTCTCGCAAAGCTGCTTTGCCGCCAGCGACGGCGGCTCGCTGTGCGCCAGCGCCGACTGGCCGCGCCGCGGACTGGCGGTCGAGGGTCGCGGCCTGCCGCTCTCGCTGGCCACGCCTTACCTGCCCGAGCGCGACGACGGCCGGCCCTGGATCCTGCGCGGCGAGATCGCGCTCGACGGCCGGCTGCGCCCCGCCGGCAACGCCTGGGCCGGCAGCGTGACCATCGCATCGGCGGACGGTGGGCTGCGCATGAGCCAGCGCTCGCGCCGCGACGTGATCGGCTACAGCAACCTGCTCCTCGACGCCGACTTCGATCCGCGGCGGATCAACGCCACGCTCGCCGCGGCCTTCAACGGCGATGGCCGCATCGACGCGCGACTGGCCACCGGCTGGGACGCCGATTCGCCGCTGTCGGGCACGATCGACGTCGCCACCGACGAGCTGACCTGGCTGGAACTGTTCTCGCAGGACATCGTCGAGCCGACCGGCAAGCTCGCCGGCCACCTCACCCTGTCCGGGTCGCGCGCCGCGCCATCGCTGGGCGGACAGGCGCAGCTCAGCGATTTCAGCACCGAGCTGCCGGCGCTCGGGATCCTGCTCGACAACGGCAACGTGCGCCTCGATGCGCTGCCCGACGGCACCGCGCGCATCACCGGCAGCGTGCGATCCGCGCCGCCGGACAGCGCCGCGCAGGCCGGCATCCTGCACGTCGACGGCAGCCTCGGCTGGCGCGGCACCGACACCCCGCTGGTCCTGCGCCTGCACGGCGAAGGCGTGCTGGTGTCCAACACCCGCGACCTGCGCGCGATTGCCGATCCCGACATCGCCGTGCGCTACGCCGCGGGCCAGCCGCTCGCGGTCACCGGCAAGGTGACGGTGCCCAGCGCGATGATCGACCTGGAGCGGCTGGACGAAGGCGTCTCGGCTTCGCCGGACGTGGTGGTGCTCGACCCGATCGACCCCGAGCGCTCCGGCGCATCGCCGCTCGACCTCGACCTGACCCTGGTGATGGGCGACGACGTGAAGCTCAAGGGCTTCGGCCTCGACGGCACCCTCGGCGGTGAACTGCGCGTGCGCGCCGTGCCCGGGCGCGAGATGACCGCGGTGGGCAACCTCGAGGTCGGCGGCCGCTACGAAGCCTACGGCCAGAAGCTGCGGATCAGCCGGGGCCACCTGGTGTGGTCCAACGGGCCGGTGTCCGACCCGATCCTCGACATCCGCGCCGAGCGGCGGATCGAAGCGCACGACATCACCGCCGGCATCGACGTCACCGGCCGCGCGTCCTCGCCCCAGGCCGACGTCTGGTCCGACCCGGCGACCAACGATTCCGAGGCGCTGTCCTATCTCGCGCTGGGTCGTTCGACCTCCAACCTGTCGAGCGACGAGAGCAACCAGCTCAACGCCGCCACCACCGCGCTCAACGCCGGCGGCAGCCTGCTGGCCGGACAGATCGGCAGCAAGATCGGCCTGGACGACGCCGGCGTGATCGAGTCGCGCGCGCTGGGCGGCAGCGTGCTGGGCATCGGCAAGCAGATCTCGCCGCGCCTGTACATCGGCTTCGGCGTCTCGCTGCTCGGCACCGGCCAGGTGCTGACGCTGAAGTACCTGCTGCGCAAGGGCTTCGACATCGAAATCGAATCGAGCAGCGTGGAGAACCGCGGCTCGGTGAACTGGCGCAAGGAGAAGTAGGCGCCGCGGCCGCGAGCCGGCGGAAGCGTTATCCGTTCGCCATTCGCCCACGGCTCCTGTAGGAGCGGCTTCAGCCGCGAGCTCTCACTTCACCGGCTCACGTCCCGCCCAACCTGCCGCTGAGGCCGTTCTTCCCGCGTCACTGCTATGCAGCCAACGATCACGGCTCGCGGCATCGGCGCTCCTGCTCTCAGCGCGCCGGCCGAACCCGCAATCCGCGCAGCTGCGGGACGCTGCCAACGATGTCGGTCCACACGACGAACGCCTCGCCGTCGCGCGCGACCAGCTTCGGGAAGCCGGTGGCGCGGCCGCGGCCCTGCAGCTTCGCCAGCTGCGTGCGCGACAGTTCGCGCGACAGGTCCGGCGCGTAGCGCGCCAGCCACAGCGATTGTCCACCCGCGTCCTCGCGCAACCACGCGACCCAGGCCTGCTTCGCGTCCAGGGCCACGTCGACGCGTCCCTGCACCGCGTCGCCCTGGTCCACGATCACCGGCGCGCCGAAGCTGTCGCCGGCGTCGGCGCTGCGTGCGAGCTGCAGCTTCCTCCGGTCGTCGGCGGCGCTGTACCAGGCGACCACGGCGCCGTTGCCGGTCGCGGCCACGGCCGGGCCATTGACCGGGCAGGCGGCGATTTTCCAGTTGTCCTCGTGCACCGGCTGCGGCGCGCGCCAGGCATCGCCGTCCAGACGCGTGGCGCGGATGTCGCGGATCTCGTCGGCGGTGCGATCCCGATAGACCAGCAGCGGCCCGCGCGCAGTCACCGCGACATCGGTGCCGCAGCAGTCGCAGACCGACGGGTCGACTTCCACCGAATCGGCGATCCGCGACGCGGTATCGACGTTCGCCGCGCGCAGCGAGGTCATGCCCGCGCCTTCGGTCGTGTCGTCACCGGCCCCATCGCCGGCGGCACCGGCGTCATGGCCGGCGTGCGCCCCGCCGGTAGTGTTGCGTCCGTCCAGCCACGCCATCCCGAGCCGGTCGCGCGCCGCGGGCCAGAAGGAGACGAAGCCGTGCTCGACCGCCTTGCCGTCGTCGTGCGCCCGGACCGGGCCGCTCCAGTGCAGGCCGTCGTCGACCGAATGCGACACGATGATGTCGTAGGCCGCGCCATCTCCCGCGCCGCGCGTCTTCTGCAGCCAGTGCGCCCAGATCGTGCCATCGGCGGTGGCCGCGACGTGCGGCGTGTCGGCCCAGTTGACCACCATCGATGCGCCCACCGCGATCGTCTTCGGCGTCCACTGCCACTGCTGCTGGCGGTCGAAGGTGGTGTACTGCAGCGCGTGCCGCTGCTTGTCGAAGGGCCTGATCCAGCTCAGCAGCAGGCGCCCGTCGGGGGCCAGCGACAGGTCCGGCTGCGCGGCCCCGGCCGCGGCGGGCAGCGCCCATTGCGTGAGCGTGTTGCCAGCGGCATCGGTGGTGGTTGCAGGCTGCGGCGCCTGCTGGCAGGCGGCCAGCAGCGCGCATCCGGCGATCAGAAGCAGGGCGGCGTTTTTCATGGCGACCAAGCCTACTCCAGGTCACGATTCGGGGCGGCGCCGGGGCGGATGGCCTCGCGGCGGCGCGACCCAGCGAGCGTGCCGGCAACGGATTTTCGCGCAACGGACTGCGGGCTGCGGGCTGCGGGCTGCGAAAGATTCTGGATTCGCCGCTCGAGGACGGGATCGGACGCGACGCGGCGTGGGCTTGGCTTCGCGCCAAGCCGACGGCGCGCGTCGGCCGTGCGCCGCTCGCGGCTGAAGCCGCCCTTGCAGGAGCACTGGCCGCGATCGTCGGCGGCGGCGCATCATCGGCGCACGATGTTCACCACCGTCGCCCACTACACCGACCCGATCGAAGCGCACCTGGCGCGCGGCCTGCTGCAGTCCGAAGGCATCGACGCGCACCTGGGCGACGAGCACCTGGCGATGGCCAACTGGGAGTGGCGGCTGGCGGTGGGCGGGGTGAAGCTGCGCGTGGCCCATCGCGACGTGGACCGCGCGCGCGCCGTGCTGCGCGCGATGGACGCCGGCGAATACGCGCTCGACGGCGACGGCGACGAGGCCGCTGCCCTGGAGGCGCCCGATCGCGAAAGCTGGTCGAGCCGGCTGGCGTGGGCGGCGCTGATGCTGTTCGCGATCCCGCTGCCGTGGCGGCGCCGCGCGCGCGACGATCGCGTCCAGCGCCGGCTCTGACGCGATCGCGCTGCCGCGCGATGACCGCGCTGTCAACCTGTCGCCGCGCGCGCCGCGTTGCGACAATGCGGGCATCGCGACGAGGTCGCATGGATACCGGACACGATGCAGGCTCCTTCCCCCGCGCTGGCGCGCAAGATCGCCGCCACCATTGCCGACGAGATCGGCGCCCGTCCCGCCCAGGTGGAAGCCGCCGTCGGCCTGCTCGACGAGGGCGCGACGGTGCCGTTCATCGCGCGCTATCGCAAGGAAGTCACCGAAGGCCTCGACGACACCCAGCTGCGCAACCTCGAAACACGCCTGGCCTACCTGCGCGAGCTGGAGGACCGGCGCGCCGCGATCCTGGCCAGCATCGACGAGCAGGGCAAGCTCGATGACGCGCTGCGCGCCCAGATCGAAGGCGCCGACAGCAAGTCGCGGCTGGAAGACCTGTACCTGCCGTACAAGCCCAAGCGCCGCACCCGCGCGCAGATCGCGCGCGAGGCCGGGCTCGAACCGCTGGCCGATGGCCTGCTCGACGATCCGACCCGCGTGCCGGAAGAGTTCGCCGCCAGCTTCGTCGATGCCGAACGCGGCGTGGCCGACGCGAAGGCCGCGCTGGAAGGCGCGCGCGCGATCCTGATCGAGCGCTGGGGCGAGGACGCGACGCTGGTTGGCGAGCTGCGCGAATGGCTGTCGGCCAACGGCGTGATCCGTGCGCGCGTGGCCGAAGGCAAGGAAGCGGCGGGCGTGAAGTATCGCGACTATTTCGACCACGCCGAGCCGCTGGCGAAGATCCCGTCGCACCGCCTGCTGGCCCTGTTCCGCGGGCGGCGCGAGGAGTTCCTGCAGCTCGAACTCGACCCGGGCGCCGACGCCGAGGCCGGCAACGCCTACGCCGAAGGCCGCGTCGCGCTGCACGCCGGCATCCGCATCCAGGGCAACGCCGCCGATGCCTGGCTGGGCAACGCCTGCCGCCTGGCCTGGCGCGCGAAGCTGCAGCTGCACCTGATGCTCGACCTGTTCAACCAGGCGCGCGAGAAGGCCGAGGCCGAAGCCATCGCGATCTTCGGCGACAACCTCAAGGACCTGCTGCTGGCCGCACCCGCCGGGCCACGCGTGGTGCTCGGACTCGACCCGGGCCTGCGCACCGGGGTGAAGGTCGCCGCGGTCGACGCCACCGGCAAGCTGGTCGCCACCGATACGATCTATCCGCACGAACCGCGCCGGCAGTGGGAACAGTCGCTGCAATCGCTGGCGAAGCTGTGCAAGGCCCACGGCGTGTCGCTGATCGCGATCGGCAACGGCACCGCCAGTCGCGAAACCGATCGCCTGGCCGGTGAGCTGATCCAGCGCCACCCGGAGCTGTCGCTGCAGAAGGTCGTGGTCAGCGAAGCCGGCGCTTCGGTGTACTCGGCCTCCGAGCTGGCGGCGAACGAATTCCCGGACCTCGACGTCTCGCTGCGCGGCGCGGTGTCGATCGCGCGCCGGCTGCAGGATCCGCTGGCCGAACTGGTCAAGATCGAGCCCAAGTCGATCGGCGTCGGCCAGTACCAGCACGACGTCGACCAGTACCGGCTGGCGCGGTCGCTCGACGCGCGCGTCGAGGACTGCGTCAACGCGGTCGGCGTGTACGTCAACACCGCGTCGGCGGCGCTGCTGGCGCGCGTCTCGGGGCTGTCGTCAACGGTGGCCGGCAACATCGTCGTGCACCGCGATGCCAACGGCCCGTTCAAGCGCCGCAGCGACCTGCTCAAGGTGCCGCGCCTGGGCGAGAAGACTTTCGAGCAGTGTGCGGGCTTCCTGCGCATCGCCGGCGGCGACCAGCCGCTGGATGCCTCGGCGGTGCATCCGGAGGCCTACCCGGTGGTGGAGCGCATCGTGCGCGAGAGCGGTCGCGGCGTGGCGCAGATCATCGGCGACGGCGCGTTCGTGCGCGCACTCAAGCCCGAACGCTATACCGACGAACGTTTCGGCGTGCCGACCGTGCGCGACATCCTCAGGGAGCTGGAGAAGCCCGGCCGCGATCCCCGACCCGAGTTCAAGGCCGCGCGCTTCGCCGAGGGCGTGGAGGACATCAAGGACCTCAAGCCCGGCATGGTGCTCGAGGGGGTGGTGAGCAACGTCGCCGCCTTCGGCGCGTTCGTCGACATCGGCGTGCACCAGGACGGCCTGGTGCACATCTCCGCGCTCGCCGACCGCTACGTCAAGGATCCGCGCGACGTGGTCAAGGCCGGCGACATCGTCAAGGTCAAGGTGCTGGAGGTGGACGTGGCCCGCAAGCGCATCGCGCTGACGCGGCGGCTGGAGGACGCCCCGGGGCAGCCCGCGCCGCGACAGGGCGAGCGCGAGCCGCGCGGCGGCGGCGCCCACACGAACGCGGCCCGCGACGCCGGCAGTCGCGGCGGCAACGAGCGCGGAAGCAACGACCGCGGTCGCCCCGCCCCGCGGCAGCAGGCGGCGCCGTTCGACAGCGCCATCGCCGACGCCCTCAAGGGCCTGCGCCGCTCCTGAGCGCTCGCGGCGCCGCGCTTGCCGGGGGCGTTTCCGGAGCCTTCCCTGGTCGCGTTCCGCATGGCGGCGCGGCCTCGGTCCGTGCCGTCACGCCGCCGCGCTGAACTCCTCGTACGCGGCGATCGCGTTGGCCGCGTACATCAGCGACGGCCCGCCGCCC
The DNA here is from genome assembly GCF_042648885.1 of Luteimonas notoginsengisoli. Lineage (NCBI taxonomy): Bacteria > Pseudomonadati > Pseudomonadota > Gammaproteobacteria > Lysobacterales > Lysobacteraceae > Luteimonas > Luteimonas notoginsengisoli. The sequence continues at coordinate 736,887 of NZ_JBHRYF010000008.1, read as the reverse complement.
ATGTAGACGGCCACGCCGAGCATGTCGCGGAATTCCTCCGGGGTCGCCCCGAGGCGCACCAGCGCCTTGGCGTGGAATCCCAGGCAGCCGTCGCAGCGGCTGGCCACGCCGATCGCCATCGCGATCAACTCCTTGGTCTTCTCGTCCAGCGCGCCCGGGGCCATTGCCGCCTTGCTGAGCGCACCGAAGCTCTGCATCAGGGCGGCGTTGTGGCTGCGCAGCGGGGTCAGGTTGCGCGAGATCTCGCGGGTCAATGCCTGGTAGGAGGTGGTCATTCGGTGATCTCCGTGGATGGCGGGCCTACCGCCTAATATTCGTTCATTCTAATTTAGAATTTTGTAATATACTAGCCGCATGCCGAACCCCAGGCCACGCGATCGCGATTTCAGGCAGGGCGCCGCCGACGCGGCCGCGATGTTGCGCACCCTGGGCCACGAGCAGCGCCTGCTGGTGCTGTGCCTGCTCATTGAGCGCGGCGAGCTCAGCGTGGGCCAGCTGCTGGCGCAGGTCGAACTGAGCCAGTCGGCGCTCTCCCAGCATCTGGCGCGCATGCGCGAGGACGGGCTGGTCGCCTGCCGGCGCGAGGCGCAGACCGTGCACTACCGGATCGCCGACCCGCGGGTGGAAACCCTGGTCGCGGCGCTCAAGTCCGTTTTTTGTCCCTGATCCACGAGGCCGCCATGAAGACGATCCCCCCGCACGCCGCACGTACCCTGCTCGAACAGGGCGCGCTGCTGGTCGATATCCGGGAGCGCGACGAACACGCGCGCGAGCGCATCCCCGGCGCCTGCTGCGTGCCGGTGTCGCAGCTGGCCGACGCCCCGCTGCTGCGCGAGGCGGCCGGTCGCGTGGTGCTGTTCCACTGCCGCTCCGGGATGCGCACGCAGGCCAACGCCACGGCGCTGCAGGCGGCAACCGGGTGCGAGGCCTACCTGGTCGAAGGCGGCCTGGATGCCTGGAAGCGCGCGGGCCTGCCGGTCACGGGCGATGCCGGCGCGCCGCTGGAGCTCGGGCGCCAGGTCCAGGTCACGGTGGGCGCGCTGCTGCTGATCGCCAGCGCACTGGCGGCGACGGTGTCGCCCTGGTTCGTGCTGGTCGACGCCGCGCTGGGAGCCGGCCTGCTGTTCGCCGGCGTGTCCGGCTTCTGCGGCATGGCGCGGCTGCTGGCGCGGATGCCGTGGAACCACGCCCTGCGCGCGCCCGGCTGAGGCGGCGCCTGCGTCAGGCCACCCGGGCGCCGCGCCGCGCGCGCTCCAGGTGCACCAGCAGCAGCGAGATCGCGGCCGGGGTGACGCCGGGAATGCGCCCGGCCTGGCCGACGGTCTGCGGCCGCACGCGCTCGAACTTCTGCCGCACCTCGGCCGACAGCCCGCGCACCTGCGCGTAGTCGAAACCGGCGGGGATCGCCTTGCCCTCGTTGCGCTGGGCGCGCGCGATCTCTTCTCGCTGGCGCTCGAGGTAACCCGAGTATTTGGCCTCGATCTCGACCTGCTCGGCCACCGCCGGATCTTCCGCCGCCGGTGCAAACGCCGGCACCGAGGTCAGCTTCGCGTAGTCGAGTTCGGGACGGCGCAGCAGGTCCAGTCCGCTGCTCTCGCGGCTCAGTTCGATGCCCAGCGTGGCCACCGCGTCGCGGCCGATCGCGTTGTTGGGCGAGGCCCACAGCGCCCCGAGTCGCTGCGTTTCCGCGGCCACCGCGTCGCGCTTGCGCGCGAACGCCGCCCAGCGCGCGTCGTCGACCAGCCCGAGCTCGCGGCCGATGCCCGTCAGGCGCAGGTCGGCGTTGTCCTCGCGCAGCTGCAGGCGGTACTCGGCGCGCGAGGTGAACATGCGATAGGGCTCGATCGTGCCCTGGGTGATCAGGTCGTCGATCAGCACCCCGATGTAGGCCTGGTCGCGGCGCGGCGACCACGCAGCGCGCTCCTGCGCGAGTCGCGCGGCGTTGAGCCCCGCGACCAGTCCCTGCGCCGCGGCCTCCTCGTAGCCGGTGGTGCCGTTGACCTGGCCGGCGAAGAACAGTCCGGCCACCGACTTGGTTTCCAGTGACGCCTGCAGCCCGCGCGGATCGAAGTAGTCGTACTCGATCGCGTAGCCGGCACGGGTGATGTGCGCGTTCTCGAAGCCGCGGATCGAGCGCACCAGCGCCAGCTGCACGTCGAACGGCAGCGAGGTGGAGATGCCGTTGGGATAGATCTCGGTCACGTCGAGCCCCTCGGGCTCGACGAAGATCTGGTGCGAGGCCTTCTCGGCGAAGCGCACCACCTTGTCCTCGATCGATGGACAGTAGCGCGGGCCGACGCCTTCGATCTGGCCGGAATACAGCGGCGACCGATCCAGCGCGCCGCGGATGATGTCGTGGGTGCGTTCGCTGGTGTGGGTGATCCAGCACGACGCCTGCCGCGGATGGTCCGCGCGCGTGCCCATGAACGAAAACACCGGGCGCGGGTCGTCGCCGGGTTGCTCCTCCATCACCGAATAATCGAGCGTGCGGCCGTCGATGCGCGGCGGGGTGCCGGTCTTGAGGCGATCGACCACGAACGGGCGCTCGCGCAGCTTCGCGGCGAGCGTCGTGGCGGGCGGGTCGCCCATGCGGCCGGCGGCGTACTGGGTCTGGCCGACGTGGATCTTGCCGGCGAGGAAGGTGCCCGCGGTCAGCACCACCGAAGGCGCCTCGAAGCGCAGGCCGGTGTTGGTGAGCGCGCCGCGCACGCGATCGCGGCCTCTGCCGTCGGATTCGATGACCAGGTCATCGACCGCGGATTGGAACAGGGTAAGGTTCGGCTGCGCCTCCACCGCGCGACGGATGAAGGCGCGATACAGGCCGCGATCGGCCTGGCAGCGCGTCGCGCGCACCGCGGGACCCTTCGACGCGTTGAGCCGGCGCCACTGGATGCCGGCGGCGTCGGCGGCCTTCGCCATGACGCCACCGAGCGCATCGATCTCGCGCACCAGGTGGCCTTTGCCGATGCCGCCGATCGCCGGGTTGCAGCTCATCGCACCCACGGTCTCGATGTTGTGGGTGAGCAGCAGAGTGCGTGCCCCGGCGCGCGCGGATGCCAGCGCGGCCTCGGTGCCGGCGTGGCCGCCGCCGATGACGATGACGTCGTAGCGATGGAAGGAATCGGTCATGTCATGCCGCAAGGCGCGCGGAGGCCGAGCGATGGCGCCGGCGAAACGACGCCATGCGCGCGACCGCGGGAACAAGGGGGCAACATTCTAGGCCCTGGGCGGGACCGCAAGGCGGCCAAAGTTGGCACGCTTCGTGCAACTTGTCCGTTGCACCCGACGTGGCAAGCGCGAGGGGGCGCAGGCTGGAAATCGGAACAGGGCCAGCCACGCGCACGACGGGGTAGCACCGGGGGCCGGATGTCGGGGGACATTCGGCCCCTTTTCTTTTGGGGATGCGCCTCGGGGCGCCTGGACTAGGCGCCGACGCCCGGCGGGGAGCGGAACAGGGGGGATCCGGATTACCCCGCCGGGTGTCGACATTGGTCAGTCCCTGTTACGTCCAAAAAGGACGCAACCGGTCAGTCGGGTTAGCTTGCGTCCAGTTTGCCGCGGACGCAAGCGCCTCAACGCTCACGTTTACGATCGGGTTCACGTTCCCGGAAACTCGGCGTCGGTGCCGGCCGCGATGGACGCGAAACCGGCGGCGCGGGACGGGGTGCGGAGACAGGTCGCTGGCTCGGCGCCGGACGCGGGCTGCTCGAAGGCGGGCGCACCGCCTGCGGGGCCGGCCGCGACATCGTCGGCGCGCCGGCATCCGCGCGACCGCGCCAGGGCGCCTCACGACGCGGCGGAAGCATCGGGCGCTCGCCATTGCGCGGCATCACCTGCGCAGGGCTGCGTGGCGGCTGGTTGCCGGTCACCCGGTTCGCCGGCAGGCGCCCGCCGGTGACCCGCGGCGGTGCGTCGTCCTGCGGCGGCCTGTGGGGGCGATGCGGCCGGTGCCACCAGTACGGCGGGTAATAGCCGCCGCCGTAATAGTTGTACGGATAGCCATAGCCGCCGTAACCGTAGCCATAGCCGATACCCACCCCACCGTACCAGCTGCCCGGATAGCCGTAGGCGCTGCCGTAGGGTGCCCCGTAGCCGTAGTAGTCGACGGAGGGGCGGCCGTAGTAGTAATCGCCGCCGGCGCCGCCGCCACGATAGCTGTAGTCGGTAGCACAGCCGGCCAGGGCGAGAGAGGCGGCAAGGATGGCAAGCTGGCGGAACATGGCGGCTTCCCCTGTTGATCGAAGGCCAGCATCGGCCTTGTGCGTTGAATCCGTGCTTAATTTTCGCCAGGCGGCGTTGTGTTAGCTGAACAGCTCCGCCATCGTACGCTCTGCCCATGGATCCCGCCCCGCTGCCCGAATTCAACGACATCCTCGCCGCCGCCGCGCGCATCGCGCCGCACGCGCACGCCACCCCGGTGCTGCGCTCGCGCGCTCTCGATGCGATGGCCGGTTGCGCTCTGCACTTCAAGGCAGAGCCGCTGCAGCGCGCGGGCGCGTTCAAGTTCCGCGGCGCCTGCAACGCGGTGTGGTCGCTGGACGATGCGACCGCGGCGCGCGGCGTGGTCACCCATTCCTCCGGCAACCACGGCGGCGCACTGGCGCTGGCCGCGAAGACGCGTGGCATCCCCTGCCACGTGGTGGTTCCGGACAACGCCGTGCTGGCCAAGCTCGCCGCGATCGAAGCCTATGGCGCCGTCCTGCACCGCTGCGCACCGACCATCGCCGCGCGCGAAGCCATGTGCGCGCAGGTGCAGGCCCAGACGGGCGCGGAGCTGGTGCACCCGTACACCGACCCGCGCGTGATTGCGGGCCAGGGCACCGCGGCGATGGAACTGCTCGCCACGGCCGGCGCGCTGGACGTGATCGTGGTGCCAGTCGGCGGCGGCGGGCTGGCTTCGGGCACCGCGATCGCGGCGCGCGCGTTGGCGCCGGGCTGCCGCGTGTTCGGCGCCGAGCCCGCGGGCGCGGCCGATACTTTCGAATCGCTGCGCCGCGGCGAACGGGTCATCGATTTCGTTCCCGACACAATCTGCGACGGGCTGCGCGGCTCCCTGGGCGCACCGGATTTCGAACTGCTGCGCACGCATCGCGTCGAAGTGCTCACGGTCGCGGACGATGACACCGTCGCGGCGATGCGGCTGCTGTGGCAGCGCCTGAAACTGCTGGTCGAGCCGTCGTCGGCGATCGCGCTGGCGCTGGTGCTGGGCCATCACGAGCGCTTCGACGGTCAGCGCGTCGGCGTGATCCTGTCGGGCGGCAACGTCGACCTCGATGCGCTGCCGTGGTGAATGCCCGTCTCTGTGGGAGCGGCTTCAGCCGCGAGCTTCAAGGGGAATGGCAACGTGTTCCGACTCGGTGGCCCGACACCTTGCACGTCGCGGGATCGCTGTCGCGATGGCCGGGTTTCGCCGCGCACCAGCGGCAGTTGCGAGCGTTGCGCACCGGTGATCGCACCGACGGAACACAAAGCATCAGTGCACGATCGTGCATCGCGATCCGGCGACCGCTGCGTTGCCAACTCGCGGCTGAAACCACTGCAAGCGCGATGGATCAGCGTGGACCGAGCTGCGACAGCCCTTCGTTGAGCATCAGCCGGGTCGCGGCGACCCGCTGCTCGGCCGGAACCGCATCGAGCGCATCGAGCATCCAGCCGAACGAGCGGCAGCGCGCGTCGCGGGCTGCAGCGTCGCTGCCTTCGGCGGTCATGCCGACCAGGAAATCGTCGTGCAGCAGCATCGCGGTCACGCCGGCGGACTTCAGCGTCTGCTTCGCGGCGGCGGCATCGTAGGGCTGGCGCGGATTCTGCAGGCCGCCGGCGGCAATGTTGGCCAGCGCGATCGCAAAACGCTCGCGGCTGGCCGCGCCGAGCCGGTTGGCAGTGGCGGCCAGCGCCTCGAAGCTGCGGTCGGCATGCGGATCGAACAGCCTGCACAGGATCTTCGCGTCGCGCGGCGACTGCGAAGCCGCGTGCGTGGCCTGGAACAGATCGTCGATGGCGGCGTCAGGCGCGCGCATCAGCACGTCGCCCGCGCTGGCGAGCATCGCGGTCGGATCGATCTGCGACAGGTCGACGACGTATTCGTCCTGGGCGATCGCGGGCGCGGCCAACAGCGCACCGGCCAGCACGAACGGAGCGAAATGGAGATGGACGGTCATGGCGGGCTTTTGGACGGAACGGTCGCGCCGAGTGTAGGCGGAGGTGTCTGAATCGAAGCATCCGGCGCCAGAGATGCGGAACGCGCTGGCACCCCAGCAAGAATGGATCGCCGGAGAGCTGGCTCGTGGTCTCTGCGCCTCTCGGTATCGGGTGACAGATCACGATCCGTTGACCAGCGCACCTTGAACACGCAACCTGCTTCGGCATTGCCAGCGCGTTTCCACGCGCGCTGCCGCGAACGAGACCCGGCTAAAGCCCAATCTCCATTCGCTTTCCGGATCCCGTGGCTGAAGTCGTCCACGGGACACGACCCGCGGCAACCAACTTCAACGGCGCCGGATCGGGATCTTCGACACCGGCACCGACACGACGTCATGGCCGCCTTCGCGGATCGGCGCCCCCGGCTGCGGCCCCCAGGCCTGGGCGTAGATCACTTCCCAGGTTGCGGGCAGGCGACCGTCGCGGCGCTCGCGTTCGTAGGCGGCGGCGGCGGCGGCGAAGCGCGCCCTGCCGGTCAGCGTCTGCCGGCGCGAGGCGAGCGCGTTGGTGGCGCCGATCGCGCGCAGTTCGCGCATCAGGGCCGGCAGGTCGTCATAGCCCTGCAGGAAGACGTCTCGATCGAGCACCGGATTGCGGAAGCCCGCGTGCATCAGCGCATCGCCGACCTGGGCGATGGCGGCGAACGGACTGACGTGCGGCGCGCTGTCGGCGTCGGCAAATGCCGCGCGCAGCTCCTGCAGCGTGTCGGGGCCGAAGCTGGACACCAGCAGCAGGCCATCGGGCTTGAGCACGCGACGGAAGCCGGCGAACACGGCGCCCAGGTCCTCGACCCACTGCAGGCACAGGTTGCAGAACAGCACGTCGACGCTGTTCTCGGCCAGCGGCAGCGCGCGCGCGTCGGCGTTGATGCGGTCGATCGGCTTGTGCAGGCCGCTCCAGGACAACGCTCCCCAGCCGCCGTGGGGCCGCGCCTGGCGCAGCATCGGCAGCGCCAGGTCCATCGCGATCACGCGCGCCCTCGGCCAGCGCTTGCGCATCGCCGCCGCGGCGTGGCCGGGGCCGCAGCCGAGGTCGACTATGGTGTCCGGCACGCGGTCCTCGAGGTAATCGAGGGATTCGAGCAGCCGCGCCTCGACTTCATGCTGCAGTCCGGCCGCCGCGTCGTAGCTGGCCGATGCGCGCGAGAACGCGCGTCGCACCTGTCTCGGATCGAACAGCCTGCTCATGCCGGCAGCTCCTGCAGGAAGCCCTCAAGCAGCGCGGCGACCTCGTCGGCGTGGGTGAGGAACGGCGCATGCCCGCCGTGTTCGACGACCGCGAACTTCGCGCCGGCCACCGTATCGGCGGCCCCGCGCATCGCGCGCGGATCGACCAGCCGGTCGCGGCGGCCGGCGATCCACAGGCTCGGCACGGCGAGTGTCGGCAGCGCGTCGCGCAGGTCGGCGGTTTCCAGCAACTCGAGGCCGTCGGCGAGCACATGCGCGGCCGGCTCTCCGCGCGCGAAGACCTCGGCGCGCAGCGTGCGCAGCTCACCGCGTGCGTCGTCCGAGCCGAAGGCCTCCAGCGCGATGAAGCGGTCGAGCGTGGCGCGATAGTCGTTGCGCAGGCCGCTGGCGAAGTCGCGGAAGATCTCCGGCGACATGCCGTACTTCCAGCCATCCCCGCGCACGAAGCGCGGGCTGGCGCAGACCATCGCCAGGCCCGGTACGTCGCCGGGCCGCGTGGCCGCCGCGTGCAGCGCGACCAGTCCGCCGAGCGACCAGCCGCACCACGGCGCGCGCGGTACCCGCGCGGCGATCGCTTCGACGCAGGCCTCCGGCGCCAGCGGCACGGCGCTGTCACGGCTGCGGCCATGGCCGGGCAGGTCGACGATGAACAGCCGATGGCGTTCGCGCAGGCGCTCGGCCAGCAGGGTGAACACCCCGCCGTGCATCGCCCAACCGTGCAGCAGCACCAGCGGCGAACCCTGGCCCGTCTCCTCGATGTACAGCGCGTCGTTCATGCACCTCGATCCGTTCGCAGCGCGCGCGTCCGCGGCAGGCTGCCGGCGCTTCGGCGCGCCACCAGCAACGCGAACGCCACGATCCCCAGCACCACCAGCACCGCGCCCCAGACCGCCACGCCGCGCGGCCAGGCTTCGTGCAGGAATGCCACGCCCAGGACCGTCGCGAACAGCAGTTCCGCCGCCTGCATCGCCTCGGCAGCGCCGAGCGCGGCGGGGTTGTCGCGAACCATGCCGGTGGCCTGGAAGAACAGGATGGTCGCGATCACCCCCGCACTGAGCGCGACGCCGGCGGCCAGCCACGCCTGGGCTGCCGAGGGAATGCCGGCTTCATGCCAGGCGAAAGCCGCGACCAAGATCCACAGCGGCTGGCTGGCCAAGGTCATGCCGAACACGCGCTGGGTGGCGTTGAGGTGTTCGCCGCTGCGCTCCAGGTGCAGCAGCAGCAGGCGGTTGCCGAGCGGATACATCACCGCGGCGCCGAGCACGCAGGCCAGCGCGATCCAGCCGGAGCGATCGAGCGCACCGTCTGCATGGCCGAACTGCAGCAGCAGCACGCCGGCGAAGATCATCGCGCCGATGCCGAGTGCCGCGCGCGGGACGCGGCGCCGCGCGTCGCGGTAGATCAGCGGCGCGCACAGCATCCCGGCGATCACCGTGAACTGGAAGCTGCCCGCCACCAGCCACGACGGTCCGCTGCCGGCCGCGTAGGCCAGCAGCAGGTAGAACGCGACGAAGCCGATCGCGCCGCAGCGCAGCCACGCCCACGGGTGGGCGCGGATCGCGCGCCACACCGGCGCCGTGCCGCCCTGCCAGGGCATCAGCGGCAGCAGCAGCGGCAGCGTGATCAGGTAGCGCAGCGCGGCGGTCCACGCCCAGTGCCCGCCGTCGTTCGCGCTGGCGCGGTTGAGCACGTAGGTCAGGGTGAAGAACAGCGCCGAAGCCAGCGCGATGGCGACCGCCGCCAGCGCGCGGCGGCCATCGGTGGCGATCACGTTCAAGGCTGCGGCCGCGTTTCGTGGCCGGGGTTGGCCGCGCCCTGCGACGTGAAGGCGGGCGTCTTGCCCGAGGCGATGCCCACGCGCGCGGCGGCGCGCGCCAGCGCATCGACCAGCGCTTCGATGTCCTCGGGCGCATGCAGCGCCGAGAGCGTCACGCGCAGGCGCGCGCGGCCCTCCGATACCGTGGGCGGGCGGATCGCGGCGACCCAGAATCCCTGCGCCTCGAGGGCGGCCGCCATCGCCATCGCCTCGGCGTCGCCGCCGCACAGCAGCGGCTGGATCGGGGTGTCGGAGGGCAGCAGTTCGAGGCCGGCGCGCGCGGCCAGGCGCCGGAACTGCGCGACCTGCGCCAGCAGCCTGTCGCGGCGCCAGCCTTCGCGCCGCGCCAGCTTCACCGCCGCCAGCGAAGCGGCGGCCTGCGCCGGCGGCAGCGCGGTGGTGTAGACGTAGGGGCGCGCGGTCTGCGCCAGGTGATCGATCACGTCCGCATCGCCGAGCACCGCCGCGCCATAGCCGCCCAGCGCCTTGCCCAGCGTCACCAGCTGCAGCGGCGCGGCGCCAGGCAGGCGCGCGGCGGCGACGCTGCCGCGGCCATCGGGCCCGACGACGCCCACGCCGTGTGCGTCGTCGACGTACAGCAGCGCGCGCTGTGCGTGCGCGGCCAGCGCCAGCTCGCGCAGCGGCGCGATGTCCCCGTCCATGCTGAAGACGCCATCGGTGGCCAGCAGCGCGGCGCCGTCGGGGTTGCCGCGCAGCTGGCGCAGCGCGCCATCGGCGTCGGCATGCGGATAGCGCCGCAGGCGACAGCCGGCCAGGCGCGCGGCGTCGACCAGGCTGGCGTGGTTGAGCCGGTCCTGCACGCACAGGTCGTCGTCGCCGAGCAACGCCTGCACCACCGCGAGGTTGGCGAGGAAACCGCTACCGAACAGTAGCGCGCGCGGCGCGCCGATCCAGTCGGCGAGCTCATGTTCCAGCGCGTCGTGCACGGCGTGGTGGCCGCACACCAGGTGCGAGGCGGTACTGCCGGCGCCCTCGCGCGCGGCAGCGTCCTGCAGCGCGTTGACCACCGCGAACTGCCGCGACAGCCCGAGGTAATCGTTGCTGCAGAAGTTGAGCAGCCAGCGCGAGGCGCCACCGTCGGGGTCGAGGACCTCGCAGCGCATGCCGTCGCGACGGATGACGGTGCGGCGCACGCGCGTGCGGCCGAGCGCGGCGCGCTGTTCGCGCTGCGCGGCGATGCGCAGGTGCAGGTCGGGGCGTTCAGACACCGCGCTGCGCCCAGAACGCGAGCGCGCCGAGCAGGGCGCCGGGCACCAGCAGCAGCTGCCCGAGCGCCACGCCGAGACGGCCGGCCGGCGCGATGCGTTCGCGGTCGGCGATGCGCGTGTCGGCGAAACTCTTGTAGGCCAGCACCGCGATCGCGCAGAGCAGGGCCAGGCCGTAGGCGACGCCGGCACCTTCGCCGCGGAAATACAGCGCCACGCCCCAGGCCAGCACGGTGATCGCGGCCAGCTGCAGCACCGCCAGCCGCGCGTGCCCGCCGCGCAGCCCCGCGACGAATCCGCCGGCGCCGATCAGGCACAGCAGCGTCAGGTAGGCCCACCCGTACCAGGGCATGTCAGGCCATCCCGGAATGCACGCCGATCGGCGAGATGTTCACCATGACAACGCCCTCCGTCCGCCGGAATCCATTTGCCAGCACGCGCGCCGCTGCCGCGCCGGCTAGGCCGCGCACGAACAGGTGGACTCGACGATGTCCGCGTGCACCGTGCCGCCGTGGTCGTGCCCGTCCGCGTCCACGGTCACCTGCATCGGCCGCAGGCCCAGGCGTTCGAACAGGGCGCGGTCGCGCTCGGTGTCGGGATTGCCAGTGGTCAGCAGCTTCTCTCCATGGAAGATCGAGTTTGCGCCGGCAGCGAAGCACAGCGCCTGCAGTTCATCGCTCATCTGCTCGCGCCCGGCGGACAGTCGCACCATCGATTTGGGCATCAGGATGCGCGCGACCGCGATCGTGCGCACGAACTCGAAGGGGTCCAACTCGGCCGTGCCGTGCAGCGGCGTGCCTTCGACCTGCACCAGGCGGTTGATCGGCACCGAATCCGGGTGCGCGGGCAGCGTCGCCAGCGTCTGCAGCAGCCCGGCGCGCTGGCGCCGCGACTCGCCCATGCCGACGATGCCGCCGCAGCAGGTCTTCATGCCCGCGTCGCGCACGTGGGCGAGGGTGTCGAAGCGGTCCTGCATCTCGCGGGTATGGATGATGTCGCCGTAGAGCTCGGGGTCGGTGTCGATGTTGTGGTTGTAGTAGTCCAGGCCCGCGGCCCGGAGCGCGCTGGCCTGGCCGCCGCTGAGCATGCCCAGAGTGGCGCAGGTTTCCAGCCCCAGCGCCTTCACTTCGCGGATCATCTCGGCGACCTTGGGGATGTCGCGGTCCTTCGGCGAGCGCCAGGCCGCACCCATGCAGAAGCGCGAGGCGCCGGCCTCCTTCGCCTGCCTGGCCTTCGCCAGCACGTCCTGCGTGCTCATCAGCTTCTGGGCTTCGACGCCGGTGTGGTAGCGCTGGGCCTGCGGGCAGTAGGCGCAGTCCTCGGGGCAACCGCCGGTCTTCACCGACAGCAGGGTGCTGACCTGGACTTCGGCGGGATCGAAGTGCTCGCGGTGCACGCTGGCGGCGCGGAACAGCAGCTCAGTGAACGGAAGGTCCAACAGCGCCTCGACCTCGCGGCGGCTCCAGTCGTGGCGCGGCGGCGCGCCGGAGCGGTCGCGGGGTTCACTGACGGTGGGCATGGCGGTTTCCTGACTGACGGCGCGAGGCAAGCTGGGCAGTCTGGAAAGCATGTCCATGCCTGTCAACCGAATCGCCCTGCCGGATGTTGACGGCCGCTGGCGGCGCTGGCTGGGCCACGTCTGGCCGGGACGCTGCCTGGCCTGCGCCGAAGCGGGGCAACCGGGCCACGACCTGTGCGCGGCCTGCCTCGCATCGCTGCCGTGGAATCGCCACGCCTGCGCCCGCTGCGCGATCCCGCTGCCGGGCGCTGACGATCACACGGACGTCGCCGGCCCGCATTGCGGGCCATGCCTGCGAAAGCCGCCTCCGCTGCGCGCCACCCGCGCCGCCTTCGTCTACGCCGCGCCGCTCGATCGCCTGCTGCCGCGCTTCAAGTTCCACCAGGACCTGGCCGCCGGACGCCTGCTTGCGCAGCTGATGGCGCAATCCCTGGCCGGGGCCGAACGGCCGCAGGCGCTGCTGCCGATCCCGCTGCATCGCACACGGTTGCGCCAGCGCGGCTACGACCAGGCGCTCGAACTGGCCCGACCGCTGGCCCGCGCGCTGCGCCTGCCTTTGCTGGACGGCGCGCTGGTGCGCACGCGCGCCACGGCGCCACAGTCCGAACTCGATGCCACGCGCCGCCGGCGCAACCTCCGCGGCGCATTCGCGATCGCGACGGGCGTACAGCTGCCGGGGCACGTCGCCGTGGTCGACGATGTGATGACCACCGGCGCCACGCTGCACGCAGCAGCCGATGCGTTGCATCGCGCCGGCGTCGCGCGCGTCGACGCCTGGGTCTGCGCGCGGGCACCGTAGCCGAATGCCATCGCCGGCAGACGTACGATAGGTCCACCGGCCACGTGCTTCCCATCCGCCGGGCTGAAATGGAATACAGGTGCGCATGGCCGTCCCACCCGGAATCGAGATCCTCAGCCTGGTCAACGCCATCGAACGGCGGACCACGGCCCGCATGCAGCGTCTGCTGCGCGAGGCCGGCCTAGGCCTGGCGGCGATGGAAGCGCGCACCTTGCGCTTCATCGCCCGCCACCCGGGATGCACGCAAAGCGACATCGTCCGCGCCAGCGGCCGCGACAAGGCGCAGATCGCCCGCATCATCAAGATCCTGCGCGCGCGCGAATTCGTGGGCCACCCGGCCGGCGGCGGGCGCCGCGCGCAGCCGCTGGCGCTGACAGCCGCCGGAACCGCCGTCCATCTGCGCGCGGAGTCGCTGCGCGCCGATACGGCGCGCGAGCTGGTCGCCGGGCTCGACTCCAGCGAACGCGCGCAGCTGGAGACGCTGCTTGGAGGGCTCGCACCGCTGGACCCGGCGGACCACGAGTGAAGAACGACACCCGCCGTTGACAATATCAACTCGTGCCATAATTGTTGATATTGTCATCTACAGTGCGCCGAACCGTCATGACCTCACCTCCCATGTCGACCCCGATCCCGTTGGCACATCCCACCCGCCTCGACGCCACATCGATGCTCCCGAGCCTGCGCCGACAACTCCTGGACCGCACGCCGGCGATCTTCATCGACGGCCTGTGGCAAGCGTGCGCTTCCGGCAAGTCGCTGCAGGTCGACAACCCCGCCACCGGCGCACCGATCGCCGCCATCGCAGCCGGGGGCGAGGCGGATATCGACCTCGCGGTGGCCGCCGCCCGCCGCGCCTTCCGCGAGGGCCCGTGGCCACGCCTGCCGGCCTGGCAGCGCGCCGCCCGGCTGCACGCGCTGGCCGACGTCATCGAGGCGCGAAGCGAAACCTTCGCCTTGCTGGAATCGCTCGACGCCGGCCACGGCATCGCGTCAGTGCGCAACGGCGACCTGCCCCTGGGCCTGCGCGCGCTGCGCGATAGCGCGGGCTGGGCCAACAAGCTCACCGGCGAGGTGCCCATGCATCCGGCCACGCAACCAGCCATGGACTACTTCCTCCGCCAGCCGATCGGGGTCGCCGGCCTGATCACGCCGTGGAATGCGCCTTTCCTGATGGTGCTGCAGAAACTCGCCGCGGCGTTGGCGACCGGGTGCACCGCCGTGCTCAAGCCGGCCGAACTGGCGCCGCTGTCGGCGCTGCTGATCGGCGACCTGTGCCGCGAGGTCGGCATCCCGGACGGGGTCGTGAACATCGTGACCGGCACCGGGCCGAGCGCCGGCCAAGCATTGGCCGACCATCCAGGCGTCGACATCATCAGCTTCACCGGCTCCACCGCGGTGGGCAGGTCGATCATGGCGGCCTCGGCTAACAGCAACCTCAAGCGCCTCGTGCTCGAGCTGGGGGGCAAGTCGCCGGTACTGGTGTTTGCCGACGCCGACCTGGACCGGGCGGCCAGCGCGATCGTCGGCGAGATTGCGTTCAAGTGCGGGCAATACTGCGCGGCCGGCTCGCGGGTCTTCGTGCAGCGATCCGTGTACGAGCCCCTGCTCCAGCGCATGCTGGCAGCGATGGACGGCCTGCGCATCGGCCCCGGCTACGAGGAAGCAACCCAGATGGGGCCCATGATCTCGGCCGCGCAACGCAGACGCGCCGAGAACATCATCGGCCACAGCGTGGCCGCCGGGGCGCGCCTGTTGCGCGGCGGGCACGCCCGCCCGGGCAACGGCTACTTCTTCGAGCCGGCGATCCTGGTCGACGCGGCCGCGGACATGCAGGTGTCGCGGGAGGAGATCTTCGCGCCCGTGCTGACGGTGACGCCGTTCGACGACGACGCCTCGCCGGCAGCCGTCGCCGCGCTGGCAAACGATTCACGCTACGGCCTTTCGGCAAAGCTCTGGGCTCGCGACATCGGCACGGTGCATGCGCTGGTCGGCCTGCTGGAAAGCGGGCAGGTCATCGTCAACGGCGGCGGCGGCGGCGCGACCTTGCCGTTCGGCGGCGTAAAGCAGTCGGGTTACGGCCGGGAAAACGGCCGGATCGGGCTGGAGCACTTCACCGAGGTCAAGGCGGTCAGGCTCGGCTATTGAAGCGCAAGTCCGGGCATCGGCCTCCGGCACATCGGCATCTTCGATGGCGAAGGCATGTATCGGGGTGCCCGTGCGCCGGGCTCGCGACGTGCTCCCGCCTGCGGTAGCGGCGGAACTGCAACGGGGCCGGGCTGCGGTCGCGGCTTCCGCCGCTCCTACAACGGCGACAGCCGGGCGCCGGCCACTGCGTAGTCCGCCGCGATGCCGGCGAACACCGCCATCCCCACCCAGTGGTTGTGCAGGAAGGCGCGGAAGCATGCCTCGCGGCCGCGGTGGCGGGCGATCACGAATTCGTACGCCACCAGCAGCGCGGCCACGCCCAGTCCGCCGAAGTACCAGGCGCCGAGCCCCGCCTGCTGGCCCGCCAGCGCCAGCGCGGCGAACACCAGCGCGTACAGCACGCCCTGGATCGCGAGGTCGGCGTCGCCGAACAGGATCGCGGTGGATTTGGCGCCCATGCGGATGTCGTCGTCGCGGTCGACCATCGCGTACCAGGTGTCGTAGGCGGTCGACCACAGGATGTTGGCGCCGTACAGCAGCCACGCCACCGGCGGCACCGTGCCCTGCACCGCGGCGAAGGCCATCGGGATGCCCCAGCCGAACGCCATGCCCAAATACACCTGCGGCAGGTACGTGTAGCGCTTGAGGTATGGATAGCTCGCCGCGAGCAGCACGCCGACGAAGCTCATCAGGATGGTGAGCCGGTTCATCGTCAGCACCAGCGCGAACGCGGCCAGCATCAGCACCGCGAACAGCGCCAGCGCCTCGCGGCCGCGCACCGCGCCCGTCGCCAGCGGCCGGTCCTTGGTGCGCTCGACCTGCGGGTCGAGCCAGCGGTCGGCGTAGTCGTTGATCACGCAGCCCGCCGAGCGGGTCAGCCAGACCCCGAGCGAGAACACCGCCAGCGTCCACCACGGCGGCACGCCCTCCGCGGCCACCCATAGCCCCCACCAGGTCGGCCAGAGCAGCAGCAGCCACCCGATCGGGCGGTCGCCGCGGGTCAGCTTCCAGTACTGGCCCAGCCGCTCGCGCCACCGGGAGACCGGGGCTGGCTGGAAACGTTCATAGGACATGGCAGCCTTCGGCAGCGAAGCCCGGCAAGCGTACGCGACTCGCGCCGCTGGGCGCGATCATGGACAATAGTCGACCGGGCGCCTGTAGCTCAGCCGGATAGAGTAGTGGCTTCCGAAGCCATTGGTCGGGGGTTCGAATCCCTCCAGGCGCGCCAGTCCTTATACTTCTGTGCGACAAGCACGGCCTCCGAGCGGCCGCCAAGGGTGAAACGTGCGCAACTACGACCTCGATTTTCTCAAGCATTTCTCGATGGTGATCGGCTTCCTGGTGGTGGTCACGCTGGCCCTGCTGTTGTTCGCCAACCATTTGAACGGGGTCATCCCGCCTGAGGTTTCGCCCACCGCGCAGCGCGCCACCCAGGCGCGGATCGCAACGGCCGGCGACGTGTACGCCGGCGCGACCGGCGCCGCCTCGCAGGCCGCCGCATCGGCCGCGGCCAGCGCAGCCGCCGCCGCCCAGGTCGCCTATGGCGGCACGATGGACGGCTCGGTGATCTTCAGCAACCTGTGCACCGGCTGCCACACGTCAGGCGCCGGCAACGCGCCGACCATGGACAAGGCGCACTGGGCCGCGCGCATCGCCCAGGGCACCGAAACGCTCTACAAGCATGCGATCGAGGGCTACAACGGCCCGGACGGCGGCATCATGCCGCCCAAGGGCGGCAACCCGGCGCTGAGCGACGAGCAGGTCAAGGCCACCGTCGACTGGATGATGGGCAACCTCAAGTAAGGGCGCTGCCAGCGAGCCGCTCGAAGACGCCGCCTCCGGGCGGCGTCTTCGTATCCGAGGCCGGGCCAAATTCGGCGAACGGAGCGCGATCGTCGGTGAAAGCGTGCCGCGCGGCTCGCGCCGACGGTAGCGCTCCGCCGCGCGCAGGCGCCCCGTGACGCGCCGCTGCGGCGCAGCGCCTATCATGCGTCCCATGGCCAATCCCCCGTTTCCCGACGTTTCGGGCCCCGTCACCCTCGCCGGTCCCGCGGGCGCGCTGGAACTGCACGTCGACCTGCCCGGCGACGACGCCACCCCGCTGCCGCTGGTCGCCATCGTCTGCCACCCGCTGCCCACCGAAGGCGGCACGATGCACAACAAGGTGGTGACGATGGCCGCGCGCGCCCTGCGCGAACTGGGCGCGACCACCGTGCGCTTCAACTTCCGCGGCACCGGCGAATCGGCCGGCAGTTTCGACGAGGGCCGCGGCGAAGTCGACGACCTGCACGCGGTCGCCGCCTGGGTGCGCGAGCAGCGGCCCGGGGACGCGCTGTGGCTGGCCGGCTTCAGTTTCGGCGCCTACGTGGCGCTGCGCGCGGCGGCCTCGCTGCAGCCCGGCGTGCTGGTCACGATCGCCCCGCCCGCCGGGCGCTGGGACTTCGACAGCATCGCGCTGCCGACCATGCCGTGGCTGGTGATCCAGGGCGAGAACGACGAAGTGGTCGACCCGCAGGCGGTCTACGACTGGCTGGAGCAGGAGAAGGCGCAGGCCGAACTGGTGCGCATGCCCGACACCACGCACTTCTTCCATCGCAAGCTGATCGACCTGCGCGGCGCGATCAAGAACGGCGTCAAGGCCTACCTGCCCGCCGCCACATGAAGGCAGCGCACCACCTGACCAGCGGGCGCCGCCGCGCGTCCGGCACGCCGCCGTGGGCCGCGCGTCGATGAGCAGCGGCGCAACGAGCGACGAAGCGGCGGCCGCGAGCGGGCTGCCTTCGTCGCGCTACGCCGCCGGCGTCGCCCGCGGCGACTGGAGCGACGACCCGGCCCAGCGCGACGTGCTGCGCGAGCTCGACCGCATCCACCTGGCCCTGTCACAGGCGTCGGCGCGCGGCGGCCTGCTCGGCAGGCTGTTCGGTCGCGGCGACGCCGAACCTGTCCGCGGCCTGTACTTGTGGGGTGGGGTCGGCCGCGGCAAGACCTTCCTGATCGACCTGTTCTTCGACGGGCTGCCCGTCGCGCAGAAGCGCCGCACCCACTTCCACCGCTTCATGCGCAGCGTGCACGAACGCCTGCGCGCGCATGCCGGCGAACGCGACCCGCTGGCGGCGATCGCGCGCGAATGGCGCGCGCAGTTGCGGGTGCTGGTGCTGGACGAGTTCTTCGTCAGCGACATCGGCGACGCGATGCTGCTCGGGCGCCTGCTCGAACGCCTGTTCGCCGAGGGGGTGGTGCTGGTGACCAGTTCCAACACCGCCCCGGCCAACCTGTACAAGGACGGCCTGCAGCGCGCGCGCTTCGAGCCCGCGATCGCACTGATCGAACGGCACTGCCATGTCCTGCACATGCAGAGCGATACCGACTACCGCCTGCGCGAACTGACCCGTTCGCCGGTCTATCGCGCGCCGCTGGACGGGGAATCGGACGCGTGGCTGGAATCGCGCTGGCACGCACTGGGCGGCGACGACGCGCACCGCGACGGCAGCATCGAGCTGGAAGGCCGCAAGATCGCCACCCGCGCGCGCTGCAAGGGCATGGCCTGGTTCGACTTCGCCGCGCTGTGCGAAGGCCCGCGCGCGGCCGGCGACTACATCGAGATCGCGCGCGAGTTCCACACCGTGCTGCTGGGCAACGTGCCGGTGCTGGGCGCGAACGACGACGACGCCGCGCGCCGCTTCGTCACCCTGGTCGACGAGCTCTACGACCGCCACGTCAACCTGGTCTGCACCGCCGACGCACCCCCGCCGGGGCTGTACGCCGGCGAACGGCTGCAGGCTGCCTTCGAACGCACCGCGTCGCGCCTGATCGAGATGCGCAGCGCGGAATACCTCGCCCGGGAACACCGCGACTGATCACGGTGGCACCCGCGTGCGGCGCCGGGCCCGGTTCGGACTTGGCTGCGGACGGCGGGTGCTTCGGGACGCCACCGGCACCAGGGCCGCTAGTGCACCGCTACGGCTGGCCCGGCGCCAGCAGCGGGTCGGCGGCGAGGAAGGCCGCCAGGTACTCCACCAGGGCGCGGACCCGCGCCGGCAGGTAGCGCTGCTGCGACCACACCGCGAAGACCGGACGCGGCCGCGGCTGCCGGGCCGGCAGCACGTCGACCAGGCTGCCGCATGCGCTCGCGTCGCGTGTCAGCGATGTCGGGCACAGCAGCATCCCGAGCCCGGCCTCGGCCGCGGCACGCATTCGTCGCCACCGGCCGGATCGCGCAACGCCCAGCGCAGCAGCGGGCTGGCGACGATGGCGTCGTGCGCGGCCAGTTCCCGCGCATGCCGCGGCACGCCGCGGCGCGCCAGGTAGGCGGTCGAGGCCACCAGGTGCACGCCGACCTGTCCGATCCGCCTCCGGGTCAGGCGCGAGTCGGGCTGGTCACCGACCCGGATCGCAAGGTCGGCGCCGCTGCCGACCAGGCTTTGGAGCGCGTCGCGCTAGAACCCGGTCGGCCGGAGCGGCTCCACCACGTCCACGAGCTCGAAACGGATGCGGCGGCGGCCCGGATCGGCCTCGACCAGCCGCACCTGCACCGGTTCGCCGAGCGGCAGTTCGGTGGCCCCTTCCACGCGGGCCAGGATCGCCGGTTCGCGCAGCATCACCTCGCCGCGGCGCGGATCCTTGCCGTCGACCTCGACGACCGCGCCTTCGAAGGTTTCGCCAACGCGCGGCGCCAGCGCAGCGGCTTCGGCGAGATCGAGCACCGCATTTTCGTAGCGGCCGGCGCGGCGCGCGGACGCCTGCATCGTCGCCGGCAGCCCGGGCAAGGCATCGAGCACCCACTGCGGCACCGGCTTGCCCGCGCACAGCGCCACGCAGACCTCGCCCGCGTAGCGGTCCACCAGGCGCCGCAGCGGCGCGGTCACGTGCGCGTACTGCGCCGCCAGCGCGGCGTGCTGCGAGTGCTCGGGCACGGTGCCGTCGAAGGCGACGTAGCCGGCGCCGCGCAGCACCGTGGTGCAGGCGGTCATCATCGCCACGTGGCGCGGGTTGGCGGGATCCAGCGAGCGGATGAAATCCGGGTAGCCGCGCGATTTGGGCCAGTCGATGCCCAGCGCGCGTGCGGTGCGGTGCAGGCGCGCGATCGCGCGCGGATCGGCTTCGGGCAGGGTGCGCAGCAGGCCCACGCCGTGCGCCACCATCAGGTGCGCGGCGCCCATGCCGGTGAGCAGCGAGATCTGTTCGTTCCAGTCCTCGACCCGTTGGCGGGCGCGGAACTCCAGCTTCCAGCGCCCGTCCTCGACGCGTATTTCCTGCTCCGGCAGCGGCAGGCTGACGCCGCCGCGGCGCTGCTCGCGCTGCTTGCGCAGCTCGCCGATCTCGCGCAGCACCGCCCACATCGGGTCCGCGGTGCCAGCGTCGATGTCGGCCTGCACGCCGGCGTAGTCGAGCTTGGCGCGACTGCGCACGCGCGCGCGGCGCACGTCCACCGCGACGCCTTCGCCGGTGGCGTCGACATCGATCGTCCACAGCAGCGCCGGGCGCAATTGGCCGGGCAGCAGCGATGCGGCGTCCTCGGACAGGACTTTGGGATGCAGCGGGATCTTTTCGTCGGCGCCGTACAGGGTTTCGCCGCGGCGGTTGGCTTCCAGATCGATCGGGTCGCCGGCGACGACGAACGCGGCCACGTCGGCGATCGCGTAATGCACGCGGTAGCCGTCCCCGTTGCGCTCGACGAACATCGCCTGATCCAGATCCATTGCATCGGGCGGATCGATGGTGACCAGGGCGATGTCGCTGCGGTCCTCGCCGGGCAGACGCGGATGCGCGGCGGCCGCGGCGGCCGCCTGCTCGACCTCGGGCGGGAACGCGGAGGGCAGGCCCAGCTCGCGCTGGATGTCGGCCATGCCGCGCTCCAACAGCGGGTCCGGGCGCGCATGCAGGCGCAGTCGGCGGGATGTGGTCATCGGGGCTCGGCTTTCGATGCTGTCGGCATGCCCCGATTCTAGTCGGCAGAGTGCATGCACATTATTTTGTGTTGACCGTTCTTCGCAACCACACTATGTTGTGCCGGTCGGTTCCGATGGCTCGCGCCATCGGATGAAAAGGGAAGCCGGTTGGAATCCGGCACTGCCCCGCAGCGGTATGTGGAAACGACCGCCGTCACCAGCACTGGGATCGTGGATCCCGGGAAGCGACGGCCAGTAGGAGGGTCGGTCTTGCAGGAGCGGCTTCCGCCGCGAGCTTTTGTTTCGATGCCGGGATACCCGGCGAAGCTCGCGGCTGAAGCCGCTCCCACAACGGCCGGGGCCCGCGTCCACGAGTCCGAAGACCTGCCGACAGCCGCGCGCATGCACGCCGCGCGGTGCCGGCCGCGGAATCTCCGGGGGGAGATGGCTGGTGACGCAAGCCCGGCCTCGCCTGCGCGACGGTCGCGGCCGCTGCGACACCGCTTCCACACCCTTTGATGACGCCGCACGTTGCTGCAGCGCCCGGCGTTGCGAGCGGCATGCCGGGCGCGGTCGCTCGGTGACGCCTGTGGCGTCCCCGCGCGATGCGTTGCTTCGCCGCCTCCGCGGGAGAGGCGACGCAGTGCGTCATCCAGGAGCCACGACATGCACGACAACGTAGCGGCGGCCGTCGCAATCGACACGACCCGGGAAGAGGCAGCCTTCCTGCTTGCACCACCGCCGACCGCCACCGCGATGCGCGTCAACAAGCGCAACGGCGGCAGTGAGCCGGTCGACCTCAACAAGATCGTGCGCGCGGTTCAGCGCTGCGCCGACGGCCTGCACGCGGTCGACCCGATGCGCGTCGCGACGCGCACCATCTCAGGCCTGTACGACGGCGCAAGCACACGCGAGCTCGACGAACTGTCGATCCGCACCGCGGCGCTGCTGACCGCGGAGGAACCCGAATACGGCCAGCTGGCCGCGCGCCTGCTGGCCGGCGTCATCGGCAAGGAAGTCGCCGGCCAGGAAATCCACGCGTTCTCGCAATCGGTTGCGCGCGGCTTTGATGTCGGCCTGGTCAACGAGCGCCTGCTCGGCTTCGTGCAGGCCAACGCGCGCAAGCTCAACGACGCCGTCGACAACGGGCTCGACCGCCGGTTCGACTACTTCGGCCTGCGCACGCTGTACGACCGCTACCTGCTGCGGCATCCGCACACGCGCAAGGTGATCGAGACGCCGCAGCAGTTCTTCCTGCGCATCGCGTGTGCGCTGAGCGAGGACGTGCCGGAAGCGCTCGCGCTGTACGACCGATTGGGCAACCTCGACTACCTGCCCTCGTCGCCGACGCTGTTCAACGCGGGTACCACGCACGAGCAGCTGTCGTCATGCTTCCTGCTCGACTCGCCGCGCGACTCGCTGGAGTCGATCTACCAGAACTACGGCGAGATCGCGCAGCTGTCGAAGTTCAGCGGCGGCATTGGCGTGAGCTACACCCGCGTGCGTTCGCGCGGCGCGCTGATCCGGTCGACCAATGGCCATTCCAACGGCATCGTGCCGTGGCTCAAGACCCTGGATTCGTCGGTCGCGGCGGTCAACCAGGGCGGCAAGCGCAAGGGCGCGGCCTGCGTCTACCTGGAGCCGTGGCACGCCGACGTCGAGGAATTCCTCGAGTTGCGCGACAACACTGGCGACGACGCGCGCCGCACCCACAACCTCAACCTCGCCAACTGGATCCCGGACCTGTTCATGCGCCGGGTCGAGGCGGGCGCGTCGTGGTCGCTGTTCGACCCGGACAGGGTGCCGGAACTGCCCGACCTGTTCGGCGAGGCGTTCGAGCGCGCGTACGAACAGGCCGAGGCGCAGGGCAAGGCGGCAAGGACCCTCCCGGCGCGCGATCTCTACGCGCGGATGATGCGCACCCTGGCGCAGACCGGAAACGGCTGGATGACCTTCAAGGACGCCTGCAACCGCGCCGGCAACCAGACCGCCAGGCCCGGCAACGTGATCCACCTGTCGAACCTGTGCACCGAAATCCTCGAAGTCACGTCCGCCGAGGAATCCGCGGTCTGCAACCTGGGTTCGATCAACCTGTCGCACCATGTCGATGCGGACGGGCGCTTCGACTACGACAGGCTCGGCGAAACCGTGCGCCTCGCGGTGCGCCAGCTCGACCGGGTGATCGACCTGAACTTCTACCCGATCGAGTCCGCCCATCGCGGCAACCTGCGCTGGCGCCCGGTCGGCCTTGGCGTGATGGGCCTGCAGGACGTGTTCTTCAAGCTGCGGCTGCCGTTCGACGGCGAACAGGCGCGCGCCCTGTCGGCCAGGATCGCCGAAACCATCTACTACGTCGCGCTGGACACCTCGTGCGAGCTTGCCGTAGAGCGCGGCAGGCACCCGGCGTTCGACGATACCCGTGCGGCCCGTGGCGAGCTGCAGTTCGACGCGTGGAACGTGGTGCCGCAGGACGTGGCGCGCTGGGATGGGTTGCGCGACCGCATCCGCAAGGACGGCCTGCGCAACTCGCTGCTGGTCGCGATCGCGCCGACCGCGACCATCGCCTCGATCGCCGGCTGCTACGAATGCGTCGAGCCGCAGGTCTCCAACCTGTTCAAGCGCGAAACGCTGTCCGGCGACTTCCTGCAGGTCAACCGCTACCTCGTCGACGAGCTGAAGAAGCTCGGATTGTGGACACCGGAAACCCGCGATGCGATCAAGCACGCCGAAGGCTCGGTACAGGGCCTGGCCGAGCTTCCGGCGGTGCTGCGCGCGATCTACCGCACGGCGTGGGAGGTGCCGATGCGCTCGCTGATCGACATGGCCGCCGATCGGGGTGCGTTCATCGACCAGTCGGCGTCGCTGAACCTGTTCATGGAAAGCCCGAACATCGGGGCGATGTCGTCGATGTACATGCACGCGTGGAAGCGCGGCATCAAGACCACGTATTACCTGCGATCGCGGCCGGCGACGAAGATCGCGAAGGCAACGGTTCCCGCCACGGCGCATGCACCGGCCCCGGCGTATACCGAGGCCGGAGCGGTGGCCTGTTCGCTGGAGAACCCCGAAAGCTGCGAGGCCTGCCAATGAACGCTTGGAGGTTGCGATGCATCGCTATTCCGACACGACCGGCGGGTCGGGGGTCGAGGCCTTCGAACTGTGCCCCGATGCGATCCTGGTGCGCTTCCGCGACAGCGATCGGGTCTACCGGTACAGCCATCGCACGGCGGGTCGCGCCAGGGTGGACGAGATGAAGCGACTCGCGCTTGCGGGCCGCGGCCTGGCCACGTTCATCAGTCGTCATGCCTCGGATCTCTACGAGCGCTGACGCCGGATCCTCCGCTTCGCGCTCCCGCCCCGACCGGGGCGCAATCCGGCCTGTCGCGGCACTCCCGCCTCCTCGCGACTCGTGCCGACGCTTTCGGCGAGCGAACAGACGCCCCAAGGAAAACTCCCATGTCCACGCAAGACCGCCAACGCCTGCTCGACCCCGGCTTCGAACTCACCCTGCGGCCGATGCGCTATCCGCAGTTCTACGAGATGTACCGCAACGCCATCCGCAATACCTGGACGGTGGAAGAGGTCGATTTCTCCCTCGACACCAACGATCTCAGGACGAAGTTCGGCCCCGCCGAGCGGCATCTCATCGAACGGTTGATCGCGTTCTTCGCCACCGGCGACTCGATCGTCTCCAACAACCTGGTACTTAACCTCTACCAGCACATCAACGCGCCGGAGGCGCGCATGTACCTGTCGCGGCAGCTTTACGAAGAAGCGCTGCACGTGCAGTTCTACCTGACCCTGCTCGACACCTACCTGCCGGACCCGAACGAGCGGGCGAGGGCGTTCGCCGCGACCGAGAACATCCCCTCGATCCGGCGCAAGGCCGAGTTCTGCTTCAAGTGGATCGACAGCGTCCAGGACCTCGGGCGCATCGAGACGCGCGGGCAGCGCCGCCGGTTCCTGCTCAACCTGGTCTGCTTCGCCGGCTGCATCGAAGGCCTGTTCTTCTTCGGCGCATTCGCCTACGTGTACTACCTGCGCTCGCGCGGCCTGCTGCACGGGCTGGCCTCGGGCACCAACTGGGTGTTCCGCGACGAGAGCTGCCACATGGCGTTCGCATTCGAGGTGATCCGCACCGCGCGCGAGGAGGAGCCGGACCTGGTCGACGACGACTTCAAGGCGCAGGTGGTGGAGATGATGATCGAGGCGGTGGAATGCGAGGTCGCATTCGCCGAGGACACCCTGAGCGGCGGCGTCGCCGGCCTGTCGATCCGCGACATGCGCGAGTACCTGGAATACTGCGCCGACCAGCGCATGGCCCAGCTGGGCATGCCGAAGTACTTCAACACCCGCAACCCGTTCCCTTTCATGGAGCTGCAGGACGTGCAGGAGCTGGCCAACTTCTTCGAGAGGCGCGTGTCGGCCTACCAGGTCGGCGTGCAGGGCGAAGTCGGCTTCGACCACGCGTTCTGAAACTCGCACCGCGCCCCGCGGCGGGTGCTCCATGGAGCTTGCATGTCCGACCATACCGAAGCCCGTCTGCTGGAAATGGTCTTCCCCGACCACGCCAACCACCTCGGCACGCTGTTCGGCGGCCAGGCGCTGGCGTGGATGGACAAGGCCGCCTTCATCGCGGCATCGCGCTACGCGCGGCGCACGGTAGTGACCGCGCGCTCGGAACAGGTCGATTTCAAGCTGCCGATCCGCCAGGGACAGCTGGTGGAAACCATTGCCCGCGTGATCGGGGTGGGCCGCACGTCGATGCAGGTCGAGGTGCAGCTGGTCGCCGAGGACCTGCTCAGCGGCGAACGCGAGCTGTGCACGCGGGGACGCTTCGTGATGATCGCGCTCGACGCGCGCGGGCGGCCGACAGCGGTGCCGCGCCTGCCCGGCGAGTGACCTCGGCAGGCGCCGCGACGACGCGCGCGGCGCCGGATGCGCCGCGGCAACCGGAGAACGGGAGGACGCAGGCACGGTACGATCACGTTCCCTCCGCCGAAAGTGATCGCCATGCCCCTCGCCCTTCGCTTCAGTCCGCTGTTGCTGGCCCTGCTCGCCGCTGCGCCGTGCGCGACCGCGCAGGACACCGTGCCGGCGCAGCGCGCCGAAGTCGCCAGCGCCGCGAGATCGCTGCAGCAGGACGTCGTGGACTGGCGCCGGGACTTCCACGCGCATCCCGAGCTGTCCAACCGCGAGGAGCGCACCGCGGCGAAAGTCGCCCAGCACCTGCGCGCGCTCGGGCTGTCGCCCAGGACCGGCATTGCCCACCACGGCGTCACCGCCATCATCAAGGGCGGGCGACCCGGGCCGAAGATCGCACTGCGCGCCGACATGGACGCGCTGCCGGTGAGCGAGCAGACCGGGCTGCCGTTCGCATCCCAGGTCACCACCACCTTCAACGGCCAGCAGACCGGGGTGATGCACGCCTGCGGCCATGACGCGCACACCGCGATCCTGCTCGGGGTGGCCGATGCGCTGGTGGCGATGCGCGACGAGCTTTCGGGCCAGGTGATGCTGGTGTTCCAGCCCTCGGAAGAAGGCGCGCCCGCGGGCGAGGAAGGCGGTGCGTCGCTGATGCTGGCCGATGGCCTGTTCGGTGACTTCAAGCCCGAGGCAATGTTCGGCCTGCACGTGTTCTCGTCGGTGCAGGCCGGGCAGATCGCGGTGCGCGGCGGGCCGCTGATGGCAGCGTCGGACAAGTTCACCATCGACGTCCACGGCCGCCAGACGCACGGCTCGGCGCCGTGGGGCGGCGTGGACCCGATCGTCGCAGCCGCCGATCTGGTCGGCACCGCGCAGACGGTCGTCAGCCGCCGCAGCAACATCTCCAGGCAGCCGGCCGTGGTCAGCTTCGGCTCGGTGCACGGCGGCATCCGCTACAACATCATCCCCGACAGCGTGCAGCTGGTCGGCACCATCCGCACCTTCGACGACGACATGCGCACGCGCATCCACGCCGACCTGGACAACGTCGCCAACCACGTGGCCGCGGCGCACGGCGCGACCGTCACCACCGACATCCCGGTGGGCACCGGCAACCCGGTGACGGTCAACGATCCGCGGCTAACCGCGCGCATGCTGCCGAGCCTGCAGGCGGTGGTCGGCGCCAACAACGTCTACGAGCCGCCGCTGCAGATGGGCGCCGAGGACTTCGCTTACTACGCGAAGGAAGTGCCATCGATGTTCTTCTTTGTCGGCGCGACCTCGCAGGGCATCGACCCGGCGAGCGCGCCGAGCAACCACTCGCCGAAGTTCATGCTGGACGAATCCTCGCTGGACGTCGGCCTGCGCGCGATGTTGCAGGTGACGCTGGATTACCTCGAGGGGCCTTCTGGCACATAGCGCCAACAGTCCAGCTTGCATGTGGGAGCGGCTTCAGCCGCGAGCTTTTCCGTTCCGCCAAGCAAAGGTCGAAAGCTGGCGGGTGAAGCCGCCCCCACAAGGTCCACCGGCATCTGGCGCTATGGCAGCTCTCCGGCCGAATGCGGATCGATCGAGTACGCGAACACCTCGTCGAGGAACCCCGGCTGCCCGCGTATCCGATCGATCCAGGCGCGCAGGCGTGCGTGCGGTCGCAGCGACAGGCCCTCGGCTTCTTCCGCACGGCTGGCGTAGGCGAACAGCGCGATGTCCGCAACCGTGTAGGCCTCGCCGGCGATGAAGTCGCGCACCGCGAACTGCGCATCGAGGATTTCCAGCGCGCGCTGCGCCGCCTTGCGCTTGGCTTCCACCAGCGCCGGCGCACGCCGCGACAGCTTGCCGGTGAGGCTCCAGTAGCGCAACGCGCCGACCTGGCTTTCGATCCGCTCCTGCTCAAACGACAGCCACTGCCAGACCTTCGCGCGCGCGAACGCATCCGCTGGCAGGTAGCGCGTGCCGTCGGCGAGGACACACAGGATGGCGTTCGACTCGGCGAGCGCGCGGCCGTCGTCGAGCTTGATCGCCGGCACCGTGCCGGTCGGGCTCAGGCGCAGGAAGGCCTCGTGCCGGCCTTCGCCGGCGAAGATGCCCACATGGCGGACGTGGTGCGGCCGCTGCAGGTGGTGCAGCAGCTGGCGCACCTTCCACGCGTTGCGTGAGGGGAGGTAGTCGTGGAAGGTCAGCATGCTTGCTCCGGTCGTGGCGCTGCACGATCGCGGCTGCAGCCGCCGCGCGCACTCCGGTTCCTGCGGTCGTATCCGCGTAAAATCGGCGCATGGCTTCCCCCGACATTCCGCTCGGCCGCGCGGTCGACTATCCCCGCGGCTACGACCCCACGCTGCTGTTCCCGATCCCGCGCGCGCACGGCCGCGCCGGGCTTGGCCTGGCGGACATCGCCCTGCCCTTCGCCGGGATGGACCGCTGGCACGCCTACGAACTGGGGTGGCTCGACGCGCGCGGCAAGCCGGCCGTGGCCACCGCCACGGTGACGGTGCCGGCGCAGTCCCCGCAGCTGATCGAATCCAAGTCGCTCAAGCTCTACCTCAACTCGCTCAACGCGGCCCACTTCGACACTGCCGAAGCGGCGCGTGCATGCATCGTGCGCGACCTGTCGCAGGCGGCCGGCGCCGCGGTCGAGGTCGTCTTCGGGCTGCCGCCGATGGCGCAATCCGATCGCGCGGCGTCGATCGACGCGATCGAGATCGACTGCGACGCCTACGACATGCCGCAGCCTGGGTTCCTCGCCGCCGATGGCGCGGAGATCGTCGACGAGATCCTGCGCTCGGACCTGCTCAAGTCCAACTGTCCGGTCACCGGCCAGCCCGACTGGGCCAGCGTACGCATCGCCTATCGCGGCCCGCGCATCGACCGCGCAGGCTTGCTGCGTTACCTGGTGTCGTTCCGCGAGCACGCCGAGTTCCACGAACAGTGCGTCGAGCGCATCTTCGTCGACGTGCTGGCGCGCTGCCGGCCGCAGGCGCTGTCGGTGGAAGCGCGCTACACGCGCCGCGGCGGCCTGGACATCAATCCGTGGCGCGTGCTGCCCGGCATGGACGCGCCGCCCGCGGAGCGCGACCTGCGCCAATGAATACGCGCTTCAGGCTTTGCCGCGGCGCGATGTTTTCTTAACAGGCCCCGTGGGACGCTGCCGTGCGCAAACGCGGCACAGGAGGCCACGATGAGCAATCCCAACCAACCCGAAGATCCCGATTCGCTGTCGCTGGCACCCAGCAGCGGCGACAGGAAGGCCGATTTCTCCAACGTGCAGGGCGGCTCCAGCAGCACCGAAGCCGCGGCTACCCGGCCCAAGGCCGACTTCAGCAACGTCCAGGGCGGCTCGGCCAGCACTGAGGAATCCATCGGAGAGCAGACCTACACCGTCCAGAAGGGCGACACGCTGTCGCACGTCGCCCAGCAGTTCTATGGCAAGGCCAGCGGCTGGAACCGGATCTTCGAAGCCAATCGCGACCAGCTCGACGACCCCGACCTGATCAAGCCCGGCCAGGTGCTGAAGATCCCGGCAGCCGAAGACTGAGTTCCGGCGTTGCGCCTTCCTTTCCCCTCGGAGAATCCCATGACCCGCAAGATGCTCAATATCGCGATCGCCGCCGCCCTGTTCGGTTCGCTGGCACTGGTCGGCTGCAAGAAGAACCAGGACGAGACGGCGATGACGCCGCCGCCTGCCCCCGCCGAACCGGCTCCCGCACCCACGCCCGAACCCGCGCCTGCGCCTGCGCCGGCCGCCGCCTCGGTGACCGCAGTCACCCTGGGCAACGCCGTCGGCGCCGACATGAAGATCGCCACGCCGTCGGCCACCTTCGCGCCCAAGGACACGATCTATGTGTCGGTCTCCACCAGCACCAGCGACGCCGCTGCCAGCGTGCCGGCCAAGCTCGGCGCCAAGTGGTTGTTCCAGGATGGCCAGGTGGTCAACGAGGAAACGCGCGATCTCAACCTGAGCGGCGCGGGCGACACCGAGTTCCACATCTCGCAGGCCGCCGGGCTCCCGGCCGGCAAGTACAAGGTCGAGATTTCGCTGGACGGCAACGTCGTGCAGAGCAAGGATTTCGAGGTGAAGTAACTGTCGGCCGAAACGGCCTGCACGGAAAAGGGCGTGGCGCGAGCCGCGCCCTTTTTTTCTTCGCCCGATTCCGGAGTCGGTTGCCTGTTGTCCGAGCGCGTCTCGCCGCGCCTGACGGATCCGACGCAAACTTTCCGAAGCGGGTCCCAATGCTTTTGCTGGCGACCGCCGCGCAAGTCGGAACGTCGGGTGCGAATGCCCAGGCATCCCGGTCGCAGCGCTCTCCCTCGGCCGCGAGAAGAACCTTCCATCGCCTCGAATGGCCAGTCCGAAGCCGCTCCCCGTTTTTCGCCCGTCTCCGCGACTCCGATGGCGCGCGCTTGGCCCGGCAGTGCGCGCGCGCGACAATGGACGGCCAACCGCGGTCCCGCCGTAGTCCCCGCGCACGCGGTGGCTGCCCCCGCGCCTCCTTTCGCAGCAAGCGAGTTCCCCCAATGTCCGACACCCCGAAGATCCTCTACACCCTCACCGACGAAGCCCCGTGGCTGGCCACGCAATCGCTGCTGCCGATCGTGCAGGCGTACGCGGCCACCGCCGGGATCGCGGTGGAGACGCGCGACATCTCGCTGGCCGCGCGCCTGCTGGCGCAGTTCCCCGAATCGCTGGGCGAGGGCCAGCGCGTCGCCGACGACCTCGCCGAACTGGGCAAGCTCGCGACCACGCCGGAAGCCAACATCATCAAGCTGCCCAACATCAGCGCCTCGGTGCCGCAGCTCAAGGCGGCGATCGCCGAACTGCAGGCGCAGGGCTTCGCGCTGCCGGCGTACCCCGACGAGCCGCGCGACGAGTCCGAACGCGAGACCAAGGCGCGCTACGACCGGGTCAAGGGCAGCGCGGTCAACCCGGTGCTGCGCGAAGGCAACTCCGACCGCCGCGCGCCGGCCTCGGTGAAGGCTTACGCGCGCAAGCATCCGCACCGCATGGGCAAGTGGGAATCGGACTCGAAGTCGCACGTCGCGCACATGGACGCCGGCGACTTCTACGGCAGCGAACAGTCGGTGGAAATCGCGCAGCCGGGCAGCGTGCGGATCGAACTGGAAGGCCGCGACGGCCGTCGCCACATGCTCAAGACCGGCGTCGCGGTGCAGGCCGGCGAACTGATCGATGCCGCGGTGATGGATGCCGCCGCGCTGTCGCGCTTCATCCGCGCGCAGATCGACGACGCGCGCGCACGCGGCGTGCTGTTCTCGCTGCACCTGAAAGCCACCATGATGAAGGTCTCCGACCCGATCATGTTCGGGATCGCGGTCGAGGCGTTCTATCAGCCGGTGCTCGAGAAGCATCGCGCGGTGCTGGAAGAGGCCGGCTTCGATCCGAACAACGGCATCGGCGACCTGTACGTGCGCCTGCCGTCGCTGCCGGCAGACGTCGCCGCGCAGATCACCGCCGACATCGACGCGCTGTACGGCGAGCGCCCCGGCGTGGCCATGGTGAACTCCGACAAGGGCATCACCAACCTGCACGTGCCCAGCGACATCATCGTCGACGCCTCGATGCCGGCGATGATCCGCGACTCGGGCCGCATGTGGAACGCCGACGGCCAGCTGCAGGACACCAAGGCGCTGATCCCGGATCGCAGCTACGCCGGCATCTACCAGGCGGTGATCGAGGACTGCAAGGCCCACGGCGCATTCGATCCGGCGACCATGGGCAGCGTGCCCAACGTCGGCCTGATGGCGCAGAAGGCCGAGGAATACGGCAGCCACGACAAGACCTTCCGCATCCCCGCCGATGGCACCGTGCGCGTGCTCGACGAGGCCGGCAACGCGCTGATGACGCACGAAGTGCACGCCGGCGACATCTGGCGCATGTGCCAGACCAGGGATGCGCCGATCCAGGACTGGGTGAAGCTCGCGGTCAACCGCGCGCGGCTGAGCAACACGCCGGCGGTGTTCTGGCTCGACCCGCAGCGCGCGCACGACGCCAACGTGGCGCGCAAGGTCGAGCGTTACCTGGCCGACCACGACACCGCGGGCCTGGACATCCGCATCCTGTCACCGGTCGAGGCGATGGCGCTGTCGCTCGAACGCATCCGCCGCGGCGAGGACACCATCTCGGTCACCGGCAACGTGCTGCGCGACTACCTCACCGACCTGTTCCCGATCATGGAACTGGGCACCAGCGCCAAGATGCTGTCGATCGTGCCGCTGATGGCCGGCGGCGGCCTGTTCGAAACCGGCGCTGGCGGTTCGGCGCCCAAGCACGTGCAGCAGTTCGTTGCCGAGGATTACCTGCGCTGGGACTCGCTGGGCGAATTCCTGGCGCTGGCCGCCTCGCTCGAGCATCTGTCCGAGACCACCGGCAACCAGCGCGCCAAGGTGCTGGCCGACGCGCTTGACGCGGCCAACGCGCAGTTCCTCGACCACGACAAGTCGCCGACGCGCAAGCTCGGCGGGATCGACAACCGCGGCAGCCATTTCTACCTCGCCCTGTACTGGGCGCAGGCGCTGGCTGCGCAGGACGCGGACGCCGGCTTGAAGGCGACGTTCGCACCGCTGGCCGCCGCGCTGGCGGACAACGAAACAAAGATCGTCGACGAGTTGATCGCAGTGCAGGGCAAGCCGGTGGACATCGGCGGCTATTACCGCCCCGACGCAGGCAAGGCCGCGGCGGCGATGCGCCCCAGCGCCACGTTCAAGGCGGCGCTGGAGACCCTGGGCTAGCGGAGAGGACGGCGGCGGGCGGACATCCTTCCCGCCGCGGTTTTCACCCTTGAGGGAAGCAGAACGGCGAGCAGCCGGGCCGCGCATTCATCCGGCCCACACCCGCCCCTGCCTACGCTCCCGGCTCCACTGCCTGGAGTCATCGCATGTCGTCATTCGCTCTCTACCTGATCGGGATGCTGGTCGTCATCGGCGGGCTCGCCTATGGCGCTTCGCTGGCCGGGCTGGCGCCGCAGTGGATCGCGGTCGGCGTGGTGGTGCTACTGGGCATCGGCATCCTCAGCGGCGTGTCGAAGACCCGGCGCAAGGATCCGCCGGCCTGAGTCCAGGCGGCGGCTTCGGCCCGACCGCCGCCCGGAAAGTCAGCGGAACGGCGACAGCGCCACCGAGCAGATCGAGGTGATGGCGCCGCGCCGGAACGGCCGCGGGTGGCGCCCGCCATCGGTAGCCGCTTCGCCGCAGGCGGGCTCGGACGGCGGGATAGCGCCGTCCGCTTCGTCGGCGTGTTCAGCGGCCAGGGAGAGCGCCAGCTCGGTGTTGTGGATGTAGCCCTGCTGGAACAGCAATTCGGTGTAGATGCTCATGTTCCACTCCTGCATCGCCTTGAGTGGAACAAAAGATAGGCGCATTCTTGGCCGCCAAAAAGCGACCTTTTCGCAAGCCTGTCTTGAGCCCAGATCAACACATGCCGCCGGAATCCCGCACCAGCCGCCTCCCGCTGCACGCCCTGCAGGGCTTCGTCGCCGCCGCGCGGATCGGCAACCTGTCGCGCGCCGCCGAGTCGCTCAATCTCACCGTCAGCGCGCTCAGCCACCAGATGCGCGGACTGGAAGCGCGGCTGGGCCAGCAGCTGCTGGTGCGCAAGTCGCGCGGCGTCGGGCTGACGCCTGACGGCCAGCGGCTGCTGGAACGGATCGCGCCGCACCTGGATGCGATCGGCCAGGCGCTGCAGCCGTTCGCCGCCCGCCACGACAACCGGCTCGCGGTCAGCGCGACGCCGTCGATGGCCTCGGCCTGGCTGGTGCCGCGGCTGGGCGGCTTCCTTGCGGCGCATCCCCAGGTCGAGATCAGCCTGCAGTCGACCGAGTCGGTCGTCGATTTCAGCCGCGAAACGCAGATCGTGGCGGCGCTGCGGATCGGGATGGGCCAGTGGCCGGGCGTGGTATCCGAGCACCTGTTCGACGAATGGCTGGTGCCGATGGCGAGCCCCGCGCTGGTCGAGCGGATGGGCGGCCTGCAGGCGCGCCCGCTGGGCGAATGGCCGCTGCTGGGCGATCCCGACGGACAGTGGGAGCGCTGGTTCGAAACCTTTGGCGGGCAGCCGCCGGCGCGCTACGCGGCCGTGTTCGACGATTCGGAATCGCACCATCGCGCCGCGCTCGACAGCGTTGGCGTGGCGCTGGGACGCGTCACCCGCGCGCGCCTGCTGCTCGACGCCGGGCAGCTGCTGCTGCTGACCGCGCAGCGGCTGAAGGCGCGCTATTCGCACTGGCTGGTGTATCCGCCCGAAGCGGCGACGCACCGGGGACTGCAGGCCTTCCGCGCCTGGCTGCACGAGGAAGCGGCCGAACACGTGCGGCATACGGGGGACGAGACTGGCGATCCCGCCCCCTGATCGCGCGTTCTGGAGAGCGTGTGGTTCGTGCAAGTCGTCGTCGATGCGCGTCCGGTGCCCCACACCCACGAGGTCATGGCCGTGCTCGACGAGTGGAAGCGCGCTGCGCGACGCCGAATCCGCAGAGCGGCGCGGCGCTGGCATGGGGGCGTCGTGCGGGATCGGTGATCGGGATTTGAAATTCGGAGCTCGGAATTAGGAATTCGACAGACCCACATCGAGATCCCTGTCCTGCGGCCTCCGCCGATCTTCGTTGCCGCGGACCCGCCCCGGTCATCCGCGGCACAGGACGCCGCGCGCCCGGCGAATCAGCAATCACCGACCATTGGCTTTGTGGCACGCTTGCGATCCATCCCCTCCGGAGCCGCCCCATGCGAACCGTCCTGGTTGCCTGCGCACTCACCGTCGCGCTCGCCGCGAGCACTTCCGCCGTCTCCGCGCCGCCCACCGCGGACGCGGCCGCCGGCGACGCTGCGCAGTCGCAGGCCTCGACGGACGCGCTGCAGCAGGCCATCGACGGCACGTGGCGCGACCCGGCCAACGTCGCGCGCGACCGCTATCGCCATCCGGCCGAAACGCTGGCGTTCTTCGGCGTCAAGCCCGGCCAGACGGTCATCGAGATCACCCCCGGCGGCGGCTGGTATGCGGAGATCCTGGCGCCGCTGCTGCGCGACAACGGCCGCTACGTCGCGGCGGTGGTCGACCCGATGGCGGTCAAGGAGGGCGGCAGCCGCGACTACCAGCAGAAGTCGAAATCGGGTCTCGAGGCGAAGTTCGCCGCCGCGCCGGCGCAGTTCGACCAGGCCGACGTCGTCGCCTACGATCCCAAGGCTCCGGTGTTCGGCGCGCCTGAATCTGCCGACGTCGTGCTGACCTTCCGCAACGTGCACAACTGGCGTTCCAGCGGGCAGGCCGCCGGCATGTTCCGCGGCTTCTTCGCGGTGCTCAAGCCCGGCGGCACGCTCGGCGTTGTCGAGCACCGCGCCAGCGCCGACGTCGCCGACGGCGACAAGTCCGGCTACGTCGGCCAGCAGCAGGTGATCGCGATGGCCGAAGCCGCCGGTTTCAGGCTCGATGCGCAGGGCGAGATCAACGCCAACCCCAAGGACACCAAGGACCATCCCAACGGCGTCTGGACGCTGCCGCCAAGCAACGACCACGAGGCCGCGGACGATGCGAAGTACCAGGCAATCGGCGAAAGCGACCGGATGACGCTGCGCTTCGTGAAGCCGGCCCAGGCGTCACCCTGAGCCGTCGCGGGTGAGCAAGCCGCGCCCGCGGGCGACGCACGGTGAACCACAGCGATTGACCCGCCAGAACGCGCCTGCGTTGCCTCGGGGGAAACGCGGGTCTTCCGCGGCCGGAGATCCCTCGCTGCACCCGGGATGACAGGCGCAGCCCCCGGCTGCGCCGGCCTTGACTCCAGATCCCCGGGCCAGGACTTGCGGTGCCGCCGACCGCCCACCGACTGACCTTCCTGGCTGCCATGCTCCTCGCGCTCAACAAGCCCTTCCGCGTCCTGTGCCAGTTCACCGACCGCGGCACGCCGCCGCGGCGCACGCTGGCGGAGTTTGGTCTGCCGGCCGGCGTGTATCCGGCCGGACGCCTGGACCATGACAGCGAAGGGCTGCTGCTGCTCACCGACGACGGCGCGCTCGCGCACCGGATCACCGATCCGCGCCACAAGCTGCGCAAGACCTATCTCGTGCAGGTCGAAGGCACGCCGACCGAGGCGCAGCTGCAGGCGCTGCGCGACGGCGTCGAGCTCAACGACGGCCGCACACGCCCGGCACACGCACGCCGGATCGACCCGCCGGCGGCGCTGTGGCCCCGTGATCCGCCGGTCCGGTCGCGCAAGACCGTCCCCGACGCGTGGCTGGAGCTGGGCATCGCCGAAGGCCGCAACCGGCAGCTGCGGCGCATGACCGCGGCAGTCGGGCTGCCGACGCTGCGGCTGGTGCGGGTGGCCATCGGCGCGTGGCAACTGCGCGACCTGCATCCCGGCGAATGGCGCAGGCTGCAGGATTCAGATTCCTGAATCCTGCAGTGTTTGCCGCGTGCTGCGGCGTCCGGCGTTTCTGGTAACGTGGCGCGTTCAAGTATCGCATTCAGTTTCGGGGCAAACGGAACATCCGGGCATGATGAACACGACGGCCAACGCGTCTGGCAGCATCCTTGTCGTCGACGATCAGGCTGCGAACCTGCGCGTGGTCAGCGCCCTGCTCTCCAGGCACGGCTACGAAGTGGTCACCGCCGACAGCGGCGAGGAAGCGCTGGCGATCGCGTCCGAGCAAACGCCCGACCTGATGCTGCTCGACATGATCATGCCCGGCATGGACGGCTTCGCCCTGCTCGAACAGATCAAGCAGCGACCGGAACTGCTGCGGCTGCCGGTCGTGTTCCTGACCGCGGCGCACGATCGCGAACTGCTGCTGCGCGCGTTCGACGCGGGCGCGGTGGACTACGTCACCAAGCCGTTCATGCCCGAGGAACTGCTGGCGCGAGTCAACGCGCACGTCGGCCTGAAGCAGACCCGCGATCGTCTGGAACGCGTCGCCCGCGAACGCCAGGAGCTGGTCAACCTGGTCGCGCACGACCTCAAGAACCCGCTGACCAGCGTGCTGTTCGCCAGCGACATCCTGATCCACGGCGGCACGCGGCCGGAGCGCTTCCCCCGCTACCTGGAAATGATCCACGAAAGCGCCAGCGACGCACTCGGCTACATCCGGCGCTATCTGGAGGCACAGGCCGACCACGCGCATTCGCGGGAGCGCGACGCGGCGGCCGCGGCGCCGCTGCCCGAAGTGCTCGAGTGGCTCTCGCGCCGCTACGGCCTGCAGCTCGAAGGCCGCGGCCTGCAGTTGCGCGTGCAGGCGCCGGCCCAGTGCCGGCCGGTGGCGATCGATGACCTGGTGCTGCGCCAGGTCGCTGAAAACCTGGTCAGCAACGCCATGAAGTACGCGCCGGACAGCGACATCGAGATCTCGGTGCGCGTCAGTTCGCCGGGATTCTGGCAATTGCTGGTGGAAGACCGCGGAAGCGGCATTCCCGCCGCGCGCCAGCGCGAACTGTTCAAGCCGTTCTCGCGCCTGGTGGACGCCGATCCCGCCGACGGCCTGTCGAGCGGACTCGGACTCTCGCTGGCCCGGCAGATCATCAGCAACGCGGGCGGCCAGCTCTGGTACGAAGACCGCGAGGGCGGTGGTGCGCGCTTCGTGATCGAGCTGCCGGAGGCGGCGGCGCACGCGGGCTGACGTCCGCGGCGGCCGGCGGGCGCACGACGGCGGCGACGCGTCCTGTCCTGGCGGACGCCAGCAACCTCGCGCCCCAGGTCGCTCCCGCGGTGAGCGCGTGCGGAACTCAGTCGGCGGCGGTCTTGCGCGCGCGCTTGCTGGTCGCGCGCGGCGCTGCCTTCTTCGCTTCGACCCGGGTTGCCCGGCCTTCGATCGCCTGTTCGCGCGACTTGCGTTGCTGGCGACGCACCGCGTACAGCAGCAGGCCGGCGCCCACCGCACTGGCGACCGCGACCGCCGGATTGCGGCGCACGAACTTCGTCGCCACACGGCCGCCGGTCTTCAGCGCACCGAGCGCGGCACCGGTTTCGATCCATTTGATCGCGCGATCGGGCACGCGATCGCGCAGGGTGTCGCCGATGCTGCCAGCCAGTTCCAGCGCGCGGCCGGGCAGGGATTCGAGTTTGCTCATGGGAGATGCCTGGAGGGGATTGGCCGGCGCTCAGTGTCCCGGGCGCGGCGTTGAATCGGCGTGAGCAAACGCCCGGCGGGTTGGACACGGTTCACCGTGAATTGGCAGGCGGGGCAATCGTCTGTGCGGGCAGGACGTGTGCCGCTTCGAACCTGCCGTCCCGACCACCGACGCCGCGGATCGCCGCACCGAACGCCACCGCGCTCACGTTCCGCGTGGCTTGGCGCGATGCGTGGCGACGGCGTTCCACGGATCCTCGGGCCACGGATGCTTCGGATACCGGCCCTTCATCTCGCGGCGCACTTCGGGATAGGTGTTCTGCCAGAAGCTGCGCAGGTCGCGCGTGACCTGGAGCGGGCGGCCGGCGGGCGAGAGCAGATGCACCGTCAGGGCCACGCGGCCGTCGGCGATGCGCGGGGTATCGGCCAGGCCGAACAGTTCCTGCAGCTTCACCGCCAGCACTGGCGGCGCTGGATCGCCATCGTTGCCGACGGCGTAATCGATGCGGCGCTGCATTCCCGACGGCACATCGACATGGGTCGGCGCGAGGCCATCGATGCGCTGGCGCAGCGACCAGTCGAGCGGCGACTTCAGGGCCTCGGCGAGGGCGCCGGGCGACAGCGCATCGAGTCGTGTCGCGCCCGCGAACGCCGGTTGCAGCCAGTCGTCGAGCGAAGCGAGCAGCGCGTCGTCGCCGAGATCGGGCACGTCGAGTTCCGGCATCCATGCCCGCAGAGAGCGCACGCGCGCGCGCCACTGGCGCAGGCCATCGCTCCAGGGCAGCGCGTCCAGGCCGAGTTCCCGCACGGCAGCGGTCAAGGCCCGCGCCGCCTGCGCGGGATCGACCCGGCCGGCCGGACGCGCGTCAAGCACGATGCCGTCGAAGCGCTGCACGCGCTCGGCCACCAGCGCGCGACGCGCGGGATCCCAGCGGGTTTCTTCGCGATCGGAGAAACGGTCGGCGAACGCACTGCGCAGCAGACGTTCGTCGACGGGCGCGGCGCGCAGCAGCAGCGCATCGCGCGCCTCGTAGCGCAGCTCGCTGGCGACCAGCCACGGCTCGCCGACCAAGGCGCTGTCATCGAACAGCTTCGCCATCCGGCCGTTGGCCAGCTGGTAGCGGCGCGGGTCCGCGGCGTGGCGATGGGCGATGCGATCGGGAAACGCATGGGCCAGGAGGTCGCCGATCCGGTGCGCCTCAAGCTCGCGAGGTGGGGCGTGCGCCACGCGCAGGCGGCGCCTCCATTGCTTCGCCGCGGAGTCGATGGCCGCGAGCGCGGCGCGGTTGCCGTCCTGCGGCACCCGGCCGCCGCGGAAGGCGGCGAGCGCGCGCCAGCGTTCCGCCAGTGCGTCGGAGCGGCTGCGCAGCGGATCGCGCGCCTCCACCAGCGCGGCCAGGTCGCAGGCCAGCGCGCGCTCGCCATCGTCGCGCGCCGACAGCAGCATCGCCGCGATTCGCGGATGGGTGCCGAGCGCGAGCATGCGCCGACCCTGCGGCGTGATCGCATGCGTGGCGTCGAGCGCGCCGAGGCGCTGTAGCAGGTCGCGCGCCGCGGCAAGCGCCCCGGGCGGCGGCGGATCGACGAACCGCAGCGCGTCAGTGCCCCAGCCGGCGAGTTCCAGCGCCAGCGCGGCCAGTTCGACCTGCGCGATCTCCGCGCGCCGCTGCGGCTCCAGCCGCTGCGACTGCGGCCACAGCCGGTACGCCCAGCCCTCGGCGACGCGGCCGGCGCGGCCGGCGCGCTGGTCGGCCGAGGCCTGCGAGACGTTGGCCACGTCCAGGCGCGAGAAGCCGCTGTTGGGGTGGTAGCGCGGCTCGCGTGCCAGCCCGCTGTCGATGACCACGCGCACGCCGGGCAGGGTGACGCTGGATTCGGCGACGTTGGTGGCGAGCACCACGCGACGGCGGCCGTGGGGATCGCGCTGCAGGACCTGCGCTTGCTGTTCGACCGGGAGGTTGCCGTGCAGCGGCAGCACCTCGAAGTCACGATGCAGCGCGTCTCTCGCGGGAAGCGGGTGGGGCCCGGCGCCGGATTGCGGTCGGGCGCCCTCGATGCCTGGACCTTTCCCCTCGATTTCCCTCCCGGGTGGAGAGGCGCCCAGCGCCGCCTGCAAGCGCGCGATCTCGCGCCGTCCCGGAAGGAATGCCAGCACGTCGCCCGGGTGCGCGGCGAGCGCGTGTTCGATGGCGCGGCGCGCCTGCGCTTCCATCGATTCATCGCGACGCGCCGGGAAGTGCGCGACTTCGACCGGGAAGCTGCGCCCGGCGCTCGACAACCGCGGCGCCTGGAGGAATTGCGCCAGGCGTTCGCCATCGAGCGTGGCCGACATCACCACGATGCGCAGGTCTTCGCGCAGGCCCGCCTGGACGTCCAGCGCCAACGCCAGGCCGAGGTCGCCGGCCAGGTGGCGTTCGTGGAACTCGTCGAACAGCAGCGCGCCGACGGCACCGGGCGTGCCGTCGCCCAGGGTGGGATCGTCCTGCAGCATCCGCGTCAGGATGCCCTCGGTGACCACTTCGATGCGGGTGCGGGCGGACATCCGGCTTTCGAAGCGGATGCGATAGCCCACGGTCTCGCCGACCGTTTCGCCGAGCTGACGCGCCATGAATTCCGCCGCGGCGCGCGCGGCAACGCGGCGCGGTTCGAGCATCACGATCCTGCGCCCACCTAGCCAAGGCGCATCGAGCAGCGCCAACGGCACCTGCGTGGTCTTGCCGGCGCCGGGCGGCGCCTCGAGCACCAGCCGGGTGTGCGCGGCCAAGGTGTCGCAGACCTGCGGCAGCAGCGCGTCGATGGGGAAATTCGTGGGAGTCACGGCGCAAGGATACGAGCAACGCGCATCCGCACCCTTCCGCTCCTCGCCTGGCCATGGCCTTGGCGCGATGGAATGCATGCCGGTGGCGCAAGGGCGCCCTCGTTCGCACGCGGGAGGGGCTGCTGATCCGCGGCAACCACCCTGTCGACGAGCTCCTAGCTTGTTCACCAA
Organism: Luteimonas notoginsengisoli; assembly: GCF_042648885.1. Lineage (NCBI taxonomy): Bacteria > Pseudomonadati > Pseudomonadota > Gammaproteobacteria > Lysobacterales > Lysobacteraceae > Luteimonas > Luteimonas notoginsengisoli. The sequence continues at coordinate 696,131 of NZ_JBHRYF010000008.1, read as the reverse complement.
GCAGGCCGACGACACGCCCCCGTGAGTCGCGCAGGAAGTCGCGGAAAGTGCGCGATGGGATGGCGCAGGGCCATGACTATGGCGAACACCGCCGGCGCGGCCAGCGCAAGCCCGAGCCGCTATGCTTCCGCGTCCACGACGAACGCGGACCAAGACCCGTGCAACTGATCGACATCGGCGCCAACCTCACCCACGACAGCTTCGACCACGACCGCGACGCCGTGCTGCAGCGCGCGCGCGATGCAGGCGTGGTGCAAATGGTGGTGACCGGCGCCAGCCGCGAGCATTCCCCCAGGGCGCTGGCGCTGGCGCAAGCGCATCCGGGCGAACTGTTCGCCACCGCCGGCGTGCATCCGCACCACGCCAGCGAGTACACCGCCGAATGCGATGCCGAATTGCGCGCACTGCACGCGCATCCCGAAGTCGTCGCGGTGGGCGAGTGCGGGCTGGACTACTACCGCGACTTCTCGCCGCGGCCGGCGCAGCGCAAGGCGTTCGAGCGCCAGCTGCAGATCGCCGCCGATCTGGCCGTCGACGGCGTCGGCAAGCCGGTGTTCCTGCACCAGCGCGACGCGCACGCGGACTTTGTCGCGGTCCTGCGCGAATTCGAGGGCAAGCTGGGCCCGGCCGTGGTGCACTGCTTCACCGGCAGCCGCGAGGAACTGTTCGACTACCTCGACCGCGACTGGCACGTGGGCATCACCGGCTGGCTCTGCGACGAACGCCGCGGCCAGCACCTGCGCGAACTGGTGAGATCGATCCCGGCGCAGCGGCTGATGATCGAGACCGACGCGCCCTACCTGCTGCCGCGCACGGTGAAACCCGCGCCCTCGCACCGCCGCAACGAACCGATGTACCTCGCCCACATCGTCGAGGAACTCGCGCGCGACCGCGGCGAGGAGGTTGCCGCCACCGCAGCGCAGGCAACGGCCACCACGCGCGCGTTTTTTGGCCTGCCGGCGGTGGCGGCTCCGGCGGCCTGAGGTTCCCCTCAGGCGCGGCTTAGCGAGGCGCTTCGGTGGCGAAGGAACACGACCGGCGCGAAAGAGCTCGCGGCTGAAGCCGCTCCTACAAGCGTCCTGCGGACGCAGTTGCCTAGGCCGCCGTCCTTGCTTGGTCTCGCCTTGCGTGCCGTGATTGCCTTTGCTCTTGCTCTTGCTCTTGCTCTTGCTGTTGCTTCGCCGTGCCCTTTGATCCTGATCTTCGGGGCCCCTCCGTAGCGGCGGAGCCGGCGGGCAAAACCCGCAGAGCGCCGCACAGGGATGTGCGGCGTTTTCTTTGCGCCAGTTTTCTTTGCACAAGCAAAGAAAGGTGGCTCGCGCCGTCACGGCGCGAAAGCTTTTGGTGGCGTAAATCCCGCACGCAGCGAAGCCGCAGTCTCAACAGCAACTCTCCACGCTCGCCCTCTGCGGTCCTTCGCCCTCCCACATCCGACACATGTGCGAGGCCCTGCCCCAACGGGTCACCTCCGTCATAGCCCGCCCACCTCGCACAACCCGGCAGACACCCATCCCCCCACATTACTGGACTGATCAGTACAATTGCGCCCCTGTGCCCCCCGCGCACGCCCTTCATTCCGGAATCCGTATGTCCGTCAGAGCCGTTGCCGCCGCCACCTGCCTGACCGTCCTGCTGGCCGCCTGCGGCGGCGGATCGGATCCAGCCGAATCCGCAGCCCCTGCCTCCACCCTCGCCGTCACCCTGGTGCGCGCGCAGATGCGTCCGATCCAGCGCACGGTGGTGGTCTCGGGGCCGGTCGCGGCGTTCGAGGAGATGCAGCTGGGCGTGGAGATCAGCGGCGCGCGGGTGACCGCGCTCAACGTCGACGTCGGCGAACAGGTCCGCAAGGGCGAGGTGCTGCTGGAACTCGACCACCGCAGCCTCGACAGCGAACTGCGGCAGGCCAACGCCGCCCTGTCCGAAGCCGAAGCCGGCGTTGCGCTCGCGCGCGCCAATCTGGCCCGCGCCGAACTGCTGGTGAAGGACCAGTTCATCAGCGCGTCCCAGCTCGATGAGCTGCGCGCCGCGCGCACCCAGGCCGAGGCCCGGCGCAACACCGCGCGCGCGAGCCGCGACGCGGCGCAGCTGCGGCGCGACTTCGCCGAGCTGCGCGCCCCCGCCGACGGCGTGATCTCCAAGAGGCTGGTGCAGCCCGGCCAGGTCGTCGCCGCCGGCACCGAACTGCTGCGGCTGATCCGCGACGGCCGGCTGGAATGGCGCGCCGAGCTGCCCGAAGGCGACCTCGCGCTGGTGGAGCCTGGCGCCACGGTGCGGCTGCCATCCAGCGCCGGCATCGTCACCGGCCGCATCCGCGCCGTCAGCCCCGGCGTCGACAGCCAGACGCGCACCGGCACCATCTACGCCGACCTCCCCGAGCCGGGCCCGCTGCAGCCCGGCAGCTATGTCGAAGGCCGCATCGTCACCGGCGCCGGCAACGCGCTCACCGTGCCGGCGGCCTCGGTGGTCCAGCGCGACGGCCACAACTACGTGTTCACCCTCGACGGCAATCACGTCGCCCACCGCGTGCGCGTGGCCATCGGCGCCAAGGTCGGCGGCCGGGTCGAAATTCTCGACGGCCTCAAGGCCGGTGATGCGGTGGTGGAGCAGGGCGCCGGCTTCCTCGGCGACGGCGACACGGTGCGCGTGGTCGCGGCGAAGCCGGCGGCAACCCCCGCCGGCGCGGCGACCGCGCCATGAACTTCTCCGCCTGGGCGATCCAGCGCCCGCTGCCGGCACTGATGCTGTTCTTCGTGCTGTGCGTGGCCGGACTGTGGGGCTTCCACGAGCTGCCGGTGGCGCGCTTCCCCGACATCGCGTTCCCGATGACCACGGTGACGATCACCCAGCCCGGCGCCTCGCCGTCGCAGCTGGAGGCCGAAGTCACGCGCCGGGTCGAGGACTCGGTGGCGACGATCCCCAACATCAAGCGGGTGATGTCCAGCGTGAGTGAAGGCGTCAGCGTCACGTCGATCGAGTTCCATCTCGAAACCGACCTTGCCACCGCGCTCGACGACACCCGCGACGCGGTGACCAGGATCCGCACCGACCTGCCCCAGGACATCCAGGAGCCGGTGATCTCCAAGGTCGACATCGGCGGCTCGCTGATGACCTACGCCGTGGTCGCGCCGAAGCTGCGCCCGGACGAGCTGAGCTGGTTCGTCGACCGCGAGGTGACGCGCGCGATGTACGGCGTGCCGGGCGTCGCCCAGGTCAAGCGCGTCGGCGGCGTCGACCGCCAGGTGCGGGTGGACCTCGATCCCGACGCGCTGCAGGCGCTCGGCGTCACCGCCGGCGACGTCTCGCAGCAGCTGGCGCGGATCCAGGTCGAGCGCGCCGGCGGCAAGGCCGAGATCGACGGCGAACAGCAGGTGATCCGCACCGTGGGCACGATCGACAGCGCCCGGGCGCTGCGCGACTTCTCGATCAGCCTGCCCGACGGGCGCGCGGTGCGGCTGTCGGCGGTGGCCAGGATCAGCGACGCGGCCGCCGATCCCACCGAGGCCGCGCTGCTCGACGGCAAGCCGGTGGTGGCGTTCTCGATGTCGCGCACGCGCGGTTCGAGCGAGGTTGCGGTCGCCGACGGCGTCGAGCAGGCGCTCGCGCAGCTCAAGGCCGACCACCCGGGCATCGACTTCCAGTTGGTCACCACGGTGATCGACGAGACCGTGCGTTCGTACGACTCGTCGATGACGATGCTCTGGGAAGGCGCGCTGCTGGCGCTGCTGGTGGTGTGGTTCTTTCTGCGCGACTGGCGCGCGACCTGGGTCTCGGCGATCGCCCTGCCGCTGTCGATCATCCCGACCTTCGCGGTGATGCACTGGTTCGGCTTCAGCCTGAACCTGATCACCCTGCTGGCGCTGTCGGTGGTGGTCGGCATCCTGGTCGACGATGCGATCGTCGAGATCGAGAACATCGTGCGCCACCTGCGCATGGGCAAGACGCCGATCGACGCCGCCCGCGACGCCGCCGCCGAGATCGGCACGGCGGTGATCGCGACCTCGCTGACGCTGGCGGCGGTGTTCGTGCCGGTGGCGTTCATGCCCGGCATCGCCGGCAAGTTCTTCCGCGAGTTCGGCTGGACCGCGGCGACCGCGGTGATGTTCTCGCTGCTGGTCGCGCGCCTGCTGACGCCGATGATGGCCGCCTACCTGCTCAAGCCGCACGGCGAGGAGAAGCGCGAGTCGAAGCTGATGACGTGGTACCTGGGCTGGGTGGACGCCGCGCTGCGGCATCGTGCGCGCACGCTGTGGATCGCGACCGGCCTGTTCGTCGCTTCGCTGGCGATCGTGCCGTTCATCCCGACCACCTTCATCCCGACCTCCGACCTGGGCCGCAGCAACCTGAGCCTGGAACTGCCGCCGGGCACGACCCTGCAGGACACCGTGGCCGTGGCCGAGCGCGCCCGCGCGCAGCTGTCCGACATGCCCGAGCTCGAGCAGGTCTACACCGCGGTCGGCAGCGTGCTCGACCTGGGCGATCCGTCCAAGTCCGGCATCGGCGAAGCGCGCAAGGCAACGCTGATCCTCGACTGGGGCAAGGCCGACGATCGCGATCGCGACCAGAAGACCCTGGAACGGATCGCGCGCGGGAAGCTCGCCGACCTGCCGGGCGTGCGCGTGAGCTACATCAGCTCCGAGCCGGGCGAAGCGATGCAGCTGGTGCTGGCCGGCGACGACCCGCAGCGCCTGCAGTCCGCGGCGATCGAACTGGAGCGCGACCTGCGCCGGATCGACGGGCTCGGCAGCGTCACCTCGTCGGCTTCGCTGCTGCGCCCGGAGATCGTGATCACGCCCGATCCCGCGCGCGCCGCGGACCTGGGCGTCGCCACCGCCGACATCGCCGAGGCCGCGCGCATCGCCACCGCCGGCGACTACGAGCAGCGCCTGGCCAAGCTCAACCTGCCCGAACGCCAGGTGCCGATCCGCGTTGGATTCGCCGAGGCGGCGCTGGCCAACCCGGCGCTGGTCGGGCAGCTGCGCGTGCGCGGCAAGAACGGTCCGGTGCCGCTGTCGGCGGTCGCCGACATCCGCGCCGCCAGCGGCCCCTCGCAGATCTCGCGCTACCAGCGCCAGCGCAACATCACCTTCACCGCCGAACTCAACGGCCGTCCGCTGGGCGAAGTGATGAACGAGGTGCAGGCGCTGCCAAGCGTGCAGCAGCTGCCCGATGGCGTCAGCTTCCTCAACACCGGCGACGCCGAGGTGTTCATCGAGCTGTTCGTCGGATTCGCGATCGCGATGGTCGCGGGCCTGGTGTGCATCTACATGGTGCTGCTGCTGCTGTTCAACCACGCATTGATGCCGCTGACCATCCTGACCGCGGTGCCGCTGTGCGCCGGCGGCGCGTTCGGCGCGCTGCTGCTGACCCAGAACCTGCTGTCGCTGCCGGCGCTGATCGGGTTGCTGATGCTGATCGGCATCGCCAGCAAGAACTCCATCCTGCTGGTCGACTACGCGGTCATGGCCGAGGACGAGCACGGCTTGAGCCAGCACGACGCGCTGATCGACGCCTGCCGCAAGCGCGCGCAGCCGGTGATCATGACCACGCTGGCGATGGGCGCGGGCATGATGCCCATCGCGCTGGGCTTTTCCGGCGATTCCAGCTTCCGCGCGCCGATGGCGATCGCGGTGATCGGCGGTCTGATCACGTCCACCCTGCTGAGCCTGATCGTGATCCCGGCGGCGTTCACCGTGCTGGACGACATTGGCGAATGGGTGGGCAGGAAATTCGGGCGCGGCGCGGCGCATCGCGCGCCGGGCGGGGAAGCCGGCGCGACCTAGTCGTCGCGCTCGCCGCGGTCCGGCGTCCGGCGCCACGGACCGGCACTCGCGCCTGGCGCTGGCCGCTCCCCATCGCCGAGGATCGTCGCGCCGTGCTGGCCGAGCGTCGGCGCGGCGAACGGCGCCGGACCCGGCGTGCGTCCGAACTTGATCGCCTGGGTCACGCCGCGGTAGCGCCCGACCACCGGGTGCTCGAACGTCGACACCATGCCCTCGGCGAGCACCTGGGGATGGGTGAACATTTCCTCGATCCGGCGCGCCGCCGCGCACGGCACCTCGTCGCCGAACGCCTGTTCCCACTCCAGCGCGCTGCGGCCGGCAAGCGCCTCGTGCAGCAGCGGCACGATCTCGGCCGCGTGCTGCGCGCGCTTGCGCACCGTGTCGTAGCGCGGGTCGGCGCCGAGCGCTTCCAGCCCGGTGCGCGCGCACAGCGCCTGCCAGAAGCGCGGCGTGTTGGCGGAAATGTAGATGTAGCCGTCGCGGGTGGGATGGATGCCGGTCACCCCGCCCGAGCGCATGTCGCGGCCGATGTCCAGCGATTCGCCGTCGGCCCAGATCATCCGCGCCGACTGCATGGTCAGCGCGCTGCGCAGCAGCGACACGCCGACGAACTGGCCCAGTCCGCTGCGTTCGCGTTCGTACAGCGCCGACGACACGCCCGCCGCGAGCAGCGCGGCGGCGTAATAGTCGACCACCGAGCCGTAGATGATCTCAGGCGGACCGCCGCGCTTGCCCTGCAGCGCGCACATGCCGGTCATGGTCTGCAGCACCTGGTCGTAGCCGGCCTTGTCCTTCATCGGCCCGGTCTCGCCGTAGCCGGTGACGGCGCAGTAGACCAGCCGCGGGTTGAGCAGGTTCAGCCGCTCGTGGTCGATGCCGAGCCGCTCGGGAACGCCCGGGCGGAAGTTGTGCACCAGCACGTCGGCCTCGCGCACCAGCTTCAACAGGGCGACGTGGTCGCGCGCGCTCTTGAGGTCGAGCACGATGCCGCGCTTGCTGCGGTTGACGCCGAGGAAGGCGCGGCTTTCGCTGGGCAGCGTGGAGGGATACTGGCGCAGGTTGTCGCCGCCGGGCGGCTCGATCTTGACCACGTCCGCGCCCTGGTCGGCCAGCAGCGAACAGCCGTAGGGGCCGGCGATGTAGGCGCTCAGGTCCAGGACGCGCACGCCGCCCAGCGGGCCCGCCGAAGCGCGGCCTGCCGTGGACGGGTTGTTCTCGGGCGGGAAAGTGTCCATGCGCTGCGGGTCCACGAAACTCCAGGATCTTGCGGGTTCACTGTGCGTGAGCGTTTGGTCTCGAAACAGGCGCGGCGGCTATGTTCTCGCGCCACAAATTCTTGCGTGATGCCTCATCGCGCCGATACCGGCGCGAGCGACAGCCAGGTCAGGCGCCAGGCGCCGTCGACGCGCCCGCCGGCGCCGAAATACGGCTCGAACATCAGCGGCGCCCGATAGCCGGGGTCGAGCGCGATGCGCGGCACGCCGTCGGGCTGCGGCGGCTGCAGGCGGAGCCACTCCCCGACCGGTGCCTCGGGCAATCGCAGCGTCTCCTCGATCTTGAACCCGTCCACCAGGCCGGTGGCGTAGGCCAGCGGTCCGCAGGTGATCGCGGCGTACTCGAAATGCAGCACTTCCTGGCGCACCGCGCTGCCGTCGGGCGCAAACGACTCCTGCACGTTGCGGTTGACCGCCTTGTGCAGCCGCGGACGCTGCGGGAAGCGCGCGACGATCTCGTCGCCGTCGCGCCACTGCCGCTCGAGCGTGGCGTAGCCACCGGGAACGACGTCCATGCCCGGGTCCGCGTCGTTCAGCGCGAGCGTCGCGTCCGCGGCCCACGACGGGATCCGCAGCCTCAGCGCGAAGCGCGCGGGCTGCGCGAGGTGAACGCGCAGGCGGATGTCGCCGGGATACGGATAGGCGGTGTCCTGCACGATGCGGACGGTGTCGCCGCCGGGCAGCGCGAAGCGGGTCTCGCCGGCGCCGTACACGTGCACGGCAACGCCTTCATCGCCGCCGGTGCAGGCGACCGCGGGCAGTTCCTCGAGCGCGATCGCGCCGCTGGACTTGCAGCAGCGCCAGTAGGTGGTGTGCACGCGACGGCCGTTGGGAAAGACGTAGTAGCACCAGTCCTCGCCGTCGGGCGCCTGCGCGCCGAGCAGGTCGTTGTACGCGCTGCGCTCGATCTCCTCGGCGAAGCGGGCCTGGCCGGTGATCGACAGCAGCTCGCGGTTGAGCTGGATCCACGCCAGCGTCGAGCACGTCTCGACGTAGCCGTAGGGGCTGAACACGCCGGCGGGATTGAAGACCTCGCGCGAGCGATGGCCCACCCCGCCCCACGGTCCGCCACCCAGGGTCAGGTGGTGCGCGCGGATGCTCTCCCATGCGCGCTCGACCGCCAGCAGGTAGTCGCGCTTGCCGGTGGCGCGGTGCAGCTTGGCCAGGCCGACCAGGTTCCAGGCCAGCTGGTACGCCTTGCCGGTGGCGATGGCCGACACGTCGACGCCGGCCAGCGCGCGTTCGAGCAGGGCAAGGTCGCGATGGCCGTCGGCCTGCTGCAGCACGCGCTCGGCGAGCTGCAGATAGCGGCGCTCGCCGGTCGCGAAATACAGTTCCACCGCCGGATCCATCAGCACCGTCGCCGACAGGCCGTGGTGGTTGCCGAGGTCAGTGACGTCGATGCCGCCCTCGGTCAATGCATCCAGGCACAGGTCGCCGATCCGGCGCACCGCATCGAGCACGCGCGCGTCGGGGAAATGCCGGTGCACTTCGAGCAGGCCGAGCATCAGGTAGGCGTGGGTCCAGATGTCCCAGGTGCGCACGCTCGGCGCACCGTCCCAGCTCGCGGGCTTGGGCGGCTGCGGCTGCATGAACCGGCGCTCCGGCGCGTAGGTGCCGAGGTAGCCGTCCGCCTCCTGGATCGAGACGAGGTAGTGCGCCACCCGCAGCACGCTCGCGCGCAGCGCCGCGTCGCCGCTGCGCGCGGCCGCCTTCGCCGCGGCGTAGAGCCACTTGCCGGCGTGTTCGCCGTACCAGTCGCCTTCGCGGTTGTGCGCGCGCCTGTCGGGTGCGAACAGCGCGATCGCGGGGCTGTGCTCGTCGACGATGAAATGCGACAGCCTGCCGCCCAGGTTGGCATCGAGCGCGGCGCCGAGCAGGCCGGCCAGGCGGGTGGTCGGCTGGATCATGGGGAGCGCGTCGGCGTCATGCCGCGTCCACCACGCAGCGGAACCCCACCATGCCGGAGCGGTCCTTGCACGGCGCCATCAGCAGGTACTTGCCGTGCTGGTCGAGCCGATAGGCCTGCGGGAAATACCAGTGCGAGGTCTGCGGCTGGTAGGCGCTGCCGCCGCGCAGGACCGCGGCGCGCGTGTGGGGATCGACGTATTCGTCGGTCCACTGCCAGACGTTGCCGACCAGGTCGAGCACGCCGAACGGGCTCGCGCCATCGGGATGCGCGTCGACGTCGTCCGGCGCGCGCAGCCGGCGGCCACGGTTCGGCGCCGGCACGCGCGCGGCGTCCCAGTCGTCGCCCCAGGGATAGCGGCGGCCATCGCCGCCCTGCGCGGCGTATTGCCACTCCCATTCGCGTGGCAGGCGCTTGCCCGCCCACCGGGCGTAGGCGCGCGCGTCCTCGATCGCCACCCACGTCACCGGCTTGCTCTCCGAGCCCGGCGACGGCGCGCCGTCGACCCAGTGGCGCAGGAAGTTGTGCGCGTCGCGCGGCTGCCAGCCGCTGGCCTGCAGGAACGCGTGGAACTGCGCGTTGGTCACCGGCGTGCGATCGATGAAGAACGGCCGCATCGCCATGCGCCGGCGATGGCCGCGGCGTGCGCTGTCCTCCCACGGGTACTGCACGTCGTTGCCTTCCCAGTTCTGGCCCTCGATCTCGACGCCTCCGACCACGAAGTCGAACTCGCCTGCGGGGATCGCCACCATGCCGTCCGGCGCGGATGCCGCCGGCGCGGTCGGCGCGATGTCCACGAGCTGCTGCGGCAGCGAGCGCCAGGTGTTCGACAGCGACGCCAGCGGCGTCCGCGCGTGCTCATGCATGCGCGCCAGGAACGCGTCGAGACCTTCGACCTCGGCTCCAGGCGCGAGCGCCAGCAGCGCGCCGAATCCGCGGCCCTCCATCGCGAACGCCAGCACCGCGCGCGCGCCGTCGATTCGCGGCTGCAGCGGCACGCCGTTCCAGGCGTCGAAATAGCGCGTGCCGTCGCGGTGCGGCACCGCGATCAGTTCGCCGTCCACGCCGTACTCGCCGCGGTTGACCAGGGTCCACACGGTGTAGCCCTCGGCCGGGAAGCGGCTGGCGAACACGCCCGGCAGCAGCGTGCGCGCGTAGGGCCGCCAGTCCATGCTGACCATGGCCGGCGCGAAGCGGCGCTCGATCGCCGCGACGCGCCGCAGGGTTTCGGCGTCGCGCGGGGTGAACTGGTTCCAGATGCCCCAGATGTTTTCCCAGGCGTTGTAGCCGATGCCGTTGAAGAAGATGTACTGCAGGTCGTGGTTGCGGTCGCGGCCCCAGCGGTTCTCGTAGTTGATCATGTGGCGCGGCTCGAGCCACTTGAACTTCGCCACCGGCGGCACCGGCTCGTTGGGCGCCTTCTTGCCCCAGCTCTGCACGTTCCAGATCAGCTGTTCTTCGGCGCTGATGGTCGACTCCGGCTGCAGGACCACCGGATGTCCGACGGCGTCGCAGGCGTCCAAGAACGCGCGCGGCACGCCGTTGTAGGTGTCGCCGTTGATGCCGTCCGCGCCGACCGCGGCGACCAGCTCCGCCATTGCCTGCCAGTCGCTGTGCTCGGGCTCGCGGGTGCCGTTGTCCCAGGGCATGGTCGGCAGGAACACGCGCACGCCGCGGCGATGGAAATCCGCGACCGCGCCGCGCAGGCCTTCGAGGCCACCGGGCAGGTCGTGCGCCAGGTCGGTCTTGTTGCGGTCATCGATGCCGATGTTCGGGTACACGAACCACAGCAGCACGCTGTCGATGCCGCCGAACCGCGCTTCGAGGTCGTCGAGGTAGCGGTCGACGGTGTAGCGCCCGGTGTCGGGATCGTGGAAGTAGCGATCCTCCACCATCATCTGCGCGTGCACGAAGTTGCGCTGCGCCCACTGCAGTTCCGGGCGGCCATAGTTGGCGTCGTCGTAACCGATGCGGGTGAGGTGTTCGCGCCGCCAGTCGGTGAGTTCGCGGATCCAGTCGTCGGCGCTGCCGTCGACGTCCATCCTCCAATGGCCGATCTCGGCGAACGGCCAGCCGGGCGCCTTGCCCGGGGTTGGCAGGTAGCGGCCGGTGGTGACGTGCGAGAACTTGAACTCGGTGCGCACCGGCGTCGCCTCGTCGGTGCAGGCATCGCCCGGCGCGGGTCCGGGCTGGCCTTCGGAGTCGTGCGTGGCGTCGGGGCGGCGGGTCATGGCGTGAGGGGTTGTCCGGGGGTTGGGTCGAAGCCGCACCAGGCGGCGAGCGCGTCGCGCGTGGTCGCGGGGTGTCCGTCGCGCAGCAGGCGCTCCACTTCGGCGCGGCTCGGCACGCCGGCCTGCGCGCCAAGGCGCTCGCAGGCGAGCGCCGATGCGGCGCAGGCGTAGCGCAGCGCGGCCGCGAACGGTTGCCGCCGCGACAGCTCGGCGACCAGTGTGCCGCAGAACGTGTCGCCGGCGCCGGTGGTGTCGAGCGCCTGCACCGAGAACGCGGGCTGCAGCAGGCGTTGTCCGCCGATGCGCGCGCAGCAGCCGCGCGCGCCGAGCGTCACCACGATGTCGGGGACGGCGAGCGCGTCGATGGCCGCGGCGACGTCGCCCTCGACGCCGCTCAGCCGCGCCAGCTCGCCCTCGTTGACGATCAGCAGGTCGACCTCGCGCAGCAGGTCCGCCGGCAAGCACTGCGCCGGCGCCGCGTTGAGCACCACCGCGACCCCCGCCGCGCGCGCGGCGCGGGCCCACGCGGCGACGCTGTCCAGCGGCGTTTCCAGCTGCAGCAGCAGGTGGGTGGTGTCGTCGAACGGCGGCAGGTCTGCGGGGCGCAGCAGGCTGTTGGCGCCGGGGGCGACGGTGATCGCGTTCTCGGCGGTGTCCGACAGGCAGATGAAGGCCACGCCGGTGGGCTGCTCGCGCGTGCGCACGACGGTCGTCGCCACGCCGGCCGCGCGCAGCGATGCCTCGATGGGCGCGGCGAAGGCGTCTTCGCCCAGCGCCAGCAGCATCCGCGTCGCGACGCCGCCGCCACGCGCGCAGGCCACCGCCTGGTTTGCGCCCTTGCCACCGGGGAACGTGTCGAAGCCGCGGCCGAGCACGGTTTCGCCCGGCGCCGGCACGTGGCCGGCGCGGATCACGAAATCGAGGTTGGCCGAGCCTGCCACGAGCACGCCGCCGCGTTCGCCTGGGCGGGTCATGGCAGCAGCGCCTGGTACACCAGGTCGTAGAAGTTGCGGCTGATGCGCGGCAGGTCGTCGACGCCGTCGCGCGGCAGGTGCTGCAGCAGCAGGATCGCGACCAGATGCTCGCGCGGGTCGATGGTGTAGGTGGTCGACGCCGCGCCGCTCCAGCCGAACTGGCCGACCGAGCCCAGCTGCCCGCGCGCCGCCGGATCGAGCACCACGTAGCCGCCGATGCCGAAGCCTTCGGCGTCGCTGAACTGGGTGACCGGCGGATCGAGCATCGTCAGGTGGTTGCGCATCATCAGCTCGACGGTCTTGTGGCCGAGCAGCGACTGCCCGTCGAGCGTGCCGCCGTCGAGCAGCATCTGCGCGAAGCGCGCGTAGTCGGCGGCGGTCGAATAGAGGCCGCCAGCGCCGCTGGCGTAGGCGTTGAGCGCCTCGCCCGGATGCAGCGCGCTGGGGCCGTCGGCGATGCGCAGGCGGCCGCCGTCGCCCATCGTGGTGATGTCGACCACGCGCCCGCGCTGCGCGTCAGGCACTCGGAAGCCGGTATCGCGCATCCGCAGCGGCTGGAAGATGCGCTGGCGCAGGAAGTCCTCGAACCGCTGCCCGGATACCACCTCGACCACCCGCGCCACGGTTTCCAGCGCGGCGCCGTCGTAGCCGAACCGCTCTCCGGGATCAGCAGCCAGCGGCGCGCGTGCGAGCCGCTCGGCGAAACCGCGCAGGTCTTTCGCGCCGTGCGGATCGGCGCGCTCCTGCAGCGCCAGCGCCGCTTCGTCGCCGGGCAGGCCCGCCGGGAAGCCGGCGGTATGGGTGAGCAGCGCGTGCAGCGTGAGCGGGGTGGCGGCCGGCCGCTGCCGCGCCGCGGCGCCGGCTTCGAGCACCGGCAAGTCGGCGAACGCCGGCAGGTAGCGCGACACCGGATCGTCCAGCGCCACCTTGCCTTCCTCGATCAGCATCATCAGCGCGACCGAGGTGACCGTCTTGGTCATCGAATAGATGCGGAAGATCGCGTCCCGGCGCATCGGTTCGCTGCGCGCGAGGTCGCGGTATCCATAGGCCTGCCAGTCGACGATGCGCCCGTTCCTCGCCACGAGGCTGACGCCGCCGAGGTAGCCGCGCGGCCCGGTCGCCTCATCGAGGAAAACGTGCAGGCGCTGCAGCCGCTCGGGCGAGACGCCCCACGCAAGCGGCGCTGCCGCAGGCAGGGGCGCGGCGGCGTCGACGACGGTGTCGACCGCGGACGCGGGCGTGGACAGCGCACCCAGGCAAAGCAGCGCGGCCGCGATGGGACGCGGCCAGAGCGCGCGCGTGCCGGCATGGTTCATCGAAAACTCCTCGCCGGGGCCGCGACACCCCGGGGAGAGTCGGGGTGCCGCGGCCTGCTAGCGGTCGCGTCGGTCAGAACGTGATCGTATAGGTCAGCGAGGTCATGCGGCCGCGGCCGGCCCAGAAGTTCTGGTAGCCCGCCAGCTGCGACCAGCTCAGGATGTACTGCTTGTCGAGCAGGTTCTCCACGCCCAGCGACACCTTGCCGTAGCGCGCCAGGTCGTAGTTCACGCCCAGGTCGAACAGCGTGTAGCCGCGGGTCCGCTCGTCGTAGCTGTAGGTGGCGCCGTCGAACTCGCGCACGTCGCTGCCGGAAATGTGGCGGTCGTACAGCTTGGTTGCGCCCAGCGTGAGGTCGGCCTGGGGCAGGAACTTCCAGGTCACCGACGCGGACAGCTTGTCCGGGTTGATGTCGAGCACGCCCATCGGCTTTTCCAGGCCGCCGGCCGGATACAGGCCGGTCGGGCTCGCGTTCCAGAACGCGGTCTTGCCGCGGATGCGCGAGTACAGCGCCGACACCTTCCACTCCGGCGTGAAGCGGTATTCGCCGCTCAGCTCCAGGCCCTTGATCTCGATCGGGGCGCGATTGAGGATAAAGTCGTTGCTGACCGGGTCGATCGCCAGCGACGTGCCTAGGTCCGATTCGGACTTGTACACCGAGCCGCCCAGCGAGGCGCGCTGGCCGCGCCAGTTGAAGCCGACCTCGTTGTTGTCGACGATCACCGCCTGCAGGTCGAGGATCCCGTCCACCGACTGCCCCGGCTGGTTCACGTTGCGCAGCGGAATGCCGATGTTGGGCAGGGTGAAGCCCTTGCTGTACGAGGCGAACGCCGACCATTCGTCGGTGATGCGCCAGATCACGCCGGCATTGGGCAGGTCGGCCTGGTAGTCGAGCGTGCCGCCCTCGACGAACACGCTGTTGCGGTAGGCGGTGGTGACGTAGTCGTCGACCTTGAGCTCGCCGTCCTCGCGGCGGTAGCCGGCGCTGAGGGTCACCGGGCCGATGTCGTACGACAGCTGCGCGTACGGCGCCAGGCTGCTGTATTCCATCGGCGGCACCCAGATGCGGTTGGTGAGCGCCAGGCGCTGCTGCGCCTCGTCCTCCACCAGGTCGATGCCGGTATGCAATTCGAGGCCGTCGACGCCGAACAGCGACGAGCGCGTCCAGGACGTGCGCAGTCCCTTTTTCTTGGTGGCGATTTCCGACTGGTCGAAGATGCGCTCGTCGTCCGGGATCGGCGGCTTGACCAGCTGCTTGGCGTCGTCGTCCTCGGGCAGGTAGCGCATCGCCTGGTCGGCGCCGTAGGCGTTGATGTCCAGGGTGCCGCCGAGGAAGTCGCCGTGGGTGTACTGCACGCTGTACTGCTCGAAGTCGTTGAATGCATCCTTCGAGCCGAAGATCTGGCCCCTTTCGGATGTGTTGGTGCGCGGGGTGTCGCACGGCGGATCGTCTTCCGGGCCGCGGCAGCCGACCACCTGGATGTACTTGCCCTTGCCCTCGATCTTGAACTTGCTGTACGAGCCCTGGATCCGCTGCTCGCCGTTCTGGCCGAAATTGAAGCCGGCCTTGAGGAACACGTTGCGCGATTCCGAGCTGGCCAGCGAGCCGCTGGTGTTCATGCCGATGCGGCGACCGTCGCCGTCGTAGGAAATGCCGCGGTCGATGTAGGAGGTCGCGAACAGCAGGTCGTAGGCGTCCTGCTTGCGGGCGAAGGTCACGCCCACCTTCCAGCCTTCGCTGTCGTCGCCGCCTTGGGTCTGGTAGCGGGTGGTGAGAGTGGTCTCGTTGCCTTCCCTGGTCGGCACCTTCGACAGGTAGTTGATCACCCCGCCGGTGGCGCCGATGCCTTCGGAGGCCGACGGACCGTTGATCACCTCGATGCGGCCGATGATGCCCATGTCGGTGAAGGTGCCGTTGCGGGTGCCCTCGCGCAGCGGCGAGCCCTGCGGCACGCCGTCGAACAGGCGCAGCGGAATGCGTCCGCGCAGCGTTTCGCCGGTATTGCTCATCGCCTGCGAGGACTCGGCGTAGCCCGGGACCGTGCGCGCCAGCACTGCGGTGGCGTCCTCGGTCACCAGCAGCGTGTGCTGGATCTCCTGCGGCGAAACCACGGTGATCGCGCCGGGGATCTTGTCGATCGCCTTGGGCGTGCGGGTGCCGGTGACGATCACGCCATCGAGGTCGACGGCCTTGCGCTGCGCGTCGGTGGCATCGGTCGCGTTCGCCTCGTCGGTGTCCTGCGCCGGATCCTGCGCGCGGGCAGTGCCGGCGAGAGCGGAAGCAAGCAGGACGCTGCTGATCGCTGCGGAAAGTGGCTTGATCATGTCTGTCTCGTGTTGTGCTGCTGGCTGCGCGCCAGCCAAGGGCGATTCCGGCGCATCGTGCGATGCCCGGGGACGTTTGCTGCGCTGTGTTTCCGCTGGCGGCGTCTCCCCGACGCCGCGACCGCCTGCTGCTCTGGTTTCGGACGAGCCTATGCGGATCGCCCGGGCCTTGGAACCGCTGCGAACTATGTTCAGAGGCTAGTTTTTGTTGCTTACGACGCAAGCAAATGTTTGCCGCACTGCAGCATCGGCGTCATCTTCATCGCGCATCAGGTGCCGCGGAGGCGAGGGCGCCGATCTCAGCGCTGCCGCTCCTGCATGGCCGTGCGGCTCTCCTGCAGGAAGACCGTCGTCAGCCGGACGCGGACGCTCGATCGCGACCAGACCACGCCGATGTGGCGCGGCACGTCGGCATCGGGCAGCGGAATGCGCGCCAGATGCAGCCCCTCGGGCCAGGGGTGGGCCCAGTCCGGCACCAGCGACACGCCGAGCCTGCGGTCGACCATCACTGCGATGGCGTTGAGCGCGTTGAGCTCGAAGCGCTCGTGCGGGACGATCCCGTGCGCGCGCAGATATTCGTCGGCCTGGCGCCCGCCCCACTGGTTGCGGTCGTAGCGGATCAGCGGCTCGGTCGCCAGCAGTTCGTGCGGGTCGCGGCCGGCCATGTCCTCGGGCGCGAGCACGATCAGCGGTTCGGCGCGCAACAGCTGCCACTCGCAGGTCTTGGGCAGCGGGAACGGTGCCTGCAGCACCACGGCCGCATCGAGGTCGCCGGCCTCGACCGCGCGGTACAGCTCGGCCGAATAGCCGGGCTTGATGAAGACGTTGATCTGCGGAAAGGTCTCGACCATGCGCGCGAGCACGTCGGGCAGGATGCCGGCCAGCGCAGTGGGGCAGGCGCCGAGACGCAGCTCGCCCGAGACGCCGCTCTCGTTGGCCACGCTGCGCAGGTCGGCCACGCTGCGCAGCAGGTCGCGCGTGCGCTGCAGGATGCGCGAGCCTTCCTCGGTGACGCTGACCGTGCGGCCGACGCGGGCGATCAGCGGCGCGCCGATTTCGCGCTCGAGGGTCCGGATCTGCTGCGACACCGCCGCCGGGGTGATGTTGAGCACGCGCGCCGCGGCGGCCATCGAGCCCTGGTCGACCACGGTGACGAAGGTATGGAGGAACTGGGTTTCCATGGCGGCTCGCTGGGCGTGGCGGCAGGGTACAGAAGGGCGCAGTCCGCCGCCACGCGCTCCGCGCCGCCAGCTTCCCGGCTCGGGCTGCGTTCCGGGATGGCGCACCTGCGTGGTGCGCGCGCCGGTGAAACGCCCTGCGCGACACAAACCCCGCGACCGGTAGCGGGCGCCCGGGCTCAGCCCGGCCGGTCGGCGTACACGGTCAGGCCATCGAGCGATTGCGCCGGCGGCGGGAAGAACAGGCTGGCCAGGTAGCCGAACACGATGCAGAACAGGATCGAGATCGCCAGGTAGAAGTACGGATGCACCAGGTCCAGCGACCAGGCCGCAAGCGTGAGGCAGATGCTGATGCCGATCCCGATCGCCACCCCGGGCGCGTTGGCCCGACGGGTGAACATGCCCAGCGTGTAAGCGCCGGCGAAGCCGCCGCCGAGCAGGCCGGCCAGCTCGATCGAGACGTCGAACAGCGAGTGGATGTCGTAGCGCGACAGCACGATCGCCAGCCCGATCGCGACCAGCCCGACCACGATCCCGGCGACTTCGGCGAACAGCACGCTCTTCTTCGGCGTCGGGTTCTTCGCGATCTTTTCGTAGAAGTCCACCGATGCCAGCGTCGACACGCTGTTGATGATGCTCGACAACGTGGACATCGCGGCGGCGAAGATGCCGGCGATGATCAGTCCGGTCACGCCCATCGGCAGTTCCGCGGCGATGAACAGCGGGAAGGTGGCGTCGATCGGCAGCGTCGGGTTCATCCGCTCCGGATGCGCCTTGTAATAGACGAACAGCGCCGTGCCGATCAGGTAGAACACGAAGCCCCCTGGCGCCATGATCGCCGCCATCGTCCACACCGAACGGCCCGCGTTGCGGTCGGACTTGGTCGACAGCACGCGCTGCATCAGCACCTGGTCCTTGGGGAACGTCAGCACCACGTCGAACAGCACCAGGAAGATGAACCCCCAGACCGTGGCCTTGGTGAGGTCGAAGCTGAAGTCCAGCAGGTGCATCTTCTGCTCGGCCATGGCCGTGTGCAGGAACGCCGGCACGCCGCCCTGGATGTTGTAGACGATGAAGCCGATGGCGAACACGGCGCCGCCGAACATCACGAACACCTGCACGAAGTCGGTCCAGATCACCGCCTTCATGCCGCCGAGCGTGGTGTACGCGATGGTGAAGCCGCCCATGATCAGGATGCTCCAGACCACGTCGATGCCGGTGATGGTCGCGATCGCCAGCGCCGGCAGGAACAGGATCACGCTCATCCGGCTGCCGATCTGCATCACGATGCACAAGGCGCTGGCGATCATGCGGATCGCCGGGTGGAAGCGGGTCTCGAGGTACGAGAACACCGACATCAGGTCCAGTCGTCGCAGCAGCGGCACCACCCAGGTGGCGACGAACATCAGGCCCACGATCGCGATCAGGTTGTTGGTCAGGTACTGCCAGTTGGTCTCGAACGACTTGGCCGGGATGGCGATGAAGCTGATCGAGCTGGTGTTGGTCGCATACAGGCTGATGCCGGCGGCCCAGAACGGGATGCTGCGGCCGCCGACGAAGAAGTTCGCAGTCGAATCGCGCTTCTCGCCGAAATAGAAGTACATGCCGATGCCGACCATTGCGGCGAGGTAGACCACGATCACGATCCAGTCCAGCCAGCGCAGCAGCAGGCGCGTGACCTGCACCTGCGCGCGGCCGAATTCGACGCGCTCGCTGCCCGGCGTGGCGCGCGCCCAGAACAGGCCGTCGCTGGCGGCGGCGGTCGCCGTCACGCCCGCCGGCATCGCGCCGGGCAGGTTTGTCCACGCGTCGGTGATGGTCTGGTAGCTGGCCAGCCGGGGCGGCGAAGCGGGACGGGCCGGATCGCCCACGAGGTAGATCGCGTTCGCCTGCCCGAGCGAATGGCCCGAACCCGGGAGCACCCGCCCGTCGACGCGCGTGCGCGGCAGCCAGCCGGCGTCGGCGGTCCAGCGCAGCAGGCGTTCGCCGTCGCCGTCGGGGACGGTGAGCAGCAGGCTGCCGCCGCGGCCGACCAGCGACGACGGCGTGCCGCCGCCGGGCCAGGCCGCGATCGCGCTCCAGCGCGCGCGGTCGTCGTCGGTGCCGATCCGCCACACCCGCGGCGCACCGTCGGCGGCGATGCCGGCGACGGTCAGCACGTTGTCGGACCACGCGCCGCGCGCATCGCGCAGCGGTTCGGGCAGGTCGGCGATCGGACGCAGGCGCAGCGCGCCCTCGCGCAAATCGAGCGCCGCCGCGCCATCGACGGCCTCGGCCTGCGCGGCGGTCGTCAGCAGCCATGCGCGCGCCCCGCCTTCGACCACCGCGCTTGCCTGCGGCATGCCCGCGGGCAATGCGAGCCGCGTCCACTGGCCGCGCGCATCGGGCAGCCACCACGCCTGGCCTTCGGCGAGCGCGACGGGATGGCCGTCGATCGCGACCAGGTCCCGCAGCGGTCCAGCGGCCGGAAGCGGCGGCAGCGCCCGGACATCGACCGGGGCCAGGCTTTCGGCGGACAGCGGCAGCGCCAGCAGTCCGACCACCAGGGCCAACCCGGCGCGCAGCAGACCGCGCGCGATCCGCGCGCCGGCCCTGCGAACGGGGAATTGCGAGGCGATGCTCACCGGCCGCGCCGCGCGGCGGCCAGCAGCGCCTGCGCGCGCTGGAGATAGGGTGCATCGACCATCGCGCCGTCGACCAAGAACGCGCCCAGCGACTCCCGTTGCGCCTGTTCGGCGGCGGCAACCACGCGTTGCGCCGCGGCGATTTCCGTTTCGGTCGGCGCGAAGGCCTCATTGGCCAGCGCTACCTGCCGCGGGTGCACGCAGCTCTTGCCGACGAATCCGAGCCGCCGCGCCATCGCGGCCTCGGCGCGATAGCCGTCGGCATCGTCGATGGCGGGAAAGGCGCCGTCGACCGCGAACACGCCGGCCTGGGCGGCAGCCATCCGCAGCGCGAACATCACCGCGTGCACGTTGGCCGCGTCGTAGCGCTCGACGCCCAGCGGCCCGAACAGGTCGCCGAGCCCGAGCTGCAGCCCCGCCACCCGCGGATGCGCCGCCGCGATGTCCGCCGCGGCGGCGAGCGCGCGCGGCGTTTCGATGTTGACCAGCAGACGGACCGGCCGCCCGGCCCGGTTGTCGCGTTCGGCGGCCTCGATCACCTGCACGGCATCGCGCACGGCGGCGGCCGACTCGATCTTCGGGAGGTTGACCAGCGCCACGTGGCCGCGGGTCACCGCGGCGATGTCCTGCGCGAACCACGGCGAATCGGGCGCGTTGATGCGCACGATCATCGTCTTGTCGCTGCGACCGGCGGCCTCGCCGGCAAGGAATCCGGCCACGGCCTGGCGCGCGTCGTCCTTGCGCGCCGCGAGCACGGCGTCTTCCAGGTCGAACGACAGCGCATCGGCGTCGCCGGCCAGCGCCTTGTCGAACAGCTCCGGGCGCGCCCCGGGCACGAACAGCTTGCTACGCATCCGCGCGCCCATCGGCAGCCTTGGTCGTCATGGCCGCAGTGTGCGACAAGTCGCGGCCCGAACCACGGGCGCCGGCCATGTTCAAAAGATAGTTTTGCTATCGAACCTGGTCGGGCGTCGCGGGCTCCTCGCGTCGCGAGGCGTAGGCCTGCAGGTGGCACCAGGCGATGGCAAGGCGCGGCGCGTCCAGGCCCGCGGCGCCCGCGCGATGCAGCATGTCGCCGACGATGTGCGCGCCTTCGATGCGGTCGCCGGCCTGCAGGTCGCGCAGCATCGAAGCGGTGAGCGGCGAGCCGGCGCGGGTCAGCAACTCGCGCGCCCGCCCGGCATCTTCGTGCGGCACCGGTTCGCCTTCGGCCGCGGCGACGGCGAGGCATTCGTCGTGCAGCGCGGCCATGAAGGCGTCGCCCCCCTCGGTGGCCACGATGCGCCCGACGCTCGCGCGCATCAGGCAGGTGCCGGCGGCGAGCGCGGCCAGGAAGCTGTACTTGCTCCACAGCTCGCGCGCGATGCGCGGGCTGCACAGGTGGTCGATGCCGGCGCGCGCGCACTCCGCCGCGAAGGCCTGGGTGCGCGCGCTTGCGGGCTCGCCGGCGCGCTCGCCGAAGGTGATGGAGGCCGGATGTCCGAGGTGCAGGATCTCGCCGCCGGGACCTTTCGCGGCGCTGATGAAGCACAGGCCGCCGACCACCCGCTGCGCGCCGAAGCGATCGTCGAGCACGGCGTAATGGCGCAGCCCGTTGAGGATCGGCAGGATCGTCGTGTCCGGCCCGACCGCCGGGGCGATCGCGGCCATCGCGCTGTCGAGGTCGTAGGCCTTGCAGCTGAGCAGCACGAGGTCGAACGGCGCCTGCGCGACGCGCGCGGGCAACGCATCGGCGGTGACGTGCGCGACTTCGAGGTTGGCGTCGCCGAGCGGGCTGCGGATGCGCAGACCGTCGCGCTGCAGCTGCGCCGCGCGCGCGGGCCGCACCAGGAACGTCACATCGGACCCCGACTGCGCGAGTCGACCGCCGAAATAACCGCCGGTGCCGCCGGCGCCGAGGACCAGGAGTCTCATGGTCTTGCAACCTCCATCCAGTGGCGGCAACCGGCGGCTGCGCTCGAAACGCCGAACGCCGCCGATGCCCGGTGGAACTGTCGACCCCGCGCTCCGGAAACGCAAATGCCCGACTTTCGCCGGGCATTTTTGCGAACCGCGCGGGCCGTGCCTAGCCGGCCGGCGCGGCCGGCAGCGGGCCTTCGGCCACCATCAGCGCGCCCTGGCTGTTGCTGCTCTGGAACACGACCCAGATCGCCTTGTCGGCCCGGCGGATGACGTAGGTATCGGCGTCGTTGCCGTACCAGTAGGCATCGCGGATGCTCGAGAATTCCTGGCGGAAATCCTCCAGGTCCTTCTCGTTCGCCTTGTAGGTGGCCTCGTCGAAGCTGCGCTCGCTCACGCGCACGCCGCCCAGCGCCTCGACCGCCTGCTGCACGTTCTTGCGGACCTCGAACCTCGAGTAGGTCTTGCCATCGGCATTGTCGATCTGGTCCTCGAAGACCCGGCCTTCCACCCACAGCAGCTGGCCGCCGCTCCAGACCGCCACGCGCGCCAGGTCCTTGCTGCGCTGTGCCAAGTCATCAGCGTGGTCGAACTCGTATCCCGCCGGCAATGCCACGTACGGCCACGCCGGCAACGGCTGGTCGCTGACCGGGATGGTGTTGATATCGAAGGCCTTGGCGTCGGGCGCGGCAGCGGTCGCGGCCGGTGGTTCCGAGGGCGCCTGCGCGGCGGTTGGTTCGGAAGGTGCCTGTTCCGCAGGCGCGGATGCGGCGTCCACCGCGGCGCCCGCTTCGGCCTCGTTCTGGGCCTCCGGCGCCACCTGCGCATCATCCCGCTGCTTGCAACCGGCCAGCATCGCCAGCGCGATGCACAGTGCCCACAGTGTCCTGCTCCTGGTCATTCCGCGATTCCCGTTGCGAAGGAGCGCGGAGTATAGCGAACGCTCGCCGCGCGGCCTCAGCTGCGCAAGCCCACGCCGCGCCTGAGCAGCCAAAGTGCCAGGGTCGCCAGTGCGACGACGAAGCCGAGCATTAGTGCGTAGGCCACCCACACCGGCACGTCGCTGGTGCCGAGCAGGCCGTAGCGGAACGCGTTGACCATGTAGAAGATCGGGTTGGCGTGGGTCAGCGCCTGCGCCCATTCGGGCAGCAGCTTGATCGAATAGAACACGCCGCCGAGGTAGGTGAGCGGGGTGAGGATGAAGATCGGCACGATCGCCACATCGTCGAACTTCTTCGCGTACACCGCGTTGACGAAGCCGGCGAGCGAGAAGATCGTCGCGCCCAGCAGCACGGTGCTCAGGGTGACCAGCGGATGCGGCACGCGCACGGTGGTGAACAGCATCGCGATGCACAGCACGATCACGCCCACCATCAGCCCGCGCAGCACCGCGCCGGCGACATAGCCGCCCAGGATCACCCAGCTCGGCATCGGGCTGACCAGCAGCTCTTCGACGTGGCGGCCGAACTTGGCCCCGAAGAAGCTCGAGGAGATGTTGCCGTAGCTGTTCTGGATCACGCTCATCATCACCAGCCCGGGGACGATGAAGTCCATGTAGCGGATCCCGTCCATCTCGCCGACGCGCGAACCGATCAGGCCGCCGAAGATCAGGAAGTACAGGGTCATGGTGATCGCCGGCGGCACCAGGGTCTGTCCCCAGATCCGCAGGATGCGGGCGATCTCGCGGCGCGCCACGGTGTACAGCGCGGTCCAGTTGCGCGCCATGTCGCTGGCGGCTGCGGTGTCGGTCCGGATCGGGCTGCTCATGGAGCGGTGGTGGTCCTGGCGGTGGTGGATGCGGCGGGCGGAAGGACGCGGGCCCAGGGTGCGGCTTGCGGCGACGAGGCCGGCGCGCTGTCGCGGCTGTCGTCGCTCACGCCGCTTTCCCAGGCTGCGCGGCCGCCTGCGGCCCGGTCATGCGTACGAACAGCTCCTCGAGCCGGTTGGACTTGGTGCGCATCGAGCGCACCCGGATGCCGGCGGCATCGAGCGCGGCGAACACGCCGTTGAGGTCCATCGCGCGCGGCATGTCGAGGTCGAGGGTGTGCGCGTCGAGCGCCACCAGCGTCGCGCCGCCGACCTGCGGCAATGCGTGCGGCAGCGCGCCATCGATGTCGAGCAGGAACCCCTCGACGTCGAGCTTGGCCAGCAGGGTGCGCATCGGCCCCTGTTCGACGATCACGCCGCGGTCGATGATCGCCAGGTGCCGGCACAGGTTCTCGGCTTCCTCGAGATAGTGGGTGGTGAGGATGATCGTGGTGCCTGCGGCGTTGATCTCGCGCAGCGTCTTCCACATGTCGCGGCGGATCTCGATGTCCACCCCGGCGGTGGGCTCGTCGAGAATCAGCAGGCGCGGCCGGGTCATCATCGCCCGCGCAATCATCAGCCGGCGCTTCATCCCGCCCGACAGCGTGCGCGACATCATCTGCGCCTTGTCCCACAGCTGCGCGCGCCGCAGCTCCTCTTCGGCGCGCACCAGCGCCTGCGCGCGCGGGATGCCGTAGAAGCCGGCGTAGTTGACCAGGATGTCGCGCGGCTTCTCGAACATGTTGAAGTTCAGCTCCTGCGGCACCAGTCCGATCAGGCGCATGGCCTGGTCGCGGTGCGCGTGCAGGTCCACGCCGAACACGTTCACCTCGCCCGAGGTCTTGTTGACCAGCGAGGAAACGATGCCGATCAGGGTCGACTTGCCGGCGCCGTTGGGGCCGAGCAGGGCGTGGAAATCGCCGGGATGCACGTCGAGCGAAATGCCCTTGAGGGCTTCGACGCCGTTGTCGTAGGTCTTGCGCAGGTCGCGCACCGACAGCGCCGGAGGCGACGCCGCCGATGCGCCCGCGGCGGGCTGCGTGGATGCGGTCATGGGGCTTCCTGGGCCGCGGTGTCGCGGCAAGCCGGTATTATAGGGGTCCTGCGGAGTCCGCTCCGGCAACGCAACGTTCGATCCTTGTCCGCCATCAAGCGCTTTCCATTACGGCTCACCGGGCGGCGAATGCTGGCGCCGACGGTTGCCCATCTCTCGTTCGTGCGCGATGACGGCCAGCCGCTGGACTTCGTCCCGGGGCAGTTCGTGCAGGTGCATTTCGAATACGCCGACGGCACCGCGACCAAGCGCAGCTATTCGCTGGCCACCATCCACAACCACGCGCTGGCGCCGGGCGACGCGGTGGAAATCGCGGTGAGCTACGTGGCCGGCGGCGCGGCGACGGCGCTGTTCGAGGGCCTGGACGAAGGCGGCCGGATCGAGGCCAGCGGGCCGTTCGGCCGTTTCTGCCTGGCGCCCACCGACGCCAACGCGCGCTACCTGCTGATCGGGACCGGCACCGGCATCACCCCATACCGGGCCATGCTGCCGCAGCTCGAGCGGGCCATGGCCGAGCGCGGCGTCGAGGTGGTGGTGCTTGCCGGCGCGCGCACGCCGCAGGAGCTGCTCTACGGCGACGAGTTCCGCGCCTTCGCCGATGCGCACCCGGGCTTCCGCTACCTGCCCTGCCTGTCGCGCGAACTGCCCGAGGCCGGCTCCCCGCACGCCCATCCCGACGTGCGGCATGGCTACGTGCAGCAGTTCCTGGAGGAAATCGCGCCCGACGCCGGGCGCGACGTCGCCTACCTGTGCGGCAATCCGAACATGGTCGACGCCTGCTTCGAGGCGCTCAAGGAACACGGCTTGCCCGTGCCGCAGATCCGCCGCGAGAAATACGTGTCCTCCAAGTAGCCGCGGCGCAAGGGGGCGACTCCCGTGTCGGAGCAACCGCTGTAGAGGCGGCTTCAGCCGCGAGCTCTCGCGCCCGTCAAGCGTAATTGACGATCCTCCCATCCCACCACGCGATGGCTTCTTGTGGGAGCGGCTTCCAGCCGCGAGCTCCTGGCCTGTCTGGAAAAGCTCGCGGCTGAAGCCGCTCCTACGAAAAAGGCAGGGCGCAGGGCCAACTCCTGTCACATCCGCCCCGCAGCCGTGTCGTGTCATCCTGATCCCTTGCTTCTTCCGCACCGCAGGCCGCCATGTCCCGCAAAGCCCGCTTCATCCTCGTCGTCCTCGCGCTGGTCGCGGTCTTCGGCTATCGCCAGTATCGCGACCATGCACGCGACGCGGCCGCCAGCGGCGCGCCCGACACGAAGCCCACTCCCGCGCCGCCGGCCGAGCCGCGCATGCTCGGCAGCATCGCCTTCACCCCGTGCACGCTGCCCTCGCAGCTCGGCGCGCCCGGCGTGGAAGCGCAGTGCGGCTCGCTGCCGGTGGCCGAGAACCCGGCGCTGCCGCAGGGGCGCAAGATCACGCTCAACATCGCCTGGATCCCGGCCGACGAGGACGGCGAGAAAGCGCCCGACCCGGTGTTCCTGCTCGCCGGCGGCCCCGGCCAGTCGGCGACCGGGAGCTATCCCGCGGTGGCGGCGGCGTTCAAGGACGTGCTCAAGCAGCGCGGCGTGGTGCTGGTCGACCAGCGCGGCACCGGCAAGTCCAACCCGCTGCAGTGCCCGGACCTCGCCGAAGGCGAGCCATCGCTCGACGAAGCGGCCGCTGAGCAGTCGATGCTGGCGGCGGTCGGGCGCTGCCGCGAGGCGCTGTCCAAGCGCGCGGACCTGCGCTTCTACACCACCAGCGACGCGGTGCGCGACCTCGATGCGGTGCGCCAGGCGATCGGCGCCGACACCATCAACCTGCTCGGCATCTCGTATGGCACCCGCGTCGCCCAGCAGTACGCGCGCGCCTATCCGCGGCACACGCGCACGCTGGTGCTCGATTCGGTGGCGCCCAACGACCTGTTCCTGGGCAACGATTTCGCGCGCAACCTCGAATCGGCGCTCGACCTGCAGTTCGCCCGCTGCGGCAAGATCCCGGCCTGCGCCAGCGCGCTCGGCGACCCGCGCGGGCAGCTCGATGCGCTGATGGCGCGGCTCGAGGCCGAGCCGCCGCTGGTGACCTACCGCGACGCCTCCACCGGCCGGTCGACGCAGGAACGCCTGCTGCCGGCGCACATCGCCGGGCTGGCGCGGATGTACGCCTACTCGCCGATGGTGTCGTCGATCCTGCCGCTGCTGATCCACGAAGGCGCGCAGGGCCGCTACGACGGCCTGATGGCGCTGTCGAAGATGCTCGGCAGCCAACTGTCGGACCAGATGGCCTATGGCATGCAGCTGTCGGTGATCTGCAGCGAGGACGCCGACGGCCTGCAGGACGACCCGGCGATGGCGTCGTCGCTGCTGGGCAACTCGCTGGTCGCCGGCCTGGTCGCGCAGTGCGCCGCGTGGCCGAAGGGCAAGCGCCCGGCCGATTTCCACGCACCGCTGGCCAGCGACGTCCCGGCCCTGCTGCTGTCGGGTGAACTCGACCCGGTCACGCCCCCCGCCTACGCCGCGCGCGTGGTGAAGACCTTGCCCAAGGGCCGCTCGCTGGTGCTGCGCGGCCAGGCCCACAACGTGATCGGTGCCGGCTGCATGCCCAAGCTGTTCGCGCAGTTCCTCGAAACCGCCGATGCCAAGACGCTGGATGCGAAGTGTCTCGACAAGCTCGCTTACACGCCGCCATTCACGAGCTTCAACGGATGGGGGCCGTGAGGCGCCGCAACGCGCCCTCCGCTTCGATCGCCGCCCCGCATTTCCGCGCCCCCGATTCCGGATCCCGAACCCCATGATCATCGCCGAACACCTGCGCAAGACCTTCCCCGGCAAGGGCAAGGACAAGACCCCCGTGATTGCGGTCGACGACGTCGGCTTCGAGGCGCGCGACGGGGAGATCACCGGCCTGCTCGGCCCCAACGGCGCCGGCAAGACCACCACCCTGCGCATGCTGTATTCGCTGATGGCGCCGGAAAGCGGACGCATCCTGGTCGACGGCCGCGACGTCGCCGCCGACCCGGTGGCCGCGCGCCGCGCGCTGGGCGTGCTGCCCGACGCGCGCGGCGTCTACAAGCGCCTGACCGCGCGCGAGAACATCCGCTATTTCGGCGAACTGCACGGGATGTCGCGCGCCCTGGTCGATGCGCGCATCAGCGCGCTGGCCGCGGCGCTGCAGATGGAGGATTTCCTCGATCGCCAGACCGAGGGCTTCAGCCAGGGACAGCGCACCAAGACCGCGATCGCGCGCGCGCTGGTGCACGACCCGCGCAACGTGATCCTCGACGAGCCCACCAACGGCCTGGACGTGATGACCACGCGCGGCTTGCGCGGCTTCCTCAAGGACCTGCGCGCCGAAGGGCGCTGCGTGATCTTTTCCAGCCACATCATGCAGGAGGTCGCCGCCCTGTGTGACCGCATCGTGGTGATCTCGCACGGCCGCGTCGCCGCGCAGGGCACCGCCGACGAGCTGCGCGCGCAGACCGGCCACGACAACCTCGAGGATGCCTTCGTGACGCTGATCGGTTCGGAAGAGGGGCTGCACGCATGAAGGCGCTGTGGACGGTCTGCATGAAGGAACTGCGCGAACTCTCGCGCGACCGCCGCACGCTGATGCTGGCCCTGGTGATGGGGCCGCTGCTGGTGCCGGCCATGCTGTTCGGGATCCTGACCCTGGCCCAGAGCCGCGCCAAGAGCCAGATCGAAAAGCCCCTGCAGGTGGCGATCGTCGGCGCCGATCGCGCGCCCGAACTGGTCAAGTGGCTGGCCGCCGAGGGCATCGAGCGCAAGCGGCTTGCCGGCGATCCCGACGCGGCGATTCGCAGCCAGGACGAGGATGCGTACCTGCGCATCGGCGACGCGTTCGCCAAGGACTGGCAGGCCGGCAATCCGGCGCTGGTCGAGATCGTGCACGACAGCACGCGCCAGGATTCGACCATCCCGGTCAAGCGGATCGAGAACGCGCTGCAGCGCTACGGCCAGCAGGTCGGCGCGCTGCGGCTGCTGGCGCGTGGGGTCAACCCGGCCGTGGCCGCCCCGCTGTCGGTGGCGCACAAGGACCTGTCCACGCCGGAAGCGCGGCGCGGCATGCTGATGGCGATCCTGCCGTATTTCCTGATTCTCAGCGCCTTCATCGGCGGCGCCTACCTGATCATCGACACCACCGCCGGCGAGCGCGAACGCCAGTCGCTGGAGCCGCTGCTGGCCACGCCCGCCGCGCGCGGGGCGATCGTCAGCGGCAAGATCGTGGCGGCCTCGCTGGTCGGCCTGACGACGCTGCTGCTGACGCTGGTCGCGCTGAAGGTTGGCGCGCAGTTCGCGCCGGGCATCGGCCGGATGATGGACGTAAGCCTGCTGGCGATCGGCAAGATGCTGCTCGTGCTGCTGCCGATGCTGTTCATCGGGACCGCGCTGCTGACCTTCATCGCCGCCGGCGCCAAGTCGGTGAAGGAAGCGCAGAGCTACATGTCGATGCTGATGCTGCTGCCGATCGTGCCGACGGTGGTGCTGATGGTCAGCCCGGTGCGCACCCAGCTGTGGCAATACACGGTGCCATTCCTGGCGCAGAACCAGATGCTGCTGAAGGTGATCCGCAGCGAACCGGTGGCGATGCTGGAATGGGCGGTGTATTTCGGCGCCGGCTTCGGCCTGGCGGCGCTGCTGTGGTTCGCCGCGACCCGTCGCTACCATCAGGAGCGGCTGGCGATCTCGACCTGAACCAGGCCCGGCACACCGCCTTCGTGGAGTGGCTCCAGTCGCGAGCTTTGCATTGACCCCTCCCCCTGCGAAGCCAAGGGGAGGTTGGGAGGGGGGGCTCACGGTACGCGGTGCCTCCGCAGGGGAGGGAGCAGACGCTCGCGGCTGAGGCCGCTCCCACCAAGCGTCAGGCCCGCCACCCTTGCATCGCCGCGATTCGGCGCCATCCTCGGGCGATGCACCTGGACACGCCCGAACCGCCGCTCGACGCCGCCGCCCAGCGCCGCCACGACCGCTCGCGCCTGCTGCGCGCGCTCAAGGCCAGCCTCGCGTTCGTGTTGCTGCTGGCGATGGTGTTCTCGGCGCAGCAGTCGCTGGACTGGCGGCCGTTCGCGGTGGTCCCGCAAACCGCTGCGGGCTTGCTGGGCCTGGTGACCGCGCCGCTGCTGCACGGCTCGCCGGGTCATCTCGGCTCGAACGCGGTGTCGCTGCTGCTGCTCGGCACCCTGGCAGGCAGCGTCTATCCGCGCGCGACGCTTCGCGCGTTGCCACTGATCTGGATCGGTTCGGGACTGGGCGCGTGGCTGCTGGGCGCCGCGGGTTCGCATCATCTCGGGGCAAGCGGGCTCGGCCACGGATTGCTGTTCCTGGTGTTCGTGCTTGGCCTGCTGCGCCGCGACCGCGCCTCGATCGCCGCGGCGATGATCGCGCTGTTCCTCTACGGCGGCATGCTGCTCACGGTGCTGCCGCGCGAGCTCGACGTGTCCTGGCAGTCGCACCTCGGCGGCGCGGTCGCGGGCGTGGTCGCCGCGTTCGCGTTCCGGCGCAAGGATCCGCAGGCGCCGCGGCGCAGGTACAGCTGGGAAATCGAAGAAGAGCAGGCCGCACACGAAGCCCGCGCCGCCGGGGCCGATCGTGGGCAGTTCGAAACCCCCGCGCCGCGCGACGTGCCGGTGTTGTGGCAGCAGGGGCGGGAACCGGAAGAGCGCGGCGTGGTGCTGCATTTCCCGACGCGGGACCAGTAGCAACACGTGTCGCGCGACACCGCGACTTCGCGCAGTCGCCCTGCACCGGCAGCCGATCCCCGCAGGCATGCGAAAACTTCCGGTTGCCGCCAGCGACGGCGACCGGTAGCCTGCCGCCGCCCAATGACGGGCCCTCCAACAACAGGAACTGCAAGATGAAGAAGACTTCCCTGGCGATCTTCGCCCTGGCCCTTGCCGGCCTGTCCACCAGCGCCAGTGCCGCCAGCTTCATGGCCCTGCAGGCCGGCCGCACCGACGGCGACATCGACGTGTCGGACGTCGGCAGCATCGGCGACAAGGGCAACAACTGGTCGGTGCGCGGCGGCTACTACTTCCATCCCAACTGGGCGGTCGAAGGCTTCTACACCCATGTCTACGACGACCGCTGGGACGACGTGTCGCTCAAGGCCACGGCGCTGGGCCTGGGCGTGGTCGGCAAGAAGAACTTCGGCGCCGACGGCAACGGCTTCTTCCTCAGCGGCCGCGCCGGCGTGGCGCAGGGCAAGCTGGAAGGCGAGATCGAAGGTTACGGCCACGACAGCGCCGATTCGATCGATCCGTACTTCGGCGCGTCGGTCGGCTACGACTTCAGCCCGACCTTCGGCATGAGCCTGAATTTCGATCGCCTCACCGGCGGCGACGATGGCGTGGACATCACCGCCAACGTGTTCACGCTCGGCCTCGAGTTCCGCACCGAGTAAAGCAGCCACGCGCGCCGGGAAGCGGCCGCCACTGCGCGGCCGCTTTCCTTTCCGCCGCGGCCCGGCCGCCATTGCGCGGCCGCTTCGAAGTTCCGCTGCAGTCCCGCCGGCCGCCCCGGCTGGCTACAATCGGCCGATGCGCCTCGCCACGCCCATCGCGTCCGTCCTCGCCCTGCTGCTGGCTGGCTGCGCCACCGGAGCAGGGTCGATGCAGTCTTCCGTCGACGCGCTGATGCGCGACTACACCGGCGATGTGCCTGGCGCCGCGGTGCTGGTGCTGCGCGAAGGCCAACCGCTGCTGCGGCGCGGCTATGGCCTGGCGGACATGGACGCCGGCATCCCGGTGACGCCGGCCACCAACTTCCGCCTGGCGTCGGTGAGCAAGCAGTTCACCGCCGCGGCCATCGTGCTGCTGGCGCAGGACGGCAAGCTGTCGCTCGACGATCCGGTGCGCAAGTGGCTGCCCTCGCTGCCGGAGGTCGCAGACCCCATCACCCTGCGCCACCTGCTCACCCACAGCTCGGGGCTGGTCGACTACGAGGACCTGATGGCCCCCGACGCCGTCGCCCAGGTGCATGACATCGACGTGCTGCACCTGCTGGAACGCGAGCATCGGCTGTATTTCGCGCCGGGCAGCGACTACCGCTACAGCAATGGTGCCTATGCATTGCTCGCGCTGATCGTCGGCAAGGCCTCCGGGCGGGGTTTCGCCAGCTTCCTGCACCAGCGCATCTTCGAACCGCTGGGGATGGCGCACACGGTGGCTTACGAAAGCGGCATCTCGACCGTCGCCAACCGCGCCTACGGCCACAGCCTGGTCGACGGGCAGTGGCAGCGGACCGACCAGAGTTCGACCAGCGCCGTGCTCGGCGACGGCGGCATCTATTCGTCGATCGACGACCTGTCGAAATGGGACGCGGCGCTGTACGACGACCGCCTGCTGTCGGACGCCTCGCGCGCCGACGCCTTCGCCCTGCACACGCCGATCCACGACGAGGCCGATGTCGACGGCTACGGCTACGGCTGGCGCATCCACGGCGAGGTGCTGTGGCATTCGGGCGAGACGATCGGCGGGCGCAACGTGATCGTGCGCTGGCCGAAGCGCCACTTCACCGTGGTGGTGCTGACCAACCGCAACGATCCCGAACCGTATCGGCTGGCGCTGAAGATCGCGGATCTCTACCTGCCCGATTCGCCGCCGCGGTAGACGACAGCGTCCCACGCGCAGGCGCGTCAACCGGCGGAGCGCAACGACGCATCCTTCTCTGCCGCCGCGGCTCCCAGCTGTCGATCGTGCAGCCGCGACCAAAGCAGCAGCGATGCGATCGCACCGCACAGGCACAGGAACATGTCCCACTGCGTGTCCCAGACATCGCCCTGGGTGGCGAGGAAGGCGTCGGCATCGGCGCCGAAGGCCAGCGCGCTCCAC
This sequence comes from Luteimonas notoginsengisoli, assembly GCF_042648885.1. Lineage (NCBI taxonomy): Bacteria > Pseudomonadati > Pseudomonadota > Gammaproteobacteria > Lysobacterales > Lysobacteraceae > Luteimonas > Luteimonas notoginsengisoli. Next base: position 663,938 of record NZ_JBHRYF010000008.1, on the reverse strand, counting down.
CATTCGATCAGCTCGAACAGGGCGCTGAAGCTCAGGCACGCGGCGAGCACCAGATAGGCCAGCCAGCCGCCCCGGCGCAGCGGCGTCAGCCGCAGCAGCAGTTCGCGCGCGAGGATCGCCGGCACGAACCCCTGCATCAGATGGCCGACACGGTCCCAGGGGTTGCGCTCGAAGCCGAACAGGTCACGCAGCCAGAACCCGAGGGGCGTTTGCGCATAGGTGTAGGCGCCGCCGTAGATCAGCACCAGCGCGTGCGCGGCCAGCAGCCAGCACAGCAGGCGCGTGAGCGGGAAGCGATGCCAGCGCCACGCCAGCAGCGGCAGCGCCGCGATCACCCAGACCACCTCGAGCAGCCAGGTCAGCCGGTCGCGCGCGATCGCCAGCGACCCTGCCAGCGCGAGCACGACCACCGCCACCAGCAGGACGCGCTCCAGGCCGGTGGGCGGAACCGCGATGGCACGGGGCGATGGGGTCATGGCGATTCCGGAGGGCGGATCGCCGTCGAGGATAGCCGCGGCGCGCTCGACTTGTCCGTGAGGCGCGACATTCGCGCGCTTGGCGCGGCACCAGGCAAAATCGCCCGCACCCCCGGCTCGCCCCCGCACGGACTCGGCGACGAAAAGATCGTTGCCGGCACCGCTGCGACGAGGGGCATGCGGGGGCAGGCTGCGGGCGGTCCGCTGTGCTAGCGTCGCGGCTTCCCACGCCGGAACCACGCCGATGCGCCGCGCCCCTTCCCTCCTCGTCCTGGGCCTGCTGTGCCTGTCCGCCTGCGACCGCGCCGCACCGCCGCCGGCCGCGGCCGACAAGGTCCCGGCCAAGGCCGCCGCGCCGGCACCGTGGGCCAACGATCCGTCCGCGCTGCGCATCGAGGCCGACGTGCGCAAGCTCTCGGACGACGTTATGGAAGGCCGCGAAACCGGCACCCGCGGTTACACGATGGCATCGGAGTACGTCGGCAAGCGTTTCGCCAGCATCGGCCTGCAGCCAGCCGGCGACGACGGCACGTTCTTCCAGCGCGTGCCGCTGCTGAAGGCCACGCGCGTACGCGAAGGCGCGGCGTTCACCGTCAATCGCGGCGGCCGCAGCATCGCGCTGCGGTTCCAGGACCAGTTCCTGCCGTCGCAGAACTTCAACGCGCCGCAAGCCGCGGTGGAGGCGCCGGCGGTGTTCGTCGGCCAGGCGGTGGAGGCGCCGGCGCTGGGCGTCGATGATTTCAAGGGGCTGGCGCTCGAGGGCAAGATCGCGGTGCTCTTTGGCGGTGCGCCGGCGCGCTTCGACGACGACCGCCGCGCGTTTCATTCCTCGTACCGCGAAAAGCTGCGCGCGGTGACGTCGCACGGCGCGATCGGCGCGATCTTCGTGAACACCGCGGAAGACGAGGCGGGATCGCCGTGGACCCGGAACGCCGCCAACTGGAACCGACCGGCGATGCGGCTGCGCGACGCCGACGGGCGCGGCATCGACAGCTTCCCGCAGCTGCGCGTGGTGGCATCGGTGAGCGCGGCCGCCGCGGACCTGGTGTTCGCCGACGGCCCGCAGACGGCGGCGCAGCTGTTCGACGCCGCGCGCGATGGCACGCTCAAGGGTTTCGGCCTGCCCGGCACGATCGCGCTGGCATCGCGAACGACGGTCGAGCCGATCGAGTCGCGCAACGTGGTGGCGAAACTGCCGGGCAGCGATTCCGCGCTCGGCGCCGAACACATGGTCTACACCGCGCATCTCGACCACGTGGGCATCGGCGCGCCGGTGAAGGGCGACACGATCTACAACGGTGCGCTCGATAACGCGCTGGGCGTGGCGATCCTGCTCGAGGCGGCGCAGCAGCTGCAGGCGACGAAGCAACCGCCGAAGCGCTCGGCGCTGTTCGTCGCCGTCACCGCGGAGGAGAAGGGGCTGCTGGGCGCGGAATGGTTCGCCACCCACCCGACCGTTCCGGCCGGTTCGATGGTCGCCAACATCAACATGGACATGCCGGTCTTGATGGCGCCGACCACCGACGTGGTGCCGATCGGGGTCGAGCATTCGACGCTGCAGGCGACCCTGGACGCGGCGGCGAAGGACGTGGGCGTGGCGCTGTCGCCCGACCCGTTCCCGGAGGAAAGCGTGTTCGTGCGCAGCGACCAGTACGCCTTCATCCGCGCCGGCGTGCCCGCGGTGTACCTGACCGGCGGCGTGGTGGCGGCCGACAAGGCCGACGGGCGCGATCCGAAGGTGGCGCTGCGCTACTTCCTGCGCAATTGCTATCACCAGCCCTGCGACGATGCCGACACCCAGCCGATCCAGTACGGCGACGCCGCGCGCATGGCGCGACTCAACGCGCGCATCGGCCAGCTGGTCGGCGACGCGCCCGAACGTCCGCGCTGGAACGACGGCGATTTCTTCGGCGGGATGTTCGCCCGCGACGCCGCCGGCGGAGCCGGCAAGTGAGCCTCCTGCTGCGCGCGGCATTGGCCTGCCTGCTGGGCGCACTGGCCGCATGCGCCGCGACGCCGGTGGCGACCGCCCCGCAGCCGGTCGCGAGCGGGATGGATCCCTCGGGGGAGATCCGGACGCTGTCCGGCCGGGTGGACGCCATCGACAACGGCTGCTTCGCCGACGGCGAATGTTCGGTCACCGTGGACGGGCTGAAGGTCGTCACCCTGCGCGGCTGGTCGCAAGCCACCTGGGGTCCGCGCGACCCGGAACTGGTGCCGGGCGACCGCGTCGACGTGCGCTGCCGCGCCACCGACGACGGCTGCACGCTGGAAGGCAGCGAGGACTACTTCCTGCGCAGGGCACGCTAGGGAAAGTCTGGACAACACCATTTCTGTCATCCCGAGCGCAGCGAGGGATCTGTCTTCTCCATAAAAAGCAGCAGATCCCTCGCTGCGCTCGGGATGACATCGAGTTGATCAGAGGTTGCCTGGCGCCCGCTTTCGTCGCGCAGCGCGGTGCGGGAATGCCGCAGTCGGAAATCGCTGCTCCTACATGGGCAACATGATCGGGGCCGTGCATCGGCTGCCGTGGACTCGCGCCCAACCGGTGGCACATGGTTGGACTTCACGCGCGCAGTAGACTCGCGTTTCCACCCCGAAGGACTCGCCCCCATGGCCAAGTGGTACTTCAGCTCCGGCAGCAACAGCGCGCGGGTTGGCCCGCTCGATGAGAACGCGGCGCACGCCCATGCGCAGCAGCATCCCGAGGACCTGTGCTGGCGCGAAGGCATGCCGGCATGGCGCCCGGTCGGCGACGTGCCGGAACTCGCGCCATCGGCGAATGCGCCTCCGGCGCTGATGCCGCCGCTCCCGTCCACGGGGTCGGGACGCGGGCAGGCCGACGAGATCGACTACCGGATCGTCGGTGGCGACATGCAGTTCGTCGAGATCGAACTGGATCCGGGCGAGAGCGCGATCTCCGAGGCCGGCGCGCTGATGTACAAGGATTCCGCGGTGCAGATGGACACGGTGTTCGGCGACGGCTCGCATGCCGGCCAGGGCGGCGGCGTGTTCAACAAGCTGCTGTCGGCCGGCAAGCGCGTGGTGTCGGGCGAGAGCCTGTTCACCACGATGTTCACCCACACCGGCCAGGGCAAGGCGAAGGTCGCGTTCGCCGCGCCCTATCCCGGCACGGTGATGGCGATGAAGCTGTCCGACCACGGCGGGCGGCTGGTGTGCCAGAAGGACAGCTTCCTCGCCGGCGCGCGCGGCGTGTCGGTCGGCATCCACTTCCAGCGCAAGATCCTCACCGGCCTGTTCGGCGGCGAGGGCTTCATCATGCAGAAGCTCGAAGGCGACGGCTGGGTGTTCGTGCACGCCGGCGGCACGGTGATGGAACGCCAGCTCGCCGCGGGCGAGCGGATCGACGTCGATACCGGCTGCGTGGTCGCGTTCCATCCCGGCGTCGACATGGACGTCAAGGCGGTCGGCGGAATCAAGAGCATGCTGTTCGGCGGCGAAGGCATGTTCCTGGCCACGCTCACCGGACCGGGCACGGTGTGGCTGCAGTCGCTGCCGTTCTCGCGCATGGCCGGGCGCATGCTGGCCGCGGCGCCGCAGTCGGGCGGCAAGGATCGGGGCGAGGGGTCGATGCTCGGCGGCATCGGCCGCCTGCTGGACGGCGACAACAGCTTCTGATCGCAGGCCAGCGCATCCGCTGGATAGACAGAAGCAGGCGATACCCTTCCGCCGTCCGGCGGCGATGGGTATCGCGACGTTTCGCGCCGTCCTACTTCGCTCGGTTGCGGATCACCGCGTCGATGGTCGCGTTGCGAACATCCTCGCGGAACCGCTCGATGATTTCGCGCTCGGTGGCGTGTACGTCGCCCACGCCGATCGCAACACGCGCATCCTTCTTCGCGAGCGCCGGCACCAGAGCCTCATATGCCGCCATCGGCTCGTGGCATGCGGCAAAGGCGCCGGCGGCGATCTCGCTCGGCGCGGCATCCACGTGAGTGGCATAGCGACGCGCGTACTGCGCATGGCAGTCCAGCACCGCGGTGGCGGCATCGCCTTCGGTCGCCGGAGCGGGCGCACCGCGGACCGGGCCCGCCGCGAGAAGTGCAGCGACGATGGCGCATGGCAACAGACGTTTCATCTGGTGTGACCTCCCTGTGGCTCCCGACCGAACCTAATGGATCGTGGCATCCATTGCGAGCCCGGGTGCCCCCGATACAGGCGCCGAGATCCACATCGCGCGGCGCCGGCGGTCTTGCGAACCGGAGGACTTCGCTGCGTTCTCGCGTAATGAATCGCATAAACCACCCAGGATCGGCCGACGCAGTTCGCGCCGGGCGATCCACTAGCAATACCCTTCCTATGGCGTTGGCGCGGCCGCCTGCGCCGGTTTGTCCGCCTCGCCCAGCCGCTCGAGTTGCAGGATCGCGTTGAACACCAGTGCATAGCTGCCGATCGTTCCACCGCGCCAGATCGGATTGATCGCGAACAGCAGCACCTTGCCCTGCCCGTAGCGGGCATCGACCACGGCCGCGCGGCCGGCGAGCTCGTCGCCGCCGTCGAGCAGCCCGGATACCAGCAGGTCGTCGGCATCGGCGAAGCGCAGGACCACCTGCGGTCGCTGCGCCGGCGGGATCACCCAGGGATTGTTGCGCGCCTGCTCCTCGTTCAGCGGCATGGCTTCCCATCGCTTTGGATCGGGCAGCGGCGCGGCGGCGACGAATGCCCGACCCTGCGGCGTGTCGACGTCCTGCTTGCCGCCGCGGCCGGTCGGCCGTTCGAAATCCTTCGCCGTCGCCAGGCCGCGCTTCGAGGGCGCGCCGCCGGGCGTGGCGAGGTTGGAAAGCTGGAACGACAGGCCTTCCTCGCTGTAGACCGCCAGCGTGTCGCGGTCGTAGCCGGACGCCACCGGATGCTTGCGGTCGACGAACTGCGCCTGCAGCACGCTGCCGACGACCTTCAGGTCATCGGTGGGCGCCACCGACACCCCGGGCGCCAGGCCGACGTCGATCGCGAACACCGCGCTGTCGCCCGCCGCGACCAGCAGCCCGCCGTCGGCGACGAATGTCCTGAGGTTGGCCACGCCGCTTTCGCCCATGCCCGGGCGCATGTCGTCGGTCGCGTCGATGCGGCCGAGATTGGGCGTGAGCTCGGTGGTCTTCCACGGCAGCGGATTGCCCCACATCGGCAGGCCGTCGATGATCTGGCGGGTGTTGCCGCGCCCCACCGGGGCGAACAGGATCACGTCGTACTTCGCGCGCAGGTTCGCGTCGTGGGTGATGTCCTGGGTGCTGATGTAGTCGTACGGCACCTGCATCCGGTCCAGCTCCATGCGCCACCAGCCTTCGGTCTGGGTGCTGAGCCAGGTGTGCATCAGCGCGATGCGCGGCAGCGGCTTGCCGGCGCCTTCGACGTCGACGCTCGCCAGCCCCTGCGGGACGGCGACCGGGTCGACGACCTTGGTCATCGGCGCGTCGAGGATCGCGGCGTCGGTCACCCGCGCGACGTGCACGTCGAACAGGTCGCCCATCGACCAGCCCGTGTCGTCGTAGGGCGCGTCGTACTTGTCCTTGGGCGACCAGTACTGGCGGTCGAGCAGGGTGTCGGCGATGCGCGAGTACGGCTGGTCCATGCGCACCACCCAGCTGCCCGCGGCGAAGCGGCGCTTGCCGGCCGTGTCGCTCTTGTCCTTGCCGGATTCGCTTCTACGCGGCGGTTCTTCCACGGTCACCGCCGACGCCAAGCGGCTGACTTCCACGTGCTGGAGCTGCATGATCCGCAGCAGCCGCGCCTGCGAGCCGTCCCGCTTCTCGCCGGCCGGGAACACGTACGCGGCGGGCCCGGAGGCGAGCGGCTTTTCGATCGAGCGCTTGCCCTTGTCGTAGAAGCTGCGCAGGAACATCGGCCCGTTCTGCGCGAAGTAGTGCAGCGCGGTCAGCAGCGCGGTCTGCTGGTAGTTGTTGTTGTTGCGCGCCGACCACAGCACCTCGGGCCACGGCGGGTTGGGCCGATACCAGGTGCGCGCGTACTCCTCCGGCCGCAGGATGCGCTTGACCGTGTCGGCGCCGTCGTTGCCGTAGGTTTCGTACAGCCGGCTGATGCCGTTGTGGGTGGCGGCCATGAACATCAGGTAGCCCGGGCTCCAGGCATCGAACTCGCCGTGCGTCCACACCCCCGGCATGCCCATCTTCGTCAGCTGCTGGACGTTGTCCCAGCCCAGCTGCTGCCACTCGCCGACCAGGATCGGATCGATCCAGGCGTTGTACGGCCCGGTGCCGATGGTGTTGTCGTAGAGGAACGCATACGACTCGTGCAGGTCGTGGATCACCTGCGCGCCCTGCCCGACGTAGGTGTCGAGCACAGCCCGACTGAGGTTCAAGGTCAGCCCCATCGCGTCGCGATTGTTGTCGTGGGCGACGTAGTGGCCCCAGTACGCGAGCGACGGATAGGTCTTGCCGGGGTTGGCCAGGTGCCAGTTGTAGACGTCGACCTTGCGGTCGCGCCCGTCCACTTCCACCACCGGCGTGATCAGGGTGATGACCCCGGCGCGGATCGCGCGGATGTACGGCGCCTCATCCACCGCGAGGCGGTAGCCCAGCTCCATCAGCGCGGTCGGCGATCCGGTCTCGGTCGAATGCAGCGCGCCGGTGATGTAGTAGACGGGCGTGGATTGCGCGATCAGCGCGTCGGCCCGCGCGTCGTCCAGGTCAATGGTGCGCGGATCGGCCAGCTGTGCCAGCCGCGCGGCGTTGGCGTCGAGGTTGGCGATCAGCGCCTCGTCGGCGATCGCCACCGCGATCATCTCGCGGCCCTCCTCGCTCTGGCCGATGCGGATCACGCGCACGCGCGGGCTGGCTTTCTCCAGCTCGCGGAAATAGCGGTGCACGTCGGCGCTGTAAGGCAGCCAGCCCTCGGCGCCGGCGATCCGGCCGAAGACCTGCAGCGGCGTCGGCACGCTGTCGGATGCCGGCAGGTAGTCGGTGAGCGGCGAGTTGAGCGCGGGATCGGTGGTGTCCTTGGCGATCAGGTCGGTGTAGGCCTGGTCGACCGCCTGGTCGGCTGCGCGCCGGTACTCGGGTGGAACTGCACGCTCCTCGGCGGCGACCGATAGCAGCGGCGCAAGCGCCAGCACCATGCCCAACAACATGCGGATCTCGCGCACAGCCACTCCCCTTGGATTGATGCAACGTGTCGTTGCGGGCATTGGAACGTGATGCCTGGCCGCAGTTTCGGGTCCCGCCGGCTTCGGCCGCCATGCGCTCCAGGCCTCCCGCTTCAGTTACGACGAACCAGTGCACGGCTGCCCCCATCCGGGCAGCCGCATCAGGCGCTTCATAAGGTTCGGATCATTGCCGAGATCAGTTGCACCACTGGCGCTCGCATGGTTCGCCGTCATTGTTGCCGTCCATCTGCGTGCCCGGGCAATGCCGGAGAAAATAGGTCGCTTCCGCGCAGGACGTCATCTGCGAGCAATGGGTTCTTCCATCGCATTTGAATGCCCCGGCCGAAGCGCTGCCCGGCGCTGCGGGGGCAGCGTCCGACTTGATCCACGACCGGTCTTCCACCGGCGGCGACGCAGGCCGCACAGGTCGGCTTGCCTGCACGGCCTGCGACTGCACTTCGTCGGCCGCGTAGGACTTGTATTTGTCGTAGCCGAAGAGCGCAACCGCTCCGAGTACGACCAGCACCGCCAGGTCCTTCACCTTCATCGCGCATCTCCCGCAGCCCAAACGGCCGCATCAGCCTTGCGGCGAAGTGTGTCCATCGTGCTTCTCCAGCCTGCAACAAGGCGTCGATGTATGGGCAGTTCTGGTCAAAGTCGTTCGCTTCCAGAGAAACGCCATGGCTCTCAAATGCCGACACAACGACTCCAGCAATCTCAGGGGTGTTGCACTTGGGGTGTTAATTCACCCCGCGCCCGCTCTGGCGGCGTGCTTCTGGCCGTCGCTGTGTTGATTGTCTTGGTTGCGCAAGCGGACAGAGCCAGAACGGTCGAAAAGATCAAGGTGTACTTTCCCGTTACTTTCCCCTGTGATGATGGTTGGCAAGTGGTCTGACACCTGGGTTAAGCCGACTTGCGTAGTGAAGCCCCAGCCATGGCGAGCTTTTCCTGCCATGGCTTTGGTGTAACGAAGCAAGTTCGGCTTGAGCGATTGTTAGGTGCGCACTCAGCTGCGATCAACGATCTTGCTGATCTGCCCACCTTTGAAAGAAAACTCTGACTGACCTTGTAGGTCTAGCACGGTCCCGGCTGAAGGGCCACCCGGTATGTCGGTAGCGAGCTGACCCCGGTAAGCAATCTCAGCAATGGCAGAGTCTTGGTCGAGTGTCAGCTTGGTGATGCGCTGCTCCCGCTCAGAGAACAAGGACTTGGATTTCTCAGCGAGCGCTCTGAACTCGTCAATGCCATTTGCGGCATCAGTGAGTTGCCCACTGGAGTAGTTCTCAAAGCGAACGTCCGGCGATAGCAGCGCAAGCATGCCGTCAATGTTGAAGGAGTTGTAGGCGACCAAGTAACGATCTAGGAGTTTCTTACTGTCTGAGTTGCTCATAATCTCTCCGTACGCACCTAACACCTGCTTTTTCGCCGCAGCATAACGCCGCGCCATTGCCCATTGAGATAGCGCAACCGTCACGCCCCCGGCAACGGCATCCCCCTGAACGCCTTCACCGTGCGCAGCACGAAGCTCGAGTTGACGTCGGCGACCCCGGCCTGGGCGAGCAGGTGGTCGAGCAGGAAGCGGGAGAAGTGCTCGAGGTCGCGCACCGCGACCTGCAGCAGGTAGTCCATGTCGCCGGTGAGGGCGTGGCAGGCAACGACCTCGTCCCATTCGTTGACGAAGCGCGCGAAGGCGGCGACGGAGTCGGCGTCGTGGTGGCTGAGCTGGACCCGGACGAAGCCCTGCAGCGCGAGGCCGAGGCGGTCGGGATCGACCTCGGCGTGGTAGCCGGCGATCACGCCGTCACGCTCCAGCCGCTGGACCCGGCGCAGGCAGGCCGAGGGCGACAGGTGGACCCGCTCGGCCAGTTCGGCGTTGGTCTGGCGCCCGCCGCGCTGGAGTTCGGCGAGCAGCTGGAGATCGGTGCGGTCGAGCTCGGCGGCAGCCATCGGATGCGTCCTTTTGCATTTTGACGCAAGAATCGTGCGCCAAACGCCGCTCGTGGCGCAACTTGGCAATCCCGTTGCGCCGCCGCGCGGTTACAGTCGAACGTCGCCTCCGGAGACCGCCATGTCCGCCAACCCGCGCCGCGTCGAGAACCTGCACACCGACAAGGGCAAGGTCCCGGTGTATGCCACCGGCATCGTCGAGCAGCCCTGGGACGACTATTCGGACGACGACCACGCCACTTGGGCGACGCTGTACGCGCGCCAGAGCGAGGTGCTGCGCGGGCGCGCCAGCGACGAGTTCCTCGCCGCGCAGGACGCGATGGGCATGACGCCCGACCGTATCCCCAGGTTTGCCGAGCTCAACGAAGTGCTGCGCGCGGCCACCGGCTGGACGCTGATGGGCGTGGAAGGCCTGCTGCCGGAGCTGGACTTCTTCGACCACCTGGCCAACCGCCGCTTCCCGGTGACGTGGTGGATCCGTCGCCCCGACCAGATCGACTACATCGAGGAGCCGGACCTGTTCCACGACCTGTTCGGCCACGTGCCGCTGCTGATGAACCCGGTGTTCGGCGACTACATGCAGGCCTACGGCCGCGGCGGGGTCAAGGCGCACGCCATCGGCGCCGACGCACTGCAGAACCTGACCCGGCTGTACTGGTACACGGTGGAGTTCGGCCTGATCCGGCAGAAGGACGGGCTGCGCATCTACGGCAGCGGCATTGTCTCGTCGAAGGGCGAATCGCTGCACTCGCTGGAGTCCGATGCGCCCAACCGGATCGGCTTCGACCTCGAGCGCATCATGCGCACCCGCTACCGCATCGACAGCTACCAGAAGACCTACTTCGTGATCGACAGCTTCGAGCAGCTGATCGACGCGACCACGCCGGACTTCACGCCGATCTACGCGCGGTTGGCGCAGCAGGATTCAATTCCGGCCGGCGACGTGCGTGACGGCGACCGGGTGTTCAATCGGGGCACCGGTGAAGGGTGGGCGGACGACGGGGACGTGTAGCGTCCGCCTGCGCGGCTCACGCGCCACCCGGCGATGCCCGATGCCCTGCAGGAGCGCCCCGTGGGCGCGATCGGATTGGCGAAAGGCATCGCGTCTTGGGCGCGCCTTACTCGCGTGGGGTCGCTTCCAGCGGCTGCGCGTTGCCGTAGGGCGCGTGGTCGAGGCGGCCGTCGCGGATCCAGTCGACGAGCATGCGCAGGTAGCCCTCGGCATAGCCGGTTTCGATGCGCTTGCCGTCGGCTCCGGTCTCGAACTCGACGATGCCGTGGTCGGTGTCCGGGAACACCATCGTCGTGATCGGCCGGCCTTCGGCGGCGAGCGTGCGCAGGCGCCGCATGGTCTCTTCCGGCGGTGCCTCGCTGTCCGCGCCGGCGAGGATCCACAGTTGCGGCACCTGCAGGCCGCGCAGCACGGGCATCGGGTCGTAGTCCCAGCTCGTACCGACTTCGAGCTTCGGCGCCATCGCCTCGACTTCGGCGCGCGCATGGTGCGCGACAAGGCCGGTGAACTCGCCCTTCATCGCGCCCCACCACGGCTGCGCCGCGTATTTCGCGCGCGCAGCGTCCAGCTGTTCCCAGCCGCGCGCACCGCGTGAGGCGACGATCGCGGCGGTGGCATCGGTCACCTCGCGCGCCTTGGCCAACACGTCGTCGCCGTAGCCCGCGGTGCGCAGGTCGAGCATGACCTGGTCGCGATCCTCGGCCAGCGGGCCGGTGGCCATGCCGTAGCCGACCAGCACGAACTGCGCGCGCGGCGTCCGGCTGGCCGCCAGCGGTGCGACCCAGCCGGCCTGGCTGCCGCCGTGGAAGCCGATCCTGCCGGTCCGGCTGCCGCCCAGCCGCAGCGCCTCGCCCAACGCGGCAGCGGCGTCGCCCGCCAGCAGGTGGAAGTCCTGGGTGTACTTGCCGGTGGAGGCGCCGGTACCGCGCTTGTCGTACACGAATACGCCCACGCCCTGCGCCGGCAACAGCTGCTGCATGGCGTTCAGATCGACCGCGGAGTAGTCCTCTGAACCGTGCACCTCGACTGCGATCGGCACGGGGCCAGCGCCCTCGGGCAGCACCAGCCGGCCGCGCAGGGTGACGCCATCGCCTGCAAACGTGGTGTCGGTGACGTCGAAGCCGATCCGCGCGCCGGGATGGCCGGCAAACACGATGCGCGCCTCGTCGCAGCGGCCAAAATCGACCCGGACGCCGTCGGCGCGGCCGGTCCAGCCCCGCGTGCTGGTCCAGCCGCCTTGGGCATCGGGCGTGAGCAGCCCCGTCGTGCCGTCGGGCCGGCGCCAGCGCAGCTGCGCCGGATCGCTGAGGGCGCCGATCGCGACAACGCCGCCATCGTCGAGGCGGTAGGCGCCGGCGTGGCAGCGCGCGTCGTCGATGGCCAGCGCGGGGGTGCTCGCCAGCAGCGCGGCGAACAGCAGGTGGCGGGGTTGCAGCAGTCGATTCATGTGGGTCTCGTTGCGCAAGAGCGTGTCGTGGCCGCGCGCCGGAGCATCTGCACCGATCGCCGCAGCGATGCGGTGCGCTGCGATCCAACGGGGACCCGGGCAGTAGAGCGCGGGATTGCGCAGGCCTGTACCGCGATGGCCGTGCAAGCCTGCGCCGCGCGCCAGGCGTCGCGCAGTGCCGCTCGTCATCGGCCGACCTGCCGGAAGTCATGACATGCGCCGGATGCGTTGCAACTACCCCGCACCCGCCGCAGCATGCGGCCATGCAGATGCCTTCTTTCATCGCCCACCCCGCGCTGCGCCCGCTGATGCACACGCTGGTGATCGCCGGCATCGTCACCTGGCTGGCGGTAGCGCTGTCGCTGCATTTCCTCCGTCCGGCGCACCTCGTGCTCGGATGGAGCCTGCTGCTGCTGTATCTGGCCGCCTTCCTCGCCGAAATCCTGCTGCGCGACGGTCGGCCTCGGCTGCAGGCCGCGCTGTTGCTGCTCGAACCCGCACTGGCGCTGGCGCTGATGTGGCTGGACCCGGGGCCGGGCACCGCGCAGGTGCTGCTGGTGGTCTGGATCACGCAGGTGGTCACGGCCTGGTCGCCCCGGCGCGGCGTGCCGGCCGTGCTGGCCGCCGATGTCGCGATGTACCTGGTGCTCCGCGGGCACGGCTATGAAAGCCCACTGGTCGTGACGCTGCTCAATGTCGGCTTCCAGATCTTCGCCGCGCTGTGCGCCCACTACGCTTACGGCGCCGGGCAGGCGCGCGACCGCCTGGCCCGGGTCAATGCCGACCTGCTGGCCACGCGCGCGCTGCTGGCCGACAGCGCGCGCGATGCTGAGCGCTTGCGCGTGGCGCGCGAGCTGCACGATGTCGCCGGGCACAAGCTCACCGCGTTGACCCTCAACCTGCGCGCGCTGGCCGCCGATCCGCAGTTGGAGGCGCGCGAGGAAGTGCGCGTGTCGCAGCAGCTGGCGCGCGAACTGCTCGGCGACCTGCGCGGCGTGGTGCAGGCGCTGCGCGACGCGCGCGGGCTGGACCTTGGCACCGCGCTGCGCGCGCTGGCCGCGCCGCTGCCGCGCCCTTCGCTGCGGCTGGCGATCGGCGACGACGTCCACGTCACCGATCCGGCCGTCGCCGAAGCGATCCTGCGGCTGGTGCAGGAGGCGCTGACCAACAGCGCACGGCATGCCGATGCCGACGAGGTGCACGTGCGCCTGGCGCGCGACGGCGACGCGATCGCGATCCATATCGAGGACGACGGCCGCCTGCGCGGCGCGATCCACGAGGGCAACGGCCTGGCGGGCATGCGCGAGCGCATCGCCGCGCTGCACGGCGAACTCAGCCTGGGCACCGGCGCGCGAGGCGCGCTGCGCATCGACGCGCGCGTGCCGCCGATGCGGGACGCGACGCCATGACCGCGCCGCTGCGGGTGGCGCTCGCCGACGACCAGGCGCTGGTGCGCGCCGGCCTGCGCGCGCTGCTGGAGAATCTCGGCGTCGTCGTGGCTTTCGAAGTGGACGACGGCGAGGCGCTGCTTGCACAGCTGGCGGAAACGCCGGTCGACGTGATCCTCAGCGACATCCGCATGCCCGGCATGGACGGCATCGCGATGCTGCGCAGGCTGCGCGAGCGCGGCGACGCGACGCCGACGCTGCTGCTGACCACCTTCGACGACGACGACCTGCCGCTGCGCGCGGCCGAAGCCGGGGCGCAGGGCTTCCTGCTCAAGGACGCCGCGCCCGAGGACCTGCGCGATGCGATCGGTCGCGTGGCGGCCGGCGACTCGCTGCTGCAGCCGGTGAGCACCGATCCGGTCCGCGCGCGGTTCCGGTTCCGCGACGACGCCCCGCCGGTCGACACCTTCAACGAACGCGAGGTGGCGATCCTGCGGCTGCTCGCGGGCGGCTACTCCAACCGCGAGATCGCGCGTTCGCTGTTCCTCGCCGAGGGCACGGTGAAGAACTACGTCTCGGTGATCCTCGACAAGCTCGGCACCCGCGATCGCACCCGCGCGGTGCTCAAGGCGATCACGCTGCGGGTGATCTGAGCAGGCACGATCGCGTAGTAGCCCCCGGCCTTCGCCGCGTTTCCAGGCCGGTCCTCGACCACGGCCAGCAGCGTATTGGCGTCCGCCGACCTTCGTCCGCCGCGGGATTCAGTCGACCCGGCCGTCGATGCAGGTCGAGCGCAGGTAGGCGTCGAGTCCGCGTTCGCGGCAGTCGGCGAACGTGGCGCCGGTTTCGCGCAGCGTGGCGATGCGGTCGGGACGGAAGTTGCGGAAGCCCTCGCGCATCCGGCACCACGCCCCGAGCGTCCATGCGCCGCCCCAGAACGCCAGGCACAGCGGCTCGACCTCGCGCGCGGTGATGCGACCCTCGCCGTCGCGGTAGTCGAGCTGCAGCAGCGCGCGCGCCTCGATCGCCGCGTGCAGACGGTCGACCGGCCCGCGCGCTTCGTGCCGGCCGGGCATGCCGGGCGCGAAAATACGCGTGTGGCGGCTGCGCTCGCGCAGGTCCGATGGCAGTACCGCCTCGATCTTCAGCAGGGCCGCGCGCGCGGCCAGCCCGAGGCGCTCGCCGCCGAACGCGCGCACGAATCGCGTGCCCACCACCAGCGCCTCAAGCTCGGCGGCGCTGAACATCAGCGGCGGGATGTCGGCGCCCTTGCGCAGCACGTAGCCGACGCCCGCCTCGCCCTCGATCGGCACGCCGGACACCTGCAGGTCGGCGACGTCGCGGTAGATCGTGCGCAGCGAGACGCCCAGCGTCTCGGCCAGGCTGCGCGCAGGCAGCGCGACGCGGCGCCCGCGCAGGGCGTGGATGATCAGGAACAGGCGGTCGGCGCGGCGCATGCGACGTCATGATCCGCCATCCGCTGCCGGCGGCGATACCTCACTGCTGCGACCACAGGCCGACCCGGTTGCCCTCGCTGTCGCGGAACTGGGCGAACACGCCCATCCCGTCGGGCAGCGCGGTGCGCGGGATGAGCACTTCGCCCGCGCCGCGCGCGATGCGGTCGAGCACGGGCGTCACGTCGTCGACCGAGAGGTAGATCGTGGTGCCGGACATCGATGGCGCCATCTGCGGATGCGCCATCAGCGCGCCGGACGCATGCGGCTTGCCCGCGTAGGGGAACACCGCCAGCTCGCCCCCGCCGATGCGCTCGCGCGCAAGGGTGGTGTCGAGGATGCCCTCGTAGAAGGCCTGGGCGCGGTCAAGGTCGGCGGCCGGAATCTCGAACCAGGCCGGGACGTTGGGATTGAGCACGGGATGTCTCCTGTCGTTGGCGTGCCTGTCGCACCGGGACAGGCTGCGCGCGGGCTGCTGACAGCGTGGCGTCAGCACGGCGGACAGATGAGACAATGGCGGCCTCGACAAGGAGGATTCCGACATGCCGCACGCCGTTTCCCCCGCGCCCGATTCCACGCATCGTTCGCTGACCCGGTTCCTGATCGAGGAACAGCGCGCGGGACACCTGAATCCGGAGCTGCGGCTGCTGATCGAAGTGGTCGCGCGCGCCTGCAAGCGCATCTCGGTAGCGGTCGGCAAGGGCGCGCTGGGCGGCGTGCTCGGCGATGCGGTGGCGGCCGGCGGCGACGGCGCCAGCATCAACGTGCAGGGCGAAGCGCAGAAGAAGCTCGACGTGCTCAGCAACGAGATCCTGCTGGAGGCCAACGCCTGGGGCGGGCATCTGGCCGGGCTGGCTTCGGAAGAGATGGACCACAGCCAGCCGATCCCCGACGCCTATCCGCGGGGCAACTACCTGCTGCTGTTCGATCCGCTCGACGGCAGCAGCAACATCGACGTCAACGTCAGCGTCGGCACGATTTTCTCGGTGCTGCGCTGCCCCGAGGGCGTGGCCGAGGTAGGCGACCAGCACTTCCTGCAGGCGGGGCGCGAGCAGGTCGCCGCGGGCTACTGCATCTACGGGCCCAGCACGATGCTGGTGCTCACCTTGGGGCACGGCACGCACGCGTTCACCCTCGACCGCGAGCAAGGCTCGTTCGTGCTGACCCAGCGCGCGATGCGCATTCCCGAGGAGACCAGGGAGTTCGCGATCAACATGTCCAACCAGCGCCACTGGGAGACGCCGATGCAGGACTACGTGCGCGACCTGTTGGCCGGCAGCGAAGGGCCGCGCGGCAAAGACTTCAACATGCGCTGGATCGCCTCGATGGTGGCCGACGTGCACCGCCTGCTCACGCGCGGCGGCATCTTCATCTATCCGTGGGACCGCAAGGACCCGGGCAAGGCCGGCAAGCTGCGGCTGATGTACGAAGCCAATCCGATGTCGATGCTGGTCGAGCAGGCCGGCGGCGCGGCCACCGACGGCCGCGAACGCCTGCTCGATGTGCTCCCCGGGCAGCTGCACCAGCGGGTACCGGTGTTCCTGGGCTCGAAGCGCGAGGTGGAGGAAGCCACCCGCTACCACGTGACGCACGATTCCGCGACGAAGTAGCGCTGTCGTCGCGACTCCGCGCCACGGCCTCTCTGGCGGAGCGACGCGCGCTTTGCCGACCGGCCACCGCCCGCTTTCGCCGATGGAGGCGTTTCGACAGGCACGGAAAGCTGTCGGTCCTTGTGGGAGCGGCTTCAGCCGCGAGCTTTTGCGGCCAGTCGATCCGATGAAGAGCTCTGGGCGGAAGCCGCTCCCACATGCGCAGAGGCGACGTAGCCATACCACGGATCAAGCCGCTTCACGCGTCCGGAAACGTGCCGTCGAGGTAGTACCAGCGACCGTGCTGGCGCACGAACCGGCTGGTTTCATGCAGACGCACCGCCGACCCGCCGCCGATGCGGTAGCGGGCGACGAATTCGACCACCGCCGCGTCCGGCGCCGACTGCACGTGGCGCTTCACCGCCAGGCCGAGCCAGCGCACCGCATCGTCGACTTCGAGCGTGGCCGGACGGGTGGACGGATGCCAGCTGGCGAGCAGGTACTCGCGGTCGCCGCGGACGTGGGCGGTGTAGCGCGATCGCATCAACGCCTCGGCGGTCCGCGCGACCGCCTGCGTGGCCAGCAGCGGGCCGCAGCAGGCATCGAGCGCGTGACCGGAACCGCAGGGACACGGTGGCGAGGCGAGCTTGGACATGGCCCATTGTCGGCGAAGTCCGCACCGCCACGCAGGCGCCGCCGACGCTGGCATCCGGTTCGTCGCGATAACCCGCAGGGCCACCGTCGCGCAACGGAAGACCGGACGCTGCACGAAAGCCGGCGGTCGCATTACGATGCATGCATGACCCCGCATCCGATCCTCCAGGACGACCGCATCGACCAGCTCGCCGACCTGCTCGAGCGCCGCGCCGTTCCGTTCGGCGGCCTTGGGCTCGAGGCCCTGGACGGCTTCTTTTCGGCGCTGGTGGTCGGGCCCGGCACCATTGACGAGGCCCAGTGGCAGGCCGTGGTCTGGGGCGGCGCCACGCCGCGCTGGAGCGACGACGATGAAGCGGCCGACGTCGCGGCCCTGCTGGCCGGTGCGCGCGAGCTTGCGCTGCGCCGCGCCTGCCACGACGACGAGGAGCTGCTCCCCGACCGGCTGGCGCCGCTGGTGTGGCTGCCGGAAGATCCCGACGCGGTGCATCCCGATACGCTCGACGCCGGCCGCGAATGGGCCAGCGGCTTCCTGCGCGCGGTCGAGCTGCGCGAGGCCGCGTGGGACGCCTGGCTGGACGAGGACCAATGGATCGCGGCGATCCTGGGCCTGTTCGACCAGCTCGCCAGCGGAGAGGTGCTCGACGGCGACGATCCGACCGCGCCGGCAACGCCGCTGGCGTGGCGCGAACGCGTCGACATCATCGGCGCCCTGCCCGGCATGCTCGCCGACCTGCAGCACCATCGCATCGCCATGCTCACCCCGCGCGTGCCGCTGCGCCGAGCCGAGACGCCTGAGCGCAACGCGCCGTGTCCCTGCGGCAGCGGGCGCAAGTTCAAGAAGTGCTGCGGGGCGTTGTAGTCGGGGCGGGCCCGCCGCCGTGGTGCTTGCCTGCGCGCGCCCTGTCGGAGCGTCTCAGGCGCCTTCGCGCGGATGGTTGAGCACCAGCCAGTACATGCCGACCTGCTTGACCGCCCACACGAACTGCTCGAAATCCACCGGCTTGCGGATGTAGCTGTTCACGCCCAGCGCGTAGCTGGCCTCGACGTCGAACGGCTCGGTGCTGGTGGTGAGCACCACCACCGGCAGGCTGCGGGTCTTCTCGTTGGCACGGATGGCCTGCAGCACCTCGCGGCCGTCGACCTTGGGCAGGTTGAGGTCGAGCAGCACGATCGAAGGCAGGTCGTCGGGGTCGCGATCGGCGTACCGACCGCGCGCGAACAGGTAATCGAGCGCCTCGGCGCCGTCGCCGACCACGGCCAGGGTGTTGGCGACCTTGGCTTCGGCGAACGCGATGCGCGTGAGTTCGACGTCGTCCGGGTTGTCCTCGACCAGCAGGATCTCTTTCTGGCTCATGGCGGGTTCCCGGTGTCCGGCACGGCCGGCAACTCCACGAAGAAAGTACTGCCGGCGTCGGGCTCGGCGTGCGCCCAGACGCGGCCGCCGTGGCGTTCGGCGATGCAGCGCACGATGGCCAGGCCGATGCCGTTGCCGGCGGCCTGCTCCAGCCCGTGCAGGCGCTGGAACGGCTCGAACAGCTTGTCAGCGTAGCGCATGTCGAATCCGCAGCCCTCGTCGCGCACGCGCAACACGATGCGGTCGCCTTGGCGTTCGCCATCGATGCGCACGCGCACCTGGTCGCGGTCGCGCGAGAACTTCCACGCGTTGTGCAGCAGCTGGCCCAGCAGCTGGCGCAGCAGGCGCTCGTCGCCTTGCGCCTGCAGTCCGGGCTGCACCTCGATGTGCGCGTCGCGGCCGGGATCGGAATCGGCGAGTTCGGCGTAGGCCCAGTCGGCCAGCAGGCCGAGGTCGACCGGCGCCGGGCGCAGCTCCGCGCGCATCGCCCGCGACAACTCGAGCAGCGCGTCGATCAGGGTGCCCATGCGCCCGCTGGCGGCGCGGATGCGCTCGATGTAATCACGCGCGCTGGCGTCGAGGCCGCCGCCGCGGTCGGCGGCGAGCAGCGCCGAAAAGCTGTCGATCGCGCGCAACGGCGCGCGCAGATCGTGCGACACCCCGTGGGCGAACGAGGCCTGCAGCCGGTTCAGCGACGCGACGGCGGCTTCGGATTCGGCCAGGCGCCGCGTGATGGCGTCGATCTCGGTGGCCCCGGCGGGTCGGGCAGCGGAAGGGGTGGCCTGGACGACCAGCGCGCGCAGCTGGCCGTCGTCGCCGCGCACCGGCGCGATATCGAGGCGGGCCCCGACTTCGCCGCCGCCGTCGTGCACGAACGCCACCGGCAGGGATTGCGCGCTTTCCCTGGCCGCGGCCAGCGCGTTGCGCAGCGCTTCGATGTCGCGCGCCGCCAGCGTGGACACGATCGGCTCGCCGACCAGTTGCGTCGCAGGGCGCCCGGCGAGGCGCGCCAAGGCGCGATTGACCTCGAGCCAGCGGCCGTCCAGGTCGACGATCGCCA
Organism: Luteimonas notoginsengisoli; assembly: GCF_042648885.1. NCBI lineage: Bacteria > Pseudomonadati > Pseudomonadota > Gammaproteobacteria > Lysobacterales > Lysobacteraceae > Luteimonas > Luteimonas notoginsengisoli. The sequence goes on along the minus strand of NZ_JBHRYF010000008.1, from coordinate 644,434 downwards.
TGCCGCCTGCGGACGACGCCATCGCGAGGGCAAACAGGTCGTCGCCCGTACTGGCGGTGGGGTTGTGCGCGCTCGACATGGCCGGATTCTGCATCCCGTGGGGAAGGTAGCAAGCCGCTGCTGCGGCGGGGTGTAGACAAGGTGAAGGCCTTGGCAGGCAGAATGCGTCATGGCCTTGGACCAGATCCTGTTCCTGCTCATCCTTGCCGGCGGACTCTACCTGTTCGTCAGTGAGCGTGTGCGCATCGATGTCAGCGCGATGCTGATCCTGCTGGCGCTGGTGGTCACCGGCGTGCTCGACGGCGACCAGGCGCTGTCGGGTTTCGCCAGCGAGCCGGCGATCATCGTCGCGGCGGTGTTCGTGATTTCCGGCGCGCTCGCGGCGACCGGGATCACCGAGCACATCGGCCAGTGGATCGGCCGCGCGTCGGGCAAGAGCGAGGGGCGCGCGATCGCGGTGACGATGCCGGCGGTGGCGGCGATGGCGTCGTTCACCCACCACGTGATGGTCACCGCGATGATGCTGCCGATCCTGACCCGCTTCGCCAAGGCGAACGGGCTGTCGGCGTCGCGGCTGCTGATGCCGATGTCGTTCGCCGCCTCGCTGGGCACCACGCTCACGCTGGTCAGCGCGCCGGCGTTCCTACTCGCCGACAACCTGCTCTCGCGGTCGGGCGAGAAGGGCCTCGACATCTTTTCGATCACGCCGATCGGCCTGGCGCTGGTGGTGTTCGGGGTGGCGTACATGCTGCTCGCGCGCTGGATCCTGCCCAAGCACGCCGGCAAGTCCGGCGACGACGATTACCTGCGACTGGACCGCTACCGCACCGAACTGCTGGTGGTGAAGGACTCGCGCTGGAACACGCGGCCGCTGGGCGAACTGCAGAAGGCGCTGGGCGACAAGTTCCGCCTGGTCGGCTGGATGCGCGACGACAAGCTGCGCAGCGACCTGGGCAAGGGCAATCCGCTGCTCAGCGGCGACGTGCTGCTGGTGGAGGCGTCCGCCGATGCGCTGGCGTCGCTGCACGACGACCCGGGCATCATGCTCGCGCCGGTCGCGCGCTACGGCGGCAAGGCCGACGACGACGAGGCGCAGCTGGTGCAGGCGGTGATCGGCCCGGGTTCGGAATTCATCGGCCGCAGCATCCGCGAGCTGGAGTACTCGCGCCAGTTCCAGGCCGTGATCGCCGGGCTCTGGCGCCGCGAGGGCGGCATCGCGCAGAGGCTTTCGGACGCGCGCCTGCGCGAGGGCGACCTGCTGGTGCTGTGGGGCAAGCCCGGCGACTTCGCCGACCTGGCCACGCACCACGGCTTCCTGATGCTGGTGCCCTTCGCGGGCGAAGCCAAGCGCCGCGTGCGCGCGCCGCTGGCGCTGGCGATCCTCGGCGCCACGATCCTGGCCGCCGCCACCGGCTGGCTGCCGGCGCCGATGGCGTTCCTGTTCGGCGCGGTGGCGATGGTCGCGCTGCGCTGCGTGGAGATCGGCCAGGCCTACCGCAGCATCGACGTGCGCGTGTACGTGATGATCGCCGGCGTCATCCCGCTGGGCATTGCGATGGAGCACAGCGGCACGGCGCGGCTCCTCGCCGACGCGCTGCTGCCGCTGGTGCACGACTGGCCGACGCTGTCGATCCTGCTGGTGATGTTTACCGCCGCGGCGCTGCTCACCCAGATCCTGTCGGACTCCGCGACCACGGTGCTGCTCGGCCCGATCGCGGTGGCCCTGGCCCATTCGCTCGGCCTGCCGGCCACGCCGTTCGTGGTCTGCACCGCGCTGGGCGCGGTGGTCGCCTTCCTGACCCCGATCGGCCACCACGGCAACCTGCTGATCCTCGGGCCGGGGCAGTACCGCTTCTCCGACTTCATCAAGATCGGCGCGCCGCTGACGGTGCTGTTGGCGCTGGTCTGTGCGTGGATGACGCGGTGGCTGTGGCTGGGCGGGCCGCTGGTGCCGTTCACGGGCAGCTGATCGCCGCGACGCCAGCGCGTCGAGGCTGCGCGCGGCGTGCAATGCGGCAGGCGCGCATGTCTTCCGTGAAAGGTTCCGGCTGCGGCTCGTTTGCTGCCGCTGTTGCCGTTGCCGTTGCGGCTTCGCAGTGAGTCGCTCTTGCCCCTCGCTTCTGAAGACGTGGCCGCGCCACGAATGTTCGCAGACCCGGAGGGCGCCGCACATGGATGTGCGGCGTTTTTCTATGAGGCAGGAAGCCGATTAGAAAAATCCCTGCGTCGCTGGACGCCGCTGCGGGAGATGTGTACGGGAAAAGCGTTTTCTTTGGTTCGTTTCTTTGACGCTTATCAAAGAAATGAACTCGCCCGCTCAGCGGGCGAAACGCTCTTGACCTTTGCTCCCGCTCCGGGATGTTCGCACATCGAAGCCGGTGCCGAGGTCAATGGCAAAGTCAGAAGCTTCCGCCTTCGGCGGCTTCGTTTCTTTTGATAAGCGTCAAAAGAAACGGAACCAAAGAAAACGCTTTCCCGTGCAGAGCTAACCAGGCGATTCGTTGACGCAGGGATTTTTCTAATCGGCTTGCTGCCTCATAGAAAGACGGCGCACATCCTTGTGCGCCGCCCTCCGGGTCTTCGGACCGAGCCATGATTCGTTGGCAGAGATCACGGCAACAGCAACACCGAGCGACACGGCTACAGGGCAAGACGACCTCCAACTCGCTCAAAACAGGTCGCCCTGCGGCGACGGCTTGCGCGGCGCGATGAACTGGGTGGCATCGAGCGGAGGCGATCGCTCGAAGCCCAGCCGCCGGTAGGCCTTGGCGAAGCGTGCGGCGATCAGGTCGGCGAAGGGGCCTTCGCCGCGCATGCGCGTGCCGAACTGCGCGTCGTAGTCCTTGCCGCCTCGCATCTGCCGGATCAGGCTCATCACGTGTGCGGCGCGTTCGGGGTAGTGCAGTTCCAGCCACTCGCGCCAGATGTCCTTGAGTTCGTGCGGCAGGCGCAGCAGCACGTGGCCCGCGGACTGCGCGCCCGCTTCGCGCGCGGCTTCGAGGATAGCCTCGAGCTCTCGGTCGGTGATCATCGGGATTACCGGGGCCACCAGCACGCCCGTCGGCACGCCCGCCTCCGACAGCGCGCGGATCGCCTTGAGCCGGCTGTGCGGCGCGGAGGCGCGCGGTTCCATCTTCGCCGCCAGGCGGTTGTCGAGCGTGGTCACCGACAGGTGCACGCTGACCAGGCCACGCTCGGCCATCGGCGCGAGCAGATCGAGGTCGCGCAGCACCAGCGCGTTCTTGGTGACGATGCTGACCGGATGCCGGCATTCGGCGAGGATTTCCAGCAGCGCACGGGTGACGCGGTAGCGGCGTTCGATGGGCTGGTAGCCATCGGTGTTGATGCCCAGCGCGATCGTGCTGCAACGGTAGCCGGGCTTCGCCAGCTCGATCCGCAGCTGCTCGGGGGCGTTGGTCTTGGCATACAGGCGGGTCTCGAAGTCGAGCCCGGGCGACAGGTCGAGGTAGGCGTGCGATGGCCGCGCGAAGCAATAGACGCAGCCGTGCTCACAGCCGCGGTACGGATTCACCGACTGGCTGAACCCGACGTCCGGCGACTGGTTGCGGCTGATCACGCTGCGCGCGCGCTCTTCGGTCACGCGGGTGTCCGGGTGCGGCGGCGGGTCGGCGGCTCCAGCGGCGTCGGACAGGTCCCAGGTCGAGCCCCAGCCGTCGTCCTCGCTGCGCGCCACGCGCTTTTCGAAGCGCCCGGCTACGTAAGACGCCGAGCCGCGCCCCTTGGGGGCGCCTTGCAGCGCCAATTTGACCTTGCCATCGTCATGCATGGCTTAGGCTAGCGCTTTGGCGTCGCAGCGGCCGCGACATCGCGCCACATGATTCAGGGAACCGACCGCATGTTCGAACCGCTGCAAGACGCCTGGCAGGCCTTCGTCGCCATCCCGCACCTGCGCCTGTACGTGGCCGTGGTCTGGATCGCCTACCTCGTCTGGCTGGGGGGCTGGATCGTGCTGCAGAAGCGTGAGCCGGTGGCAACACTGAGCTGGCTGCTGGGGCTGGCGGCGCTGCCGGTGATCGGCTTCCTGATCTATCAGGTATTCGGGCCGCAGAAGATCAAGCGCCATCGCCTGCGGCGCAGCCGCAGCCGGATGCCGCGAGAGAGCACTGGCCTGGACGGCGACGACGAGGCGATCGAGCTGGCGCGACTGGGCGCCGCCACGACCGGGCTGCCGCCCTCGACCGCGCGCTCGGTACGGCTGCTGGTCGACGGCGCCGCCACCTATGCCGCGCTGCTGGAAGCCGTACGCGGTGCGCGCGAACACGTCCATCTCGAGTACTACACCTGCCAGCCCGACAGCACCGGCAATGCGCTGCTGGAGGCCCTGGTCGAGCGCGCCCGGGCCGGGGTGAAGGTCCGGCTGCTGCTCGACGCCGTGGGCTCCGCGAGCGCGACCAAGCAGTTCTTCGCGCCGTTGCTGTCGGCAGGCGGCGAGTTCTGCTGGTTCCATCCCGCGCGCTTCGGCCGGATCTGGACCCGCACCTGGGTCAACATGCGCACCCACCGCAAGATCGTGGTGATCGACGGCCGCATCGGCTTCACCGGCGGCATCAACATCACCGACGACGAGAACGATTCCCTGCGCGACGACGCCTTCCGCGACCTGCACCTGCGGATCGAGGGCGACGCGGTCCGCGCGCTGCAGCTGGTGTTCGTCGAGGACTGGATGTACGCGACCCGCAGTCGTGCGGTGCTGGCGGAGTTGCCCCGCGACCCGCCACCGCGCGAACCCGGGCCGGTGTCGACGCAGGTCCTGCCCTCCGGGCCGGACTCGTCGTGGGAATCCATCCACCGCATGCACGTGTCCGCGATCCACACGGCGCGCGAGCGCGTGTGGCTGTCGACGCCCTACTTCGTCCCCGGCGAGGCGGCGAGCATGGCGCTGACCTCGGCCGCGCTCGGCGGGCTGGACGTGCGGCTGATGGTGCCGCGGCGCAGCGACAGCCTGCTGGTGACGCTGGCCGCGCGTTCGTACTTCGACGAACTGCTCGCGGCCGGCGTGAAGGTGTACGAATACGGCCCCCGCATGCTCCACACCAAGGCGCTGCTGGTCGACGACGCGTTCGCGCTGATCGGCTCGGCGAATTTCGACAACCGCAGCTTCCGCCTGAACTTCGAGCTTTCGGTGCTGTTCCACGACCCGACGATCGCGGGGGAACTGGCGGCGCTGTTCGAACTCGACCTGGCGAACGCCCCCCGGGTACGCGACGACCGCCAGCGCCCGCTGTGGCGCGCGCGCCTGCCCGAAGCGCTGGCGCGGCTGGGCTCGCCGCTGCTCTGATCCATGCGCTGACGCGCACCGGGCTGGCGTCCGCGCCGGGGCGGTTAGACTGTCGACGTTTCCACGACCGAGGAGCGGCGCATGGCCTGGCTCTACCTGCTGTTGGCGCTGGCCGCGTTCGCGGTGGCGCTCAAGTCGACATCGGTCGCGCTGTCGGTGATCTGCCTGCTCGCGGCGCTGGGCTTCCTGATCGCTGCCGCGCTGGGCCTGCTGGCGCGCCGCATCGGCAGCCAGAGCCGCGACGAAAGCCTGATCCTGGATCCCGCCGAGCTCCGCCGCCTGCGCGAGCAGGCCCAGGCCGGACGCGCCGCCGGCGAACCGCCCGCCGCTTGAGCCGCCACCGCGCATGACCGTCCTGAGCGTCAACCTCAACAAGATCGCGGTGCTGCGCAACTCGCGCGGCGGCAGCGAGCCCGACCTGCTGCGCGCCGCGCACACCTGCCTGGACGCGGGCGCGCACGGCATCACCGTGCATCCGCGCCCGGACGCGCGCCACACCCGCAGCGACGACGTGCTGGCGCTGGCGGAGCTGACGCGCGGGTACGGCGTCGAGTTCAACCTCGAAGGCAATCCGTTCGCGCCGCCGCGCGCGGGTTATCCCGGCTTTCTCGCGCTGTGCGAACTGGCACGCCCGGCACAGGCGACCCTGGTGCCCGACGGCGACGCACAGCTGACCTCCGACCACGGGTTCGATTTCGCGCGCGACGCCGAGTCGCTGGCGCCGCTGGTCGCCGCACTGCGTGCGCTTGGCTGCCGGGTCAGCCTGTTCGCCGACACCGGCGCCGACGTCGCCCGCGCGGCGGCCATCGGCGCGGCGCGCGTGGAGCTTTACACCGGCCCGTATGCCGAAGCCTTCGCGACAGGCTCGGCCGCCGCCGCGCTGCCTGCCTACGCCGACACCGCGCGCGCCGCGGCCGCCGTCGGCCTCGGCGTCAACGCGGGACACGACCTGAGCCAAGCCAACCTCGCGGCCTTCCTCGATGCCGTGCCGAACGTGCTGGAGGTGTCGATCGGTCACGCGCTGATCGGCGAAGCCCTGTACGAAGGCCTGGACGCCACGGTCCGCCGCTATCTGGCGGTGCTGGGCCCGGACTCCGGGAACGACTCGCGGTAGGCGGCGAGGATTTCATTGCGCCGCCCGCCCCGCGGCCAGCCAGTCACCTTCGAAACGACGCGACCGTGGTTCAGAAAATAGAATGTGGGCGTCGCCCAATGGTCGATCATCGGGAAGCCCGCGGCGCGATAGGCGATGGTCATCGGCAGATCGGGATGTTCGGTGTTCCAGCGGTGAAAGACGGTGAAGTCCGTTCCGGTGTCCTGTGGCGCCAGCCATTTGGCGTGAGCGGCGAACAGCTTGCGCAGCGCGGGATCAGCTTCGATCGCATGCGCGGCATCCTGGGTGAAGTGGCACGACGGATGGCCGATCACAAGAATTCGTGGCAACGTCGCCAAGTCGAGCGGCGCCCACTCCAGCGTCCCCCCGGTCTCGTCGACTCGCATTTCGGCAGCCCCTGACACATCGGCACGCAAGCCTCGTAAGCGTGGTGGCTCCGGTTCATCCAGATCCGGGTGAGTTGCGAGGAAGTGGCGCGCCTGTTCGAATCTTCGCCCGGCGACCAGCAACCCGTAGGCCGCGCGGATGTCGCCGGGACGGGCCGCGCCGCGATCTTCCAGCAAGCGCAGGTCGGCCATCGCGTCGTCGAGGATGTCGCCGTCGTGGTGGTAGAACACCGCCAGCTGGGCCGCGAGCGTCAGCGCCCGAAGGTCCTCGTCCGACATGGCTGCACGGACACTACTGGCTTGCAGGCCCGAAAACCTGGCGCGGTAGAACTCGGTTAGCCGACGAAAGCGCTCGGCGTCAGCTACCTGCCCTGATAACTTGCCGTCCAGCGCCCGCATTTCCTCCATCTGGCGCGTGATCGGAGAAGCCTGCGGCACCTCGTCTGCCCGCGCGGATACGGTGCCGCCCAGGGCCAACAGCACGCTTACAGAAGCGATGCAGGCGAGCCGCTGCCACATGCGCCCGATCTGCACGCCTTGCAGCGGCGAGCCCGGGTTCGATCCGCGATCACCGGACCGGTTACGGGCGGACACGCGCTCGAGCGCCGATCTCGCACGGGCTTTCGTCGTGGCGATTGCGACCACCTTCCGCACGATCACGCGCGCCGTTCGGGTGCCTGCCTGCCGGCGCGGGCCTGCGCCGCGATCCGCCTCATGGCTTCCCTCGGTGAACGCCTGCTTCATCGATCCCGCCACTGCCACTCTCCGCATTCTTGCCTCCCCTTGCACGCTACTCGCTCGGCAAACAGGCATTCCGTGACGGGCACAAAAAAAACGCCGCCCGAGGGCGGCGTTCAAAGGTAAGCCCGGACCGGCGCGCTGCAGGTGCGCCGGCCGCGGTGGAGCAGTCAGTTCTTGACGAAACCGATCTTCTGCATCTGTGCGTTCTTGGCCTCGGCCAGCACCTTGGCGAGGACGCCGTACTCGGCGTCCGCGTTGACGTCGATTTCCAGTGTCGGCTGGTTGTTGACGTCGCGCTGGACCTCGGACTCCATCATGTTGCGCAGCGCCGAGATGGGCGTCGGGCTGTCGTTCCAGAAGATGGTGCCGGACTGGTCGATCCGCAGCCGGATCGGCTCCGGAGGATCCAGCGGGTTGACCGGTGGCGTAAGCGAACGCTGCGGAAGGTCGATGTCGATCGGGTACGACGGAATCGGCGCGGTCATCATGAAGATGACCAGGAGCACGAGCATCACGTCCGCAAGCGGAATGATGTTCATGTCGGACATCGCGCCGCCGTCGGAATTGGAAGAAAAGGCCATGATGCAATGTCCTCAGTGGTTCTGTTCTTTCGTGGCGACGAAACCGACCTTGCGCATTCCCTGCGCCTGCGCGGTATTGACCACATCCCTGATCGCCTGGTACCGCGTGGTCTTGTCGCCGCGGATGTTGACCGCAGGCTGCGGCGTCTTCTGCGCCTCGACCGCCAGCTGGCTTTCGAGGACATCCCGCGTGACCGGCTGGTCGTTCCAGTAGACGTCGCCGTCGTCGGTGACAGCCAGGGTGATCGGCTGCACCTTGTTCTTGGATTCGTCGACCTGGTCGAGGTTGGCCTCTGGCAGCTCCACCTTGACCTTGTGTGACATCAGCGGTGCCGTGACCATGAAGATGATCAGCAACACCAGTAGCACGTCGACGAGCGGAACGACGTTGATGTCAGCCTTCGGCGCGCCGCTGCCGCTATCGTTGGCACTGAAAGCCATATCCGGACTCCATCAGACGATGCGAATTACCGCTTGACCGGAACTTCGCCGACGCGCGAGCCGGTGGCGAAGAAGTCATGCAGGTCGTGCGCAAAGGTGTCGAACTTGTTGTTCGTGATGCGGTTCAGGCGCACGAAGAAGTTGTAGCCGAGCACCGCCGGGATCGCCACGAACAGGCCGAACGCGGTCATGATCAGCGCCTCGCCCACCGGGCCGGCCACCGCATCGATGGACGCCTGGCCGCCGGCACCGAGCCGGATCAGCGCGCCATAGATGCCCCACACGGTGCCGAGCAGGCCCACGAACGGCGCGGTGGCGCCAATCGATGCCAGCACGGTCAGGCCGCTCTCGAGCCGCATCGACTCGCGGGTCACGCCCTGGCGCAGCGCGCGGTCGACGAACTCCGACCGGTTCAGCGATTCAACCAGACGCGAGCCTTCGCTCTGCTGGTGGTGGGCAGCGGCCTGGGCGGCGTCGAGCGCGATCTTGGAGAACGGCTCGCTGCGCGGCTGCTCTTCCATGTAGCGGATCGCATCCTGCGCGTTGGTGGTTTCCCAGAACGTGGTGACGACTGCATCGCCGCGGCGGCGCAGGTTCACGTTCTTCAGCAGGTTGACGACGATCCAGTAGATCGACATCACCGACATGAGGATCAGGGTGAGCGCCACCACCCACTGGACGACGTGCTGTCCCGGGTTGGTGACCATTTCGTTGATCAGATGGTCGACACCCATCTGGGAGAGAGCAGCGGCGGCGTCGCCTCCGGGGGCGGGCGCGTTGGTGGTTTCCTGCAGCATGACGCTTACCTTTGGATGTTGTGGTTTGGGTGTTTGACGCGGTGGAGCGGGTCTTGCAAGTGAAGCCTGGTCTCGGGGCTGGTCGGGTGATCAGCCGCCGAGGTTGAAGTCGACGGGGACGCGGACACGGCCTGCGGCCTTCTGCCCGTTCACCATCGACGGGTTGAAGCGCCATTTCCTCGCGGCCGCCATGGCGGCGCGATCGAGGTCGCGATTGCGGCTGGACTTCTCCACCGACACATCGACCACGTTGCCATTGGCATCGACGTCGATGATCAGGATCACCGTGCCCTCGATCCCGGAGCGTGCGGCCGCGGGCGGGTACTTCGGCGGGTTCATGTTCTTCGAGGAGATGTCGACGCTGGCACCGATGTTCTGCTGCGGCTGCGGCGGCGCCGGCGGGGCCGGCGGCGGGGCCTGCACGTCCATCGGCGACGGTTCGTCGAAGACCACCGGCGGCTCTTCCGGCGGCGGCGGCAAGGGCGTGGGCTGCGGCGGCGCCAGCTGCTTGATTTCCTGCGGCTTGGGCGGTTCCGGCGGCGGCGGCGGCGGCGGCGGGGGCGGGGGCGGCGGCTCGATGATGACCACGCGGGTCACGTCTTCTTCGTCGTCCGCGTTGCCCGGCGGCGACACCGGCGCAAGCATCAGCATCAGGATCGCGACATGAACCGCGATCGCCAGGGTGATACCGGTGATGCGCGGCCAGTTGAGGCCGTCGTCGGCCTCATCGCGGTCGTGCTTGTAATGGGTCGGCAACTGTTCCGTCATGCGCAGCGGGCTCGAAATAGGGCCGGACGCCGCGGCGCCCCGGGTGTTGTTGATCCGCGGTTTTATTGGCCGCGGGAACTTCCAAGCTTATACCAATCCGGGCGGGCGATACCAACATCTTCCGGCCGGATCGAAGGCGTCCTTAGCCCTTCTGGGCCAGAATCTTCTTGGCTTCCTCGGGCTTTTTCACGCCCTTGTCGAGCGCCTTCTGCGCGGCCTGCTTGGCTTCGCCCAACCGGTCCTCGCCCCACAGGATCCGCGCCAGGTTCAAGTACGCCTCGCCGTCCGGCGCCAGCGGAGCGGCCTTCTGGTAGTTCTCGATCGCCAGCGCGGGCTGGTCGGTGAAATAGTAGGCCTGGCCCAGCGCCACGTAGGTCTGGTAGTCGGGCTTGATCACGCCCTTGTCCATGCCGTCCTTGATCACCGCGATGCCTTCCTTCTCCCGGCCCTCGGTGTTGAGATACATCGCGTAGAGATTGCGGTAGTCGCGGTCTTCGGTGAGCTGGCCCTTGGCCCGCATCTTCTCCAGCAGCGCGATGGCCTTGTCGTTCTGCTCGGCCTGCATGTAGATCGAGGCCAGGTTCATCTGCAGCTTCTTGTCGTCCGGGTTCTTGGCCAGCGCCTCTTCGGCGATCCGGGCCGCCTCGGCCGGCTGGTCGCTGTCGAAGTACGAGGCCATCAGCAGCTGCTGCCATTCGGGCTTGGCGTCGGCGCCGGCGGTGTCGATCGCCTGCTTCAGCGCCGTGATCGCCTCCGGGTAGCGCTCCAGCCGGTACAGCGCGTTGCCCTTGATCGCCAGCACGTCGGGGCTGGTGGTCTTGGTCTCGGCGATCAGCTTGTCCACCGTGGCCAGACCCTTGGCGTCGTCGTCGCCCTGCATCTGCAGCTGGCCGAGCATCAGCATCGAGTCGTAATGCTCGTTGTTGCTCAGGCCGTTGAACTCCAGCGCCTTCTGCAGGTAGCTCATGGCCTTGGCGTCGTCCTCGCCGATCAGGCTGGCCGCGGCCAGGCGCGCGGAGATGGCGCGCTCGTAGGCGTTGGCCTTGTCGTTGGCGATCATTTCGTCCGCGAGCGGGACGACAGCGGCCGCATCGTTCTCGCCGTAGGCGTCGAAGATCTTCTTCAGCTTCGCGCTGAGCTTTGCCGAGGCCTTGGCTTCTGGCTCCTCGCGGGTGGCGTTGGGATACTTGGCCTCGACCTTGGCGGTCGATTCTTCCTTGCCCTGTTCCTTGTCCGCCTTGCGGTTCTTGCGGCCGGAATGGAACGCGTCGGACGCCGACTGGGCGAACGATTCCGTGGCGGTGCCGGTCAGGAACAGCGCGAGCACGGCAGCGGCCAGGGCATGGCGGGCGGGGAAGGTCTTCGACATGGGATCACCTGACGTTCGTTGCAGAAGAGGGCCGGCGCGCAGCCGCGGCCGGGGTGCGAAAGCTAGCAGAAACCGCTTTCACGCGCGCAATTCCGGATTAACGCAAATTCAGCCGCAGCGTGGTGCGCGACCGTTGGCGCGGGCCTGTTCGTAGCGCGGCAGCAGGCCGTTGGCCCGCGCCTGCAGTTCGCCGATGCGGGCCTTGGGATCGGGGTGGGTCGACAGCCACTGCGGCGGGCGGTTGCCGCCGGCGCCGATCATGTTCTGCCACAGGTTCACCGCTTGGCGCGGGTCGAAACCGGCCTTGGCCATCAGGTCTTGGCCGACCACATCGGCCTCGCTTTCCTGGGCGCGGGAGTTGGGCAGCAGGAAGAATCCCTGCGCGGCGATGCTGCCCAGCTGGGTGGTCGTGTTGGCCGCGTTTTCGCCGTAGCCGGCGCCGGCCAGTCCCCCCGCCACGCCCAGTGCGCCCTGCGCGATCATCTGCCGGGTGATGCGCTCGTCGTGGTGGTGCGCGATCACGTGGCCGATCTCATGGCCGATCACCGCGGCCAGCTGGTCCTGGTTCCTGGCCACCTTGAAGATGCCGGTCTGCACGCCGACCTTGCCGCCCGGCAGGGCGAACGCGTTGGGCTCGTCGTTGACGAAGACCGCCGCGTCCCAGGCCGTGCCCTGCCCACTGTCGGCGGGCAACTCGCGCACCAGGGCATTGACCACGCAGCGCACGTACGCGAGCTGGCGCGCGTCCTTGGTCTGTGGGGTCTTGGCCTTGGCTTCCGCGAACGCCTGGGCGCCCATCTGGTTGAGCTGGTCCTGCGATACCGCGCCGACGTACTGGGTGCGCCCGGTCGGCGAGGTCGTGGTCGCGCACGCGGCGACGCCGGCCGCGACGGCAAGGCCGAGCAGGAGCTTCTTCATGGCAGGGTGGTCCTTGGCTTCGAATCCGCTGTTGTAGCCCGGTCCGGATCAACAGCCCGTCAATGCACGCCGGCCAGCAGCAGCGCGCTGGCGATCAGGTTGTTGATCGCGTGGGCGCCGATCGCGGCCCACAGGGTGCCGGTCCTGCGGTACACCCAGGCGAACAGTCCGCCCATGGCCGCGTAGCAGGTCCACAGCAGTGCGCCGGCAAGGACGCCGTCGTCGCCGGTGCCCGGCAGCTCGTGCATGCAGGCGAACGCCGCGCTGCTCAACACCAGGCCCAGCAGTGGTCGGCCGGCGGCCCAGAGGCGTCCGAACAGCACGCGCCGGAACAGCAGCTCCTCGTAGACCGGTGCCAGCAGCACGACGAACAGCAGCAGCCAGGCGGGATGCCGGGCGCCCACCGCCTCGATCAGCGCCTGGTTGGACGGCACCTGCTCGATGCCCGCTTGCTGCGCGAGGGTGGTGACGGCGGCGCTGAGGGCGAACGCGGCGAGCCCGGCCAGGACGGCCCAGCCCCAGGTCGAAGCCCGGCGCGCGGCGGCATGCGAGGCAACGCGCTCGCCGGGAGCGGCGCGGCGCCGCCAGGCATATAACACCAGCGCCGCGGCCGCGGTCGCCACGACGCTGATCGCGACCAGGGCCATGCCCTGCGGCTCGCCGATCTGGGCCGCGATGTGCTGCGGATCGCCCGACACGCTGCCTGCGAGTCCCAGGCGCAGGCCCCGGACCGCGGCCCACGCCATGACCCCGGCGATCGAGAGGCCGAACACCAGCGCGATCGCCAGTGCCAGGTCGACCGCGAACGCGGCCAGCGCCGGGCGCCACGGCTGCGTCGGCAGCGGTGGCGGGGCCACCGGTTCGGCGCGGACTTCCACGCGTCGGCGGCTGTCAGACGTCGAGGTTGGAAACCTTCAGCGCGTTGTCCTCGATGAACTCTCGGCGCGGTTCGACGACATCGCCCATCAGGGTCGAGAAGATCTGGTCGGCGGCCACCGCGTCCTCGATCCGCACCTGCAGCAGGCGCCGCGTGTCCGGATTGACCGTGGTGTCCCACAGCTGCTCGGGGTTCATTTCGCCCAGGCCTTTGAAGCGCTGGATCTGGCGGCCCTTCTTGGCTTCGTCGAGCAGCCAGGCCTGCGCCTCGGCGAAGCTGGCGATCGGCTGCGCGCGGTTGCCGCGGACGATCTGCGCGCCCTCGCGGATCAGCCCGTGCAGCAGCGCGGCAGTGTCGCGCAACGGACGCAGGTCGCCGCTTTCGAACAGCGAGAACGGCAGCACCTGGATCAGTTCTTCGCCCATGTGGCGACGCTTGACCAGCAGCGCGCCGGGGCGCGTTTCGTCCGCCGCCTGCAGCTCCAGCGCATAGCGCGGCTTGCCCAGGCCGCTGCGGTTGAGTCGCTTTTCCAGCGCGTCCAGCTCGTGGCGCTCGTCGGTGTTCTGCGCCAGGTGTTCGGCGTCGAGCGGGGTGAAGTCGATCAGCGACTCGAGCACCAGCGGGTCGAAGCGGTGCGCGTTGCGGACGATGGCATCGCGCGCGCCGGCATAGGCCAGCAGCAGCTTCTCCAGCGCGGTCCCCTCGATCGCGGGCTCGCCTTCGGCGGGGACCAGCGATGCGCCCTCGACCGCGTTGTTGGCCAGGTAGGCGTTGAGCGCCGTGTCGTCCTTCAGGTACAGCTCGGTCTTGCCCTGCTTGATCTTGTACAGCGGCGGCAGGCCGATGTAGACGTAGCCGCGATCGATCAGCTCCGGCATCTGGCGGTAGAAGAACGTCAGCAGCAGGGTGCGGATGTGCGCGCCGTCGACGTCGGCGTCGGTCATGATGATGATGCGGTGGTAGCGCAGCTTGTCCGGGTTGTATTCGTCGCGGCCGATGCCGGTGCCCAGCGCGGTGATCAGGGTGCCGACCTGATCGGACGCGAGCATGCGGTCGAAGCGTGCGCGCTCGACGTTGAGGATCTTGCCGCGCAGCGGCAGGACCGCCTGGTTCTTGCGGTTGCGGCCCTGCTTGGCCGAGCCACCGGCCGAGTCGCCCTCGACGATGAACAGTTCCGACAGCGCCGGATCCTTCTCCTGGCAGTCGGCGAGCTTGCCGGGCAGGCCGGCGATATCGAGCGCGCCCTTCCGGCGCGTGAGGTCGCGCGCCTTGCGAGCCGCCTCGCGGGCGCGCGCGGAGTCGACGATCTTGCCAGCGATGGCCCGGGCTTCGTTGGGATTTTCTTGGAGGAACTCCTCCAAACGCGCACCGAACGTGTGCTCAACTACCGGTCTCACGTCCGATGAGACCAGCTTCTCCTTGGTCTGCGACGAAAAGCTCGGGTCCGGCACCTTGACGCTCAGCACCGCGATCATGCCTTCGCGCATGTCGTCGCCCGACAGGTTGACCTTGGCCTGCTTGGCGATGCCGTTCTGTTCGATGTAGTTGGTCAGGGTGCGGGTCAGCGCGGCGCGGAAGCCGATCAGGTGGGTGCCGCCGTCCTTTTGCGGGATGTTGTTGGTGAAGCAGAACATCGTTTCCTGGTAGGAATCGGTCCACTGCAGCGCCACGTCCACGGTGATGCCCGCCTCTTCGCCGCTGACCGAGATCACGTTGGGGTGCAGCGGGGTCTTGAGCTGTGCCAAATGTTCCACGAACGAGGCAATGCCGCCCTCGTACTGGAACACATCCCGGCGGCCTTCCCCGCGTTCGTCGACCAGGGTGATCTTCACCCCCGAGTTGAGGAACGACAGCTCGCGCAGGCGGCGGGCCAGGATGTCGTAATGGAACTCGACGTCGCTGAAGGTTTCCGTGGCCGGCCAGAACCGGACGAGCGTGCCGCGCCGGGCGGAGGGCTCCAGCTGCACCAGCGGCGCCACCGGCTCGCCCATGGCGTATTCCTGGTGGTGGTGGAAGCCGTCGCGCCAGATCTCCAGGGTCAGCTTTGCCGACAGCGCGTTGACCACCGACACGCCGACGCCGTGCAGGCCGCCGGATACCTTGTAGCTGTTGTCGTCGAACTTACCGCCGGCGTGCAGCTGGGTCATGATGACCTGCACCGCCGAGACGCCCTCTTCCTTGTGGATATCCACGGGCATGCCGCGGCCGTTGTCGAGCACCGAGACCGAGCCGTCGTCGTGGATGGTGACGAGGATATCGTCGGCGTGCCCCGCCAGCGCCTCGTCGACCGAGTTGTCGACCACCTCGAACACCATGTGGTGCAGGCCGGTACCGTCATGGACGTCGCCGATGTACATGCCCGGGCGCTTGCGCACCGCTTCCAGGCCCCGCAGCACGGTGATCCGGCTGGAATCGTAGACGTTGTTCTGGCCCTGCTCGGCGCCCTGGTTGGATTCGGTCATTCGGCTCAAGACTCCCGCGGCGGCGGCGTGGGCCGGCACCGAGACACATTAGCTAAGGAATGCTCGAATTATAGCAATTCGAGGGGTGGGCCGCCGCGCTGCCCGTGGCTGTCGGGCCTTTCAGGCCGCGTCGATCCGCCCGTGTTCCACGTGGAACAATCTGTATTCCAGGGCCCCCAGCGTCGTCTCGGCGGGCAGTTCGGTGCCCGTGACGAGCACCTGGGCATCGCCCCTGGCCAGGCGCTCCAGGACGCGCCGCTGGTGGCTGCGATCGAGCTCGGAAGCCAGATCGTCGAGCAGGACCACCGGCCATTCACCCCTTACGCCCGCGTAGTGCTCGGCCTGGGCCAGCACGCAGGTCAGGGCCGTCAGCTTCGCCTGCCCGCGGGAAAGCGTTTCGCCGCGCGGCAGGGCGGAATGGCGAATCCGCCAGTCCGCGCGATGCGGGCCTACGGAGGTGAATCCCGTCTGCAGGTCCCGCTCCCGGACCAGCAGCAGCGCGTCCGCCAAAGACAGTTCGTCGCGCCGCCAGCCGGGCAGGAATTCGAGGGTCGCTTCCCCCAGCATTGGCGCCAGTTCGCCGGAGATCGCGCCCAGCGGCCCCTGCAGCTGCGCGAGGTAGTCCTCGCGCAGGCGCGTCATCGGCTCCCCGGCTTGGGCGAGTTCGTGATCCCACACGTCGAGCTGCTCGTTGCGTCCGCGCTGCTTGAGCAGGCTGTTGCGCTGTTTCAGAGCCCGCGCATAGCGTCGCCATAGCGGCAGGAAGTCCTGTTCCACGTGGAACAAGCCCCAGTCGACATATCGGCGCCTGGGCTCACCGCCGCCGCTGACCAGCGCGTGGCTCCCGGGCTCGAAGCTGACGACGGCAAAGGCGGCGCAGAGGTCGCCGAGGTGGGCAACCCCCTCCCCATCCAGTCGTCCTTCCCACGTCTGGCCGCCGTGGCGCAGGCCTGCCTTTCGACGACGCGTCTGGGCATGATCTTCCCATTCGACATACACCTCGAGTGCCGGAGCATCGCTGGTGACCAGCCCATCGCGCACGCGGCCGCGAAAGCTCCGACCGTAGGCCATCAGATGCACAGCCTCCAGGAGGCTCGTCTTGCCGGCGCCGTTGGCACCCACGAACAGGTTCAGGCCGCGGCCGGGCACCACGACGACGTCGTCCAGACTGCGCAGCTTGCGGACTTCAACCCGCGACAGGCGCACGTTGACTCAGCCGCACAGAACGAAACGCCCGGTGAAAGCCGGGCGTTGTTGTTCCACGTGAAACATGGCGCGGGAACTCAAAGCCGCAACGGCATGACGACATGACGGCAGCGATCGTTGGAGGCCTCGCGCACCAGCGCTGACGAGTTGGCGTCGCGCAGGGCCAGCACGACGTGTTCGTCGCGCAGCGCGCTCAGGGCGTCGAGCAGGTAGTTGACGTTGAAACCGACCGCCAGGTCGTCCACCTTGGTCTCGGCCTCGACCTCCTCCTGCGCCTCTTCCTGCTCGGGGTTATGGGCGTTGATCCTCAGCTGGCCCGGGGAAACCTCCAGGCGCACACCGCGATATTTCTCGTTCGACAGGATGGCCGCACGCTGCAGCGCCGCCCGCAGGACCTCGCGATCGATGCGGACTTCGCGATCGGCGCCGATCGGGATCACCGCTTGATAATCGGGGAAGCGCCCATCGATCAGCTTGCTGGTGAAGGTCACATCGTCGCGCTTGACCCGGATGTGGTTGCGGCCCATCTCCAGCTCCAGCGTGCGGTCGCCGCCCTCAAGCAGGCGCTGCAGCTCCTGCACACCCTTGCGCGGGACGATGATCTGGCGCTTGGTCTGGCCCTCGGCATCGAGCGCCGTTTCACACAGCGCCAGGCGATGGCCGTCAGTGGCCACGCAGCGCAGGCGCTGGTCGCCTAGGTCGAACAGCAGGCCGTTGAGGTAATAGCGCACGTCCTGCTGCGCCATCGCGAACGCGGTTCGCTCGATGAGCTCCTTGAGCGCGGCTTCCGACACACTGACGCGCTCGGTGGCCTCGACCTCGTCCACCGAGGGGAAATCGTTGGCCGACAGACTGGCCAGGGTGAACCGGCTGCGCCCGGCCTGCACCGTGACCTTGTCACCGGTCTGCGAGATCGCAATCTTGCTGCCGTCGGGGAGCGCACGGACGATGTCGAACAACTTCCGCGCGGGGATCGTGGTTTCGCCGTCCTGCGCATCGTCGACCGGGGTACGGGCGATCATCTCGACTTCCAGATCGGTGCCGGTCAGCGACAGTTGCCCGTCCTTGACCTGGACCAGGAGATTGGCCAGCACGGGCAGGGTCTGGCGCCGTTCGACGACGTTGACCACCTGGCCCAGCGGCTTCAGGAACACTTCGCGCTGCAGACTGAAACGCATGCCGTTTGTTTCCCCTATGCCCTTGCTCTAAGAATGGGATAAATACAAAAGCTGGTGGTGATGGAGTCTCGAAAATCTGGTTGTAACACTCATAACCATTTGAATGTATTCAAAATTATCGCCAATCAAGACCGTAGATAACCGTCGCTGCGGTGCGGGGCAATCTGTGGATAACTTTCAACGCCCGGAGTCGCCCCGGAGTTGTCCACAAGCTGTCCACCTTGCGTCCACGGTATTGCGGATCACCTGCTGGCGCTGCCCGGAAGCGTGGGCGGGCACCAGCGGGATGCCTTATTCGCTGAGCTTGCGGATCAGCTTGTCCCAGTCTTCGTGGAGCTTGCCGTCGGTGCCGAGCAAGCTGCGGATCTGGCGGCATGCGTGCAGCACCGTGGTGTGGTCGCGCCCGGCGAAGGCGTCGCCGATCTCGGGCAGGCTGTGTTCGGTCAGTTCCTTCGCCAGGGCCATTGCCACCTGTCGGGGGCGAGCCAGCGAACGGGTCCGGCGTTTCGACAGCAAATCCTTGATCTGCAACCCGTAGTAGTCTGCCACGGTCTTCTGGATGTTGGCGATGCTGATCGCCTGCTGCTGCGCCCGCAGCAGGTCGCGCAGGGTTTCCTGGGCGAACTCCTGCGTGATCGCGCGGCCGGTGAAGTTGGCGCGCGCGGCGAGCGTGTTGAGCGCGCCTTCGAGGTCGCGCACGTTGGACCGCATCTTCTTGGCGATCAGGAAGGCGACGTCCTCGGGGATGTTGGCGCCGCGCTCGCGCGCCTTCGACAGCACGATCTGGGCGCGCGTCTCGAAGTCGGGCGGGTCGATCGGCACGCTCAGCCCCGAGGCCAGGCGCGACTTCAGCCGGGGCTCAAGTCCCTCCACTTCGCGCGGGAAACGGTCGCAGGTCATGATGATCTGCTGCTTGCCGTCGAACAGCGCGTTGAAGGTGTGGAAGAACTCCTCCTGGGTACGGTCCTTGCCGGCGAAGAACTGGATGTCGTCGATCAGCAGCGCGTCGACCTGCTGGAACTGGCGCTTGAAGCCGTCCATCGCCTTGTCCTGCAGCGCCTTCATCATCGCGCTGAAGAACTGCTCGCTGCGCACGTAGAGCACGCGCATGCCCGGGTTGTGGCGGCGCATCTCGTTGCCGGCGGCGAACATCAGGTGGGTCTTGCCCAGGCCGGTGCCGCCGTACAGCAGCAGCGGATTGTGGGCGCGATCGCCGGGGTTCTGCGCCGCATGCCACGAGGCGGCGCGACCGAGCTGGTTGCTGCGCCCTTCGACGAAATTGTCGAAGGTGTAGTGGCTGTCGAGGTTGCCGGCGAACGCCACCACCTCGTGCACGCTGCGCGCCGGCAGGGTCGTCGTCGCGGCGCGGTCGGCGGCGACCCGCGGCAGCGAGCCGATCTCCAGGGTGACATCGGCGTTGCCGGCGAAATGGCCGAGCAGTTCGCGGATCCGTCCCAGGTAGCGCGAGCGCACCTCGTCGCGGACGAAGGCATTGGGCGCGTACAGCACCGTCGCGTCGTCGCGCCAGGTGGCCTGCAGCGGCTTCAGCCAGGCATGGACGTCCTCGGCGGGAAACTCGGCTTCAAGGCGTTCGAGGCAACGGGGCCAGGCATCCATACGTTCGATTCTGCGCAATGACAGCGCCGCGTCGTGCGCCCGGATCGGGCGCGCAACGGTCGCGGCAGCAAGGGAGCGGGCAGACTACCACCGCACCCCGGCAGGCGCACGGCAGCGCCCCGGCGCCGCAGCGGGATCGCGCGACGGCCACGGAACAGCGCCTCCTGCGGAGACGCCGCTTGACCGGCCAAAACAGCTCACAGTAAAATCGCCGGTTCTTTCCGACGCGTATTCGCTCGAGTCCCGCCATGGCCACCAAGCGCACCTACCAACCCAGCAACCTCAAGCGCAAGCGCGACCACGGCTTCCGTGCCCGCATGAAGACGGCCGACGGCCGCAAGATCCTGGCTCGCCGCCGCGCCAAGGGTCGCAAGCGCCTGACGGCCTGAGGCCGTTTCGCTGCGGCCGGCCCCCGGCCGCGATTGCACCGTTTTGCCCATGACTGCCTGCTTCCCGCGCCACGTGCGGGTACGCGCACGCGCCGAATTCGACCGCGCGTTCCAGCAGGGCAGGCGCACTGCCTCGCCCCTGTTCTCCCTGCATTTCGTCGCCGGCCCGCCGCCGGCGCGGCTCGGCCTGGCCGTGTCGCGCAAGGTCGATCCGCACGCAGTCGGGCGCAACCGCATCAAGCGCGTGCTGCGTGACCTGTTCCGCCAGCTGCGCGCGCAGCTGGCGGACGGCGATTACGTTGTCGTCGCCCGCAAGGCCGCGGCGCAGAGCGAGAACGCTGCCCTGCGCGCGGGCCTGTTGCACCTGCTGCAGCGCGCCGGCGCATTGCCGCAGGGCGACGCGGGCGGCACAATCCCCCCCGCGGCGCCCGCTGCCCCTCCTTCCCATTCCGCGTCGGACGATCGACCCGACGGCTCGAGCCTGCCTGCCTGATGAACCAGACCCGTACGTTCCTGATCTTCGCCTGGATGATGGTGGCGGTGCTGCTGTGGATGGAGTGGGGCAAGGACAAGCAACCCGCGCCCGCCGCGGCCGAAACCGCGCAGCAGGCGCCGCCCAGCGCCGGCGCCCTGCCGGGCATGGCCCCGGGCGACGTGGAAGCCGCGATCCCCAGCGCGAAGCCGTCGGGCGCCGCCGGCAACCCGGCAGCGGCCGCGGTCGCCGCCACGCCGATCGCCGCCGATCACCGCGTGACCGTCACCACCGACGTGCTGACGCTGTCGCTGGACGGCGGCAACGTGTTCGACGCGCAGCTGCTGCAGTATCCACAGGACAGGTCGGAGGGCAGCCCGCCGGTCAAGCTGCTCGATGACGACCCGACGCATTTCTATGTCGCCAAGAGCGGCTGGGTCGGCCAGGCCGGGGCGAGCGTCCCGGCGCTGGTGCCGGAGCAGCCGCAGCAGCGCGACGTCAGGCTCGCCGACGGCCAGAAGGCGGTGCAGGTCAGCTTCGTCTCGCCGCCCGACGCCGCGGTGCGCATCCGTCGCACCTACACCCTGACGCGCGGCAGCTACGCCATCGGCGTGCACGACGAAGTCGTCAACACGTCTGGCAAGCCCTGGCAGGGCTACCTCTACCGCCAGCTTGCGCGGATCCCGCCGCAGGCCAAGAGCGGCATGACCAATCCCGAGTCGTACAGCTTCGCCGGCGCCAAGTGGTTCAGCGCGGCCGACGGCTACGAGGGTCGCAAGTACAAGGACTTCATCGACGACGGTCCGCTCGACAAGACCGTCACCGGGGGCTGGATCGCGCTGCTGCAGCACCATTTCTTCACCGCGTGGATCCCGCAGAAGGACCAGGCCGCGCGCTTCGGCCTGACCAGCGCCGGCAGCGTCGAGGGCATCCATGCGATGGGCCCGTCGTTCTCGCTCGCGCCGGGCGAGAAGGGCGTGAGCGACGCGCGCCTGTGGGTGGGACCGAAGCTCGTTTCGCAGCTGCGCGCGCAGGCCGTGCCGGGGCTGGAACGCGCGGTCGACTACAGCCGCTTCCAGGTGTTCGCGGTGCTCGGCCAGGGCCTGTTCTGGATCCTGGCCAAGCTGCATGCGCTGTTCGGCAACTGGGGCTGGGCGATCATCGCCCTGGTCTGCCTGCTGAAGCTGGCGCTGTTCCCGCTGTCGGCCGCGCAGTACAAGTCGACCGCCAAGATGCGCCGCTTCCAGCCGCGCATCGCGCAGCTCAAGGAGCGCTACGGCGACGACAAGCAGAAGTTCCAGATGGCGATGATGGAGCTTTACAAGAAGGAGAAGATCAATCCCGTCGGCGGCTGCCTGCCGGTACTGCCGCAGATGATCATCTTCATGGCGCTGTACTGGGTGCTGATGGAGTCGGTGGAACTGCGCCAGGCGCCGTGGACGCTGTGGATCCAGGACCTCACCGCGCGCGACCCGTACTTCATCCTGCCGGCGCTGAACATCGCGATCATGTGGGCCACGCAGAAGCTCACCCCGATGAGCGGCATGGATCCGATGCAGCAGAAGATGATGCAGACGATGCCGCTGATCTTCGGCGTGATCCTGGCCTTCCTGCCCGCCGGCCTGGTGCTGTACCAGGTGGCCAACGGCGGCCTGGGCCTGCTGCAGCAGTGGGTGATCACCCGCAAGTACGCCGAGCCGCCGTCCAGGCCGCTGGTGGAAAAGAGCTGACGGCGACCGGCGTGGATCGATCGAGCAAGCAGGGCCCGCCGCAAGGCGGGCCTTGTGCATTCCGGGACGCCCGCTGCGGCCGGGGTCTGCGAACATGTCGGCCATGACCGACGCCCGCGACACCATCGTCGCCATCGCCACCGCGCCGGGAGCCGGCGGTGTCGGCATCGTGCGGCTGTCGGGGCCACGCGCGCGCGCCATCGCGCGCGAGGTCTGCGCCGGCAAGCCGCTGCGGCCGCGGCTCGCGCGGCACGTGCGTTTCGTCGATGCCGACGGGGCGACCATCGACGACGGCATCGCGCTGCACTTCCGCGCGCCGGCCAGCTACACCGGCGAGGACGTGGTGGAGTTGCAGGCGCACGGCAGCCGCGCGGTGCTGCAGCTGCTGGTCCAACGCTGCCAGGCGCTGGGCGCGCGCGGCGCGCGGCCGGGGGAGTTCAGCGAACGCGCGTTCCTCAGCGGCAAGCTCGACCTGGCCCAGGCCGAAGCAGTCGCCGACCTCATCGCCGCCGGCGACGCGACCGCCGCCCGCGCCGCGCGTCGCGCGCTCGACGGGGAGTTTTCGCGCCGCAGCGACGCCATCGCCGCCGAGTTGCTGGCGCTGCGGGTGCACGTGGAGGCGGCGATCGACTTTGCCGACGAGCCGCTCGACACCCTCGGCGGCGGGCCGCTGCGCCGGCGCCTGGACGCCGCAATCGATGCCCTCGACGCGCTGCTGGCCGACGCCGAGCGCGGCCGCAAGCTGCGCGACGGCCTGCACGCGGTGATCGTCGGCCCGCCCAACGTCGGCAAGAGCTCGCTGCTCAACGCGCTGGCCGGCAGCGATCGCGCCATCGTCACCGACATCGCCGGCACCACCCGCGACCTGCTGCGCGAAACCATCCGCATTGACGGCGTCGAGCTGACCTTGGTCGACACCGCCGGGCTGCGTGAATCGGGCGACGTCATCGAGCGCGAGGGCATGCGCCGTGCGCGCGCCGAACTGGCCAGCGCGGACCTTGCCCTGGTGGTGCTCGATGCCCGCGCGCCGGACGCCGGCCGGGCCGAACTCCAGGCCGCGGTGGCGGGCGTGCCAACGCCGCTGTGGCTGCTCAACAAGTCCGACCTGGTCGAGGACGCTGCGCCGGCCGCCGCCGCCGGCCTGCCGGTCTCCGCGCGTACCGGCGCCGGGCTCGACCAGCTGCACGAACGCCTGCGCGCGCTGTGGCAGGGACAGGCCGCGGACGCCGCCGGAGGAGCTTTCACCGCCCGCGGGCGCCACGTCGACGCGTTGCGCCGGGCTGCGACCGAACTCCTCGCCGCCCGGCAGGCACTGGCCACCGAGAGCCTGGACCTGGCCGCCGAAGCGCTGCGCGCGGGCCACGACGCCCTGGGGGAGATCACAGGCCGGGTCGCCCCCGACGACCTACTTGGTCACATTTTCTCGAGCTTCTGCATCGGCAAGTAGTCCCGCGCGCCGTTCAGGGAGCCGGGCAGTTGACAAACCGGCTGTACTATCGCGTCCTACGCAAGTGCACCAATCGCACATCCAGGGGGAGTACCGATGTCTTTGTCACAGTCCATGTCACCGCTTGCGCCCGACGCCCGGCCGGCCCACCTGCGCCTGGCGCTTGGGGTGCTGCTGGTCGTCGCGATCAGCGCCTGCGGCCAGAAGGAAGACGCCGCGCCGGCGGCCACCGGCGCCGAGCCGGCCGCGACGCAGCCGGTCCAGCCGCCAGCGCAGGCGGTCTCGGCCGAGGTCGCCGCGCTCAGCGCCGACGACCTGCGCAAGAAGGCCACCGAGGCCTACCAGGAGAGCAAGCTCTATGCCCCGGCCGGCGACAACGCGATGGAGTACTACCTGGCGCTGCGCGACAAGCTGCCCGGCGATCCGGGCGTGTCGAGCGCGCTGACCGACCTGATGCCGATGACCGTGATCGCCACCGAACAGAGCCGCGACCGCGGCGACTTCGATGAAGCGCAGCGCCTGTATGGCCTGATCGAAAAGGCCGACAAGAGCCACCCGTCGCTGCCGCGCCTGAAGGCGAGCATCGCCGCGGCGCAGGAAGCGGAAATCAAGCGCGCCGAGGAGCAGAAGCTCTCCGCCGAAGAGGAAGCGGCCAAGAAGATCCAGCTGGAAAAGGAGCGCCTCGCCCAGCAGCAACAGCAGCAGCAGCAGGCGGCCGAGCAGCTGGCCAACCAGCAGGCCGAGCAGGCGGCCGCAGCCAAGCGTGAAGCGGACCAGAAGGCCGCGGCCCAGCGCGAGGCGGACCAGAAGGCCGCGCAGCAGCGCGCCGCGCAGCAGGCCGCGCCGAAGCCGGTCGAGAAGGCGACGGTGTCCGCGAGCGACCTGCGTCCGATCAGCACGCCGGCGCCGCGGTATCCGATCGACGCCCTGCGTGCCGGCCAGTCGGGCGAGGTGCAGGTGGAGTTCACGGTGGCCGCCGACGGCTCGGTCAGCAGCGCGCGCGTGGTGCGCTCCGACCCGCCGCGGGTGTTCGATCGCGAGGCGGTCGCCGCGGTCAAGCGTTGGCGCTTCGAGCCGATCGGCACTCCGGTCACCACGCGCCGCACCATCGGCTTCAACCCCGGTGGGGGGTGAGCCAAGCCGCCTGCGCCGCACTCCGCGCAGGCTGTCGACGCCCGGCCATGGATAACCGGGCCGGGTGATCCAGACGAGGGTCGTTGCGCCATGGATGGCGCGACGCTCCATTTTCGATTGAACCGTGCGCTAGCGACCCACCACGGCCCGCCGAGCTCCGGTCAGGACGCGATCCGGCACCGGTTTTCGTTGCGCCAAGGATGCCGTAATCCGTTCCCAAGCGGCAGCGCTCCAAATTCGCGTGGCCATGGCCTCCGCGCGAAATTCCTGCTTCTACGGATCGTCGAAGAGCTCGCGGCTGAAGCCGCTCCTACAGGGTGCATGGCGATGTCGTCCGGGCGCCCATTGCGGCGCTGCAGGCCGCAAGCCTTCGTGACTCGACCCAGTGCGCGATAATGCGCGCATGACCGACGCCATCCCCACCGTCCGCCTGCGCAACGCCTGGCGCGGCAGCCACCCGTGGATCTTCCAGAAGCTGGTGGAAAAGCCCGCGCAGCGGCCCAAGCCGGGCAGCATCGTCGACGTGGTCGGCGTCGACGGCACCTGGATCGGACGCGGCTTCTACAACGGCCATTCGCGCATCGCGCTGCGCATGCTCGAAGCCGACCCGGATGTCGCCGTCGACGCCGCGTGGTTCGCGCATCGCATCGGCGAGGCGGTGCGCCTGCGCCGCGACATCCTCCGCCTCGACGCCGTGTCCGATGCCTGGCGCGTGGTGCACAGCGAAGGCGACGGCCTCAGCGGGCTGGTGGTCGACCGCTACGGCGACCTGCTGGTGGTCGAGTTCTTCAGCGCCGGCATGTTCCGCCATCGCGAATGGATCTACGAGGCGCTGCTCGCGCAGTTCCCCGGCGCGCGCTTCTACAGCTTCGCCGACGAACACGTGCAGAAGCAGGAAAGCTTCGACTACCGCCCGGTCAGCAGCAGCGGCGCGGCCCCGGAGCCGGCGATCATCACCGAGCACGGCATCCGCTTCCGCGCCGATCCCGCTGGCGCGCACAAGACCGGTTTCTTCGCCGACCAGCGCGAGAACCGCGAATGGCTGTCGCACCAGGTGCAGGGCCGCCGCGTGCTCGACCTGTGCTGCAACACCGGCGGCTTCGGGGTCTACGCCGCGGCGCGCGGCGCACAGGAGGTGGTCGGCATCGACATCGACCAGGACGTGCTCGACATCGCACGCGGCAACGCCAAGCTCAACATGCCGTTCGAGGGCGGCGCGCGCATCCGCTTCGTCCAGGCCGACATCTTCCCGTGGCTGCGCGACGCCGCGAGTGCGGGCGATGCCTACGACGTGGTCGTGCTCGACCCGGCGAAGATGACCCGCGACCGCGAGCAGGTGATCCCTGCGCTGAAGAAATACCTCGACATGAACAAGCTGGCGCTGGGCGTGGTGAAGCCAGGCGGCCTGCTGGCGACGTTCTCGTGCACCGGGCTGGTCAGCGAGGAACAGTTCCTCGACATGCTGCGCCGCGCCGCGTTCTATGCCGGGCGCACGATCCAGGTGCTGAAGGTGTCCGGCGCTGGCCCCGACCATCCGTTCCTGGCCAACGTGCCCGAATCGCGCTATCTCAAGGCGGTCTTCTGCCGCGTGCTGGACTGACGTTTCGGCAGGAACTAAGCCGTTCCTGGCCGCGCGACGCCGATCCTCGACCTCGTAGCGGCGCGCATCCGCAGGCGCAACGGCGGTCGCAACCGGCGGCCCACGCTCGCGCCGAACCCAATCCTGCAGCAGCAATTCGCGCGCCTCCAGCTATCCGACGCAACTTGCCATCGGGATGAACGCCTGATGGACCGCGTTACCGCGCGCGATGCGCGCTCAGGTACTCGCACAGCGCGACGGCGTTGTTGTGCGTTTCCTCGCGCGTGCCGAACAGCAGCGTGTTCGGCCCCCGCGGCGACAGTGTTGCGCGCAGAGCAGCGACCGCTTCCGGGTTGGCGTCGAGCTCGGCGAAATAGCGTTCGCGAAACCCGTCCCACTTCGCCGCGTCGTGGCCGAACCACTGGCGCAGTGCGTCGCTCGGTGCGACGTCCCTGATCCAGGCGACGTCGCCGAGCTTCTGCTTCGACAGGCCGCGCGGCCACAGCCGGTCGACCAGGATGCGGTGGCCGTCGTCGTCGCCGGGCGGCAGGTAGGCGCGCTTGCTGCGCAGTTGCACGACACTGTCCTCAGTGCGGGCGCGGTGCGGCGGCCGTGTCCACGCCGGCGTCGGGAACCAGGGCAAGCAGGTCAGTCACGCCGACGTCCACGCCGGCCTGGCTCAACAGCGTGGTCACCTGGCCGCGATGGTGCGCCTGGTGGTTGAAGAAGTGCAGCAGCAGCGGCGCAAGCTGGCGCCGGAAGCGCGCGCCGCGGGTGTTGCCGTAGTGCAGGACGTGGCGCAGGTCGGGTTCGCCCAGCACGGACACCCAGCGTTCGATGATGGCGTCGAGCCAGCCTCGGTGCGCGGCGAGCGCGGCGAATTCGGGGAATGGCATCGCGTCGAGCCGCTCGGGCTGCGGCAGCGCGCGAACCGGATCGAGCTCCGCGTGGCGCGCGGGCAGGTCGGCGAAGCGGCGCAGCCAGATCGTGTCGGCGACCACCAGGTGGTTGAGGGTGCCGAGGATCGAGCGGAAAAACGCCCCCCGGTCGCGCGCCAGCTCCTCGCCCGGCAGCGTGCCCGCGGCGGCGTACAGGCGCTCGTTCATCCAGCGGTTGTAGGCGGCCAGCAGCACGAAGTGCGAATGCATCGGGGTTCCGGCGGCGGAGCTCGCGCGCATTGTCGCGCCGCCGCGACGCGTGCGCCAGCGCGCCGCCGGATCGCAACCGCTGCGACGGCGCCGCTTACACTGTCGGCATGTCCGATACCATGCTCCTGGTGCTGTTGCTGGTCGCCGTCCTTGCGGCGGTCGCCCTGTTGGTCGTGCTGCTGCTGCGCAAGCCCGAGCGCGCGCTCGAAGCGGCGTTGCGCGAGGAGCAGCGCGACGGCCGCGGCGAACTGCGCCAGCAGCTCGACAGCCTGTCAAGCGCGCAGGCGCAGCGCATCGAAGGCTTCGGCGCGCGCCTGACCGAGTTCAGCACACGCACCGACCAGCGGCTGGACGTGCTGCGCGAAGCGCTGACCGAGGACGCGCGCAAGTCGCGCAGCGAAGGCGCCGACCTGCAGCAGCGCTTCGCCGACACGCTCGGCCAGCGCCTGGCCGAGCTGACCCAGCGCAACGAGCAGCGCATCGGCGAGATGCGCAGCACGCTCGAATCGCAGCTGCAGAAGCTGCAGGCCGACAACGCCTCGAAGCTCGAGCAGATGCGCGCCACGGTCGACGAGAAGCTGCAGTCCACGCTCAATACGCGCCTGGATGCTTCGTTCAAGCTGGTTTCCGAGCGGCTGGAGGCGGTGCAGCGCGGCCTGGGCGAAATGCAGCAGCTGGCGATCGGGGTCGGCGACCTCAAGCGCGTGCTGGGCAACGTCAAGACCCGCGGCACCTTCGGCGAGGTGCAGCTGGGCGCGCTGCTCGAGCAGGTGCTGACGATCGAGCAGTACGAGACCAACTGCATCACCGTGCCGGGCACCAGCGAGCGCGTCGAGTTCGCGGTCAAGCTGCCCGGCACCCACGCCGGCCAGCCGGTGCGGCTGCCGATCGACGCCAAGTTCCCGCGCGAAGACTACGAACGGCTGATGGATGCGCACGACCGCGCCGACGCCGAGGGCGTCACCGCGTCGGCCGCTTCGCTCGAGCGCCAGGTGCGGGTGGAGGCCAAGCGCATCCGCGACAAGTACCTGTCGCCGCCGCACACCACCGACTTCGCACTGCTGTTCCTGCCGACCGAGGGGTTGTATGCAGAAGTGCTGCGCCGGCCGGGCCTGTTCGACGGCCTGCAGCGCGAATTCCGCGTGACCCTGGTCGGCCCGACCACGCTGCTGGCGCTGCTCAACAGCCTGCAGATGGGCTTCCGCACGCTGGCGATCGAACAGCGTTCGAGCGAGGTGTGGCAGCTGCTGGGCGGGGTGAAGGCGGAGTTCGGCAAGTTTGCCGGCGTGCTGGAAAAGGCGCACGGGCAGCTGGACACCGTGCAGAACAGCATCAAGGCCGCCGGCGTGCGCACGCGCGCGATCGAACGCCAGCTCAAGGGCGTGGAAACCTTGCCCGGCGCAGAGACGCAGAAGCTGCTGGGCGAAGACGGCGAATAGGCGCGCCCCGGCCCGATACCTGTAGAGCGGCTCCAGCCGCGAGCTTCAGCTCCCTCCCCTGCGAAGGCAGGGGAGGGTTGGGGAGGGGTGTCTTCAGGATCAATCGGAACCGTGGGCACCCCTCCCAGCCTCCCCCTGCCTTCGCAGGGGGCGGAAGCTCATGGCTAGTTCGTCGGTGCGCCCGGAATGATCGGCATCACGTCCACCGGCACCGTCGGGTTGGCGCTGTCCTCGCGCAGGTAGTCCGGGAGCTCGCTGTCGTCGACCTTGCGTTCGCGATCGCCGAAGATCTGGTAGTTGCGACGCTGCAGCCAGGCGTCGCGCACCAGCGAATAGTCGTCCACCGCCCCTGCGCGCATGCTGTCCACGGCGAACAGCTGGGTGCGCACGTCGACCAGCTGCAGGCCCTGCAGGAACACGCGGGTCTTGTCGTCCTCAACCTGGCGGATCGGCGACAGCTGGCCGTCGCCGACCAGGCCGAAGCTGTCGCGCACCGTGCGCGGCCCGAACAGCGGCAGTTCGACATAGCGCGACGTCTTCCAGCCCCACACGCCCAAGGTCTGGCCGAAATCCTCGCTCTTGTTGGGCAGCTTGGCGTCGCTCGCCGGGTCGAAGATGCCGCCGATGCCGACCGTGCTGTTGAGCGCGAAGCGTCCCAGCGACTGCGCCGCCTGCTTCGGCTTGCCCTGCAGCAGCGCATTCAACGCGCTGACCGGCTGGCCGAGGTTGTGGAAGAAGTTGCTCACGCCCAGACGCAGCGGCCGCGGCACGACTTTCACGTAGGCCTTGGCCAGCGGCGTGGCGATGGCGCGGTCGACGACGTTGTTGAACGCGTGCACGCGGCGATTGAGCTTCTCCCAGGGGTCGAAGCTGCTGGGCAGCTGCGCGGGCGCGGGGAGGGTCGCATCGTAGACCGGGTCGTAGGGCGGCTCGCCGTAGAGCGCGGCGTAGTCGAGTTCGGCCTGGGTGGGCGCGCCGGCGCTGGCCTGGGCGTCGGTCGCATCGATGGCCGGAAAGGCGTCGTCGTCGATTGTGGTGGACGAGAGGCCGCTGTCCGGCATCGGAACGGAGACGGCTTCGCCCGACGGCACCTGCGCGCCGATGTCCTGCGTCGCTGCCGCCGTCGGCGCCGTGCTTCCAACCGGCGGTGGTGGTGCGTCGTCGCGCACGCCGCTCTGGCTGGCGCAGGCGCCCAGCATCAGGGCCAGCGATGCGGCGATCGTCGCGCGGAAGACGGCATGGCGGGTCATGGTCGGGATTCGCAGGATTCGGGGGGAAGGGAGGGACATCCAGGTCACCAGGTCGGACAACAGGTTTCAGGCCGCGAAGCCGAGCGCGGGCGACAGCCGGTAGGCGCCGCGCAGTTCGGCCAGCCCCTCCGGCGCGCCGTCGATCGCGACTTCTCCACCGGCGCGCGCGGCCAGCTCGGCCAGCAGAGCGAGGCCGGCGCTGTCGATGCGTCCGACCGCGCGCACGTCCAGACGCCGCACGTCGGCGAGCGCCTTGGGCACCTGCCGCCACAGCGCGGCCACGTCGTCGCGCAGCAGCGCGCCGGTGAACACCAGCGCATGGCCGTCGCGGCGAAGGCCGGCGCTACTTGTCGGCATCGGCCTGCAGCTTGCCGGTGCGCAGTTCGGCCGCGACCTGCGCGATCGACTTGGTCTGCAGCTGCTGGTCGAACTGCTGGCGGAAGGTCTGCACGAACGACACGCCCTCGACCATCACGTCGAACACCTTCCACTGGCCGCCGGACTGGCGCATCAGGTAGTCGACCGGGATCGCGTCGCCGTCGCTGCGCAGCATTTCGCTGGACACCTTCACCCCAAGGCCGCGCGGCAGCGGGGTCTCGGACTTCACCCGCACCCGCAGCTTGGTGTTGAAGCTCAGCAGCGACGAGCCGTAGCGCTGCATCAGGTTGTCGGCGAGCGCGTCGCCGAACGCCTTGATGTCGGCGTCCGAGGCGCCGCGGCCGTGGCGGCCGAGCACTTGGCGCGCCGCGTAGTCGCGGTCGAACATCGAGTTGAACTCGCCGCTGACGAACTGGCGCAGCGCGGACGGGTTCTTCGTGAATTCAGCGCGGCGGCTCTCCAGCGTGGTGAGGATGCGCTGACTGTTGTCGAGCACCAGCTTGCTGGGCGTGGGCTGGGTGGTGGCCGCGGCTGCGGCCTGCGGCGCGGCGTGCACCGGCAGCAGCGCCGGGGCCGAAGCCAGCAGCGCGCCGGCGACGAGAAGGGGGAGGAGTTTACGGTTCATGGCTGGGGGGCTTCCATGGGGGAGGGGGTTTGCGTCGTGCCGGCGTCATCGCCGGGCGCTGCGGCTGGCTCGGCCGCGGGTTTGCCGCCGCCGCTGAACATGTATTTGCCGACCATTTGGATGATGTCGACCGCAGGCGTGGTGAATGCGATCTCTTCGCCCGGTTTCAAGCTCTCGACGTCGCCGCCGGGCTGCAGGCCGATGTAGCTCTCGCCGAGCAGGCCGTTGGTCAGGATGCCGGCCGAGGTGTCCGCCGACAGGTCCTGGTAGCGGTTGTCGATGTCGAGGGTGACCACCGAATCGAGCTTGACCGGATCCAGGGTGATGTCGCCCACCCGGCCGATGGTGACGCCGCCGATCTTCACCGGCGCCATCGGCCGCAGCGGCCCGATGTTGGTGAAGCGCGCCTTGAGCTCGTAGGTGTCGCCGCCGAAGCCGAACTTGCCGTTGGTCGAGGCGATCGCCAGCACCAGCATCGACGCGAGCGCCAGCAGCAGGAACGCACCGACCGCGAATTCGAGACGTGGACCGCGGGTTGTCATGGGGCTTGCCTCTTCAATGTGGTCGTTCCCGGGCGCACCAAAGGATCTGCCTTCGGAGCTTCGGGTAACAGGTGCCTGGCTGCGCTCCGGATCACGGTGGGGTCACCGGAACAGCAGCGCGGACAGGACGAAGTTGAACATCAGCACCAGCAGCGAGGCGTTGACCACCGCGCGCGTGGTCGCCACCGAGGTGCCTTCGATGGTCGGCTCGGCGTGATAGCCGACGTACGACGCCACCAGCGCCGCGGTGCCGCCGAACACCGCCGACTTCTCGAACGCGACCAGGAAGTCGTGGCGATAGTCGACCGCATCGCGCAGCACCTGCCAGAACGTGCCGGCATCGATGCCGATCACGTGCACGGCTTCGAAATAACTCGCGCTGATGCCGAGGCTGCAGAAGAAGCCGGTCAGCAGCGGCACGCAGATGACCGCCGCCCAGAAGCGCGGCGCGACCGCCTTGGCCACCGGGTCGATCGCCATCAGCCCGAGCGCGGTGATCTGGTCGGTGGCGCGCATCAGGCCCAGTTCGGCAGCGATCGACGAACCGGCGCGGCCGATGAACAGCAGCGCGGTCAGCACTGGCGCCAGCTCGCGGTACAGGCCCAGACCGACCAGGGCGCTGATCTGGTTGGCCGCGCCGTAGGTTTCCAGCGCCCGGTAGCCC
Organism: Luteimonas notoginsengisoli; assembly: GCF_042648885.1. Classification (NCBI taxonomy): domain Bacteria; kingdom Pseudomonadati; phylum Pseudomonadota; class Gammaproteobacteria; order Lysobacterales; family Lysobacteraceae; genus Luteimonas; species Luteimonas notoginsengisoli. The sequence continues at coordinate 611,883 of NZ_JBHRYF010000008.1, read as the reverse complement.
AGCAGCGTGACCGACAGCCCGACGAAGGCGCCGCCGACCGCGATGATCGGCAGCGAGCGCGCGCCGATCTTGTAGATCTCGCGCACCAGTTCGGCGAAGAAGTCCGCGGTCGGCTTCGACGCGCGCAGCACCGACAGCGAGAACAGCCCGGCGCGGCCGAGCGAGCGGATCGCAGCGACGAACGGCATCACGCGGCCTCCCGGCTGCGTTCGGCGGTATCGAACGCGATGGGCCCGTCCGGCTCGCCGCGCAGGAACTGCAGCACCAGCGGATCGGACGTTGCTTCTAGCTCCGCAGGCGTGCCCGAGAACACGATCTTCCCGTTGGCGATCACGATCGCGCGGTCGGCGACGGGTAGCGTCTCGTGCACGTGGTGGGTGACGATGATGCTGGTCAGGCCGAGGCTGGCGTTGAGGCGCGCGATCAGGCTCATGATCACGCCCGACGCGATCGGGTCGAGCCCGGTCAGCGGCTCGTCGTAGATCATCAGCGGCGGGTCCAGCGCCAGCGCGCGCGCCAGCGCCACGCGCCGCGCCATGCCGCCGGACAGCTCGCGCGGATACAGGTCGCCCGCGGTGCGCAGGCCGACCGCGTGCAGCTTCATCGCAACCAGCCGGTCGATCACCGGCCGCGGCAGCCTGGTGTGCGTGCGCAGCGGCAGCGCGATGTTCTCGGCGACGGTCAGGTCGGTCAGCAGGCCGTTGCCCTGCAGCAGCACGCCGATGCCCTTGCGCAGCTCGAGAAGCGCCCGCTGGCGCTGCGGCACCGGCTGGCCGAGCACTTCAACAGTGCCTGCGGCCGGGACCAGTTCGCCGGTCAGGGCAGCGAGCAGAGTCGACTTGCCGCTGCCCGACGGCCCCAGCACCGCGGTGATGCTGCCGCGCGGCACCGCCAGGTCGACCCCGGACAGCACCGCCCGCGCGCCGCGATCGAGGCGGACACCGGACAGACGCACGGCGATGTCTTGCATTGGCGTGGCGACAGGCATGCAGGCGGGGGCTCGGGAATGGGGAACCGCAGGCGCGCGGACGAAATCCCGCGCAGCATGGGCAAAACCGGCTGAACAAGGCAGGAGTGGCTGAACCGCGCGGTACAGGAATTATCGCGCAATCGGACGTCGGCGCGCGTATCCACTGTAGGAGCGGCGGAAGCCGCGAGCTTTTGCTCCCTCCCCCTGCGAAGGCAGGGGAGGGTTGGGGAGGGGTGTCTTCCGGATCATCTCGAACCGTGACCATCCCCTCCCAGCCTCCCCCTGCCTTCGCAGGGGGAGGGGCCACAGCAAAGCTCCGGCTTCCGCAGCTCCTATAAACGCTTCGGCCGCCCCCGACATGTTCGTATCGCGAGGTGCGACCGCGCTCCGGCATCATGGCCGCATGGCCGCACGCGCGAGCGACTTCCGCCTTTACCACTCCAACGCCCTCGACGTGCTCGCCGCGCTGCTGGCAGAGGAGCTGCGCACGCCCGCGCCCGGGCAGCCGCTGCTGGCGCCGGACACGATCCTGGTCCCGCAGGTGGCGATGCGGCGCTGGCTGCAGGCCACGCTGGCCGCGCGCCACGGCATCGCCGCCAACCTCGAGTTCCTCACCCCCGGCGAATTCGTCGCCCGCGCGCTGGCCGCCAACCCGGCGCCGGATGCAGATGCGAGTACCGAAGAGCTCGACGCCGACAGCCTGCACTGGCACCTGTACGCCGCGCTGCTCGACCCGGCCCTGCGCGCGCGCCCGGCGCTGGCGCAGTTGGCCGCCTACCTCGACGGCGACGATCCGCTGAAGGCGTGGACCCTGGCCGGTGAACTGGCCGGCGTGTTCGGCAAGTACCAGGCCTGGCGCCGCGACTGGCTGCTGCGCTGGGAAGCCGGCGCCGACCGCGACGACCCGCAGGCGATCCTGTGGCGCGCGGTCGCCAGCGGCCGCGACCACCGCGCCCGCCGCATCCAGGATTACCTCGCGCGGTTCGGAAGCCTGTCCGGCGAGGGCACCGATGCCGCGCCCGCCGGCCTGCCACCAAGGCTGTTCGCCTTCGGCACGCTCAACGTCTCGCCCGACGTGCTGCGGGTGATGGCCACGCAGGCCCGCGTCGGCACGCTGCACTTCTACCTGCCCACGCCGACGAAGGAATACTGGGGCGACCTGCAGTCGCTGGGCGCGCGGCTGCGCGCGGGCGACGAGCCATTCGGGGACGAAGCCGCCGACAACCCGCTGCTGCGCGCCTGGGGCTCGGCCGGAAAAGATTTCTTGGCGCTGCTGGGCAGCTACGAAGTGGTGCATCCGTCCGGCGAGATCGCCGCCTACGTCGACCCGGACGCCGACACCCGGCCCACGCTCGCCGAAGGCGGGCTGCGCGACAGCCTGCTGCGCCGGATGCAGGCCGATCTGTTCCACCGCCGCGCGCGGCCGTCCGGCACGCCGCGCGCCGAGGTCGATCGCGACGACGCCAGCCTGCAGGCGCACGCCTGCCACACCCGCCTGCGCGAACTGCAGGTGCTGCACGACCGCCTGCGCGCGCTGCTGGAAGACAAGCGCTTCGATCCGCCGCTGCAGCCGCGGGAGATCGCGGTGCTGGCGCCGGACATCGATCCCTACGTGCCGTATCTCGACGCGGTGTTCGGCGGTCACGGCCATGGCGATGGCGCGTCCGGGCAGCCCATCCCGTGGGCGATGGCCGACGCCAGCCCGCTCGCCGATGAGCCGCTGGCCGCCGCGTTCCTGCGCCTGCTGGCGCTGCCGGTGTCGCGCTTCGGGCTGGTCGAGACGCTCGACCTGCTCGCCAGCCCGCCGCTGGCCGAGGCCGCGGGCCTCGATGCCGGCGCGTTCGAACGCCTGCACGGCTGGCTGCATGCCGCCGGCGCGCGCTGGGGCATCGACGCCGCGCACCGCGCGCGGCTGGGCGCGCCGGACGACGACGCCTACACCTGGCAGTTCGCGCTCGACCGGCTGCTGCTCGGCCACGCCAGCGGCGACGACAGCCAGATCCGCGGCGATGCGCAGGTGGTCGCGCCGTGGCCGGAGCTGGAAGGCGGCGCGCTCGACGCGCTCGACACCCTCGTGCGGCTGCTTCGCGTGCTTGCCCGGCACCAGCACGTGCTGGGCGAAGCCATGCCGCCGGTGCGCTGGCGCGAGCGCCTGCTCGAACTGCTCGACGCGCTGCTGCCGCGGCCGCCTTCGACGCAGGGCGGCCAGCGCGCGCTCGACCGGCTGCGCTCGCTGGTCGATGCGTTCGCCGCCCAGGCCGAACGCGCCGGATTCGACGCGCCGGTGCCGGGTGAAGTGGTGCGCGCGCACTTCGCCGCCGTGCTGGGCGAGGCCGATACCCGCGCGCCGCTGCTCACCGGCGGCGTCAGCTTCGCGCGCATGGTGCCGATGCGGCTGCTGCCGTTCCGGGTGATCTGCCTGCTCGGCATGAACGACGGCGACTTCCCGCGCCGCGATCCGGCCGCCGGCCTCAACCGCCTCACCGCGGCGCTGGGCACAGACCAGCGCCGCTACGGTGACCGCTCCACCCGCGACGACGACCGCTACCTGTTCCTGCAGCTGTTCTCCGCCGCGCAGGACGTGTTCCACGTCAGCTGGCTCGGCGCCGACCCGCGCGACGGCAGCGCGCGCGAGCCGTCGGCGGTGGTGTCCGAACTGCTCGCCGCGGCGGCGGACTACCACGTCGCGCCGGACGATCCGCAGCGGGCGAAGAAGAAGGACGAGATCGTCGAAGCGCTGGTGCTGCGGCATCCGCTGCAGCCGTTCTCGCCGGCCGCGTTCGGCAGCGGCGACCCGCGCCATTTCAGCTATCGCGAACACTGGCACCCTGCGGCCGGGCGGCTGTCCGGCACGCGCACGACGCTGGCGCCGTGGATGGACGCGGCCACCGCACTGGCGCCGCCGTCCGAGGTCGAAACCGAACTGTCGCTCGACGCGCTGCGCCGCTTCCTGATGGCGCCGGCCGAGCAGTTCCTGCGCCAGCGCCTGGGCCTGCGCCTCGCGGAAGTGGACGCGGCGGGCGAAGACATCGAACCGCTGCAGGCGCCGGGTCGCGGACTCGAACGCAACCAGCTGCAGCGCGCGGTGTTCGACGCGCTGCTCGCAGGCGACGATCCGGGCGCCATGCATCCGGCGCTGCGCGCGCGCGGCCTGCTGCCGTCCGGGCCGCTGGGCCGGCGTGCGTTGGCCGAGGTACTGGATGAAGTGCGGCCGTACGCGCAGCACTTCGCGCAGTGGCGCGGCGACGCGCAGCCGCAGTCGCTGTCGCTCGACGTACAGGTCGACGGGTTGCGCCTGCACGGCCGCCTCGCCGACGCGTGGCCGCAGGGCATCGCGCGGCTGCGCTTCGGCGAACGCAACGGGCCGTCGGCGATCCGCAATGGACTGGACTGGCTGCTGGCCGCGGCGGCCGGGCTGGAACTGCCGTTCGTCGAATTCCAGGACAACGTGGATCACGGCGTCGCCGCGTATCCGCGCGAGGCGCTGTCGCGCGACGCCGCCATCGACGCGCTGCGCGGCCTGCTGGCCCTGCGCGCCGAAGGCCTGCGACGGCCGCTGCCGTTCGCGCCGTACAGCGCGTGGGCCCTGTTTGCCGCGCCGAACCAGGAGCGCGGCGTGCGTGCTGCCCGCGACCGCTGGCGCGGCAGCGCGCGCAGCTGGGCCGAGGGCGATGGCGAGGCGCTGCGGCTGGCGCTGCGCGGGCGCGACCCGTTCGCCGATGCCGAAGCGCTGCAGGAGTTTGCCGACACGGCGTTCGCCATCTACGGCGCGGTGATGCACGGCCAGCCCGCGGCCGCGCCGGACGGGTTCGAACCCCCCGCGGACGACGACGCGGAAGACGCCGCATGAGCGACGTTTCCGCACGCGACCCGTACCTGGACCTGCCGCTCGACGGCGTGCGCCTGGTCGAAGCCTCCGCCGGCACCGGCAAGACCTTCACCCTGGCCACGCTGGTGACGCGGCTGGTGGTCGAGCGCGGCCTGCGCGTGGGCCAGGTGCTGGCGGTGACCTATACCGAGGCGGCCACGCAGGAGCTGCGCAAGCGCATCCGCGAGCGCCTGCAGCTGGCGCTCGAACTGGTCGACGCGCCCGCGGGCGAAGAAGAGAACGCCGAAGTCGCGTTGACGCGCGACATCCTGCGCGCGCATCGCCAGCGCAGCGGCGAAAGCGAGGACGCGCTGCGCCGGCGGCTGCAGCGGGCGGTGATGGAAGTCGACCTCGCCGCGATCTTCACCATCCACGGCTTCTGCGCCCGCGTGCTGCGCGAGCACGCGCTGGAAAGCGGGCAGGGCTTCGACCCGCCGGACCTGCTGGGCAACGACCGCGAGCTGCGCGAGGCGCTTGCCGCCGACCTGTGGCGCGCGCACGGACGCGACGCCGACGGCGCCGATGACCTCGCCGCACTGTGGAAGGAAGGGCCGACGGCGCTGGCCGCCGACCTCGGCGCGCTGCTGCGCGAACCGGTCCTGCTGCCGCCGGCTGCATCGCTGCCGCCGGATCCCGCGCCCGCGCTGCACGCGGCGGGGCAGGCACTGGCCGCGGGGTTCCGCGCGCATGGCGAAGACTTCCTCGCCGCGCTGCTGGCCGCCGTCGAACGCAAGGTGCTCAACGGCAACAGCTACAAGGCCGAGTGGATCCGCGCGCTGTGGGCGCAGCTGGACGCGTGGTGCGAGGCCGGCGACGTTGCCGCGCAGCTCGACCAGCGCGTTGCGCGCCTGGCCCCGGAAGCACTGCAGGCCAAGACCAACAAGGCGCACGCCGGACGCACGCCCGAGTCACCGTTGTGCGCGTTGATCCCGCCGTACCTCGACGCCCTGCAGGCCTGCAACATCTATCTTGCCCGCCGGCGTGTCGCACTCCTGCATCGCCTGCGCGGCGATGCCCGCATCCGCCTAGCCCAGTCCAAGCGCCAGCGCCGGGTGCAGACCTACGACGACCTGATCGACGGCGTCGCCGACGCGCTCGACGGTCCGCGCGGCGACGCGCTGGCGCGCAGCCTGCGCGCGCAGTACGCGGTGGCGCTGGTGGACGAGTTCCAGGACACCGACGCGCGCCAGTGGAAGATCTTCGAGCGCGTGTTCGGCGGCGGCAGCGCCGAGCCGGCGTTGTTTCTCATCGGCGATCCCAAGCAGGCGATCTACGGCTTCCGCGGCGGCGACGTGCATGCCTACCTGCAGGCGCGCGACAGCGCGATCCAGGCGCCGCCGCTTGCCCACAACTTCCGCTCGCGGCCCTCGGTGCTGGCGGCGATCGACGCGCTGTACGCGCAAGCCGGCGAGGACGCCTTCGTCGATCCGCGCATCGGGTTCCGCAAGGTCAGCGCCGGCGGCCGCCGCGCGGACGCGGACTTCCTGCGCGATGGCGCGCCGGCACCCGCGCTCACCGTCTGGCAGGCGCCCGAGCCGCCGCCCGATTCCCGGGGCAGGGTCAAACCCTGGAACGCCGAGGACTCGCGCACGCTGGCCACCGGCGCCTGCGTCGCCGCGATCCACGCCGTGCTGGGCGATGCGCGCGCAGGCCGCGCCACGATCGACGGCGCGCCGGTGCAGCCCGGCGACATCGCCGTGCTGGTGCGCACCCACTTCGAGGCCAGCCGCATCCAGCACGCGCTCGCCGCCGTCGGCATCCCCGCCGTGGCGGCGGGCAAGCAGAGCCTCTTCGCCACCAGCGAAGCGCGCGAGCTGCACACGCTGCTGCTGGCGCTGCTGCAGGTCGGCGACGACGGCCGCCTGCGCGCGGCGCTGTCCACGGTGCTGGTCGGCGAGGATGCGGCCGCCATCGATGCGCTCGAGCATCCCGTCGACAAGCCGGCCGGCGACGCGCACCGCGAGTGGCAGCGCAAGACGCTGGCCTGGCGCGAGCGCCTGCTGCGCGGCGGCCCGCTCGCCCTGGTCAGCGACCTGTGCGCGGCGCACGCGCAGCGCCTGCTCGGCCTGGTCGACGGCGAGCGCCGGGTCAGCAACTACCTGCAGCTGGGCGAAGCGCTGGCCGAAGCACAGGCGCTCGCGCTCGGCCTGCATGGCCTGGTCGACTGGCTGGGCCGGCGCATCGCGCAGGCCGATCCCGACGACGAAACCCAGCTGCTGCGGCTCGAGTCCGACGCGCGCCGCGTGCAGATCGTCACCCTGCACAAGAGCAAGGGCCTGGAGTACCCGCTGGTGTTCCTGCCGTTCGCCGGCATCGGCCGCAAGGAACCTTCGCCCGGCCGGCACTGCGTGGCGCACCACGAACACAGCGAGCGCCGCCTGCACTGGCAGATCGCCCTCGACGATGCGGACTGGGAGTACGCGAAGGAGGCGTGGAAGATCGAGCAGCGCGCCGAGGACGCGCGCCTGCTGTATGTCGGCATGACCCGCGCCGAACACGCGCTGTGGATCGCCACCGGCCTGTTCTCCAACCACGACAACGCCGCGGTGGCGCCGATGCTGCGTGACGAGGCTGCGCTCGCCGCCGTGCCCGGCATCGCCTTCGACGACAACCCGCCGCCCGCGCAGCTGCCGCGCCTGCCGCCCGAATCCGACGCCGCCGTGCCGCCCGCGCGCGTCGCCAAGCGCGCGCTGTCGCACGACTGGTGGGTCTACAGCTTCACCCAGCTGTCCAACGCCGACGCCGGCAACGATCCGTCCGCCGCCGCCACGCTGCCCGTGCCCGGCGGCCGCGACGAACCGGCCGCGTCCGAAGACGTCGACGCGCCCGATGCCGACGCCTTCGACCCGCGCTTCGCCGGCACCCGCTTCGGCGTTGCGCTGCACGCCGCGTTGGAACGGATCGCGCTGCAGCCGGCCGGCTTTGCCGCCTGGCGCGACTGGCAGCCCGGCGACGCGGCCCCGGCCGGGCAGGCGCGCGTCATCGCCGATGCCCTGCGCGCCGAGGGCTACGCCGCCGACGTGCTCGACGACGGCATTGCCCTGGTCACGCGCCTGGTCGGCGCCACCCTGCGCGTCCCGCTGCCCGAGGGCGTGCGCCTGTGCGACGTGCCCGACGAAGCGCGCCGCCCCGAGATCGAATTCCAGTTCGCCCTCCAGCCCACCCGCGTCGACGCGCTGCTGCAGCTGCTGCACGCGCACGGCGTGGTCCGCGACCGCCACGGCTTCGGCCTGCGCCAGCGGCTGGAAGGCCTGATGACCGGCCTGGTCGACCTCACCTACCAGCACGACGGCCGCTGGCACGTGCTCGACTACAAGTCCAACCGCCTGCCGCGCTACCACGCCGCCGCGCTGCGCGACGCCATGGCGCACAGCGAGTACGACCTGCAGGCGCTGATCTACACCCTCGCGCTGCACCGCTGGCTGCGCTTCCGCCTCGGCGACGCCTCCGACGGCGGCGCCTATGACTACGCGCGCGACTTCGGCGGCATCCGCTACGTGTTCTGCCGCGGCATCGACCTTGGCGCGCCCGCGGAAGCACCGCCGGCAGGCGTGCACGCACAGCGCTTCGATCCCGAACTCGTCCACGCCCTCGACGCCCTGTTCGCCCGCGGCACCGAACCACCTTCCGGATCAAAGCCCCTCTCCCGCCTGCGGGGGAGAGATCGGGATGAAGGCTCGCCAGGTCGCGAGGAAGCATCCCCATGACCACGACCCCGCTCCTCGACGCCCTCCGGCGCGCCGGCATCCTGCGCACCCTCGACCACGCCCTCGCGCAAAGCCTGCGCCGCCTCGACCCCGACACCCCCGACGCCGTCCTCGCCGCCGCCGCGCTCGCCTCGCTCGCCGTCGCCCGCGGCCACGCCGGCTTCGACCCGGCCGCGCCGCGCGTCCTCGTCGACCACGACAGCGACATCCCGTGGCCCGACGCCGACGCCTGGCGAAGCGAACTGGCCGCCTCGCGCTGGGTCGCCGTGCCCGACACCGGCGCCGACATTTCCGACGCGAGCCGCCCGCTGGTGTTCGAAGGCGCGCCCGGCGCACCGGGCCTGCTCTACCTGCGCCGCTACCGCGAGTACGAGCGCCGCGTCGCCTCCGGCCTGCAGCGCATCGCCGCGCAGCCCGGCCCCGGCGGCGTCGACCTGGTCACCGGCGGCCCCGGCACCGGCAAGACCACCACCATCGCCCGCCGGCTGGTGGAACACGTCGAGCAGGCCCGCGAAGCGCACCGCGCCGAACCCCGCATCGCCCTGGCCGCCCCCACCGGCCGCGCCGCCGAGCGCATGGCCGAAAGCGTGCGCACCGCGCTGCGGGTGCTGGCCGTCGACGGCACCGACACCGGCGTCATCGACGCCCTGCCCACCACCGGCACCACCCTGCATCGCCTGCTCGGCACCATTCCCGACAGCCCGCGCTTCCGCCACCACGCCGACAACCCGCTGCCATTCGACGTGGTGGTCGTTGACGAAGCCTCGATGATCGACCTGCCGCTGATGGCCAAGCTGGTCGAAGCCGTCCCCGACGGCGCGCGCCTGATCCTCATCGGCGACCCCGACCAGCTTCCCTCGGTCGAAGCCGGCGACGTCCTCACCGGCATCCTCGCCGCGGCGGCGGGTGACGCCGACGCCGCCAACGCATTGCAGCCGCAGCCCGGTCCCGCAGGAGCGGCCCATGGCCGCGATCACCCAATGATCGCGCCAAACCCGAACTTCCCCGCCCGCCGCACCCACCTCACCCATTCCTGGCGCCAGCACGAAGCCCTGCAGCTCGCCCCGCTCGCCGCCGCCGTGCGCGCAGGCGACAACGCCACCGCCCTGTCGCTGCTGCGCGGCGGCACCCTGTCCGGCGTGCACTTCCACGAAGGCAGCGCCGACCCGCTGCAGACCCATCGCGACCACCTGCTCGCCCACTGGCGCGCGCTTGCCAACGCCGGCAACCCCGCCGAAGCCCTCGCGCTCGCTTCGCGCCTGCGCCTGCTCACCGCCGTGCGCGAAGGCCCGCAGGGCGCCCGCACCCTCAACGCCCGCATCGAACCTCTGCTCGCCGGCTCCGGCGCCGCCGCGAACCGCCACTTCCACGGCCGCCTCCTGCTGGTCACCGAGAACAGCTACCGCCACCGCCTGTTCAACGGCGACATCGGCATCTGCTTCCGCGACACCGACGGCAGCGTCATGGCCTGGTTCCCCGGCGACACGCCTGATGCGCCGCGCGCCTTCCACCCTGCCGCGCTGCCCGCGCACGACAGCGCCTTCGCCATGACCGTGCACAAGGCGCAGGGCTCGGAGTTCGACGAGGTGTGGTTGCTGCTGCCGCAGCACGACAGCCGCGTGCTGTCGCGCGAGCTGGTCTACACCGGCATCACGCGTGCGCGGCGGGAGCTGCATGTGGCGGGGAGTGCAGAGGGGATCACCGATGCGCTTACGCATCATGCCGAGCGGAACTCCGGGGTAGGTTGGAGGTTAAGAAACCTGTAAGGCGACTCTGAACCTTTCGCTGCTGCGCGTCTTGTCGATGTCGCAGTGCTATATTCATATTCAACTGATAGCTAGCATGAAAAAGAGGGCGGCAGCCCGGAGGGGACATGCTGCACAATCTCAACCAAGGCGGCGCCTTCGCCAGCCCATTGCGTTATCCCGGTGGAAAAGGACGGATGGGTCCTTGGTTGGCGACGTTGATGCGCGCAAACGGGCTCACAGGCGGTTGCTATATCGAGCCTTACGCTGGTGGCGCCGGAGCGGCATTGTTTCTCTTATTGCAAGGCTACGCAGGCCGCATCGTGATCAACGATGCAGACCCAGCAATCTTCGCGTTCTGGGATTGCGTGGTAAACCGCACCGAGGTTTTTATCCGAAGAATCGCTCGAACCACTCCGACCATGGAGGCACGATCTCACGCCAAGCAGGTGCTCGAGCGAACTGAGCATTACGAGCCCTTGGACGTCGCGTTCTCGACCTTTCTTCTTAATCGCACCAATCGGTCAGGTATCTTGAATGGAGGTGTGATCGGAGGGAAAGCACAAGCGGGCACTTACAAGCTCGACGCGCGCTATAACAAGGAGAACCTTATTGCGCGCATTCGGTCCATAGGTGCGCTGCGTGAGAAGATCCAAGTTTACGGTATGGATGCGCTGGAGTTTTTCGAACGCATAGGCTCACGGCTGCCGCCAAAGAAGAGCTTGATCTATCTAGATCCGCCGTACTACGTCAAAGGATCCCAGCTTTATCGGAATTGCTACCAGCATGATGATCACGTTGCAGTTAGCGAAGTGGTTAAATCGCTGACCCGTCCCGTATTGGTTACATACGATGACGCTCTGGAGATTCGCAAGATGTATGGGGGAATGAGTTGGACGTTGTTCAATCTCAAGTATTCCACGCATCTGAACCGCCCTTTGGCGAAAGAGATCTTGATCTACAGAAATTTGGCGCTGCCCATGCCGCCGGCACTAACCCGCGGCGCAAGGCTGATGCGGGACCCGCGGGTCGCTGCGTGACATTGTGGATGTGCGCCATGCATCTGTATGAGGTCCATCCTCATCACTAGGCATTCTCGGTATGCCTCAAGCGTCTTGAGTATCGAGCGGCAACTCCATCTGATCTGCTGCACTTGTTAGACGAACTTTCAGTTTGAGGGTCGCACCAAGACGTTCGACGGTAGCGCGGAACAAAATCTTGTGTGCAGCCCCAGATGCAGTAACTAGGTCAAATATGTGACCACCAAAAGAGTGGTGCTCATCAAATGTGGAGAGTGTCAAAGTCAACTGTCTCTCGGGAATTCCGCTGGAATCCAGCCGCTGGTCCACGTGAAAGTCGGAATCAAATCTTGGAAGATCGATAACATCCTTCAGCGTTTTGATCTGCTCTCCTGAGCTTGTTAGTGCGTTGATGTCGCTTCTTAAGGGAGGCGGCAGGGACGTTCTAGCGAGCATAAGCCCTTTCTCAAACGCGCCCCTCTTTTCCGTCTTCTTCGCCCTCCGCCCCTCAATTTCCTTCATGTCAATCTTTAAGGCTGACATCAGCGCCTCAGTGACCTCGGCCAAGTCGGCGATTTCGTCCGCAATGTCATCAATCGTCGCAGCCTCAAGAACTTCGAACGATTCCTCCACCACCTTTCGCCTGAGCGAAGCAACTAGAGCGTCACCTTGCAGCGCGTATACCTGTACCAATTCACCACGGTGCACAATGTCGTCAGGCACTTTGTCCCGAACTAGCTTGTTGTACTCAATGGCCTCTTCGGTAACTCCGAACAGATCTACGCACTCAACGTGGCAGCCCTCTTTCGCGAGCATGTAGTAAAAATGGGAGAGCAATCCGCCGCTCAGTTCCACCACATAGTCATTGTTCTTTGCGTGTGTGGCTAAAGCATTGACAAACTCACGCGAACGAATGATTGACTCATCCTGCGGATCCACAACTACTCGCTCAATCACAGCCCCTTTGGCTGCGTCTTGCACTAGCGCATGCCAATCCTGTTGGTTCGAAACACGTCTGATCTGAGCTGAGTTGAGCTTTGTGCGTGGCGCCGCCTTCTTGTAGCCTCCGGGAGTGGGCTTCCATGGCTCGTGATACCACGGCATAACCCGCTGTAGACTTTGTTCATTCGGAATATTGATAAACCACATCACGACTACCGGTTCGCCAGCCTCGATGGCAATTTCTCTTGAGCGCCAGGCAATCTCCTTTACCCAAGCATCCCGTTCAATGCTGCGTGTCCAATCGGGGCCGACTGACGTATGGTGGACTCGCCATTCGCCATGACTGTTAGGCGCGACGAACTTACCTTTGTACCGCTCACGTCTTAGAAGGATCTGAGAGGAATTGAAATTCTTTCCAGCCAGCCGCGCATGCATAGTGTCTACGTCGAATACGTCATGTGCATAGCAGTAAAGGCCTTCCGGTATTCCCCAAAGTGACTCGATCCTTGCGCGCCGATCGTCAGGCGTAGCCTGGCACCACGCGGACGCAACCGCAGGAATAAAGTGATGCCCGATGAGGGCCACTTTCTTGGCGCTACTCAGAGTGGACATGGTTTGGCGGAACTTCCCAAGCAGCCAGTCACAAGCTGCTGATGCAGTCCGAAGTTCGTCGCTTCTAGGAAGCATCTGTCGCTGGCTGGGCTTGAGCCCTTCCGCGTCAGTGCGGAGAACGAACGGATGAGCGCACAATAACTCGAGATCGCAAAGCAGGTCGGAGGGAATGCGGCCGCCATGCAGTACTTCGTCAATGAGATCGCTGCTGACCAACACGTAAAACTTTGGCATTTTATAGCCGAGCTTCGCGTACATCCTGGCGTTGTTTAGCTTCGGATAGCCCTTCATCTCCTTCAGGGTTGAGGGTGTAAATGCCCGCAATCGTTCTCTCGAAATCTCTGGCCGGGGCTTTCGTGAGACCAGTGATCGGGGGTCGACACCCGTGTCCCGATCTCTCAGGAGGTCAAGCTGAACTACCCAAACATGCTCGCCGTCCCAAACCCACTCCAGATGCGCTCGGCTCTGTCCAATCCAAGCCGCCATCGCTCTTAGCGGACGCGGAATATGTACTAGGGCTTCCGACGCCAACGCTTGGGTATCTCTAAGCGAAGCGTCTCGCCACTTGCGCACAGCAACCGATTGGGGCGCACCATCTTCAATTTGATATGTCCAATCACGAGCATGGCGCTGCAAGTGCCGCTCATTCGACAGGTGACCCTTCTTCTTGGCGGATACCCGTGATTGCACAACAAAATGGATGATTTGGCTGTCGCGCTCGGCTTGGAAGGCTGCCGTAGCCTTTAGCTCAGCAATCGTGGCAGACACGGTCGAAAGGCGCGCGACCTGTGACTCCAGTGCGCCACGCTCGCTCATTCCTTCCGACATGCCGCTGGATCGCACCCAGACCTCGTCGGGAAGCTCCAGCCTATGCGCGGCTTCATATATTGCCTCCTGAGAGGCCACTGTTGTCCCGGAAACAACAAAGAATGGAGGCACCCAGGCGGTGGGCATCCTCAACAAACCCAGAGCCTTCAATCCGACCTGCTCGGAGGAAACGTTAGGTCCTAGCTCAATCACCGTGCCACCGGTCACGACTAGAACGCTCCGATTCACCGCTAGCAGCGCTGATGAGCCGTCGTCAGACGACAGTTGGTGCGGTACTAATGCGGTCTGCTTTGCCACCTGTTCCACAGCCTAGTGCAGGCGCGTCCCGAATAGCGTGTCGGCAATCTCCTGCATCTTCCTCGAAGCACTATCTGCAAAGTAGCCGGCTATAAAACCCAACGAAACAAAAGAAGCTCCGCTGGGAGAGTCGTTCACCGTGAACCCGAATAGGCCTGCATTGGCGAGTGCACCGACTCCCAATGCCATCCCTCCGGCAAGCCAAGGAGAGAAGAAACGCCATAGTTCCCTATCCAAATTCCACCATCCCCTTGCGACGACTTTATAAAGGTACTTAAGACCAAATAGAGACCCGCCGAGAAGACCAGCAAAGAACAGATACGAATATCGACCCAGCGTTACTCTACTGCAGCTTTGGCATCCAACGAGATCGAACAAGTCGCCGCGCCAGGTAATTAACAAGCCCCCTAAGCTAAGAAGAAAGACGCAGACGACATATGCGGCATCCAGGCGAATCCTGGCAACCGCAACTGGGGGGTATCTCGATTCCCAGAAAAAACGCTCTCGCTCGTCGTCGTTAATTATTTCGTCGTCAGGTCTCGCAGCTACAGATCGCTGCTCCGCTTCCTGAGCTGCGCTCGAAGCATCATTACCCACCAACCTCTGATCAGCCATCTCACGCCGCTTCCGCAAGCCGGTCGCACAGTCCGCTCAATCGCGTTGCGCCCGCGACAGCTTTATCTAAATGCGGATGTGTCCGATAATCGGATTGCTCGCTGCACCCAAGCTGTTCAGCAATAACGCGCCTGAAAAACTGGGACTGCCCAGCTCTTAAAATACAGGCGCTGCCGACGGTGCTAGCCCCAGCATACGAATTGGCCGCAAATAGATACTCATCTTTGCCCACGCAGCGTTTCAGGTCGGACATCGCGCAATCGAACCACTGTAGGCCTCGGTCGAACGAGGGAAGGAGAGGTTGCAGTAAGAAGTTCAGCGGCACCACGTGAAGATGGGCGTGCGAGGTCCCACAATTGGTAGCTGAGCCTTCGATTTGTCCGCCGTGCTCGAAAATGGCACAGGTTCCATAAGCCGAAGAAACACGCGCCACTGCCTGAGCCACAAAACGATGAAAAGCTGGGCTAGAGTAGTTTGAGAGTAGATTGAGTGAATGATCCCGTGGCGTGACGAGGGTCCACCCTTCGATCATTGCGCCAATCGACGTTAGAGCCATGTGGCTTTCATCTTCCAACCAAGGCTGATCAGCTTTGCCCAAGGCATAGTCGCCCGATGTAATGGCGCAGAAGCGGCAATGCGAAGCGGATGTGCTCATACGCGTTTCCCTTAGAGGGGGTCGAGGCTGCAATTGTGGCTCATCTTCACTCAAGCCGTGGATCCAGACAAATGCGCCGGGACAGCCAGTTCTCGGCTGAAGAAGCACAGTGGAGCGTCAGAGCCAAGGCAGGGGGGGATATGTGCCCTGCTCCCTTTGATCACCGCTACGCCCCGACTCTGCTACCCAAGAACGGGGTCAGGTTCACTTGTCGGCACCAGGCCTTTCCTTGAGAGCGGTCTTGCCTTGAAGGCGTCCGCCAGAAATCCTCAGGC
Organism: Luteimonas notoginsengisoli; assembly: GCF_042648885.1. NCBI lineage: Bacteria > Pseudomonadati > Pseudomonadota > Gammaproteobacteria > Lysobacterales > Lysobacteraceae > Luteimonas > Luteimonas notoginsengisoli. The sequence goes on along the minus strand of NZ_JBHRYF010000008.1, from coordinate 596,350 downwards.
CCGCGGCGCGAAAGGTGCCAGGGCCAATCTTCAGAACGATGTGTGAGGTCGAGAAGCTTGAGCGCAAAGCTCTCGGGCTTGTGCGCAAGGGTCTAGGCCTTGCGCACAAGCCGGAAAGTGCCGGGCTTCGACCGTGGAGGTCGGAACGCCGACCGGATTGGTTGGACGTCCGACCATTTCGGTCGGGCCGCGAACCAAAAACCCTTGCGCGCAAGGGTCCTGGGCTTGCGATTGGAGTCGCGAGGGTCGCGTTTCGGGGTTCGGCGGGCTTGCGCGCGGGCTTTTCGGCCGGAACGCCGGCCAATCCGGTTGGAAGGCCGGCCCTGCAGCCTTGCGCGCAAGGGTTTTTCGTTGGCACTCGGCGCTTTTTCGTTCGCGCGCAAGCCCCGGACCCTTGCGCGCAAGGCGCCGGGGCTTGCGATCGGCGCGGCTGCGGCCGCCTGCGGCGTCGAAGAACCCGGGTTCGCTTCAGCGTGGAGGGAGCGAGGACGGCGGGGCGGCTGCGTTGCCCGCGCCTTCGTTGCCCGCCGCGTCCCGGCGCTGCAGCCGGGCCGGTGAGCCGTCGGGCGAACACGGCAGGTCGCCCGGCCTGCCGGTGATCCGGCGCGGCGCCGGCCACGATACGGGCGCGTACTTCGTGCCCGCGGGCGGGATACGCGATCATGGCGCCATCCCCCGTTTCCGATGTCCATGACGATCGCACGCTATCGCTTCGGCGCATACGTCCTCGACCTGCCCAAGCACGAGCTGCGCCACCAGGGCGTTGCCACGGCCCTGCCTGCGCGCGTGTTCGAGTGCCTGTGCTGCCTGATCGAGCACCGCGACCGCGCCGTCAGCCGCGACGAACTGGTGCACGCGGTGTTCGGCCGGCCCAACGTGTCCGACGCGCAGCTGGCGCAGGTGGTGCTGCGCAGCCGGCGCGCGATCGGCGACGACGGCCAGGAGCAGAAGTCGATCCAAACTTAAGGGGACGGAGGGAATTAACCCGGGGCGTCGCGCTCTGGTGGGTTTCGCTTTGAATGTAAGGGAACGGAGGTAATTGATAATTCCCTCCGTTCCCTTCGGCCGCGCAGGTCCTTGGCCAGCGCCATGCGCCAGGCCAGCAGGTATTCCAGCGGCGCGATGCCCATCGCGCGATTGAAGCGTTCGAAGAAGGTGGACCGCGCGAGCGCGCGGACGGTCCAGTCGTGGTCCGGCCGCGCGTGCATGACGCGGAGCGCGGTGGCCAGGCGCGCATCGGCCAGCGCGCGCACCAGGCCGGGCGATGCGCCCAGTGGAAGGGCACGGAGCTGATCGATCATTCCCTCCGTCCCTTTCGGCCCGGGTGCGTTCCTCCGGTCCGGATGTCGAATCCGCAGGCCGCCATCCGTCGTCTACGGGATCGCCACACCACAAAAAGCCCCACGATGCAGCCCACGCCTTCGACCGACACCGCGACCGCCGCCCCGCCCGAATCGCTCTGGGCCGGCCTGAGAGACGCGATCCGCGGCACCGGCGCCGACTACACCCGCATCCCGCTGCGCCGGGCGGTGTTCCTGCTGGCGGTGCCGATGGTGCTGGAACTGGTGCTGGAATCCACCTTCGCGGTGGTGGACATCTTCTTCGTGGCCAAGCTGGGGTCGTCGGCGGTGGCGACGGTCGGGCTGACGGAGAGCTACCTGTTCCTGCTCTATTCCATTGCGATCGGGCTGGCGATGGGCATCACCGCGCTGGTGGCGCGGCGCGTGGGCGAGGGCGCGGCTGAAGAGGCTTCGGTCACCGCCGCGCAGGCGCTGTGGATCGCGGTGCTGGCTTCGGTGCCGTTCGCGGTGGCCGGCATCGTGTGGGCGCGCGAACTGCTGGCGCTGATGGGCGCCGATGCGTGGACGCTCGAGCACGGCACCGGCTACATGCAGTGGATGCTCGGTGGCAACGTGGTGATCCTGCTGCTGTTCGTGATCAATGCGATCTTTCGCGGCGCCGGCGATGCCGCCATCGCCATGCGCGTGCTGTGGGTGGCCAACGGCCTGAACATCGTGCTGGACCCGCTGCTGATCTTCGGCCTCGGGCCGGTGCCCGCGCTCGGCGTGGAGGGCGCGGCCATCGCCACCACCATCGGCCGCGGCATCGGCGTGCTGATGCAGCTGTGGATCCTGTTCCACGGCGGCAAGCACATCCGCGTCGGCATGGCGCAGCTGGCGTGGCACGGCCGCGTGGCCTGGCAGATCGTGCGCACCTCGCTGGGCGGCGTGGGCCAGATGATCGTGGCGATGACCTCGTGGATCTTCCTGATGCGGATCCTCGCCAGCATCGGCAGCGAGGCGGTGGCGGGCGCCACCATCGCGATCCGGGTGATGATGTTCACGATGATGCCGGCCTGGGGCATGTCCAATGCCGCCGCCACGCTGGTCGGCCAGAACCTGGGCGCGCAACGGCCCGGGCGCGCGGAAGCCGCGGTGTGGCAGATCGGCCGCTACAACATGGCCTACCTGCTGTGCATCGCGCTGGCGTTCTTCCTGCTGCCGGAGGAACTGGTCGGCTTCTTCAGCGACGACGCCCGGGTGGTGGCGATCGGCGCGGCGTGGCTGCGGATCCTGTCGTACTCGCTATTCGTGTACGGCTGGTGGATGGTCAGCGTGCAGGCCTTCAACGGCGCCGGCGATACGGCCACGCCGACCTGGATCAACGTGGTGTTCTTCTGGTTGATCCAGATCCCGCTGGCCTGGCTGCTGGCGCTGCGCCTCGACCTGGGCCATGCCGGCGTGTTCTGGGCGGTGTTCGTTTCCGAGACCTCGGTGGGCTTGTTCACGCTGTGGCTGTTCAGCCGCGGACGCTGGAAGACCGTGCAGGTGTAAGAAGAAGCGGATCAGCATGCTTCCTTGCCGGGCCAAAGATGCTTGCCGCAACGGTGTAGTGGCGTGGAGCGATCCCGGCTTTTCGGACAGTGGAACTGCGGCACAGGGAATGGAGGCAGGTCATCCCATGGACGGCTGGCGGCAGGGACGCGAGCCGCGGCGCTGCATCGCATAAGATTTGCACGATGACCAAGCCGACGATTCCCGCACTCCGCTTCGCGCCGACGCTCTGGGCATCGCTCTGCCACCTGCTGCTGATGGCGGGCGTCATCGTGCTGTTGCTGGGCCGCAAGCCGGGCCGGTTGCGCTCGGAGGCGCTCGTGGACGCCGTACCGGGCTTCTACACGCACGTGTTCAATTTCTCGCTGTCCTACCTGCTCTACGTGGGTGCCGGCTTGCTTTGGCTGATGATGGGCGTGCCGTTGCGCTTCGTGGCCTGGGCCGGTGCCGCGCTGGTCGTGGCGAACCTCGGCTACGAGTTCCTGTTGCCGCTGTTGAACACGCGCGATCCGTTGGACGCGGCCTACGGTATCGCCGGCGCGCTGCTGGGATTCGCGTGGCTGTGGACCGTGCGACGCTTCGGCCTGGCGCCCATTCCGGAAACCGCGCGGTGACGATCTGCGGAGCGTGATCAGGCTTGCATTGGCGCAGCTGGTGTTCGAAGCCTGTTCGAACGGCTCGTCGCGAAGGACGCGGGTGACATCGATCTGGCCAACGCCGCATGCGGCGGCCTTGCTCCCGCGGCAGGAGACGCGCCCGCGGGGCGGAGCCGCTTCACCATGAACGACGTCCGCCGGGCGCGGCGGGCGCCATCAGCTGCGTCACCCAGTCGATGAACACGCGCAGGCGCTGGCTGACATGCCGGCTGGGCGGGAACATCACGTGCATCGGCATCGTCTGCAGCTGCCAGTCGCCGAACAGGCGCACCAGTTCACCGCGTGCAACGTGCGGTGCCGCCATGTAGTCCGGTACGCAGACGATGCCCAGCCCGGCCAGTCCAGCGGCGAGGTAGGCATCGCCGTCATCCAGGGCGATCGCGTTGCGGCCTTGTCCGTCCACCCGTTCCTCGCCACGCTGCAGGACGAACCGGCGGATGCGCCCCGTATTCGGGCGAAGGAACCCGACGCTCACATGATGCGTACCGTCGAGTTCGCGTGGATGGTCGGGCATGCCATGACGCTGCAGGTATGCCGGACTGGCATGGACGCCGAAGGACAGCTCGCCAATGAGACGCGCCACCAGCGACAGGTCTTCCGGCGTGCCACCGCGGATCACGCAGTCGACGCTGTCAGCGATCACGTCGACCTCGCGATCGCTGACGCCGATATGCAGCTCGATGTCGGGATACCGCGCGAGGAAGTCAGGCAGCGCCGGCACCAGCACCAGCCGGGCGAACGGGCTGGGCACATCGATGCGCAGTCGCCCGCGCGGCGCCGCCTTGGCCGTGGCGATGCTGCCCTCGACGGCATCCAGTTCGGCCAGCAGTGCCACAACGCGCGGATAGTAGGCTTCGCCTTCCGCGGTCAGGTTGAGCCGCCGGGTGGTGCGGTTGAGCAGTCGCACCCGCAGGTGCGCTTCCAGATGCTGCACCAGTTCGCTCACCCGCGTGCGGCCCAGCTGCAGGGTTTGCGCCGCCTTGGTGAAGCTGCCGCTTTCCACCACCCGGGCAAAGGCACGCATTGCGTCGAAACGGTCCATGGGCGCGTCGATCTGTCGTTTATTCCGAACAATCTAGACGCCATCGGCCGCTTTATCCAGCAGGTACCGCGATCCAGCATGCCGACATGGCCGCAGCATGTTGCCGTGGCCGCGATGGAGATTCCCCATGATCCGTGATGCCGTTTTTCCGCCCGGCCGCCGCGCGCTGTATGAGCGCAACCATTACTCGCCCGCCGTGCGCGCCAACGGGTTGCTCTTTGTGTCCGGCCAGGTGGGGAGCCGCGAAGACGGTTCGCCCGAGCCCGAGTTCGAGACCCAGGTGCGGCGTGCCTTCGAGAACCTCAACGCGGTCCTCGCCGCAGCCGGCTGCAGCTTTGATGACGTGATCGACGTGACCGTGTTCATCGTCGACCCAGAAACGAACTTCGAGAAGGCGTGGGCCATCGTGCCGGAGTACTGGGGCGAGGCGCCCTATCCGACGCTGACCGGCATCGGGGTGACCTGGCTGTACGGCTTCCAGTTCGAAATCAAGGTGATCGCAAAACTGCCGGAAGCCCGCGGAGCGCGTTGACGCCGCGCCGGCACGGTCGTCGACGGTTGCTCGAATACCCGGGCGTCCTTCGAAGCGGAGCGCCGCAAAGCGGGTGTTGCCCCCCGGTCCGGAGAGCGCCGCCCCGTGCCTGGAAGGCGTGGTCCACGGTGACCCGGGGGCCTGCCATGGCGATTTGTGCCGCGACGAGGTGGTCGCCGCAAGCAGCGCGGTTGCCGTGCCCGGCGAGCGGAGCTGCAACCAGCTGGAAGCAAAACGCCTGCGCAGCGTCAACGCGAGCGACGCCGCTGTCGCGTTCCTGTGGACACCGGCAGGGCGGTTGGTTGCCTCGTGTGTTCCAGGCTGCGGAAGGAGGCAGACGCCGCCCTGTTCAAACCAGGGTCGAACCGCTGTCGTGCCGTGCGGCCGGGACGGGCGGGCGCGGCCGCTCCCATGGCGGCGATGTGGGCGTTCCATCCAGCTTGGGCAGATACGCGGGGTCCTGCGCAAGCTCGGCCGCCGGATCAGGGAAGCGACCCGCGTGCCACTGCAATACGGGTGGGACATGAAAGGCGCTGGTAAGGATCGGGCGTGGCGTTGCCGCGTGACTGTCGGATCCGACCCTCGTTTTCCCCAAAGACGCGGGGCCGGTTTCCCGGCCCCGCGTCCTGCATCCGGTTTGCGTGCCGGCTGCGATCAATCCTTCGCGGCCGAGTCGGTCTCGTCGGTGACCTTGCTATCCGGATCGTTCGGCATCTCGACTTCGATCTTGGGCACTTCGACCGGAACCGTCTCGGTCTTGACGTCCACTTCCGCCGTCTCGACATCGTAGGCCGGCAGCTGGCCGCCCTTCGCGGTCACCTCGACGTCCGGCAGTGCGCCTTCCTGGGTCTGGTCGACATCGCATGCCGCCAAGGCGAGCGCGGAGGTCAATACAAAGGTCGCCGTGGCGACGTTCTTCATCAAATTGCTCATCTTGGTTGACTCCTGCGGTGATCTTCGATGAAGCCTGCCGCAGCCGATGTGGGTAAGGCGTGAGTGCGCAGGCGCGGATTCAGGAAGCTCGAGCGGACGAAGTCTGGTCGTCAGGCAGCTCCCCGTGTCCTGCGCAGGCGCGTCGTAATGGCTGCGTGTCTGGGGCGCCGCCTCAGCGCTCGGCCACCCAGACGAAGCTTTCGCCCTGCGTTTCGAACCGCCCGAGGCCGGGGAACGGGAAGTGCACGGCGTAGACGCGCGTGCCGTCGTCGGCCGCGCGCTGCAGCAGTTCGCGGCGGCGGCGTTGTGCGAGCGGCGCATCCATGTCGTAGGCGACCGTCCATTCCGGACGCTGGACCGAGACCACGAAGTGGTGCGCGGTGTCGCCCAGGTAGAGCAGGCGGTCATCGCCCGAGGTGATCAGGTACGCCGAATGCCCGGGCGTGTGCCCGTCGTCGACCACGGCGGTCACCGTGCCGGGGATGAGTTCCGCGCCCGGCTCGAACGTCGCGACCTTGGGCGCGATCGCGGAGACCAGGGCCGCCGCCTCGGCGTCGGCCTCCATGCCGGCCCATTCGGTCGCCGAGAGGTGGATGGTGGCGTTGGGGAACGCGAGCGCGCCGTCGGGCGCGAGCAGGCCGCCGACGTGGTCCTGGTGCCGGTGCGAGATGAAGATGTCGGTGATTCCGGACGGCGCCACGCCTGCCGCGCGCAGCGACGCAGGCAGCCGGCCGCCGCGCGCCCACTCGACGTCGCTGGCGCCGGTGTCGAACAGCAGCACGCGTTCGCCAGCGCGCACCAGCAGCGGCTGGATGCTCAGGTGCAGCACGTCGGTGGGCGCGCCGGCGGCGGCCAGCAGCGCGGCGACCTGTTCGGTCGGCTGGCCGATCGCGAAGGTCTTGCCGTCGTTGGGTGCGTCGACGTCGCCGTCCTTGAGCGCGACCGCATCGAGCGCGCCGATCCTGAAGCGGAACGCGTCGGCGTTGTTTTCCCGCGCGCCCTCCGATGGGGCGTTCCCGGCAGCGGCAGGCGCCGGCTCTGCGGTGGCCCCGGCGGCTGCGTTCGCGTCATCGGGCTGCGGTCGTGAACAGCCGGGCAGCATCGCGCCTGCGAGCAGGAGGGCCATCAGGACGGTGGGCGGCGACGTGCGGAGCATGGCGACCTCGGATGCGGGCAGGGGAAACGCATTGTGCCAGCGGCCTTTGCGGGCGCGGGCTTACGGCTCTGGCGCGACGACGGCGCGCACACGACATGCAACCGCTAGTCGCCGGTCACGCCCTGGTCGATCCCCGGCGTGAACCAGAACGGAATCCGGTAATCGCGGCGGCGCATCGGCCCGGTCTTCTCGCCTTGCGGATTCCAGGCCAGGCGCAGGTCGTGCCGGCCAGGCGGCAGCGCGCCGATGGGGATGTAGCCGACCAGGCCGCGCAGGCCCAGGTCGCGGCGCTCGATGGGGACGAAGTCGTCGAGCGACAGCGGCTTGCCGTCGAGCGTGACGCGCCACAGCGAGGCGATGCAGTCGCGCGCCTGCGCCGCGGCGGCGTCGCCTTCGGCAGTGTTGCGGCCATCGGCCAGCGCGGTGCAGCGCTCGCGCGCGAGCGGGTTGTCGCGCTTGGGCTGGTGCGGGATGAACAGGCGCAGGTCGGCCTCGGCGATACGGTCGGCGGGGATCATCGGGTAGCGCAGCAGCACGTCGTGCTCGGACCGCAGCGATTCATAGTGCGCGCTGAGCATGCCGTGCTCGACCGCTTCGCTGGTCAGCACGTCGTAGCGGTTGATCATCGCGAACAGGGCCGAGTTGAAGACCTGGAAGCCGCCAATCAGCATCGCCAGCGCGATCACCACGATGTACACCGCCATGAAACCGCGGCCGTTGAGATTGCTCTGCAACGTGAGCTGCACCGGCGCGATCAGGCGCTGTGGCATCACCAGCCCGAGGGCGCGCAGCAGCCCGCGCACCGTGCGGCGCAGGCCGGGCGACGGCTTGCCCGCGGCTTCACGCTGCGCGATGCGCTTTTCCAGCAACACCGGCGCGAGAGCGGCGACGAGGAAGCCGATGTAGCCTGCCACCAGCACGATCCGTGTCGCCTGTTCGCCGCCACTGAATGCCGAACCGATCGTGCCGCCAAGCAGGATCATCACCACCGCGAGCACGCCCACCCAGGCCATGGTCAGCGCGAACAGGATCGTCATCGCGAACAGGATCGACGCCGCGCGGTCGGCCTGGTCGATCGTGTTGCCCAGGTCGCCGACGCGCTGCTGGTAGAACGCCCGCGTCACCGCGCCCATGAACGGCACGCGTTCCCAGCGGATGCCCGCGGGGAAATTGGATTTCAATCCGATCAGGCCAATCCAGTAGCCGCGAATGGCCATGTGGATGATGAAAGCGAATCCCAGCGCGTAGCTGAGGCCGGCGCTGACGATGAAGCCGAACTGCAGCGCGTACTCGAACAGGCCTTCGACGTGGATGGAATTCGCGGCCCAGCTGTCGAAGATGCGGCCGGGCAGGGTCAGCAGCGCGAAGGCCAGCAGGCCGGAGATGATCAGCTCGAGCTCGTCGGTGCGTTCGCGCAGGCGCTCGAAGGCGACGCGGCTGCCGGGCGGTTGGCGGTCGTTGCCGGGCTGCGGCGTCGTCTCGTCGGTCATCGGGATCCCCTGGATCGGGGCAGTCTATCCGCGGCGGGAACCGCCGTCGCCGGAGGACGAAGCGATGACGCCCCCGCCCGACACGCCACGGGTCGACGTCTTGCCGGCGCGTCCAGACCCACGATACTGGACAGCCCTCGCCGACCTTCCCGCTCCTGCGCCGATGGAAACCCCCAGATATCTCGCCGGCTATCCGCCACACCTGATCGCGCAGGTGCGCGCGCTGATGGAGCAAGGGCGCTTGGGCACGATGCTCGGACAGAAATACGGGCAACCGCATACCGTGCGCAACGACGGACAGCTGTACGAGTACGTGCAGGACATGAAGGACCGGCACCTGCGCCAGTCCGCTCCGCTGGGCAAGGTGGTCTACGACGGCAAGCTGCAGGTGATGAAGCACGCGCTGGGCACCCACACCACCATTTCGCGGGTGCAGGGCGGCAGGCTCAAGGCGAGCCGCGAGATGCGCATTGCGAGCGTGTTCCGCGATGCACCCGCCGAGTTCCTGAGGATGATCGTGGTGCACGAACTGGCGCACCTGAAGCAGGCCGCGCACGACAAGGCCTTCTACCGGCTGTGCACCCACATGGAGCCCGACTACCACCAGCTCGAGTTCGACCTGCGCCTGTACCTGACGCACCTCGATGCCACGCGGGGCGTTGGCTAGCTGGCGGGAAACACGGGTCGCGACTTGCTACGCGGCAGTCGCGCGGACATTCGGCATGCGCCGATCCCGCGTCGGGCGCCGGCACTGGAACGCAACGCAGGCATTCGCATGCGCGGTGGGCATGCAGGTGTCGGTTGTCCGCACGCGACGCAGCAGCGTGGCGACCAGGTCAGCGTGGGCGCGATGCCCCGCGCATGTGGTGGCGACGCAAAAAGAATGACCGCCCGGCGGGGCAACGCCGGGCGGTCGGGGAAGGCGCGGGAGTCGCCCCGCGCCGGGAACGCGACGATCGGACTCAGCGGTGGGCGTGGCGCGCCTCCGCCTGGACCTGGCCGGTGCTGGCGGCCCGCATCAGCGGCACGATCTGCCACAGGGCGGACAGGCCGACCAGGGTGTAGACCACCCGGGCCAGGGCGGCGTCCTGGCCGCCGAAGATCGCGGCGACCAGGTCGAACTGGGCGAGGCCGACCAGGCCCCAGTTGATGCCGCCGACGATGACCAGGGCGAGGGTGGTGAGGTTGATCGCTTTCATGTCTCGTGACTCCAGGTGGGATGGCAGGGCTCAGCCCTTGGGCATGAGGACCTTGTCGATGACGTGGATGACGCCGTTGCTGGCCTCCACGTCGGTCTTGGTGACGCTCGCGCCGTCCACGGTCACGCCGTCGGCGGAGGACTGGATGTCCAGGCTTCCGCCCTGCACGGTGGTGGCCGAATCCATCCCGGCCACACGCGCCGCCGGCACGCGGCCCGGCACGACGTGGTAGCTGAGGATCGCGATCAGCTTCTGCTTGTTTTCCGGCTTCAGCAGGGTTTCGACGGTGCCGGCGGGCAGCGCGGCGAACGCCGCGTCGGTCGGTGCGAACACCGTGAACGGGCCCGGGCCCTTGAGGGTGTCGACCAGGCCGGCGGCCTTCAGAGCGGCGGCGAGGGTCTTGAACTGGCCGGCGGCCATCGCGGTGTCGACGATGTCGGCCTTGGCCCGGCTGGCGGGTGCGGCGGTGCCGGCGGGCTGGCCGGCGAAGGCCAGCGGGGCTGCCAGTCCAAGGGCAAGGGCGGCGGTGAGGAGGGACATGAGGCGGGGACGGGGAGTGCGGTTCATGGCGGGACTCGGGTGAGGGAACGGCGCCAGTGTCGATCCGCACCCGTTAGCACCGTGTACAACTTCAACTTGTACAGATGTTGTACATTACCCAGCATGTATCCCGTCAAGGCCGCCGCCGAACTCACCGGGCTGACGCCCGAAACCCTGCGTGCCTGGGAGCGTCGACACGCCGCGGTGGCGCCACAGCGGGCGGCCAACGGGCGCCGCCTGTACGACGCGGCCACGATCGAACGCCTGACCCGGCTGCACCGGCTCACGGCCCGCGGCCACCCCATCCGGGACCTTGCCGCGCTCGACGATGCGGCGCTGGACGCCCTGCTGGAGCGCAGCCGGCAGACCGGCTTCGGCGGCCTGGACTGCCTGCCTGCCCGGATGCTCGATGCGATCGCCGACTACCAGGTGGACGAATTCGACCGCGAGCTTTCGGTGGCCATCGCCACCCTGCCGGTGGCGGTGCTGGTGTCGCGCGTGGTGATGCCGCTGCTGCGCGAAGTCGGCCTGCGCTGGGCCGACGGGCGTCTGGCGATCGCCCAGGAACGGCTGGTCAGCAGCCTGCTGCGCGCGCGCCTGCTGTCGGTGATCAACCAGCATCCGCGCGAACGGCGGCCGCGGGTGCTGTTCGCCACGCTGCCGGGCGAGCCGCACGAACTGGGCCTGCTGGGCGCGGCGCTGTACGCGCACGATGCCGGCGCGCCGGTGCTGTACCTGGGCACCGAACTGCCCGCGGAGGAACTGGTGCGCGTCACCACCCGCCTCGGGGCGGGCGCGGTGGCGCTGAGCTCGATCGATCCGGGCAGCGCGCCGCAAGCGCTGGCGCAGCTGCGGGTGCTGGACGCGGACCTGCCGCCGGGCGTGCCGGTGTGGGTGGGCGGCGTCAATGCGCGCTACATGGCCGAAGCGCTGGGCAGCGCGCGCGTGCAGGCGGTGACCGATCCCGACGCGCTGTCGCGGCGGCTGAAGCGGATGGACGCGGTGGCCGCGCGCCGCGGCGCCGGTTAGCGCAACGCGCACATTGTCTGCGCGGCCAGCAGGCTCACAGTCGATTGATTCGCTGCGCCAGCGCGGCGCTCGCGGCGGTCGACGATGACTGCCGCCGCGACCGTGTCGCGAGCGGTCACGGCCATGGCAGGCGCTGCTGCCCCTCAAGCGCAGTTCGAGTGGCGTCGCCGGTTTACGCGCCGCCTGGCGGCGCCAAGCTTTCGGTGTGCGCGGCGCATCTCCACGCGTCGTCGATCCTCACCCACGTGGAAGAGTCGACGACCGCCAGCTCATTCCGCTCGCCGTCGACTTCCACGGTCTGCTGGACGCGGTAGCTCGCGATGGCGACGTCGTCGGCCGGAGAGAGCACCTCGAACTCCGACATCGCGAACGCGTGCAGGCGATGCTTGGGATCATTCGCCATGCGGGTGTAGCCGGCTTTGTCGAACGACATCGCGCCGTGCCCACCGACCATCAGCGCCCGCTCGGCGAGCAGGTCGGTGGCCACCTCGGGCGTGTCGTCCACCATCGATTGCCAGAACCTGCGCTCGAGCTCCTCGATCTCCGATGCAATGCTGGATGTGGCCACGGAATGCTCCTGCGCACGGGGACGGACATCGTGCCGCGCGGCAGGTTCGGCGCGCATGAATAACCGGCCTTTCACGATGCTGTCTTGGTCGCGCGCGCCCGTCCGGAGCCGGTGTGGGCGCGATGAGGACAAGCTGCGCAGCTGAGGCGCGCGTGGATGCGCAGCAACAGCAGGCAACACGCCGCGTTCTCGACAGGCAGCGGCAACGTCCTGCGGCGTCATCGCCGCCGGATGTGCGTGGTGCCTTCGGCCTGACCGGGCCTGGCGCGCGCTCAGCCCGCCAGCAGGCGGTTCATCCGCTGCACGAACGCCGCCGGATCCGGCAGCGGCGCGCCGGCGGCCAGTTCGGCCTGCTCGAGCAGCAGCGTGGCCAGGTCGGTCGCGCGGGCGTGGTCGGTTTCGGATTCGACCTGCCTGAGCAGCGGGTGCGCCGGATTGATCTCCAGCGTCGGCTTGCTCTCCGGCACGTCCTGTCCCGATTCGCGCAGCAGGTGGGCCAGGTGCGGCGCCATCTCCCATTCGGACATCGCCAGGCACGACGGCGAATCGGTCAGGCGCGCGGACACGCGCACGTCCTCGACCCGGTCGCCGAGCAGGCCCTTGAGCTTTTCCAGCAGCGGCGCGGCGGCCTTGGTCGCTTCCTGCTGCTTCGCCTTGTCGGCCTCGTCCAGCGGCAGTTCGCCCTTGGCGACGTGCTTGAGCGACTTGCCCGCGTACTCGTGCAGGTTGCCGAGCATCCATTCGTCGATGCGGTCGGACATCAGCAGCACCTCGATGTCTTTCGCGCGGAAGGCCTCGAGCTGGGGGCTGCCGGCGGCGGCGCGATAGCCGTCGGCGGTGACGTACCAGATCGCGTCCTGGCCGGGCGCCATGCGGCCGACATAGTCGTCCAGCGACACGGTCTTCGCCTCGCCGTCGCCCTTGGTCGATGCGAAGCGCAGCAGCCTGGCGATGCGCTCGCGATTGGTTGCATCCTCGACGATGCCTTCCTTGAGCGTGTTGCCGAAGGCCTTGAGGAACGCAGCGAACTTTTCCGGTTCGTCGCGCGAGAGCTTCTCGATCAGGTCGAGCACGCGCTTCACGCAGGCGCCCCTGATGCGTTCGAGCTGGCGGTTGTGCTGCAGGATCTCGCGACTGACATTGAGCGGCAGGTCGTCGGCGTCGACCACGCCGCGCACGAAGCGCAGGTAGTTGGGCAGCAGCTCCTCGGCGGCGTCCATGATGAAGACGCGCTTGATGTACAGCTTCAGGCCCTTGCGCTCGTCGCGGCCGCCCATCATCAGGTCGAACGGCGGCTTCGCCGGTAGGTACAGCAGGGTGGTGAAGCTCTGGCTGCCCTCGACGCGGTTGTGGGTCCAGGCCGCGGCGTCGTTGAAGTCGTGGCCGAGCGCCTTGTAGAAGGCCTGGTACTCCTCGTCGCTGATCTCCGACTTGGGCCGGGTCCACAGCGCCGAGGCGTCGTTGGCGTTTTCCCACTCGGGTGCTGCGTCGGGCTTGGTGTCACCGTCGTCGGCGATTGGCGCTTCCTTCGGCATACGGATCGGGAAGGCGACGTGGTCGGAGTACTTGCGCACCAGCGCGCGCAGCTTCCAGCTGTCGAGGAATTCGTCCTCGCCGTCCTTGAGGTGCAGCACCACGGTGGTGCCGCGCGCGGGCACGGTGGCGGCTTCGAGCGTGTACTCGCCGCGGCCGTCGCTTTCCCACTTCACGCCGTCTTCGGGCGCGGCGCCGGCGCGGCGGGTGAGCACGGTCACGCGTCCGGCAACCACGAAGGCGGAGTAGAAGCCGACGCCGAACTGGCCGATCAGGCGCGCGTCGGCCTTCTGCTCGGCGCCCATCGCCTCCAGGAAGCGCCGGGTGCCGGAGCTGGCGATGCTGCCGATGTTGGCCACCACCTCGTCGCGCGACATGCCGATGCCGTTGTCGGCGATGGTGATCGTGCGCGCGTCCTTGTCCCAGCTGACGTCGATGTGCAGCTCGGGGTCGCCGGCCAGCAGGTCGGGGTTGGCGATCGACTCGAAGCGCAGCTTGTCGCAGGCGTCCGAGGCGTTGGAGATCAGCTCGCGCAGGAAGATTTCCTTGTGCGAGTACAGCGAATGCGTGACCAGGTGCAGGACCTGGGAGACTTCGGCCTCGAAGGCGCGGGTTTCGGTGGTGGTGGTCATGGGAGCGGTCCGGCGTGCATGGACGAGAGACGCGGATATGCGCGCCGGGGCGGGGATTTCAAGTCGGGCGACGCGGTGGGCCGGTCACGCCTGCCCGCGGCGCGGGTCAGCGGTACGCGCCCGGCCCGCGCCACAGGACTTCGCCGAGCCGGTAGACCCGCTGCATCACGATCACGTCGCGCGCATCGCCGATGGCCGCAAGTTCGGGCGAGTCCGGTTCGACCAGGCGGCATTGGCCGGAGTCGCGGCGCAGGGCGATGTCCAGCGGGCAGACCATGTAGCGCCGCGTGCCCGGCAGGGGCAGGAACAGTTCGGTCATGCCCTGGTCGCGCCACGCGCGCAGGCGGGTCTCGTCGAGCAGGTCGTAGTACACCTGGTAGCCGCCCACTTCCATGCTGGTCCCGGACGCGGGCGTGTCGTTGCCGCGGCTGCGGCCGGCGCGACCGCGTGCCGGGCCCGCCGCCACCGGATCGGGGTTGTCCGGCAGCATGCCCGGCGGCAGCCCCCAACCGCGCGGGCGCTGCCTGGCCGGTGCCGGCGCGCCGGCGGGCGGCGCCACCGGTTCTTCCGTGGGCGCTGCAAGCTCGACGACTTGTCGATTGGCGTTGTCGGCATGGTCGGCCGCGTCGGGCGGCACCGGCGCGTCGGCCTGCGCGACCCGCGTGGTCCGGATCCGTTCGGCCGGTGGCGCGGCCTTGGCAGGCGGGCGTGCGGGCGTCCTGCGCACGGCGCGCGCGCGCGCGGGCGGCGGTTGGCCCCGCGTGTCGTCGATGAAGGTCACCTGGATCGCGCCGCCGGCGGCGCCATCCTGCGGCGGGGCCAGGGTGATCGGCGGCGCCCACAGCACCAGCAGCAGCAACAGCAGGTGCACCAGCGCGGTCAGCAGCGCGGCGGTCCAGGGTTGCAGGCGCTCGCTCCGGTCGCGGGCGCCGGGGCCGGAACGGCGCGACGCCTGGCTCATGCCGCCGGGGGCGCTTCGATGTGGCGGTCCTTCATGCGTGTGCTGCGTAGCGTGGCGCGGGGTGCGGCATCGTAACGTGCCCGTTGCCGCGCACCGGGATCAGGCTCGTGCGTCAACCGGGTCCGCTTCAGCCTCGACGCCCAGTTCCTTCAGGATCGCCATGCGCAGTTCCTGCACCGCGGGGCTGGTGAGCTTGCGCGGGTGCGGCAGGTTCACTTCGAACGTCGCCTGGATCCGCGTCGGCCGCGGCGAGAGCACCATCACCCGGTCGGCGAGGTGAATGGCCTCCTCCACGTCGTGGGTGATCAGCAGCACGGTATGGCGCTCGCGCTCGAGGATCCGCAGCAGCTCGTTGCGCATCCGCAGGCTCATCAGCGCGTCGAGCGCGGAGAACGGCTCGTCCATGTAGAGGATCGCCGGTTTCACCGCCAGCGCGCGCGCGATTTCCACGCGTTTGAGCATGCCACCGGACAGTTCGTGCGGATAGCTGCCCTCGAATCCCTTGAGCCCGACGATGCTGGCGTAGTGGTCGGCGACCGCCGCCTTCTCTTGTTTGGACGAGATGTCGTTCAGGCCGAACATCAGGTTCTGCCGCACCGTGAGCCACGGGAACACCGAGCCGTGCTGCGAGATCAGGATGCCCTGCGGCCCCGGCCGCGTGCGCTCCACGCCGTCGATCAGCACGTGCCCGGCGTCGGGCGCGATGAAGCCGGCGATCATCCGCATCAGCGTCGATTTGCCGCAGCCCGAAGGGCCGACGATGGCGATGAACTCGCCGTCCTCCACCTGCAGGCTGACGTCGTCGACCACCGCCAGCGGGCCTTTGTCGGTGGCGAAACCCTTGTGCAGCCCCGCGACGTCGATCCTAGTGGACATAACGCCACCGCACGATTTTCAGGCCTTCCAGCATGCGCATCAGTCCGTCCAGCAGCAGGCCGATCAGGCCGATGATGACCATGCCGGCGATCACCAGGTCGTAGCGGTTGCCGGCGTTGCGCGAGTCCATGATCAGGTAGCCCAGGCCCGAGCGCAGCGCGATCATCTCCGCGGCCACCACCACCAGCCACGCCACGCCGAGGCCGATGCGCATGCCGACGATGACCTCCGGCAGCGTCGCAGGGATCACCACCCGGGTCAGCAGGGTGCGGCGCGACACGCCGAAGTTCTCGGCAGCGCGCAGGTAGCGCTTCTCGATGCCGTGCACGCCCGACACCGTCTGCACGATCATCGGGAACACCGACGAGATGAAGATCAGGTAGATCGGCGAAGCGTTGCCGACGCCGAACCAGAGAATCGCGATCGGGATCCACGCGATCGGCGAGATCGGCCGCAGGATCTGGAACAGCGGATTCAACGTATCGTAGGCGCCGCGCACGCGGCCCATCCACAGGCCCAGCGGCACCGCCACCGCCACCGCAAGCAGGAAGCCGGCGGCCACGCGGCCGAGCGAGGCGCCGATGTGCAGCCACAGCGTGCCGTCGCGGATCAGGTCGACCGTGCCCAGCACCACCTGCCACGGCGTGGGGAAGATCACGCTGCCGGTCGCGGCCACCGCCGCCCACCAGCCCACCACCACCAGCACGATGATCGCGATGCCCGGGAGCGACTGCCGGAGTTTGTTCATGCGCGCAGTTCCACGGCCACCTCAGGCATGTGGGTCATGTGTCTTGTCCCGGAAGGAATCCACCAGTTCCAGCGCCCGCCAGCGCAACCTGGCCCAGGGCGAAGCGGGGAACGGGTCGACCATGATAGTCATCTGCCCGCTGGCATGCGCGGTGCAGGCGAACTCGTAGTCCGAGGCGAGTTCGAACGGCAGGCTGAAGCTCTGCCCCGGCATCAGCAATGCGGGGCCGAAGGTCTGCGGCACCTCGTCGTGGTTGGTCAGCACCAGCACGTCGTTGATCCCGAGCGTGAGGCGGATGCGCTGCGGCAGGATCTCGACAGGATCGCCGGCCATGCGTTTTGCCCAGGTCCCCTTGGGGATGACGAACGGCTGTTCGCGATCGGCGGCCACAGGGACCGGCGCGAACGCAGCCCAGCCCACGACGGCGATCGCCGCGATCGCAAGCGCGGACGCGGCGATCCCGATGGCGCGCCGGCGGGTCGCCGGTCGCGCCCGCTCGATGGGCTGGGCTGTCATTCGGCCAGCAGCACGCGCACGTCGTGCGCGTAGTCCTCGGGCGCGCGCCCGTACGGCATCATCCCGCGCAGCAGCCCCTTGGTGTCGATCAGGTAGACCGACGAGGAGTGCGCGTAGAAGTAGCTGTCGCCGACGACCTTGCGTTCGGCCGTGACGCCATAGCGTGCGCGCGCCGCGGCCAGCTGCGCCGCGGTGCCGGTGCCGCCGACGAAGCCCGGGTCGAAGGCGGCGAGGTAGCTGCGCATGCGCTGGGCGCTGTCGCGTTCGGGATCGACGGTGACGTAGACCACCTGCACCTGCCGGCCCTGTTCGCCCAGGCGCTTGCGCGCCGCCGCCAGTACCGCCAGCGTGGTCGGGCAGACCTTGGGACACGTGGTGAAGCCGAAGCCCAGCAGCACCACCTTGCCTCGGTACGCCGCCAGCGACAGGTCACCGCCGTTCGACGACAGCAGCGCCAGCTCGGGCGCCGCGCGCGGCGGATCGAACACGCCTGCCTTGAGCTTGCCGGCCTCTGCCGCAGGCGCACCGTGCGCGAACAGCAGGGCGGACAGCGCGAGGAGCGCGGCTGCCAAGGCGGCGATGTGGTGGCGGTATGTCATGTCGGGGAGTGCTCGCGGTCAGATGGCGATCTTCACCGGCTGCGCGGCCCGGGTGAAGCTCTCGTCCATGTAGGTCTCGTAGGCGATCGGATGCTCGATGGTGCCGGCGTCCATCGACAGCTGCATCAGCTCCTCGAACTCGGCGCGGATCATCCGCAGGTCGCCGTAGGTGACGCGGTCGGTCGGGTTCTGCATCACGAAGCGGATGATGTTGGGATCCTGGTTGAAGTATTCGCGGCTGGCGGCGATGTCCACGGCCTTGTCCCGGTTGGCCTGGGCGGCGTCGAGCCAGCGGCCGGCCGCCATCACGTGGTTCACCAGGTCCTGCACCAGCGGGCGGTTGGACTGGATCAGGTCTTCGCGCACCGTCAGGACGCAGCAGATGTAGTTGCGCCATTCGTCGCGCGTCATGCTCAAAGGGCGCGCGTAGCCCGCCATCTGCGCGGCCGCGCCGAAGGGCTCGCCGGTGCAGTAGGCATCGATCGCCTTGGCGTACAGCGCGGCGGGCATGTCCGGCGGCGGCATCTCGACCAGCCTGATGTCGTCCTGGGTCATGCCTTCGCGCAGCAGCATCTTGCGCAGGAACAGGAAGTCCACCGCGAAGCGGCTTGGAATCGCGATGGTCTTGCCGGCCAGCTGGCGGAATGTCCGGTACGGCGAACCGGTGTGGACCATGATCACCGCGCCGGAGCGGTGCCCGAGCGAGACGATCTTGACCGGGATCTTCTGGTCGGCCAGCGCCATGCTCAGCGGCGCCAGCATGTAGGCCGCCTGGATGCGGCCGGCCATCAGCGATTCCTTGAGTTCGGGAAAACCGCTGTACTTGCTGAACTCGAACACGCGGCCCTGCTTGCCGGCCGCCCGGGCCGCGTTCTCGCGCGCCACGCAGGCCACCGGCAACGTCAGGTTGCAGGTCACGGGGAGCCCGCCGACCACCAGGTCGCTTGTCGGCGCGTTGTCGGCGCAGGCCGCAAGTCCGCCGCACAACGGGGCCGCCAGCATCGCCTGCAGCAGTCGTCGGCGTCGGGGTTGGTGCAGGTCGTGCATGCGGTCGCGCGCTGGAAAACAGCGGCGATTGTAGACCAGCGGTCCGGCGGCACCCGCGGCGGGATGTTGCGTGTATTGTCAGTCAGCGCATGCGTGGGCGTGGCGCCTGCGTTCGTGCATGTGCGGTTGGGGACCCCGGAAGCGGAATCCGCGCGGTGCCTTGGGCGGCGCCAACATCGTCCGGTCGTGCGCATGCGGCTCAATCTCCTTCGGCGGTTCCGCCCTACGATGCGGGAGATCCGTAGGACGGAACCCGCGCAGCGGATTCCGTCGGATGTCGGCTTGCCGCGTCCGGCATCCCGAACCCGAACGAGTCCATCGACAGCACCCCATGCGTCATGCCGCCCTCGATCAGGGTCGCGGTTTCGCCGGCGTGGCTGGCGCCGATCGCCACCAGCAACGGCAGGTAGTGTTCCTCGCTGGGATGCGCGCGCGCGGCGTGCGGGGCGCGTTCGCGGTAATGCACCAGCGCGTCGACGTCGCGACGACGCACCGCGTCGGCGACCCAGTCGGCGAAGGCCTGCGCGTATTCCGGGTCGCCGATGTGCTGGCGGAATTCGTACAGATTGTGGGTGAGGCTGCCGGAGCCGACCACCAGCACGCCGCGTTCGCGCAGCGGCGCCAGCGCCTGGCCGAGGCGCAGCGCGCCAACGGTGTCGATGTCGTGCGGCAGCGACACCTGCAGCACCGGCACGTCGGCGTCCGGCCGGAGGTAGCGCAGCGGCACCCATGCGCCGTGGTCGAGGCCGCGCTGCGGGTCGATGGCGGCGTCGAAGCCGGCGTCGCCCAGCATTCGCGCCACGTCGGCGGCCAGCACCGGCGCGCCGGGCGGCGCGTAGCGCAGCGCGTACAGGGGCGCCGGGAAGCCGCTGAAGTCGTGGATCGTTTCCGGCGCGGCGGTGGCCGCCACGCGCAGGCCCCGGGTCTGCCAGTGCGGCGACACGACCACGATGGCGGTCACCTCCGCCAGCGTGCGGCCGAGCCGCTGCAGTTCGGGACCCAGCAGGCCCGGTTCCAGCGCCCACATCGGCGAGCCGTGGGAGATAAAAAGGGAGGGGGCGAGGTTCATGGCAGCTCCAGGCGTTTTTCGTGATTGTGCAAAGTGCGCCGCAGGCCCTGGACGCGTTCGATTGCGTGGCGGCCTGGGAGGGGCCTCGGGCAGGCGAGCCCGCGGCCAGTCGGATCAGGAAACGGCGAGCGGGACCGGGCGTGCGGGAAGCGCGCGGCGGCGGGCCCAGGCCGCATCGAGGCTGAGCGCACCGGCGCCGTGCGCCACCACCATCAGGAAGCCGCCGGCCATGGCCACGTTCTTCCAGAACGCGATCGCCTGGCTGGCGTCGCCCAGGTGGGCGTGGAACAGCGCCGCGGAGGCCAGCGAGAACGCGGCCAGCGCCAGCGCGATCGGGCGCGTGAATCCGCCGGCGAGCAGGGCCAGGCCGCCGCCCAGTTCCAGCACGATCACCAGCGGCAACAGGGCGCCCGGCACGCCCATGGCCTCAATGTGGCCCTGGGTGGCGGCATAGCCGCTCCGGATTCCGGTCGTGTAGCTTGGATGGCACGAATGTATCGCCGGGAGATCGACATGCGCAGCGCCATGCATCACAGGTTCGGCGATCCGGCCGAAGTGCTCGTCGCCGGCGACAGTCCGGTGCCCGAACCCGGCCCGGGCGAGGTGCGGATCCGCATGCAGCTGGCCCCGATCCACAACCACGACCTGTGGACGATCCGCGGGCAGTACGGCTACAAGCCGGCGCTGCCGGCGATCGGTGGCAGCGAGGGGCTGGGCGTGATCGATGCGCTCGGTGCGGGCGTGGAAGGGCTTGCGGTGGGACAGCGCGTCGCTGCGGCGTCCGGACGCGGCACGTGGGCGGAGTATTTCGTCGCCTCGGCACGGATGGTCATCCCGATGCCCGCCGCCATTGCCGACGAGATGGCCGCGCAGCTGATCGCGATGCCGCTCAGCGCGCTGATGCTGCTGGAGTTCCTGCAGGTGGAACGCGGCGGCTGGATCGTGCAGAACGCGGCCAACGGCGCGGTGGGCAAGACGCTGGCGATGCTCGCGGCGGCGCGCGGCGTGCGCGTGCTCAGCCTGGTGCGGCGCGATGCCGGCGTCGCGGAAATGGGCGCACTGGGCATCGGCGACGTCATCTCCACCGCGGCGGACGGCTGGGTGGACGCGGCGAAGGCAGCGCTCGGCGATGGATTGGCGAACGCCGCGGTGGATTCGGTCGGCGGCAGGGCCAGCGCGGATCTCATGGCGCTGCTCGGCGAGAACGGCGTGCTGGTGTCGTTCGGTGCGATGAGCGGCGAGCCGATGCAGGTGCCGTCGGGCGACATGATCTTCAAGCACGCGACGGTGAAGGGCTTCTGGGGCAGCAGGGTCAGCCGCGACATGGCGGTCGCCGACAAGAAGCGGCTGGTCGGCGAGCTGCTCCAGCGCGCGCTGGGCGGCGAGCTGCGGCTGCCGGTGGACGCGGTGTACGACCTTGCCGACGCCGCGAAGGCCGCCGCCGCGAGCCTGCGGCCAGGTCGCCATGGCAAGGTGCTGCTGCGCGCCTGAGGAGCGGCCTGCACGACGCTTCGCGACGCGCATTCGTCGCTACATCCGGCGTTTCGTCGCGTTGTGCTTGCGGGGGCATGGCAACGCCGGGCACCTTAGGTCATTGCTGCGTGTGCAGCGAGGTGACCGTGCGAGGCCCGACCATGAAGACCCTGATCGCCCTGCTGGCGTGGTGCGTGCTGTTCGCGCTGTGCTGGCCGCTCGCGCTGCTGGCGCTGGTGCTGTGGCCGCTGGCCTGGCTGGTGCTCTTGCCGTTCCGCCTGGTCGGCGTCACGTTCGCGGCCCTGTTCGCGTTCCTGTCCGCGCTGCTGATGCTGCCGGCGCGCCTGCTCGGCTGGCGGCCGCGGGCCGGAGCGCCAGCGACTGCCTGATGCCGAGCGCGGAACCCGCGAAGCGGATTCCGCCCAATGCCGGGTCGTGGCTGACGGCACCCACTCGCGCACGTGACCAAAACGCTTTCGGCGGATACGCGCTGCGCTGGCTGATCTCGCCGCAGCCGCCCCCGGGAGACGGGCTGAAGGATCACCGATGCAGTGGTAACGTTTGCCGCCATGGCAAAGGTCGCCGGCAAGATCCGTTTCAAGGCAAGACTGCTGCGTCCGGCGAGCCCGAAGGCCGCGGCGTGGACGTTCCTCGTCCTGCCCGATACGGCCAGCGCGAAGCTGCCGACGCGGAGCATGACGACGGTTGACGGCACCCTCAACGGCGCGCCCTTCCAGGCCACGCTCGAGCCGGACGGGCATGGCAGCCACTGGCTCAAGGTCGACAAGGCCCTGCGCGAAGCCGCCGAGGCGGTCGCGGGCGACATGGTCGCGGTGGAGATCGCGCCGGTGGAAGTGGAACCCGAACCCCGGGTGCCCGCCGACCTGCGCACGGCACTCGCAGCGAACCCGGCCGCGCACGCGACCTGGGCCGACATCACCCCGGTGGCGCGCCGCGACTGGATCGCCTGGATCGTCTCGGGCAAGAAGGCCGAGACGCGCGTCAAGCGCATCGATACCGCCTGCGACAAGCTCGCCTCCGGCATGCGCCGCGCGTGCTGCTTCGATCGCTCGGGGATGTACAGCCGCGGCAACATGGGTGCGCCGGAAGCGGCGGAGTAGGTTGCGCGACAAGGCCGTTGGTAGGAGCGGCTTCAGCCGCGAGCGTTCAGCCCCCTCCCCTGCGAAGGCAGGAGAGGGTTGGGGAGGGGTGTCTTCAGCAGCACGCGAACCGTGAGCACCTCCCGCTGCCTGCGCAGGGGGAGGAGCCAGGGCAGAGCTCGCGGCTGAAGCCGCTCCCACAAGAGCGAGGCGACGCGGCCTACAGCCGCTGAACGCGGAACTTGCGCCCCTTGATCTTGCCCGCGCGCAGGCGCTCCACGGCGAGCGCCGCGTTCGCCCGCACGATCGCCACGTAGCTGCGCGTCGCGAACACGTCGATCTTGCCGATCGTGTCCTTGTGCAGGCCCGCGTCGCCGGTCAGCGCGCCGACGATGTCGCCGGGACGCAGCTTGTCGGTGCGGCCGGCGTCGATGCGCAGCGTCGCCATCGCCGCGGTCGGCACGTTGCTGGCCTTGCCCGTCAGCGGCTGCAGTTTGTCCCAGCGCAGCGGCTGCCCCTGGCGCTCCTCGATCGCGGTCGCGCGCGATTGTTCGCGCGGCGCGCACAGACTCAGCGCGAGGCCGTCCCGCCCGGCGCGCCCGGTGCGGCCGATGCGATGCAGGTAGGTGTCGGTATCGGTGGGCAGCTCGTAGTTGATGACCGCGCCGATGTCCTCCACGTCCAGTCCGCGCGCGGCGACGTCGCTGGCCACCAGCACGCTGCAGCTGCGGTTGGCGAACTGCACCAACACCTCGTCGCGGTCGCGTTGCTCCATGTCGCCGTGCAGGGCGAGCGCGGAAAAACCGTAGTGGGCGAGCGAGCCGACCACCTCCACGGTATCGGCGCGGGTGTTGCAGAACACCACCGCCGACTCCGGGCGGTGTTGCAGCAGCAGCGCGGCCAGCAGCGGCGCGCGCCGCGCGGGATCGGTTTCGTAGAACAGCTGCTCGATCGCGGCGGGCTGCGCGCCGCCGTCGATGCTGATCTCCAGCGCGTCGCGCAGCATCGCCTTGCCCAGGGTGCGGATCGCGTCGGGAAAGGTGGCCGAGAACAGCAGGCCTTGGCGGTCCTTCGGCGTGCGCTTGACCAGGTCGCGGATCGCATCCTCGAAGCCCATGTCGAGCATCCGGTCGGCTTCGTCCAGCACCAGCGTGCGCACGGCCTTGAGCGACAGCGCGCCCTTGGCCACCAGTTCCTGGACGCGGCCGGGCGTGCCGACCACCACGTGCGGCGCGTGCGCGAGCGAGGCCAGCTGCGGGCCGAGCGGTATGCCGCCGCACAGGATCGAGACCTTCAGGTTGGGGATGCCCGTGGCCAGCCGCCGCACCTGCTTGCCGACCTGGTCGGCCAGTTCGCGCGTGGGGCAAAGCACCAGCGCCTGGGTGTCGCCATTCGCCGGATCGAGCCGGTGCAGCAGGCCGAGCCCGAACGCCGCAGTCTTGCCGCTGCCGGTGGGTGCCTGCGCGATCACGTCCCGGCCCTCGAGGATCGGCGGCAGCGCGCGCGCCTGGATGGGCGTCATCGAGGTGAATGCGAGGGCATCGACGCCCTGCAGCAGGGCGGGCGAAAGCGGGAGCGAGGCGAAATCGGATGGCGTGGTCATGCGCCCATCATCGCAGGTGCACGACGGCCAGCGCCTGCGCGCCCGGACAAGCGCGGTTGCCGACAGTCCTAATTGGGGTGACCGATTTCCTCCAGAGCAAAAGAAATCGGGTGTGACGGACGCGCGATTCGCGGCGTGATCGAGCGGGAGGTCAGACGTCGTTGATCCTCTCGACAGGAACGCCGCGCGGCCCGCAGCGCACGTTCAGTTCGAACCTGCAACTTCACGACAGCGCCACCGCGCGATCGATAGCCTGCGCGTGAACCTACGAGACGGTCGATCAGGCCGCCGATTCCCCCCATTTGCGACTTCTTCAATGGCGCCCCATGCAACGTCATTCCTCCCATCCCAAGCCGCCTTCGAAGCGCTACGACGAGGACCACTATCGCGCGGTCTATCGCGATGCGCCCTACTACTCGACCGGCCGCGACTGGTGCGACTACGCACCGGCATACCGCTACGGCCATAGCGCCCGCGACGAGCATCCGGACGAACGCTTCGAGGAAATCGAACACCAGCTGGCACGCGACTGGCTGCGCCGCAAGGCCGATTCGCGTCTGCAGTGGACCGAAGCGCGCGGCGCAGTGGAGGATGCCTGGCGCCAATACGACGAAGCGGACCCCGCCGCGCACCGGGGTCATTGAGCGCCTGCGAGTCGCGGGCGTTTGCGGCGACGCGATCTTCCTGCCGCGGCGGCCCCCGCCGCGCACCGTCCGCGCGGATCGAAGCTTCGAAGCTCGCGCCTGGGTCGCTCCCGCCATGGCGCGGATGCAGGATTTTGCCATCCAGTCGACGTGGATGAGGCGACCGCCATTCGGCCGGCACAAGGCAGCGCGCGGTAACATGCGCCTCCCCGACAGGAGCAGCGCAATGGCCGACCTCGACGAACAACGCAACGGCGTCGGCCGCCAGCAGGCCGAGGATGCGGTCCGCACGCTGCTGCGCTGGGCCGGCGATGATCCGGCGCGCGAGGGTCTGGTCGACACGCCCAAGCGGGTCGTCGACGCCTACGGCGACTGGTTCAGCGGCTATGCCGACGACCCGCGCGAATACCTGGAGCGCACGTTCGAGGAAGTGGCCGGCTACGACGAGATGATCGTGCTGCGCGACATCGAGTTCGAGAGCCACTGCGAACACCACATGGCGCCGATCATCGGCCGGGTGCACGTGGGCTACCTGCCCGACGGCAAGGTGGTCGGCATCAGCAAGCTCGCGCGCGTGGTTGAAGCGTACGCGCGCCGCTTCCAGGTGCAGGAAAAGATGACCGCGCAGATCGCGCAGAGCATCCAGCACGTGCTGGCCCCCCGCGGCGTGGGTGTGGTGGTCGAAGCCAGCCACGAGTGCATGACCACGCGCGGGATCCACAAGCGCGGCGTAAGCATGGTGACCTCGAAGATGCTGGGCGGCTTCCGCGAGGACGCCCGCACCCGCGCCGAATTCCTGCGCTTCCTCGACAAGACCGGGCGCTAGGAATCCCTGACGACCGCCGCTTGCCAGCGGCGCGATGCGGGTTCGAATCGAAACATCCCAGGCAAGCCGCCCGGCGAGCCTGAGCCCGGGGGGATGCGCCTGACCCTTGGCTCTCGCAACGCGTGGCAAGCCGCCCGGCAAGTGCGTCCTGGCAGGCTGCCGGCGCGGCAACCATGCGGCACAATCCCGGCACGACCACGAACGAACGGGATCCCGCCATGCGCGTTTCGCTTCCTTCCTCCTCCGTCACGCGCGCCGCCCTCGTGCTGGCCATCGTCCTGCACGCGGCCGCCTGCAGCGGCGTCGACTACCGCGACAGCAATGCGGCGGTCGATGCCAATCCGTTGTGCGCCAGCGCCCCCAGCCAGCCCGGCGAACCGGTGTCGACAGATTGCGAGCGGGTACGCGAAGCGACGTGGAGCAGCGAGGACAGCGAGTCCGAGCAGCCCCTGGACTTCAGCGGCAAGCGCGGCGACTGAACCCCCGCGTCGGCGCCTTTGCGCCGCATTGACGACGCGCCTTGGAGACTCGGCGCATGTCTCCTCCCGCCCCGCATGCCCCCCCCGGACCCGTCGACGCCGGCGATTCCGACCGGGCCGCGGCGGAAGCGGGACTGGTCTGGATTTGCGACTCGGAGCCGGGCATTCGCCGGCAGCGCGCCGGCAAGGGCTTCTGCTATCGCCTGCCGGACAGCGGCTCGGCACGCGGCCGGGTGGTCCGCGACGCGGCCACCCTGCAGCGCATCCGCGCCCTCGCCATCCCGCCGGCCTGGACCGCTGTCTGGATCTGCACCCGCGGCAACGGCCACCTGCAGGCCACCGGCCGTGACGCCCGCGGGCGCAAGCAGTACCGCTACCACGCTGACTGGCAGCAGGCGCGCAACGCCGGGAAGTTCGATCGCATCGTCGCGTTCGGCCATGCGCTGCCGAAACTGCGTCGGCGCCTGCGCGCCGACCTCAGGCCGCGCGGCTTTCCCCGCAACAAGGTGCTGGCGATCGTGGTCTCGATCATGGCCGACACCCTGGTGCGGGTGGGCAATGACGAATATGCGCGCGACAACCATTCCTACGGCCTGACCACGCTGCGCAACCGCCACGTCGCGTTCGTGCGCGGCGGGCGCGCGCGGCTGTCGTTCCGCGGCAAGGGCGGGCTCGCCCATGACATCGCGATCGACGACGCGCGGCTGGTCAAGCTGGTGCGCGCCTGCCAGGAATTGCCGGGGCAGGCGCTGTTCCAGTACCGCGACGACGACGGCACGGTGCAGCCGGTGGATTCGGGCGCGGTCAACGCCTACCTGCACGACGTGATCGGCGATGGCTTCAACGCCAAGGATTTCCGGACCTGGGGCGGGACGTTCCATGCGTTCCGGCTGTTCGCGCAGACGCCGCTGCCCGAAGCCGCGCACGGCGGTGCCCCGTCCGAGCGCAGCCTCGCCGAGGCGGAGAAGCAGGTGATCGCCCAGGTTGCGCAGATCCTGGGCAATACCCCGGCGGTGTGCCGCAAGGCGTACGTGGATCCGGCCGTGCCCGAGGGCTGGCGCGATGGCCGCCTGGTGGCGGCGGCTGCCGGGGCGCGCGGCGCGCGTCAGTGGGAACAGGCGACGCTGCGCTTCCTGCGACGCGCGCGCCGCGGCCGCAAGCGCTGAGACCGGCAAGAAAAACCCACCTTCCGGGGAAGGTGGGCAAGGGGCAGACCTTGGAGAGAGAGAAAAGCTTGGGTCAGCCCTCGGGCGGCGCCGTGGAACCGGCGGCGGCGTCCGGGTTCGCGGGATCGGCCGGGGTATCGACCGGCGGCGGCATCGTGGTGTCCGTCGGCAGCGAGTCGTCCGCCGGCGGCGGGGTCATCGTGTCGTCCATGGGCGGTGCGGGAATCGGTTCCGGCGGCGGCACATCGGTGGCCGGCGCGGTCTGGTCCACCGGCGGCGCGGGCTGGGGCGACATCACGCTGTCGTCGTCCCGCCCGCAGGCGGACAGGAGCAGAATGGCCGTCGCTGCGGCAATGGGAAGAAGCGCGTGCTTCATGGGGGGTTCCTCGACGTGGTGGGACGCGCCCGCAGTCTGCGCAGCGACATGTGGCCATGCCGTTAGTTTTCGCGAAGGAAATCGTGGGGTGGTGTCTGCCCGCGACGCGCGTTGCGGGCGGATTCATGCGCGATCGACGCGCGTGTCGGAGGGGTCAATCGGGCTCGAGCACGTCGTCGAGCGCCGGTGCCGACAGCGGCACCAGCGCCCAGAATGGCTGCCGCTGCGCCGACCACAGCGCGGCGGCTTCGTTCAGGACCTCGAGCAGGGTGGCGAACTCGTCGGGCTCCGCGGCGCGCCACGCGCCGACGTGGTCGAGCAGCAGCAGGTAGCCATCGGCGGGCCACCACGACAGGTCGCCCAGGCAGTCGGCCAGTGCGTCCCAGTTGCCGCCGAACCAGGCCGGGAAACGCAGCGCCGCGGCGAAGCGGTCGAGCACCTCGGCTTTGCCGTTGCAGCCGGCGAAGTCGATCGGCGCCAGCGCAAACCGCAGTTCGCGCGCGGCGTCCTCCAATCCCTCGCGGTCGCGCACGTCAACGAAGTAGGCGCCGTTCTGGTCCGCGTCGGCCAGCAGCGCGCGCAGCTCCAGGGCGCTCACCGGCGCGGCTCCGCGGGTACGAAGCGGCGGAACGTGCGGTAGTGGTCGGCGGTGTAGAAGAACTCCACCGGCCGGCTCCCATCGGACATGCCCCCGCCGCTGACGATGCGGCGCGCGCCGCGGTCGCGCGAGCCGGGCGTGCGCACGGTGAACTCGCGGTAATAGCCGCGCGGCTGCGACGGCAGCCGGCGCTCGCGGTTCTGGAATCCGGCCCCGTCCTGGCGGTGCGGATACGGGCCCCCCCGTTCAATCAGCGCCAGCGTGTCCAGCGCTTCGACGGGGAGCCAGTCGGGGTAACCGGCGTGCGCGGACGAGGTGGGCTGTGCACGCGTCGAGGTGGCGCCCGGCGGCAGCGGGTCGTGCGCCCCGGCAGCCGGGTGCGCGGGTGCGTCGACGGCGGGCGCATGCGTGTCGCGCTGCGCCCACGCCCACAGGCCGAGCAGCAGCATGCCGATCAGGAGCCAGGCGTGGCGTCGCATCGGGGGTCGTTCCGGGGGCGGTGAAGTCAGGGCGCCGGCGGCAAGCGCACGGCGCCGATGGGCCTGTCGATCACCCGCAGGTCAGGCGCACGATGCCGTTGCGTTCGTCGACCTCGACGTTGAGGCGGTCGCCACGGAAATCCATCGTCACCGGCTGTCCCGGCTTGATCACGCGCACCGCACCGGTCGCCCCGGCTGCGGTCTGCGCCTCGGCCACGGTGGCCTCGGTGGCCTCGCGGCCGATGAAGGCTTTCGCGGCGGCGGCGTTGCACTGCGCCGAGGCGTCGCCGGGGGGAGTGGCGGTGGGCGCCTCGCTGGTCGTCGTGCCGGCCGCCGCTGCCGGCGGCGCGGAAGACGCGTCGTCGTCCCGGGTCGAAGCGCAGGCGCACAGCGCCGCCGCCAGGATCGTCGCGAGCGCAACGGGGAAGGACAGGCGGGAGAAACTGGCCATCGGCGTGCTCCGTATCGGGAACCGCGAGCGTGCCGCCGCCGCCGTGTGCAAAACGTTAACCCGCGCCCATTGCCTCTTCGGCGTGCAGCGCCACCAGCTTCATCATCAGCAGTGCCAGGGACACCACGTCCTGGTGGTTGTGCGCGCCGACCCGCCTGAGCAGCGACGACGAGCCGCCGCGCAGGTACTGCAGCCAGGCCGCCGGTGCCTGCGAACCGGGCAGGTCGTCCTCGCGCAGGACGCCCAGCGCCTCGCGTTCGATCGTCGCCAGCCGGCAGTTTTCCCAGCGTCCACGCCAGCGCCGGCGGGACGGGAACAGCAGGTCGACGTGCGCCAGCCCGTGCAGCGGATCGGCCAGCCGCGCCAGCCGGTAGCGCGTCTTGAGCAGCGGCGCGTCGTAGCAGCGACCGTTGTAGCTGGCCAGCACCGTGCGCGGCGACAGCCAGCCGGCGAAGGCGTGCAGCATGTCGGCTTCCGCGGCCATGGCCGCGATCAGCAGCTGGCGCACGCGCAGTCCTGCCCCGTGTTCGGGGTGCTGGTGGAAATCCGCCGCGCCGATCATGAAGGCCCGGGTGCCGGTGCCGCCGGCAAGGCCGGTGGTTTCGGTATCGAAGAACAGCAGGTCGTGGGGGTCGGCGGCGTGGGGCGTCGCGACGCCGACGGCGGGCGAGCGGCTGCGCTTTGGTGCGACCCGTGCGGCGAACGCCAGCGACAGCGCTTCGGTCGGCAGCGCCATGGGCAGGTGCGCCTCGACCAGGCGCAGGCCCGGCGCGATCTCGGTGCCGGGCAAGGACCGGTCAACCGGTCCGCGCGTCGGCAGCGGCACCACGGTGCGGGCGCGCACGCCGAGCAGGCGGCGCAGCGAATCGATGGAGTGCGCGGCGGTGCCCGTTCCTTCCCTAGGGGAGGCGGGCCGGATCGACTGCCTATCAACCATTGGCGGGTGATTCGAAGCCGGCGTGTTGGCGCAAGCGACCAGTGCGGGCGCGACGGCGGGAAGCCGGGAAGACCCCGCAGCGCCTGCGGGGCGCAGCGGGGACGCGGCTTCGCCTGCGCGCGGAGCGATGGCGGAAGCTTGCGCCGGACGAGGCACGGCCTCGTCATTTCCGCCTGCCTTCTCCGGCGGAACCGACGTGCTTCCCACCTGTCGGCGCAGCGCGCGCAGCTTTTGCAGCGATACCGTCATCGCCAGCGCCCGTGCAGGAGCGGCTCAAGCCGCGAGCTTTGGACTTGGCCCTTCCCCCTGTGACGGCAGGGGGGGGGCGGGAGGGGGTGGTCGCGGCTCGCGTTGATCCGAAAGACACCCTTCGCCAGCCCTCTCCTGCCTTCGCAGGGGAGGGAGCTCGAAAGCCCGCGGCTGGAGCCGCTCCTGCAAAGGCGTGCGGCCCTCACGTTGTCGACTCGGCCAGCAGCGCCAGCACCTGCAGCGCCAGCTGCTTCGGCGTGGCCAGCGCCTTCGCCTCGTCGATCGCCAGCACCGGCCCGACGCAGGCCGGGCAGCCGGCGCGGCAGTCGCAGCGTTCAACCAGCTCGCGTGCGCGCTGCACGAGTTCGGCCTGGCGCTGCCAAAGCGGTTCGCTCAGGCCCACGCCGCCGGGGAAGTTGTCGTACAGGTATACCGTGGGCACGAACTGCGCGGACTCGATCAGCACGCCATCGCCAGGCGCGCCGGCGCCGATCGCCACGGCCTTGCCGTCCGCATCCTGCGCGCGTCCGTGGCCGCTGCCGTCCTGGGTGGCGAACCACGCGCCGTCGCCGTTGCCCACCGACTTCTGCAGGTCGCGTGCGTCGGCCATCACTGCCACCGTCGCCACCACGTGCAGCGCGTGCGCGGCGCCGAGGAAACCGTCGAGCGCGTCCTGCTTCGACGCGAACGCGCGCAGCAGCACCGCCTGCGGCAGCTGCCACCACGCCGCGGTGGTATGCAGCTCCTGGTCGGGCAGGTTGACCGGGCCGTAGCCGATGTTCTCGTGGGTGTAGTAGCGGATCTTCTTGTAGCCGGCTACGCGACGCACCACGTGGACCTCGCCGTGGTGGGCATCGCCGCGCCCGGCCTGGCAGCCGTCGAAGTGGTCGAGCACCTTCAATTTCGTGAAGTCGATGCTGTCGGTGTAGTAGTCCACGTGCGTGCGCACGACGAACGCCTTGCGCCCCTCCCAGTCCAGCCGCTCCACCTGGTACGGCGTGGACTGCACCATGTGGATCGCGCCTTCATACAGGGTCAGCGCGGCGGCGGAGTAGTCAACCTCGGCAATGATCTTCTGCGCGCCGTCGGTGCGATCGACGACCACGAAGTTGCCGTCCGCCACCGAGCGCAGCGACACCGCCTGCGCCGGGTAGCTGTCGGCGATCCATTCCCAGCGCGTGCCCTCGCGGTGCACGACTTCGGTTTCCGCCAGCGCCTCGAGGTAGACCCCCGGATCGATCGGTCCGAACGCATCGCCCACGTCGAACGGCAGTTCGAACGACGCGCAGCGGATGTGGTCGAACAGCACCAGCGGCTGGTCGGGCGCGATGCGCGCGTGCTCGGGCGTGGCGTCGGCGAAGAAGTCCGGATGCCGCACCACGTACTGGTCCAGCGGCTGCGAGTTGGCCACCAGCACGCCCAGGCTGGGCTGCTGCCGACGTCCGGCGCGGCCGAAGCGCTGCCAGGTCGCCGCCACGGTGCCGGGATAACCGTTGAGCACCACCACGTCGAGGCTGCCGATGTCGACGCCCAGCTCCAGCGCCGAGGTGGCGATGATCCCGTCGATGCGGCCCGCCCGCATGTCGCGCTCGGCGGCGCGGCGCTCGGTGGGCAGGTAGCCGCCGCGATAGGCGCGGATCCGCGGCGGCTTGCGCGGGTCGTGGTCGAACACGTCCTTGAGGTACTTGGTCAGCACCTCGACCATCAGCCGCGTCTGCGCAAACACCAGCGTCTTGAGCCCCGACTTGATCGCGATGCGGGCGATGCGGTTGGACTGCGAGCGCGCCGATGCGCGCAGGCCGAGGTCCTTGTTGACCACCGGAGGGTTCCACAGCAGCACGTGCTTGTCGCCGGTGGGCGCGCCGGACTCGGTGATCGCGTGCACCGGCGCCTCGACCAGCGCCTCGCAGTGCGCGCGCGGATTGCCGATCGTCGCCGAGCACAGGATGAAGTGCGGGGTGACGCCGTAGAACGCGCACACCCGCTTCAACCGTCGCAGCACGTTGGCCACGTGGCTGCCGAACACGCCGCGATAGGTATGCACCTCGTCGATGACGACAAAGCGCAGGTTCTCGAAGAACTGCGCCCACTTGGTGTGGTGCGGCAGGATCGCCTGGTGCAGCATGTCCGGGTTGCTGACCACGATGTCGCCGTGCAGGCGGATCGCCTGGCGCGCGTCGCCGGGGGTGTCGCCGTCGAAGGTGAAGGCCTTCACCCCGAGCTCGCCGGCGTTGTTGAGCTCCAGCAGCTCGGCGACCTGGTCCTGGGCCAGCGCCTTGGTCGGGAACAGGTACAGCGCCTTGGCCTGCGACGTCATCGCCGCGGCGACCACCGGCAGCGTGTAGCACAGCGACTTGCCCGAGGCGGTGGGCGTCACGATCGCCACGTGTTCGCCGCGCTGCGCCGCGTCCCAGGCGTCGGCCTGGTGCGAATACAGCCGCTCGATGCCGCGGGCACGCAGCGCCGCTGCCAGGGCCGCGGGTACGTCGCCGGGAATCGGCGCGTAGGCGCCCTCGCGCCCGGGAATGGTGAAGCTGCCGGTGATCCGGTCGCCGTAGCGCCGTGACAGCGCGCGGGTCAGCGCGGCGCCATCGCCGGTGCGCCGGCCGCTGTCATCCAGCGCGAGCGCGCGCTCTTCGTCCTCGACCCGTCGTGCCAGCGCCTGTGCCATCTGCCGTCCCCGTGAAGTGCGGGCAGTGGACCGGAAGTGCGTCGCAGCTGGTGAGACCGGCGCCGCTTCGGGGCCGCGCCAGGTGCAGTCCGGCCGGACGCGCCGTCAGGCCAGTTCGCGCGGCATCACGACGCGCACCGTGAAGGCGCGCAGTCGCGCCGGGCCTGAGATTCCGATGCCCTTCGGGTTGCCGTTGGTGTAGAGCGTCACATGCGGCGGCGGCACCGGCAGCTGGCGCCCGAGCCGCCGTCCGAGCGCGCGCTGGAACGGCGCCATCGCCGGCAGCTCGACCAGCTCCACCAGCGAATGCGCGACCGCGGCGCGGCCGTCCTCGACGAACGCCTTGCGCAGCAGCAGGCAATGGCCGGTGCGTTCGAATCGCCAGTCCTGCGCGCGCCGCGCCGCGTCGATGAGCGCTGCCGCGCGATCGCCGAACGTCGCATGCAGTTCGGCGGCCAGCGCGCGGCCGACCAGGGTGACGTGGAGTTCGGGCTTGGGGGCCAGCTGCAGACCGTCGAGTGCGATCGCGGTCGCCGGCCGCGGCCAGCGATCGGGCGCGATCGGGAGGACGCGCGAGTGCGTGGCGGTGGTCCGGGGCATCGCTGCATCATGCCTGCCGCGCCGGGCGCTGCGGCGCCGGGCCGCGGAGCGTCCTGTCCAGGCGCCCATGCACTACCCTGCGCCGTTCGCTTCGCGATCCGCGTGCAAGCGGAGACCCCGAATGACCGACAAACCTGTCGCCCCCGCCTGCGAGCGCAATCGCGAACCGATCCTCGCCTTGCTGCGGGAGCGTTTCGCCGATTGCCGACACGCGCTGGAAATAGGCAGCGGCACCGGCCAGCACGCGGTGCATTTCGCCGCGGCGATGCCGTGGCTGCAGTGGCAGTGCTCGGATCGCGCGGAGTCCCTGCCGGGCATCCGGATGTGGCTGGACGAGGCCGGCCTGGCCAACACGCCGCCGCCGCTGCCGCTCGACGTCGCGCGCGGCCCGTGGCCGGCCGCACGATTCGATGCGGTCTTCAGCGCCAATACCCTGCACATCATGGGTTGGCGGGAGGTGGAGGCCTTCTTCGCCGGCATGGCCGGCGTGCTGGCGGATGCGGCAACGGTCGTCGTGTACGGCCCGTTCAAGTACGCAGGCGCGCACACCAGCGACAGCAATCGCGATTTCGACGACTGGCTGAAGGCACGCGATCCGCGCTCGGGCGTCCGCGACTTCGAGGCGCTGGATGCGCTGGCTCGGGCGGCAGGGCTGCGTCTTGTCGCCGACGTGGCCATGCCGGCGAACAACCGCTGCCTGGTCTGGACGCGGCAGGGCTAGGCCAACGCTGCGCCGCCGTCGGCACAGGCATGCATCCCGATCCCGCCGGAGCGGTGCGAAGGCAGGGCGCCGCACCACCCTGCGATATCCTCGTCCGATGTTCGAGCTGCGCCACGTGTCGAAACGCTACGGCCGCACGGTCGCACTCGACGCGCTGGACCTCTCGATCGCGACTGGCCGGACCACCGCGCTGATCGGGCCCAGCGGCGCCGGCAAGTCGAGCGTGCTGCGGATGCTGGTCGGGCTGGAATGGCCGGACAGCGGCGAGGTACGTTTCGACGGCGAGCCGCTGCGCCGCGAAACCTTGCTCGAGCAACGTCGCCGCATCGGCTACGTGATCCAGGAGGGCGGGCTGTTCCCGCACCTCACGGGAGCGGGCAACGCGGCGCTGCTGGCGCGAACGCTGGGCTGGGAGCGTGAACGCATCGACGCGCGCCTGCACGCGCTGGCGGAACTGTGCCGGCTGCCGTTCGCCGCGCTGTCGCGCTACCCGGCGGAGCTCTCCGGCGGCCAGCGGCAGCGGGTCGGGCTGATCCGCGCGCTGATGCTCGATCCCGGGGTCCTGCTGCTGGACGAACCGCTGGGCGCGCTCGACCCGATCGTGCGCCACGAACTCCAGGCGCAGATGCGCGAGCTGTTCGACACGCTCGACAAGACCGTGGTGCTGGTGACGCATGACGTGGCCGAGGCGGCCTGGCTCGGCGACACGCTGGTGCTGCTGCGCGACGGACGCGTGCTGCAGCAGGGCAGCGCGCGCGACCTGCTGGAGGCGCCCGCTGTTCCGTTCGTGCGCGAATTCATGACCGCGCAGCGCAGCGTCGGGGATCGCGCGTGACAGGGCTGCCGGCGTTGCCGGGAGCCGCGTTGCGATTCCTGTGCGCCGCGCTGCTGCGCGCCACCCCGGCGAAGGCGGGGGCGCGGCGTGTCGGGCTTCCACCCTCCACGCCACCGCAGCGGACGCGCTGGACCGCCGCGATCGCGGGCATGACGATCGCAAGGCGCCGGTCGTCCAGCCGAAGGCGAAGGCTGGCGCTGGCGGCCTGCCTGGCAGGAGCCATCGCGGTGAGTGCAATCGCGGCCACGGCGGCCACGCAATCGCCGGCCGAGGCCCAGCGCCCGCTCGTCATCGGTTCCAAGAACTTCACCGAGGCGGTGATCCTCGGCGAGATCGGCGCCGGTCTCGCGCGGCATCAGGGGCTGGCCGTCGAGCACAGGCGCCAGCTTGGCGGCACCCGCATCCTCTGGCGCGCGCTCGAGAACGGCCAGATCGATGTCTATGCCGAATACACCGGGACGCTCGCCGAAGAGCTGTTGCGGCTGCCGGGCGCCGACCTCGACGCGCTGCGCAAGGCGCTTGCCAGGCGCGGCCTGGCGATGACCCAACCGATCGGTTTCGACAACACCTACGCGCTGGGCATGCGTGCGCAGCGTGCGCAGGCCCTGGGGATCGCGACCATATCCGACCTGCGCGCGCACCCCGCGCTCAAGCCCGGTCTCAGCAACGAGTTCATGCAGCGCGCCGATGGCTGGCCGGGCCTGCGCGATGCCTACCGACTGCCACAGAAGCCCGACGGCCTCGACCACGACCTCGCCTACCGCGCGCTTGCCAACGGCGCGATCGACGTCACCGATCTCTACAGCACCGACGCGGAGATTCCCTATTACAAGCTCGTGGTGCTCGACGACGACCGCCATTACTTCGCTTCCTACGCGGCGGTGTACCTGTATCGCGCCGACCTCGCGCAGCGCGCGCCGGGATGGGTATCCGCGCTGGAGGGCATGGCCGGACGCATCGATGCCGCGACGATGCAGCGCCTCAACGCGCAGGTGAAGCTCGAGCACGCGAAGGAAGCCGACGTTGCCGCCGCGTGGCTGGGGGTCGCCGCGCCCGAAGCCCGCGGCCGCGCCGCACGGAT
Source organism: Luteimonas notoginsengisoli (assembly GCF_042648885.1). NCBI lineage: Bacteria > Pseudomonadati > Pseudomonadota > Gammaproteobacteria > Lysobacterales > Lysobacteraceae > Luteimonas > Luteimonas notoginsengisoli. Next base: position 560,101 of record NZ_JBHRYF010000008.1, on the reverse strand, counting down.
CTGGCAGCGCACGCGCGAGCACCTGGTGCTGGTCGGCATTTCGCTGGGGCTTGCCCTGCTGGTCGCGCTGCCGCTGGGCGTGTTCGCCGCGCGCCGGCCGCGACTGGGGCAAGGCGTGCTGTCGTTGACCGGCGTACTGCAGACGCTCCCGTCGCTGGCGGTGTTCGTATTCATGATCCCGCTGTTCGGCATCGGCGCGAAGCCGGCAATCGCCGCGCTGTTCCTCTACAGCCTGCTGCCGATCGTGCGCAACACGCACGCCGGGCTTACCGGGATCCCGCGGGAACTGCGCGAAACCGCGGCGGCCATCGGCCTGCCGCCGCGTACCCGGCTGTGGCGGATCGAACTGCCGCTGGCGCTGCGCACGATCCTGGCCGGGATCAAGATCGCGGCGGTCATCAACGTCGGGACCGCGACCCTGGGCGCGCTGATCGGCGCCGGCGGCTACGGCCAGCCGATCCTGGCCGGCATCCGTCTCGACGACATCGGACTGATCCTGGAAGGCGCGGTCCCCGCGGCGCTGCTCGCGCTGCTGGTGCAGGGCGGCTTCGAACTCGTCGAGCGCGCGCTGACGCCGCGCGGGCTGCGCATCGCCGCGCGGGCGTGACGGATCGGGCTTTCCGCAGGGGCCGCTTCAGACGCGGGCTCCGGCGCTCGATTCCTGGCCAACGAGAGCTTCCGCCGCTGGCTCTGCCAAAGCGCTCGCTCTTTCTCGAGCGACGTCAGTCACAAGTCCCTAGTCAGATTAACCGGCACTGAAATGGCGCGTGCAAGAAGGGCAGCGGAACACGGCCGCGGCGGCAATTCGCTTGCCGGCCGCCAGTCCGTCAGCCCGCGTGCGCTGCCACCCCGACGACGTGCTGCAGCGCGTCCGCCCCGACATGCAGGTGCGGGGCGATCCGCAGCAGTCCATATCGACGCGTGCAGACGATGCGTTCGCGCCGGAACGCGGCGAACACCGCGTCGAGCCTGGCCGCGGGCGGCCGCAGCGCAGTGATGTGCGGTGCGTGCTCCGGCGTTTTCCATGCCGACAAGCCGTGCGCGTCGAGCGCCTCGTCGAACGCCTGCAGGCGTTTGCCAAGCGCGGCGGCAATGTGCGCCACGCCCCAGGCGTGAACCTGGTCGAGGCCGGCGCGGGCCATTGCCAGCCGCACCGGATCATCCAGCCCGCCGGCGTCGAAACGCCGCGCGCCGGAGCGATACGGCGGCGCGGCATCGAGCGGGAAGCGCCAGCCTGTGCCCGCATCGCGCGCCGACCAGTGCGGCGCGAGCGCGACGCCGCGTTCGCGCCGTTGCGGCGCCGCCCAGAGCCAGGCCAGCCCGCGCGGCCCCAGCAGCCACTTGTAGCCGACTGACACCACGAAATCGGGGCGCCAGCGCGCGATGTCCGCCGGCAGCGCGCCGAGGCTCTGGCTGAGGTCCAGTACCAGCGCAGCGCCGGCCGCGTGCACGCGCGGGGCAATGCGGTCCAGGTCGAGCAGCGCGCCGTCGTCCCAGCGCACCCGCGGCAGCGCGACGATGCGCAGGCGCGGCTCGCGCTCGACGGCGTCGAGGATTGCCGTGGTCCAGTCGCGTCCTTCCTCCCGGCGCACGCCGAGCAGGCGTGCGCCGCGCTCGACGCAGCGCTGCTGCCAGGGCAGCAGGTTCGAGGGGAACTGGCCTTCCAGGACCAGCACCGCGTCGCCGGCCGCGAGCTCGAGGTTGTGCGCGGCGGTCGCGATCCCCTGCGCCGCCGAGGGCAACGCCGCGATGCCATCGCCGTCGCCGTCGCCGTCGCCGTCGCCCAGCAGGCGCGCGACACTGGCGCGCAGCGACTCCAGCTGCGCTTCCACCGGCGCGTCGGCGGCGCGCCACGGCGCGGCGTCGGCATCGAGCGCGGCATGCCCGGCGGCCTGCACCGCGCGCAGGCGCGGCGCGCGCGCCGCGCAATCCAGGTACAGCGTGTCGTCGAACGGGAGGAAGGCCGCCGAGGCCGCGGCAAGGTCGGCATCGGGCGCGCGGACGATCGCCATGTTCGGGTCCATGGCGCCACTGTAAAGCAGGCGATCACGGCGCCGGGCGACACGCGCGCAGCGTCGCTGCGCGGCCGCGCATCCGTCACCTTGCGTTGGGCCGGCCGCGCTATCCTCCGGCGCATGTCCGCATCCCCCGCATCTGTCGCCGCCGGCCGCGGCACCATCGACGATCCCTCTTCCCTCGCCGCGCGCTATCGCACGGTGCGCGCGCGCAGCATCGCGCTGGCGGCGCCGCTGTCGGCGGAGGATGCGATGGTCCAGAGCATGCCCGATGCCAGCCCGACGAAATGGCACCTGGCCCACACCACTTGGTTCTTCGAGCGCTTCGTGCTCGGCGCGCAGCCGCACTACGCGCCGGTCGATCCGCAGTGGGATTACCTGTTCAACAGCTACTACAACAGCGTCGGGCCGATGCACGCGAGGCCGCGGCGCGGGCTGGTGTCGCGGCCGTCGCTGGTCGAGGTGCTGGAATACCGCGAGGAAGTGGACGCGCGGATGGCCCGGCGCTTCGAGGCGGGCGATCTCGACGCGCAGGACGCGCGCGTGCTGCTGCTCGGCACCCACCACGAGCAGCAGCACCAGGAGCTGCTGCTGACCGACATCAAGCACGCGCTGTGGTGCAATCCGCTGGCGCCGGCGTACCGCGGGGACCTTCCGCATCGCACGGGGCCGGCAACGCCGCTGCGCTGGATCGCGCGCGACGAAGCCATCGTCGAGCTCGGCGCGGCGCCGTGGCCACAGGCGGCGTCCTTTGCCTACGACAACGAGTCGCCGCGCCACCGCGCGCTGGTCGGCGCGCATGCGCTGGCGAGCAGGCCGGTGAGCAACGGCGAGTACGCGCAGTTCGTCGCCGACGGCGGCTACGTGAACGCCGAGCTCTGGCTGAGCGATGCCTGGACCCTGCTGCAGGCCGAAGGCTGGCGTCGGCCGCTGTACTGGCACGAGGACGGCGCGCGCGAGTTCACGCTTGCCGGCTGGCGCGAACGCGATCCGCACGCGCCGGCCTGCCACCTCAGCCAGTACGAGGCGGACGCCTTCGCGCGCTGGGCCGGGGCGCGGCTCCCCACCGAGAGTGAATGGGAACTCGCCGCGGCAGACATCGCCGTCGACGGCAATTTCGTCGAGGGCGGCGCGCTGCATCCGCAGGCAGCGAGCGATCCGGGAAGCGGCCTGCAGCAGATGTTCGGTGATGTCTGGGAGTGGACCTCGTCGGCCTACACGTCCTATCCGGGCTTCCGGCCGCTGCCGGGCTCGCTGGGAGAATACAACGGCAAGTTCATGAGCGGACAGTGGATCCTGCGCGGCGGCAGCTGCGCCACGCCGCGCGACCACGTGCGCGCGAGCTACCGCAATTTCTTCGCGCCGCCGGCGCGCTGGCAGTTCTCCGGCCTGCGCCTGGCCAGGGATGCCGGATGAGCGTACTGCCCGAACTGACCGACCTGCAGCCGACCCCGGACGACATCACCGGCGACGTGCTCGCGGGTCTCGCGCGCGTGCCCAAGCGCTTGCCGTCGAAGTATTTCTACGATCGCCGCGGCTCCGAGCTGTTCGAGGAGATCACGCGGCAACCCGAGTACTACCTCACCCGGATCGAGCTTGCGCTGCTGGAAGCGAGCATGGCCGGCATCGCCGCGGCCGTGGGTCCGCGCGCGCACGTCGTCGAATACGGCAGCGGCAGCGGTCGCAAGACGCGGCTGCTGCTCGACGGGCTGGAGGATCCGGTTGCCTACACCCCGATCGAGATCTCGCGCAGCGCACTGCTGGCCAGCGTCGAACGCCTGGACCGCGAGTTCGGCGACGTCGAGGTGCTGCCGGTGTGCGCGGATTTCACCCAGCCGGTACCGCTGCCGCAGCCCCGGCGCCCGGCCGATCATGCGCTGGTGTTCTTCCCAGGCTCGACCCTGGGCAACTTCACCGACGCCGAAGCGGTGCGGCTGCTGCGCGCGATGCATCAGACCATGGGTGACCGCGGCGGCGCGCTGCTCGGCATCGACCTGCAGAAATCGCCGGACATCATCGAGCCCGCCTACAACGATGCCCAGGGCGTCACCGCCAGGTTCACCCTCAACCTGCTGGCGCGGCTCAACCGCGACATCGGCAGCGATTTCGACCTCGACGGCTTCGAACATCGCGCCACCTACGTCGAGGACGCCGGTCGCATCGAGACCTTCCTGGTGAGCCGTCGCGCGCAGGATGTGACCGTCGAGGGACGCACGTTCCATTTCACCGCCGGCGAAGCGATGCAGGTCGAATACAGCCAGAAGTACACGGATCCCGGACTGGCGGCGCTCGCCGCGCAGGCCGGGCTGAAGGTCGTCGAGGCCTGGAACGACCCGCAAAACTGGTTCGGCCTGCGGCTGCTGCAGCGCGCCTGAGCGTCGAGCGTCGCGTCGCGCGCGCGTGCCAACCGGCCGTCAGCTTTCCCAGCCGCCGCCTTCGGGCGTGGCGGGGCAGGCTTGCACCGGCTCCGGCTCCGGCTTGCGGGTGTCGAGCAGCCAGCAGTCCTCGAGCACCGAGCAGTAGCACACGCGCAGCTGCACGTTGAACGCCTCGCGGTTGAGCGCCTGCCACGCGGGTGCGCTGGATGCCTGCAGCGGAACGCGCAGGAACGCGAATTCCTCACCCGGGGCCATCACCCGTCGCCGGACCGCGCTGACGGTGGTTTTCGGCGCCGGCAGCGAGGCGTCGCGCAGGCAGCATGCGCGCAGCAGTTCGCCCGAATCGCGCATCGTCTGTCCCGGTAGCGCAGCTCGAACGAGCGGATGCGCGCCGGACCGACGCCGTTGTTGACCAGGTTGAACGAGATCGCGCGCGTGCCGTCGCGATCGGCGTTGCTGGAGCTCGACTGCAGGTTGGGCCAGGTGCTGGCCGCCAGCAGGCGCTCCTGGGTGCGGTTGGCGCTGACCGCGACGAACAGCGAGACCAGTGAAATCAGCACGACGCAGGCGCCGATGAACAGCTCGGTGCGGCGCGTGGCGTCAGACCTCGCGCCCGCGCCTGCGGCCGGTCGCGCCGCGGCGGAGGGGTCTGGTGCTTCCATCGGAAAGGCCGTGGCAAAGGAGCGCGAACGCTAGCGTCGACGCGGCAGCGGGTCGAACCGCGCACCACGCCCGGTCGACCATGCCCAATGGCAGGGGTACGAATGGCGCCCAGCGGCGAGGATTGGAGATTCCGCCGTCGGCGGCCGTGAAATCGTTGCGCCTCACACAGGAATCCACGCATGTCCCGTTCGCGCCTTGCCAGTCTGTCGCTTGCCGTCGCCCTTGCGCTGTCGTCGCCGTTCGCGGCACTGCCCGCGCGCGCCGAAGTGCCGGCGCCGGCCGACGTCGCGTATCCGGGCACGATCGCGATCGACGTCGATGCCACCGATACCGCGCAGCGCATTTTCCGCGTCACGCAGACGATGCCGGTGCAACCTGGCCCGCTGACGCTGCTGTTCCCGGCGTGGCTGCCGGGCAACCACGCCGCCTCGGGCCCGATCGACAAGATCGCCGGACTGGAGATCACCGCCAACGGCCAGCGGCTGGACTGGAAGCGCGATCCGCTCGACGTGTTCGCCTTCCACCTGGACGTGCCGCAGGGCGTGACGACGCTGTCGATGCAGTACCAGTACCTCACCCCCACCGGCCGCGACCAGGGCCGGGTGGTGATGACGCCGAACATGCTCAACCTGCAGTGGAACGCGGTGGTGCTGTATCCGGCCGGGTACTACGCCAGTCGCATCCAGTACGCGGCCTCGGTGAAGTACCCGGCGGGTTTCCAGGCCGCCAGCGCGCTGGACGTCGCGGGCCGCGAGGGCGAAACCGTGCGCTACCAGCCGGTGCCGCTGGATATCCTGGTCGATTCGCCGGTGTACGCCGGCCGCTATTTCAAGACCTTTGACCTGGCCCCCGGCGCGAAGGTGCCGGTGCGCTTGAACGTGGTGGCCGACGCGGCGAAGTACCTCGAAGCCAAGCCCGAGCACGTCGAGCAGCATCGCGCGCTGGTGGAGCAGGCGCTCAAGCTGTACGGCTCGCAGCACTACGACCATTACGACTTCCTGTTCTCGCTGTCGAAGCAGATGAGCGGCAACGGCCTGGAGCACCAGCGCTCCAGCGAGAACGGCCTCGGCAACGACTACTTCACAGGCTGGGACCGGAAAGCCGGCAGCGATGACCTGCTCGCGCACGAGTACACGCATTCGTGGAACGGCAAGTTCCGCCGCCCCGCCGACCTGTGGACGCCCAACTACAACGTGCCGATGCAGGGCAGCCTGCTGTGGGTGTACGAAGGGCAGACCCAGTACTGGGGCAACGTGCTGACCGCGCGCGCCGGGCTGCGGCCGATGCAGGCCTCGCGCGACGCGCTGGCGATGGTGGCGGCGACCTACGCCGACAACCGCCCGGGCCTGGAGTGGCGCGCGCTGCAGGACACCACCAACGATCCGATCGTCGCCCGCCGTCGGCCCAAGCCCTATCGCGGCTACCAGATGAGCGAGGACTACTATTCCGGCGGGCAGATGATCTGGCTCGAAGCCGACGCGCGCATCCGCAAGCTCAGCGGCGGCAGGAAATCGCTGGACGATTTCGCGCGCGCGTTCTTCGGCGTCCAGGACGGCGAATGGAAGCGGCAGGCCACCTACACCTTCGACGACGTGGTCGCGACGCTCGACGGCGTGGCGCACGACGACTGGGCGACGTTCCTGCGCGACCGCCTCGACGGAAAAGCCCCGCTGACCGGTGGCCTCGCGGCCAGCGGCTGGAAGCTGGTCTACAAGGATGAGCCCAGCGTCTGGGCCAAGGCGCAGATGAAGGACGACAAGGGCGCGGCGAGCTTCGTCTATTCAATCGGCTTGAACGTCGACAAGAACGGCAACGTCACCGAGGTACGCTGGGACAGCCCGGCGTTCGACGCCGGGGTCGGCACGGGGATGACGATCGTCGCGGTCAACGACCTCGAATACGGCAAGGACGCGCTCGAGGACGCGATCAGGTCCGCGAAGGCCGGCAAGGCGCCGATCCGGCTGCTGGTCAAGGAGTTCGACCGCTTCCGCACCATCGACGTCGCCTACCACGACGGCTTGCGCTATCCGCATCTGGAGCGCATCGAGGGCACGCCGGACTACCTGACGAAGATCCTGACGCCTCGATAGGAAAGCGCTGTCGAACTTCCGGCTTCGCCATGGCGGCGCGCCTTGCCGCCATCGCCGGAATGCGCTCGCCGACGCCGCCCAGCACAAGACCCGGAACCTGCATGGCCGGCGCCAACGCCTGAGCCGCCCCGGAACGCGAATGGAGTCGCGATCGCCAGCCAAAACGCTGGCGAAGCGCGCCGCTGGATCGGTCCAGGCCGCGAACGCCCCAGGGATTGGCCGCGCCGGGCGCCAGCGGCTACCATGCGCGCGGGGAAGGGGTTGCCCCGCAACTTGAAGTCGCAATGAAACTGTCCATCCGGCGCCGCACCGGCGCGCTCGCTCTGCCTCTCCTGCTCGTTCTCCTCGTTCCGCCCGCACTGCACGCACAGTCGCTGCCGGCGCCCAAGGAGTTCTATTTCGACGGCAGCGGTTCCACCACCCAGCCGCTGGTCCTGCTTCCCGGCGAGGATGCCGCGGTCCAGCAGCGGCTGCTCAAGGCGATGAAGGGCCACGGCCGCAATGCCGAGCTGGCCGCCGCGCAGCTCGCGCACATCGCCTATGCCGGCGGTCGCGCGGACGCGGGCAAGGCCCTGTACGCGCAGGTGCTGGGCGATCTCGGCAACAACAGCCAGCTGCGCGCGCCGCTGCTGTGGAACTACGGCTGGGACCTGTATCGCAGCGGCGACGCCGAGGGCGCGCTGGCGCGCTGGCGCGAAGCGGGGATCGACACCTACAACAACCCGGCCTGGGTGCCGCCGACCCTGGCGCTGGGGCTATGGACGCTCGACCGCCGCGGCGAGGCGGTGCAGTGGTACGCCGCCGCGGTGCGTACCGAACCGCAGCGCTGGAACGATCCGGCCAACCTGAAGGCACTGCTGCCGGACTGGCGCGAAGAGGACCGGGCGAAGCTGGCCGAAGTCGCCGCCGCCTGGCGCGCGGCACCGCCGACCTGGCCTTGAGCGATCCGGCGCGCGCGCACGCGATGCTCCTGCATCGTTCCCGTGGCGCCGTGGGAGGGGCTGGAGCCGCGAACGCTTCTACGTGCATTAACCAGCAACCGCCCACCGACAGCTGGCGGCGGACACCGCGCCTACGGTAGGCGACGGCTTTACCGCCGCGCGGGATCCTTCACCGGAACGCTATGCGCGCGCAGCCAGGCGTCGATGCCCGCGAGCGCCTTGCGCGTGGAGGCGTTGAGCACGGCCGGGTCGCCGTCGTACAGGTAATCCTGGAAGGTCGCGCCGCTGCGATCGGTGGCACGAGGGTCGGCGCCGGCTTCGAGGAACTCCAGCGCCGAGGCGGGATCGTTGACCAGCGCGGCCTGATGGAGCGGCGTGGTGCCGCTGCGGTCGTGCGTATCGAGCCGCGCGCCGGCCTCGAGCAGCCGGTGGACGTTGTCCGGCAGCCGAGCGCGCAGCGCGTCGAACAGCGGCGGCGCGCCGGTGACGGTGTTTGGGACGTCCGGGCTGACGCCACGTTCGAGCAGGTCGTCGAGCCAGAACGCATCCTTGCCCATCGCGGCCAGGTGCAGCGCCGTCTGGCCGTCGGCGTTGCCGCGCGTCGGGTCGGCGCGCAGCTCGAGCAGCAGGCGGTATGCGCCGCGATCCTGCTGCAGCATCGCCCACTGCAATAGCGGCACGCCCTTGTCGTCGACCGCGTCGGGATTGGCGCCGGCGGCGACCAGCTCGCGCGCCAGCCTGTCGTCGCCATCACGCACCGCGGCGGCCAACTGGGCATGGGTGGGATTGGCGAAGGTCTTGCCGTGGTTCAAGTCGTTGCCCTCTCCGGCGCAGCCGGTCGTCGACGCCAGCATAAGCGAAGCCAGCAGCAGCGCCGCGGCGCGGCGCAGAGGGCTGGGCGGGGAGAAAATCAGGAGGTCGGTGCGCAGACCGTCGGGGCGGATCGCGGGCATGGCCGCACGTTACACCGTCAGGCCGCGGCTCGCGCCGAAGCCCGCGGCCGCGCTCAGAACCACTTCAGCGGATTGAGCTTGCCCGCGACATCGGAGATGCCCTGGCCGACGTCGCCGACGAAGCCGGACACCGCTTCCACGCCGTCGCCGACCGCGTCGGCCACCGTGTCGACCACCTTGCCGGCGCCATCGGCCACGTCGCTGACCACCTTGCCGCTGCCTTCGACGAAGCCGGCCACTGCGTCGAACGGCTGTTCGAGGCCGACCTGCTCGCCGAGGTCGCGCAGCATGTTGCCGCCGGCGTTGGTCGCGTTCTGCACGGTGTCGCCGGCGAAGCCGAGGACGCCGGAGGCGGCGTCGCCAACCGTGTCGATGCCGCCGTCGAGGACGCTGCCGATCACGTCGAAGGTGCCTTCGACCAGGTCGCCCTTGGCGAGTTCGTTGCTGACCGCGTCGGAGATCCCGTCGACGGTTTCGCTGACGTTGCCGCGCACGTCGCCGACCAGGTCGCTGCCCTGACGGGCGAGGTTGCCGAGCTGGTTGAGGTTGAATTCGCCCAGGTTTTCCAGCGCATCCCGACCGACGTTGCCAGTGAAGCCGATGACCGGCTCGGCGACGTTGCCGAGCAGGTCCAGGCCGCCGTCGACGACCGCGCCGGCGAGGTCGCCGGTGTTGCGCGCCAGTGCGCCCGCGCCGTCGAGGACCGTGCCGGCGACCCAGCTGCCGGGGAACAGGCCGGGATTGCCGCGCAGCACCGAGCCTGCGGTATCGAGCAGGCGATCGGCGCCGTGGCCGAGGTCGGAGAGCAGGTGGCCCCCCTGGTCGCCCAGGGTATCTAGGCCGTCGTTGACCGCGGCGCCGGCGCGCTCGGGCGCGGTGGGGCGGTTGGCCGGATCGTAGGGAGTGTTCTGGCGCAGCGCTTCGACATACGACGCGCCGTCGCCGCCGCCGCCGTGCAGCTTGGCCAGATCGAAGCCGGTGTCGGCCGGCGGATCGACCCGCAATTCGTGTCCGATGGCGTTGGGCGGGGAAATCAGGCCGAGGACCGGAATCGGCAGCGCCGGGATGTCCTGCTGCGCGCCGTTGAGCGGATCGCCGTTGACGATGTAGCGCCGCAGCTGGCCGCTGTCGGCCGTCGAGTCGCGCACCGCATTGGGATTGAAGCCCAGCGATTCGAGCGTTTCGTTGCTCAGGCCGGCGGCGTTGAACGTGACGCCCGAAGCGCCGGTGGCGAGCGCGGCGGCCGAGGCCAGGCCGCCGCCGAGCGAGTGGCCGGTGACCACGACGTTGCCATCGCCGAACACGTGCTCGGCGCGCTGCGCCAGCGCGATGGCGTCGCTGTACTGCCCGGTCTGGAAGCCCAGGCCCTGCAGGCCGTTGTCGTCGGCGTCGCCGGGATTGGCCAGGCCCCAGTTGTCGGTGCCGCGGTAGGCGACGACGTACTGGCCCTGGTCGTTCTGGTAGATCGCCGCGTCGAAGCCGTTGGAGGTGCTCAGCAGCGCCGGGTCGATCGGAATCTCGCGACCCTGCGCGTCGACCAGCGCAGTTCCGGCTTCGTTGGACTCCAGCCGGTTCCAGCCCGCATCCTGCAGAGCCTGTTCGGTCAGCGGGTTGTCGGCGGCGTAGGCGTCGTTGGCCATCATCGCCAGCTGCTGGTCGAGGTCGGCCTGCGGCTGGGTACCCGCGGCCTGGCCGCTGAACGTGCCATCGCCCTTGGGGAACGTGTCGGCGGGCTGGAACGCCAGCGGACGCGGGCCCTGGGACAGATGGGTCGGCGACAGGTTGGCCTGCGACAGCAGCGAACTGGCATACGGCTGCGCGCGTTCCTGGGCGATGAGCATCTGCGGTCTCCGACACGGATGGATAGTCGCAGGCTAGGCCCGAGCTGAACGCGCCGACAGCTGGGACGGACCCTAGGGTCTGCCGCCTGCGCGTGCGCGGCACGGCCGGCGGGTTATCGTGATTGGCATCCGTTCGACAGGAAGCCTGCCCGATGACGCCCCGCCCGATCACGACCTGCCTGCTCGCCGCATTGCTGTGTGGCGCTTCCGCGGCCGCGGCGCAGACGCCCGGGTACGACGACCGGCAGATGGATGCCGGGGAGGCGGCGCAACTGCAGGTGATGCGGGAAGCGGTCGCGGCCTACGAGCGCACCGCGGTCGAACTGGCTGCCAGCGGCAAGCCACGCGACCTGGCTTTCGCTGCGAGCCTGCTGCAACTGGCCACGCAGGCTCCCCGTGATGCGTCACCCGGCGGCGATGCACCGTCGCAGTCCAGCCCGCGCGATCCGCGCGTGGCACGGTGGCTGCAGCTGGCCTCGGCGCGAGCCGGCAGCGACGTGCTGGCCAACATGCTGGTGCTGCAGGCCGCCGATGGTGTCGATGCCGCGATCCGCACCCGGGCGGCCGACCGCTGGCGGCAAGTGGAACCGGACAACCTTGCGCCGCTGCTGGCCAGCGGCAGCGCGGTCGATTCGTGGTTGCCGAACGCGGACACCTACGCGCGGTGGGACTTCCACTATTACGAGCAGCTGCGCTGGACGCAGGCGACGCTCGCCGCGCACCCGCCGCGCGCCGACGAAGCGGAGATCCTGGGTGGCGAGGACCTGGCGCCCGACGCGGCGGCCGCGGTCACCGCCGCCTCCATCCTGGCAGCCGTGGCCATGCCCGCGCTGAACCCTGTCTACGCCGCCTGTCATGGCGATGCCCTCGAGGCCACGCCCACGCGCGCTGCCGACTGCCACCACGTCGGCCAGGTTGCCGCGGAGCGATCGGACACCAGCCTGGCCACGTCTTTCGGGCTTTCGTTGCTGCAGGCCACCGGGGCATCGCCTGCGCAGCTGGCTCAGGTGCAGGAAAAGCGCCGGCGACAGGACTGGCGAATGCTCGAATGGGGCCGCATCTCCGCGTCCCAGCCCGACCAGGGTGCGGCGCAGTTCGCGCGCCTGCTGCGCGACCCTGCGGTGCGCAGCGAGCAGGACCTGATCGATCGCGTGCTCGCCGAAGCGCAGGTGCCGCTCGATCCGCCCGAAGGCTGGCAACCGCCACGCCGCTGAACCAGCGCACGGCGGGCGCGGCTTCAGCCGCGGCTTCCTGTCCAGCCAAAGAGCGATCCTGCCGGGGCGGCTTTGATCGCGCGCTTTCCTGGATGGTGCCTGTTCACCAGAGAGCTCGCGGCTGAAGCCGCTCCCACATCGCCGCAGCGGCGGTGGCCGCGCTACTCGTGCCGCAGCGCGGCGATGGGATCCAACCGCGCCGCCTGACGGGCCGGGTACACGCCGAAGGCGAGCCCGACCAGCGCGCAGACCGTGGTCGACAGCAGGATCGGCACCGGGGCCCACGCCACCTGCCACCCGGCGAATGCGGCGATCGCGTAGGCCAGCGCGGTGCCGAACAGCAGCCCCAGCAGCGCGCCAGAGATGCAGATCACGCTCGCCTCGCGCAGGAACTGCGCGATCACGTCGCGCCGGCGCGCGCCCAGTGCGCGCAGCAGGCCGATCTCGCGGCGGCGCTCGAGCACGTTGGCCAGCATGATGTTCATGATGCCGATGCCGCCGACCACCAGGCTGATCACTGCGATCGCGCCCATCACCACCTGGAAGATGCGCTGGGTCTGCTGGTGCTGGCGGAACAGCTGCTGCGGCACCACCAGCTCGTAGTCGGCCTCGCCGCCATGGCGCTGCTCGAGCACGGCCCCGAGCACGCCGGCGCCGGCGGCCAGCCGCGCGGGGTCGTCGATCCGCAGCCAGAAGCGGTCGAGCTGGTCGTCCTGCGGCTGGAACCGGAAGCGCGCCAGCGCGCTGGCCAGCGGCAGGTAGACGCGGTTGCTTTCCAGTCCCAGCTGCACGCCCTCGAACTGGTCCTTGCCCAGGTCGCGGTCGGCCAGCACGCCCACCACTTCCACCCAGACGTGGTTGACCTTGACCAGCTGGCCGACCGGGTCGCTGCCGCCGGGACCATTGCTGTCCGGGAACAGGTCGGTGGCGGCCTGGTGGCCGAGCACTGCCACCGCCGCCAGCGCGTCGTCGTCGGCCTGCGTCAGCGCGCGCCCGTTGGCGATGCGCAGCGACGACAGCGCGAAGTAGTCCGGGCTCACGCCGCTGGCCTGGGCATCGCTGCGGCCGTGGTCGCTGAAGATGGCGTAGGTCTTGACCGCCTTCTCGGCGGCGTAGCGCTCGGCGCCCGGCACCACCGCCAGCGCGGCGCGCGCGTCGGCCAGGCTCAGGCCCAGGCTGCGCTCGCGGGTTTCGCGGCGCGCGTCCTCGTCCTGGGTGCGGGCCTGGGCGATCAGGTTGTGCAGGCCCAGGCTCTCGACCAGTCGCAGCGCCTCGCGGCGGCTGCCTTCGCCCACCGCCTGCATCGCCACGATCGCGCCGACGCCGAACACCAGGCCAAGCAGGGTCAGCCCGGTGCGCAGGCGCCGGCGCCAGAGCTCTTCGACGGCTTCGCGCCAGACCGGTGGCAGCACGGCGAGCAGGCGGGTCATGGGCGGTCCGCCTCCGCTGCATCCCCATCGGCGGCGGCGCCATCCGCGCCAGCGCCGGCTCTCCTATCCGGCTTGCCGTCGCCGGCCGTCTCGTCGTTGGCGTCATCTTCGGGCACGGCGGCGTTCGCCAGCAGCACCTGATCGCCCGGCGACAGTCCGGACAGCACCTGCGTGCGCGCGACTCCGCGTACGCCCAGCTTGACCTTGCGCCACGCGAAATCGTGGCCGTCGCGTACCCGCACCATCAGCGCACCCTGGTGGCTGCGCAGGGCAACGTTCGGCACGCTGATCGCCTTCGCCGCGTCGAGCTGGATGACCCGCGCCCGCATCTGCTGGCCGGGCACCAGTCCCAGTCGCGCCGCGGCCTGGGGCGGCACCGGGGCGCGCATCGACAGGTACTTCACCGGGTCGCTGCGGCTGCGCGACTTCGGCGCGCTGGCCACCCACGACAGCTTGCTGGCGATCTTGTCGGCGGGCCGGCCGAGCGGAAACATCTCCACCGCCTGGCCCAGGCGCACGCCCTGCGATTCGAGCTGCGGCAGCGACAGCTCGATTTCCATCGCCGCCGCGTCGGGCAGGCTGCCGAATTCGCTGCCGGCGTACAGCGACGCCCCGGTCGCCGGCTTCACCCCGGACCAGCTGGCGCTGAGCATCAGCACGCCGTCGTTGGGTGCGCGCAGTTCCAGCGCGTCGAGGTCCTCGCGGCGCGCCCTGGCATCGAGGTCGAAGGTCGCGCGCTGGGCGTCGAGCAGGGCCAGCTCGGCGCCGCCGCGGACGCTGGCCTGGCCGCGCTGCCAGAGCAGCGTGTCCTGCCGCGCCTCGAGGTAGTGGACGTCCTCGATCGCGTCGAGCACTTCGTTGCGCGCCAGCGTGCTCAGGTCGGCGCCGGCGTAGCGGCGCGCGATGGCCAGGCCGGTGGCGACCTGCGCCATGTCCACGCCGACCCGCCCCTGCGCGCTGGCCAGTTCCTCGTCCTTGGCCGCGCGCGCCAGTGCGTTGCGCTGCAGATCGACCAGTGCCTGCGCCAGGTCCTGCTCGCTTTCCTCGCTGCTGAAGCGGGCGATCAGCGCGCCCTTCTTCACCCGGCTGCCTTCGGGCAGCATCCATTCGATCCGGCGCGAGGACCAGCCGTTGCCGGGCACCTGCAGCGGCGTCGGCTTGGACGAGCGCAGCACGCCGTCGCCGCGCGCTTCCAGCAGCAGCGGGCCGGCGGCGACCGTCTCGGTCACCGGCGGCGCGGGTGCTTCGCCACAGCCCGCCAGCAGCAGCGCGGCGACCAGCGGCCATGCGCGGGCGAGGCGCGGGTTCACGGCGCAACCTTCGCGGCGAGGTCGGGCACGGTCAGCTCCACCCGCACGGTCTGGCCGGGTTTGAGCCTGGCGTCGGGATCGTCGAGGCGGATTTCCACATCCATCACCGGGATCGGCTGCACCTGCGACTTGCTGCGCACGGTGCGCCCGATCGAGGCGACCTTGGCCGGAAACACGCCCCCGCCGCCCTCCACCCGGACACGCGCCGCCAGGCCAGGACGCACGCGCAGATAGTCGCGTTCGGGCAGCTCCGCACGCACCGCCAGCGTGGCCGGGTCGGGAATTTCGGCGATGGTCTGGCCGCGCCAGACTTGGCTGCCGACGTCGAACTTGTCGCCGTTCCAGCTGCTGCGGTGCATGAGGATGCCGCTGCGCGGCGCGGCGATGGACAGGTCGGCCTGGGCCTTGCCCAGGCGCGCGACGTCCGCGCTGAGCTGGGCGATCTCCGAGCGCACCAGGCGCAGCTCCTGGGTGCGCTGCTGCGCGTTGGCGCGCTCGAGCTCGCGCGCCAGCGCCAGCTTGCGCTCGGCTTGGGCGCGTGCGACCACGAGCTTGCGGTATTCGATGCCTGCGATCAGTTCCTGCGGTTGCTCGGTCTTGCGCGCGGCCTTCTGCAGCTCGGCGCGCGCCTTTTCGGTGTCGAGGCGGCTGCTGCGCTCGCGTTCGGCCAGTTCCAGCTGCAGGCGGTCGAGTTCGCGCTGCTTTTCCTGCAGCTTGCTGTTTTTCTCGGCCAGCGACTTCATCACCGAGCTGGCGTCGAACGCCACCGCCACCGCGCCCTTCTCCAGCGGCGCGCCGTCGGGCGCCAGCTGGGTGATGTTGAACTGCCAGATGCCCTCGACCATCGGCGGCATGATCTGCGCGCTGCGGCGGGCGTAGACCTCGCCGTCGATGCGCAGTGTTTCGGCCGCGCCCGGCATCGCCGCGGCGAGCAGCGCGGCGGCGAGCGGCAGGCCGGCCAGCCGCGGCTTCACGGCGCGGCTCCGGTGGCGCGCCCGGCGCCCGGCGCGGGGGCGATGACGCGCACGCTCATGCCGGGCAGCAGCGCCAGGCCGGTCTTCTGCGGCAGGTCGATGTCGATCACGAAGTAGCTGCCGTTGCCCCATTCGGCGCGCGGCTCCGGGGCGCCGGCGATGCCGCGGATGCGGCCGTCGACGCTGCGGCCGGGCAGGGCGTCGAACGCCAGCCGTACCGTCTGTCCCACGCGCAGCCCGCGGCGATCGGGTTCCAGCGCCCAGGCGCGGACCTGCATGGCGCTGCCCGGCGCCACCACCTGGCCGGCCTCGCTGCCGGGCATGGCCGAGGATCCTTCGTCGATGCGTCCGCCGAGCCAGTTGTTGTTGTAGCCGTGCACCACCACCCCGTCGCGGGTGGCGCGCACCTCGGCGTTCTCGGCCAAGGCGGCGTAATAGTCGCGCTTGAGCTGCAGTTTCTTCACCTCCAGCGCGCTGTCGCGGCGCTGGCGTTCCACGGCCTCCCGCGCGGCCACCAGCTCGGACTGCTTGAGCGCGGACTCGCGGGTGGTGCGGTCGAGCTCGCCCTGGTAGCGGTCGTAATCCAAGCCGGAAACCAGCTCGCGCGGCAGCCCGGCGTCCAGGCGCGCGGTGTCCAGTTCGGCCCGGGCGTCGACGACCGCGGATTCGGCCTCCAACGCCTTGACCTGCAGTTCCGCCAGCGCCTTGGCGGCAGTGGCCTGCGCCTGTTCGATCTGGGCGTCGAGTTCGGGCAACTGCGAGGCCGCCTGGCCGGGGTCGATGCGCAGCACCGGCTCGCCCTGCTTCACCGGCTCGCCTTCGGCGACGAAGAACCGGATGACCACCGGCGCGGTGTTGGAGAACGGCACGTACAGGACCTGGGCGTCGGTCGCGCGGACCTCGCCGGTCAGAACCACGGCGGCGGCTCGTGGCGCGGCCGCGACGAACAGCAGCGCCAGCAGCAGCTGGGCGTGCCGCGCGGCGCGCATGCGGTCAGCGCCGGACATCGGCCTCGATCCTGCCGTCGTGGAGGCGGATTTCGCGCGGCGCGTGCACGGCGACGTCGCGGTCGTGGGTCACCAGCACCACGGTCTGGCCGCTCTTGTGCACTTCGTCGATCAGGCCGAGCACGTCCGCGGCGCTCTTCGAGTCGAGGTTGCCTGTGGGCTCGTCGGCCAGCAGCAGCGCAGGCTGGAGCAGCAGCGCGCGGGCGATGGCCGCACGCTGCATCTGCCCGCCCGACAGTTCGCCCGGGCGGTGGTCGCCGCGGTCGCCGAGGCCGACGCGGTCGAGCAGTTCGCGCGCCCGCTCATGTGCGCCGGCGGGCGGCTGGCGGTGGAAGCGCAGCGGCAGCAGCACGTTTTCCAGCACAGACAGCCGCGGCAGCAGGTGGAAACTCTGGAACACGAAGCCGATCCGGCGGTTGCGGATGTCGCTGCTGGCTTCGTCGTCGAGCGTGGCCACATCGCGGCCCTCGACCAGGTAGCGGCCGCTGCTGGGGCGGTCGAGGCACCCCAGGATGTTGAGCAGGCTCGACTTCCCCGAGCCGGAGGGCCCGGTGACGGCGACGAATTCGCCGGCCGTGATCGCCACGTCGACCGCGACCAGCGCGTGCACGGTCTGCCCGCTCATCGCGTAGGTGCGGTGCACCTGCTGCAATTCGATCATGGCGCGGTTCTCGTCGCGCGTGGTCCGCGCATTCTTCCCTGCTGCAAGACCACACTTCGAGACCGCGTCGCGCACCGTCGGTTCCCCATGCCGGGAGGATAGCGAGCGTCGCGCCGCGGCGTCGAGGCGCCTCGGTCGCGGCTGCCTCCGGCGCGGTGTACCCTCGCGGATCGTTTCGTCGACCGGAGGAAGCGCATGAAGACAGTGCTGGTGGCCAGTTCCAAGGGCGGTGTCGGCAAGACCACGATCGCAACCCACCTCGCCGCGCAGTCGGCGCTGTCGGGGCAGCGCACGGTCCTGGTCGATGCCGACCCGCAGCGATCCTCGACCCGCTGGGCCGAGCGCAGGGCGGGACTGGACAGCGCGGTGCTGCCGCTCGACGGCCTCGGCAAGGGCTGGCACCGCTCGGTGCCCGAGGACGCCCAGCGGGTGGTCATCGACGCCCCCGCCGGCGCCATGCGCGGCGAGCTCGATGGCTTCCTCGAGCACGCCGACGCGCTGGTGGTGCCGGTGCTGCCGTCATCGCTGGACATCGACGCCACGGTGCCGTTCCTCAACTCGCTGTCCAAGCACCCGCGCATCCGCCGCGGCCAGCTGCGGGTCGGCCTGGTCGGCAACAAGCTCAAGCCGTGGACCAATGCCTCGCAGCAGGCGCTGGAACTGCTCGCGCAGTGGCCCTACCCGATGGTCGCCCAGCTGCGCGACAGCCAGGCGTACGTGGTGCTGGTGGGACTGGGCAAGAGCCTGTTCGACTACCATTCGGCGCAGGTCCGCGACCACCAGGAGGACTGGCAGCCGCTGCTACGCTGGTTGAAGAAGTCGTGACCGGTACCAGGGACCGGGGACAGCAGGCGCTGGACATCACGGCCCCGTCCTTCCCGAGCCTGCAGCCTGCACCTCACGCGTCACCCGCCTCCTGGAACCTGCCCGAATGCGCGAATTGATCCTGCTGCGCCACGCCCACGCCGAGCCTCCCGCCCCCGGGCAACCAGACCTCGACCGGCCGCTGTCGGCCGAGGGCAACGCCGAGGCCGAAGCCGCCGGCCGCTGGCTGCAGGAGCACGGCCTGGTGCCCGACCTGGCCCTGTGCTCGCCATCGCGGCGCACCCGCGAGACGCTCGAAGCCGTGCTCGGGCAGGTCGGCTACGTCGACCAGCGCCTGGACGACGATGTCTACGAAGCCTCGCCGGGCACCCTGGCGGCGCTGGTCGACCGCCACCGGGCCGTCGACCGGCTGCTGGTGGTGGGCCACAACCCGGGCCTCGAACGCCTGGTCGCGCTGATGCACAGCGGCCAGTCCGGCGATTACCGCGGCATGCCGCCGGGCGGCATCGCGGTGCTGTCCCTGCCGAAGGAAGGCGAGATCGAACCGGGCATCGCGACCCTGTCCGCGTTCTGGTGGCCGTGACCCCACGGGGACCCGTTGCGGCGCTCGCCGCCGCCTGCCTGACCCTTGCGCTGCTGCTGGCCACCGCGCGCGCCGCCGGGATCGACCCGGCCACTTCCGCGATCGGTTTCACCCTGAAGACGCGCTGGGGCAAGACCCTGGTCGGCCATTTCCCGCGCTACGAAGGCGAGGTCGCGGTGCTGCCCGATGGCCGCCACCAGGTGCGGTTGCGGCTGGCCGCGGCCGAGGTCGAGATCGACGGCAGTTCCACCTTCACCCGCCTGACCCGGGGCGAGGGCTTCTTCGAGGCCGATCGCTATGAGTGGATCGAGTTCGTGTCCGACCCGTATTCGACCGACCTGACCCGCCATGGCGGCCGGCTCGGCGGCCAGGTCACGATCCGCGGCGTGGAGCGGCGCGAGAGCTTCGCGATCCGCCCGGCGGCCTGCGAGCGCCCCGGGGTGGACTGCGACATCCTCGCCCGCGGCAGCATCAATCGCGGCGACTACGGCATGGGCCGCTGGGGCTTCGCGCTGGCGGACAAGGTGGTGTTCTCGCTGCGCGTGCGCACGCTGCCCGAGGGTGGTGCATGACGCCGCGCACCGCAGGGCACCCGGCGCGCTGGCTGCTGCCCGTCCTGCTGCTGGCGGCGTCCGCGTGCACCAGCCTGTCGCCGCTGCAGCGCGAACGTGCGCTGCAGGTGGCGGCGCAGGCGCAGTCCAGTGTCGACACCTGCGAACGCGCCGACGCCTGCGCCGATCCGTCCCCGCTGCGCGCACTGGGCACCCGGGCCTACGCCCAGAGCGCCCCCGGGGCGCCGCACCATTACGCGCTGCTGCTCGACTATGGCCAGGATTCGCTGCTGGCCCGCTTGAACCTGATCCGCAGCGCGAACCGCGAGATCGACCTGCAGACCTACATCTTCGACGAGGACGATGCCGGCCAACTGGTGCTCGGCGAACTGCTGGCCGCGGCGCGGCGCGGGGTCCGCGTGCGGGTGCTGATCGACCAGCTCTCTGCGCTGCGGCACGTCGACACCCTCGCCGCGCTGGCCGGGGCGCACCGCAACTTCGAGCTGCGCATCTACAACCCGGTGCTCGGCCGCGCGCACATCAACTACCCGCAATACGTGCTGGCCGCGGCGTGCTGCTGGCGACGCCTGAACCAGCGCATGCACGGCAAGCTGCTGCTGGTCGACGGCATCGTCGGCATCACCGGCGGGCGCAACTACCAGGACGACTATTACGACTGGGATCCGGTCTACAACTTCCGCGACCGCGACGTGCTGGTGGCCGGACCGGCGACGAGCGAGATGGGCGAGAACTTCGAGGCGTTCTGGAGCGCGCGCCGGACGCGCCGCATCGCCGAACTGGTCGACGTCGGCAAGCGCCTGCTGCGCGAAGGCGTGCCGCCGCTGCCGCCGCCCGCGTTCGAGCAACCTGCGCGCGCGCAGCGGATGGCCCGCGATGCCGCCGATGACGCTCTGGTCGACCGGCGGCTGGTGTCGGAGGCGCTGCCCGTGGGCGAGGTCGAGTTCATTGCCGACCTGCCGCGCAAGCACCGGCGCTCGCGCGAGGACGAGGTCGCCGCCTCTACCCACGGCCTGCGCGAACTGATCGCGTCGGCGCGCTCCGAAGTGCTGCTGCAGACCCCGTACCTGGTGCTGTCGCCGGCCGCGCAGGACCTGTTCCGCGAGCTGCACGAGCGCGACGACCCACCGCGGGTGCTGGTCTCGACCAACAGCCTGGCCGCGACCGACGCGTTCATCACCTACGCGCTGTCGTACAAATACAAGCGCCGCTTCCTGCGCGACTTCGGCTTCGAGATCCACGAGTTCAAGCCGTTCCCGGCCGACGCGCCGATCGACCCGGAGGCCACGGGCGCCTTCGGCGTGTCGTGGCGGGAGGACGGTACGCCGGTGTTCACCCAAGTGCCGAAGGCCGACGGCGGCCGCCGCCCGCTGGGGCGCGAATACTCCGCGCTGCGCTGGTCGGGCTTCTCGGCCAACGAGCCGGTGCCGCTGGCCCGCGGCGGCGTGCGCTGGGGGCTGCACGCGAAGTCGATGGTGATCGACGAGCGCATCGGCGTGGTCGGCACCCACAACTTCGATCCGCGCGGCGACCACTACAACACCGAGAGCGCGGTGGTGATCGACGACCCCGCGTTCGCCAAGGCCCTCGCCGACAGCATCCGCCGCGACATGGCGCCGGCCAACGCCTGGACCATCGCCCGCCGCGACAAGCCCCCGGTCTTTTCCGGCCTCGAGTACTCGCTGGCCAAGGTGTCAGAGGCGCTGCCGATCTTCGACCTGTGGCCGGTGCGCTATGCCACCAGCTACGAGTTCGTCCCCGGGCCGGACTGTCCGCTGCCGCTGCCGCCGACGGATCCGGGATTCCGGAAATGCTACGAACCGGTCGGCGATTTCCCGGAGGTCAGCCTGGGGCTGAAGTCGCTGATGACGCGGATCTTCACCGCGTTCGGGGCGGGGTTGGCGCCGATTCTTTGAGCGGGCTTGCGGCTCGCCCTACATCGAAATCGGGTGGCTGGCGCGGACTGCGCCGTCGAGGTCGTGCACCGGTGATCGTGCTTCCGACTGCGCCTGTTCGGCGGCGCGGCTGGCCGACTGCAGGCGTTCGTCCGACTGCTCAACCGGGGTCCGGATCGCGTCCTCCACCCGCACCGCTACGCGCTTGTGCGCGGGATCGTCCAGGCGCCCCTGGACCGCGAAGATGTTGCCCGTCGTGCCCAGCACCACGTGGTCGACGCGGACCAATACCTCGGCCGTCGTTGCAGTGCCGGCAGCAGGCGGCGCCTGGCGATGCCCCTTGCAGGCGGCCAGCAGGCTGCGGCTGATCCGTTCGCTCATCGCGTCGTGGGGCTTGCCCAGGCGGGCGTCGATGTCGCGCACGCCAGTGCGGATCTGCTCCAGCATGGCGTGGTCGGGGTGTCCCGCGTCATCGGGGCCGCGACGCGCGGATGCCGGAGCGACCGGCACATGCTGGTGGTCGTGGGTCGGATGGACGCTGCCATCCTGGGTGTGGTCGAAGTGGTGCAGGCTCGCTGGCGTGGTCGAGCTGTCGTAGTAGGGCCGGCGCGCCCGGTTGCGGCCCAGGTCCAACCCTTCCATTTCGATCAGGTCTTCCTTCAGGCCAAGGCCCGCCATGTCGGCGGCGATCCGCGGCGCGCCGCCCCGGTGGCGCACGCCAGCGCGGTCCTCGGCAGCGAGGATCCGCTCCCAGGCCCAGGCGCCGTAGTAGTTGGTGTAATCCGCGGTCGGCCGGGGATTGCCGGCCAGGTCCCGATGCTCGCCGATGCCGACCGATCGCTGGCCGGGCTGCGTGTAGTTGGGCGACGGGCGATCGAAGTAGTGCCGGCCCATTGCGGCGACGTTGGCCGGCGTCTGTGACAGCGTGCCGTCGGGGTTGAAGGTGAGGCCGGGGTTTGGCAAGGCACGATTCGTCACCGGATCAAAAGTCACGAAATCCCGGATCCTGTCGTTATTCGTGTTGAACATGAGGTCCAATCCATTGATGCCTGGATTTCCCTGTCTTTCCCTACTCAGCAGTGCATTCCAGCCCGCAATCTCAGCCTTGGCTTCGTCCTCGCGTCCGGCTTGGATATAGGCATCCAGCTCGTCCGTGTAGTCGTGCACAGGACTCCGGACGCCGGCCTGCTGCTGGATGTTCGCGAGGAAGGCCCGGGTCGCCTCGGCTTTGGCCTGGTGGTTGACGCCATGCTGGAGCTCGTGCCCCATCACGAACGTCAGGTCCCGCGCGTCGTATCGGCCCTGCGGACTGCCGGCGGAACCGGTCTGCAGCACGTGCGCCGGCAGGTTCATCGCCTTGGCCGTGTCCCTGCCATCGTAGGTCGCGCCAGCGGACATCGCCGGGTCTAGGATGGCGAACCGCTCCAGGTGCCCCTGCCTGACCGCGGCCTTCGCCTGCCCGGCGAGTACCGGTGAGCCGTTGAGGGTGGACTGCAGGTTGTCCAGCATGTCGGTGCTGACGACGTGGGATCGATTGGCCAGGTCGCGATAGCTCTGGTGGGCGAAGTCGACCGACATCGACTGCAGCCCGATCACCGACCGCAGGTCGTCGCTGGGGGCGTTGCCGCCGGCTTGAAAACTGGCGACCGGCAGGAAGACGAGGCCGGTCGGTTTGTCGTAACGGCCGATCGCGGTGGCATTGCCGGCGGCTTCGAGTGCGTAGCCGGTGACCCGGCCGAGCGCGGCATCCTGGTTGAGTCGCGCGAGCCGATCGGCGTCGGCGGTCAGCGCGGCGCGAAGCTGGGCCTCCTGGTCGGGTGTCGTACCCGGTTGGGCCGCGAACTGCGCAAGCGCGGCTTCGAGTTGCGGATTGGGCTTGGCCATCCCGGGCTCCTTCCCTGGATCAGGATCAGTTCAATGTACCGATGGATTTCACGCAAAGCCGGCCGGACTCGCCGGCGATCACGTTCTGCGGAATGATCGAGAGCGTGATGTCGTTCTTGTAGTAGCGCCAGCTCTGCAACTGGCCGATCTCGCCGTGGATTGGCATGTCGCGGTAACCCATCGCTTTGAGCGCAGCGTGGTAGTGGTCGAAGTCCAAGGCGCAAACAGCAGACATGTCGGCGAAACTCTCCCCCGCCTTTCCAAAGTCCAGTGCCACGCCTTGCTTGAGAGAAGGTGATGCAGGGACGTGCCAAAGGGAGTAATACCAGCCGCCGCCCAAGGCTTCGCTATGGGCGTAGCGCTGGCCGCCTTCGACGCGGAAAAGCGCGATGCCGGTGACTTTCCTGATTCGGTCCAGACTCAGATCACTCCGCGATTCCAACCCCTCGATCAGCTTCAGGAACCGTTTGCCGACCTCCTCGGCGGTAAGCGTCGGGTTGTCGCTTGGTGCAACAGGTGCGGTCATGGCGGCGGCCTCCTGTGCCGGCACTGGGGAGGGGAGCAGATTGGAGTGGGCGCAGCCGGACAGGAACACGGCGGAAGAAACCAGGAGCAGCGTCACCGTAAGTCGGTGCGCGTCTGCGTTGCGGCACGAACTCATCGATTGCGTTCCTTCGCATGGCCTGTGGCGAGTCTATCCAATGCGTATCGGGTGCGGCCGCGATGGCCATCACGCCGTGTCCGGCCGGCAGCCTTGGCTGGCGCCAATCCCACCCCTGATGCCATGACGCGCCCCCAGGCGTGGGCGCAAAGCCAGACCGGCCCGGGGATGAGGAGCGGAGCTGGGGTGATCGCAGGTCAGCCTCCGTGGACCGTGGCATTGGTCATGCCAACCGCCCAGCGCAGCCGCCGCATCCAAACCGGACAAGCACTGCAGCCCATCCGGGCCTCGACCCGCTGACGAGGGGTGACTTCCGGCCCATGGCGGACTCGTCTCGGTGTTGTAGTCTACCAACACACCAAATCACATCCCCCAGGAGATCCACCATGACCATCCAGACTTCCCATGCCGCCAAGACCTTCCCGCGTTCGCAGGTTGCCGCGCCGGCCACCACCGTGGTCGTCGCCGCCGCGTACCGCAACAAGTACCCGAAGCGCGACTTCGGCGTCGGCTACGGCAGCAGCAGTGGCTACGCCAGCGGCAAGCGCTATGCGAGCGACTGGGGCAACGCGCTCTTCCGTTGCGGCTGAGCCAGGCTGCAGCACTGCCGCTGCTTCAAGTTCTGTTGACGCGTGCGCGTGCGGCGCCCTAGTCTTCGCAGTCTTTCCCGCCGCCCCCTTCCGGACCCGTCATGTCGATCTCATTGACCATCGATCTCAGCGATCGCGACCTCGAGCATTTCAACAAGGCGATGGAGGCCTCGCGCAAGGCCGCGGAAGGCAAGACGCCCGAGGAGGTCGTGGCGGCAGCCGGCTCGCTGCTGGCCGATGCGCAGAAGGTGCACGTTCCGGACTTCGTCCGCGAGCGCCTGCTGCAGCTCGACGACATGATCGCCATGGTCCGCGACAAGGGCTGGAACATGCAGGACGAAGACCGCCAGCGCGTGATGTCGGCGCTGGTCTATTTCGTCGATCCGAAGGACGTGATCCCCGACAACGTCGAAGTCCTGGGCTTCCTCGACGACGCGATCATGATCGAGCTGTGCGTGCGCGAACTGCGCCACGAGCTCGACGCCTACGACGATTTCTGCGAATTCCGCGCCCACGAGGCGAAGAAGCGCGGCATCGAGCCGTCCACCGTGGGCCAGGCGCAATGGCTGGACAGCCGCCGCGAGGAGCTGGTCGACCGGATGCACGCACGACGCGAACGCGATGTCGGCATCGGCTACGGCAGCAGCAGCGGCTACGGTGCCAAGCGCAGCTACACGCGCGCCTGGCGTCCGGGGATGTTCACCTTCAAGTGAGCCGCTGCCGTTGCGCGCCGGCCGTTCCGGCGTGATCTTCCGCAAGGCCGCCAGCCTCGACGCACTCAATGCCTCCTCGCGCAACACCGCGATGGAGGCGCTGGGCATCGTTTTCACCGAGATCGGCGAGGACTTCGTGCGCGGCACGATGCCGGTCGACGCGCGTACCCACCAGCCTTATGGCCTGTTGCACGGCGGCGCTTCGGTGCTGCTGGCCGAGACGCTGGGCAGCAGCGCCGGCAACCTGTGCGTGGCCGATGACGCGATGTGCGTGGGCATCGAGATCAACGCCAACCACCTGGCCGGCGTGCGCGAAGGTTTCGTCACCGGCACCGCGCGGCCGCTGCACGTGGGGCGCAGCACCCAGGTCTGGGAAATCCGCATCGAGGACGACCGCGGCCGCCTGGCCTGCGTGTCGCGCCTGACCCTGGCGGTGGTGCCGCGGCGCGCATAGCTGGCGGACATCGGCGGCCTTGTCGGTGTCAGCGAAGTCGAGGGAATGGCCATGGCCGCGTTGCCCCGCACGGCGGCACATCGTTCCATCGCGGCGATGGCCGTCTCGCGCTTCGCCGACCCTGCCTGCGGAGCTGCGGGCCTGCGGTCGCAGCTTTCGATTCCTCGCCCGGCGGGCATCCGGTATCGTGCGCGCATGACTTTGCAGCCTTCCCCCGTCCAGCCCGGCGCGCCGGCGTCGGACGGCACCGTCGTGCGCGCGTGGCGCTACCTGTACCGGGTGCCGTTCCTGGTGTGGCACATCCTGGTCGACCTGCCGGTCACGCTGCTGTTGATGATGCCGCCGTGGGGAGCCCGCGAATTTGGCGGCGCGCGCCTGGACCATCGGATGGTCCGTGCCTGGTCGTCCGGATTGCTGCGCGCGTTCGGCTTTCGCCTCGTCCGCATCGGCACGCCGGTGCCGGCGGCCACGCTGTTCGTTGCCAACCATGTCAGCTGGGTCGACATCGTCACCCTGCACAGCCAGCGGATGATGGGCTTCGTCGCCAAGCGCGAGATCGCGAGCTGGCCGCTGGTGGGCTGGCTGGCGTCGCGCGGCGAGACGATCTTCCACCAGCGCGGCAGCACCGAATCGCTCGGCGGCGTGCTGCAGGTGATGCTGGCGCGGCTGCGCTCGGGGCACTCGGTCGGCGTGTTCCCGGAAGGGCGCACCCGCGACGGCCGCGAGGTCGGCCCGTTCCATGCGCGCATCTTCCTGGCGGCGGTCGAGGCCGGTGCGCCGGTGCAGCCGGTGGCGCTGCGCTACGGCGCCGACGGCAGTGCGCAGACGATCGTGGCGTTCCAGCCGAAGGAAAGCTTCCTCGGCAACTTCCTGCGCCTGATCGGCGAGCCGCCGCGGGTGGTCGAAGTGGTGTTCCTGCCGCCGATCGTGCCCGGCGACGCCGAGGGGCGCCGCCGCATCGCCGAGCTCGCGCGTGCGCGCATCGTCGCCGCGATGCAGGGCGGCGCGACGGGCCAGGCGGGTCCATCGGCCGAGCCCGGGCGCCGGGAATAACCGCGATGCCGGAGCCCCTGGAGCCCATCGCCCAGGCGCCCGCGATGGAAGCGGGGGCGCCAAGGGCGGAGTCCCGGATCGCCGCCTCCGGCTACCGACCGCCAGCGTGGCTGCGCAACCGCCACGTGCAGTCGATCCTGGCCGGCAGCCCGCTGCGGCGCATGCGCGGCGCGCGCGGTCTGGCGCGGATCGGCGCGGTCAGCAGCGGGCACATGATCGATGGCGGCGACGGCGTGCGCCTGCACGGCCTGCACACCACGCTGCCCGGGATGCGTCCGCGCGGGCTCGCGCTGCTGCTGCACGGCTGGGAAGGCAGCACCGAATCGAGTTACATGCGCATGACTGCGGTGCAACTGCTGCTGCGCGGGTTCGAGGTGTTCCGGCTCAACTTCCGCGACCACGGCGACACCCACCACCTCAACGAGGCGCTGTTCCATTCCAACCGCATCGACGAGGTGGTGCACGCGGCCTGCGACATCGCGCGCCGCTTCCTGCCCGCGGATGGAACCGCGCGGCCGATGGTCGCGGCCGGGCATTCGCTGGGGGGCAACTTCGTGCTGCGCCTGGCGCTGCGGGCGTCGTCCGCGGGGCTGGACCTGGCGCGCGTGGCCGCGGTGTGCCCGGTGCTGGATCCGGCGCGCACGATGTTGCAGATGGAACGCGGCACGCCGATGTACATGCGCTACTTCGAGAAGAAGTGGCGCGCTTCGCTGCAGCGCAAGCGCCGGCTGTTCCCCGAGCGCCACGACTTCGACGACGCGACGCTGAAGCTGCACATGCGCGAGCTGACGCAATGGCTGGTGCAGCGGCACACCGACTTCGGCACTTTGGACAACTATTTCGACGGCTATTCGATCGCCGGCGACCGGCTGGCGCCGCTGGCGGTGCCGACCGACATCCTGATGGCGGCCGACGATCCGGTGATCCCGATCGAGGATTTCCACGCCCTGGTGCTGCCCGCGCGGGCGCGGCTGGAAATCGCGCAGTGGGGCGGGCACTGCGGTTTCCTCGAGAACGTGCATCTGGACGGCTTCGCCGAGCGCTGGGTGGCCGAGCGCCTCGCGGCGGCCCTGCCTGCCGACTGAAGCCCCGTCGCGGGTGGCCGCTAGAATGGCCGGATTCCGGGCGCCGCCCGCCGACCATTTCCCCATGCAAGCAGATATCCTCGACGCGCTCCGGCGCGGGGCGAACGAAGACGCGCTGTCGCTCGCCCGCGCCGCGATCGCCGACCACCCCGAAGACCCGCAGGCGCACCGCGCGCTGGCGATGGCGCTGCGCGCGAGTGGCGACGGCGATGCCGCCCTGGCCAGCATCGACCGCGCCATCGCGCTGGCCCCGGACGACGCCGACCTGCATTTCCACCGTGCCGGCTACCTGCTGCACGGCAGCCGGCTGGATGCCGCGCAGGCGGCGCTGTCACAGACCGTGCAGCTCGACCCCAACCAGTTCGGCGCCTATGTCATGCAGGCGCAGCTGGCGCTGATGCGCGGCGACCTGGACGAAGCCGAACGGCAGGCGCGGCTGGCCGAGCGCGTGTCGCCGCGCCATCCCTGGACGCAGCTGCTCCACGGCAGCATCGCGCTGGAGCGCGGCGACGCCGACGCGGCGCTGGTGCTGCTGTCGCAGGCGTCGAAGGCGGCGCCGGAAGACGCGCAGATCCGCTACGCCCTGGGCTTCGCCTACCTGGGCAAAGGCCATCTGGCATTCGCCGAACAGGCCTTCCGCAGCACGCTGGAAACGATGCCGACGACGCGCGGGCTGCGCCCGCTGCTGGCCGAACTGCTGCGCCGCCAGGGCCGGCCGGGCGAGGCCGCCGACGAGCTGGCGCCGCTGCTCGACCGCGATGACGTCACCCCGGGCCTGCACCGCTTCGCGGGCGAGCTGGAGCTGGCCGCCGGCCGCCACGAGCGCGCGCTGCCGTGGTTGCGCCGCGCGCTGGCCACGCAGCCGGACGATGCGCGCACGCTCGAGGCGCTGTACGAGGCGCTGCGCCGCAATGGCGATCGCGACATGGCGCGCAGCGTGTTCGACGCCGCGTTGGCGACCTCGCCGCAGGCCGCGATGCTGTGGCAGGCGCGGCTGGCCGTGGAGGACGCGGCCGATCCGGCCGCGCTGGACCTGGCCCAGCGTTGGCTGGCGCAGATGCCCGAGTCGCTGCCCGCGCTGGAGGCGAACATGGCGCTGCTGGGCATGCGCCGCGAGACCGAGGCCGCCGAGGCGATCGCGCACCGCATCGTGGTGCTCGCTCCGGGCCACCGGCTGGCGCAGATGCGCATCGCCGACCGGCTGGTCGCACGCGATCCGGACGCCGGCTTCGCCCATATCGAGTCGCTGCTGGCACAGGCGCAGGACGAAGACGTGCGCCGCGAGCTGCGCAGCTGGATGGGCCACGCGCAGCAGCGCGCTGGCCGCTTCGAAGCCGCGGTTGCGACGTGGGCCGGCCTGCATGCCGACGCCGCGCCGCGCAGCTTGCCGCTGCCCGAACCCACGGCGCCCGATCCCGCGCTGCCGCCGATGGCCATGCCGGCCGCGGATGCGCCCGCGGTGGCGTTCCTGGCCGGCGCGCCGGGTTCGGGCGTCGAGCGCCTGGCCGCGGTGCTGGCAGGCACGGTGCCGGCGTTCCGCAGCGACCGATTCGAGGCCGGGCGGGCTCCGGAGGACCTGCTGCAGAATTTCCGCGTCGCCTCGCGGCTGTCCGACGGTGAGCTGGACGCCGCCACCGTGGCGCGAGACTGGCGCGACCACCTGCCCGCGCGCGGCGTGCCAAACGGCGAGGTGATCGACTGGCTGCTGTGGTGGGACAACGCGCTGCTGCCGATGCTGCGCAGCGAGGTGCCGCAGGCCAACGTCGTGATCGCG
Source organism: Luteimonas notoginsengisoli (assembly GCF_042648885.1). Taxonomy (NCBI): domain Bacteria; kingdom Pseudomonadati; phylum Pseudomonadota; class Gammaproteobacteria; order Lysobacterales; family Lysobacteraceae; genus Luteimonas; species Luteimonas notoginsengisoli. The sequence continues at coordinate 530,538 of NZ_JBHRYF010000008.1, read as the reverse complement.
CTGCGCGATCCGCGCGACATGCTGCTGGACTGGCTGGCGTTCGGCGCCAGGCTGCAGCTGCGGGTCGAGTCGCCGCTGCAGATGGGCCGCTGGCTGGCGCGCCATCTCGAGCATGTCGCGGTCCTGCACGAGCGTTCGCCGGTGCTCTACGCGCTGGTGAAGATGGACGAGATCCACGCCGACGGCGGCGCGGTCGCCGCTGCGCTGGGCGCCGCGCTGCGCGCCCACATCGCCACGCCGCCGGCGGGGCTGTTCGGGCCGCCGCATTTCGCCGCCGGCCACTGGCGCGAGTTCGCCGGCGCGCTGGCCGAACCGTTCGCCCTGCTGGCGCCGGTGGCGCAGCGCCTGGGCTATCCCGAGGCCTGATCGAAGCGTTCAATCAAAGTCTTGTTGGATGCTGGAGGAGGACATCGTCATGCAAACGCACCCCATGCGGATCCACAGCAGCAGTTTCGAGCCCGGCAAACCGATCGCGGAGGAGTTCGCGCTCGGCGCGTCCGGAGGGTTCGGCGGCAACCGCAATCCGCAGCTCGCCTGGGAGCACGCGCCGCCCGCGACCCGCTCGTTTGCGCTGCTGTGCATCGACGCCGACGCCCCGACCGATCCCTCGCTGGCCGGCCGCGACGACGTGGAGATCCCGGTCGCGCATCCGCGCGGGGAGTTCGTGCACTGGGTGATGGCGGACATTCCGGCGAACGTGCGCGAACTCGCGGCGGGCAGCTGCAGCGACGGCGTCGACAAGGGCGGCAAGCGCGCGCCCCGGGGCCCGGCGGGCGCGCGCCAGGGACTCAACGACTACACCGGCTGGTTCGCGAACAGCGACGACATGCGCGGCGACTATCTCGGCTACGACGGCCCGTATCCGCCGCCGAACGACCTCCGAGTGCATCGCTATTTCTTCCGCCTGTTCGCGCTCGACGTGGACACGCTGGCGTTGCCGGAGCGGTTTGCCGCGGGCGACGTGTTCCGCGCCATGCACGGCCACGTGCTGGCCGAGGCCTCGGTGCACGGCACCTATTCGCTGCATCCCGGCGCCGGTTGATCGGCGGCCGGGCGCTGCGGCGTGGCAGTCGCGGGGTGGATGGAGCTGGCCGACACGCAGTGGCGTGATTCGACCCGCGCCGAAGCCTCAGCTCAGCCGGCGGTGGCCGCCGGCACCAGCAGCAACAGCGCCGCGCCCAGCGCCACTCGGTAGACCGCGAACGCGGTGAAGCGGTGTGACTGGATGTAGCGCAGCAGCCACTTCACCGCGATGAAGGCGGTGACCGCCGAAGCCACGAAGGCGATGGCAAGCGCGGTCCAGTCCTCGTGCATGGCCTCGCCGCTGCGCACGACGTCGACCAGTTCGTAGGCGGTCGCCGCGAACATCGTCGGGATGCCGACCAGGAACGCGAACTCGGTGGCCGCCACCCGGCTGGTGGTGCCGAACAGCAGGGCGACGAAGATCGTGGCCGCCGAGCGCGAGGTACCGGGGAACACGCCGGCCACCACCTGCGCGATGCCGACCAGGATCGCCACCGTCCAGCTGATCGCGCTGCGTTCGCCCAGCGCCTGCGCCCGCTTCGCCGCGAAATGCTCGGCCGCCACCATCCACGCGCCGCCCAAGATCAGCGCCCAGGCGATCGGCTCGATCCGGTCGGGCAGCTCGAAGCCCAGCTTCTTGACGATCACCCCGAGCACGCAGGTCACGCCGAACGCGGCGCCGAGCTTGAAGGCGTAGTCGCGGTTGTCCGGTTCGCGCAGGCCCACCAGCAGCTGCCACAGCCGCTGCCGGTAGATCAGCGCGACGGCGAGGATGGCGCCGGCCTGGATGCCGATGTTGAACAGGTCGCTGCGGTGCCCCAGCCAGCGCTCCGCGATCAGCAGGTGGCCGGTGCTGGAAATCGGCAGGAATTCGGTGATGCCTTCGATGATGCCCAGCAGCAGGGCGGCGAGCAGATCGTTCACGACAGACCGATGTTGGGGAAGGGCGGCACAGGATACGGGAACCCGATCGCGCTCCGGCCGCGGCAGGTCGCGCCCTCGGGCTGTCGACCGCAAGCCGGCGACCGGTGTCGCGTTGGCCATCGCTCTGCTGTCCGGCCAGCTTTGCTGCCGTGGGCAACCAATCCGCACCAACTTGAAGCGCCACGTCCAAGTACTGCACCCGATTGGTGCGAAGTACTGTTCTTGTGTCAAGACATCCCAGCAAAATCAATAACTTGCATCTCAATGGACTTGGCACGTCGCTTGCGACAAGCAGCACCATCCTCTCAACCGGCCGAATGCCATGTCCCTCGAAACCGTCGAAAAACTCATCGCCGACCACAAGGTCGAATTCGTCGACCTGCGCTTCTCCGACATGCGCGGCGTACAGCACCACGTCACGTTCCCGAAATCGATCATCGAGCCGGGCCTGTTCGAGGACGGCAAGATGTTCGACGGCTCCTCGATCGGCGGCTGGCGCGGCATCCACCAGTCCGACATGGTGCTGCTGCCCGACCCCGACACTGCGTTCCTCGATCCGTTCACCGTCGATCCGACCCTGGTGTTGACCTGCGACGTGCTCGATCCGACCACGATGCAGGCCTACAACCGCGATCCGCGCGGCATCGCCCGTCGCGCCGAGGCGTTCCTCAAGTCCAGCGGCATCGCCGAGCAGGCATTCTTCGGCCCGGAGCCCGAATTCTTCATCTTCGATTCGGTGCGCTACGCCAACGAGATGGGCCACACCTTCTTCCACATCGACTCGGAAGAAGCGCACTGGAACTCGTCGCGCGAATACGCCGGCGGCAACACCGGCTACCGTCCCGGCGTCAAGGGCGGCTATTTCCCGGTCGCGCCGCTCGATTCGCTGCACGACATCCGCGCCGAGATGTGCAAGACCCTCGAAGCGGTCGGCATCGAGGTCGAGGTGCACCACCATGAAGTCGCCAATGCCGGCCAGTGCGAGATCGGCACCAAGTTCAATTCGCTGGTGAAGAAAGCCGACGAACTGCAGACCACCAAGTACGTCATCAAGAACGTCGCCCATCGCAACGGCAAGACCGCGACCTTCATGCCCAAGCCGATCGTGGGCGACAACGGCAGCGGCATGCACGTGCACCAGTCGCTGGCCAAGGGCGGCGTCAACCTGTTCTCGGGCGACGGCTACGGCGGCCTGTCGCAGATGGCGCTGTGGTACATCGGCGGCATCTTCAAGCACGCGCGCGCGATCAATGCCTTCGCCAACTCGACCACCAACTCGTACAAGCGCCTGGTGCCGGGTTTCGAGGCGCCGGTGATGCTGGCGTACTCGGCCTCGAACCGCTCCGCGTCCTGCCGCATTCCGTATGTCGCCAATCCCAAGGCGCGCCGGATCGAGGTCCGCTTCCCCGACCCGATGAACTCCGGCTACCTGATCTTCACCGCGCTGATGATGGCCGGCCTCGACGGCATCAAGAACCAGATCGACCCGGGCGGCCCCAGCGACAAGGACCTGTACGACCTGCCGCCGGAAGAGGAGAAGGGCATCCCGACCGTCTGCCATTCGCTCGACCAGGCCCTGGAGGCGCTCGACGGCGATCGCGAGTTCCTCAAGGCCGGCGGCGTCATGACCGACGACTTCATCGACGCCTACATCGGCCTGAAGATGAAGGAAGTCACCGCGTTCCGCGCGGCGACGCATCCGCTCGAGTACCAGATGTACTACGCGATCTAGGGCCGCAAAAGCCGCCCGCTGCGCTCCGCCCTCCGCGAGGGCGGGGTCGCAGCGTGCGAGCCCCTCGTTGTCCACCGCGCACGGGCAGCAAACGGCCGCAAACCGCATTCGACAACGGCGCACGACGATGACAGGCTCCTTCGACATCCGCGACGCCCACCCCGGCGATGGCGCGCAGCTCGCGGCCATCTACAACGACTACGTCGCGTCGACGATCGTGACGTTCGAAGTCGACGCGGTTGCCGGTGACGACATGCGCGGGCGGATCGCGGCGGTGCAGGAAGACGGCCTGCCCTGGCTTGTCGCCCAGGACGCCGCCGGCGACATCCTCGGCTACGCCTACGCAACCCGCTGGCGCGCACGCGCCGCGTATCGCCACAGCGTGGAGTCCTCGATCTACCTTGCCCCACAAATGACCGGCCGCGGGATTGGCCGCCGCCTCTACCAATGCCTGCTCGAGCAGCTCCGCGCTCGCGGCCTGCATATGGTCATCGGCGGTGCCGCCCTGCCCAACCCCGCCAGTGTCGCGCTGCACGAGGCGCTGGGATTCACCCAGAGCGCGCACCTGCGCGAAGTCGGCCACAAGTTCGGACGCTGGATCGACGTCGGCTACTGGCAGCTCCGGCTGGATTGACGACCCGGCCCGCGCGGCAGGGTTGCGCCGGTCACCGATTGCGGCTGCAATAGGGCGATGCGCATCTCCTTCCTGCTCGTTGTCTCGCTGCTGCTCGCCGCCTGCAGCCACGCACCGCCGCGCAACCCGATGGCGCAATGGGTGCCGTCGCCGAACTTCGGCCCACGGCAGCCGGTGCTGATCGTGATCCACGCCACCGAGCAGGAATCGGTGCAGCAGAGCCTCGACACCCTGCGCACGAAAAACAGCGGCGGCCCGGTGAGTTCGCATTACCTGGTCGGCGACGACGGCGACATCTACCAGCTGGTCGCCGACCAGGACCGCGCTTGGCACGCCGGCCCCGGCCGCTGGGGCACGATCACCGACGTCAATTCCGCCTCGATCGGCATCGAGCTCGACAACAACGGCGAGGAGCCCTTCTCGCCGGCGCAGATCGACAGCTTGGTGCGCCTGCTGGGCGACCTGTGCGAACGCCATGGCATCCCGCGCACCGCGATCGTCGCCCACGCCGACTTCGCGCCGACGCGCAAGCGCGACCCCGGGTTCCGCTTTCCGTGGAAGCAGCTGGCCGACGCCGGCTTCGGCCTGTGGCCCGGGGAGCCGCTGGCCGAACCGCCGCCTGGGTTCGATCCCTGGCAGGCGCTGCGAATGCTCGGGTATCCGCTGGAGCAGGACGACAGCGCCGGTCACGCCGCCATCGTGCGCGCCTTCCATCGCCGTTTCCGCGGCGACGAGAACGACGTGCTCGATGCGCAGGACGCACGCATCCTGTACGCGCTGACGCGGTAGCCCGCTGCCGGCCGCGACGGCACGCAGGCAATTCTTCTACCGACCCGTGAAGCCGTGCGTTGCGGCCCGGCGATCACCCGTCGGGTGTCCTTGGCCTGCGGCATCTCGGCGGTCCAGAACAGAAGACGGAACCTGACGTCCCGGCAAGCCTGCAATTGCAGGACGCCCGCGCTGAGGCAAAAAAAAGCCCCGGGGCGGGGCAGTCTGGAGAGAGTGACAGCGTTCTGTGGGCTGTTGCTTCAGTGTCCGAGCTTGCCCGCCGGAGTGTTAGGCCGGGGTTGCGATCGCGATACACGCGGTTTGGCGAATCGGCGGCGGCGACTCTTTTGATCTAGACGCTCCGGAATACGGCTGGCGCAGACCGCGGGGCACGCCCTTGCACTATATTGGTGCAATGACTGCAGAGGACGCCTACGACCTGTTGAGCACGCCGCTGGCGCGGGTCGGGGCGGATGGCGTCGTGGCATCGGTCAACCTCGCCTTCGCCCGCTGGCTCGGGGTCGGAGCGCGGCGCTTGCCGGGGTTGCCGCTGGCCGCGCTCGAATTCGAAGGCGACGCGCTGGCCCGCGCGCTGGACGGCGGCGCGTCGCAGGACCCGATCCGGCTGCGCCGGCTGCCGCTGGCGTTCCCCGGCATGGCGCCGCAGTTCGCCGATGCCTGGCTCGGCGCGCCCGAATCCGGCGGCTGGCTGCTGGAGGCGCACCCGGTGGACGAGTTTCCCGGCGAGGATCCGGTGGCCGCGCTGCCTTCGGCGCTGTCGGCGGCGCTCAAGGGCCTGGCGCATGAGCTGCGCAATCCGCTGGCGGGGCTCAAGGGCGCGGCGCAGCTGCTGGCGCGGCGCGCCGATGATGCCGCCTCGCTTGAGCTCACGGGCCTGATCGAATCGGAAGTCGAGCGACTGACCCAACTGCTCGACCGACTGCTGTCGCCGGCGCCGCCGCGGCCGCATGCGCCGCTGAACATCCACGCCGTGCTCGAACGCGTGCTGCGCCTGGCCGAATCCGATGCCGGCTGGGCGGTGAAGCTGGTCCGCGACTACGACCCGAGCCTGCCGGACCTTACCGGCGACCCGGACCGCCTGGTGCAGGCGACCTGGAATCTGGTCCGCAACGCGATCGAGGCAGGCGCCGCCAACGTCACCCTGCGCACGCGGGCCGAGCACGCATTGCGCATTGCCGACGAGCTGCATCCCCTGGCGCTGCGGCTGGAGATCGTCGACGACGGCCGCGGCGTGCCCGAGGCGCTGACCGAGCAGGTCTTCCTGCCGCTGGTCTCCGGGCGCGCCGAAGGCAGCGGGCTGGGGCTGGCGCTGGCCCAGCAGGTGGCGCGCGAGCACCGCGGCTCGCTGGCCTACCGCTCGCGACCGGGGCACACGGTGTTCACGATGTTGCTGCCGATGCTGGTGGAGGAGGGGGGATGACGGGCGCGACGACGATCGCCGTGCTTGCCACGGCCCTTCCTCATTCCCGCTCAGGCGGGGCTGTCAACAGACGTACGTCTGGTCATCCAGAGACTTGGCTTCTTGCGCTGGATCGTCGCTGCAACGCGACAGGCCAGCGGTACCGGGCTTCCGCTGGTTCGCGAACGGCGAGCAACAACAGAAAAGACAACGGCAACAGGCCGATCCTCCATGGCAGCTGAACCCTCCACCATCTGGGTCGTCGACGACGACCGCAGCGTGCGCTTCGTGCTCGCGACCGCGCTGCGCGAGGCGGGCTTCGACGTGGTCGGCTTCGATTCCGCGCGTGCGGTGCTTGACGCGCTGGCAACACGGCCGCCGCCGCGACTGCTGTTCACCGACGTGCGCATGCCCGGCGACGACGGCCTGGTGCTGCTGGACCGGCTCAAGCACTCGCATCCGCAGTTGCCGGTGGTGGTGATGTCGGCCTACACCGACGTCGCCAGCACCGCGGGCGCGTTCCGCGGCGGCGCGCACGACTTTCTCTCCAAGCCGTTTGACCTCGACGATGCGGTCGCGCTGGCCGAGCGCGTGCTGGCGCAGCATGGCGGTGGTGGCGAGGAGGCCCCAGCGCCCGCGCTGGCAGGGCAATCCGCCAGCGATGGGCTGGTCGGCGACACGCCGGCGATGCGCCAGCTGTTCCGCGCCATCGGCCGGCTTGCGCAAGCGCCGCTCTCGGTGCTGGTGACCGGCGAGACCGGCACCGGCAAGGAGCTGGTGGCCCGCGCGCTGCACCGCGAGTCGCCGCGCGCGCGCGCGCCGTTCGTCGCCCTCAACACCGCGGCGATCCCGGCCGAGCTGCTGGAGAGCGAACTGTTCGGCCACGAGGCCGGCGCGTTCACCGGCGCCAGCAAGCGCCATGTCGGCCGCTTCGAACAGGCCGATGGCGGCACCCTGTTCCTCGACGAGATCGGCGACATGCCGCAGCCGCTGCAGACCCGGCTGCTGCGGGTGCTGGCCGAGGGCGAGTTCTTCCGCGTCGGTGGCCGCGCGTTGATCCGCGTCGACGTGCGCGTGGTGGCCGCGACCCACCAGGACCTCGAAGCACTGGTCGCCGACGGACGCTTCCGCGCCGACCTGCTGCATCGGCTCGACGTGGTGCGGCTGCACCTGCCGCCGCTGCGCGAGCGGCGCGAGGACGTGCCGAAGCTGGCCGAGCGGTTCCTGCGGGCGGCGGCGGAAAAATTCGCCGCGCCGCCCAAGCGCTTCGGCAAGGCCGCGCTCCAGCGCCTGCTCGGCCATGACTGGCCGGGCAACGTGCGCGAACTGGAGAACCTGTGCTGGCGCCTGGCCGCGCTGGCGCCCGGCGACACGATCACGCCCGCCGACCTCGACGGCATGCTCGCTTCTTCTCGACGCGCACCGGTGCGCGAGTGGGACGATGCGCTCGCGGCCTGGGCTGGCGCACGGCTCGCCGACGGCGACACCGGCATCCACGCCGAAGCGCTCGCGCGTTTCGACCGCGCGCTGCTCGAAGCCGCGCTCGCGCATACCGGCGGCCGCCGCGCCGAAGCCGCGCAACGCCTCGGGCTGGGCCGCAACACGCTCACCCGCAAGCTCGGTGCCGGGCAGCGGCGCGAGTAGGGCGTTGCGCCGACGCGCTTTCATCCGCCATGCATGCGCCCGCCGTGGCTTTCATCCAGTGCGCTTTCGTCGATCGTGCTTTCATCCGCCGTGAACCCCGCGCGCGCTAGCGTGCGTGAGACCTTCAGCAAGGAAACCATCATGTCCATGCGCCCTCGCCACCACCTGCTCGTCGTCGCCGCTGCCTGCGCCCTCGCCGCCTGTTCGACCACCGGTGAAAAGACGGCGCCGACGATGTCGTCGCCGACGCCCGCCTCCCCGGGCACCAGCGCGGCCAAGTCGGCAGCCGTCAACCTGGCGTCCGCGTCGGGGAGCCTGGTCAGCGGCAAGCTGTCGCTGGTGCCGATGGGCGATGGCGTGCACATCACCGGCGAGATCGGCGGCCTCGGCGCCGGCCAGACGCACGCCATCCACGTGCACGAGAAGGGCGACTGCAGCGCCGCCGATGCCAGCAGCGCGGGTGGACACTTCAATCCCGCCGGCAGCGCGCACGGCCGCGCCGGCACGGCGGTCCATCACGCCGGGGACATGGACAATATCGTCGCCAATGCGCAGGGCCTGGCGAAGATCAACATCCACCTGACCGGCGTTACCCTCGGCGGCGGCGCGGCCAACGACATCGCCGGACGCGCAGTGATCGTGCATGCCGCGCCGGATGACTACCGTTCGCAGCCATCGGGGAACGCCGGCGCGCGCGTGGCCTGCGGGATCATCACGCCGAAGATGTGATCGGCCGCACTGCGGCTGCGCCCGGGCGCCGGAGCAGAGCGGTTTGCGCCGCGAGCTACGACGCTCGCGGCGTAGTCCGGTGCGACCACGCAAGCAACTACGACACTGGCGCTGGGGACGCCATGGCGTAGCCGTCGCCTCGCGGCAACCTGGTTCCAACACGACGCTGTGGCTGGCTTCGCGGTGGTGCCCCGACCAAAACTCGCGGCTGAAGCCGCTCCTACACGATCGGGGGCACACGAGGTGACCATGTATTCCATCCGCGCAGCCGTGGCTGCCGATCGCGACTGGCTCGCCGACTGCGCCATCGCGATGGCGCTGGAAACCGAACACAAGCGCCTCGATCCCGACACCGTGCGTGCCGGCATCGCCTCGGGCCTGGCCGATGCGGCGAAGGCGCGCTACTTCATCGCCTGCGATGGCGAAGACGCGCGCGCGGGCACGCTGATGCTCACCACGGAGTGGAGCGACTGGCGCAACGGTGACTGGTGGTGGATCCAGAGCGTGTACGTGGTGCCGCAGCACCGCCGGCGCGGCGTGTTCGCGGCGCTGTACCGGCATGTGGAAGCGCTCGCGGGCGCAGCGCCCGGCGTGGTCGGGCTACGCCTGTACGTCGAGCGTGGCAACGATGCGGCGCGCCGGACCTACGCCGCGCTGGGCATGGCGGACGCCGGCTACGACATCCTGGAATCGGCACTGCAATCGCGATCAGCACACCGCGCCACGTAGGAGCGGCCTCAGCGACGCGCTTGGTCCAGCGACGCCGACAGGCGGGGTGGGAAAGATGCCCTGCATCCAGCGCCGCTGTCGGACAGTCGCGCGGGATCCAGCGCATCCCTGTCGGCAGGAGCCTGCCTTCGCAGGGAGAGAAGCCAAACCCCGTCTCATCGCCAGCGCAGTGCAAAGGCCGAACGGCCAAGCTCGCCCTCATGGCTGAGCCAAACGCAGAGCCTCCCTGTCTGCCTGTCTGTCGACGCGGACGGCGGGGTGATCCTAAAGCTCGCCCACCGGGTCGCCCTGGCAATGCGCGAACGTCACCGCCACGCCGTGCGCGCGCAGCACCGCGGCGAACTGGCGCTGCCGCGCCTCATAGTGGGCAAACCTGCGCTGCAGGCGTTCGTCGTCGCGGTCGCCGCCATCGGCGACCGACTCCCCATTGCGCGCGCGCCAGGCGTTGGGCGTCAGCAGGGCAATGCGCGCCTCGTGGTCGGTGTAGTGCAGCAACGGCTCGGGCGGCGCGTCCAGCCAGGCATCGCGGTCGGGCGACAGCAGCGCGGTTTCCACCACCGGCCACAGCGGCGCGAGGCCAGCGTGGTCGTACTGCATCGCCATCAGCGCGCACAGGTCGTGCATGGTCAGGTAACGCGCGTGTTCGACCTGCAGGTCGAACGCTTCCTGCGCCAGCAGCGCGGTGTCGGCGCCGGCCATGCCGCGTTCCATCAGGTCGCGTTCGCAGGCATCGCCGACGTCGCGCACGGTGTCGGCGCTGCCGGCCAGCGACCAGGGCACCAGCCGCAGCGGGCCTCCGGCGTAATCCGCCGATGGCGACAGTGCGCCCGGCAGGCGGCCGTCGTGGCTGCCGAAGGCGATGATGCGAGCACCGCCGCTGCCGCCGCCGGGTGCGCGCGCGCCAAGCTGATCGAGCTCGCGGTGGATGGGCCAGCCCGGGCGCAGCAGTTCAACCGGGTCGTAGTGGGCGCCGGCGGTGGTCAGGTCGAGCGCCGCGGCCTCCGGCGAGAAGCGGGCCAGGTCGCGCGCGATCGCCGCGCCCAGCTCGCCGGCCTCGCTTTGCGGCAGCGCGTCGCGCGAGGCGCTGCTGCCAGGGGTCAGCTCCAGTGCCAGCGCACCGAGGACATGCAGAATCTTTTCGCTCATCGCCTGCTCATGATTGGCCGTGCACGGTCACGGCGCTAGACTCATTCCATTATGGCCCGCCACGCTGGCAGGCCCGCAACGAGGCAATCCCGATGCTCCATGGCCGTCCCGTCGCCGTCCTCGGCGGCGTCCGCATCCCCTTCTGTCGCCAGAACACGGCCTATTCCGACGTCGGCAACCTCGGCATGTCGGTGCGCACGCTCGGTGCGCTGGTCGAGAAGTTCGGGCTCCACGGGCAGCAGCTGGGCGAAGTGGCGATGGGCGCGGTGATCAAGCACCCGAGCGACTGGAACCTGGGACGCGAGGCCACGCTGTCCTCGGGCCTGTCCCCGCTGACCCCGGGCATCACCTTGCAGCGCGCCTGCGGCACCTCGCTCGACGCGCTGGTCATGATCGGCAACAAGATCGCCGCCGGCCAGATCGAGGCCGGCGTGGGCGGTGGCTCGGACACCACGTCCGACGTGCCGATCGTCTATGGACAGAAGCTGCGTCGCCGGCTGCTGGAGGCCGCGCGCGGCAAGACCACGCGCGACAAGCTCGCTGCGTTCAAGGGCTTCCACTTCCGCGAGCTCAAGCCCGAGTTTCCCGGCGTGGCCGAGCCGCGCACCGGCAAGTCGATGGGCGACCACTGCGAGGACATGGCCAAGGAGTGGAACATCTCGCGCGACTCGCAGGACGAGCTCGCCGTTGCCTCGCACCACAAGCTCGCCGCCGCCTACGACCGCGGCTTCTTCGACGACCTGGTGGTCAGCTTCCGCGGTGTCTCGCGCGACAACGTCCTGCGCGCCGATACCTCGATCGAGAAGCTCGCCACGCTGAAGCCGGCCTTCGACAAGGTTTCCGGCCGTGGCACGCTGACTGCCGGAAACTCGACCCCGCTCACCGACGGCGCCGCTGCCTGCCTGTTGTCCACGGATGAGTGGGCGGCAGCGCACGGCCACGAGGTGCTGTGCCATCTCCGCGACGCGCAGACCGCCGCGGTGGATTTCGTCCACGGCGAGGGCCTGCTGATGGCGCCGACCATCGCCGTGCCCGAGATGCTCGCGCGCAATGGCCTGACCCTGCAGGATTTCGACCTGTACGAGATCCACGAGGCGTTCGCCGCGCAGGTGCTGTGCACGCTGCGCGCGTGGGAGAGCGAGGAGTACTGCAAGTCCCGGCTCGGCCTCGACGCCCCGCTGGGGAAGATCAACCCCGCCAAGCTCAACATCAACGGCTCCTCGCTCGCGACCGGCCATCCGTTCGCCGCGACCGGCGCGCGCATCGTCGCCACCGCCGCGAAGGAGCTGCAGCAGCGCGGAGGTGGTCGCTGCCTGATCTCGATCTGCACGGCAGGCGGCATGGGCGTGGTGGCGATCCTCGAGCGCTGAGCGCTGCCTGCGGGCAGTCCGCCCCGCGCGCGCTCGTGGGAGCGGCTGCAGCCGCGAGCCTGGCGGGTCTGCCAGGCCCAGGCCAGGTATCAGCCCATCTGCATCGGCGCTGCGCGCTGCTGTGCGGACGCGCCATGCTCGAGCGATTCCGCCTGCGCCTGCTGCTGCGTCCGGGCCTGCCGCGCGGCCCGGTCGAACGCCTGCAGCTCCCGCAACGAATCCGCTGCGGGCGTGTCCACGGCGAGCTGCGTTTTCATGTGCGCACGGACATGGGCCGGGTCGTCGAGCCGGCCCTGGACCACGAACACGTGCTCGCCCGGCCGCAGCGCCCTGGTCTGCTCGCCGAGCACGACGTGGTCGATGCGCTCCAGGCCGCTGCGCCGCGCAAGGCAGGCGAGGCTGGCGATCATGTTCTCGCTGTGCTGGTCCGGCCCGCGGCCGAGCGAGGCGTCGAGCCGGTGCACGGCGTCGCGGCTGCCGAGGTACAGGCGATGATCGGGGTGGTCGGGGCGCATGGGGTCGGACGTTGCGATTCGCTTAGTCTGCGAAGGCGTTCCGGCATCGGCCAATGTCCACGGACTTTCGGAAATTCCGCGTTCGCGGGCAGGATCGAGCGGGTGGAACTGCCCGGCCTTCTCCTGCCGCTCCAGGCGCAGGGCGCGCGTGTCGTCGAGTTCGGCGACCCGTTCCGGGTCGGTGACGCGGCGAATCACCGGCCCGCCCATGCCGCCACCGGCGGCGACGCTCGACCATTCGCGCGCGCGGTCGTCGTACAGGTAATAGAAGCTGGCCCCGCCAACCACGCCGGGATCGGTCGTGGGGCGGTCCTGTGAGGCCATCACGCTGGCACCGGCCAGCGCGCCCGTGTAGCGCAGGGCAGGCAGCTGGTCGTCGTCGTAGCGCACGATGTCGCCCAGGGTGATGCCGGCGCGGCCGATGCCCAGCCCGAGCCCCAGCGTGTTGTTGTCGAGCATTCCATGCCAGACGCCTTCGGCGGCTTGCTCGCCACCCTGCCGGCGCGCGGCTTCGAGCAGCTGGCGCGGGGTCCAGGCGTTGGGATCGATGCGGGCGTTCTCGAAGGACGTATCGTGTGCGTACTGAATGTCCCGGACAGCCAGGTTGAGCGCCAGGTCGGGCCGCCCGTCGGCAAAATGTTCGACGCGACGCTCGAAGTCTCTTCGGATCAAGTCGATACCGAACCGTTCCCACTCCCGTTCGCTGAGCACGCGATCGTCGTGTCGGAGGGCGTGGTTCTGCGCAAAATTGTTGGCAACCGACCCGGGCATGCTGTCATTGCGCACGACACCAAGCGCGAGCAGGCCGTAGCCATCGTTGCCTTCGTGCTGGGACAGGTAATTCCGGTAAAGCTCGCGATTTCCCTTCTCGGCATAGAAGCCGAGGATTTCGATGTCCTGCTGGTTGAGCCCTTCCATGGTCTACTCCTGTGATCCCTGAGGTCAGCGGGCGCGGTACTGCGCGAACAGGTCCCGCGCGCGCTGCTCGATTTTCTTCCAGTCCTTCAGGAAGACGCGTCGATAGCCGATCGAGATTCGAAGCTTGTCCTCCGGGATCACGATCATGTGGTCGCAACCCGACGTCCAGTCACCGTCGGGCAGCAGCTGCTCGCCTTGAATGATGTAGCCGTCGGGTCGCAACTGGGAATCGCACTTGATGACCGTGGTCGGCCTGCCGTCTGCATCACGCGCGATGTACCAGTCCCGGGTGTCCTCCAGCTTTGCGCCGGACGGGATGCCGAGCAGCTTTTCCTGCTGTTGCTGGTAGGCGAGGAACCGGTCGCCGTTGACGCGATAAGGGGTGAGGTCGAACACGCCCGGCATCCGATCGCGCAGCTCCAGTGCGACCGTGGGATCGTTTTCATTGGCCCAAGGATGGTGCAGCGAAGCCTCAAGCCTGGTTTCGAGCGGCACCCGGTCGACATAGTGCGGCACTATCGTGATCTGCTTCGCAAACGCCTCCATGTCCTGTTTCGAACGCTCGCCTGGCGGCAGCGGCTGCAGGTCGGGCCATTGCACCAGCAGGCTGAAGTTGCCTTGGAAGTCGGGACCGATCTGGTCGCGGAAATAGTTGGCAGGGATCAGGTAGCGGTGCGGTCCGAGGCGGGCTTCGACCGGGTGGTCGTTGTAGCCGTACTGCTGGTAGGCGGCGGTGGCGGGGTCCAGTCCCATGGTGTTCTCCTGTGAATTCGTTTGCGCGCTGCAGGCGGCCAGCAAGCAGCCGAGCAACGGTGCAAGGCGATGCGCGAATCCCTGCGTCATGTCCCTCTCCAGACCAGCCAATCGACCAATCTTAGCTTCGCCCGGCGCGCCGGACCGGAATCATCGTCACCGATATCGTTGCGACGTGGCGCGAAATCGCCGCCGCTTCTTCGCACAATTGGCCTCAGCAGCTACCGGCTGCGGCGGATCGCAACTTCGGCCGCGCGCCGGATCGCGGGCCAGTTGCGGGTGCCGTCGGCGCGGCGGACACGATGGCGCGGCATGCGCGTGCGGATCAGCCGCGCGCGACGCCATGAGCGCGCCGGTGAGGGCAGGAACACCGCGACTACTTCGCCGTTGAAGCCGGCGCTCCTGTCCACGCGGCCGCGCGCGTCGATTTTTCCGTACAGCGGCTTGGCGGCGTAGTAGCCGAGCAGGCGTGCACCCGCGTCATCGCTGGCGCGCAGCGGGTGGAAGTCGTCAGCGTGCAACGGGTAGCGGAACCAGCGCGCGAATCCGGGCAGCGAGTGGCGCAGGTCGGCGGGATCGAGGGAGCGGGGCAGGGTCATGCAAGCAGGCCCATCGACGATGCAGGGCAAACGGTTGTGGGAGCGGCTTCAGCCGCGAGCGCTTGACGCGATCGTCCTGCTGGCGACGGTGTCGCGGGCGTCGATTGAAAAGCTCGCGGCTGAAGCTGCTCCCACAAGGACACGGATTCGAGCCCGGGCAAGCGCTACTCACGCAGCCGCGGCATGCCGTGTTCGTCGCGTTCCTCGATCACCGCCTCGTCGTAGATCTTCTGCCGCAGGTCGCGGCCTGGCAGTTCCTCCACCGCCTCGCCGCGCGCGGCGCGCAATGCGTTGGCGTAGGCGATGCGGGCGCTGGCATCGTCGCCGGCATGGGCGAAGCCGTGGCCGAATTCCTCCCACGCCTCGCTGCCGGCGCCCTGCGCCAAAGCGCGGTGCAGGTAGTCGTGCGCCGCCGGCCACTGCCCCTGCGCGCGCGCCACGCGGGCGAGGGTGAGCAGCAGCGCGGGGCTGGCCGGATGGGCCTGCAGCCAGCGCTCGGCGTTGCCGCGGCGCTGCTCCAGGCGCGCGATCGGCAAGGTACCGTAACGCGCGGCGAGGCGTTCGTCCCAGCGCGCGTCGAGCGCCTGCTCGATGCTCCTGGCCGACGCATCCTCCCAGCGCAGGTCGGCGGCGCGGTCGGCGTAGGCGATCACCACCCGCGGCTCCGATTTCAGCGGCTTGGGCAGGGACTCCCAGCGCTCGGCGAGCACGTTGGCGTCGCCGGCCTCGCGCAGCGCAGCCTCCGCCCAGCGCGTTTCCAGCTCCGACAGGCGCGATTCGGGCAGCGCCTGCTGCTGGCGCATCGGGCCGAGCATGCCGTAGGCCTGCGCGCCCTGGCCGGACACGGCAAGGGCTTCGGCGCGCAGCGCCAGGCCGCGCGGTGGCAGCGGCTGCGCGGCCGGTGCATCGAGCGCGACCAGCGCATCGGTGGGGCGACCGTCGGCCAGTGCGATTTCGGCGGCGGTGATCGCGCGAGAGGCCGCGTGGGCTTCGCCCAACGCCTCGACCTGCGCGCGCGCCGCCGCCGCGTCGCCGCGCGCCAGGGCCGCCTGCGCCGCAGCGCTCCGGGCAACCCCGGCGGCCGCTTCGTCATCCACCGCGGCCTGTTCGAGCAGCTTCTGCGCACGCGCGTAGTGGCCGTGGTGCAGCGCTTCCAGGCCGCCGCCGAGGCGCGCGCGAGACTGCCTGTCGCGGTGCCCGCGCCAGGCGCGCAGCGGCAGCGTGACCAGCTTCCACACCAGCCACAGCGCGAACAGCACGCCGACCAGGATCAGCAGCCCCGCCGCGACGGTGGTGGTGTAGTCCATGCCGCGGTAGCGCACCAGCACGTAGCCGGGGTCGGCCAGCAGCAGTTGCGCCAGCAGCGCGCCGACCAGCGCCAGCACGATCCAGAACAGCAGGTTGCGGAACAGGTTCATCGCACGCCCTCCGTGTGTGCCGGTACCCTACCGCGCGCCGCGTGAACCCGGTATCGGCTGGCTGAACGCGTCCGGACTCGCGCGTCAGCGCGTGCCCGCGCGCATCGACCGGAGTTGTTCCAGCGTGGTGCCCAGCGTCGGCAGTTCGATCGCCAGCGACAGTCCGCGCAGTGCGCGCAGGCGCGCGCGGCGTTCGCGCAGCTGCGGCGAATCCGGCCACAGTCGCGTTGTCCAGCCCTCGGCGCGTGCCAGCGCATCGCGGTACCCGGCGCGGTCGCGCCGTTCGACCGCCGCCTGGGCCAAAGTGAGTTCGAGCTGCAGCGCGGCCAGTCCGGCGGCGCGGTCGCCGGGCTCGATCGCCACCGCGGCGTCGGCATGGCGCACGTCGATGATGCGTGCGAAGGCGCGTCGCCACCAGGGCAGCGTGACGTCGTCGCGCGCGGCGGTCGTGATCGGCAAGGCCGGCAGCGAGGCCGCGAACGCCTGCAGGCGGCCGGCGGCGATCGCGCGCGGATCGTCGCCCAGCGCTTCGAGCGCGCTGCGCTCCTGCACCAGGGCCTGGCGCAGGCCGAGCCAGGCCGGATCGTGGATCCCGTCGAGCAGGCTGGTCGCCAGCGCGTAGCCGCGGCGCGCGCCGTCGAGGTCGCCGGCCAGGCGCAGGCGCTGCTGCGCCAGGCCGAGCACGAGTTCGAGTTCGTCCAGGCGCAGCGCCTGCGCGCCGTTGCGATCGGGATCGGCGAGCGCGGAGATGCTGTCCTCGAGCAGCGCGGCGCGCTGGCCGATGCCGAGCAGTTCGTCGCGCAGCACGCGGTTGGTGGAGGACGCCTGCTGCAGCCGCTGCGCTTGCGCGCGCTGGTCCTGGCGGAGCGCGTCGATGCGCTGTTCCAGCGCGCCGAGGCGCTGCGTGGTCTGGGCCTCGATCTCGAGCGCGCGCTGCGAGCGCGCCTGCCACCCGTGCCAGGCGAACCAGCCGCCGGCGGCGAGCGCCAGCAGCGCGACGAACCAGGCCAGGGCCGTACTCCCGCGACGGCCCGCGGCGGGAGTGGGAGAGGGAATGCTCAAGGCGTGCGGCCAGGGGGCGACGATCGTCGGGGAAGGCGTAAATGCTATCGGATCAGCGCCGATTCCGGGGCGCGGCCGCCGCCGTTGCGGCGGCATCGAGCAGGTCGCGTGGGCGCGCGCTTGCCGCGACCGCGATGACGGCAAAGCCGTGCCCTTCCGCCTGCCGCGCGAGCCGCTCGCTGGCCGCGACCACGCGCGCGCGGCGCAGTGCGGCGGCGGCATCGCCGGGCAGCGTGTCGAACAGGTGCGCCAGCGCTTCGCCGCTGCTCAGCAGCAGCCAGGCCGGGGCCGTCAGGGCGCGCAACGCCGCGACCGCGCGCGGCGACGGCGCGATCGGCACGCGTGCATAGACATCGGCCCGCAGCACCCGGGCGCCGCGCCGCTGCAGTGCCGGCACGATCCGGCCGCGCCCGCCCGGGGCGGTGAGCAGTCCGATCGCGCTGCCACGCACATCGCGCAGGCCTGGCATCGAGAGCAGGCCTTCGCTGTCCATCCGCTCGGGCGCGGCGACCTCTTCGATCCCGGCGCGGCGCAGCGCCGCGGCCGTGCCGGTGCCAACCGCAAACCACTGCTGTCCGCGTCGCCGCCGCAGCGGTTGCAGCGCGCGCGCGGCGCGCGCTGCCGCCGGACTGGTCGCCAGGACCTTGTCGGCGCCCAGTGCCGCGCGCAGCTCGGCCCGGGCCACGGCATCGTCGCGCAGCACCAGTCGCCACGGCGAAAGCGCCAGCACGTGCGCGCCGCGTGCGGCCGCCATGCGCCGGATCGCCGCGTGCCCGCCGACCGGGCGCAGCGAGATGACGTAGCATCCGGCCAGTGCCGCTGGAGAGGAAGATCGGTCGCGCATCGGGCAAGCTTGGGCGGTCGCCGTGGTGGCCGCAAGCCTTCGCGAGCGCGCTTTCCGGCGGCCCACCGCCTTCCAGCCGAGGACCACGCCGTTGCAATTCGAACACCCCCTGCGCGCGCTCGACGCCCATTACCAGGCGATGCCGCCGGTGGCGGCGATGCAATTGCGGATCGCCGGCTATGACGGCGACGCACTGACGCTCGAAGCGCCGCTGGCGCTGCACGTCAACGACAAGGGCTGCGCCTTCGGCGGCAGCCTGGTGTCGCTGCTCACCCTGGCGTCGTGGGGCCTGGCGACGCTGCACGTACAGCAGGCCGGGCTGGAGGCCGACGTGTTCGTGGCCGACAGCGAGGTGCGCTACCTGGCGCCGCTGTTCGGCGATCTGCGCGCGCAGGCGCGGATCGCGCAGGGCGCTTCATGGGACGATTTCATCGCCACGCTGCGCGGGCGCGGTCGCGCCCGCACCACGCTGGTCGCGACCGTGCCGCTGCCCGGCGGCGGCGTTGCCACGACGTTCCGCGCGCGCTACGTCGCGATCCTGCGCAAGCACGGCTGAGTCGCGGGTTGCTACCCTTGGCGCCACGCCGACCCCGGGAGAGAGACGCGATGCGGATGTTGAAGCACTGGTGGCTGGCCGTTGCCTTCGCGCTGCTGGCCATGGGCTGCGCCAGCACCGGCGGCCAGGCCGACAAGCTGCACGAGGCCCAGTACGCGTGGTCGGCGGCGATCCGCTGGGGCGACTTCGAGGGCGCCTGGAACCTGGTCGACAGCGCGTATCGCCAGGCCCATCCGATGACGCCGGTCGAATTCGAACGCTACAAGCACGTCGGCATTTCCCGCTACCACGACCTCGGCACGCAGACCCTGCCGGACGGCGACGTGGTCCGCGAGATCGACCTGGGCGTGATCAACAAGCACACCATGACCGAGCGCGGCATGCGCTACACCGAGCGCTGGCACTACGACGCCGAAGCCAAGGCCTGGTGGCAGATGAATGGCCTGCCGGACCTGTGGAGCGGCGAATAGCCGCAGGACGCGCCCGTTTGTAGAGGACTTCCGGCCCCCGGGCCGTTGGTTCCCCTCCCGCCTCGACGCGAGCGGTCGGCGTGGCCGACCTCCAGCAGCCCCGCGAACCGTGGGCACTTCTTCCAGCCTCGCCCTGCGTGGCAGGGGAGGGCGACGGCGGAGCCTGTGCGACAATCGCCGCCCGCCAGTTCCCGGCCTGAACGCGTCGATCCCGTGAATTTCGAAGAACTGCTGGCCTTTGCCGGCCGCCACCAACTGCTGTCGATCGCCCTGGTCGGCCTGACCCTCGCCATCATCGCCAACGAGGTCGCGCAGCTGTTCCGCGGCTACCGGGTCCTGCGTCCGGCCGGATTGACCGCGCTGGTCAATCGCGACAACGCGCTGGTCGTCGACCTGCGCCCGGCCGCCGATTTCGAGAAGGGCCACATCCCCGGCTCGAAGAACGTGCAGATGAGCCAGTTCGATCCGGAGAGCAAGCAGCTCGCGCCCGCCAAGGCGCTGCCGGTGGTGCTGGTGTGCAAGACCGGCCAGACCGCGGGCACCGCCGCCAAGCGCCTGAAGAAGGCCGGCTTCGAGCATGTGCACGTGCTCGACGGCGGCATCGGCGGCTGGCAACAGGCCGACCTGCCGCTGGCCAAGGGCCGCGCCAAGGGCTGAGCCAGCAGGCCGGTCGCCGCCGGGCGCGCCGGACCGCCATGCCATAATCGGCCTCTTTTCCCGTACGTTCCTTCCAGCCGGAGTTCCACGATGTCCGACCAACCCGTCAGCAACGGCACCGCAGCGCCCGTGTCCAACGGCCCGCAGTTCAGCGTCGAGAAGATCTATGTCAAGGACGTGTCGTTCGAGGCTCCGGGCGCGCCGGCCGTGTTCAACGAGCAGGTCCAGCCGCAGCTGCAGATGAACCTCAACCAGCGCGTGCAGCGCCTGAACGAGAACGCCTTCGAAGTCGTGCTCGGCGTCACCCTGACCTGCACCCTGGGCGAAGACAAGACCGCCTACCTTGCCGAAGTGCAGCAGGCCGGCGTGTTCGGCCTCAACGGCTTCGACGATGCCGCGCTCGATGCCATCCTCGGCACCCACTGCCCGAACATCCTGTATCCGTACGTGCGCCAGACCATCGGCGACCTGATCCAGGCCGGCGGCTTCCCGCCGTTCCTGCTGCAGCCGATCAACTTCGAAGCGCTGTACGCCGAAAGCCTGCGCCAGCGCGCCGAGCAGCAGGCCAAGGGCGGCGACGGCGACCTCGCCAGCAGCGAACCCGCCGGCAACGCCTGAACGCCATGGCGGTAGCACCATCGGTCAGCGTGCTGGGCGCGGGCTCCTGGGGCACCGCGCTGGCCGCGCTGATCGCCCGCCACGGCCATCCCACCGTGCTGTGGGGGCGCGACGCGGCGGTCGCCGAAGCGATCGACCAGCGCCACGAAAACCCGCGCTACCTGCCCGGGATCGCCCTGCCCGCGGGCCTGCGCGCCACCACCGACCTGGCCGCCGCGATGCGCGGCGCGGACCTGGTGCTGGTGGTCGTGCCATCCCATGCGTTCACCGAAACCCTGCGCGCGCTCGCGCCGCTGCGTCCGGCGCATGCCGGCGTGGCGTGGGCGGCCAAGGGATTCGAGCCCGGATCCGGCCGATTCCTGCACGAAGTCGCCGCTGAGGTGCTCGGGGCCGACGTGCCGCTGGCCGTGGTCACCGGCCCCTCTTTCGCCAAGGAGGTCGCCCTCGGGCTGCCGACCGCGCTGACCGTGCAGGGCGAGGACGCCGCGTTCGTGCAGCAGGTCGCCGACGTGCTGCATGGTCCCGAGTTCCGCGCCTACACCGGCAGCGACATGCGCGGCGCCGAACTGGGCGGGGCGATGAAGAACGTGCTGGCGGTGGCCACCGGCGCCGCCGATGGCATGGGGCTCGGTCTCAACGCCCGCACCGGCCTGATTACCCGCGGCCTCAACGAAATGCTGCGGCTCAACGCCGCGATCGGCGGTCGCGCCGAAACGCTGATGGGCCTGGCCGGCCTGGGCGACCTGGTGCTGACGTGCACCGGCGACCTGTCGCGCAATCGCCGCCTGGGCCTCGCGCTCGGCCGCGGCCAGAGTCTCGACGACGCGGTGCGCGAAATCGGCCAGGTCGTCGAATCGGTGCAGACCGCGAACGAAGTGATGCGACTGGCCGAACGCCACGGCGTGGAGCTGCCGATCTCCGAGAACGTGCGCGCCGTCCTGCACGGCGACATCACGCCGACCGAAGCGCTGCAGCGCCTGCTGTCGCGGGAACAGAAGGCCGAATACCCGGCAGCGTAGTCGCCCCTCGCGCAGGCACCAGTCACCTGCGCGCGGATACCGCGGCGCGTGATCTCGTTAGCTTGGCTCCGGCAAAGGCAGCGGAAGAGAGCGTCTTCCGGCGCACCGCGAACCGCGGCCACCCCTCCCAATCTCCGCCGGCTGAAAGAAGTAGGGCCCAAAAGCCCGCGGCTGGCAGCAACACGGGCATAAAAAAGCCCGGCCATTTCTGGCCGGGCCGGTCGCGATGCGGGGAGAGAGATCGATCGCGGTTGAAACGATATCGCCGGGAGATGACGCGGCGGTTACCAGGTCAGGCGCGGCCCGACGAACCACTGCGTATCGCCGTCGGAAAACTTGACGTCGCCGCTGACGCCCCAGTTCTGGTTGAACTTCCACTGCGCGCCGAGGCGGCCATAGAAGTTGCTGTCGTCCTCGAGCAGGCCGTCGCTGTCGTAGCTTTCGTAGCCGGCCAGCGCATAGCCTTCCAGGTTGCGCGTCAGCGAGGCGCGGGCGCCGGCTTCGACGCTGTAGCCGTCGAAGTCCAGGTTGCTGCCGGCATCGAACTTCTCGTAGGCGATGCGGGTCAGCAGGTCGGCCTTCGGCGAGATCTCGTGGTTGTAGCCCACGCCGGCGCGCCACTGGTCGACGTCGATGTTGGTGTCTTCGATTTCCTGCTGGTTGAAGCCACCGAACAGGTGGAAATTGGGATGCACGGCAACCGAGCCGTCGATCGCCCAGCCGTCGGCATCGACGTTGCCGTCGCCGTTGGTGGCGGTGTAGCCGCCCTGGACATAGTTGTAGGAGACATCGTCGGCAGCCGAGGCATTCGCGGCCATGGCAAAGGCCGGCACCGCCAGCAATGCGGCGGCAATCAGGGAGTTCTTCATTCGGGGGACCCTTCTGGAATCTTGTTGTTGTGCAAAGGGCCGGCCAGGCGCCAGGGGAGGGAGAGAGACCGTCGGGGAAACGGTGACGCCTGAACCGGTGACGCGCATTCTGCGTGGCTGCCGGCAACGCAGGCTGAATATTGAACTTGACAGTACAGGAACTTTTCTACCTCGATCGAGTCCGCGGCGCATGTGTTCGCTGTGCTTTCAATGTCGAGTTGCGCAGGCCCGTGCTCTTTGCAACGCAACTTGATTGGCGTGCCATTGCACGCGCCCCTCCGGCGGAGTTGCTGCCGTCCGGCGCGTCGTCCGTTACGCGGCTTCGCTTCCCTGCTTGTGCAAGCGCATTTGCTGTCATGGCCGAGTCCATGCCGACTTCCATGCAGCACGGCCGTGCAGCGGGCAATGCCCTATGCACGCGACATATACGGCGGCGGCCGCATAACGGGCGTCCGCGATGGAGCCTTGCGATGAGCCTGACGGAGTACCGGCGCAAACGGCAGTTCTCGAAGACGCGCGAGCCCGAGCCCGGCAAGAACTTGCCGAAGGGAAAGCGCGCGCTGTTCGTCGTGCAGCTGCACCACGCCAGCCGGCGGCACTACGACTTCCGCCTGCAGGTCGGCGATGCGCTGAAAAGCTGGGCGGTGCCCAAGGGGCCGTCGTACGACCCGGAGGTCAAGCGGATGGCGGTCGAAGTCGAGGACCACCCGGTCGACTACGCCGGATTCGAAGGCGAGATCCCCAAGGGCCAGTACGGCGGCGGGCACGTCGCCCAGTTCGACAACGGCGTCTGGGCCACCGACGGCGACGCCGAAGCGCAGTTGGCCAAGGGGCACCTGCGCTTCGAGCTGTTCGGCAGGAAGCTCAAGGGCGGATGGCACCTGGTCCGCACCGCGAAGCCCGCCAAGCAGCCGCAGTGGCTCCTGTTCAAGGACAAGGACGAGTACGCCGGCACCATCGAGGCCGACGACCTGCTCGGCGACGTGGCCGCGCCGCCCGCCGAGGATGCCAGGCGCGCGGGCAAGGGCAAGGCGGCGAAGAAAGGCCTGGCCGCGGTCGCGCTGCCAAGCCGGCGCCGGAAAAGCTGGGCCGCCGCCGCGACAAAGCTGACCGGCGCGAAGAAGGAAAAGCTCAAGCAGGATCCGTTCGAACCGCAGCTGGCAAAGCTCGG
Source organism: Luteimonas notoginsengisoli (assembly GCF_042648885.1). NCBI lineage: Bacteria > Pseudomonadati > Pseudomonadota > Gammaproteobacteria > Lysobacterales > Lysobacteraceae > Luteimonas > Luteimonas notoginsengisoli. Next base: position 506,950 of record NZ_JBHRYF010000008.1, on the reverse strand, counting down.
CGAGGCACCCCCGGAAGGCGAGCAGTGGCTGCACGAAATCAAGTGGGACGGCTACCGCATCGTGGCGACCGTCGTCGACGGCCAGGTGCGCCTGTGGTCGCGCAATGCGCTGGAATGGACCGACAAGGTGCCGGAGATCACCGCGGCGGTGGCAGCGCTGGGCCTGGGATCGGCAGCGCTCGATGGCGAGCTCATCGCCGGTCGCGGCGTGACCCAGGACTTCAACCTGCTGCAGGCCACCCTCTCGGGCGAACGCCAGGGTTCGCTCGCCTACGTGCTGTTCGACCTGCTGCACGTCGATGGCGTCGACATCACCCGCGCGCCGCTGGTCGAGCGCAAGGGTTTGCTCGGCAGGATCCTTGAGTCGGCGCCCCCGCACCTGTCCTTCAGTTCGCACATTGCGGGTGATGGCATGGAGGCCTACAGGCTCGCCAGCGACCAGCAGTTCGAGGGCATCATTTCCAAGCGCGGCGACCGTCCGCACCATCCCGGTCGCAGCGACGAATGGCGCAAGACCAAGCGCCTGGCAAGCGACGAGTTCGCGGTGGTCGGGTTCACCGCGCCCAAGGGCAGCCGCACCGGCTTCGGATCGCTGCTGCTGGCGCGTCCCGATCCAAAGCACGGCTGGTCGTACGCCGGGCGCGTCGGCTCCGGCTTCTCGGACGAATTGATCCGCGAGATCGACAAGAAGCTCGACCGCAAGAACGCGGCCACCAAGCCAACGGTCCACGTGCCGCCGCACGACACCGACCTGCGCTCGGCGCAGTGGTTCGATCCCGCCGCCGTGGTCGAGGTGTTCTACCGCGGCATCGGCGGCAGCGGACTGCTGCGCCAGCCGTCGCTGAAGGGGCTGCGGCCGGACAAGTCGCCCGGCGACCTGGCCGATTCCGATCGCGCCGCGGCCGCAGGCAAGACCAAGGCCTCGAAGGCGGCGAAAGCGGCGAAGGCCGCCAAGAAGTCATCGACGAAGAAAGCGGCGCACCGCTCCACCGCCGCCGATCCGCCGGACGAAGACCCGGGGCGTGCGGAATTCCGGCTGACCAGCCCGACGCGCATCGTCTATCCCGACCAGGGCATCACCAAGCGCCAGGTCGCCGACTACTACAGCAGCGTGATGGAGTGGTTCCTGCCCGAAATCGCCGGGCGGCCGGTGTCGCTGCTGCGATGCACGCAGGGCGTGGGTCGTCCCTGCTTCTTCCAGAAGCACCACACCGCCGGCCTCGAGAACGTGGACGCGGTGAAGCTCAAGGAAGAGGCGGGCAACCAGGCCGACTACCTGGTGGTGCGCGATGCGGCCGCGGTCATGGAGCTGGTGCAGTTCAACGCGCTGGAATTCCATCCCTGGGGCGCGCACGCGGATGCACCTGATCGCGCCGACCGGATCGTCTTCGACCTCGATCCCGGGCCCAACGTCGCCTGGGCGGATGTGGTCGACGCGGCGCGCAAGATCCGCGGGCTGCTGGAACAGCTGGGGCTCGCGTCGTTCGTCCGCACCTCGGGCGGCAAGGGCCTGCACGTCGTGCTGCCGTTGAATCCCGGCTGCGACTGGGACGTGGTCAAGCCGTTCGCGCACGGATTTGCCGACGCCATGGCGCAGACCGAGCCGCTGAAATTCGTCGCCACCGCGACCAAGAAGTTCAGGACCGGCAAGATCTTCATCGACTACCTGCGCAACGGCCGCGGCGCGACCAGCGTTGCGTCGTTCTCGCTGCGCGCACGCGACGGTGCGCCGGTGGCGATGCCGCTGCGCTGGGACGAGCTGGGTCGCGTCAAGAGCGGCGCCGCCTTCGACATCGACAGCGCGCCGCGGCGGATGAAGCGCTGGAAAGCGCACCCCTGGGAGGGCATCGACGCCATCCGCCAGGACCTGGACCAGGTCGGCGACCTGCTGGGCGCCGACGCGAGCGCGGCGCCGAAGCGGACCAGGCGCAAGCGATAGGCCGCACGGATGCGCAGTTGCGCGACGCGGACGAACATCCACGGTTCGTCGCGTGGGTTCGAGCACGGCATAGGGACGCCCCTGGTGGCGCATGCCTCGCGGCCATCGTCGGCACCCGGGATGCAGCCGGGCATGCTGGGCGCGCTGCCCCGCGAAGGCGGCAGCCTGCAGCTGACCTACGACGGCAACCCGCTGTATCGCTACGCCGGCGACATGGGCGCTGCGTCGACCGCGGGCCAGGGCGTTTCGGACAAGTGGGGCCAGTGGCATCTGGTGGGCGCCGACGGTGCGTTCGTGAAGCAGGCGGTCGACGGCCCGGCCGGCAGCGACGACGCGCCGGCGCCGAGCGGGACCGCCGAGGACGGCGCGAACCGCCCCGCCGACGCGGACGCAGCCGGCGCCAGCCAGCCGTAATCGCGGGTCTCCACCGCGGAGCGAACCCAGGAACACCGCCTTGACCCTGCCGCTGTGGAGCACGCCCGAGCGTCACACGCTAGCTGCTGCGGGCGAGTGATCTTCTGCCTGATGGTTACCAGGCCCGCGATGCCGGCATAACGCGGGGCGACGATCAAGCTTCGCTGCCAGCGAATCCCTGCTGCCGCCAGGCCTCGAACACCACGACCGCCACCGCGTTGGACAGGTTGAGGCTGCGGTTGTCCGGGCGCATCGGCAGGCGCAGGCGCTGCGCTTCCGGGACGGTGGCCAGCACGTCGTCGGGCAGGCCCGCGGTTTCGCTGCCGAACAGGAAGGCGTCGCCCTGCGCGAAGCGCGCGGCGTCGTAACGCCGCGCGCCGCGGGTGCTCAATGCGAATAGCCGCGCCGGTGCAATCGCCTCGAGCGCGGCGGCCAGCGAATCGTGCACCTGCACGCGCGCGTACTCGTGGTAGTCCAGCCCCGCGCGGCGCAGCTGGCGATCATCGATCGCAAAGCCCAGCGGCCGCACCAGGTGCAGCCGCGCGCCGGTGTTGGCGCACAGGCGGATCGCGTTGCCGGTGTTGGGCGGGATTTCCGGCTGGTGGAGGATGACGTCGAACAAGGGTGATCCCCGCGCGATGCGCCGTGATGACTGTCGGCGTTGATACGGCCTTGCGGCCGCATAACGCCGACGACGGCGCGGGGTGGGGAGGATAGCGCGAGGGCTGATCGCCTCGCAGGGCGGACTTGTGCTGCTTTTGCAGGAGCGGCTTGAGCCGCGAGCGTTTGCCCCCTCCCCCTGCGAAGGCAGGGGAGGGGTGCCGGTCGGATCAAGTTGAAATGCCACCATCTCCTTCCGACGCGGGAGCGCAGAAGTAAAAGCTCGCGGCTGAAGCCGCTCCTGCAATTCTCCCAAGTCGGAGAAGGCTGCCCCTCACCAGGGCAGGGTTTCGCCCCGCCAGTCGCGGAAGCTGCCGCTGTCTTCGGGCGAGAGGCCATCGATCACCTGCAACAATCCGCGCACCGAATCTTCCGCCGGCACCGTCGCGTTCGGCCCGCCCATGTCGGTCTGCACCCAGCCCGGGTGCAGCGCCACCACGATCATCCCGCGCTCGCGCAGCGCATGGGCGAGCAGCACGCTGGCCATGTTCTGCGCGGCCTTGCTGATGCAGTAGCTGGGCGTGCCGAAGCGGCCCGCATCGGTGATTGAACCCAGCTCCGAGGACAGGTTCGCCACCCGCGCGCCGTCCGCCAGCAGCGGCGCCAGCGCCTGGGTCAGCAGCAGGGGGCCGGCGGCGTTGGTCCGGAAGCTGTCCTCGAGGATCGCGGCGGTGACCTTGCCGAAACGCTCGCCCGAATGCAGCACGCCGGCGCCGTTGACCAGCAGGTCGAGGCGGCCGTCGTCGCCGAGCGCCAGCGGCAGCTCGGAGGCCAGCGCGGCGTGGGATCTGGGATCGGCCACGTCCAGCGGCAGCACGTGCAGGCGACCGGGGTGTTCACCGGCCAGCCCGCTGAGGGCAGTGGCGCGCCCGGGCTGACGGCAGGTGGCGACCACGCGGTCGCCGCGGGCCAAGAGCTGGCGGACGAATTCCAGGCCGACGCCGCGGTTGGCGCCGGTAACGAGGCAAGTTCGGGTTTCCATGGACCGGGAGACTGGCAGCCCTCGCGTTCATGCGCCGTGTCGGCGCGACGGCGGGACGTCGCGATGGTGGTGCGCCAACCGCAGCCTTGGTTCGCTTGGCGCCGTCCTGGACCTGGATTCGACCAGGGCTTTTGCTTCCAGGCACGCCAAGGACATCGCGCTGTCGCGCCCAGAGGGCGCTGATCCAGTACCGGATCGCAACAACCGGCGCCTCCGATCTGCGCGCGCCCCGGGCTTGGGCACGCGTTCCCCGAGCGCCGTGAGCCTGCGGCCCCGACTTGTGGCCTAGTGTTCAGCTGCCGGACAGCCGGTACGATGGGCGGGACAATTCCGCCTTTCACGCTCGCACAGGAGTGCCCATGTCGCTTGCCAATCTCCGCCGTCCCCGCGCCGCCGTGCTCGGCCTCGCCCTGGCCACCGCCCTCGGGGGCAGCTTCGCGCCGGGGCTGGTGTTCGCCGATGCCGGCCGCGTCGCGTCGGTCGACATTCCGTACGAGACGTTCACCCTGCCCAACGGCCTGCGCGTGGTGGTGCACACCGACCGCAAGGCCCCGATCGTGGCGGTGAACATCTGGTACCACGTCGGCAGCAAGGACGAACCGGCCGGCCGCACGGGCTTCGCCCACCTGTTCGAGCACCTGATGTTCAACGGCTCGGAAAACCATCCGGGCGAGTTCTTCGACCCGTTCGAGCTGGCCGGCGCCACGGACATGAACGGCACCACCAACTCCGACCGCACCAATTACTTCGAGAACGTGCCCACCACCGCCCTCGACATGGCGCTGTGGATGGAATCCGACCGCATGGGCCATCTGCTCGGCGCGATCGACCAGAAGACCCTGGACGAGCAGCGCGGCGTGGTCCAGAACGAGAAGCGCCAGGGCGAGAACCAGCCCTACGGCCAGGTCTGGGAGAAGCTCGGCCGCGCGCTGTATCCGGAAGGCCATCCGTACCACCACAGCGTGATCGGGTCGATGAACGATTTGAACGCCGCCTCGCTCGAGGACGTCAAGAACTGGTTCCGCACCTGGTACGGACCCAACAACGCGGTGCTGGTGCTGGCCGGCGACATCGACGTCGCCACGGCGAAGAAGAAGGTGGCCGAGTATTTCGGCGACATCCCGGCCACCCCGACCATGGCGCAGCCGCCGGTGGACGTCGCCAAGCGTCCGGCCGACACCCGCGAAGTGATGCAGGACAAGGTGCCGCAGACGCGCATCTACCGGGTCTGGAACGTGGCCCAGATCGGCACCGCCGACATCGACCAGTTGCAGCTGTTCTCGCAACTGCTCGGCGGCAGCAAGTCGTCGCGCCTGGACAAGCGCCTGCTGCACCAGGACAAGCTGGTCGACAGCGTCAGTACCATGGTCGGCCCGTCGCAGCTGGGCTCCAACTTCATGGTCATCGCCACCGTCAAGCAGGGCGTGGACCCGGCGAAGGTGGAGGCGATCATCGACGAAGAGCTCGCCAGGCTCGTCGCGGAAGGCCCGAGCAAGGCCGAGCTGGACCAGGCCAAGACCATGTTCCGCGCTGGCTTCATCCGCGGCATCGAGCGCATCGGCGGTTTCGGCGGCAAGGCCGACGCGCTGGCCTCGTGCGCGATCTATGAAGGCGACCCGGGCTGCTTCCGCGAGGAACTGGCCAACATCCAGGGCGCCAGCGCGGCCGACCTCAAGGCGGTCGGCGCCAAGTGGCTCGGCGAGGGCAGCCACACCCTGGTCGTCGAGCCGGGCGAGCGCACCGCGCTGGCCGAAGAGCCTGCCGCCAAGCCGGCGCCGATGACGCTGCCGCCGGTGGATCCGAAGTACACCGTCGAAGCCAGCACCGTCGATCGCAGCAAGGGCGTGCCGGAGCCGTCGAGCTTCCCCGACCTGAAGTTCCCCGAGTTGCAGCGCGCGACGCTGAAGAACGGCTCGAAGGTGATCCTCGCCGAGCGCCACGACATTCCCGTGGTGCAGATGAGCTACGAGTTCAAGGGCGGCTCGGCCAGCGATGCCAAGGCAAAGCTCGGTGCGGCCAGTTTCGCGATGGGCATGCTCGACGAAGGCGCGGGCGACCTAGACTCGCTGGCGTTCGGCGACCGCGCCGAATCGCTCGGCGCCAGCCTCGGCGCCGCCGCCGCGCTCGACGGCAGCAATGCCTACCTGTCGGCGCTGAAGGAGAACCTCGACCCGTCGGTGGCGCTGTTCGCCAAGATGCTGCGCCAGCCGCGCTTCGACCAGAAGGAGATCGACCGGGTCAAGGCGAGCTGGATCGCGGGCATCAAGCAGGAGAAGGCGAGCCCCAACGGCGCCGCCATGCGCGTGCTGCCACCGCTGCTGTACGGCGAAGGCCATCCGTACGCGATCCCGTTCAGCGGCACCGGCACCGAAGCCTCGATCGCCGCGCTCGGCCGCGACGACCTGCTCGCCTACCAGCACGCCTGGCTGCGACCGGAAAACGCCACGGTGATCGTGGTCGGCGACACCACGCTCAAGGACATCGTGCCGGTGCTCGACAGGCACTTCGGCGACTGGAAGGGCGAAGGCGCCGCGCCGCAGGCGGTCGCGGTGCCGGAAGTCGCGCGTCCCGACGCGCCGCGCGTGTTCCTGATCGACCAGCCGGGCGCCGTGCAGGCCAACATCTTCGCCGGCGAAGTGGTGCCGTCGACGATGGATCCGAAGGCGGTGGAGTTCGAGATCGCCAACGACGTGCTGGGCGGGCAGTTCTCCTCGCGCCTGAACATGAACCTGCGCGAGGACAAGCACTGGGCCTACGGCGCCTACAGCTTCGTGTCCGGCGCGATCGGGCAGCGGCCGTGGATGGCGTACGCGCCGGTGCAGATCGACCGCACCGTCGATTCGCTGAAGGAAATGCGCACCGAGATCGACGGCTACGCCGACGGCAGCAAGCCGGCGACCGCCGCCGAGGTGTCGAAGATCAAGGCCACCGAGATCCGTGGCCTGCCCGGCGCCTACGAAACCGCGCGCTCGGTGCTGGCGACCATCGGCGGCATCGTCCGCTTCGACCGACCGGACGATTACGTGTTCCGGCGCAAGGCCGAGGTCGAGTCGCTGACGCCGGCCCAGGTGCAGGCCGCGGCCGCCACCATCGATCCCAAGGCGCTGACCTGGGTGGTGGTCGGCGACCTGAAGAAGATCGAACAGCCGGTGCGCGCGCTGGGCCTGGGCGAAGTCAGCATCGTTGACGCGGACGGCAAGCCGGTGGCCGCGACCGCTGGCGCGAAGGACGAAGGCGAGAAGGGCGAGAAATAGGGCTGCGTTCTGCTCCCTCCCCTGCGAAGGCAGGGGAGGGCCGGGGAGGGGTTGCGTCGGCGCCGGCGTCGTTTGGGAAATTCGCTCGGCGCCCACGCCAACCCTCCGCCTGCCGCCGCAGTGCAAAGGGAGCCGCAACGATCCGCGGCTGAAGCGCTCCCGCAATGCGCTCGCGGCTTGCCGCATTCAGCCCGGCCTGCCCACAATGCCGTTTTCCCGCTGCCCGGAGCCGTTCATGCGCATTCTGCTCGTCGCCGCCATTGCCACTGCTGCCCTCGGCCTGTCCGGCTGTACCTGGGTGCACATGGCGCCCGGCGCCTCGGCGGTGAAGGTGGCCTCCACCGCGCCGGCCAACTGCGAGAAGCGCGGCGACATCAGCGTGTCGGTGGCCGACAAGGTGGCCCTGGTCTATGAACGCAACGACCTGAGGGTGCGCGAGGAGCTCGAAACCCTGGCCCGCAACGAGGCCCCGGGGATCGGCGCCGACACCATCAGCCCGCTGGGTCCGCCGGCCAACGGCGACCAGCAGTTCGCCGCCTGGCGCTGCGGAAACTGACCATTTCCCCGCCCGGGCCCGGGACATTGGGTGCGAGAGGACCCCGGAGCCGGTAACATGGGTTCCCTTTTGTCCCGTTCCGGCGGCCAGTCCATGCTTTTCCAACACGTTGCCATCGCCGGCCTGGCCCACATCGACGCGCCGCGCCGGCTTTCCAGCGCCGAGATCAACGCGCGCCTCAAGCCCACCCTCGACCGCCTCGGCATCAAGACCGACGTGCTGCAGGACGTCGCGGGCATCCACGCCCGCCACCTGTGGAACGAAGGCATGCTGGCCTCCGACGCGGCGACGCTCGCCGGAGTCAAGGCACTGGCCGATGCCGGCATCGACCCCGACAAGGTCGGCCTGCTGGTCAACACCTCGGTCAGCCGCGACTACCTCGAGCCGTCCACCGCCTCGATCGTCAGCGGCAACCTCGGCCTCGGCGACGAGTGCCAGAACTTCGACGTCGCCAACGCCTGCCTCGCCTTCCTCAACGGCATGGACATCGCCAGCCGCATGATCGAGCGCGGCGAGATCGACTACGCGCTGGTGGTCGACGGCGAGACCGCCGACCTCGCCTACGAAAAGACCCTCGAGCGCATGATGCGCGCCGATTCCACCGAGGAAGCCTTCCGCAACGAACTGGCCACCCTGACCCTGGGCTCGGGTGCCGCGGCGATGGTGCTGGCGCGCGCCGAGCTCGCCCCGGGCGCACCGCGCTACCGCGGCGGCGTCACCCGCGCGGCCACGCAGTGGAACAAGCTCTGCCGCGGCAACCTCGACGGCATGGTCACCGATACCCGCACGCTGCTGATCGAAGGGGTCAAGCTGGCGCAGAAGACCTTCGTTGCCGCGCGCCAGGCCCTGGGCTGGGTGGTGGAGGAAATGGACGAGTTCGTCATCCACCAGGTCAGCAAGGTGCACACCGCCGCCTTCACCAAGGCGATGGGCATCGACCCGAAGAAGGTCCTGACCATCTTCGGCGAGCACGGCAACATTGGCCCGGCCTCGGTGCCGATCGTGCTGTCCAAGCTGCGCGAGCTCGGACGGCTGAAGAAGGGCGACCGGATCGCCCTGCTCGGGATCGGTTCGGGGCTCAACTGCTCGATGGCCGAAGTGGTCTGGTAGCCGGCGCGCTTCGAACTCCGCAAGGGCCGGTCATGCCGGCCCTTTTCATTCGTGCAGGTGCCGATGGACTTCCCCGACTACCCGTTCACGCCGCAGCGCTTCGAGGTGCGGCCCGGCATCGCGATGTCGTACCTGGACGAGGGCCCGCGCGACGGCGAGGTGGTCGTCATGGTGCATGGCAATCCGTCGTGGAGCTACTACTGGCGGCACCTGGTGCTCGGGCTGCGCGGCCCAGCGTCCGGCACGCCGGGTGCGAGCGCGGGCTACCGCTGCATCGTCCCCGACCACGTCGGCATGGGCCTGTCCGACAAGCCCGACGACACGGCGGCTGCCTCGCCGCGCTACGAGTACACCCTGCAGTCGCGCGTCGAAGATCTGGCCGCGCTGCTCGACCATCTCGGCATCGCCGGGCCGGTGACGCTGGCGGTGCACGACTGGGGCGGGATGATCGGCTTCGGCTGGGCGCTGTCGCATGCCGCGCAGGTGAAGCGGCTGGTGATCACCAACACCGCGGCGTTCCCGCTGCCGGCGGCCAAGCCAATGCCCTGGCAGCTGTCGCTGGGGCGCGACTCGCGGCTCGGCGGCTGGGCGATCCGCCGCTTCAACCTGTTCGCGCGCGGCGCGGCCTGGCTGGGGACGCGCCGCAGGCTTGCGGCCGACGTGCGCCGCGCGTACATCGCGCCGTACGACGGCTGGACCAACGCCATCAGCACCCTGCGCTTCATGCAGGACATCCCGTTGCGCGAAGGCGATCGTGCCTGGCCGCTGCTGGCCGAAGTCGGGCGCCGGCTGCGCGAGTTCGCCGATCGGCCCGCTTTCATCGGCTGGGGCCTGCGCGATTTCGTGTTCGACCGCCACTTCCTCGCGGGCTTTCGCGAGGCGCTGCCGCGCGCGCTGGTCATGGCGTTCGAAGACGCCGGCCACTACGTGCTGGAAGACCGGCATGAGGCGCTGGTGCCGCAGATCCGGCGTTTCCTCGACGAGTCTCCGATCCCCCGCTAGGGCGCCCGCCATGGATTTCGCCGCATTGGACCGCGCCCTGCGCGACAGCGCACAGGACCTCACGCTCAGCGGCGAGGAAAAGGCGGAGCTGCGCGAACTCGGCCGGCAGATCGATCCGGCGCGCATCCGCTACCTGCGCAACCGCGGCTTCGACATGGTGCGGGAGATCGTGGCCGCGCAGCCGGGCGACGCGCTCGAAGCCCTGCGCTGGCTGGAACAGGTGATCAAGACCCTTGATGCGGCCAGCCAGGCCGCGCCGACGGTATCCAGCGCGTGGTTCGCCCCCGGCGAGCACTGCCTGCGCGACCTGTGCGGGCGGATGCGCGCTGCGCGACGGGAACTGGACATCTGCGTGTTCACCATCGCCGACGATCGCCTTTCCGACGAAATCATCGCCGCCCATCGTCGTGGCGTACGGGTGCGGGTGGTCAGCGACAACGACAAGCAGTACGACACCGGCAGCGATATCGCCCGGCTGGTGGATCACGGGGTCGAGGTGCGGCTGGATGCCGGCCCGAGCCACATGCACCACAAGTTCGCCCTGTTCGACGGGTGCCTGCTGGCCAACGGCAGCTTCAACTGGACGCGCAGCGCCACCACCCACAACGATGAGAATCTCGTCGTCACCGACGATCCCAACCTGGTGCGCTCGTTCGCGCAGCAGTTCGAGGTGCTCTGGGGGCACTTCGCATGAGCCGGATGCTGCGGGCGCGGGCGGCGGGCGGGCAGGCGACCCAGCTCGCCAGTAGCGGCGGCCGCGCTGCCATGCCCATCGGTGCGCAGCCAGGGCGCTTGCGCGGGACGTCTTCCGGCGGGCGGCGATAATCCCCGCATGAACCCGGTCTGCAACATCGCCGCCGCGCTGCCGCAACTGGCCGCGCAGCGCCCCGACCAGGTCGCGATCCGCTGCCCCGGTCGCGGCGCGCGCTATGACGTCGTCCTGGACTACGCGCAGCTCGATGCGCGCAGCGACGCCATCGCCGCCGGCCTCGCGCGCCGCGGCGTCGCCCGCGGCACCCGCACCGTGGTCATGGTGCGGCCCACGCCGGAGTTCTTCCTGCTGATGTTCGCGCTGTTCAAGGCCGGCGCGGTGCCGGTGCTGGTCGACCCGGGCATCGACAAGCGCGCGCTGCGCCAGTGCCTGGGCGAGGCGCAGGCGGAAGCGTTCATCGGCATCCCGCTTTCGATGCTGGCGCGCCGGCTGCTCGGCTGGGCGACATCAGCGCGCGTGCGCGTGACCACCGGGGCGCGCGCGTGGCTGGCCGACGCCACGTTGGCGCAGGTCGAACGCGACGGTGCGGGCGCGGGGCCGCAGCTGTGCGACACCCACCCCGACGACGTCGCCGCGATCCTGTTCACCAGCGGCTCCACCGGCGTGCCCAAGGGCGTGGTGTACCGGCACCGGCATTTCACAGCCCAGGTGGACATGCTGCGCACGGCGTTCGGCATGCAGGCCGGCGGCATCGACCTGCCGACCTTCCCGCCGTTCGCGCTGTTCGACCCCGCGCTCGGACTGACTTCGATCATTCCCGACATGGACCCGACGCGCCCCGCCGCGGCCGATCCGGCGAAGTTGCTGTCGGCGATCGAACGTTTCGGCGTCACCCAGCTGTTCGGCTCGCCGGCGCTGATGCGGGTGCTCGCCGAGCACGGCGCGGCGCTGCCGACGGTGCGCTGCGTGACGTCGGCCGGCGCGCCCGTGCCGGCGGACGTGGTGGCGAAGATGCAGGCGCTGCTGCCCGACGACGCGCAGTTCTGGACGCCCTATGGCGCGACCGAATGCCTGCCGGTGGCCGCGATCGAAGGGCGCGAGCTGCTCACGCTGCGCGAGCGCACCGAGCAGGGCGCGGGCACCTGCGTCGGCCGGCCGGTGGCGCCGAACGAGGTGCGCATCATCCAGGTCAGCGACGAGGCGATCGAACACTGGTCCGACGCGCTGCTCGTCAGGCCGGGCCAGGTCGGCGAGATCACCGTCGCCGGTCCGAGCGCCACCGACAGCTACTTCAACCGCGACGCGCAGACGCGACTGGCGAAGATCCGGGAGAACGTCGCTTCCGCCGCGAACAGCTCCGCCAGCGAGACTTCTCCGGCAAGCGCGAGCGGCCCTTTATTCCGGCATGGGGAGAGCGATGCCGGCGGCAATTCGCTCTCCCGGTCGGAGGACACCGATAGGGGCGAGGGCGCGAGTGGGCAGTGTGAACGCATCGTCCACCGCATGGGCGACCTGGGCTACTTCGACGCGCAGGGCCGGCTGTGGTTCTGCGGCCGCAAGTCGCAGCGCGTGGTGACCGCCGCCGGCACCCTGTGCACCGAGCAGGTCGAGCCGGTGTTCAACGCCCACCCCGAGGTGCGCCGCACCGCGCTGGTCGGCATCGGCGCCCCCGGCCCGCAGCGGCCGGTGCTCTGCGTCGAGTTGCGCGCCGGCGTCGCACGCGGCGCGCAGCCGCGCATCGCCGATGAGTTGCGCCATCTGGGTGAAGGCTTCGTGCACACCGCGCAGGTCGACACATTCCTGTTCCACCCGCGCTTTCCGGTCGACATCCGCCACAACGCCAAGATCGGGCGCGAGACACTGGCGGCGTGGGCGGCGAAACAACTGCGGAGGCAGGCATGAAGATCCTGGTCACCGGCGGCGGCGGCTTCCTCGGCCGCGCGCTGTGTCGCGGGCTGGTGCAGCGCGGGCACGAAGTGGTGAGCTTCAATCGCGGCCTGTACCCGGTGCTCGACACCCTGGGCGTGCGTCAGCTGCGCGGCGACCTCGCCGAGCGCGACGCGGTGGTCGCCGCGGCGCGTGGCTGCGAGGCGATCTTCCACAACGCGGCCAAGGCCGGCGCCTGGGGCAGCCACGACAGCTACCACCGCGCCAACGTGGTCGGAACCGACAACGTGCTGGCCGCGTGCCGCACCCACGCCATCGACCGCCTGGTCTACACGTCCACCCCCAGCGTGACCCACCGCGCCACCCATCCGGTAGCGGGCGGCACCGCCGACAGCGTGCCCTATGGCGAAGGCTTCAAGGCTGCGTACGCCGCCACCAAGACGATCGCCGAAAAGGCCGTGCTCGCCGCCAACGACACCACCCTGGCCACCGTCGCGCTGCGCCCGCGGTTGATCTGGGGTCCGGGCGACAACCAGCTGCTGCCACGCCTGGTCGAGCGCGCCAGGGCCGGCCGGCTGCGCTTCGTCGGCGACGGCAGCAACGTCATCGACACCACCTACATCGACAACGCCGCGCAGGCGCATTTCGATGCGTTCGAACACCTCGGCCCCGGCGCGGCCTGCGCCGGCCGCGCGTATTTCATCAGCAACGGCGAGCCGAAGACCGTGCGCGAAGTAGTCAACGGACTGCTGCGCGCGGCCGGCGCGCCGCTGGTCGACAAAAGCATTCCGTTCGGCGTCGCCTACGCGGCCGGTGCGGCGTGCGAAGCGCTGTGGTCCCTGCTGCCGCTGCGCGGAGAGCCGCCGATGACCCGCTTCCTCGCCGAGCAGCTGAGCACGACGCACTGGTACGACATGGCCCCAGCCGAGCGCGATTTCGGCTACCGGCCGCGGGTGTCGTTTCACGACGGGCTCACCCAGCTGAAGCATTGGTGGGAAAGCCCCGGCGCCATCACCCGGTGACGACTTCGCCGTGCGGAAGATGGCGGCCAATCACCGCACCGGAGCCTGTCCATGCTGCACTACGCCATCGTCTTCTTCGTCATCGCCATCATTGCCGCGGTGCTCGGTTTTTCCGGCATCGCCGGCGCCGCCACCAACATCGCCTGGATCCTGTTCGTCGTGTTCCTGATCCTGGCCGTGGTGTCGCTGCTGCGCGGCAAGCGCGTCTGACGCCACGCATCGCGTGACCAGGCGGGCCCGTGGAAACGGGCCCGCTTTTTTTGTGCCTGTCTTTTGGAGCTACCCGCACCTCGCGCCAGCCGCTGCCTGGCGCGGCGGCAGCTTCGCGTTTGCTCGCCGCTGTTGAATTGATTCCGGCGCACATGGGAGAAGCCGCCTCCGCTCCCGCACGCCCTCCACAAGCGTGGTTGCCGGACCACCACGGACCCACGGCTACAATGGGCCATGACCGACGCCCGTGCCCCGACTTCACCGCTGGACGCCCTCAAGCCTGCCGCCGGGCGGGTCCTGGAAGCCGGGCTCAACCGTGCGGTTGCACTGGATCCCGACACCCGGGAGGCGCTTCGCGCGCTGGACGGCCGGCGCATCGAACTGGCGCTGCAGTCGCCACCGCTCGCCCTGCAGCTGCGAGTCGAGGGCGAGCGCCTCGTCGTCGGTCCGGTCGCGAAGGAAGGCGAGCCCGACCTGTCTGTGCGCAGCACGCTCGGCGCGCTGCTCGGCCAGCTGCCCGGGCTGCTGGGTGCGCGTCGCGACGAGGCGCCGCCGATCGGCGGCATGCGCATCTCCGGCGATGCGGATCTCGCGCGCCGCCTGCAGCGGCTGGCCGAACGCTTCGATCCCGACTGGCAGCAGCCGTTCGTCGCGGTGTTCGGCGACGTGCTCGGCGTGCAGGTCGCCAACGGATTGGCGGGCGCCCTGAAGCAGGCGCGCACGCTGGGCAGCGAGCTGGCTGGCAACGCCGCCGAGTACGTGGTCGAGGAGTCGCGCGACGTGGTCGGTCGCGACGAGCTCGACGCCTTCCACGACGACGTCGACGCGCTGCGCGACGATTTCGAACGCGTAGCCGCGCGCGTCGCGCGACTCGGCGGGGCGCCACGATGAAGGGCGCGCTGCGTGCGCTGCGCATCGGCCGCGTGCTGGTGCGCCATCGCCTCGACGACCTGTTCGACGGCACCCCGGCCGAGCGCTGGTTGAAGCTGATGCGGCCGTTCGTGCCGCGCGCGCCGCGAGAGCTGGCCGCGCAGTCGCGCGGCGCGCGCCTGCGCCTGGCGCTGCAGGAACTGGGGCCGATCTTCGTCAAGTTCGGGCAGATCCTGTCGACCCGCCGCGACCTGGTGCCACCGGACGTGGCCGACGAGCTGTCGGAGCTGCAGGATCGGGTCGCGCCGTTCGACGGCGACACCGCGCGACGCATCGTCGAGCAGTCGCTGGGGCGCGGCATCGACGATGCCTACGCAGACTTCGACACCGTCCCGCTGGCGTCCGCCTCGATCGCCCAGGTCCACGCCGCGACGCTGCGCGGGGAGGACGGCACGCCGCAGCGCGAAGTCGTGGTCAAGGTGCTGCGTCCGGGCATCGGGCGCCAGATCGCCTCCGACATCGCGCTGCTGAAGAACATCGCGAGCCTGGTCGACCGCGCCCATCCGAGCGCCGACAAGATCCGTCCGCGCGAGATCGTCGCCGAAATCGAGAGCACGCTCGCCGCCGAGCTGGATCTGCAGCGCGAAGGCGCCAACGCCTCGGTGCTGCGGCGCTTCTGGACGAATTCGGACGATCTCTACGTGCCCGAACCGATCTGGAGCCACAGCGCCGGCCGCGCGCTGACCATGGAGCGCGTGTACGGCATCCCCAGCGACGACATCGAAGCGCTCGATGCCGCCGGCATCGACCGCAAGGCGCTGGCGGCCAAGGGCGTGCGCGTGTTCTACACCCAGGTGTTCCGCGACAACTTCTTCCACGCCGATGCGCACGCCGGCAACATCTGGGTCGACAGCGACCCGGCGCGTAAGGCCAATCCGCGCTTCATCGCGCTGGATTTCGGGATCATGGGCCAGCTCTCCAGCGAGGATCAGTACTACCTCGCCGAGAACTTCATGGCGATCTTCAACAAGGACTACCGCCGCATCGCCGAGCTGCACGTGCAGGCCGGCTGGATGCCGTCGCACATCCGCATCGACGAGCTCGAGGCCGCCGCGCGCACCGTGTGCGAGCCGTACTTCACCCGGCCGCTGTCGCAGATCTCGCTGGCCGAGGTGCTGCTGAAGCTGTTCCGCACCGCGCAGCGCTACGAGCTGACCCTGCAGCCGCAACTGATCCTGCTGCAGAAGACCCTGCTCAACATCGAGGGCGTCGGCCGCCAGCTCGACCCGCAGATCGACATCTGGGCGGTGGCGCGGCCGGTGCTGGAACGCATCCTGGCCGAGCGCTACAGCCCGCAAAGGCTGGCCGGCGAATTCCGCAAGCGCCTGCCGGAGCTGATCACCCAGGCGCCGGAGGTGCCGCGGCTGGTGCACGCGTGGCTGACCCAGCAGGTGCAGGGCAAGCACGAACTCGCGCTGCGATCGCGCGACCTGTCGGAGCTGGTGCACACGATCAAGAGCGTGCAGCGGCGCACGGTGGCGGCGATCTTCGGCAGCGGCCTGCTGATCGTGGCCGCGATCCTGTACGGCCTGGAAGCCGGCGGCCCGCGCCTGCTGTCGATCCCCGCCGCCGCCTGGATCGCCGGCATCGGCGGCCTATGGGCGGTCGCGGCGGCGTGGCCGCGGCGCTGAGAGCTCCCTCCCTGCGAGGCGTGGAGTATCGGGATCAGCTCCCTCCCCTGCGAAGGCAGGGGAGGGTTGGGGAGGGGTTGCGCCGGATCGCTGCGCCGTTGCCGAAAGGAATTGGTTTCATGGAAGAAATCTGGAAGAACGCGCGCTCCCTGAGAAACAATGCGACCGATGCCGAACAGCATCTTTGGCAACAACTGCGGGGCCGCCAGCTCGCCGGCTACAAGTTCCGGCGCCAATATCCCATTGCCGGCTTCATCGCGGATTTCGCGTGTATCGAGGCGCGATTGGTCGTCGAACTCGATGGCGGCCAGCACGTCGAGCGGACTGCAGAGGATGCTGCGCGCACGCGAAGGATCGAATGCAACGGATATCGCGTGCCGCGGTTCTGGAATGACGATGTACTCGTGGACACAGAGGTCGTACTCGGTGAAATCCTGCGAAGCCTGAAGTGAAGTGATGCCTGATCCCACGCAACCCCTCCCCAGCCCTCCCCTGCCTTCGCAGGGGAGGGGGCAAGAGCTCGACGTGCTTTACCGCGATGATTTCCTTGCCGTGGTCGACAAGCCCGCCGGCCTGATGGTCCACGACAGCAAGCTGGCGCGCGGGGAGAGCGACTTCGCCGCGGACCGGCTGCGCGAGCAGTTCGGTACCAGGATCTTCCTCGTCCACCGGCTCGACCGCGCCACCAGCGGCTGCCTGCTGCTGGCCTTCGACCGCGACACCGCTTCGGAGCTGGGCAAGGCGCTGATGGCGCGCGAGGCGCCGCAGGAGGCTTTCGAGAAGGAGTACCTGGCCGTATGCCGCGGCTGGCCGCCGGAGGCCAGCTTCGTGGTCGACCATCCGCTCGACGGCGGGCCCGGCAAGCCGGTGAAGAAGCCCGCGCTGACCCGGTTCGAATGCCTGGCCAGGATGGAACTCGACGAACCCTCGGCGGGCTTTTCCACCTCGCGCTACGCGCTGCTGCGCGCGCGGCCGGAAACCGGTCGCTTCCGCCAGATCCGCCGCCACCTCAAGCACCTGTCGCACCACCTGATCGGCGACACCAGCCACGGCGATGGCCGCCACAACCGCATCTTCCGCATGCGCGGCGTGCACCGGATGCTGCTGCATGCGTCGCGGCTGTCGTTCGTGCATCCGCAGGACGGCCGCCGGATCGTCGCCGACGCCCCGGTGGACGCCGGATTCGCGCGCGCGCTGGCGATGTTCGGCGACAACGTCGCGCGCGAGGTCGCTCAGGCGTTGCACACCCGCGACGAAGGCGGTGCGTTGGCTTGTTCGCGCGCCGACACCAGCGCTTCGGCAGAAGCGGGCCGCGCGAACAGGTAGCCCTGGCCGAGTCCGCAGCCCAGCGCCAGCAGCGCGCGCCGCTGCGGCTCGGTTTCGATGCCCTCGGCCACCACCTCCAGGTGGCGCGCCCGCGACAGCGCGAGGATCGCCTTCACCACCGCCGCGCTCGCGCTTTCCTCGCCGCTGTCCAGGTCGTGGACGAAGGAACGATCGATCTTGACCGTATGCAGGTCGAAGCGGTGCAGGTAGCTGAGCGAGGAGTAGCCGGTCCCGAAATCATCCAGCGCGATCAGCACGCCGCCCGCGAGCAGGCGCTTGAAGACGTGCCCGATCTGCTCCGGGTTTTCCAGCAGCACGCCCTCGGTGACTTCGATGCGCACCTGGCCCGGTGCGATCCCGCGGCGCGCAAGCAGCTCGAGGAAACGCCGGTCCAGGTCGGGCGAACGGAAGTGCCGCGGCGAGAAGTTGAGGTTGATGTACTGGCCCGGATCGAGCAGCCGCGGGATCGTCGCCAGCACGCGTTCGAACAGCTGCCAGTCCAGCGTCTCCATCGTCCCGCTCGCCTCCGCCACGTGCAGGAACGCGGCCGGCGCCAGCACGCCGCGCAGCGGGTGGTTCCAGCGCATGAGCGCCTCGTAGCCGACGGTCCCGCCATCGGACAGCCGCACGATCGGCTGGAAGTACGGCACGAACTCGCCGCGGTTCAGGCCGCGGCGCAGGTCGCCCTCGACTTCCAGCAGCGACAGCGCCTGCGCGTGCAGGTCCTCGTCGAACAGCTCGAAGCGGTGGCGGCCCCCGGACTTGGCCCGGTACATCGCGATGTCGGCATCGCGCAGCAGGTCTTCGGCCTCCTTGTAGCGATGGCAGCTCAGCGCGACGCCGACGCTCGCGCCGGTGAACAGCTCCTTGCCCTGGACCCGCACCGGCTCCTTGAGCGAGTCGATGATCCGCTGCGCCAGTCGGAGCGGATCGTCGGCGTCCTCGAACTCCATCACGATCGCGAATTCGTCGCCGCCCAGGCGGGCCACCATGTCGCGGTCCTTGCGCACGCAGCGGCTGAAGCGCTGGGCCACTTCCTTGAGCAGCGCGTCGCCGATCAGGTGCCCGACCGAATCGTTGATGACCTTGAAGCGGTCCAGGTCGATGAACAGTACGGCGAAACGGAACTCGGGATCGGCGTCGCGCAGCCTCAGCGCGTGCACCAGGCGCCTGCGCAGGCAGGCGCGGTTGGGCAGTCCGGTCAGCGGATCGTGCAGCACTTCGTGCTGCAGCCGCTGCTCGACCTGCTCGCGCACGCGGATCTGCTGCGACAGCTCCACGGTGCGCTCGGCCACGCGCTTCTCGAGGTCGTTGTAGGCGTCCTTCAGGGCCGCCGCGGCGCGCTGGCGTTCCAGGCCGTTGGCGATCTGGTAGGAGATGAAGGTCAGCAGTTCGCGGTCGCGCTCGGTGTAACCCACGCCGGGGGTATAGCTCTGCACCGCCAGCAGGCCCAGCGCGCGCTCGCCCAGCATCAGCGGCACGCCCAGCCAGGCTTCGGGTTCCGGGCCCAGCGGCGCCAGTTCGCCACGCGCGACCAGCGACTCCAGCTCGGCCATCGTGGCCGCGTCGCCGCGGTCGATCAGCCAGGCGCGGCCCGAGCGCAGGACGTGCTCGGACAGGCCGTTGCCCAATGGACGGTCGGTCTCGTTGGCGCCGGCCTGGTCGACGAAATACGGGAAACGCAGCGCGCCGTCGTCCTCGGACAGCACGGCGATATAGAAGTTGCGGGCGTCGAGCAGCTCGCCCACGATGCCGTGGATGGCGGCGTAGAACTCGTCGAGGTTGGTCGCGGTGTGCGACAGCTCGGCGATCCGGAACAGCGTCTCCTGGATGCGGACGCTGCGCTGGCGCTCCTGGATCTCCAGCGTCAGCGCCTGGGTGCGTTCGACCACCCGGCGTTCCATCTCTTCCTGCGCGAGCTTGCGATCCACGGCGTTGAGGATGTGGCTGCCGACGTATCCCAGCAGCGCCTGGTCGGCCAGCGTGTAGCGCGGCCGTTCGACGTAGCTTTGCACCACCAGCACGCCGCGCACGCGTTCGCCGACGACCACCGGGACGCCGAGCCAGTCGTGGCAATCCATGCCGATGTCGCGGGTCGGGCCCGACACCTGTTTGCGGATGTCCTGCAGCGTGCCGCGCAGCGGCTTGCGGTCGCGGATCAGGTACCAGGTCAGTCCACGATCCATGACTGACATCGGAATGAATTCGTTGGCGTCGCGCACCACCGGGTCGGCCGTGTCCACCAGGTAGATGAAGCGCAGCGCGTCGGTCGCCTCGTCATAGAGCGCGATGTAGAAATTTTCCGCGTACATGAAGCGGCCGACGATGCCGTGCAGCGCGCGCAGCATCGCGTTGAGCTCCATGTCGGAGCTGGCCATGTCGGCGATGGCGAACAGCGCCGACTGCAGGCGTTCGGATTCGGTCAGCCGCACCTTCTCGAAGGTGGAGGACGCCAGCGGGGCGAGGAAGCGGCAATGCTCTTCCAGCCGCGGTCGCAGCGGCTCGTCGCCGTCCACGACGACGTCGATCGCCCGGGTGCCGGACGCCACCTCGATGCGGGCCGCCAGGCGGCCGATCCGGTCGTCCGGCATGGGCGCCGCCGCGGCTTGCGCGGCGCCGGGCTCGGGGCCGGAATCGGATTCCCGCGTCCGCCACTGGACCGCGACGCCGGTGAAACCCTGTGCGACCAGATACTCGCCGGCGCGCTCGGCAAAGGTGCGCTTGTCCGGCGCCGCGAGCAGCCGTTCCACGGCGTGGCCCAGGCGCCGTCCACAGTCGCCCAGGGCGTCGATCTGCATCGGTGCGTTTTCCAGGTCCATTTCCGCTCCCGCCGGCGCGCGGGTCCAAGCCCATGCCGGCTGTACGTCCCGATATCGGCCAGGCCGCACCGAACTGAAGGCCGGCGACGCCGACGACCGCAGCCAGGCCGGGCGGCCCGGGACACGCATCCACCGGTGTGGGCGATCCAGGAAAAGCGCGCAACGGGTCGGCGCAGCGCCCGCCCTCTACAATCGTCGGCGGAGGACTCCCATGACCCAGCCGGCGATCGCCATCCCGGAACATGAAATCGTCGAGCGCTTCGTGCGGGCCGCGGGCCCCGGCGGGCAGAACGTCAACAAGGTGTCCACCGCGGTGGAGCTGCGGTTCGACATCGCCCGGTCGCCGTCGCTGCCCGAGCCGGTGCGCGAGCGCCTGCTGGCCCGGCGCGACCGCCGCGTCACCGGCGACGGCGTGCTGGTGCTCAACGCGCAGCGCTTCCGTACCCAGGAACGCAACCGCCAGGACGCGCGCGAGCGGCTGGCGCATTTCATCGAGTCCGGCCTGCATGCGCCCAAGCCGCGCCTGGCGACGCGGCCCACGCGCGCGTCCAAGCAGCGCCGCCTCGACGCCAAGCGCGAACGCAGTACCATCAAGCGCGGCCGCGGCACCGGCGGCCGCGACTGGGACTGACCGCCGGCCAAGCCAGGGGAACGCATGACGCCAACGCACGACGACGTGGTCCTGCCACTGCCGCCGAACGCCCCGCGGGTGAAGCCCAGCCGCATCGCCCGCTGGCTGGGACGCACGATCCTGAAGCTCGGCGGCTGGCGCATGGCCGGGGCGTTGCCCGACATCCCGCGGCTGGTGCTGATCGGCGCGCCGCATTCGTCCAACTGGGACGGCCTGTGGGGCTTCGCGGCCAAGCTCGCGCTGGGCGTCGACATCCGCGTGCTGGGCAAGGATTCGCTGTTCCGGATCCCGGTACTGGGCTTCCTGCTCAGGCGCCTGGGCGTGATCCCGGTGGATCGCAAGGCCGCGCAGGGCGTGGTCGAGCAGGCCGCCGCGCTGATCCACGGCAGCGATCGCTTCTGGTACGGGCTGGCGCCCGAGGGCACGCGCAAGCGGGTGGAACGCTGGAAGACCGGCTTCTGGAAGATCGCCAAGGCCGCCGACGTCCCGGTGCTGCGTATGTACTTCCACTACCCCGACCGCATCATCGGCTTCGGGCCGCTGTTCCACCTGACCGACGACATGGCCGCGGACATGGCCGCGATCCGCGCGTGGTACCGGCCCTGGATGGGGAAGAATCGCGGCACCGTCTGAGCGACGTGTGCGGCGGCTTGCCGTTTCGGAATCTGGCGCGACGCGGACGGCACAGCGGCTACAGCATGGCGGACCCAGCGGCGAAGCGCCGGGATTGCGCCGACGCATCACGCCCCGGCGCGCTGGCTTCCCTCAGCGCGCGGGCTTGGACTTGCCCGCGGCCGTGCCCGCCACTCGCGCGCGCCGCGCGCGCGGACTTGCAGGCTTGGGGGCCGGCGCCGCGATCCGCCTGGCCGCGGGCGGGGGCGGCGAGGTGTCTTCGCCGTGCAGCGTCATCAGCGATTCCAGCAGCTGCTCGTCGGCGCTGGAGCACACGCCGAGCAGCAGCGCTTCATCGCAGCCCGCCGCGGCGATATAGGCATGGCCCATGTTGGAATCGATGTAGACCGACTCGCCCGGCCCGAGCACGATCGGGTCGTAGAACTCGGTGTGCACCTCGACCTTGCCTTCGAGCACGTGGATGTACTCCTCGCCGGAGTGGCGCACCAGGTCGCCGAACTCGCGGATGCTGTTGGCGCGCACCCGCGTGAGCACCGGGATCATGCGCTTGCGGCGCAGTTCCGGGCACAGGTAGTAGTAGTCGTAGTTGGGCGTATTGACGCGGATCGCGTCCTCGATCCGGCCGATGCTGCGGCGCGCGGTCACCGCGGGCTCGGCGGCCTCGTCCTGCTCGGCGAACAGTTCCGACATGCGGATGTTGAGCCGCTGGCTGAGTTGCAGCAGCTTGTCGTAGGTGAGGGTCAGCCGGTCGTGCTCGACCTTCGACAGCGTCGACAGCGGGATGCCGCAGCGCTCGCTCATTTCCTTGAGCGTCCAGCCGTTGCGGGCGCGCAGTCCGCGCAGCAGGCTGCCGATGGTGGGGTGTTGCGAGGTCATGCGTCGTGGCTCCTGCGGTGCTGCGCGCCGGGACCGGCGCCGGGCGTTCGGGCCCATGGCGCCCATTATCCGCCACGCGAACGTATTTGCCAGACGGGTTGACAATTCTCTGATCAGGATCATTATTGCGAAACAGAGCAATCCTTCGGTGGTGGCGGTGAGTCCGCGGCCGCCGGTCCAACTGCCCACGGGCATGACGGGGAGACATGTCGATGCGTGCGATCTGGTTCGTTTCGGTTCTCTTGTTGTCACTGGCGGCGTTCTCGCCCGCGCGACCGGCATCGGCGCAGGCCCCGGCGCTGGCCAAGCCCCAGGCAGCGGTCCCAGCCGCAGAGGACGCTGTGCCGCCACCGCCGCCCGCCGCCGACGGCCGACCCGCGCTCACCCGCGCCGACCTGGAAGCCTGGCTGGACGGCTACATGCCGTACGCGCTGCAGACGGGCGACATCGCCGGCGCGGTGGTGGTGGTGGTCAAGGACGGCCAGGTGCTGCTGCAGAAGGGCTACGGCTACGCCGACCTGGCCAAGCGCACGCCGGTGGATCCGGCCAGGCACCTGTTCCGGCCCGGCTCGATCTCCAAGCTGTTCACCTGGACGGCGGTGATGCAGCTCGTCGAGCAGGGCAAGCTCGACCTGGACGCCGACCTCAACCAGTACATCGACTTCAAGGTTCCCCCGCGCGACGGCAAGCCGGCCACGCTGCGCCAGGTCATGACGCACACCGTGGGCTTCGAGGAGCAGATCCGCGGCCTGATCACCAGCAATCCCGATGAAATCGTGCCGCTCGGCGAGGCGCTCAAGCGCTGGGTGCCCGAGCGCATCCATGAACCGGGCACCACGCCGGCATATTCCAACTACGCGACCGCGCTGGCGGGCTACATCATCGAGCGGGTGTCGGGCGAAACCTTCGACGACTACATCGACCGGCACATCTTCGCGCCGCTGGGCATGGCGCATTCGAGCTTCCGCCAGCCGCTGCCGCCGGCGCTGCTGGCGAACATGTCGAAAGGCTACGAGCGCGCCTCCGACGGAAAGCCGAAGGGCTACGAGTTCATCAGCCTGGCGCCGGCCGGCAGCCTCGCCGCCACCGGTCCGGACATGGCGAAGTTCATGATCGCGCACCTGCAGGACGGTGCCTACGGCGACGCCCGCATCCTTCGCGCGGAGACCGCACGCAAGATGCACACCACCGGCCAGGCGTCGGTCGGTTCGCTCAACCGGATGATGCTGGGCTTCTACGAGACATCGATGAACGGCCATCGCGCGATCTCGCACGGCGGCGACACGAGCTGGTTCCACAGCGACCTGCAGCTGTTCCTCGACGACGGCATCGGCATTTTCGTGTCGATGAACAGCGCCGGCCGGGACGGCGCGCCGCTGCTGATCCGCGACAACCTCAGCAAAGGCTTCGCCGACCGCTACCTGCCCGGCCCGCCCGCTCCGAAAGCCGCCGTGTCCGCCGCCGACGCGAAGCTGCATGCGCAACAGATCGCAGGCGCCTACGGCAGCAGCCGCCGCCCCGACAGCAACTTCATGTCGCTCCTCAACCTGCTCGGCGCGGTCAAGGTCTTCCCCAACGAGGACGGCACCATCGGCGTGTCGATGGCGCTCGACGCCTCCGGCGCGCCGAAGAAATGGCGGGAGATCGAGCCCTACCTGTGGCAGGACGTCGCCAGTGGCGACCGCCTGGCCGCCGACGTGGTCGATGGCCAGGTCACGCGTTTCAGCATGGAGCCGTATGCGGCGATCATGGTGTTCCAGCGCCTGCCCTGGTGGAAGTCGCCCGCACTGGTGTTGCCGCTGCTGGGGTTGAGCCTGCTGGCGCTGCTCGCCACCGTCCTCGCGTGGCCGCTGTCGGCCTTCGTCCGCCGCCACTACGGCGTGTCGTACCGCCTCTCGGGCAGCGATGCGCGTGCGCACCGCATCGTCCGCATCGCCGCGCTGGCAGTGCTGCTGGTGACGCTCGGCGCCTTCGGCCTGGTGCTGTTCATGATGAGCGACCTCGAGCGCCTCGGCCCCGGCAGCGACATCCTGGTCCACGCCGTGCGCCTGCTCGCGCTGGTGGTGCTGCCGCTGGGCGCACTCGCCGCGCTGTGGAACTGCTGGCAGGTCTTGCGCAGCCGTCGCCGTCGCTGGGCCAAGGCGTGGAGCATCGTGCTGGCGCTGGCCTGCCTGTTCCTGCTGTGGATCGGCATTGCCCACCACCTGCCCGGATACGGCGCCTTCTACTGATCCCGCTTCCGACCGACGCGGGCCGGCGACATTCCCGCCCGCCCGCATCCCCAACCTGCCCGGACGCCCGTGAGCCTGCAACTCGAACTGCACAACGAACCGCTGCCGCTGTCGGCGCCGTTCCGCATCTCCGGCTACGTCTTCAACGCCATGCCGGCGACGGTGGTGACCCTGCGCGACGGTGCGCACATCGGCCGCGGCGAGGCGGCCGGCGTGTACTACAACGACGACCGCCCCGAAGGCATGCTGGCCACGCTGCAATCGCTGCGCGCGCGCATCGAAGCCGGCGTCGACCGCGCCGCCGCCAACGCCCTGCTGCCGCCGGGCGGCGCGCGCAACGCGCTCGACTGCGCGCTGTGGGAACTCGAATCCCGGCGCAGCGGCGTCCCGGTCTGGAAACTGGCCGGGCTCGACGGCGTGCGACCGCTGCTCACCACGTTTACCGTCGGCGCCGACGAACCGCACGTCATGGCCGAACGGGCCGCATCCTACGCCGGCGCGCGCGCCCTGAAACTCAAGCTCACCGGCGAAGCGGGTCTCGATGGCCGGCGCGTGCACGCCGTGCGCCGGCGCTGCCCGGACGCGTGGATCGGCGTCGACGCCAACCAGGGCTACGACGCGGCCACGCTGCCGGCGTTGCTGCCGACGCTGGTCGAGGCGGGCGTATCGCTGCTCGAGCAGCCGTGCCGGCGCGGGCACGAGGCCGACCTCGACGGCATCGAACGCGTGCTGCCGATCGCCGCCGACGAGAGCATCCTCGATCTGGCCGAACTCGAGGCGCGGCATGCGCGCTTCGAGGTCATCAACATCAAGCTCGACAAGTGCGGCGGATTGACCGAAGGCCTGCGCATGGCACGACGCGCGCGCGAACTGGGCAAGCAGGTGATGGTCGGCAACATGGCCGGCTCCAGCCTGGCGATGGCGCCGGCGTTCGTGCTCGGCCAGTTCTGCGACGTGGTGGACCTGGACGGGCCGGTGTTCCTGAAACAGGACCGCACGCCGGGCGTGGTCTACCGCGACGGCTTGATCGAGTGCCCCGATGCGGTCTGGGGCGCGGGGGCCGCCGCGGAATGATCGGCCACCCACCATGGCGTTGATCCCCGCCGACAATACCTTCGCGCTGCTCGCCGTCTTCTTCGCGATCACGGTCATCGGCGCCACGCTCGAAAAAACCAAGGCCGGGCAGCGCGTCTCGGGGGTGATGTTCGTCATCGCCCTGGCCATCGCGCTGGCCAATTTCAACGTCATCCCGGCGTCGGCGCCGGCCTATGACGTGATCTGGACCACCCTGGTCCCGCTCGCCATCGCGCTGTTCCTGGTGCGCGCCGACCTGGTCAGCATCGTCGTCGAAGGCGGACGCACGCTGGTTGCCTTCCTGTTCGGCGCGGTCGGTGTGGTCGCGGGCGCGTGGGCGGGTGCGGTCTTGCTCGACCTCGGCCCGCACGAGGCCGAGTACGCCGCGGTGTTCAGTGCCACCTACGTCGGCGGATCGCTCAATTTCGCCGCCGTCGCCGAAGCGATCGGGTTCCGCGACCCGACCAGCCTCGCCGCCGGCGTGGCGATCGACAACGTCGTCGGCCTGGGCTATTTCCTGTTCATCGGCGCGGCTGCGACCTGGCCGTCGTTCAAGGGCCGGTTCGCCTGGCGGACCGACCACCTGGGCGAGCCGCTGGAAGGCGACGACGCCGCGCAACGCATTCCCACCGTCATCGACCTGGCGGTGGCGCTCGGCCTGGCGACGCTCGCCTGCGCGCTGGGCACGGCGACCGCCGACGCGCTGGGCCAGCCCAGCTACGCGATCCTCTACATCACCGTGCTCATGGTCGCGATCGCGACGCTGGGACGCCGCTGGCTCAGGTCGCTCGCCGGGCCGGAGCTGGTGGCGACGTTGTTCATGTACCTGTTCTTCGCCCTGCTGGGCGCGGGTGCCGACATCGGCGCGCTGCTGGGTGCGGCGCCGGCGCTGTTCGCCTACGTGCTGATCATCTTCGCGGTGCACATGGTCTTCATCCTGGCCGGCGCGCGGTTGTGCCGGCTCAACCATGCGGAAATCGTGATTGCGTCGACGGCCTGCATCGGCGGGCCACCGATCGCGATCGCGTTCGCCGTGCTCTTTGGCTGGCGGCGCCTGGCGGTGCCGGCGGTGGCAACCGGCGTGCTGGGCTACGTGCTGGGCAATTTCGTCGGCATCGGGCTGTTCGAAGTGCTCGCCTGAGGATGCAGGGCAGGGATCGCAGTCGTTGCTCGGCGATGCGTGAAAGCGTCGGGCAGGATTTCGTGGACGAGGCGGCCGACGTTCCGCGCCTTGCCAGCGCTGGCCACGGACCGGATGCGTCGAACCGCCGCACATTCCAACGGAGACTGGTGATGGCTCGACTGGCCGCATCCCTGCTTCCCGCCGCGCTGGCGATCGCGCTGGCGGGCTGCGCATCGGCGTTTCCCGGGCGCGACGTCTCCGCAGGCGCACCCGTCGCCGCCGCCCCGGCGCCGCGTTACGACCTGCTGATCCGCAACGGCGTGGTCTACGACGGCAGCGGCGCTGCGCCACAGCACGTCGATGTCGCGGTGCGCGGCGATCGCATCGTGGCGCTGTTGCCGACCGGCAGCGGTGGGCCGGCCGCGCGGGTATTCGACGCCGGGGGCAGGGCCGTCGCGCCGGGATTCATCAACACCTTGAGCTGGGCGGTCGATTCGCTGGTTGCCGACGGACGCGGGATGAGCGACACGAAGCAGGGCGTCACCCTGGAGATTTTCGGCGAAGGCTGGTCTTGGGGTCCCTACACCGAGAAGATGCGCGCCGATGCGGTCGCCCAGCAGGTGGATATCGAATATCCCGTCGAATGGACCACGCTCGGTGAATACCTCGACTGGCTTGCCGCGCGCGGCGTCACTCCCAACGTCGCCTCGTTCGTCGGTGCCACCACGGTGCGGATCCATGAGCTTGGCGAAGACGACGTCAAGCCCGACCCCGCGCAGCTCGCGCGCATGCAGGACCTGGTGCGCCAGGCCATGCACGAGGGCGCGCTGGGCGTTGGCGCTTCGCTGATCTATCCGCCGGCCACGTTCGCCGACGGCCGCGAACTGACCGCGCTCGCCCAGGCCGCGGCTGAATCCGGTGGCGGCTACATCGCGCACATGCGCAGCGAGGCCGACCGCCTGCTTGAAGCGTTGGACGAAACCATCGCCATCGCCCGCGCCACCGGCGAGCGTGCCGAGGTCTACCACCTCAAGGCCGCGGGTGAGAAAAACTGGCAGAAGATGGCCCAGGCGATCGCGAAGATCGACGCCGCACGCGGCCAGGGCCTCGAGGTCAGCGCCAACATGTATGCCTATACCGCAGGTGCCACGGGCCTCACGGCGGGCCTGCCGCCGTGGGTCCAGGCCGGCGGGCTGCAGGCGATGATCGTGCGCCTGAAGGACCCGGCGATCCGCGAGCGCGTCGTCGCCGAGATGCGGGACCCTGGCGCCGGCTGGGAGAACATCCGCCTGCTTGCCGGCTCCGACGATCGCGTGCTGCTGCTCGGCTTCAAGAACGACAAGCTCAAGCCGCTCGCCGGCAAGACCCTGGCCGAGGTCGCGCGGCTGCGCGGCAAGTCCGCCGAGGAAACGGTCCTCGACCTGATCAGCGAGGATCAGTCGCTGGTGGGAGCGGCGTATTTCCTGATGAGCGAGGACAACGTCGAGCTGGGCCTGGAGCAGCCCTGGGTGAGCCTGGGATCGGACGCCGAATCGTCCGCGCCGCAGGGCGTGTTCCTGAAGTCCAGCACGCACCCGCGCGCCTACGGCAACTTCGCGCGCTTCCTTGGCCACTACGTGCGCGACCGCAGGCTGATGACCCTGGCCGAGGGCGTGCATCGGCTGACCGGGCTGCCGGCGCAGAACTGGAAACTCCAGGGCCGGGGCTGCCTCGCCGTCGGGTGCTACGCCGACATCGTGGTCTTCGACCCCGAAGCGATCGCCGACCACGCCAGCTACGAGCAGCCGATGCAATACGCCACCGGAGTCCGCGACGTGTTCGTCAACGGCGTGCAGGTGCTGCGCGACGGGGAACACACCGGAGCGATGCCGGGGCGCGTCGTCCGCGGCCCGGGCTGGCGGGGAAGCGCTGCCAAGGGCAGCCGGCGATGAGCGGCGAGCGCCGGGATGCCCGCGCTCGCCGATCTTTCGAGCCGTTGGTCCGGCGTCGCGAGACAGGTTGACATTTCTCTAATCAGGATCAATAGTCCCCGACGGGACAAATATGCCTGAATGGACCCGCGCCACTGCGCGGTGCTCCGCGCCTGGTTCCGGTCATCGAATGCACCACTGTCGGGGGACACGCACGATGCAACATTCCAATTCCGCAAGGTCGACCCGTCGCTCGCCGCTGGTCGTCGCCATCGCCGGCGCGTTGGCACTGGCATCCAGCGGCGCCGTGCTCGCGCAGGACCCAGCTGGCGCGCCGCCCAATGCAGAGCCGGTCGACGCGAGCGCGGCGAATCCGGACCAGGCAAGCGCCGGCAACGAACCGACCAACCTCGGCAGGATCACCGTCACTGCCAACAAGCGCGTGGAAAACATCAACGAGGTGGCGTCGGCGATCAGCGTGCTGGACGGCGAGCAGCTGGAGAAAGTCAGCGCCACCCAGCTCAGCGATTACGCGGATTACATCCCCGGATTCCAGGCGGTGTCGCTGGGCTCGCCCGGCAAGACCATCATTTCGATGCGCGGCATCGCGCCGCTGTCGTCCGGCTCCACCATCGGCACCTACATCGACGAAACGCCGCTGGGTTCGAGCGGCCTGTACCAGCGCGCGACGCAGCTGGCCCTGGACCTGCTGCCCTACGACATCGAGCGCGTCGAGGTGCTGCGCGGACCGCAGGGCACCCTGTACGGGGCAGGCGCCATGGGCGGCCTGTTGAAGTACGTCACGCGCGAGCCGGATCTTTCCGAGACCGAGTTCCGCGTCGGCGCCGGCGTCTCGAGCGTGCAGGACGGCGAGATCGGCAAGACCGTCCGCTTCGGCGCCAACCTGCCGATCACCCGCGACCGGCTCGGCCTGCGGCTGAGCTACACGCGCAACGAGATCCCGGGTTACGTCGACAATACGATCAGCGGCGAGGACGACATCAACGACGGCACCCAGACCAGCGCGCGCGCGGCGCTGCTGTGGCAGGGCGATGCCGTCAGCCTGAAGCTTTCGGCGATGCGCCAGACCGCGGACACCGACAACGATGGCAACGTCGCGCTCGACCCCGCCACCGGCGATGCGATCGACGGCGACCTGACCAACCGGATCTGGTTCGACGAAACCTTCCGCAGGGACATGGATTTCTACGCCGGTACGCTCGACTGGGACCTGGGCTGGGCGGACTTCATTTCCGCGACCGGCTTTTCGAAGACCAAGGCCTTTTTCCGCGCGGACTCCACCGTCGAATACGGCCAGTTCACCAATCTCGGACTCGGCCTGCCCGATCCGGGCAGCGCGTACTTCGACAACGCCCTGACCCTGGAGAAGTTCACCCAGGAGTTCCGGCTGACGTCCAAGTCCGGATCGCCGTTCGAATGGCTGCTGGGCGCGTTCCATACCCGGGAGACCGGCAACAACACCCAGTTCATCGCGCTGCGGCAACTCGATGGCAGCCCGTTGCCGGCGCCGTACGACGGCATCGCCGGGACCCTGGCCTACCTGGAAATCCCCACCGAGTACCGCGAAACCGCGGTCTTCGCCAATGCTTCGTACCGGTTCACCGAGCGCTTCAAGATCGGTGCCGGCGTGCGCTATGCGAAGAACGACCAGGACTTCAGCCAGAACGTGTCCGAAGGCATCCTGCTGCCCATCGCCGACACGGACAACAGCTCCAGCGAGGATGTGTTCACCTGGAGCGTGAGCCCGCAATTCCAGCTCGACGACGACACGCTGCTGTACGCCAAGGTCGCCACCGGCTACCAGCCCGGCGGACCCAACGTGGTCCTGCCGGGTATCCCGCCGGCGGTGGATTCCTCCACCCTGACCAGCTACGAGCTGGGTTTGAAGGGACTGTTCGCAGACGCGCGGCTGCAGCTGGACCTGGCGGCCTATCGCATCGACTGGGAAGACATCCAGATCATCACCTACTTCAACGGCAACTCGGGGCTGGCCAACGGCGGCAAGGCACGGAGCCAGGGACTCGAACTGTCCACGCGGTTCCGCGCCACCAGCAACCTGCAGCTCGGGTTCAACGCCAACTACACCGATGCCACGCTCAGCGAGGACCTGCCGCCGCTGTTCATCCCGTCCCCGCCCTACGTCGTGCAGCTCAACAACGGCCTGGAGGGCGACACGCTGCCTTATATCCCGAAATATTCCTGGTCGGCGACCGCGGACTACTACTTCGAGCTCGGCGGCGGCTGGGAAGGCAACGTGGGCGGCGGCGTCCGCTGGGTGGACGACCGTCCGACCGGCACCAGCGAACGCCAGGTCATCAGGACCGACACCACGCCCGCGGTGGTGGTGGACGATACGACGACCCCGGCGATCGAGGTCGGCAGTTACAGCTCGCTGGACCTGTACGCGGGCATCGCCAACGACAGCTGGTCGATCCGTGCGTACGTGAAAAACGTCACCGACGAGCGCGCGTACCAGACGATCGCCAACAGGACCAATGCGCTGACCGACGAAGTGCCGTTCCAGGTCGGCACGCCGATCCGTCCGCGCACGTTCGGCATCGAAGTCGATTACCGGTTCTAGGCATCCGTGCAGTCCAGGTCGATGGCGTCCACCGCGCAGCCGCCCGCCAGGAGCGCCGGCACGGCGCCGTGGCCTCGCTCCCGCGGGCCGGAGCGCACATGATGCAGGCGCTTCCCGGCCCCTACCTGCTGTTTCTTGGCGACATCAGCGAACCCAGCTACGCCAAGACCGCCTTCGGCCTGCGCGACTGGGCGCCGGAACGCTGCGTCGGCGAACTGCGCTGCGATGGTGCGGGCGTGACCACCGGCCTGGCACCGATGGCGCCGGCGGACGCGTACGCCGCGGGCGCGCGCTCGCTGGTGATCGGAGTGGCCAATGCGGGCGGTCACATCCCGGTGTCCTGGATGCCGTCGCTGCTGCAGGCGATGGAGGCAGGCCTGGACATCGTCAGTGGCATGCACACGCGACTGGCCGACGTCGCGCCGCTGCGCGATGCCGCCCAGCGCCTTGGTCGCCGCCTCATCGACGTGCGACAGCCGCCGTCGGGCATCCCGGTCGGGTCGGGCCGCCGACGCAGCGGCAAGCGCCTGCTCACGGTCGGCACCGACTGTGCGCTGGGCAAGAAATACACCGCGCTCGCGCTGGCACGCGCGTTCGCCGCGCGCGGGATCGACGCCGATTTCCGGGCCACCGGCCAGACCGGCATCCTGATCGCCGGCGGCGGCGTGCCGATGGACGCGGTGGTGTCCGACTTCGCCGCGGGCGCGGCGGAAATGCTGTCGCCCGATGCGGCCGCCGGTCACTGGGACGTGATCGAAGGACAGGGCTCGCTGTTCCATCCGGCCTACGCCGGCGTGTCGCTGGCACTGCTGCACGGCAGCCAGCCCGACGTGGTGGTGGTCTGCCACCAGCCCGGGCGCGAACGCGTGCTCGGGCATCCGGACTTCGCGTTGCCGACCATCGAGGACACCATCGCCCTGGCGCTGCAGCTCGGGCGGCGCACCAACCCGGCGATCCGCTGCGGTGGCGTCAGCCTCAACACCTCGCACCTGGACCCGACCGCTGCGCTGCGCCTGCTCGACGACGAGCGCGAGCGGCTGGGCTGCGCAGTCGCCGACCCGATGCGCGGCGGCGCGGCGTTCGAGCGCCTGGTGGAGGATTGCCTGGCATGAGTCCGGCGCCCGCCTGCGATGCGATCGATGCACGTCACGCGGCGCCACGGCCTGTCATTCCGCGCCGCGCGGGGAATCCTGCCGTCACCGCGACCCGGCCATCGCGCCGGGGAACCGCACTGCACACGGGAACGCCATGAGCGCAGCGCCAAGCTGGTTCCAGCGCTACCTGCTGCCCGGCTTCGTCTTCCAGGCCGCGGTGATCGCCGGCGGCTACGCCACCGGGCGCGAACTGGTGGAGTTCTTCCTGCCGGCCGGGCCGTGGGGGGGGCTGCTGGGGATGCTGGTCAGCATGCTGGTGTGGAGCGCGGTGCTGATGGCCAGCTTCGAACTGGCACGCGTTGCGCGCGCCTACGACTACCGGTCGTTCTTCCAGGTCCTGCTCGGCCGCGGCTGGTTCGTGTTCGAGATCGGCTACTTCCTGCTGATGATCGTGATCCTGGCGGTGATGGGCGCGGCCGCGGGCGAGATCGCCCACAGCCTGTTCGGGCTGCCCAGGCTGGCCGGTTCGCTGGCGATGATCGCCGCCACCGGCGCGCTGCTGTTCTTCAACGCCACGGTGATCGAGAAATTCCTGACGATCTCGGTGGGGTACCTGTACCTCGTCTACTTCGCGTTCGTGGTGTGGAGCGTGGCTGCGTTCGGCGATCGCATCGAAGCCAGCTTCGCGTCGATGCCGGTGGGCGAGGGCTGGTTCACCGCCGGCGTGACGTACGCCGGCTACAACGTCGCCACGATTCCCGCGGTGCTGTTCTGCGTCCGTCATCTCGCCCGTCGCCGCGAGGCGCTGGTGGCCGGCGCACTGGCCGGGCCGCTGGGCATGCTGCCGGGCGTCGTGTTCTACATCGCGATGATGGGCTACCCGTCCGAGATCGCCGACGTCGCGCTGCCGTCCGCGTTCCTGCTGGCCAAGCTGCAGGCGCCCTGGTTCGAGTGGGCGTTCCAGCTCGCGGTGCTGCTGACCCTGGTCGATACCGGCGTGGCGCTGCTGCACGCGATCAACGAGCGGGTGGCGAAGTCCTACGACGCGCGACGGCGGCCGATGCCGCAGGCGCTGCGCCCGGCGATCGCGATCGGCGTGATGCTGGTGGCGGTGTACGCCGCGAGCGCCGTCGGGCTGGTCGACCTGATCGCGAAGGGCTACGGCACGCTGACCTGGCTGTTCCTGGCGATTTACGTATTGCCGCTGATGACCTGGGGGATCTGGCTGCTGTGGCGCCGGCCCGGTCGCCTCGCCGCCGAACCCCATGAGCAGACCTAGGGAGATCAGGATGATGGCCATGTCGAAATGCCTGCGGCTTGTCGCGATCGCGACAAGCCTGCTGTGCGCCGCAGCCGCCGTGGCCGCGCCCCCGGACGGCTTCGATGCGCGGGTCGAGGCGGCGATGCGATCGCGCGACGTCCCGGGCATGGCGATCGCGATCGTCGAGGAGGGCGCGGTCGTCAGCGCGAAGGGCTATGGGGTGCGCAAGCTCGGTGGGTCCGCGCCGGTGGACGCCGACACCATTTTCCCCACCGGTTCCACCGGCAAGGCCGTCACCGCGGCGGCGCTGGCGATCCTGGTCGACGACGGCAAGCTCGGCTGGGACGACAGGGTCATCGACCACCTGCCGGACTTCCGGATGTACGACCCGTGGGTCACCCGCGAGATGACCGTGCGCGACCTGCTGCTGCATCGCAGCGGCCTGGGCCTGGGCGCGGGCGACCTGCTGTACATCCCGCGCACCTCGCGCAGCCGCCGCGACATCGTGCGCGCGCTGCGCGACATCGAGCCGGCGACCAGTTTCCGCAGCGGCTATGCCTACGACAACATCCTGTACGTGGTCGCCGGCGAGCTGGTGTCCGAGGTCAGCGGCACGCCGTGGGAGCAGTTTGTCTGCGACCGCATCTTCAAGCCACTGGGAATGAAGACGGCGGTGAGCGACGAGGCCGATCGCTTCGCCACGGCCAACCGCGCGCAGCCGCACGCGCGCCTGGATCCGCGCCTGCGCGGCTTGGGCAAGCAGCAGGTGTTGCCCGAGCGCGAAGGTCTGGGCCAGGTGGCGGCGCCGGCCGGCGGCCTGTCGTGGAGCGCCAACGACTGGGGGCGCTGGATGCAGGCGCAGCTCGCGCTTGGCGCGCTTCCCGGCGGCGACAAGCGCGTCTGGAGCGAAGCGAGCGCGCGCGTGATGTGGTCGCCGCAGGTGCCGATCGCGATCCATTCCTACCCGGCGCCGATCACCGACATCACCCCGCAGTTCTCCAGCTATGCCCTGGGCTGGAACGTGCAGGACTACCGCGGCGTGAAGGTGCTGCAGCACGGCGGCGCGGTGTTCGGCGCGCTCGCCTTCGTGGTGATGGTGCCCGAGCGCAAACTCGGCATCGCGATGCAGATCAATTCCGAGGACGTGGAGACGATGCGCGCCCTGGGCTACGAGCTGCTCGACCACTACCTGGGGTTCGAGTCGCGCGACTGGGTCACGGCTTTCGAGACCTGGAACCGCGAGCGCCTCGCCGGCGGATTGGCGGCGCTGGAAGGCATGCGTGCGGACGAGCGCAACGCGTCGCGGCCCTCGCTGCCCGTGGCGGCTTACGCCGGCGACTACGCCGATCGCTGGTACGGCCCGATCGCGATCACCGAGCGCAGCGGCGCGCTGCGCATCGACTTCAGGCAGACGCCGAACATGGCCGGCAAGCTGGAGCACCATCAGTACGACACGTTCATCGCGCGCTGGGACGACGCGGCCCTCGAGCCTGCCTACGTCACCTTCAGCCTCGACGCCGAAGGCAAGGTCGCGCGCATCACCATGAAGGCGGTGTCGCCGCTGGCCGACTTCAGCTACGACTACCAGGACCTGCTGTTCAAGCCGGTGCCCGGCGACTGAGTCCGGACAGCGAGCCTCGTTGCCGCGCTGCGCCCGCCGGGCGCGGCGCGGGTGGCGTCTTCGGCGCCCGCACGGCGGGCTGAACCAATTGCACATGCCCGGACCCGCCCCGGGCGCTACCCTGTGCGGCTTCCGCCCATGCCTGCCCACAGCACGCCCGCCCACAGGAGTTGCCACCCATGACGCGACCGCTCGCGCTCGCCGCTGCCATCACCCTCGCCCTCTCGGCGTGCAACGGCCAGGCCCCCGAATCCCCGTCTCCCGAACCGAAGACCGAAGCCGCCGCCGTGACTCCCGCCGCCACCGAGAACCCCTTGCTGGTCGCCAGCACCCTGCCGTTCCAGGCGCCGCCGTTCGACAGGATCCAGGATGCCCACTACCTGCCGGCGTTCGAGGAGGGCATGAAGCAGCATCTGGCGCAGATGCGCAAGATCGCCGACAACCCGGAACCGGCGACGTTCGACAACACCATCGTGGCGATGGAGAAGACCGGCGAGACCCTCGGCCGCGTCGCGCGCATCTTCTTCGGCCTGGCGCAGGCCGACACCAACGACGCACGCCAGAAGATCCAGGAAGAGATCGCGCCCAAGCTGGCCGCGCACCAGGACGAGATCAACCTCGATCCCAAGCTGTTCGCGCGGGTGAAGTCGATCTACGACCAGCGCGACAAGCTCGACCTCGACCCGGTGCAGAAGCGCCTGGTCGAACGCGACTACGAGGACCTCGTCCGCGCCGGCGCGCAGCTGTCCGACGCCGACCAGGCGACGATGCGCAAGCTCAACGTCGAGGAAAGCTCGCTGTCGACGAAGTTCCACGCGATGCTGGTCGCCGCCGCCGCCAAGGGCGCGGTGGTGGTGGACGACAAGGCGAAGCTCGACGGCCTGTCCGACGGCGACATCGCCGCCGCGGCGCAGGACGCCGCCGCCCGCAAGCTCGACGGCAAGTGGCTGTTCGCGCTGCAGAACACGACCCAGCAGCCGGTGCTGGCGTCGCTGAAGGACCGCGAACTGCGCGCAAGGATCCTCGAAGCCTCGATGACGCGGACCGAGCACAACGACGAGAACGACACCCGCAAGACCATCCAGCGCCTGGCGCAGCTGCGCGCGCAGAAGGCCAGGCTGCTGGGCTTCGA
Source organism: Luteimonas notoginsengisoli (assembly GCF_042648885.1). Classification (NCBI taxonomy): domain Bacteria; kingdom Pseudomonadati; phylum Pseudomonadota; class Gammaproteobacteria; order Lysobacterales; family Lysobacteraceae; genus Luteimonas; species Luteimonas notoginsengisoli. Next base: position 470,308 of record NZ_JBHRYF010000008.1, on the reverse strand, counting down.
CACCTTCGCCGCCTACCAGCTGGGCGACCAGATGGCCAAGACGCCGGAAAACGCGCTCAAGCTGCTCACCGACACCGTGCCGGCGGCCACCGCGAAGGCGAAGAGCGAGATCGCCGAGATGCAGAAGGTGATCGACGCCCAGGCCGCCGCGTCCAAGACCGAAGGCTTCAAGCTGGCCGCCTCGGACTGGGATTTCTATGCCGAGCAGGTGCGCAAGGCGCAGTACGACCTCGACGAGTCGCAGATCAAGCCCTACTTCGAACTCGACAACGTGCTGCAGAACGGCGTTTTCTACGCAGCCGGCCAGCTCTACGGCGTCACCTTCAAGGAGCGCAAGGACATCCCGGTCTACCACCCGGACGTGCGCGTGTTCGAAGTGTTCGACAAGGACGGCAGTTCGCTGGCCCTGTTCTACACCGACTACTTCAAGCGCGACAGCAAGTCCGGCGGCGCGTGGATGGACGTGTTCGTCGATCAGAACGGCCTGACCGGCACCAAGCCGGTGGTCTACAACGTCGCCAACTTCACCAAGCCGGCGGAGGGCCAGCCGGCGCTGCTGAGCTTCGACGACGTCACCACGATGTTCCACGAGTTCGGCCACGCGCTGCACGGCATGTTCTCGGACGTGAAGTACCCGTCGATCTCCGGCACCAGCACCTCGCGCGACTTCGTCGAGTTCCCCTCGCAGTTCAACGAGCACTGGGCGACCGATCCCAAGGTGTTCGCCAACTACGCCAGGCACTACAAGACCGGCGAGGCGATGCCGCAGGCGCTGGTCGACAAGATCAAGAAGTCGCGCACCTTCAACCAGGGCTACGCCACCACCGAATATCTGTCGGCCGCGCTGCTCGACATGGCCTGGCACACCCTGCCGGCCGATGCGCCGCTGCAGGACGTCGACAAGTTCGAGGCGGAGGCCCTGAAGAAGTTCAAGGTAGACCTGCCGGAAGTGCCGCCGCGCTACCGCACCAGCTATTTCGACCACATCTGGGGCGGCGGCTACTCGGCCGGCTACTACGCCTATTTCTGGTCCGAGGTGCTGGACGACGACGCGTTCGAGTGGTTCAAGGAGCACGGCGGCATGACCGCTGAGAACGGCCAGGCCTTCCGCGAAAAGATCCTCTCGCGCGGCAACACCGTCGACCTCGCCACCCTGTACCGTGATTTCCGCGGCAAGGACCCGAGCGTCGAGCCGCTGCTGGAGAGCCGCGGGCTGAAGTAGAGCCGCAATGTAGCCTGCAGCGAAAAAGGGGTGGCTTCGGCCATCCCTTTTTTTCATGGGATCATGATCTGGATGACGTTTCGCCATTCATTAGCTTGGACGACAACTCGCGGGAGGACCAGTTCATTACTGACGGCTCAATCCGCGTGAACTCAGGGCTCGTTGCAATGGCACGCGTCCACGGGCCATGGCTACTGCTGTTCGCCGCCTGTGCAGCGGTCGTGATCATGCGAAGGCCCGACGTCATCCTCAACCCACAGTTCTGGGCCGAGGACGGCAAAATCTGGTTCGCCAACGCCCATAACCTGGGCGCATGGCACTCCCTCTTTCTGCCACAGAATGGCTATCTGCAGACCGTGTCTCGCCTGGTGGCCGGCATCGCAACGCTCGTGCCGATGCGCTGGGCGCCGCTCACCTTCAATCTTGCGGCGGTCGCGGTGCAGGTTCTACCGGTGCTGCTTCTCAACGGCGGACGCGGTCGTGCGCTGGTGCCATCAGTGGGTGCACGTCTTGTTCTCAGCGTGCTCTATATCGCGCAACCGTACACGACAGAAGTGCATGCCAATCTCACGAATGCGCAGTGGCACTTGGCCGTGTCCGCCGCGCTCGTGTGTTGCTTCGATGACTGGAAGTCCGGACGGCAGGTGGCCACCGATATTGTCCTTGTGGCGCTCTTCTGCGTGAGCGGCCCATTCTGCATCCTGCTGTTGCCCTGTGTTGCCTGGTTGGCGTATCGCAGGCGCGATCGACGCGCGATGTGGTTGCTCGCACTGATTCTTTCTGGCGCCTGCATACAGTTGGCGCTTGCCGTTCCGCAGATGGGAGTCAGCCGCGCTGTCGCTCCGCTTGGTGCCACCTGGCAGGGTTTTCTACGTATCGCGGGTGGGCAAGTCGTACTGGCGGGCCTAATCGGAGACGCGTGGCGCCACGTCTATCTGTTGCCCCCCTGGAGGGAAGGCATAGCCTTGCCCTTCATTGCTGCCACGCTCGGTGCAGCCGTGCTCTGGCGTGCCTGGCGATTGGGAAACGATGGGGCGATCGGTTTCATTGTTTTCACCTTGTTCGTCTTCATCGCGGCACTGTTGTCGCCGCAACTGTCCACCACGGCCCAGTGGGTGATCTGGGAGGTGCCACATGCGGGAGAACGGTACTCGTTCCTGCCAATCCTTGGCTTCTACGCGGCGCTCATGTGCGTGGCTGCATACGATCGCTCGCTCGTCTCGAGGGCGCTGGCGATCGGCATGCTGGGGTGCGTGGTGCTGGTAGCGCTTCCAGCCAGCTGGAAAATCCGCGCGTTTGGGGACTTCGCGTATCGACAACATGTCGAGGCCTATGCCGAAGCGGGGCCGGGGGATGTGGTGAGGATTCCAATCAATCCCGCCGGCTGGTTCATGGAACTGCGAAAGCCAATGGATGCGCAAGAATCAATGCACTAGAGTCGCGCAGAACGATTGGGTCCTATCAGCTGTCTCCCGCGAGCGTCAGAAGGCGCTTTCACGCGATCTGCGGCGCGGCTCCGATCCGCGCCAGCTTGTCCGGGTTGCGCATGATGAACACGTCGGTGAGTAGGCCCGCCTCGTCGTAGGCGAAGGACACCGTTGCGTCGATGTCGCCGCCATCGCGGAACAGGAAGCCTCGGTTGCCGTTGATCGTCGCTTCCTCAAGCTGTCCCGACGCCCACCACGCGTGCAGGCCGGCCTGGATGAAGCGCAGCACTTCCTCCGGCCCGTGCATGACGCGGCGCGCAGCGGACACCTTGCCGCCGCCGTCCGCCGACAGGCGCACGTCGTCGGACAGCAGGCCGGCGAGCGCATCCACCGAGCCGGTAGCGATGGCGGTCCCGAATGCGGCGAGCAGCCGGCGTTGTCGCTCCGGCGGGGTGGCGTGCCGCACCTTCGCCTGTTCGATATGCGCGCGCGCACGCGCCACCAGCTGCCGGCACGCCGGCTCCTGCAGGTCGAGGGTGCGCCCGACCTCGAGGTAGGGCATGTCGAAGATCTCGTGCAGCAGGTAGGCCGCGCGCTCTTTCGGGGTGAGCCGCTGCAGGGCGAGCAGGAAGGCGGTGGTGAGCGAGGAGGCGAGCGCGGCGGCATGCTCTGGCGAGGCGTGCTCTGACCAGGTGTGTTCCGACGCGTGTCCGATGGTGTCGTCGTTGGCGGTCAGCACCGGTTCCGGCAGCCATGGGCCGACATACTCGACCCGCGCCCGGTCGGCCGAGCGCAGGATGTCCAGGCAGTGGCGCGTGCAGACGGTGGTCAGCCAGGCGCGGGGGTTGTCGATGCCGCTGCGGTCGTTGGCCTGCCACTTGAGGAAGGTGTCCTGCACGGCATCCTCAGCATCTGCGCGCGAGCCGAGGATGCGGTAGGCCAGGCCGAGCAGGCCCGGGCGGGCCTGCTCGAACTGTGCGAGGCAATCGCGGACGTCCATCGTCACTGGTCGCGGCTCACTGGTTCGAGATGGAGATGCGGTTCCACAGGTTGATCATCGCCACGTCCGCGCCGAGTGCGGCGACCTCCTGCTCGGTGAAGTGCTCACGCAGCGCGGCCCGAAGCTCCGGCAGCACGGACTGATCGTCGAGCCGCGTCATCGCCTCGGTGAACGCCAGCGCAGCCTTCTCGCGCGGGCTGTAGTCGTCCACGTGCTGCCAGACCACCAGGCGGTCGAGCCGCTCGCTGGTTTCACCGTCCTTGCGTGCGTCGTGGGTATGCATCTTCACGCAGTGCGCGCAGCCGTTGATCTGCGAGGCGCGCAGGACGACCAGGTGGTGGAGCCTGGCATCGAGCCCGAGGGCGTTGATGGCCGGATTGACCTGGGCCAGCACCTGCATGACGGCGGGGGCCTGCTGCGGGTAGCGGATGGTGTTCTCGTTTTTCATGGGGGATTTCCTTGGGATCAGGCGGAGTGCCTTGCCTGATTGACGATCCAGCCAGTCGCCCTGTGACATCCCGGGAGATTGCCGCCATCCGGCCGTGTGTGTGGGAGCGGCCATGGCCGCGACGTCTGGGCGATGCGGATGACGAGCCATCGCGGCCATGGCCGCTCCCACATGGGCCATCCGAGGTGGGCGGGACTACGGCGCGCCGTAACCGCCGAAGCTTCCAGCGGCGCCCGGAAACACCACCGGGCTCTCCGAGCCGTCCTTGCCCACCGCAGCCACGCCGAAGAAGTAATTGTCGATCACCACGTTCTTCAGGGTGTGCTGCGCCACGTCGCCGACGTAGAAGCCGTGCGTCCACTGCGGTTCGGTGGTCAGCCGCCAGTAGACCTTGTAACCGGCGAGGTGCGGCGCCTGCGATGCCGGCGCGCGCTGCCATTTCAACGTGGTATCCGCGCTCACCGCGCCTTCGATCGTGACGTCCGCCGGCGGCGGCGGCGCCGAGGCCATGCCGGCGAGGCTCACCGCGTTGAGCGCGGTCAGCTTGGCGACGTAGTCGAAGTCGACGCCCTCGATCACGTCGCCGTAAGCGATCCCGTCCTCGGTGCGCAGGTCCTGGTGCTGGCGCTGGTAGTTCTCGTTGGTCTCCATCACCCGCACCGCCGGATAGCCGAGGTCGTTGAACGGGCGGTGGTGCCCACCGCGGCCGAAGCGGTCGAGGCGGTAGACCATCATCACGTCGAGGTTGGGCACGTACAGGTCGGCCATGCGGTCGATGTAGCGCGCCAGGTTGCGCGTGGGAGAGTCGACCTCGCCGCCGGTGAAGCGGCGCTGCTTCGCCTCGTCCGTCGTCTCAGTGGCGCGCGTGCCCTCGGCGAAGACGCGGGCGGTGGTGTTGTCGACCACGCCGTTGAGCCCGGCGATGTTGCCGATCATGTCGTTGTTGAGCACCGCCTCGATGCGCCAGCCCTCGGCATGCGCTTTCGCGGCGACGATCTTGCCGCCGAACAGTCCCTGCTCCTCGCCCGACAGCGCCGCGTAGACGATGGTGCCCGGGAACCCGTGCTTCGACAGGATCCGCGCGGCTTCAAGCGTGCCGGCGACGCCCGATGCGTTGTCGTTGGCGCCGGGCGAATCGGAAGTGAAGTCCATGACGTCGGAGACGCGCGAGTCGATGTCGCCGCTCATGATCACGTAGCGGCCGGGATCGGAGGTGCCGCGCTGGATCGCGAGCACGCTGACCACCTCGGTCGGGTCGGGGATGCGCTGCTCGCCCGAGATCGTGCCGGCCACGTCGATGACGTCCAGGCAGCCGCCGCACTGCGATGAGATGCGCTCGAACTCGGCGTGGATCCAGCGCCGCGCGGCACCGATGCCGCGCGTGTCTGATTCTGTGTCCGACAGGGTGTGGCGGGTGCCGTACGACACCAGCTTGCGGATGTCGGCCTCGATGCGCGCGGCGGAGGGCGCGGTGCCGATGTCGTGGAGCAGCGCCTGGGTGGCCGGTGGCGCCATCGGTGGCGCCGCCACCGCGGTCGCGGCAAGGCTTGCGGACAGGGCAACGGCAAGGCGACGGCGCATGGCGCGCTCCAGTGGGTCGATGGAACGCAACCCTACGCCATCGCGGTCCGCGCGCGAACCCGCCGCGCCTCAGTCGTCGCCGACGCGCACCACCACCTTGCCGAAATTGCGGCCTTCGAGCAGGCCGATGAACGCCTCCGGCGCGCGTTCCAAACCCTCGACGCGGTGCTCGCGCTCGGCGATGCGCCCGTCGGCCAGCCACCCGGCCATGTCGCGGCGGAAGGCTTCGAAACGATCCGCATAGTGGTCGAGGATGATCATGCCCTGCATGCGGATGCGCTTCTGCAGCACTGCGGCGAGCAGCGCCGGCCTGTGGTCGACACCGCGGTCCGTGGCGCCGTTGTAGTCGGCGATATGCCCGATCAGGGGGATCCGCGCGCCGACGTTGAGCAGCGGCAGCACGGCGTCCAGCACCGCGCCGCCGACGTTCTCGAAATAGACGTCGATACCGCTTGGACAGGCCTGCGCCAGCCGGCTCGCCAGGTCCTGCGCGTGGCGGTCGAGACAGGCGTCGAAGCCCAGTGCCTCCACGGCGTGCACGCACTTGTCCGCGCCGCCGGCAATGCCGACCACGCGCATGCCCTTGAGCTTTGCGATCTGGCCCACGATCGCGCCGACCGCGCCGGTGGCGGCCGCCACCACCAGCGTTTCGCCGACGCGCGGTCGGCCGATGTCGAGCAGGCCGACGTACGCGGTGAACGCCGGCATGCCCAGCACGCCCAGCGCCTGCGACGGCGACTGCATCGGGCCGAGGGGCGTCAATGCGTTGCCGTCGAGCAGCGCGTGTTCCTGCCAGCCGGCGGGACCGAGCGCCAGGTCGCCTGCGCGCCAGCGCGGATGTCGCGAGGCGACCACGCGGCCGACCGCTTCGCCAACCATCGGCGCGCCCAGTGCGATCGACGACGAGTACACCGGGGCGACCGCGTCCATCTGCTGGCGCATGTACGGATCCAGCGACAGGAACATCGTCCGCAGCAGGACCTGGCCTTCGGCCGGTTCGGGCACCGGGACGTGCTCGAGGCGGAAGTCGGACAGCTGCGGGCGACCGCGTGGACGCGCGGCCAGGACGATGCGACCGCTGGGGGAAGTGGAGTGCACTGGCATGGCTCGGTCGATTGAAGTGGAAGAGGCGTGCGGCGGCCTAGCGTTGCCCGATCGCCTCGCGCACCGGCAGCGTGTCCGGCCAGCCGCCGGCCAGCGCCACGTACAGCGACACCGCGCCCGTCGCGCTGCGCGTGCGGCTGGCGGCGAACGCATCCTGCGCCTCCAGCTGCGTGCGCTCGGCGTCGAGGACCTCGAACAGGTCGACGGCGCCTGCGTCGAAGCGCACCCGCGCCAGGCGCGCGGCGGTGGCGCTGTCGATCGCGGCGCGTTCGAGGTGCGCATCCTCCGTGCGGGCGCGCGCATAGCGCACCAGCGCGTTCTCGGTTTCCTCCAGCGCCAGCAGCACGGTCTGCTCGTAGCGCGCCAGTTCGCCCTCGGCTTCAGCGTCGGAGGCGGCGATGCGCGCGCGCACCCGGCCGATGTCGAGGAACGACCAGTCGATGCCCAGCGCCACGAACCGGGTTTCGCTGCTGCGCTCGAACAGCATGTTGGTGTCGATCGCCTGGCTGCCGATCAGCCCGCCCAGGGTGAAACGCGGAAACAGGTCGGCGGTGGCCACGCCGATGCGCGCGGTGGCCGCGTGCAGGCGCTGCTCGGCCGCGACGATGTCGGGCCGGCGACGCAGCAGTTCGCCCGGGGTCCCGGCATCGAGCTTCGCCGGCAGCGCGGGTAGCGGAACGGCGGGCTGGAGCTGCGCGACCAGCGCGTCCGGAGTCCTGCCGACGAGCACCGCGAGGCGGTGCATGTCGAAGGCGACCTGCGCTTCGAGGGCGGGGATGCGCGCGGAGGTGGCCTCGAGTTGCGCGCGCGCCCGCGCGGTGTCGAACTCGGTACCGCGCCCGGCGCCGAGGCGCGCATCCACCAGGCGCAATGTTTCGCGCTGGTTGTCGGCGTTGTCGCGGGCCACGCGCAGGCGCTCCTGCAGGCCGCGCAGGTCGAAGTAGGTGCGTGCGAGCTCGCCGACGATCGCCACCTGCGCCGATTCGAGGTCAGCGGCGCTGGCGGCGGCGCCTGCGCGGCTGGCTTCCACGCCGCGGCGGATGCGGCCGAACAGGTCCAGCTCCCACGCCGCCGAGATGCCGGCGCTGTAGCTCTCGCCGTCGCGGTCGTCGCGTGACACGCCTGGCGCCTGGTCCGCGCTGGCGCGGCTGTCGCTGCCTTCGGCGCTGGCGGTGACGGTGGGGAAGGAGTCGAACTTCGACCCGCGCAGCAGCGCGTTCGCACGGTCGTAGCTGGCCAGCGCGATGCGCAGGTCGTGGTTGGCGGCGAGCGCCTGCTCGACCAGCGCGGTGAGCTGCGGGTCGCCGAAGCCAAGCCAGAACGCCGGGTCGGCTGCGGTCGCAGGCGGCGTTTCCGCCGCCCCCTCGACCGCGGCCGACGAAGGCGCCGGCTGGCTGAAGGCGTCGGGCACGGCGACGTCGGGTCGCACGAAGTCGGGGCCGACGGTGCACGCCGCCAGCGCGAGTGCGAGCGCGGAGGCGACCAGTGGCCGCGTGATGGTCCGGAAGGTCTGCATGGGGAAGGTCCTCGCTGTCGGGGTCACCACGGCAACACCTGGCCGAGGTGGGTGTAGCTGCCGTTGGGTCCGTCGGCGCCGACCAGCGCCATCGCCACGCTGCCCGATGCGCCGGTGGCGACATCCAGCTCGCCGTGGGCATTCATGTCGGTCTTCACCGAGCCGGGATCCACGGCGTTGACCTTGATCGCGGTGTCGCGCAGCTCGTGCGCCAGGTGCACCGTCCAGGCGTTGAGCGCGGTCTTGGACGCGTCGTAGGCGGGCACTTTCAGGTCGTAGATCTGCGAGTCCGGATCGTTGTGCAGCGCCAGCGACGCCAGGCTGCTCGACAGATTGACGATGCGCCCGGCCGGCGACTTGCGCAGCAGCGGCAGCAGCGCCTGGGTGGTCGCGACCACGCCGAACAGGTTGGTGTCGAAGGTCTGGCGCCAGGCCGGGAGCGGCTGCGCCGACGGCGCGAGGCTGGTGTCGTCGAGGAAAACGCCGGCGTTGTTGACCAGGATGTCGAGACGGCCGTGGCGCTGTTCGATCTCGCGCGCGGCGGCGGCGATGCTGGCCGCATCGGTCACGTCCAGCGCAACGGCTTCCACCGGCAGGCCGTCTGCCTGCAGTGCCAGCGACGCTTCCACCGCGCGGCCGCGGTCGCGCCCGGCGAGCAGGGTATGGACGCCCTGCGTGGCCAGCTGGCGCACGGTTTCCAGTCCGATGCCGCGGGTGGCGCCGGTGACCAGTGCGATCTTGTCGTGATGCATGTGCTTGCTCCAGAAAGAGGGGAAGAAGCCGCGCGTCGCACGCGGCCATCGGGTTTGGGTGTCGTCCCCGGCGCGCGTCCATGCGCCAACCGGGATGCCATCAGAGGGGGCGCGTCTCCAGCGCAGGCGGGGCGCCGTGCGCGGCGGCGTCGTCGTGGCGCACCAGCGGCCGCTTCACCAGCTTGCGCAGCGCGACGTAGAACACCGGCGTCAGGAACAGGCCGAACACGGTCACGCCGATCATTCCGGCGAACACGGTGATGCCGGTGGCCGAGCGGACCTCGGCGCCGGCGCCGTGCGAGAGCACCAGCGGCACGGTGCCGGCGATGAACGCGATCGAGGTCATCACGATCGGACGCAGGCGCAGGCGGCAGGCTTCCAGGGCCGATTCCACGATGCCCTTGCCCTGCATCTCCAGCTCGCGCGCGAACTCCACGATCAGGATCGCGTTCTTGCACGCCAGCCCCATCAGCACCACCAGCCCGACCTGCACGAACACGTTGTTGTCGCCGCCGGTCAGCCACACGCCCAGCAGTGCCGAGAGCATGCACATCGGCACGATCAGGATCACCGCCAGCGGCAGGGTCCAGCTCTCGTACAGCGCAGCCAGCACCAGGAAGGCAAGCAGGATCGCCAGCGGGAACACCACCAGCGCCGCCTTGCCCTGGGTCGACTGCTGGTAGCTCAGGTCGGTCCACTCGATCTGCATGCCGTTGGGCAGCACCTTCGACGCCAGCTGCTCCAGCGTGCCCATCGCCTGCGCCGACGACAGCATCCGCGGGTCCGCTTCGCCAGCCAGGTCCGCGGCCGGGTAGCCGTTGTAGCGCAGCACCGGGTCGGGGCCGTAGGTCTGGTGGATCTTCACCATCGAGCCGATCGGCACCATCTCGCCGCGGTCGTTGCGGGTGCGCAGGTTGCCGATGTCCTGCACGTCGTCTCGGAAGCGCGCGTCGGCCTGCGCGATCACCTGCCAGGTACGGCCGAACTCGTTGAAGTCGTTGACGTAGGCCGAGCCCAGGTAGGTCTGCAGCGTGTCGAACAATTCGGTCAGCGGCACGCCCTGCGCCTTGGCCTTGACCCGGTCCACTTCCGCGTCGAGCTGCGGCACGTTGGCCTGGTAGCTGGTGATCGGGAAGCCCATGCCCGGCGTCTGCGAAATCGCGCCCTGCATGCCGGCCACCGCATCCTGCAGTGCGCCGTAGCCGAGGTTGCCGCGGTCCTCGATGAACATCTGGTAGCCGTTGCCGTTGCCGAGGCCAAGGATCGGCGGCGGCATCAGCGAGAAGGCGAAGCCTTCCTGCAGCCCGGCGATCTTCTGGTTGATCTCGGCGTTGATCTCGGCCGCGCTGCGGTGGCGCTTGTTGGCCGGTTCCAGCGGCAGGAACACCACACCGGTGTTGGGCGTATTGGTGAACTGCAGCGCGTTCAGGCCCGGGAACGCGATCGAATGCGCCACGCCCTCGGTATGCATCGCGATGTCGGCCACCTTCGACAGCATGGCGTCGGTGCGCGCGATCGACGACCCCTCCGGCAGCTTCACGCCGGCGATCAGGTACAGCTTGTCCTGGGTGGGAATGAAGCCCGCCGGCACGGCCTTGAACATCAGGCCGGTGGAGGCCAGCAGCACCGCGTACACCAAGAACACCGCGCCGCGGCGGCCGAGTGTGCGCGACACCACGCCCTGATAGCGGTCGGAGCTGCGCTTGAAGAAGCGGTTGAACGGCCGGAACAGCCAGCCGAACAGGCGGTCGATCAGGCGCGTCGGCCGGTCCTTCGGCGCGTCATGCGCACGCAGCAGGCGCGCGGCCAGCGCCGGCGACAGGGTCAGCGAGTTGATCGCCGAGATCACCGTCGAGATCGCGATCGTCACGGCGAACTGCTTGTAGAACTGCCCGGTGACGCCCGACAGGAACGCCATCGGCACGAACACCGCGCACAGCACCAGCGCGATCGCGATGATCGGCCCGGAGACCTCGCGCATCGCCTGATGGGCTGCGGCGAGCGGCGTGAGCCCTTCCTCGATGTTGCGCTCGACGTTCTCCACCACCACGATCGCGTCGTCGACCACGATGCCGATCGCCAGCACCAGCCCGAACAGGCTCAGCGTGTTGATCGAGAAGCCGAGCAGGTGCAGCGCCGCGAACGTGCCGACGATCGACACCGGCACCGCGATCAGCGGGATGATCGACGCGCGCCAGGTCTGCAGGAACAGGATCACCACCAGCACCACCAGCACCACCGCTTCGAGCAGGGTGGTCACCACGGCCTTGATCGAGTCGCGCACGAAGATCGTGGTGTCGTAGACCGCCTCGTACTTGATGCCGTCGGGGAAGCGCGCCGACATGTCGTCCATCGTCGCGATCACCGCGTCGCGGATCTCGAGCGCGTTGGCACCCGGCGCCTGGAAAATGCCGATGCCAACGGCGTTCTTGCCGTCGAGCTTGGAGCGCAGGGTGTAGTCGCCGGCGCCCAGTTCCAGCCGCGCGACGTCGGACAGGCGCACCACCTCGCCATCGTTGCCTGCCTTGAGCACGATGTTGCCGAACTCCTGCTCGGTGTGCAGGCGTCCTTGCGCGTTGATCAGGGTGAGGAAGTCGCTGTCGGGCATCGGTTCGGCGCCGAGCTGGCCGGCCGAGACCTGCACGTTCTGCTCGCGCATCGCGCGCACCACGTCGCCTGCCGTGAGGCCGCGCGAGGCGATCTTGTCCGGGTCGAGCCAGGCGCGCATCGCGTAGTCGCCGCCGCCGAACACCTGCGCGTCGCCGACGCCGGTGATGCGCGACAGCGCGTCCTTGACGTGCAGGCGCGCGTAGTTGCGCAGGTACAGGGTGTCGTACTTGCCGTTGGGCGAGGTCAGGTGCACCACCATCAGGAAGGTGGGCGACTGCTTCTGCGTGGTCACGCCCTGCCGGCGCACGTCCTCGGGCAGCCGCGCCAGCGCCTGGCTGACGCGGTTCTGCACGCGCACGGTGGCGTCGTCGGCGTCCGTGCCGGGGCGGAAGGTCACCGTCATCTGCAGCACGCCGTCGGAACCGGCGACGGACTTGGTGTACATCATGTCCTCGACGCCGTTGATCGCTTCCTCCAGCGGCGTGGCCACGGTCTCGGCGATCACCTTCGGGTTGGCGCCCGGGTACACGGTGCGCACCACCACCGACGGCGGCACGACTTCGGGGTACTCGCCGATCGGCAGCAGCGGGATCGAGATCAGGCCGGCGGCGAAGATCACGATCGACAGCACCGCGGCGAAGATCGGGCGATCGATGAAGAATCTGGAGAAGTCCATGTGAGTGTCCTGAGGTTCTGGCCCCTCCCCCTGCGGAGGCAGGGGGAGGTTGGGAGGGGGTGCTGTCGGAGCCGGCGCAGCCTTGCGGAAGTTGTCGCGGGTGCCTGCGTCACTCCTCCCCAACCCTCCCCTGCCTTCGCTAGGGAGGGATCTGAGTGAAAAGCCGGTCGGCCTTCCCCGCGCGGGGAGAGGGGATTCGCGGGGAAGGCCGGCGGCAAGCGGTGTGCACGGTGATGCGTCCGCATCGGCAGTGCGTCGGGCGGGGAGCCTCGGGCGAGCGTTTGGAAGAGCTCGCGGCTGGAGCCGCTCCTACAAGGGGCTACTTCATTGCGACCTGCTGTTCCGGCGCCGGTGCGTCGGCACCCATGGCGATGGTCTTGGGCGCGACCGGCATGCCAGGCATGAACACCTTCTGCACGCCGTGCACGATCACCTTGTCCTTCGGGCCGAGGCCCGACTCGACCACGCGCAGGCCGTCGATCATCCGGCCCAGCTGCACGTCCTTGCGCACCGCCTTGTTGTCGGCGCCGAGCACGTAGACGTACTTGCGGTCCTGGTCGGTGAGCACGGCCTTGTCGTCGATCAGCATCGCCTTGAACTCGCCGCTGCCCTGCACCTGCACGCGCGCGAACAGGCCCGGGGTCAGGGAGCGGTCGGCGTTGGGCAGCACCGCGCGGGCGCGGATGGTGCCGGTGGCCGGGTCGACCTGGTTGTCGACGAAGTCCACCGTGCCTTCGTGCGGGAAGCCGGTCTCGTTGGCCAGGCCGACGCGCACCGGGTTGCTCGAACGCGTGCGTTCGCCCTTGCGCGCCAGCTCGCCGTAGCGCAGGTAGGTCTGCTCGTCGCTCTCGAAGTACACGTACATCGGGTCCTGCGAGACCAGCGTTGTCAGCAGCGTGGCGTCGGCCTGGGCAAGGTTGCCCTCGGTGACCATGGCGCGGCCGATGCGGCCGTTGATCGGCGCGCGCACCTGGGTGAACTGCAGGTCGAGCGCGGCGGCGGCGACGGCGGCCTCGGCCGCGCGCACGCCGGCGTCGCCCTGCGCGGTGGCGGCCTTGCGGGTCTCGAACTCCTCGCGCGAGATCGCCTTGGCTTCGATCAGTGCCTGCGCGCGCGCGTCCTGCGCCTGGGCGAGCTTCGCCTCGGCACGGGCGCGCTGCAGCTGCGCCTGGGCCTTGTCGAGCGCGGCGCGGTACGGACGCGGGTCGATCACGAACAACAGCTCGCCCTTCTTCACTTCCTGGCCTTCGTCGAATGCGACCCGCTGCACGTAGCCGCTCACGCGCGGGCGCAGTTCCACCGACTCGACGGCAGTGACGCGGCCGTTGAAGGTGTCCCACTGGTGCACGGACTTGCTCAGCACGGTGGCGACGCTGACCTCGGGCGGTGGCGGCATGCCGGCGCCGGGCGCGGCCTCGCTGCTGCCGCAGGCGGAGACGACCACGGCGATCATCGAGGCGAGCGCAAGCACCGCCAGCGATGCGCGGACGGGGGCGCGACGGGTTGGCTTGCCCGGGCCACCGGATCGGATCGCGGCGCGGAAACTCGGGGACTGGCGGACGGTGGAGGATTGGACGTTCATCGAGGGGAGGTTTCCTGGCTGGATTTGGGGCGGGGGCCACCGAGCTGGTCGAGCAGGGTGCGCGCGTCCTGCAGACAGCGTGCTGGCAGCAGGTCGCGCTGGCGTTCCGGTTCTTGCGGTGGCATCGGGGGAGGGCGGTCGCGCGAAGGCGCCGCGGTTGGTGAAGCGTCGGCGGGCTGCGGCCTGGCCGGCGCGGACAGCGTCGAATGGTCCAGGTCGTCGCTCCACAGGTCGAAACCCAGCGGTTGCGCCGCGCCATAGCGGACCACCGCCTGGGTGGGCTGGCGGCCGCGCTGGTCGAGCATGTCCAGCGCGCGCCGTGCGATCGCATCCGCGCTCGGCCAGCCGCTGCAGGCATGGCGCGCGTTGGTCTCGGTGCGCGCCGGCGAATCGACCGCGAGCAGCTGGACGTGGACGGGGAAGGCGCGGGCTTCGTCGTGCAGCACCCGCGCGAGCATCTGCAGCGCCGCCGCGCCGATCGAGCGGTGGCCGTACCCGGCCCAAGGGTGTTCGGCGCCGGGCCCGCCGATCAGCACGTAGCCGCCGTTCCCGTGCGAGGCCAGCAGCGGCAGCAGGTGGCGGGCGGCGAACAGGTGCGGCAGCAGGTCCTCGTCCAGTCGCCGGCGCAGGAATTCGGCCGGCTCGTCGAGCACCCGCCCGCGGCCGCAGTCGCCGCAGATCGCGGCGACCACGCCGGACAGCGGCCGGTCGAGTTCGCGCAGCCGCTGCGCCAGCGCCGCGGCCTGCCCGTCGCTGCCGACAGAAGCGGCGAGCGTGGTGATGTCGGCATGGGGGTGGTGGGCGCGCAGGGTCGACAGCGCGCCGGCGTCGCGGGCGATCGCGATCACCGGCTGCCCGGCCCTGCCCGCGGCATCGACCACGGCGCTGCCGAGGGCGCCGGTCGCACCAAGAACCACCAGGTTGTGACGCGGGATAGTGCTCATTGTCCCGCTCCCGGGATTTTGTCTCCCGAAAAGCCGGTTCCTGCGCCCGCATCGGGGCCGGCCAGCACCGCATCGACCAGGGGCAGCAGCAGCATCGTCAGAGGCATCGCCAACAGCGCGGCGAGGCCCACGGACTCCCAGAACGAGACTTCAAGCCATTGATTGAAAACGAAGGAGGCCAGCAGCAGCACGTCGATCAGGGCGAACGCGACCAGGCTGGACTGGAGCAGGCGACGGCGGGCAGGGGGGCGCATGGCGGCGACTCACGGAGCGGGATGCGGCACAAGGTAAGCCTCGAGCCGGCACTTGATTAGCCGGTGAATCGGGGAATAATTGTCCCTCGTCTGGGCCAATGCCCTGACCCCCATCGGAGCATCGCCATGGCTCGGGATCTCAACGACACCCTGGTTTTCGTCAAAGTGGTGGAGCAGGGCAGCTTCATCGCCGCTGCCCGCACCCTGCGCCTGCCCAAGACCACCGTCAGCCGCAAAGTGCAGGAACTCGAAACGCGCCTGGGCGCGCAGCTGCTGCACCGGACCACGCGCAAGCTCGGCCTCACCGAGGCCGGCAACGTCTATTACGAACACAGCCAGCGCATCGCGCGCGAACTCGACGAAGCCGAGAGCGCGGTCGGCCAGCTGCAGGGCGGGCCGCGCGGATGGCTGCGCATCACGGCGCCGTATTCGCTCGGCATCGAGCGCATCGCGCCGCTGCTCGGCGAGTTCCACGCGCGCCATCCCGAGGTGCGCGTCGAGATGCTGTTGTCCAACGAATCGCTGGATCTGATCGACAAGGAGATCGACGTCGCGCTGCGCATGGGTGCGTTGCCCGACTCCAACCTGGTCGCGCGCAAGCTCACCGTGCTGCGGACCCAGGTCTACGCCAGCCCAGCCTATCTCGAGCGCCACGGCGAGCCGCTGCATCCGGACGACCTGCAGCACCACCGCACCCTGGGCATGCAGAAGATGCATCGCAACAACCACTACTTCTGGCCGCTGAGCGACGGCGAGAACATGGTGGAATATCCGATCGACCCGATCATGGTCGCCAATGACCCGGCCGCGGTGCGCGGCGCGCTGCTGTGCGGCGAAGGCCTGATGCTGGCCAGCGACATCATGGTCAAGGCCTATGCGGAGAAGGGCTACATCCGCCGCGTGCTGGCCGGCTGGGCCGGGCCGGAGTTCGAGCTCAACGCGCTGTTCCCGCGCGGCCAGGTGACCTCGCCCAAGATCCGCGCCTTCGTCGACTTCCTGGTCGAGCGGCTGAGCTTCGATTCGGACTACATGCAGGTGCTCTGCCCGGATGCGCGTGCCCGCTGCAAGGCGGCGAAGAAGGCGGCCGACACCGCGACCACGGTCGACGCCGAGCTGGCGCGTGCGTCGAAGCGCAGCGCGAACGCGGAGGAAGCGCGCGACGACGAGGACGTCGAACTGGTGTAATTTCCGGCGGGTCAGGGCGACTGCAGAAAGCCCTTCCCCTTCAAGGGGGCGGGCAGGGGTTCTCCACCGCCGCGGCAAAGCAACCCATCCCTATCCAACCCTCCCTTGAAGGGGAGGCTGATACCGGCGCGACGCTTCTCTGGCGCTGATGCCTTCGCACAACCCACCGGCAGGGTCTTCATGAATCACGCAGTACGCTCGATGGGCATTGGTGCCGTGCTTTGCGTGTGGTCTGCCTCGCTCGCCGCCATGGCTGCGGACGCGGTCTACGTACCGGTGCGTGCCGCGACGGCCGGGTCTGTCATCCAGACCACTGACGTCGACCGGTTCTATCGGGTCTATGACGCGGCCGGCGGCCATCCGACCGCCGAACAGATCCAGCGCGACTATCTCGACCAGGGCTCCGAAGGGCTGCAGGTGCTGGCGCGGGAACGCAACGTCACCGGCCAGCGGATCGCCTATTCGCGCAACGCCGCCGAAGCCGTCGGCCGCGAGCTGGAGATCGAGACCCGCTTTGCCGCGGACATCGACAAGACCGATCTGTCGGACTGGGTCTACAACGCCACGCCCGACACCCCAGGCGACCTCGGCTACTGGGTGGGCTACCGGATCGCCAAGGCGTATTACCGGAACGCGCCCGACAAGCGCCAGGCGTTGCGCGACATCATGGACATGGAAGACCCCAAGGCCTTCCTCGAAAAAAGCGGCTGGTACCCGGGCATCGAGCTCGACTAGCGGGCCGCTCCCACAAGAGCATGAATCCGGAATCGCTAGCGCGCCGAATGGCCGCTCGCGTCATGCTCGCGGGTGAACAGGTCGGGCTTGATCAGGTCGACGAACGCGCGCGCCTGCGACGACAGGTACTTGCCCTTGCGCATCACCACGCCATAGCTGCGCATCGGGAACCAGCGCGCCAGCGAGCGCGCGGCCAGGCGTTCGCGGTCGGCGTCGGTCAGGCAGATCGAAGTGACGATGCTGATCCCCAGGCCCATCGCCACGTACTGCTTGATCACTTCCCAGCCGCCGACCTCCAGCGCCACCGCGTAAGGCACGCGGTTCTGCTGGAACACCAGGTCGACCAGGCGATAGGTGGTCAGGCGCTTGGGCGGCAGGATCAGGCCGTAGGGCGAGAGGTCGGCCAGCGCCAGCTCGCGCTTGTTGGCCAGCGGATGGCCGGGTGGGGTGATCAGCATCGGGTCGAAGCGGTAGACCGGCGCGTAGTCGAGGTCGGCGGGCACGTCGAGCATCGAGCCCACGGCCAGATCCACCTCGTCCGAGCGCAGCAGGTCCAGCCCGCCGGCGCCGGTGACGTTGTGCAGGATCAGGCGCACGTCGGGCTGCGCGGCGCGGAAGGCCTCCACGATCTTGGGCAGCAGGTACAGGATCGTCGAGCTGCCCGCGGCCACGTGCAGCTCGCCAGCGTCCAGTCCGCGCAGCTTCTCGCGGAACGCGCCGCCCAGGCCGTCGATCCCCTCCACCAGCGGCCGCGCTAGTTCATACAGGGTTTCGCCCTCGCGGGTCGGCACCAGGCGCCGGCCGCTGCGCTCGAACAGGCGCACCCCCAGCTCGCGCTCCAGCGCCTGTAGTTGCTGGGTCACCGCCGGCTGGCTCACGTACAGCGCCTCGGCCGCCCGTGAGACCGAGCCCAGCCGGGCGGTCTGGCAGAACGCCCGCAGGGGCTTGAGGCGGTCAGCCTTGTAGGCAAAACGCGGGGCCGGAGCCCGGTTTTCAGCCATTTCCAGACCAATTATTAGCAAGACTAATGATTAGCATTGGAAAAACTATGTTGTCAAATACCGTACCCGGGCGGATGTTGAGGTTCTCCTCGATGCACAGGAATCCCCCATGTCCGCAGTCCTCAGCGAATCCCCCACCGACGCCGGCATCGAAGTCACCGCCCGCGCCGAAGGCCAGGACGCGCTGCTGACGCCGCCGGCGCTGGCCTTCCTGGCCGACCTGCACGGCCGCTTCGAGGCGCGCCGCCGCCAGTTGCTGGCCGCGCGGCGCGAGCGCCAGGCGTTCTTCGACGGCGGCGGCCTGCCCGACTTCCGCGCCGACACCCGTGCGCTCCGGGACGGCGACTGGCGCGTGGCGCCGATCCCGCGCGCGCTGCTCGACCGCCGGGTCGAGATCACCGGGCCGGTCGATCCGAAGATGGTGATCAACGCGCTCAACTCCGGCGCGAACTGCTACATGGCCGACTTCGAGGACTCGACCGCGCCGACCTGGGCCAACATGGTCGAGGGCCAGCGTGCGCTGCGCGAGGCCGTGGCCGGGACGCTGGCGTTCACCAGCCCCGCCGGCAAGGCCTACGCGCTCAAGCCGCACGCGCAGCAGGCAGTCCTGCTGGTGCGCCCGCGCGGCTGGCACCTGGACGAGAAGCACGTGCTGGTCGACGGCGAGCGGATGTCGGCGAGCCTGTTCGACCTGGGCCTGTTCGCGTTCCACAACGCCGCCGCGCTCGCGCGCAAGGACCGCGGGCCGTACTTCTACCTGCCCAAGCTGCAGTCGATGGAAGAGGCCGCGCTGTGGGACGACGTGCTCGCCCATATCGAGGCGCAGTTGCACCTGCCGCGCGGACAGATGAAGGTGACGGTGCTGATCGAGACGCTGCCCGCGGCGTTCGAGATGGACGAGATCCTCTACGCCCTGCGCGGGCGCATCGCCGGCCTCAACTGCGGTCGCTGGGACTACATCTTTTCCTACATCAAGACGCTGCGCGCGCATCCGGACCGGGTGCTGCCCGAGCGCGGGCAGGTGACGATGACCCAGCCCTTCCTGCGCGCCTATTCGGAGCTGCTGATCCAGGTCTGCCACCGCCGCGGCGCGCATGCGATGGGCGGCATGGCGGCGCAGATCCCCATCAGCGGGGCGACTGCGGGCGAAGTGGCTGCCAACGAGGCGGCGCTGGCGCGCGTGCGTGCCGACAAGCTGCGCGAGGTCGGTGCCGGCCACGACGGCACCTGGGTCGCGCACCCGGCGTTGATCCCGATCGCGCGACAGGTGTTCGACGAACGCATGCGGGGCCCGCACCAGCACCACGTCATCCGCGAGGAGGTGCTGGTCGGGCGCGACGACCTGCTGCAGCCGTCCCCCGGCACCATCTCCCGCGCCGGCTTCGACGGCAACGTCGAGGTTTGCGTGCGCTACCTCGCCGCCTGGCTCGACGGCAACGGCTGCGTGCCGATCCACCACCTGATGGAGGACGCCGCGACCGCCGAAATCGCGCGCGCGCAGCTGTGGCAGTGGCTGCACGCGCGCCAGACGCTTCACCTCGACGATGGCACCGAGATCGATGAAGCGCTGTTCGACCGCGCATTGCTCGGCCTGCCTTCGCGCCTGTCCGGCGCCGACGTGCCGGGCGCGGGCCGGGTGCCCGAGGCGATCGCGCTGCTCGAGCAACTGACCCAGCGCGGCACGCTGGAGGACTTCCTGACCTTGCCCGCGTACGAACGCATCGACTGAGCGTTCTTCTCTCCGCGTGCCATTGGCCGGCGGGTCTGCCGAACGCCGAAGCGCCGTGCACGTAGGCCGGACCGGTCGGGGAGCCGACGGGATTGCCGCCCGCTCGCAACTCATGCCGCTTCCCGCCCAGTCCAGATCCAACGCCGCCAGCCAGACCCATCCCACCCCACCCTCCTCTCGACGGGGAGGGCTTGAATCAAAGCCCGAGGATCGACGCCATGAAGACGCAATGCCTGCAAACCGCCGACCAGCTCAACGTCGACTGGAGCAACAATCCGCGCTGGACCGGCATCACCCGCAGCTACTCCGCCGCCGACGTCGTGCGGCTTCGCGGCACCGTGCATGTCGAGCATTCGCTGGCCCGGCTCGGCGCCGAGAAGCTGTGGAAGTCGCTGCACGCCGAGCCGTTCGTCAACGCGCTGGGCGCGCTGACTGGCAACCAGGCGATGCAGCAGGTCAAGGCCGGGCTGAAGGCGATCTACCTGTCGGGCTGGCAGGTAGCCGCCGACGCCAACCTCGCCGGGCAGATGTATCCCGACCAGTCGCTGTATCCGGCCGACTCGGTGCCGGCGGTGGTCAAGCGCATCAACAACACCCTGCTGCGCGCCGACCAGCTCAACCATGCCGAGGGCAACGACGACATCGATTTCCTGCAGCCGATCGTCGCCGACGCCGAAGCCGGCTTCGGCGGCGTGCTCAACGCCTTTGAACTCATGAAGGGCATGATCGAGGCCGGCGCCGCCGGCGTGCACTTCGAAGACCAGCTCGCCAGCGTCAAGAAGTGCGGCCACATGGGCGGCAAGGTGCTGGTGCCGACCCGTGAGGCGATCGAGAAGCTCACCGCCGCGCGCCTGGCCGCAGACGTGATGGGCGTGCCGACGCTGATCGTCGCGCGTACCGATGCCGAGGCCGCCGACCTGCTGACCAGCGACGTGGACGACAACGACCGTCCGTTCTGCACCGGCGAGCGCACGGCCGAAGGCTTCTACAAGACCCGCAAGGGCCTGGACCAGGCGATCAGCCGCGGGCTCGCGTACGCGCCGTACGCGGACCTGGTGTGGTGCGAGACCGGCAAGCCGGACCTGGAGTTCGCGAGGCGGTTCGCCGAAGCGATCCACGCGAAGTTCCCGGGCAAGCTGCTGGCCTACAACTGCTCGCCGAGTTTCAACTGGAAGGCCAACCTGGACGACGCGACGATCGCGAAGTTCCAGAAGGAGATCGCCGGTTACGGCTACCGGTTCCAGTTCATCACCCTGGCCGGCTTCCACGCCTTGAACTATTCGATGTTCAACCTCGCCCACGGCTATGCGCAGCGGCAGATGAGCGCGTTCGTGGAGCTGCAGGAGGCCGAGTTCGCCGCCGCGGACAAGGGCTTCACCGCGGTCAAGCACCAGCGCGAGGTCGGCACCGGCTACTTCGACGCCGTGACCCAGGCGATCCAGGGCGCGCAGTCCTCGACCGTGGCACTGAAGGGCTCGACCGAGGAGGCACAGTTCGAGACGCGCGCGGCCTGAACATGCGGCAACGAAATCGCGAAGCGGAATGTGGGATCGGCGTCGCAGCATCGCGCGTCGATCCCGCGTGGCGCGCCTTGGCGCGGCGCGCCTGGGCATTACGCGAACGCCGCGCGCGTGCCACTAGGGTTTTCCCCAGCAGGTGCGCGCACGGCGGCGACACTAGGCTTCGCCCATTGCAGAGCTTGGAGTTCAACAGATGGGCAGCGTCGATTCCGCGGTCAGCCTCACCAAGGACCGCCTGGACCAGGGCATCTTCGACTGGGACGTCAGCAAGGGCGACCTGGATGACATCACCGGCGCGATCAACGGCCTGTCGCCGCAGGAGCGCAACGAGTTCATCGCCAAGCTCAGCGACGACGACATCAAGAACTGGACCCAGGAAATCGACGGGCTGAGCGGTTCGCTGAGCGCGAGCGAGCGCGCCGACGTGTTCAACAAGCTGGCCGAAGGCATGGACGCGACCCAGATGGCGCGCTTCGTGAAGGCCTTCGACGGCAGTCCGGGCGGACGCACCGCGCTCGCCGATGCCGTCGCCAGCCACGGCAGCATCGAAGCCAAGACCGGCTTCATCGAGGCGACCAAGGGCAGCATCGACGGCGAGTACAGTGCGACCCAAGGCACGTGGGGCAACGCGGAGACGGCGGCGATCGGCACGGTCCTGGCCAGCCTCGACGGCGACCCGGCCGCGTTCGAGCAAGCCATCGGCTCGCTCAGCCAGGAGCAGCTGCAGGACGTGATGTCGGTGGCCATGGGCCGGCGATACATCGCCGACTTCTCCGGAAGGACCGCGGGCACCACCAGCTACGATCCGTCTGCGCTCACCGGCATCCTCGACGCGGCCGAGGGCACGGACCTGGCCACGCGCACGGCAGTGTTCGAGGCGGCGATGCCGCAGCTCGAGACGATGCAGGGCGACAACGTCGGGATGTTCGGCGCGGAATCGTTCGTCGACGGCGTCGCCCAGGCGATGGGTCAGGTCATGACCCGAGACGAGGCGACCGCGGCGGGCCTCGTGACCACTCCCGAGGCGCCCCCGGGCGTGTCGATGGACGACAACATCGCCGAGGCGCAGCAGCATGGCTTCCCGCAGGACCTCCCGTGGTTCTACGACCAGGTCAAGGGCGGCGCCGAATGGGACTTCAAGCAGCAGGGCGCGCAGTACGAGAACTTCGGCAACTTCCACTATGGCGTGGTGGCCGCGGCGATGGGCATTCCCGAGGACGTCGCGCTGCGCGCCGCCGGCTTCGCGCAGGGACAGGCGGGCACCTCGAAGGACGATTGGGGCAACCCGTACGACCTCGGCGGATCCTATGGCGACGACCCGCGCGACCAGCAGCAGATCCAGGAAGGCTACGAGTACTACAATTCGGGCCTGCACCGGGTCTGGTCGGATTGAATGACGCGGGCATCCATTTCCTGATGGCAGGCGAGGCCCATGCACGCCACGCGATCGATGGCGCCGGGCTGGCGCCCGGCACTGCGGCTGTTCGCGACGGCGCTGGCGACATGCCTCGCCGGCTGCGGCGCATCGCAGCCCGGCGCTGACGTGGAAGTCGCGCGCATCGCTTCGCCCGACGGCGCCGTCGACGCCGTGCTGACCGAATACAACCCCGGCGCCACCGCTTCGTTCGTCTATCGCGTCCATGTGGTCGGGCACGACGACGCGTGGGACAGCGCCCCGGTCGCGGCCGAGCTGTACGGAGCGACCCGCAACGCCAGCGCCTATGGCGTGGACCTGCACTGGCGCGATGCGGGCACGCTCGAGGCGCGCTACCTGCGGGCGCGCTCGATCGAGGTGCCGAAGTCGAAGCTCGACATCGATGGCCATGCGGTGACGGTCGTGCTGCGCGCCGGCGTCGAGAATCCCGATGCGCCGGCCGGCGGGATGGCGCCTGCTCCCTGAAGCCGGCTCGGGACACCCCGATCGCGCATCTGCTCGCGCAAAGCCGAAGACCGCTCAGGCCGCGTGCGCCGCGAGTCCGCGATCCAGTCCGCGATAGCCGAGCGCTTCGGTCAGGTGGGCGGTGGCGATGTGGTCGCTGTCGGCGAGGTCGGCGATGGTGCGCGCCACGCGCAGGATGCGGTGCATCGCGCGCGCCGACAGCTGCAGCGCCTCGATCGCGCGTTCGAGCAGCTGCTGGTCGCGGTCGGACAGGCGGCAGGCAGCCATGGTCGCTGCCTGGCCGAGACGGGCATTGGCCTTCCCCGCGCGCTGCAACTGTTTCCGGCGCGCGACTTCGACGCGTGCGCGGATAGCGGCGCTGCATTCGCCGTCCTCGGCGTCCGGGCGCAGCTCGGCGGGCGGCAGGCGCGGCACGTCCACGTGCAGGTCGATGCGGTCCAGCAGCGGCCCGGAAATGCGGCCGCGATAGCGTCGGATCGCATCGGGGTTGCAGCGGCAGCGCCCGGAAACGTCGCCCGCCCATCCGCAGGGGCAGGGATTCATTGCCGCGACCAGCTGGAACCGCGCCGGAAACTCGCTCTGCCGCGCCGCGCGCGAGATCGTCACCACGCCCGACTCCAGCGGTTCACGCAGCACTTCCAGCGCGCGGCGATCCCATTCGGGGAGTTCGTCGAGGAACAGGACTCCGTGGTGCGCGAGCGAGATTTCGCCGGGGCGCGGTTCGGCGCCGCCGCCGACGAGGGCGACCGCGCTCGCGGTGTGGTGCGGCGAACGGTAGGGCCGCTCGCGCCAGCGCGCGGGATCCAGCCCGCGGCCGCTGACCGATGCGATGGCGGCGGTTTCCAGCGCCTCGGCCTCGGCGGCCTCCGGCAGCAGGCCGGACAGGCGCGAGGCCAGCAGGGTCTTGCCGCAGCCGGGCGGGCCGACCAGCAGCAGATGGTGTTCTCCGGCCGCGGCGATCTCCAGCGCGCGCCGCGCGTGCAGCTGGCCACGCACGTCGCGCATGTCGGGTCCATCGGAGCACAGCGCGGGCGGCGCCACCGCGAGCGGCAGTTCGCGCGTGCCGGCGAGCATGGCGCACACCTCCAGCAAGGTGCGCGCAGTGCGTACTTCCAGGCCCTGTGCAAGCGCGGCTTCCGCACCATTCGCCACCGGCACCACCAGCCTGCGCCCCGCGCGGGCGGCGGCCAGCGCCGCGGGCAGCACCCCGTCCACCGCGCGCAGCTCGCCGGTGAGGCCGAGCTCCCCAAGGAATTCCCACTCGGCCAGCGCCTGCAAGGGCACCTGGCCGCTCGCGGCAAGGATGCCGAGCGCGATCGGCAGGTCGAAGCGTCCGCCGTCCTTGGGCAGGTCGGCGGGCGCCAGGTTGATGGTGATCGCGCGCTGCGGGAACTCGAACTGCGCGCAGCGGATCGCGGCGCGCACGCGGTCGCGCGATTCGCGCACCGCCGCTTCCGGCAGCCCGACGATGTTCATCCGCGGCAGGCCGCCGGCCAGGTAGACCTCGATCCGGACTTCCGGCGCGTGGACTCCTGCGCGCGCACGTCCGTGCACGAGCGCAAGCGACATGGCCTCGCCCTCAGTGGGCTTGCGGCGGCAGCGGTGACGCGGCCCGTTGCGCCTCGAGCGCCTGTACCTGCTGCTGCAGGGCGTCGAGCTTCTCGCGCGTGCGCAGCAGCACCGCGCGCTGCACGTCGAACTCCTCGCGCGTCACCAGGTCCAGCCGCGACAGGCCCGATTGCAGCACCGCCTTGAAGTTCTGCTGCAGCTCCTCGCGGCTCTCGCGCATCGACGGCGGGACCAGGCTGCTGAGGCGGCGGGCGAGGTCGTCGATGTGGTTGAGGTCGATCATGGGATGGCTCCTCGGCGGGGTTGGCCCAGCGTGTGGCCGTGGCCGTGCGGGCGCCATCGGTGCGAGGCGCGACGTGGGGTAGGAAAAGCCTGACACAGCCGCGACCGCGGCCGCCACTCCCGCCCGTACCGGGGCGCGGCGTCCGCAGCGCGACAGGTCCGGCGCGCTGCGCCCGCGCTATGCTGGTGGCATCCGCAGCGGGGAATGCAATCGATGAAAATGGTGGTGGCGATCATCAAGCCGTTCAAGCTCGACGACGTGCGCGAAGCGCTGGCGGACGCCGGCGTCGCCGGCATCACCGTCACCGAGGTCAAGGGCTTCGGCCGCCAGAAGGGCCACACCGAGCTGTACCGCGGCGCCGAGTACGTCGTCGACTTCCTGCCCAAGATCAAGCTCGAGGTCGCGGTTACCGACGACCAGGCCGACGCCGTGATCGAGGCGGTGATGAAGGCCGCCGGCACCGGCAAGATCGGCGACGGCAAGGTGTTCGTCTGGGACCTGGAGCGGGTGGTGCGGATCCGCACCGGCGAGCTCGACGGCGACGCGCTGTAGACCGCCGCCGGTCAGGCCCCCGCCTTCGCCGGTACACCGCGATACAGGCGCTTCCAGGCGCCGCGGATCGAACGCACCCATCCGGGTTCGGCGAGCATCGCCGCCTCGACCGCAGACGGCGCGGTGCCGGTGAGCCGCGATTGCAGTTTCACCACGTTGGCCAGGTCGCTGCGCCGCAGCTGGCGGCCGAAGGCGCTGCGCGCCAGCCACGCGGGCATTGGCAGCGCGGAGGCGAAATCGACCACCCGCGGCATGTCGCCGCTGACCAGGATATTGGAGCCGTGCAGGTCGTTGTGGGCGATCCCGGCGGCGTGCAGCGCGGCGACGGCGGCCTTCAGGCGGCGGAAGACGTCGTCCGACACCACCGCCACGTTGCTGCCCAGCGCGTGTCCCTCGATGAACTCCATGCCCAGCACCAGGCCGCCCACGGTGCCGAGGAGCGCAGGCGCGTAACCCCAGCCGGACAGGCGTTGGAGCATCCGCGCTTCGCGTCGCACCAGCAGCCGCGCCAGCGGCGACAGCGGCGTCCGGCGGTAGCGCCGGTAGTCCTTGAACACGGCCGGCTGCCGGCAGAGCCGGGCCACGTAGACATCGGGTTCGAGGAAGCGGGTGCCACGCTTGAGGATGCGCGCGTCGGCGTCCGGCCAGGACGGGAGGGTCAGGGGGCAGTGGGTCATCGGTGGATCCGCGCTGTGCCGGCTTCGGGGAGGGCGGGCTGCGCATGGCTCGCAGGTTGGTAGCGTCGCCGGATATGGTGTACCGGTCGGTTCAATAAATAATAACGCCATTCCGACACGTTTCCGACAGGGTCGCGGGCTACACAGCGTTCCCCTGCGCGCACGAATCCCGGCGGCGGCGTCGCCAGTCCACCGGCCGGACATGCCCGCCCCCGGAGGCGGTGTCGACTGAAGGGCGGGGTTGCAGCGCCGAAGGTGTCCGACGAGGAGTGCGCGCCGCGCAGCGCGGCAGTTGCGACGCACCGTCGCGCGCCGGATCGTTCGCCTGGCTACGGCGCGTATTCGGACGGATTTGGTTGCGTCACGGCTGGCGCGTGGTCATGCAGTGTCCGCCACGCGGACCGGGCTCCCCGCCGCGGCGGGAGCAGTTGCCGTCACGCGAAGGCCCGCCCCGGACACCGCCCGGAGGCCGGGCGCGATGGACTATTCGGCCAGTGCCGCGGCGACGAACGGCGGCAGCGTGGCCGCGCCCTTGTGGGTGTCGGCGCTGTAGTACTTCGTCGCAAACGCCTTGTCGCGGGCATCGACTTCGCGGAACCCGAACCCGTCATCGCCGTGCTTGCGCGCCAGGGTGCAGCTCCACCAGCCGGTCGGATAGCACGGCTGCGGGAACGGCAGGGTCTGGAATGCATTGAAGCCGGCCTTGCGCATCTCGCCGCGCATTTCCCGGATCAGGTCCAGCAGCACCAGCGGCGACTCCGACTGCTGCACCAGGATGCCGTCGTCCTTGAGCGCGCGGAAGCAGCTTTCGTAGAAGGCCCGGTTGAACAGGCCTTCGGCTGGGCCGACCGGGTCGGTCGAATCGACGATCACGATGTCGACGCTCGATGGCGCGCAGTTGGCCATGTACGCGATGCCGTCATCGAACAGCAACTGCGCGCGCGAGTCGCCGTTGGATTCGCACAGCTCGGGGAAGTACTTCTCGGCCATCCGCGTCACCTGCTCGTCGATGTCGCACTGCACCGCCTTCTCCACGCCCGGGTGGCGCAGCACCTCGCGCAGGGTGCCGCAGTCGCCGCCACCGATGATAACGACCTGTTTCGGATCGGCGTGGGTGAACAGCGCCGGGTGCGACATCATCTCGTGGTACAGGAAATTGTCGCGCGTGGTCAGCATCATCGCGCCGTCGATCAGCATCAGGTTGCCCCAGTCGGTCGACTCGTAGATCTCGATCTTCTGGAACGGCGACTGCACCTCGTCGAGCTTGCGGGTCACGCGATAGCCGATGGCCGAACCGGCGGGCTCGAAGTTCTCGTACATCCAGGTCGTGTCGGTCATCGGAGGAAAGGCGTGCGTGGGCGGGCCGCGATTGTAGCGAACCGCCGTGGCGAACCGCCGTGAAGCATCGACGCGCATTGGCCGCGTCGCGCAGGTGCCGCCGGTGGTCCCGCGATTCCCGCGACATGCGCGCGCGGCCACCCGTCACCGCTTTCTTCGCAGGCAAGCCGCTAAACTGCGCGCCTGCATTTTCCAGGACGTTGCCATGACCGCGTGGTCGCCCGACCAGGCCCGCAAGACCTACTCGATCCCGCACTGGGCCGCCGGCTATTTCGACGTCGACGGCGGCGGGCGCATGGTGGTGCGACCGCGCGGCGCCGACGGTCCGGCGATCGCGCTGCCCGAGGTCATCGACGCGGCGCTCGCGCAGGGCGCCAACCTGCCGCTGCTGGTGCGCTTCCCGGACGTGCTCGGCGACCGCCTGCGCATGCTGCAGGACGCCTTCGCCCAGGCGCGCGCCGACTGGGACTACGCCGGCGGCTACACCGCCGTGTATCCGATCAAGGTCAACCAGCATCGCGGCGTTGCCGGCACGCTGGCCGCGCACGCGGGCGATGGCTTCGGCCTGGAAGCCGGCAGCAAGCCGGAACTCATGGCGGTACTCGCGCTCTCGCGGCCGGGCGGTCTGGTCATCTGCAACGGCTACAAGGACCGCGAGTACATCCGCCTGGCGCTGATCGGCCGCAAGCTGGGGATCAACACCTTCATCGTGGTCGAGAAGCCATCGGAGCTGCGGCTGGTGATGGAGGAAGCCCAGGCGCTCGACGTCGAGCCGATCCTCGGCGTGCGCATGCGGCTGGCCTCGCTGGGCGCGGGCAAGTGGCAGAACTCGGGCGGCGACAAGGCCAAGTTCGGTCTCAGCCCGCGCCAGCTGCTGGACCTGTGGAAGGCGCTGCGCGACGCCGGCATGGGCGGCGCGCTGAAGCTGCTGCATTTCCACATGGGTTCGCAGATTTCCAACGTGCGCGACATCGCCCGCGGCATGCGCGAGGCGACGCGCTACTTCGTCGAACTGTCGCAGCTGGGCGCGGTGATCGACTATGTCGACGTCGGCGGCGGCCTGGGGATCGACTACGAAGGCACGCGTTCGCGCAGCTACAACTCGGTCAACTACGGCGTGGCGCAGTACGCTTCGAGCATCGTCCAGCCGCTGGCCGACGCCTGCGTGGCCAACGCCCTGCCGCCGCCGCGCATCGTCACCGAGTGCGGGCGCGCAATGACCGCGCACCATGCGGTGCTGGTGGCCAACGTTTCGGAGGTCGAAGCCGCGCCCGAAGGCCGGGTGCCCGACGAGCACGACGATGAGCCGATGGTGATCCGCCACCTGCGCGGCATCCACGGCGAGCTCGACGAGCGCCCCGCGGTGGAGCTGTTCCAGGAAGCGCAGCACTTCCACGCCGAGGGCCTATCGCTGTACGCACTCGGCCAGCTCGACCTGGTGCACCGCGCGCGCATCGACGACCTGTTCTACGCCATCGCCCACGCGGTGCGGGCGCGCCTCACGTACGGCGAGAAGAGCCACCGGCCGCTGCTCGACGAGCTGAGCGAGCGGCTGGTCGACAAGTACTTCGTCAACTTCAGCGTATTCGAATCGATGCCCGACGTTTGGGCGATCGACCAGGTGTTCCCGATCGTGCCGATCGAGCGCCTGGACGAAGCGCCGACGCGGCGCGGCATCATCGCCGACCTGACCTGCGATTCGGACGGCAAGATCGACACCTACGTCGAGAACGAGGACCTCGACACCTCGCTGCCGCTGCACGCGCTGCGCCACGGCGAAAGCTACCGGCTGGGCTTCTTCCTGGTTGGCGCCTACCAGGAGATCCTCGGCGACATCCACAACCTGTTCGGCGACACCGACGCGATCGAGGTCAAGCTCGACGGCGACGGCTACGCGATCGTCCAGCAGCGCCGCGGCGACACCACCGACGTGATGCTGGACTACGTCGGCTATCAGATCGACGACCTGCGCCGGGAATACCGCGACAAGGTGGACGCGGCGCGACTGCCGGCGGACGAGGCGCAGCGACTGAACGATGCGCTGGAGGCCGGGCTGACCGGATATACCTATCTCGACGACACGCCCGAGGCGTAGTCACGAGTCCGTTCTGGCGATAGGCAGGATCGACGGCACGGCCTGGGCTGCAACGATGCGGGATCCCTAGCGGCACACCGTTGCCTTGACCGGCAACTCGGGCGGGCAGCGTCTTGCTGCCCGCCCCCGATGGCCTCGCCGCCTAGGCGTTTTTCGCCTGGTGCACGCTACTTCGCAAGGTCGCGATGGACCTGCAGGCCGGCCAGCGACTGGCTGACCGGCATCACCTCGAAGCGATTGACGTTCAGGTGCGGCGGCAGGTTGGCGATCCACCACACCGATTCGGCGATGTCGGCCGCGCTGATCGGCTGCGCGCCCGCGTAGAGCGCATCGGACGCGGGCCGGTCGCCGCCGGTGCGCACCAGGGTGAATTCGGTTTCGGCCATCCCCGGTTCGATTGACGTCACGCGCACCCCGGTGCCGTGCAGGTCCGTGCGCAGGTTGAGCGAGAACTGGGTGACGAACGCCTTGGTCGCGCCATAGACGTTGCCGCCCGGGTAGGCATAGCTGCCGGCGATCGAGCTGACGTTGAAGATCGTCCCGCGGCGCGCGATCAGCCCGGGCAGCAGGGCGTGGGTCATCGCCGCCAGCGCGGTGACGTTGGTGTCGATCATCTGCCGCCACTGCGCCAGGTCCGCGCGCTGCGCAGGTGCGGTGCCGAGTGCCAGGCCCGCGTTGTTGACCAGCACGTCGATATCACGGAACGGCGCCGGGATCGCGTCGAGCGCGGCTTGCATCGCATCGGCGTCGCGGATGTCAAAGGCAGCCGGATGCACGAGGTCGGCGCCAAAGCGTTCCACCAGCGTCTGCAGGCGGTCGGCGCGGCGGCCGGTGGCGACCACGCGCCAGCCGGCGCCGGCGAAGCGTTCTGCAATGGCGGCGCCGAAGCCGGCGGTGGCGCCGGTGACAAGCAGGGTCTTGGTCATGCGGCAATTCTAGGCGCGTTGCGTTTCCGAGACATCGTGCGGCGAGCATCGCCGCGCGGCGCGCCGGTCACCACACGTACGGAATCAAGCGCTTGGTTGCGCTCGCGTACGCCCGGTAGCCATCCGGAAACGCCGCGGCCAGCACGCGCTCCTCGACCTGGATCCGCCACAGCAGGGCCAGGCCCACCGGCAACATCGCCGCCAGCGACAGCCAGTTGCCCAGGCACAGTGCGTAGCCCAGGAAAGTCGCCAGCAAGCCCGTGTACGAGGGGTGCCGCAACCAGCGGTACGGACCGCCGCGCACCAGTTCGTGTCCGGGGCCGATCGCCACGTCGACGGTGAAATGCACGGCCAGGGTGCGGATCGACCACCAGCGCAGCGCCATGCCCGCGGCCATCAGCACGATGCCCAGCCACCAGAGCGGCGCCTGCAGCGGGCGCGGGAAGCGAGCCAGGTCGAGCCAGGCGAACCCGACCGCCAGCGCGATGCCGCCGCCGATCACCACCACCAGCAGGTGCAGGGTGCCGGCATCGCGGCTGCGCCGGGCGTCGTTGGAGCGCAGCCGCAACACGATCCAGGATTCGCTGGCGAACCAGGCCAGGCAGAGCGCGGGAAAGAGCTTGTCCATCGCCCGATATTGCGCTGGCCGCAACGTGCCGCGCCAGCCGGCGCCGGATCAGGTGCTCTTCGGAGCCGGCTTCACGACTTTCGCTGGCGTTTTCCGCGCCGCCTTCCTGGTCGCCGGAGCGGGGGTCTTTTTCGCAGGCGCGGGCTCGTCGGTCTTCGCGGCCGCGGACCCGCGCTTGCGACCGGTCGCCGACTTGCCGCTGGTGCGCGCCTTGGTGGCGCGATGCTTCTTCAGCATGTCCTCGGCCAGCACCACGTCCTCGGAGAGGATCCCGGCGGCCCTGGCGATGGCGATGCGTGCCTCGACCCTGTTGTCGTCGGGACTGGCGAGCAGCAGCTCGCGGATCGCCTCGCGCAGCGCGGCCTCGGCGTTGTGTTTCAGGCGCAGGTTCTCGCCCTGCCGGAACAGGCCCATCAGGGCGTCCACGACGGGTTTGATCAAGGCGGCTTCGATGGGCATGGCGGCGGTCTCCCTATGGGAAGACATCATGCAGGGCGGGCTTCTCAACGATCGCGACCGGATCTTGACGGCGGTCGCGGCCCGCGGATTTCAGCGCGACGGCTGCTGTTGCGGCGCGCGCCGCTGGGCGAACAGCCAGTCGCGCCACCAGTGCCCGGGAATGAGGTCGCCCGGCGGCTGGTGGGCGAGCCCGGCGTATTCGCGCAGGCGCGCCTGGCGGCCGCCGGCGCTGCGGATTGCGGCGACCATGTCCCGATTGGACTGGATCGGGTTTTCGTCGTCCTGGTCGCCGTGCAGGACCAGCAGCGGCAGCGCGGTCAATTTCCCTGCCAACCTGCGGTCCGGGGCGATGGCGCCGATCGGGACCGCGGCGGCGAACAGTCCGGGCCGCTCGAGCGCTGCCAGCCACGTGGTCGAACCGCCCATCGAAAACCCGCTGGCGTAGATGCGGTCCGGGTCGATCGGGTGCTCGTTCGCGATGGCCGCGACCATCGCCAGCGCCGCCTCCAGCGGCGGCCCCGCATGGGCGCTGCGCGGCGCCCGCGGGTCGTCGTAGTCCGCGCTGCGCACGGGGAACTGCGGCACGAGGACGAAAGCGGGATGCCGCGCGCGGATCGCCGGCAGCGCCCAGGCCCGCGCCGAAATGTCGGCTTCGATCTGGGCGCGGTTGTCGCGTCCGATCGCCCCGGAGTTGTGGAATTGCACGACCAGCGGATAGCGCCTTCCGGGCTCCAGCCGCGCGGGGGCGAGCAGGCGGTACGGCAGGGTGGTGCCGTCGGCCGCGGTGAAGACCCCGGCCCGGAAATCGTCGGCGGTCAGGCCATGGGTCGCCGAACGATCCAGCGGGGGAGCGCCGCGCACGACGTCGACGCCGCCTGTCGTCGCGCAGGCCGCCAGCCCCAGGCACAGGCCGGCGTACGCGCACAGGCGCCATCGCCGGCCCGGCATGTTCATTTCACCTTGATCGCCATCGCCGGCAGGCCGCCGTTGGCGAGCTTGGCCTTGGCCGCAGCCAGTTCGGTGGCGGTGCCGTAGGGGCCCATGCGCACGCGATAGACGGTCTTGCCGTCGAGCGCGGCCGACTCGACGCGGGCGTTGAGGCCAAGCAGGGCGATCCGCGCCTTGACCGCCTCGGCGTCGCCTGACGCGCCGAAGGCGCCCGCCTGGAGGATGTACGGCGCCTGGTTGTCGGACGTCGCTGCCGTCGGCGCGGCGGTGGCTGCTGGCGCAGGCGTGGTCGGGGTGGGCGATGCCGGAATGGCCGTCGCCGGCGTGGCCGCGTCTTCGGACGCCGCGGCCGCGGCGGCCTGCTGCTGCGCGAGCTGCTGCTTGCGTGCAGCCTCGGCGCGGGCGCTGGCGGCGAGTTCGGCGTCTGACATCGCCACTTCCTGGCCCGGCAGCACGGTGTAGAAGTCGTACTCCCGCTCCTCGTCGCCGGCGTCCTTGGCGCCCGCCCTGGGCGCGCTCGCGACCGGCGCCGGCAGGTCGGCATCGTCGCCGGCGCTGCTGGACGAGGACGGCTGCGCGTCCGGGTTCGGGCGCGGCAGGATGAAGCCGTCGCTGCCGCCGGACTTGAACACCCGCGGCAGCGCCAGCACCGCGACCAGTGCGATCACGATGCCGAGGATCAGCCACGCCCAGCCCGGCAGCCCGCCCGAGTTGCCCGAGTTGCGTCGCGCCTGCGACTTGCCGCGTCTTGCTGCCACTTACATCTTCTCCGGTGCATTCACGCCGATGAGTTCCATGCCGTTGGCCAGTACCTGGCGCACCGCCAGGGCCAGCGCCAGGCGCGCGTCGCGCACGTCGGCGTCGTCGACCAGGAACTGGTGGTTGTTGTAGTACGTCTGGAACGCCTGCGCCAGTTCGAGCAGGTAGGTCGTCACCAGGTGCGGTTCGAGCTGTTCGCCGGCCGTGGCCAGCACCTCCGGCCAACGCGACAGGTCGGTGAGCAGGCCGTGGCAGGCGGTATCGCCCGGATCGATCGGCTGCGCCAGGCCGTTGTCGAGGTCGAAGGCCAGGCCGCGCTCGTCCATCTGCCGCAGCAGGCCGCAGATGCGCGCATGCGACAGCTGCACGTAGTAGACCGGGTTGTCGAGCGACTGGCTGCGGGCCAGGTCGATGTCGAACACCAACTGCGAGTCTGGCCGACGCGCGAGCAGGAACCAGCGGGTGGCATCGCGCCCGGCTTCCTCGATCAGGTCGCGCAGGGTCAGGTAGCTGCCCGCGCGCTTGGACAGTTTCACTTCCTCGCCGCCGCGCATCACCGTGACCATCTGGTGCAGCACGTACTCCGGATAACCGGCCGGGATCCCGGCATCGAGCGCCTGCAGCCCGGCCTTCACCCGCGCCAGCGAGCCGTGGTGGTCGGCGCCCAGCTCGGTGATCGCGCGCTCGTAGCCGCGCTGCCATTTGGAGAGGTGATAGGCGACGTCGGGCACGAAGTACGTGTAGGTGCCGTCGGACTTGCGCATCACGCGGTCCTTGTCGTCGCCGAAATCGGTGGTGCGCAGCCACAGCGCGCCGCCGTCCTCGTAGGTGTGGCCGTGGGCGACGAGGCCGCGCACGGTCTCCTCGACCTTGCCATCGGCATACAGCGACGATTCCAGGAAATAGACGTCGAACGCCACCCCGAACGCGGCCAGGTCGCCGTTCTGCTCGTTGCGCAGCCAGGCCACGGCGAAGCGGCGGATCGCATCGAAATCGTCGGCGTCACCGTTGCCGGACACCACCTGGCCCTCGACCTCGACGCTGGCGCGGTCAAGGAACGCGCGGGCGACGTCGGCGATGTAGTCGCCGCGGTAGCCGTCCTCGGGCCAGCCGGCGTCGTCGGGCGTCAGCCCCTTCGCGCGGGCCTGCACGGATCTGGCGAGGTTCTCGATCTGCACGCCGGCGTCGTTGTAGTAGAACTCGCGCTTCACGTTCCAGCCGTTGGCGTCGAGCACGCGCGCGATGCAGTCGCCGATCACCGCCGCGCGG
The DNA here is from genome assembly GCF_042648885.1 of Luteimonas notoginsengisoli. NCBI lineage: Bacteria > Pseudomonadati > Pseudomonadota > Gammaproteobacteria > Lysobacterales > Lysobacteraceae > Luteimonas > Luteimonas notoginsengisoli. Next base: position 435,619 of record NZ_JBHRYF010000008.1, on the reverse strand, counting down.
CCGTGGCCGACGTGCAGCGGACCGGTCGGGTTGGCCGAGACGTACTCGACGCCGGCCGTGCGCCCGGCGCCGCTGTCGTTGCGGCCGTAGGCGCGGCCGCGCGCATGCAGCGCGCGCAGCTGGCGCTGCCAGGCGCCCGCGGCGAGGCGGAAGTTCAAAAATCCCGGGCCGGCGATCTCGACCGCGGCGATATCGTCGCTGGCCGGTAGTGCGTCGACCAAGGCCTGCGCCAGCGCGCGCGGATTGCTGCGCGCCGGCTTGGCCAGCAGCATCGCGGCATTGGTCGAGAAGTCGCCGTGGCTGCGGTCCTTGGGGCGCTCGACCACGAAGTCGGGCACGGAGAGGTCGGCGGGCAGGGTTCCGGCGGCGCGGAGGGCATCGATGCCCTGTGCAATCAGGGCGCGGAGCTGGGATTTCACGGGGACGGGGTGTCGCGGATCAACGGCCCCGCATTGTACGTGAGCGGCGCGCTGGCGCTGGCGGAGCAGGCGGATGCGTGAATGCGGCACGGGACGCGTGGCGAGCGCGGCCGTGGCCGGATGCTTTGCGGCCCGCGCTGGCGGCGCAAGCCCGCGGGCAGCCGATCGCGGCTCCGTGCCGCTCCAGCGGTCGCCGATTCCCGTCGATGCAGGCAGGATCTGGGGCGATCCGTCACACCCAGCCGCGCGCCGCGAGCGACACGGGCGCGCCGTCGCCGATCACGAAATGGTCCAGCAGCCGCACGTCGACCAGCGCCAGCGACTGCTTGAGACGTGCGGTGACCGCGCGGTCGGCGGCGCTGGGCTCGGCGCTGCCGCTGGGATGGTTGTGGCCGACGATGATCGCCGCCGCGTTGTGTGCCAGCGCCCGGCGCACGACTTCGCGCGGATGCACTTCGGCGCCGTCGACCGTGCCGCGGAACAGCTCCTCGAACGCCAGCGCGCGGTGGCGGGTGTCGAGGAACAGGGCGGCGAAGATCTCGCTGGGCTGGCCGCGCAGGCGCTGGGCGAAATAGCGCCCGGCGGCCGAGGGATCGGTCAGGGCTTCGCCGCGTTCCAGCCCGGCGGCGAGGTAGCGGTTGCACAGTTCCAGCGCCGCCGACAGCTGGCTGGCGCGCGCGGGCCCGAGCCCGGGGAGCCTGGCCAGATCCCCCGGTGCGTGTTCGAGCAGGCGGCGCAGCGGACCGTGTTCGGCCAGCAGCTGGCGCGCGGTGGCGACCGCATCCAGGCCGCGCAGCCCGGAGCCGAGGAAGATCGCCAGCAGTTCGGCGTCCGACAGCACCACCGCGCCGCGCTTGAGCAGCTTCTCGCGGGGGCGTTCGCCGGCGGGCCAGTCGCGGATGTGCATCGCGGGATCCTGTGAGGTGGTTCGCCGGGACTGCTGCGGATGCGTGGCAAAGGAGTGGAAAGCACGCCCCCGTCGCAGCCGCCGGCGATGCGTCATTGCAACCTGAGGCGCGGCTTGGCGCAGTCGGGGCCGCACATCGGTTCGGGTAAGCTGGCGGCTCGTTTGCGTGTAGGGATTGCCTGACATGGCCGAGGCCGGCGACAAGCTCCGGGAACGCAGGATCCTGCTGTGCGTGTGCGGCGGCATCGCCGCCTACAAGGCGGCCGAACTGGTCCGGGGGCTGCGCGACGCGGGCGCCACGGTGCAGGTGGCGATGACCGAGAACGCGCAGCACTTCGTCGGCACCGCCACCTTCCAGGCCGTGTCCGGGCTGCCGGTCCGCACCAGCCTCTGGGACGCCGCGGCCGAGGCGGCGATGGGCCATATCGAACTGGCGCGCTGGGCGCACCACATCGTCGTTGCGCCGGCGACCGCCAACACTCTGGCCAAGCTCGCGCACGGTTTCGCCGACGACCTGGTCACCACCCTGTGCCTGGCCACCACCGCGCCGATCGCGGTCGCGCCGGCGATGAACCATCGCATGTGGCTGCATCCGGCCACGCAGGCCAACATCGCCACGCTGCGTGCGCGCGACGTGCAGGTCATCGGGCCCGACGACGGCCCGTTGGCCGAGGGCGAATCCGGCCCCGGCCGCCTGCGCGAACCCGCGGCGATCGTCGCGGAGCTGGCCGCAGCCTGGCGCCCATGAGCGCCGCCGCCGCACTGGCGGGGCTGCGCGTCGTGGTCAGCGCGGGGCCGACCTACGAGGATCTCGATCCGGTGCGTTACATCGGCAACCGCAGCAGCGGCAAGATGGGATTCGCGATCGCCGCCGCGGCGGCGCGGCGCGGCGCGCAGGTCGTGCTGGTCGCCGGACCGGTCGCGCTGGCCACGCCCGATGGCGTGCAGCGCATCGACGTGCGGTCGGCCGCGCAGATGCACCACGCCGTCCTTGACCAGCTGCCGGCCGACGTCTACATCGGCGCGGCCGCGGTGGCCGACTTCACCCCGGGCCGCACGGCGACGTCGAAAATCAAGAAGCGCGATGGCGATGACGGGCTCACGCTCGAACTGGTGCGCACGCGCGACATCCTCGCCGACGTTGCCGGTCACGATTCGCGGCCGCGGCTGGTGGTGGGATTCGCGGCCGAGACCGACGACGTCGAGGCCAACGCCCGCGGCAAGCTGGCGAAGAAAAAGCTCGACCTGATCGCCGCCAACCGGGTCGGGGTCGCGGGCAGCGGCTTCGAGGGCGACGACAATGCGCTGGCGGTCTACTGGCACGGCGGCGAACGCGTGCTCGGACCCGCGCCGAAGACCGAACTGGCCGACCAGCTGCTGGACCTGGTGGCCGGGCGGCTCGCTGCCGACCACGCGGGTTGACCCGCGGCGCCGGCTTGGCGCCAGCGACGCGACGTGGCGGGCGCTTGCGTTACCCTCGCAGGCCGCGCCGCCACTCCCGCTCTTCCACGCCGCCCGCCGCGCGCGGCGAACAGGACCGCCGATGCAACACACGCTGCAGCTGAAGATTCTCGATCCGCGCATGGGCGGCGACTGGCCGCTGCCGGCCTACGCGACCGAGGCCAGCGCCGGGCTTGACCTGCGCGCGGCGCTCGACGACGCGCTGGTGCTGCAGCCCGGCGATGTGGCGCTGGTGCCCACTGGCCTGGCGATCCACATCGACGATCCGGGCCTGTGCGCGATGGTGCTGCCGCGCTCCGGGCTCGGCCACAAGCACGGCATCGTGCTCGGCAACGGCACCGGCCTGATCGATGCCGACTACCAGGGGCCGCTGATGATCAGCGTGTGGAATCGCGGACAGGCGGCCTACACGATCGCGCCCGGCGATCGCATCGCGCAGCTGGTGGTGCTGCCGATCGTGCGCGCGGCGCTGCAAGTAGTGGATACTTTCACCCAGAGCGAGCGTGGGGCGGGTGGCTTCGGCCACACCGGTTCGCGCTGAACGATGGCAGTCGGGGGGCAGGCCATGCATGACGAACACGAACCGGGCAAGCTGCGCGTTGCCCTGGCGCAGGCGCGACCGTACCTGCCGATCATGGGCGGCATCCTGGCGCTGTTGGCGCTGTGGCTGGCCTGGAGCGGCTGGCGGCAGATCCAGGACGACGGTCGCCGCGCGGATCTCGAAGAGGCTCGCGACCTGGCCGCCCAGTCCGTGCAGCGCGTGCTCCAGGGCGACCTGGACACGCTCGCGCAGCGCCTGGCGTCGGCGCCGGTGCAATCGGCGCTGCGGGCCGGCGACCTGGCGGCGGCGGGCACCGCGCTCGGCGCGGACTGGAAGGGCATCGAGGCGGCGACGGTGCTGCCGCCCGACCTGCAGGACGCCTACGCCGGCCTGCCGAAAAGCGGCTTCGGCCGGGTCGCGGCGGCCGAAGCGGCGATGACCGAGGGCAAGCCGGTGCTGTGGGCGATCCGCGACCATGGCAAGCCTGCGATCGCGCTGGCAGCGCCGGCCGAAGTGGACGGCGTGGTGACGGGCATCGCCTTCGTGCGCCTGCCGCTGGTCCGCGCCACCCGGGGGCTGGAAAGCGCGAACCTCTCCGACGACAGCTACCTGGCCTTGCGTCAGGGTAGCCATACCCTGTTCGAGCGCGGCGACGCGTCGCTGTCGCAGGGCGCCGAGCGCCTGGCCGTGCCTGTCCGCGGCACCGGGCTGCGCATCGCCGCCGCGGTGCCGACCGCCGTGATCAGCCCGTTTGGCCTCGGCGTGCTGGGCTCGTTCATCGGCGCCCTGGTGCTGGCGCTGCTGGGATATGTGCTGTGGCGCCTGCCCAGCCGGATCGGCGGGCTGCAGCGGGTGGACGACGGCAGCGCGCCGACCCTGTCGCAGGTGCTGGTCGACGGCCCGCCCGAAGGCCAGGCGCCGGCGCCGGTGGTGGTGCGCGACGCGCCGAGGCGCGCGCCGGTGCGCATCGACAGCGGGATCTTCCGTGCCTACGACATCCGCGGCGTGATCGGCCAGACGCTCGACGCGGGCGTCGCCGAGCTGATCGGCCAGTCGGTCGGTTCGCTGATGCGGGAGCAGGGGCTGGACGATATCGTCGTCGGCCGCGACGGCCGGCTGTCCGGGCCGGACCTGGTCGAAGGCCTCGCGCGGGGCCTGCGCAAGGCCGGCCGCAACGTGATCGACATCGGCATGGCGCCGACGCCGGTGGTCTATTTCGGCGCCTACCACCTCAACACCGGCTGCTGCATCTCGGTGACCGGCAGCCACAATCCGCCCGACTACAACGGCTTCAAGATCGTGGTCGGCGGCGAGACCCTGCACGGCGACGCGATCGCCGACCTTCACGCGCGGATCGCGGACGACCGCATGTTCGAGTCGCCTGCGCCCGGCGGCTACAGCGAGCGCGACATCGCAGACGACTACGTGCAGCGCATCGCCGAGGACGTGCAGATCGCGCGCCCGCTGAAGGTGGTGGTCGACGCCGGCAACGGCGTGGCCGGCGAGGTAGGACCTCGCGTGCTCGAGGCGATCGGCGCGGAAGTCATCCCGCTGTTCTGCGAGATCGACGGCAGCTTCCCCAACCACCACCCCGATCCGAGCGAGCCAGGCAACCTCAAGGACCTGATCGACACGGTCGCGCGCTTCGACGCCGACCTCGGCATCGCCTTCGACGGCGACGGCGACCGTCTCGGCGTGGTGACGCGCGACGGCGACAACATCTTCGCCGACCGGCTGCTGATGCTGTTCGCCGCCGACGTGCTCGAGCGCAACCCCGGGGCGGTGATCCTGTTCGACGTCAAGTGCACCGGGCGCCTGCCCGGCCACATCCTGCGCCACGGTGGCAGCCCGCTGATGTGGAAGACCGGGCATTCGCTGGTCAAGGCCAAGATGCGCGAGACCGAGGCGGAGCTGGCCGGCGAGATGAGCGGCCACTTCTTCTTCGGCGAGCGCTGGTACGGGTTCGACGACGGCATCTATGCCGCCGCTCGCCTGCTGGAAATCCTCGCCACCGATCCGCGCACACCGGACGAGGTGCTGAAGGAATTGCCGAACGGCGTGTCGACGCCGGAGATCAAGGTCGACGCGCCCCATGGCGATCCACACGCGTTCGTCGAACGCTTCGTCGCGCAGTCGCACTTCGACGACGCGCGGCTGTCGACCATCGACGGCCTGCGCGTCGACTGGCCCGACGGCTGGGGGCTGGTGCGCGCGTCCAACACCACGCCGGTGCTGGTGCTGCGTTTCGACGGTGATTCGGCCGGAGCGCTCGAGCGCATCCAGCAGGTCTTCCGCGAGCAGCTGCTGGCGGTGGATCCAGAGTTGCAGCTGCCGTTCTGAGCGTCCAGTGTCCCTTGTGGGAGCGGCTTCAGCCGCGAGGGCTTGCTTGCTCCCGTGCGAAGGCAGGGAGCGGGGAGGGTGTCTTCCGGAATCAGGTCGAGCCGTGACCACCCCCTCCCAGCCTCCCCCTGCCGTCGCAGGGGGAGGGGCCAGAGCAGCGCTCGCGGCTGAAGCCGCTCCTACAGGTTCGTCCCGCGCTATTTGTGCGCGGGGATGAATTCTTCCTCTACCGCCTTGGCCAACAGGTCCGGCGGCAGCAGGCCCTGGTCGAGCAGGAAATTGTTGAACTCCAGGCGGCTGAATTTGGCGCCCAGCGCCAGTTCGGTGTCCATGCGCAGCTGCAGGATGCGGCTGTAGCCGTAGAAGTAGCTGCCGGCCTGTCCGGGCGCGTTGAACATGTAGCGGTCGAGCTTCTGCTTGGCCATCGCCGGCGACACGCCGACCTCGTCTTCGAGCACCCGGCGCGCGCCTTCGCGGTCGATCAGGCCGAGGTTGAGCATCGGATCGAGCACCGCGCGGGCGCCACGCAGCAGGCGCAGCTGCAGCGCGATCATCTGCCCGTCGAGCGGCTCGTACGGGACCATCTCGGCCTCGGCGTACAGCGCCCAGCCCTCGACGTTGACCGAGTTGAACGCGAACAGCGTACGCGCCAGCGAAATGCCGCGTTCGACCATCGCGGTGAACTGCAGCTCGTGGCCCGGCCGGCCTTCGTGCGCCGAGAGCGTCCACGCCGCGGATTCGAAGTTGAAATCGTCGTACTGCAGCGCCGAGCCGTCCGGGTTCGGCACCGACACCGGCAGCACGAACTGGCCCTGCTGCCCGGTGTTGCCCACCAGCGGCGCCGGCAGGAAGTGCGGCGCCGGCTGCGAGGCCGACTCGGCTTCGCTGCCCAGGCGCATCACCATCGGCCGCTTCGGCACGTCGACGATGCCGCGGTCACGGATGATCGGGTCGATCGCATCGATGACGGTGCGGTAGCGCGCCTCGAGCCGGTCGTTGGGGATCGTGTCCTTCTTCAGCGCGCGGATCACACCGATGTAGTCGCCGTCCTCGATGCCGTGCAACCCTTTGGCCTTGGCCACCAGCGGCGCGAGCTGGGCCATCGCGGCGCGGGTTTCCATGAATTCGACCTGGGCGCGGTCGATCAGCAGCTGCGGGTCGATGTCGATGCCGTACTGCTTGAGCTGGAAGGCGTACAGCTCCGGCGGCAGCCTTGCGTCGGTGCGCGCCTCGGGCAGCACCGTCGTGCGCGCCCAGGCCTGGTAATCCTTCAGCTGCCTGGCCATGGCATCGAGCGCGGGTTGCGCACCCTGGATGTCGTACTTCGCGAACAGCTTGCCGATGCCGGCGATGTAGGTGTCGACGTTGCCCAGCGCCTGCTCGACCTCCAGCTTTGTCGGCCGCAGCAGCGCCTTGTCGCCGGCGCGTTCGGTGTAGCGCGCCTTTGCCAGATCGGTGACCGGCGTGGTGCCCGGGGCCATGCCGACATAGGCCTTGAGCCGATCCAGCGCGCGCGCGCGGCGCTCGGGCGGCGTCTGGTCGGAGAGCAGGCCCTGCATGCCCGAGAACACCAGCTGCGGCACGTCGGCCCACGGCAGGAGCAGGCGTTCGTTGAGCGCGCTGCCGGCGACGCTCTCGTCGGCGGCGTGGATCATGATCTGCAGGTCCTGGCGCACGTTGGGATCGCGCTCGGCCTGCAGCTTGGCCTGCAATGCCGACTTCGCCTCGGCCATCGCCGCGCGGAAGCGCTTGCCGTTGTCGGGTCCGAGGTCCGACACCTTGTCGTCGTAGCCGGGGATGCCGAAGAACGAGAAGCCCTCCGGCTGGAACTGCGCCTGCGCGGCGATCAGGACCTGCGCGTCGCCATTGCTCTTCTGCACCCACGCCGGCGTGGCCGGCGCCGCTGTCGTTGCCTGTGGGACGGGCGCCTGCGCGGAGGCGGCGATGGGCATGGCAAGCGCGAGTGCGATGGCGAGAACGAGAGGTTTCATGGCGTCGATCCGTGGAATGTCTGCGCGACCCTACGCCGCGCGCCGGGCGCCGGCAATCGGCCGCAAGTCACGTCGCGGCGCGGTAGCATGGGTGCGACGGCGCGCTCGCGGCAATGCGCCCTATTGAACCGGACGGTGGCATGCATTCGATGATCGGGGGCGGCGCGCGCAACGCGCGGATGGTGGCGGTGGCCGGATGCCTGGCCCTGGGAATGCTCGCAACGGCACCTGCCCGCGCGCAGGCGCCGGTGGTGGATGCAGGCGACTACGCCCGCGCGGAGAAGTTCCTGCCGCACAACACCGCGCCGCTCGTGGACCACGTGCCGACGCTGCTGGCCTGGCTCGACGACCGCCAGTTCGGCTACCGCGACCACGACGTCGATGGCGATCGCTTCCTGCGCGTGGATGCCACCAGCGGCGGCGTGGTGCCGGCCTTCGACCACGTCAAGCTCGCGCGCGCGCTGGGCAAGGCCAGTGGCAAGACGGTGAAGGCGGAGAAGCTGCCGCTCAGTCGCTGGTCGATCGACGACGACGGCAGGGTCACCCTGGGCGCGTTCGGCAAGGTGTACCGCTGCGATCTATCCGCCAGCGGCGCCTGCTCGGAGAAGACCGGCGAACCCGGCGTGCGTTCGCCGGACGGCCTGCACGAGGCGTTCGTACGCGACTGGAACCTGTGGATCCGCGACCTCGCCACCGGCGCGGAAACGCAGCTGACCAGCGACGGCAGCACCGACTACGGCTACGCCACCGACAACGCCGGCTGGAAGCACACCGACGACGCGATCCTGGTGTGGTCGCCGGACTCGAGCAGGATCGCCACGTTCCGGCAGGACCAGCGCAGGACCAGCGAGATGGTCCTGGTGCACACCAACGTCGGCGCGCCGAAGGTCGAGCGCTGGAAGTACCCGTTCGTCGGCGACGAACACGTCACCATGATCGAGCGCGTCATCATCGACGTGCCGGCGCGCAAGGTGGTGCGGCTGGACATGCCGCCCGACCAGCATCGTTCGACGCTGTGCGACGACGTCAGCTGCAGCGGCGGCTGGGAGGACGTGCAGTGGGCGCCGGACGGGAAGACCCTCGCCTTCGCCTCCACCTCGCGCGATCACCAGGAGACCTGGCTGCGCATCGCCAACGCGGAGACCGGCGCGGTGCGCACGGTGTTCGGCGAGAAGGTGAACACGTACTTCGAAAGCGGCAACGGCGCGGTCAACTGGCGCTACCTGCCGCAGTCGGACGAGATCCTCTGGTTCAGCGAGCGTGACAACTGGGGCAACCTGTACCTGTACGACGCGACCAGCGGCAGGCTCAAGCACGCGGTGACCAGCGGCGCCGGCAACGTCACCGAAGTGCTGCGCGTGGATCCCGACACGCGCACGGCGTGGTTCCGCGGCGTTGGCATGGAGGGCGGCCGCAATCCGTACTACCAGCATTTCTACAAGGTGTCGCTGGACAGCGGCGAACCGGTGCTGCTCACGCCCGAAGACGCTGACCACAAGGTGACGCTGTCGCCCGGCGGCATGTACTTCGTCGACACCTACTCCACCACCGGGGCCGCGCCGGTGACGCTGCTGCGCAATGCTGCCGACGGCACGCTGGTGCGCGAAGTCGCGCGCGGCGACATCTCGCGGCTGCGCGCGGCTGGCTGGGTGGCGCCGGAGCCGTTCACGGTCAAGGCGCGCGACGGCAGGACCGACCTGTACGGTTTGATGTTCAAGCCCACGGACTTCGACCCGTCGAAGAAGTATCCGATCATCAATTACGTCTACCCCGGCCCGCAGGTCGGCTCGGTGCGCAGCCGCAGCTTCCTTGCCTCACACGGCGACAACCAGGCGCTGGCCGAGCTCGGCTTCATCGTCGTCGCGATCGACGGCATGGGCACGCCGTGGCGCTCGAAGGCCTTCCACGACGCCTACTTCGGCGACATCGGCGACAACACGCTGCCCGACCAGGTCACCGGCATGCAGCAGCTGGCCGAACGCTATTCCTGGATCGATCTCGACCGCGCCGGCATCTGGGGCCACTCCGGCGGCGGCAACGCCGCCGCCGGCGCGATGTTCCGCTACCCGGAGCTGTTCAAGGTCGGCATCGCCGAGAGCGGCAACCACGACAACCGCAGCTACGAGGACGACTGGGCGGAAAAGTGGCAGGGCCTGCCGGTCATCGCCAAGGACGGGTCGAGCAACTACGACGACCAGGCCAACCAGAACCACGCCGCCAGGCTCCAGGGCCACCTGCTGCTGATCCACGGCATGCTCGACGACAACGTGCCGCCCGCCAACACCCTGCTCGTGGTGCAGGCGCTGATCGAGGCGAACAAGGATTTCGATCTGCTGCTGCTGCCCGAAGCGCGCCACGGCTACGGCAGCGGCGAGGTCGGCATGTACGTCACGCGGCGTCGCTGGGACTACTTCGTGCGGCACCTGCTGGGCGCGGAGCCGCCCGCTGGCTACGAGATTGCACCAGCTAAACAATAGCTAGGCCTTGGAGTTAGACAGTGGTGGAGCCAACCCTGCCAGCACTCAGTATGCCAACGGTCGTCTGGTCTGGGATCGTCGCCGCGCTGATATCTCTGGGCGGTATCGTTCTGTCGAACTGGAGTACCGCACGACGGCTGCGGATTCAACTTGAACACGACGCAAGGGAGAAGCTGAAGGACCGGCTCGGTTTGCTGCGAAAGGAGGTTTATCTCCAGTTGTATAGCGACATCGCTGCAATGCAGGGACATCTCGGATCTCTGTCATCAAAGGATCCAACCTCACCGGATTTTGGAGCTCCAGTGCAAGGGGCAAATACCCAGCTCGCGAAAGTTCAGCTGGTTGGTAGCGATGAGGTCATGAAACATGCGAGCGAGCTCCAAGCTCTCTACACTGAATCGCTGTTTGCCTTGATGATCGCTGCCAAGCCTCTGCATGAGTTGCGGACAGATATTGCCCTCGCAGATCAGTTCTACAACCGTTACTTAAAAGAAGCGGAGCGGGTAACTGGTGAAATCACCGCTATGAACGAGACCGGACGGCCCGACCCAGCAGCAAATATGGCTTTGCAACGGTCGTTTGATAGCTTCCGTGAGCAATATACTAATTACGCCAACGAACGCTCCGAGGCGTGGGAGTCGTACAGCTCATCCCAGAGCGGCTTTGTTCAAGTTGTAACGGACCAAGTTGCACGTGTCGCCCCAACGCAGGCAAAGCTAATGGCTGCATTGAAGAATGAGATTGGCGTAAAGACAGATGTAGCCGTTTTACTGACCCAGTTAGAGAAGAATCAGGTAAGGATGGAGAGTGGACTCAAAGAGGTTCTTGCCCGGTTCTCCCCACCCAAAGCCTAATTCGTTCACGCCAACAGTTCCTCGCTGCAAGACACCATGCGCAAGACGAAGGTCATCTTGCTTTCGGTCACCGCGATCTTCGCCATCTGGTCGCTTGCATCTGGCGCCGCCTATCTGGAGTGGCGTTTGCCCGGCGGTCTTCCCCTCGGCAACGCACTGGCTGCTTCCGGGCTCGCGGGGTTGGCGGGCATCGCGGTTGAGCTCAATCGGCAGCGCTCCGTGCTTCGGACGGCGTCGTGGGTCTCGCTTGGCCTCGCCGTTGCATGGCTTCCCGGTTCCATTGCATTAGCGGGGAACCTGGAGCTCACGTTTTCGGGCGACGCGGGGACGCTGTGGATCTGGCTCACCCTTGGCATCATCGCGTGAGTGTTCGCGTGTGCTGGCGGGACCGTCGTTTCGCGAATCAGGCGCACGCCTCGTCGCGCCGGTGCGGCCCGACGATCGGTTCAGGCGGACGGTCGCTCGCGAGACTAGACGGCAGATGGCGGGACTGCCCGGGCCGCGGGCGCGCCGTCATTCCGGGGTGTTAACCTGCGCGACCATTTTCCTCGCCAGCCTCCGCATGACCCAGCTCCGCTCGACCCGCCTCACGCCGCTGTCGGCCCTGATCTTCAGTTCGCGCTGGCTGCAGCTGCCGCTCTATCTTGGCCTGATCGTGGCGCAGGCCATCTACGTCTGGCAGTTCGGCGTCGAGCTGGTGCACCTGGTCGACCAGGTGTTCCTCGGCGGCCATACGCCGGAGGGCGCGCCCGGCAGCGGGCAGTCGGCCGAGGTGGTGATCATGCTGATCGTGCTCGGCCTGATCGACGTGGTGATGATCTCCAACCTGCTGGTGATGGTGATCGTCGGCGGCTACGAGACCTTCGTCTCGCGCCTGGGCCTGCAGGGCCACCCCGACCAGCCGGAATGGCTGAGCCACGTCAACGCCAGCGTGCTGAAGGTGAAGCTGGCGATGGCGATCATCGGCATCAGCTCGATCCACCTGCTCAAGACCTTCATCGAAATCGGTACGCTCGGCACGCCGGGCAGCCGCTTCACCGAGGCCGGCGTGATGTGGCAGACGATCATCCACTGCGTGTTCATCCTCTCGGCGATCGGGATCGCCTGGACCGACAAGCTGATGACGGGGACATCGAGCAAGCGCGAGCAGGCCGCCGCCGGGCACTGAGGGGCGCAAGGCCCTTGTGGGAGCGGCTTCAGCCGCCAGCTTATCGGTGATAGTGACGGTGATTGGAAAAGCAAATCCCCCATACCCCCTTTTGCAAAGGGGGCAAGAGCGCGAGCCTTCCCTAATCCCTAATCCCTAATCCCTAATCCGTAATCCGTAATCCCAGCTCCCCCCAAGAGCTCGCGGCTCAAGCCGCTCCCACAAGAACGCCCGATCATGCCAAGTCGCCCGGGCTGCGACGGACCCTCGCGTAGAATGCCGCGATGGATGTTTCCCACCTGCTCGACGGGCTCAACGACGCCCAGCGCGAGGCCATCACTGCGCCGCCGGGGCACTACCTGGTGCTCGCTGGCGCCGGCTCCGGCAAGACCCGCGTGCTCACCCACCGCATCGCCTGGCTGAACGAGGTGTTCGGCGTGCCGGTGCACGGCATTTTCGCCGTGACTTTCACCAACAAGGCCGCCGGCGAGATGCGCCACCGCGCCGATGCGCTGCTGCGCAACGGCTCGCGCGGACTGTGGATCGGCACCTTCCACGGCCTCGCGCACCGGCTGCTGCGGCTGCACTGGCAGGACGCGAGGCTGCCCGAGGGTTTCCAGATCCTCGACAGCGACGACCAGCTGCGCCTGGTCAAGCGCGTGGTGCGGCAGCTGGAGCTTGACGAGGCGCGCTTTCCGCCGAAGCAGATCGCCTGGTGGATCAACGCCCAGAAGGACGAGGGCCGGCGCCCGCAGAACATCCAGTCCGACCGCGACGAATGGTCGGAGGTGATGCTAAAGAGCTACACGCTGTACCAGGAGCGCTGCGACCGCGCCGGGCTGGTCGACTTCGCCGAAATCCTGCTGCGCGCGCACGAACTGCTGCGCGACACGCCGGCATTGCTCGCGCACTACCGCCAGCGCTTCGGGCAGCTGCTGGTGGACGAGTTCCAGGACACCAACGCGATCCAGTACGGCTTCGTGCGCCTGCTGGCCGGCGACAGCGGCCAGGTGTTCGTGGTCGGCGACGACGACCAGGCAATCTACGGCTGGCGCGGCGCCAAGGTCGAGAACGTGCAGCGGTTCCTGCAGGATTTCCCCGGCGCGCAGACCATCCGCCTGGAACAGAACTATCGCTCGAGCGCCAACATCCTGGGCGCCGCCAACGCCGTGATCGCGCACAACCCGGCGCGCATGGGCAAGCAGCTGTGGACCGACAGCGGTGAAGGCGAGCCGGTCGACCTGTACGCGGCCTACAACGAAGTCGACGAGGCGCGCTTCGTGGTCGAGCGCATCGGCCACTGGGTGCAGGGCGGCGGCAGCCACGGCGACTGCGCGATCCTGTATCGCAGCAACGCACAGTCGCGCGCCTTCGAAGAGACGCTGCTGGGCGAGCAGATCCCGTACCGGGTCTACGGTGGCGTGCGCTTCTTCGAGCGCGCCGAGATCAAGGACACGCTGGCGTACCTGCGGCTGGTGAGCAATCGCAGCGACGATGCGGCATTCGAGCGCGCGGTCAATACGCCCACGCGCGGGATCGGCGAGCGCACGCTCGACGAAGTGCGCAGGCGCGCGCGGGTCGACGGCGTGTCGCTGTGGGAGGCATCGATCCGCGTCGCCCGCGACCACGCTCTGGCGGCCCGCGCGCGCAACGCGCTGGCAGGCTTCCATGCGCTGGTCGACGCGCTCGACGGCGAGGTGGCCGAGCTGCCGCTCAAGGACAAGATCGACCACGTGCTCGTGCGCTCCGGCCTGCGCGAGCACTACACCAACGAATCCAAGGGCGCCGCCGATTCGCGCGTCGACAACCTCGACGAACTGGTCTCGGTGGCCTCGCGCTTCGTGCGCGGCGACGAGGACGAGAGCGCGGCCCTGGGAGAGCTGGTCGCGTTCCTCGCCTATGCCGCGCTGGAGGCCGGCGAGGGCCAGGCGCAGGCCGGCGAGGACGGCGTGCAGCTGATGTCGCTGCACAGCGCCAAGGGCCTGGAATTCCCGCTGGTGTTCCTGGCGGGGATGGAGGAGGGGCTGTTTCCCAACGCGCGTTCCGTGGAAGAAAGCGGGCGGCTCGAAGAGGAGCGCCGGCTGGCCTATGTCGGCATCACCCGCGCGCGGCAGAAGCTGGTGCTCAGCTACGCCGAGTCGCGGCGCCTGCACGGCCAGGACATGTACGGCATTCCGTCGCGCTTCCTGCGCGAGATCCCCGCGACACTGCTCAACGAGGTCCGGCCAAAGGTGCAGGTGTCGCGGCCGATGTATTCCAATGCGCCGCGGCGCAACCTGGGACACGCGGTGGTGGACGAGAATCCCGGCATTCGCCTGGGCCAGAACGTCGTGCATGCGAAATTCGGCAGCGGCGTGGTCACCGACATCGAAGGCGCCGGCGCGCACGCGCGGGTGCAGGTCAATTTCGACGAGGCCGGGAGCAAGTGGCTGGTGCTTGCGTACGCGAACCTGCAGCCGGCGTAGCCTGCCTGGCCGTGCCTTCGTGGGAGCGGCTTCAGCCGCGAACTTTTTGCCGGCAGGGCGTGAACGTCCAACGAAGAACTCGCGGCTGAAGCCGCTCCCACAAGCGCCTGGATTCAGCCGGCGGGCTACTTCGCGTGCCACTTGTCGTCGTCGCCCTTCTCGTACTTTTCCTTGACCGCGGCCCAGGCGACCTTGTGCGCGGTCTCCTCGCGCGAGGCATCGCCGCGGCGCTCATCGGAATCCTTGTATTCGTCCCACGCGCTGTTGAAGGCTTCCTTGTAGATTTCCTGCGCGTGCTTGGGCACGTTGTCGCGCACCGAATCGGGCAGGTCGCTGACGCGGTCGTAAGGCATGTTGCCTCCCACGGGATTTGGGGGTGGGGCGAACCATGCGAGGGCCGGGGTTAAGCCGATGGCAACCCGGCGTGACGGCAACGGTCGACGGCCCGGCTGCCGTTCGCAGCCGAAACACAGCATCCGCCTAGTCGCGGATCACCAGGTCGGGCGCCTCGTTCAGCGTGCCGTCGGCCTCGAGCACGACGAACCGCCTGCCGTCGCGCTGGAACACGACTGGGACCGGGTCGCGGAACAGCGGCCGCCGCACGAAGCGCAGGGTCCAGCCGAACTGTTCCAGCGTGGCCAGCGCATGGAGCTGGGCCGGGGTCAGTCCTGCGCGCAGGGTTGCGGTGTCGGGATCCTGCCTCTGTCGTCGCTCGCGGCCGTACATGTGCGGTTCCGGGCTTTCCCCTGCGTGATGCGGCCGGATGATCGCGTGGCCGGCTTGCACAAGGCGTGAACCGGCCCGCTTCACCGCGATCTCACTGGCCCGGCCGTAGGGTCGGGGGCCCTGCAGATGGAGATCGTCGTGGCCGCATTCCCGCGTGGTGCCCATCGCGCCCGGCGACGCTCGCCGGCTTGGACGGAGGCCTGACATGGCCCGCCCGATCTGGACCGGAACGCTGTCGTTCGGCCTGCTCAATGTCCCCGTCTCGCTGATGTCCGGCGAGCGCAAGATCGACCTGCATTTCCGCATGCTCGACTCGCGCAACAAGAAACCCGTCCGCTACGAGCGCGTCAACGCCGAAACTGGCGAGGAAGTGCCGTGGAAGGACATCGTCAAGGCCTTCGAGTACGACAAGGGCAGCTACGTCGTCGTGGAGGAGGAGGACATCAAGTCCGCCGCGCCCGAGAGCCACGAAACCGTCGAGGTCGAAGCCTTCGTCGACGCCGACGCGATCCCGCTGCAGTACATCGAGAAGCCTTACGTGCTGGTGCCGGCCAAGAAGGCCGAGAAGGGTTACGTGCTCCTGCGCGAAACCCTGAAGGAAACCAAGCAGGTCGGGATCGCCCGTGTGGTGATCCGCACCCGCGAGTATCTTTCGGCGGTGATGCCGCAAGGCGATGCGCTGCTGCTGATGCTGCTGCGCTACCCGCAGGAACTGGTGGATCCAACCGACTACAAGCTGCCCGAGGGCCCGCCCTCCGAGTGGCGCATCACGTCCAGGGAAATGGACATGGCCAAGCAGCTGATCAGCTCGATGGCCGGCAAGTGGAAGCCGGACGACTACCACGACGAGTTCCGCGCACGCCTGGAGGCGGTGATCCAGCGGAAGATGAAGTCCAAGGGCGCGCTGGCCAAGGCGGACGACGAACCTGCGGCGCCGGAGGACGCGGCCACTAACGTGGTCGACTTCATGTCGCTGCTGCAGCAGAGCATCGCGACCAAGAAGCGCACGCCGGCAGCGAAGGAGGGCGCCACCAAGAAGGCGGCGAAGAAGACCGCGAAGAAGGCGTCCAAGAAGGCGGCCAAGGCCACCAAGAAGAGCGCGCGGCGCAAGGCGGGCTAGGGCGTGGGCAGCAAGGGACCCGCTGGCGGGAGTGCGCGGATCACGCACCCGGAACGGGTGGTGTTCGAAGGCGCGGCCTACACCAAGGGCGACGTGGCCGACTACTACCGCAGCGTCGCCAGGTGGCTGTTGCCGGAGCTGGCGGGCCGCCCGCTGTCGCTGCTGCGATGCCCGGACGGCAGCCAGGGCGAGTGCTTCTTCCAGAAGCACCACGCCGACAGCCTGGGCGGGAACGTGCATGCGATCCCGATCAAACAGAAGAGCGGCCGCGAGCAGTACCTGTATGTCGACGACATCGAAGGCGTGATCGACCTGGTGCAAATGAATGCGCTGGAGTTCCACCCGTGGGGCGCGCGCGTGGATGATCCCGAGCGCCCCGACCGGATGGTGTTCGACCTCGACCCGGGCGAAGGCGTGCGCTGGCCGGAAGTCGTTGCCGCCGCGCGCGACATGCGCGACAGGCTGCGGCGGAGCGGCTTGCGGTCTTTCGTGCGCCTGTCCGGTGGCAAGGGCCTGCATGTCGTCGTGCCGCTCGCGCGCGGCCCGTCGTGGGACGAGGTGCGCGAATTCTG
This sequence comes from Luteimonas notoginsengisoli, assembly GCF_042648885.1. NCBI lineage: Bacteria > Pseudomonadati > Pseudomonadota > Gammaproteobacteria > Lysobacterales > Lysobacteraceae > Luteimonas > Luteimonas notoginsengisoli. The sequence continues at coordinate 418,599 of NZ_JBHRYF010000008.1, read as the reverse complement.
CGACGGGTTCGCCCACGCGTTGGCCGAACGCGCGCCGGAGCGCTACGTGGCGACGATGTCCAAGGCCAAGCGCCCGGGGAAGATCTTCATCGACTGGCTGCGCAACGCGCGCGGTTCGACCAGCGTCGCGTCGTGGTCGCTGCGCGCGCGCAAGGGCGCGCCGGTCGCGGTGCCGCTGCGCTGGGAGGACCTGGGCGGCATCGCGAAGCCGGCAGCGTTCGATCTCGCCGCGGCAAAGCAGCGCGCCGCGCGCCTGCACAAGGATCCGTGGGACGGCTTCGACGACCTCCAGCAGGCGTTGCCTGCGTCCGGCGGATAGCCAGACACACAGACAGGCGCGGCGACGGGATTCGCGGAAGCGGCTGAGGCAGCAAGCTTTTGGAAACCCCACAAGCAGCCAAGGGTTCGTGCCGCAAGCTGGCGCCTCGGTGGTTCCGATTCAATTCCGTGCGTCGCAACTGAACAACCACGCCCACGGTGGTCGCGAAAACTGCGTCGGACACGAGCAAGCATCCTGCCCGTAGCCGCTTTAGCCGAATGTGCCAACTCTAGCCATGACGCCTCCGGGCAGGCGCCGGCGCGCCGTCAGGCGCTCAGTTCCACTCGAACAGCTTGAAATACGTCTGCGGCGGGTTGTCGCCTTCCCTGTCGGGCAGGCCGTCGCCATCGCGGTCGTAGAGGTAGTAGGCGGGACCCCGCGACGGCTCGACCTTGACCATGCGCAGCTTGCCGGCGACGCGGTACTCGGTGATGACGTCGCCGTTGGCCTCGGTGCGGGTGGTGGGCACCGCGTCGGGCGGGATGGCGGTGGGGTCGGCGGGCATCGCCGCGCAGGCGGACAGCGCCAGCAGCGCGGAAACCAGCGCGATGCGCGAAACAGCGGGGCGGGGCACGGCCATGGCTCGGCTCCTCGGGGGATTGGCCAGCAGTATGCACCGCGTCGCGGTGGCCGCGCGGTGAGCGCGCCCGAGGCCCGACGCGCGTCGCGGGCGCCGGTAGAATCGACCTATGACACGACTGGTCCTGATCGACGGCTCCTCCTACCTCTACCGCGCCTTCCACGCGCTGCCGCCGCTGTCCAACGCGGCCGGCGAGCCCACCGGCGCGCTGTTCGGCGTGGTCAACATGCTGCGCGCGCACCTCAAGGAGCAGCCCGAGCACCTCGCGTTCGTGGTCGATGCGCCCGGCAAGACCTTTCGCGACGACCTGTATCCGGACTACAAGGCCACCCGGGCGCCGATGCCCGACGAACTGCGCGCGCAGGTCGAGCCGATGATGGCGCTGGTGCAGGCGCTGGGGATCCCGATCCTGCGCGTGGGCGGGGTGGAAGCGGACGACGTGATCGGCACGCTGGCCCTGCAAGGCGCCGCCGCGGGCATGCAGGTGACTATTTCCACCGGCGACAAGGACTTCGCCCAGCTGGTGCGGCCCGGGGTGGTGCTGGTGAACACCATGAGCGGCAGCCGCATGGATTCGGACGACGCGGTGGTCGCCAAGTTCGGCGTCCTGCCGTCGCAGATCGTCGACCTGCTGGCGCTCATGGGCGACGCGATCGACAACGTCATCGGCGTGGAGAAATGCGGGCCGAAGACCGCGGCGAAGTGGCTGACCGAGCACGGCACGCTCGATGGCGTGATCGCGGCCGCGCCGGGGATCAAGGGCAAGGTCGGCGACAACCTGCGCGGCGCGCTGGGACGGCTGCCGCTCAACCGCGACCTGGTGACGATCAAGACCGACGTGGCCCTCGAGGGCGGGCCGGAATCGCTCGGCCTGCGAGAACGCGACGCGGATGCGCTGCGCGTGCTGTTCACCCGCTACGGCCTGAACCAGGCGCTGCGCGAACTCGACGGCGACGCGTCGACCGGACCGGCGCCGCAGGCGCGCGCGGGCAGGTCGGCGCGCGGCGCGTCATTCGTCACCGCGCCGCCGCCCGAGGCAGCGCCCGATCCGGCGCTGTCCGCGCCCGGCACGTACGAAACCGTGCTCGAACAGGCGCAGCTCGAGGACTGGATCCAGCGCCTGCGCGCCGCCGACGAGTTTGCCTTCGACACCGAAACCGATTCGCTCGATGCGATGCGCGCCAACCTGGTGGGCATCAGCTTCTGCGTCGACCCGGGCGTGGCGTGCTACATCCCGCTGGCGCACGATTATCCGGGCGTGCCCGCCCAGCTCGACCGCAGCGCCACGCTGGCCGCGCTCGCGCCGCTGTTCGCCGATCCGGCCCGCAAGAAGCTGGGCCAGCACGGCAAGTACGACCTGCACGTGCTGCGCCGCCACGGCGTCGAAGTCGCCGGGTATGCCGACGACACGCTGCTGGAGAGCTTCGTGCTCGATTCTGGCCGCAGCCGCCACGACATGGATTCGCAGGCCACCCGCCAGCTCGGCTATGCGACGACCAAGTACGAGGACGTCGCCGGCAAGGGCAGCAAGAAGATCCTGTTTTCGCAGGTGGCGCTCGACGACGCCACCCGCTACGCCGCCGAGGACGCCGACGTCACCATGCGCCTGCACCGGCTGCAGGCGCCGAAGCTGGCCGCGGAACCGGCCCTGGAGTCGGTCTACCGCGACATCGAGATGCCGCTGGTACCGGTGCTGGCGCGGATCGAGGCCAACGGCGTGATGGTCGACGTGGCGGAACTGCATCGCCAGAGCGCCGACCTGTCGCGCCGGATGCTGGCCGCGCAGCAGCGCGCCACCGAACTTGCCGGGCGGACCTTCAACCTCGACTCGCCCAAGCAGCTGTGCGCGCTGCTGTTCGAGGAGCTGAAGCTGCCGGCGCTGGTGAAGACGCCCAAGGGCCAGCCGTCGACGAACGAGGAGGCGCTGGAGGCGATCGCCGACCAGCACGAGCTGCCACGGGTGATCCTCGACTACCGCGCGCTGGCGAAACTGCGCGGCACCTACACCGACAAGCTGCCGGAGATGGTCAACCCCGAAACCGGTCGCGTGCATACCAGCTACCACCAGGCGGGCGCCGCGACCGGGCGGCTGGCGTCGAGCGATCCCAACCTGCAGAACATCCCGATCCGCAGCGAGGACGGGCGTCGCATCCGCAAGGCGTTCGTGGCGCCGCCGGGACGCAAGCTGCTGGCCTGCGACTATTCGCAGATCGAGCTGCGGATCATGGCCCACCTGTCGCAGGACGCGGGCCTGCTGTCGGCGTTCTCCTCCGGGGTCGACATCCACCGCGCCACGGCGGCGGAGGTGTTCGGGCGCAAGCTCGACGAGGTGACCGTCAACGAACGGCGCGCCGCCAAGGCGATCAACTTCGGGCTGATGTACGGCATGAGCGCGTTCGGGCTTGCGCGCAACCTCGCCATTTCGCGCGGCGAGGCGCAGGACTACATCGCGCTGTACTTCTCGCGCTATCCGGGCGTGCGCGACTTCATGGAGCGCACCCGCAACGAGGCGCGCGAGCGCGGTTTCGTCGAGACCGTGTCCGGCCGCCGGCTGTACCTGGAATACATCCAGCGCGGCACCCAGGGCCAGCGCGCCGGCGCCGAGCGCGCCGCGATCAATGCCCCGATGCAGGGCACCGCGGCCGACATCATCAAGCGCGCGATGGTGTCCATCGACGCCTGGCTGGCGCCGTACGCGGCGCGCGCGAGGATGATCCTGCAGGTGCACGACGAACTCGTGTTCGAGGCCGACGAGGATTTCGTCGACACGCTGCTGGCCGAGGTGCCTCGCCTGATGTCCGCAGCGGCGGAACTGCGTGTTCCACTGGTGGTCGACAGCGGGGTTGGACAGAACTGGGACGAGGCCCATTAGGGCCGCAAACACGCGGATTCCGATGATTCTGAACGGGGTAAACGCCCGCTGAATCCAACAGAAACTTAACCCCGGGCTTCACGAACTATCAATGCGGGGGGTGGTCATATAGCCCGTGACGGATGCAACGTTCGTCACTGATCTCTCCCTCCCCTGGAGTGATCCCCGGGAACGAAGGCCACTCCCCAGGCCCCGTTCCCACCGAGCCCCGCCGGCCCCCCCTGCCTGCGGGGCTTTTTTTCTGTCCGCGATGCGCGTGACGCGGCCTTCCCGCCCTGCTTTGTAAGGTGACGTCACCCTGGAGGAGGGCGTCATGTCGGAACTGTTCGAACTCTCGATCCCGTGGTGGGAAATCGTCCTGCGCGGGACGGTGGTCTACTTCGTGCTGCTGGTGGTGCTGCGCCTCGCCGGCAAGCGGACGGTCGGCCAGTTCACGCCGTTCGACCTGCTGGTCCTCGTGCTGCTGGGCGACGCGCTGCAGGGCTCGATGATCGCCGGGGACGATTCGCTGCAGGGCGGGATCATCCTCACGGTGACCCTGGTGGGCTGGAACAAGCTCACCGGCTGGGTCACGTCCCGCAGCCGCTGGCTGGAGCGCGCGGTAGAGGGCAGGCCGGTGGTGCTGGCACGCAACGGGCACATCTACGGCGAGGCGCTCGAACGCTGCCAACTGAGCATCGACGACCTGCAGGAAGCCATGCGCAACGCCGACTGCGGCGCGATTTCCAAGGTGCGCCTGGCGATGCTGGAGAAGGACGGCAAGATCAGCATCGTGACCCGCGAGTCCTGAGCGCCAGGCCGGCGCGGGGTCGGGACTGGCCGCGCAGGTCGCGTCCCTGCATGCCGCATGCGGGTGGCATGCCGCGGTTGCCAAGTCTCGGGCGTGGCGCGCCGAACGACGTGGCACCGCACGATCCGCGCCGTTGCGCACTCAGGCGGACAAGTCCGCCAGCCAGTCGCGCGGGCGCAGGTAGTCCTGCAACAGCGCTTCGTCGCTGCCGGGGTCGGGCCGGTAGCCGTATTCCCAGCGCACCAGCGGCGGCAGGCTCATCAGGATCGATTCGCTGCGCCCGCCCGATTGGATGCCGAACAGCGTGCCGCGGTCCCAGAGCAGGTTGAACTCGACGTAGCGGCCGCGGCGATAGAGCTGGAACTGGCGCTCGCGCTCGCCGTATGGCGCATCGCGGCGGCGTTCGACGATCGGCAGGTAGGCGTCGAGGAAGCCGTCGCCGACCGCCTGCAGGTAAGCGAAGTCGCGCTCGAAGTGCGTGTGCAGGTCGTCGAAGAACAGCCCGCCGATGCCACGCGTCTCGTCGCGGTGTTTCAGGAAGAAATACTCGTCGCACCAGCGCTTGTGCGCGGCGTAGCGGTCGTCGCCGAACGGCGCGCACAGGTCGCGTGCGATGCGGTGCCAGTGCAGCACGTCATCGATGACCGGATAGAACGGCGTCAGGTCGAAGCCGCCGCCGAACCACCAGGCCACCGTTTCGCCATCGCGCACCGCGCGGAAGTGGCGCACGTTGGCGTGGGTGGTCGGCACGTGCGGGTTGCGCGGATGGAACACCAGCGACACGCCCACCGCGCGCCACGAGGCGCCGGCCAGCTCCGGCCGTGCCGCGGTCGCCGACGGTGGCAGCTGCGTTCCGGAGACGTCGGAGAAGCCGATCCCGGCCTGCTCGAACACCGCGCCTTCGCGCAGTACCCGGGTGCGGCCGCCGCCGCCTTCGTCCCGTGCCCAGTTGTCCTCGGCGAAGCGGGCGCTGCCGTCGGCGGCTTCGATGGCGGCGCAGATCCGGTCCTGCAGGCCGGTGAGGTAGTCGCGGACGCGGTCGATGTCTTCCATGCGGTGCATTGTAGGCGGCGCCGGCGCGATGTCGGTTGATCCGGATCAGCCGATGGCAGCGGCCGCGGGGCGGCTCCAGGACACGGATGACCAGCCCTTCGGCTGTTGTAAGGCGCATCCCCGCCTTCGCGGGGATGGCGACACCTGTCCAGCGTTGCGTTGACCCGAGCTTGATGCACTGTTCACCTGAAATAAGCCAGGCTCACGAACGGCGACGAGAGTGCAATGGGAGGCTTGGAATGTCCTTCTGAAATTTGCTTCGATTGCGTTGGTACTCATGGCCGCTTGCGGCCAGGCCCAGGCATCGCGCAGTCATTCCGGGGACGCACCGACGGCGGAAGTCGCGGGATTGATGTTCTATGGCATCCAGATGTCGGATGCGGCGGTTGCCGAACTGGCCGAGACTGCGCCTGTCGCGGCTTCGGTGCTGCTGATGTTTCGCGCGCACCCGACGATTGATCCGGTGGACGTGCGCCAGAACGTCAGCTATTTCTCTGCGAAGCCGAATGCACGCTCCATTCAAGCGCTGCTTGAAGGGGACGAGAGCGGCAGCGCGCAGCTTGCCGACCCGCTTGCCGATGGCGAGAGACTGCGTGCAATTTTCCGCACGATCGACGATGCGAGTGCCCAGGATGGGCGCATGACGCTTTCCATCGAAGCCATCGGCGACAACACGACGGAGCGAACCACGCTTGTCGCGCTGGAGAAAGTGGAAGGCGCTACGGTGTCGGTGGACATCGCGAACCGGCAGGCGCCCGTCTATCGCGTGGTGGGCGTCAGCTTCGTGGATTGAGGATCGAAGCCCCGGAACGCACTCCATTCCCGGGCTTTGTGGACCAGTCTATTTCAGGGTGTCCTCGAACAGTTCGTGGATGCGCCGGTACTCGTCGTACCACGCGTCCGGGTGCACGAAGCCGTGGCGTTCCATCGGGTAGGGCGCGATCTCCCACTTGTCCTTGCGCAGTTCGATCAGCTTCTGCGCCATCATCACCGAGTCCTTGAAGAACACGTTGTCGTCGATCATGCCGTGCGCGATCAGCAGGCTGTCCTGCAGGCCGTCGGCATATTCGATCGGTGAGGAGCGCCTGTAGGCTTCGGGGTCGAGTTCGGGCGTGTTGAGGATGTTGGACGTGTACTCGTGGTTGTACTGCGACCAGTCCGACACCGGCCGCAGCGCCGCGCCGGCCTTGAACGTACCCGGCTCGCGGAACAGCGCCATGAAGGTCAGGAAGCCGCCATAGCTGCCGCCGTAGATGCCGGCGCGGTCGCGGTCGCCCTGCCGGTTGGCGACGATCCAGTCGAGGCCGTCGAGGTAGTCCTCCAGTTCCGGATAACCCATCTGCCTATAGATCGCGGTGCGCCAGTCGCGGCCGTAGCCCTCGCTGGCGCGGTAGTCCAGGTCGAGCACGATGTAGCCCTGCTGCACCAGAAGGTTGTGGAACATCTGTTCGCGGAAGTAGTTGGGATAGCGCGCGCTGACGTTCTGCAGGTAGCCGGCGCCGTGCACGAACATCACGATCGGATACTCACGGCCCGGCTCCAGCTGCCTCGGGCCGTAGTACTTGCCCCAGATCGAGCCGGCGCCGTGCTTCGACGGTACCTGCACGTACTCCGGTTCGATCCAGTCGATCGCCTTGAACGCGGGCTTGCGCGTGTCGGTCAGCTCGCGCAGGCCGCTGCCGTCGACGTTGGCCACCGCCAGCTGGATCGGCAGGTAGCTGCGCGAGTGCGCGATCAGCATGCGGTCGCCGCGCGGCGAGAGCTCGAAGCTTTCGACGCCATCGAGCGCGGTGAGCTCGCGTACGTCGCCGCCCGTCGCCGTCACCGCGCAGACTTCGTAGTCGCCCGGCCACTGCCGGTTGCAGACGAAGTGGAACGTACGCCCGTCCGGCGACAGCGCCGGCTGCGACACTTCCCACTTGCCGGACGTCAGCGCGCGCGCCTTGCCGTCGGCGCCGGCCAGGTACAGGTGCGAATGGCCGGACTGCTCGGACAGCAGCCACAGGGTGCGGTTGTCGGGCATCCAGCCGAATTCGTTGTAGTTCCAGTTGATCCAGGCGTCGTCGTGCAGGTGGTGGCGCGACTGCAGCTTCGCGTTGGCAAGATCCACGCTGGCGATCCAGCGGTCCTTGTTGTCGACTGCGCGCACCAGCATCGCGACTTCGCGGCTGTCGCGGCTCCAGTGGATCGCCGCTGCGCTGCCGCCCCCATCGGTCTCGATGCGCACATCGCGGTTGCCCTTGAGCGCGTCCTTGCCGGCGGCCTTGCGCAGGCCCGCCAGCGGGTCGTCGGCGATGCCGGGCAAGGCGTCGTATGCGAGTTCGCGCACGGTGGCGTTGGCGACGTCCACCAGCCACACCTTCTGCGCCAGCGGCGCGTCGCGGCCGACGCGGGTGCGCACTTCCTCGAATTCCTCGTAACCCGATTCGGTCACGTACTTGGGTAGCTTGCCGGCCTGGCCGCCGTCGGCGTCCTTGGCCTGCGTCACCGCCACCAGCCAGCGGCCGTCGGGCGACAGCGCGCTGTCGACGATGTCGACGTCCTTGCCCAGGTACGCCGGCGCCGGCGCGCGGGTGGGATCGGCGCGGCGCCACTGCTCGCCCTGCGCGCGCACGGCCTCGCGGCGGGCGCGGTCGTCGCGCAGCGTGCGCAGCATGTCGAACTGGCGCTCCCGCAGGTCGTCGGCCTTCGGCTTCTTGTCCGGATCGTCCTCGGCCTTGAGCAGCGAGGCCTGCGCGGTGCCGGCGGCGGCGGTCCAGCGGAACCAGTCGTTGCCCGAACGCCAGACCAGCGCGCCGTCGCTGCTCCACTGCGGGCGCGACTCGGCGGCGTCGGTGCGGCTGAGCTGCGTCAGCGCACCGCTCGACAGGTCCCGCACGAAGATGTCGCCGTTGCGCACGAAGGCCATGCGCGCGCGCTGCGGATCGACCACCTGCTGCGCGCCGTCGATGCCGGCCAGCGCCTCGCCGTCTAGCCGAACGGGCGCCGCGTCCACCGCCTGCGTGGGGGTGGGCTCGACGACCTGCGAATAGGTGTCGCGGATGTTGCCGCCGTCGCGCTTGCGCGTGTAGTACGCGTGGCGGCCGTCCCACGCCCACCACGCGTCCTCGATCCCCGCGCCGATCCAGTCCGGATCGGCCATGACCTGTTCCAGGGTCAGCGGTTGCGCCTGCGCAGGCTGCGCGAAGGCGGCGACGGCGAATGCGCCGGTGAGCGACAGCAGGGCAAGGCAGGGAAGTCGGTGACGCATCGTGGGCGGTTCCGCGGGAAAAAATCCCGCGAAGGTTAGCAGGCCCGGCGTTCCGCGCATGGGCCACGGGTCATGCGGGCCCTGCGTTTCCCGGAAGCAGCTCCAGCTGCGAGTTTCTCGTTTCCCCGGGGCAACGGTGATCTGCCGATGCATCACCAGGAGCTCGCGGTTGACGCCGCTCCACGCGCGGATGACGTGGGCGCGCTTTTTGCGAACGTCACCACTGCAGGCGCACAATGCCCGCGGCGGCGATCCCCCACGCCGCGGAGTCGCGCCACGTGGATGATCTCCTGCTGTCGCCGCTGTTCCTGTCGCGCGTGCAGTTCGCGTTCGTGATCTCGTTCCACATCCTGTTCCCCGCCTTCACCATCGGCCTGGCGCACTGGCTGGCGTTCGTCGAATGGCGCTGGCTGCGCACCCGCGAATCGTTGTGGCGCGACCTGTATTTCTTCTGGCTGAAGATCTTCGCGGTGTCGTTCGGCATGGGCGTGGTGTCGGGCATCGTGATGAGCTTCCAGTTCGGCACCAACTGGGCGGTGCTCAGCGAGCGCGCCGGCGCCATCCTCGGCCCGCTGCTGAGTTACGAGGTGCTGACCGCGTTCTTCCTCGAGGCCACGTTCCTGGGCGTGATGCTGTTCGGCTGGAAGCGGGTGTCGCACAAGGTGCATTTCCTGGCGACCTGCATGGTGGCGCTGGGCACGCTGATCTCGACGTTCTGGATCATCTCGGCCAACAGCTGGATGCAGACGCCGCAGGGCCACGCGATCGTCGATGGCATGTTCGTGCCGGTGGACTGGTGGGCGGTGATCTTCAATCCATCATTCCCGTACCGGCTCGCGCACATGGTGCTGGCGGCCTTCATCACCACGTGCTTCGTGATCGGCGGGGTGAGCGCGTGGTACCTGGTGCGCGGCGACCACTTCGCCGCCGGCAGGCGCGGGCTGAAGATGGCGGTGGCGTTCGCGGCGATCGCGGTGCCGCTGCAGATCCTCGCCGGCGACCTGCACGGCCTCAACGTCGGCAAGCACCAGCCGGTGAAGCTGGCGGCGATGGAGGGCCATTGGCACGAAGGCGAGCCCGGCGAAGGCGTGCCGCTGGTGCTGTTCGGGCTGCCCGACCAGGACGGTGAGCGCAACCGCTTCGAGGTTGCCGTGCCGCGCCTGGGCAGCGTGGTGCTGACCCACAGCTGGGACGGCACGATCCAGCCGCTGACGGCGGTGCCGGCCGACGAGCGCCCGCCGGTGGCGCCGGTGTTCTGGGGATTCCGCGTGATGGTCGGCCTGGGCGTGCTGATGCTGCTGCTCACGCTCGCCTCGCTTTGGGCGTGGTGGCGCGGCTGGATGTTCGACCAGTCCGGGCGCGCGCGCTGGCTGTGGCAGGGCTGGCGTCTGCTCAGCCCCGCCGGCTTCGTCGCGCTGCTCGCCGGCTGGTACGTGGTCGAGATCGGTCGCCAGCCGTACGTCGTCTACGGCCTGCTGCGCACCAGCGAGGCGGTCAGTCCCAACATCACCGCCGCGGCGGTGATGTCGTCGCTGGTGACCTACGCCTGCGCCTACGCGGTGATCTTCGGCGCCGGCATCTGGTACCTGCTGAAGATGATCCGCCGCGGCCCGCATCCCGACGAGACGCCGCCCGAGCACGGCGGCGGCGACAAGACCCCGGCGCGGCCGCTGTCGGTGGGCGACGACGAGGTGCCCGGCGACCAGCACGAGGCAGTGAAGAAGGAGGGCGCGCGATGAACCTGGAACTGGTGTTGCCGGTGGTCTGGTTCGGGGTGATCGGCTTCGGCGTGCTGATGTACGTGCTGCTCGACGGCTTCGTGCTGGGCCTGGGAATCCTGGCGCCATTCGCCGAGGACGAAGCCCAGCTCGACCACATGATGAACACCGCAGCGCCGATCTGGGACGGCAACGAGACCTGGCTGGTGCTCGGCGGCGCCGGCCTGCTGGCGGCCTTCCCCAAGGCCTACGCGCTGGTGCTGTCGGCGCTGTACCTGCCGGTGCTGCTGATGCTGATCGCGCTGATCTTCCGCGGCGTGGCGTTCGAGTTCCGCTTCAAGGCGACGCGCGCGAAGCGCTTCTGGGGCGCGGCGTTCGCGCTCGGCTCGATCCTCGCCGCGTTCGCCCAGGGCCTGATCCTCGGCGCGCTGGTCGAGGGCATGCCGCTGACCGATGGCAAGTACCTGGGCGGCGCGTTCGGCTGGTTCAGCCCGTTCTCGATGCTGACCGGGGTGGCGGTGGTGTTCGGCTACGCGCTGCTCGGGTCGTGCTGGCTGATCATGAAGACCGAGGGCGCCACCCAGAAGACCGCGCGCACCCTGACCCGCCCGCTGGTGCTGGTGGTGGTTGCGTTCATGGGCCTGGTGAGCGCCTGGCTGCCGTTCCTGGACTCGCGGATCATGGCGCGCTGGTTCGACAGCGGGAATTTCTGGTGGCTGGCGCCGGTGCCCCTGCTCGCATTGGCGAATGCGTTCGCGCTGTGGCGCGCGGCGATGCGCGAGGGCCGCGACACCGCGCCGTTCGTGCTGACGCTGTGCTTTTTCGTGCTCGGCTTCGCCGGGCTGGTGCTGGGCATCTGGCCCAACATCGTGCCTCCGGCGCTGTCGATCTGGGAGGCTGCGTCGCCGCCGTCGTCGCAGGGTTTCCTGCTGGTCGGGATCGCGATCCTGCTGCCGGCGATCCTGGGCTACACGTACTGGTCGTACTCGGTGTTCCGCGGCAAGGTGGCGGCGGATTCGGGATATCACTGAACGGCGGCGTCGCAACGGGAATCCGGGATTGGGGGCAACCCGGGTCGCGGTGCCTTATGCTTCACGGGTTCCGGAAAACCGCGCTTTTGCCGGTCCGAATCCCATTCCCGAATCGCGAGTCCCCGGCTCCACCCATGCATGCCTACGTCTACAAGAGCCTGCGCAAGGCCGACACCTACGTCTACCTGGCCGCGCGCGACGACTTCGAGCGGATTCCCGGGCCACTGCGCACGCAGCTGGGCACGCTGCAATTCGTGCTCGAGGTGGCGCTGACGCCGGACCGCAAGCTGGCGCGCGAGGACGTGGAGGCCGTGCGCGAAAACCTCTTGCTGCGCGGTTTCCACCTGCAGCTGCCGCCCACGCTCGCGATCGATCCGATGACGCAGGACTGGGGCACCGATGCCTGAGTCCCTGCTGCAGCGGCGGCGCTGGGCGATTGCGTTCGCCATCGGACTGGTGCTGGCAGGCGTCGGCGGATTCGGCGGCATGGTGGCCGCGCTCGGCGGCTGGCTGGCGCAGCCCGCGTTCGCCCTGGCGCTGCGCTGGCGCCGCGATGCGCAAGCGCCCGATCGCGCGCGGCTGCAAGCCGACACGCTGGCCGTGTCCGGCCTGTGGGGCGCGGGCCTGGCGGCCGCCTCGCTGCTGGTCGCCTGGCCGCTGAGCGCGCTGCTCGAAAGCGGCAGCCTGGGCGCCGCGCTGGCGCTGAGCACCGTGGCCGGGATCTGCGTGATCGGACTGTGGCGCACCTGGCCGCTGTGGCGGGCGGTCGAGCGCGAAGGCGGTGCGCTGCGCGGACATTGGCACGCGCTGGGCGACGCCGACACCAGCGGCTGGCGCGGCGTGGCCGCGGCCGCCTGCGTGGCCGCGTTGCTCGCAATGGTGCTGCTGCAGGCGTGGCCGGGCGTGCTGTCGCCGACCCTGCACTGGGTGGTGGCGGCGATCTCGGTGCTGTCCTGGCCGCTGCTGCACGCGGCGCTGCAGCGCATGCCGGCCCCGGAGCAGTTGCCGATGCCGATGCCGATCGTCGAGATGGCCGGTGCGGACACGACGCCGCCGGTCGCGCTGGACGGCGACCTGCAGGCGATGCTCCACGACGCCGCGCGCCGCGGCCGCGTCGACCGCGCGCTGGAGCTGCTCGATGCCGGTGCCGACCCGCACGCGCTGCCGGCCGCCGAAGAACGCGACCAGCGCAGCCTGCCGGTGCTGGCCGCGGTGCTGCCCGACCTGCGCCTGCTGCGCGCGCTGATCGCCAGCGGCGTGGACGTCAACGCCGCGCACCACGGGATGACGCCGCTGCTCGCCGCGACCCGCGACAGCTGGCACGGCCGTCCCGAAGCGGTAATGACGCTGCTGGCCAACGGCGCCGATCCGCGGGCCGCCGACGCCGAGGGCAATACCCCGCTGCACCATGCCGCGCGCAGCTCCGACCCCGGCGTGGCCGCGCTGCTGCGCGACGCGGCTGCGGAAATGACCGCGCTCAACCACGACGGCATGACCCCGCTCGGCGTGGCCTGCGCCGCAGGCAACTGGCGCCTGGCGCGCTTCCTGCTCGAACGCGGCGCGTATCCCGAACCTTCCGACGCCACGCCCGCGCTGCTGGCCGCCGCCGGCGGCGACGAGGACGATCCGGCCGGCGTCGCCCTGCTGCTCAAGCACAAGGCCAAGGCCGACGCACGCGACCGCGATGGCCGCAGTGCGCTGCACCAGGCGGCATTCGCTGGCCACGGCGAGATCGTGGCGGCGCTGGTCGACGCCGGCGCCGACGTCAATGCCTGCGATGGCGCCGGCCGCACGCCGCTGCTGGAGGCGGCGCGCGGCGGGCACCTGGCCGCGCTGGAAGCGCTGGTCGCCGCCCGCGCCGATGCCGGCGCGCTCGACGGCGAAGGCCGCGATGCGCTGCTGCTCGCGAGCCGCGCCGAACAGGCGTCGTCGGCGCTGGTGCGGCGGCTGCTCGAACTCGGCGCCGACGCCGCGCGCACCGACGCCGACGGCAAGCGCGCGATCGACCACGCGGCTGCCGCAGGCCGCTGGTCGCTGGTCGCGGCGCTCGACCCGGATTACCCGCTGCCCTCGACGGTGGCCGCCGACACCGGCGACACGCCTCCGCCGGACCGCGCGCCGCTCGCGCTGCTGCGCGATGCGCTGCACGAAGGGCGTTTCGAAGGCCACGCACGGCTGCTGTCGCTACTGTCGCCGCGCGAGTTGGGCGGCCTGTTGCTTGACGGCGACGAAGCGTCGCCTTCCCTGCAACGGATCGAATGGCTGCTGGACCACGGCGCCGATCCCGAAGTGCCCGGCATCGATGGCGACATCCCGGTCTTTACCTTGCTCGCGCGCGGCCATGCGGCGCTGCCGGCGCTGCAGCTGCTGCTGCGTCGCGGCGCGTCGCCGGCAGGCGCCGGTGGCCTGGCGCGCTTCCTCGAAGCCTGCGTCGGCGGCGACCAGGCCGGGCGCGCGCTGGAGCAGTGTGCGTTGGACCTGCTCGAACACGGCGCCGACCCGTTCGCCTCGTCTCCTGGCGGCGATCCGCCGCTGGCGCTGGCGGTGCGGCTGGGCTGGATGCGATTGCTGGAACGGCTGGTCGATTGCGGCGTCGACCTCGACGCGCGCGACTCCCACGGCATGACCGCGCTGCACCTGTGCGCGGCGCTGTCGCGCGAGGCGGCGCTGAAGCTGCTGGTCAGCCGCGGCGCCTCGCCGGCAGTGCGCGCGGCCGACGGCCAGACACCGCTCGGGGTCGCGCTGTCGGGCGGCCGCCGCGACCTCGCCGACTGGCTGGACTGGCGCGGCTGGCCGCTGCCCGGACGTGCGCTGCGCGACACCGACCTGCCCGCCGCGGCCATCGTCGGCGACACCGACGCGGTACGACGCCTGCTCGGCCTAGGCCTTCCGGTGGACGCGGTCGACGTCCAGGGCTGCACGGCGCTGCTGCGCGCGGCCGGCGGCGGACACCGCGGGACGGTCGAATGGCTGCTCGAGCAGGGCGCCGATCCGCAGTGCGCCGCGCACACCGGGGCGACGCCGCTGTCGGCGGCGGTGAGCATGCACCAGGGCGAGATCGTCGAGCGCCTGCTCGCGGCCGGCGCCACGCTGGAACAGCGCCTGCCCGGCGACGTCACCGTGCTGATGCTGGCCGCCGCGCTGGGCCTGCCCGACCTGTGCGCGCGCCTGCTCACCGCGGGCGCCAACGTGCAGGCCGCGGATGCGCAGGGCCTCACGCCGCTGCACTGCGCCGCGCTTTACGGCTTCACCAGTCGCGATCGCGCGCGCCTGCTTGCGCTGTTCGACACACTCCTTCTGGCCGGCGCTGATCCCGACACGCCGGCGGCCAGCGGCGTGACGCCGCTGCTGTTGCTGTTAGGCGCGCGCGCCGAGCCGGGCACGGCCTGCGACGAGGACGTGGTCATGGCGGGCCTCGACCACCTGCTCGATGAAGACGTCGGCCTCGATGCCCAGGACCCCCGGGGATTCGGCCCGCTGCACCTGGCCGCGCTGCACGGCCAGCTGCGCATGACCCAGCGCCTGCTGCGCGCCGGCTGCGATCCGGACCTGCGCGACGCGCTCAACCGGACCCCGCGCGAGATCGCGGTCATGCGCGGCTTCGTCGACGTCGCCGCCGAGTTCGCGCCGTTGCAGTCGGGCGTTTCGATGGCGCGCTTCCTGCGCGACCGGGGATAGCGCGCACTCGTGCCATTCGCAGGATAGATCCGGCCCGGAATTTCGCGGCCTGCTTTTGTAGGAACGACCGAAGTCGCGATGCGTTTGCGCCAGGGCACCGCGACGTCGGTCACCCTGCACACCGTAATCAAGGGGCGCGCGGACCGAGCCGCTCCAACAAGTACATCGGTTGAATCAGGTGGCCTGTTTCGGCGGCTCCGGCAACGGCGCCTGCGCCGGGTCGTCCGAGCCGATCGAATCGGCCGCGAACAGCTGCATCAGTTCGACCCGCGACTCGCGCGAGGTCTGCCGCAGCGCGACGTCGTCGTCGTAGACCAGATGCTGTGCGCTGAGCAGTCTGTTGTCGTGCTCGCGGAACCGCTCCGCGTGCTCCGCCGCCTTCTCCGGCGACATGCCGAGCGCGACCAGCACCTCTTCGCCCATCTTCAGGCTGGAGCCGAACAGTTCGCGGAACACCGACGCGCCCATGTCCATCAGTCGCCAGGCATGCTGGCGGTCGCTTGCACGCGCGAACACCTTCGCGTCCGGATACATGCGCCGCACCAGCCGCACCGCCCGGGTATTGGTGTCCGGATCGTCCATCGCCATCACGAACACCTTGATCCGCTCCCCGCCCGCCGCGCGCAGCAGGTCGGGGCGGGTGGGGTCGCCGTAATACAGCTCGTTGCCGAGCCGTCGCAGGCCCTCGACGGTATCGAGGTTGCTCTCCAGCGCGACGAAGGGAATGCGCTGCGCCACCAGCAGGCGCGCGACGATCTGGCCGAAGCGGCCCATGCCGGCGACCAGCACTTCGGGTCGGTTGTCCTTGATGTCGTCGAAGTCCGGGCCGGCGCCGTGGCTGCGGGACGCAACCGGGATCTTCCGCAACAGGCGGCTGATCGCGATCAACAGCAACGGCGTCAGCGCCATCGAGATGCCGACCATCGCCACCAGCCTGTCATGCACCACGCTGTCGATCAGCCGGACGCGCGCGGCTTCGTTGAACACCACGAAGGCGAACTCGCCGCCCAGCCAGAGCACCCCGCCCAGGGCCAGCGCCTCGCGCGGCGGCAGTCGGCCCGGCCAGAGCCGTCCGACCAGGAACAGGACCGCGAACTTCACCACCAGCAGCGCCAGCACCCCGCCGCCGATCAGCAGCGGCTCGGCCGCGACGCGGTCCAGGTCGATGCCCAGCCCCACGGCGATGAAGAACAGGCCCAGCAACAGCCCCTCGAAGGGCTGGATCTGCGATTCGAGCTCATGGCGGAACTCGGTATCGGCGAGCAGGACGCCGGCGATGAACGCGCCCAGCCCCGCGCTCAGCCCCGCCTCCTGCATGAACCACGCCGAGCCGAGCACCGCGAGCAGCGCGGTGGCGGTGAACGCCTCCGGCATCCCGGTGCGCGCCACCACCCGGAACACGTAGCGCAGCAGGTAACGGCCGCCGAACACCACCAGCGCGACCGCGCCGACGGCCTGCAGGGCGATCGGCCAGGTCAGGGTCTGTTCCTTGGCGCCGCCGAGCAGCGGGATGGCGGCCAGCAGCGGGATCGCGACCAGGTCCTGGAACAGCAGGATGGCGAACGCCAGCCGGCCGTAATCGGTGTTGAGTTCCTTGCGCTCCCCCAGCAGCTGCAGCCCGACCGCGGTGGACGACAGCGCCAGGCCAAGGCCGACGACCAGCGCCGCCTTCCACGACAGGTGCGCGGCCATCGCGACCGCGCCCAATGCCAGCGCGCTGAGCAGCACCTGCAACCCGCCGGAGACGAACACCGGCTTGCGCATCACCCGCAGCCGGGCGGGCGACAGCTCGAGGCCGATCACGAACAGCAGCATCACCACGCCGATTTCGGCCGCGTTGAGGATCCGGTCGGCGTCGCGGACCACGCCGATCCCGTCCGGGCCCAGCACCACCCCGGCGGCGAGATACGCCAGGACCGCGCCGAGGCCGAGCTTCTTGAACACCGGCACCGCGATCACCGCGGCCAGCAGGAATACCAGCGCCAGTTCGAGACCACTTCCGTGCATGCGCACCTCCTCGCCGATTATGCCCGCTCGCGTTGCAAGTCGATCGGATGGGAGCGACGTGGGTTCCTGGCCCGCGCGGCAGGAGATTCCAAGAGCGTCGAGCCGCGCGGATCGTGGGACGGATGGGTCTCGCCGCACGTCAGCGCGCGGTTTTGCCTGCGGTCGGCAGCATTCGCCGACTCGAATCGCCGGCGCCATTCGATCGTGCGGGCTGTGGATTTCCTGTTGCGACAGACAGCGTTCGGTTTCGGGATCGGCCGCAAGACGCTAAGCCGCGGATCTTCCGCTTGCCCCGGTATCGGGGACGATGGAAACTCCGGGTTTACGGGGGAGGGTGGAAATGAAGACATCGAAGAACCACGGGTGGTGGCTGGCGCTGCTCCTGCTACCGCTGGCCGCGATGGCCGCGCCACCCATGACGTACGAAATGGACGCCGTTGGCGAGATCGAGATCGGGCCGGACGGCGCGGTGAAGGACTACCGACTCGGGGGCGACCTGCCGCAGGGCGTGGTCCAGGCCGTGGACAGCAACGTGCGACGCTGGAAGTTCGAGCCGATCCTCGTCGATGGCAGGCCGGTCATCGCGACGACCCGGATGCGCCTCGCGCTGACCGCGGTTCCGACCGAAGGCGATCAGTTCGCGCTGAAAGTCACCAACGTCTGGTTCGGGGAGCCGGGGAAAAGGCGGACGCTGGCGCCGCCGTTGTATCCGCCGGCCATGCAGCGTGCATACGTCGAAGGGAAGGTGTCGCTGATCGTCAAGGTGGATGCGGACGGCAACGTCGTGGACGCCATGTCCGAGCAGACCAGCCTGAGCAAGGACGTGAAGGGGAAGACCGCCAATCGCTGGCGCCGGATGCTGGAAGAGTCGAGTGTTGCCGCCGCCCGGAACTGGAAGTTCACCCCGACTGAAAAGATCGACGGAGAAGCCACGCCCACGCTGGTCCGCGTTCCGGTCGTTTTTTCGATGGGTGGGCGGTGGAGCGGGTTCGTACCCGGGCCGATCCAGCCCGTTCCGTGGCTGATCCGCGAGTCGACGACTTCGCAGGCCATGCGCGACACGCTGGAGGACGGCCAGATGCAGCCGCTGGATTCACGTTTCAAGCTGGCCCGGGACGTCGTCGGCACGACGCTCTGACCGTTTTTGCCGGAAGCCATGGCAGTCGGGCACCTGCCTTGCGACCACTGACAACATGGATGTAATGGCTGCGTTCAAATCCAGACAAGGGAGAGCTCAATGAAAGGTGCATGGCGCATCCTGCTCGCGATCGCGCTGCTGGCGCCGGTCGTCACGGCCACGGCCATTATCAGGACCAAGGGCAAGGCGCCCGAATCGGTGCGCAAGCAGGTCGAGGTCAGCATGCTGCTGACAGGCACCATCGACATCGACCCGGATGGTTCGGTGAGCGGCTATGTGCTGGACGATCGCGCGAAGGTGCCCGGGTATGTGTCGGCCTTCCTGGATGACCGCGTGCCTGCCTGGCAGTTCCAGCCCACGACGCGCAATGGGCAGGCCGTGGCGGTGCGCAGCCCGATGAGCCTGCGCATGGTGGCCAGGCCGGTGGACGGGGGCAACTTCCAGATGTCGATTGCCGGCGTCAGCTTCGGCAAGTACAGCGACAGCGCCACCGACCAGGTCACGCGCGACCGCATGCAGCCACCGAGCTACCCCGCCGGTGCCGCGAGCATGGGCGGAAAAGGAACGGTATACCTGGTGCTGCGGATCAACCGGGAGGGCCGGGTGGACGATCTTTTCGTCGAGCAGGTCAACCTCACCGCGATTGGCACCGAAGAGGAAATGGCGCAGATGCGCGAGCGCTTCGGCCAGGCCGCGACCAAGGCCGCATGGAAATGGACTTTCCATCCGCCCACTACCGGCGACGCGGTCGACGAAGCCCATTGGGCGGTACGCGTGCCGGTCGCCTTCATGCTCTACGACACGGCGGGGCCGCGGTACGGGGCCTGGCAGGCCTATCTTCCCGGCCCGCGCGCGACCGCATCGTGGGCGCAGGACGATGCGAAACCCGATGCGATCGCCGGGGTTGGCCTGCATCCGGTTGGCGGGGGACCGAAGCTGCTGACCCCGCTGCAGGAGGGCTGAGCGCACACGAGCACCGCATGCATCGAAGCTTTGCGACTGCCGCTGGCATTGGCCACGGAAGCGTGTCGAGCGGTTCCCTTGAGCAGAGACGGCATTTCCGCGGGCGCCGCACGAGCTGCAACTCGCTTGCGACCAGTTCCGGGAGCGAGTAGTGATGTCGAAGAAGGACAGGCACCTCATTGCGGGGATCATCATCGTTGCACTGGGAGCCGGCGCCCTGCTGTGCTTGAAGGGCGAACATGCTGGTTTCACTCGGGAAACTACGCAGGGGGAAAAGAATGGGATCGAGCCGGAACCGGGCAGGCCGGCATTGTCCAATGCTGATTCGGCGCCCGCCGAATTGGCCATCCCGGCCAAATACCAGTTTGCAGGCGTAAGTGGCGTGCTTGCCGCGACCGACGAGGCAGACCTTCTCGCTCGCTATACGCCGGCTCAACGGGAGTTGATTGGAAGTTTTTACGCAGCGTACGGGGTGGGTCGCGAAAGCGGCGGGAAATATGCGTTCTCCAACGTGTTTTCGTTTCATAGCGCCGATCAACTCAGGTGGCTCGTAAGCCAAGGATTTCCAACACCCGACGACGTCCTCGCGGCTGCGATGATGAGCGACGAGGAGTTGAAGACGTTATCGGATCGGGGAAACTTCAAGGCAAGCGCCTTTTATCTCGGGCGCCAGTCGGCCCAGCTGCCGAAACCGGGCGAAGCGGTGAACCGAGCGGCACTCGCGGCCGACGTCGATCATCTGAAGCTGGCCGGAGACATTCTTTCGGAAGGCTCGGCATTCGGTCCATATGCTTATGCACGCTATGCGCTGGCAAGTGGACAGCGGGGCATGGCGTTGGCCAGTCTTGGATATGCCAAGCAGCTGGGAGACATGCGGGATGATTTCGCGCTCGCGTTTGCCGAGGCAAACCCGGATATCCCGCCGCTCGAAGTCCTCACGGGCTACCAGCTCGTGCAGTCCACTTCGATGAAGAACCCGCGGCTCCGCGATCTATCGGCCTTGGCCAGGCGCCCGAGATTCGAAGTTTTTCCCAACGAGTAGAAAAACGCCCCGCAATGCGGGGCGTTCTCGTTTCAGGGGAGCTACCGCTTCATCGAAGCGAAGAACTCGTCGTTGCTCTTCGTGCTCTTCATCTTGTCGAGCAGGAACTCCAGCGCCGCGATCTCGTCCATCGGGTGCAGCAGCTTGCGCAGGATCCAGATCTTCTGCAGCAGCTCCGGCTCGATCAGGTAGTCCTCGCGGCGGGTGCCGGACTGGTTGACGTTGATCGCCGGATAGACGCGCTTTTCGGTGATGCGGCGGTCCAGGTGCACTTCCGAGTTGCCGGTGCCCTTGAACTCCTCGTAGATCACCTTGTCCATCGCGCTGCCGGTGTCGACAAGCGCGGTGGCGATGATCGTCAGCGAGCCGCCTTCCTCGACGTTGCGCGCCGCGCCGAAGAAGCGCTTCGGGCGGTGCATGGCGTTGGCGTCGACGCCGCCGGTGAGCACCTTGCCCGAACTCGGCACGACGTTGTTGTAGGCGCGGGCGAGGCGGGTGATCGAGTCGAGCAGGATCACGACGTCGCGCTTGTGCTCGACCAGGCGCTTGGCGCGCTCGATCACCATCTCGGCGACCTGCACGTGGCGCGCGGCCGGTTCGTCGAACGTCGACGAGATCACCTCGCCGCGCACGGTGCGCTGCATCTCGGTGACTTCCTCGGGCCGCTCGTCGATCAGCAGCACGATCATGTGCACGTCGGGATGGTTGGTGGTGATGGCGGTCGCGATCTGCTGCATCATGATTGTCTTGCCCGCCTTGGGCGGCGACACGATCAGCGCGCGCTGGCCCTTGCCCTGCGGCGCCATCAGGTCGAGGATGCGGCCGGCGATGTCCTCGGAGGAGCCGTCGCCGCGCTCGAGCTTGAACCGCTTGCGCGGGAACAGCGGGGTCAGGTTCTCGAACAGCACCTTGTTCTTCGACGCTTCCAGCGGCTCGCCGTTGATCGTGTCGACCACGTTCAGCGCGAAGTAGCGCTCGCCGTCCTTGGGCCAGCGGATGCGGCCGGACAAATGATCGCCGGTGCGCAGGTTGAAGCGGCGGATCTGGCTGGGCGAGATGTAGGTGTCGTCGGGACCGGCGAGGTAGCTCGCCTCGGCCGCGCGCAGGAAGCCGAACCCGTCGGGCAGGATCTCCAGCACGCCGTCGGCCTGCACGCCTTCGCCGGTGCGGGTGAGCACCTTGAGCAGGGCGAAGATCACGTCCTGCTTGCGGGCGCGGGCGACGCCGTCGGAGATGTTGAGCTGTTCCGCGATGTCGAGCAGCTTCTGCGCCGGCATCCGCTTCAGGTCGCCGAGCGAGTACTGCGGGAAGCCCTCGGGGAGGTTGGGCGGCGGCAGGCGCTGGCCTTGGTCGCCGTTGTCGTCGCGCGGCAGGCCGTCGTCGCGGTGACGACTGCCACCGCCGCCGCCGCCGCCGCCCCGGTCGCGATCGCGACGGTTACGGAAACGGTCGCGGCGATTGTTGTTCGGGCCGCCGTTGCCCTGGCCCTGCTGCTGGCGCGCTTCGGCGCCATCGTTCGACCCGTTGCCGCCTGCATTCCCGGCCGGCGCCGACGAAGGCGGGGCGGAAGGCGGGTTGGGGGACGCAGGCATGGGCGCCGGCGAGGCGGGGCGCGGCTCCGCGGCGGGCGCCGAGGCCTGCGGCGGATCGGAAGGTGGAGCCGGTTTCGGCGCGGCAGGCGCTGCCGGTGTTTCTGTCTGGATGGCCTTGGCGGCCTTGGTTGCGCGCGGCTTGCGCACGCGTTTCTCGGCGGTGTCGCCGGAATCGGGGGTGTTGTCGGACAAGTGCGAATTCCTCGCTGCTGCGAGCGCCCGCGGAATGCGGGCGGGATGGGTAGAGGGAGTCTTCAGAAGGGTGCGGCGGGCCTGGATCAGGCAATCATCACGCCGGGTCGGACAGAAACTAGCACCGTATGCGGGCTGACGGCAAGCAGCCAGCGCGCGGGCGAGGAATCAAATGCTCGCGGTTCAGCCGGCGGGGAGGGGTCAGGGCCGCGAGGTTTTCATCCCCGATCGCGGGCCCGGCCGCTTTCACGGCGATCCCCTGGCAGGTTCGAATGGCGCCTCAGAGCGCCTTGTCGATCATCTGCGCCAGCTGCGCCTTGCCCACGGCGCCGATCTGCGTGGCCTGCACCTGGCCATCCTTGAACAGCAGCAGCATCGGGATCGAGCGCACGTGGTACTTCATCGCCGTGCCGCGGTTGTGGTCCACGTTCACTTTCGCGATCTTGACCTTGCCCTCGTAGGCCTCGGCCAGTTCGTCGAGCGCCGGGGCGATCATCTTGCAGGGGCCGCACCATTCGGCCCAGAAATCGACCAGCACGGGCTCGGACGACTGCAGGACGGTGCGGTCGAAATCGGCGTCGGTGGCATGGATGACCTTTTCGCTCACGGAATTCTCCTGATGGACCAGATATGCGGGCCAAGGCCCGGCGGCGCCATGATGGCGGCGGTTAACTGTTAAACTGGGGCGATTCGCGGTCGATTCAAGGACACGCCCATGGCCCGCACGGGGACCGTTCGGGGCCGCGACCGCACTCCCTTCCGGTGCCGGCAGTCTCCTCGGCCACCGCATCCCACGCAAGCGCGCATTGCCGCGCGGACCCTATCTGACGCATGAGCGACAAGCCCCTTACCGACATCACCTTCTCCTCGTTCGAGCTGCATCCGTCATTGCTGGCGGGCCTCGACGCCGCAGGATTCACCCGCTGCACGCCGATCCAGGCGCTGACCCTGCCGATCACCCTGGCCAGGCGCGACGTCGCCGGCCAGGCGCAGACCGGCACCGGCAAGACCCTGGCCTTCCTGGTCACAGTGGTGAACCGGCTGCTGACCAGCCCGGCGCTGGCCGACCGCAAGCCCGAGGACCCGCGCGCGCTCATCCTGGCCCCGACCCGGGAGCTGGCGATCCAGATCCACAAGGACGCGGTGAAGTTCGGCTCCGAGCTCGGCCTGAAGTTCGCCCTGGTCTACGGCGGGGTCGATTACGACAAGCAGCGCCAGCTGCTGCAGGAAGGCGCCGACGTCATCATCGCCACGCCCGGCCGCCTGATCGACTACGTCAAGCAGCACAAGGTCGTGTCGCTGCACGCCTGCGAGGTCTGCGTGCTCGACGAAGCCGACCGCATGTTCGACCTGGGCTTCATCAAGGACATCCGCTTCCTGCTGCGCCGCATGCCGGTGCGCACCGAGCGCCAGACCCTGCTGTTCTCGGCCACCCTGAGCCACCGCGTGCTCGAACTGGCATACGAGCACATGAACGAGCCCGAGAAGATCGTCGTCGAGAGCGAGTTCATCACCAATTCGACGGTGCGCCAGCTGATGTACCTGCCGGCCGACGACGAGAAGATCCCGCTGCTGCTCGGCCTGCTGTCGCGCGGCGAGGGCGCGCGCACGATGGTGTTCGTCAACACCAAGGCCTGGGTCGAGCGCGTCGCCCGCGCGCTCGAACGCGCCGGCTACCGGGTCGGCGTGCTGTCGGGCGACGTGCCGCAGAAGAAGCGCGAATCGCTCCTCGGCAAGTTCCAGAAAGGCCAGCTCGAGATCCTGGTCGCCACCGACGTCGCCGCGCGCGGCCTGCACATCGACGGCGTCAAGTACGTCTACAACTACGATCTGCCGTTCGACGCCGAGGACTACGTGCACCGCATCGGCCGCACCGCGCGCCTGGGCGAGGAAGGCGACGCGATCAGCTTCGCCTGCGAGCGCTACGCGCAAAGCCTGCCGGACATCGAGGCGTACATCGAACAGAAGATCCCGGTGGAGCCGATCACCGCGGACCTGCTGACCGCGCTGCCGCGCAAGCCGCGCGAAGGCGTCGAGGCCAATGCCGAGGAAGGCGAGAGCATCGGCGAGATCTTCAAGGAGGCGCGCGAGCAGCGCGCCGCCGACGATGCCCGCCGCGGGATCAAGCCAAGTGGCCGCGGCCGCAGCAGCGGTGGCCGCAGCGGTCCGGGCGAAAGCCGTGGCGAACGCGGCCCGCGACCGCCGCGGCCACCGCGTCGCGTCGAGGAGGCTGACGCCGCGGTCCGGGAACCCAGCGCCGCCGCTCCGGCCGCGGTGCAGGCTGCCAACACGCAGGCATCCGATCCCGCCGCTGGCGATGCCGCGCGGGCGCCGCGCAAGCGTCGCCGGCGTCGTGGCGGCCGCCGCGTCGATGGTGGCGAGGCGGTCCAGCAGGCCG
Source organism: Luteimonas notoginsengisoli (assembly GCF_042648885.1). NCBI lineage: Bacteria > Pseudomonadati > Pseudomonadota > Gammaproteobacteria > Lysobacterales > Lysobacteraceae > Luteimonas > Luteimonas notoginsengisoli. Next base: position 393,976 of record NZ_JBHRYF010000008.1, on the reverse strand, counting down.
GTGGCGACCAGCCGGCCGCGCCCGCGCAGGCGGCCGGTCCACGCCAGGTGCAGGCCAGGCCGGCACGCGCGACGAAGCCGGCCCAGCCGTCGCAGCCATCGGCCGCGGGCGACGCGAAGGGTGCGCAATCGTCGCTGTTCTCGCGCATCGGCCGCGGGCTGAAGAAGCTGGTGACGCGGGCGCCCAATACGCAGCACTGAGACGCAGGGCCGGAAATCGACGCGCGATTCGGCATCCAGTGCGCCGGATCGCCGCCTCGCGCACATGCGACCCCCGATCGGACGCCACGTGAGGTGAATCGCGTTGCGATGGCGGATCCGGCGAGGAAGCATTAGCCTTCCCGATCCCCCATCGCGAATCGAATCCCGGCCTCCATGAGCGTCCTGCGCTTCGACAACGTCAGCAAGCAGTACCCGGGCGGCCATGTCGCGCTGTCGGACGTGAGTTTCGAGATCGGCGCCGGCGAGATGCTGTTTGTCACCGGCCACTCCGGCGCAGGCAAGAGCACGCTGCTCAAGCTGATCCACCTGTCCGAGCGACCCAGTCGCGGCGCGGTGCTGCTGGCCGAGCGCAACCTGATGAAGGTGCGCGGCCGCCGCGTCGCGCTGCATCGGCGCGAGGTCGGCGTGGTGTTCCAGGACCACCGCCTGCTCACCGACCGCAGCGTGTACGACAACATCGCCCTGCCGCTGATCCTGCGCGGCATGCGTCGCGGCGAGATCGGCCGCCGCGTGCGCTCGATGCTCGAACGCCTGGGCCTGGCCGAGCGCGAACGGGCGCTGCCCACGCAGCTTTCGGCGGGCGAACAGCAGCGCGTCGGCATCGCCCGCGCGGTGGTCAGCGAGCCGCGCCTGCTGGTGGCGGACGAACCCACCGGCAACCTCGACCCGACGCTGTCGGCCGAGATCATGGCGCTGTTCGCCTCCCTGCCCGAGCGCGGCACGAGCGTGCTAGTCGCCAGCCACGACCTCGGCCTGGTCAAGCGCATGCGCAAGCGCGTGCTGGTGCTCGACCACGGCGTGCTCGCCGACGACATCTCGCCGGAGGACCTGGCGAATGAATAACGGCGGCGGCAACTCCCGCATCGGTACCTGGTTCGACCACCACGTCTACAGCTTCGTCGCCAGCCTCGGCCGCGTGCTGGGCAAGCCCTGGGCCACGGCGCTGACGGTCGGCGTGATGGCCGTCGCGCTCGCGCTGCCGCTGGGACTGTGGCTGGTGCTGGGCAACGTCGCGCGTTTTTCCGGCAGCGTGCAGCAGTCGCGCGAGATCAGCGTGTTCCTGCAGCAGGACGTCGGTGGCGAACGTGCCACGTCGCTGGCCGGCGAGCTGCGTGCGCGCCGCAACGTGGGCAAGGTCGAACTGCGCACGCCAGAACAGGGCATGCAGTCGCTGCGCGACAAGGGTGTGCCGGCGACCGCGGTCGACGCCGCCGGCGACAACCCGCTGCCATACGTGCTGATCGTGACTCCGGCCGGCGACGAAGCCCTGCTCGCCGACGGGCTGTCGCAGCTGCCCGAAGCAGAGCTCGTGCAGCACGACAGCCAGTGGCGCGAGCGCCTCGACGGCTGGCTGCGCTTCGGCGGCCGCGTGGCGTGGGTGCTGGCGTTCCTGCTCGGCCTCGGCGCGCTGCTCGTGGTCGGCAACACCGTGCGCCTCGACATCCAGTCGCGGCGCGAGGAAATCGGCGTGCTGCAGCTGCTCGGCGCCACCGACGGTTTCATCCGCCGCCCGTTCCTGTACCTGGGCGCGTGGTACGGCGTCGGCGCAGGCGCGCTCGCGGTCGGGCTGCTGGCCGCCGCCGGGCACGCGCTGCGCGCGCCGCTGGCGCAGCTCGCCGCCAGCTACGGCAGCGGCTTCGAACTGGCCGGCTTCACCCCGCCGGTGGCGCTGGCGGTGCTCGCCGGCGCGACGGCGCTGGGCTGGCTCGGCGCCGGTCTGGTCACCGGTCATTACCTGCGCCAGACCCGGCCGACCGAAACATGAGCGGTTCTGGCGGCAAAGGGCCCGGAGACGGCGCGCCAAGCAGCGACGCACCGGTCGACGGCGTGCGTTCCGACGGCGCTGCGTCCGACGGCGCGGCGGCCGACAGGCGCAACCACGACCTGCGCCATGTTGCCAGCGCCGCGCCGCGGGTGATGGTGGTCGACGGCTCGAAGCTGGTGCGCCGATTGATCGGCGATGTATTGCGCAAGGAATTGCCGGAGGTCGACGTGGTCGGCTGCAGCGGCCTAGACGAAGCGCGCGCCGCGCTGAACGCCGCGCCGGTGGACCTGGTGACCACCGCGCTGGCGCTGCCCGACGGCGACGGCCTGCAGCTGGCGCGCACGGTGCGCGAGGCGACGGGCCAGCGCTACGTGCCCGTGATCGTGGTGTCCGGCGACGCCCAGGCGCACCTGGAGGCGCGGCGCTTCACCGACGATGTCACCGACTATTTCGACAAGGCCCACGGCCACCAGGCGCTGGCCGCGTTCATCCGCGGCTACGTGCAGCCTGCGCCGATCCCGGGCGCGCACGTGCTCTACGTCGAGGACAGCCGTACGGTGGCCATCGCCACCACGCGCATGCTGCAGGCCCAGCAGATGCGCGTGACCCACGTGCCCAGCGTCGAGGACGCGCTGGAATACCTGCGGGCGCATGCCCACGCCGCCGACGCGCCGGGCGCCGACCTGGTGCTGACCGACGTGTACCTGAAAGGCGAGCTCAGCGGCCACGACCTGCTCGCCGCGATCCGCAACGAATTCGGATACGGCAAGCGCCGGTTGCCGGTGCTGGTGATGACCGGCGACTTCAACCGCGTCAACCAGTCCACGCTGCTACGCGAAGGCGCCAACGACCTGGTGCTCAAGCCGATCGAGGAGCGGTTGCTGGTGACCAAGACGCTGTTCCAGCTGCGGCTGGCGGGACTTCCGGAGCGGAGCGCGGACTGATGGGCGCGGCACCGGACACACGATGATGCGGGACTCCTGATGCCCGACGACCGCGTCAAGCTCGAACCGTCCTGGAAGGCGCGCATCGGCGACTGGCTGCAGCGCGACGACATGCAGGCGCTGTCGGGATTCCTGCGCGAGCGCCACGCGGCCGGTGCGCGGATCTACCCGCCCGCGCGGCAGATGTTCTCGGCCTTCGACGCGACCCCGTTCGACCAGGTCAAGGTCGTCATCCTCGGCCAGGATCCCTACCACGGCGCCGGCCAGGCGCACGGGCTGTGCTTCTCGGTGCAGCCGGGCGAGCCGGTGCCGCCGTCGCTGGACAACATGTTCAAGGAAATCCAGCGCGACCTTGGCATCGCGCGTCCCGCCCACGGCTGCCTGGTGCCGTGGGCTCGGCGCGGCGTGCTGCTGCTCAACTCGGTGATGAGCGTGGAGGAAGGGCGCCCCGGCTCGCACCAGGGCAAGGGCTGGGAGGGTTTCACCGATCACGTCGTGGATACCCTCAATCGCGAACGCGAAGGCCTGGTGTTCCTGCTCTGGGGCAGCTATGCGCAGGCCAAGGGCAAGATGATCGAGCAGCAAAGGCATCGCGTGCTCAAGACCACGCATCCCTCGCCGCTGTCGGCGCACCGCGGCTTCCTGGGCTGCGGTCACTTCTCCGCGACCAACGATTACCTGGCGCGCAGCGGCAAGGCACCGATCGACTGGTCGCTGCCGCCGCGCGCGGAGTTGCAGCTGTCGTGAGGACGGTCGCCGCGACCCGCTATGTCACCCCGCTGCGCGAAGGCGGTTCGCTGCCGGCGGTGGTCGAGGCCGACGACGACGGCATGTACGTGATGAAGTTCCGCGGCGCGGGGCAGGGCGCGAAGGCGCTGGTCGCCGAGGTGATCGCCGGCGAGCTTGCCCGCCTGGTCGGCCTGCCGATCCCGGAGATCGTGCTGGTGGAACTCGATCCCGAGCTGGCGCGCACCGAGCCCGATCCCGAGATCCAGGACCTGATCCGCGCCAGCGGCGGCCTCAACGTCGGCCTCGACTACCTGCCCGGTTCGATCAATTTCGATCCGCTGGTCGAACACTCCGACGCACTGCTCGCTTCGTCGATCGTGTGGTTCGACGCGTTCACCAGTAACGTCGACCGCACCGCGCGCAACACCAACCTGTTGATGTGGCACCGCAAGCTGCACCTGATCGACCACGGCGCGGCGCTGTATTTCCACCACGACTGGCCGGGTGCCGCGCACGCGGCCGCCTCGCCGTTCACCCACATCGCGCAGCACGTGCTGCTGCCGCGGGCCAGCCGCCTGCGCGAGGCCGATGCGATCCTCTCCGCTCGCATCGCCGACGACGACATCGCGCGCATCGTCGCGCTGGTGCCGGATGCATGGCTGGCGGGCGAACCCGCGTTCGCCGACGTCGAGGCGCATCGGCGCGCATACGTCGAACATTTCCACGCGCGGCTGCGGCAGCGCGGCGCATTCGTCGAGGAGGCGCTTCGTGCCCACGGCCATCTATGACTATGCGGTGATCCGCGTGGTGCCGCGGGTGGAACGCGAGGAGTTCATCAATGTCGGCGTGGTGGTGTCGTGCCACGCCACCGGCCTGCTCGAAGCCGGCATCGAACTCGACGCGGCGCGGGTACGTGCGCTGGATCCGCACATCGACCTGGACACCCTGCGCGCGCATCTGGCGGCGATCGCCACGATCTGCCGCGGTGGCCCGGGCAGCGGCCCGATCGGCGCGCTGCCGGCGCGCGCGCGCTTCCACTGGCTGACCGCGCGGCGCAGCTCGATCATCCAGATGTCGCCGGTGCACACCGGGCGCAGCGCCGATCCCGCCGCGATCGTCGACACGCTGCTGGACCGCATGGTGCGGGTGGCCGGGGCGGGGCACGCCGGAAGCGGCCGGCGGGACTAGCGGATCGCGAACTTTCCGGATCCACCGCGCCCGAACGCCCCGCGCTGCCGTCGCCGCGCGAATGCGCGATGATGTCCGGCCCATGCGCGTGCAGGCCCGATCCCGCATCCTGATCCCATGACGAACGTGCGTTATCGCTTCGGGCGCCATGCGTTGGACCTGGCCAAGCGCGAACTGCTGCACGGCGCGGTGCCGGTGGGGCTGCCGGCGCGGGTGTTCGAATGCCTGGCCCACCTGATCGAACACCGCGAGCGTGCGGTCGATCGCGACGAACTGGCGCGCGTGGTGTTCTCGCGCAGCGACGTGTCCGATGCGCAGCTGGCGCAGATCATCCTGCGCAGCCGGCGCGCGATCGGCGACGACGGCCAGGAACAGCGGATGATCCGCACCGTGCCGCGCTTCGGCTTCCGCTGGGTCGCACCGACCACGGTGGAGCAGGTACCCGCTGTGCAGGAAGCGCCCTCGCCGTCGGCTCCGGACGGGGTTGAGCCGGTCTCGCACGTCATGCCACCCGCACCCCTGGCGATGCCGGCCCCCTCGCCCTCCCTGCCGCGATCGCCGGCGCCACCGCAGGACCGGCCTCGATCCGAAGAACCCGACGCGACGCCCTTGGCCCCGCGGGCGCCGCGGCGCGAACGCAGGGGGCCGATGGCGACGCTGTTCGTGCTGGCGCTGGCCCTGGCCGCGCTCGCCGCCGCGTTCGCCTGGCAGCAGCATGCGCGGCCGGCGCCTGCGGCCCCTGTCGCCGACGCGGAGCCGCGGCGCGCGATCATGGTCCTGCCCACACGCGTCGAAGGCCCGGGCGACGTGGCCTGGGCGCGGCTCGGGCTGATGGACTACCTCGCCGACCGCATCCGCCGCGGCGGCCTGCCGGCGCTGCCGAGCGACACCACGCTGAACCTGCTGCGCGACGCCGGTAGCGCACGGCCGGCACCGGACATCCGCGCGATGCGCGACGCCGCGCGCGTCGACTGGATCGTCGAAAGCCGCGCCAGCGGCGAGAACGGCCGCTGGACGGTGCGCCTGCGCGCGACCGACCGCCACGGCCTGGTGCAGCGCGGGCAGGCCCGGGACAAGGACCTGCTCGAGGCCGCGCGCCTCGCCGGCGACCGCCTGCTGGCCGCGCTCGGCGGAGATGCGGCCGAGGTCGAGGGCGAACCGCCGCCCGGCCTCGACGAGCGCCTGCAACGCGCGCAGTCGGCGATGCTCGCCAACGAGCTCGACACCGCGCGCCGCATCCTCAACGAAGCCCCGGAGCTGCAGCGCGCCCAGCCGCAGCTGCGCTACCGGCTGGCACAGGTGGATTTCCGCGCCGGCGAATACCGGCGCGGGCTGGCCACCCTCGACGCGCTGCTCGCCGGTGAGCCCGCGCACGGCGATCCGACGTTCCGCGCCCGCCTGCTCAACTCGCGCGGCGCGATGCTGATCCGCCTCGATCGCTACCCCGAGGCCGAGCGCAGCTACGACGCGTCGATCGCGATGCTCGAGCGCAACGGATCGCCGGTCGAACTGGGCCACGCGCTCAACGGGCGAGGGGTGACGCGCTCCTCGCAGGGGCGCTTCGACGCAGCGCTGTCGGACCTGGGGCGCGCGCGGGTGCAGCTGCTGCGCAACGGGGACGCGCTGGCGGTGGCACGCGTCGATGCCAACCTCGGCAACCTGGCCATGGATCGCCAACGGCCGGCGCAGGCGGTTGGCTACTTCGAGAAGGCCGCGCGCGACTTCGAATCGATGGGCGCGGTCAACGAGCTCGCCGGGATCAGCGGCATGCTGATCAGCGCGCGGCTGCAGCTGCTCGATCCGGAAGCCGCGCTGGCCGAAAGCGACCGCGCCTGGACGCTGCTGCCGCGGATCCGCGATCCCGCGCAGCGCGCCAACATCCTGCTCGGCCGCGCCGAGGCGCTGCTCGCGGTGGGTCGGCTGGGCGAGGCCGGCAAGCTGCTGGCGATGCCCGAGGCCGCGCGCGTGGTGCCCGGCGACTACAAGCGCCGCGACTACCTGCGCATGGAGCTGGCGCGACAGGCCGGCGACCCGCGCGCGGTGGTCAGCATCGCCGATGCCGCGCTGACCGATTGGCCGCCCGCGCGCCGACCGCAGCTGCGGGCCTGGTTGCAGCTGCGGCGCGGCCAGGCGGCGCAGGGCCTCGACCTGCCCGTCAGCGGCGACATGCTGGCCGGCGACACCGTGCCGCAGCGGCTGCTGCGCGCGCTGCGCGACGGGCCGGCCGGCGAGCCGGGATATCGGGACGCACTTGCGCTGGCCGAGCAGCGCGCGATCCCGGCCGAGGTCGCTGCGGCCGTGGAGGCCTACGCGCGCTGGAGACTGGCGCGTGGGCAGACCGCCGAAGCCGGCGGTCTGGCCGGACGGGTCGCGCCCTGGGCCGACCAGGATTTCGGGCTGGCGCTGCTGCAGGTGGCGCTGTACGCCCGGCTCGGCCAGCGCGAGCAGTGGGAAGCGGCGCTGGTGCGCGCGCGGGCGCTGGCGGGCGAGCGCCCGATCCCGGCCGAACTGCTGGCGCCGCTGCCGCCCGACCCGCTCCCGCGCCCGTAAATCGCTGATCCGGCGCGGGAAATCTCGCGGAAACAAGATCGTCAAGCAACTGGAATGACAGCCCGCGGGCCGCGGAGCAGCGTCCGGTGGTTGCCATCCGTTGCAGCCCGCCTGCCCCCGCAGGCCCCTGACGTTCCATTCCGAGGGAAGACACCGATGATCCGTACGCCGCTGTACGCCGCACTGCTGTTGGTCCTGTCGCAACCCGCCCTGGCCGAATCGCCCGCGTCGCGAACCGCCCGCCCCACGCCGGCGATGACCACCGCGACTCCGGCGCCCGGCGCCACGGTCGACGCCGACGCCTGCCGCCCGGCAGGCGTCAGCGACCGCGCTGGCCGCAAGCTGCCGGCCGACGACTGCGGGGCGACGATCGACCCGATCGCCGGTACCGGCACCCGGCTGCCGCCCAAGCGCGCCGCCACGGCTGCCGACCACTATTTCGCCGCCAGCGGCGCGGGCGATGGCAGCGACGACGCGCAGGCCAGCGGCGAGAACGCCCTGGCCAGCGGCGCCGGCAGCGTTGCCAGCGGCTACCGCTCGGTGGCCACCGGCCACGCCGCGCAGGCCGGCGACCAGTGGGGCGTGGCCGTGGGCAGCGAAAGCACCGCCGGCGCGCTGGGCGACGTGGCGATGGGCGCCAAGGCGCGCGCCGAAGGCGGTTCGAGCGTCGCGATCGGCGGCGCATTCAACACCTTCGCCGGCTGGGAATACACCGCCGCCACCGGCAGCCAGGGCGTCGCGGTCGGCGCCGGCGCCAAGGCCAGCGGCGACTTCGGCACCGCCCTGGGCCCGGTCGCGCGGGCCACCGGCTACGCCAGTTCCGCGCTCGGCAACTTCGCCCTGGCCAGCGGCGAGAACGCCACCGCGCTGGGCGCGGCGTCGTACGCGAGCGGCGACTTCGGCGTGGCGGTGGGAATCGCCAGCACCGCCGAAGGCGCGTCCAGCGTCGCGGTCGGACCGGGCGCGAGCGCGCTGGGCGACCATGCCAGCGCGCTCGGCAGCAACGCGGTCGCGGCGGGCGACCAGAGCACCGCGGTGGGGATCGAGGCCGTCGCCGAAGGTCGCGCGGCCACGGCGCTGGGCGCCGGCGCGCGGGCGACGCAGGACAACAGCACGGCGCTGGGCGGGGCCTACTACGTCGACGACGGCAGCGGCCAGTTCGTCCAGACTCGTGCCGACGGCGCGGGTTCGACCGCGGTCGGCGCCGGTGCCCGCGCCAGCGGCGCAAGCGCCTCGGCCACCGGCGCGCTCAGCGTCGCCGAAGGCATCGACAGCACCGCCAACGGCTTCCAGGCCGCGGCCCAGGGCGAGGACAGCACCGCGCTGGGGGCCGACGCCCTCGCCGAGGGCGACTACACCACGGCCATCGGTGCCAGCAGCAGCGCGCTGGGCATGGGCGCCTCCGCGCTGGGCAGCGGCGCGGTCGCGGTCGGCGAACTGGCCACCGCGGCCGGATTCAACGCAACGGCCGTCGGGACCGAGTCCGCGTCGCTCGGCGCGCTGGCGTCCGCGGCCGGCGACGGCAGCCTGGCCACCGGCGCGCGCAGCGAGGCGAGCGGCATCGAGTCGCTCGCCTCCGGCTACGCCAGCATCGCGTCCGGCGACGGCGCGATGGCCATCGGCGCGGAAAGCATGGCAACCGGCCTGTCCTCGACCGCCGCAGGCCTGCAAAGCAACGCGGCCGGCGAAGGCAGTTCCGCGCTCGGCGCGGGGAGCCTGGCAACCGCTACCCATGCGACCGCGATCGGTTACGGCGCCACGGCGGTGGGCGGAAGCGGAACCGCGATCGGCGCGGGCAGCCTCGCGGTGGGCGGCGGCAGCGTGGCGCTGGGCGCCGGTGCGCAGGCCTACGGAGACGGTTCGTTCGCGTTGGGCGGCAGCAGCGCCGCCGCCGGCGTCCAGTCGATCGCCATCGGCATCGTGTCCGAAGCGGTGGGGGTGTCCAGCGTCGCCATCGGCGCGTTCTCGAGCGCGACCGGCGATTACTCGACGGTCGCCGGCGTAGGCAGCCTGGCCGAAGGCGTGCGCGGCACGGCGATGGGCATGAATGCCAGCGCCTTCGGCGACAACGGCACGGCATTCGGCAGTTCCAGCACGGCGTGGAGCGACCGCAGCACCGCGATCGGCGACTCGGCGTTCGCGATGCTGGACGGCACCGCGCTGGGCATGCACACCACCACGCTGGGCGTGGGCGCGGTCGCCGTGGGCATCGACGCCCGGGCCGAGGCGGACAACTCGGTCGCCCTGGGCGCGGCATCGATTTCCGACCGTGCCGATTCGGTGTCCGTGGGCAGCGCGGGCGCCGAGCGCCAGGTCACGAACGTCGCCGCGGGCACGCAGGACACCGATGCGGTGAACCTCGCGCAGCTGCAGGAAGTGGCCAAGACCGCGGACAACACCGACTACTTCTTCAAGGCCACCGACGGCGACGAGAGCAGCGCGGGCGCGTACGTGGAAGGGCAGTTCGCCACCGCCGCGGGCGACGCCGCCAGCGCGATCGGCTTCGGCGCCAGCGCGTTCGGCAGCGGCGCGATGGCGCTGGGCGAACTGGCGACCGCCAGCGGCTACGGCGCGGTCGCGTCGGAGAAATGGAGCGTGGCCTACGGTGCCGGCAGCCAGTCGACCGGGCAGAGTGCGACCGCCATCGGCGGGCAGATGGTGGTGATCAACGGCGATACCTGGGAAGAGGAAATCTGGTCGACCACGGCCTCCGGGCAGGAGTCGACCGCCATCGGCACCGCGGCGCGCGCCACGCAGTACGGCAGCACCGCCGTCGGCGTGGTGTCCGAAGCCAGCGGCGAAAGCTCGACCGCCATCGGCCAGGCCTCCACCGCGCGCGGCGACTGGAGCACGGCGGTCGGCGGCAGCGCACGCGCGTACGGTGTGTTCAGTACTGCGCTTGGCAACCAGGCGCAGGCGCGTGGCGATCGCACCATCGCCATGGGCGGGCTGTCGGTTGCCGAAGGGACCGAGAGCCTGGCCTTCGGTGGGCTCTCGGCCACCGGCGGCGTGCAGAGCGTGGCGCTGGGCTGGAACAGCATCGTCTTCCCCGGCGCTGACGGCAGCATGGCGCTGGGCGCCAACAGCGAGGTCGCGCCCGGCGTGACCAACGCGGTGGCGCTGGGCGCCGGTTCGTATGCCGATCGCGACAACAGCATCTCGGTCGGCTCGCCGGCGCGCATCCACGACGGCCAATGGCCGGCCGACATCGCCGCGATCGACCGCCAGATCACCCACGTCGCCGCGGGTACCGAGGACACCGACGCGGTGAACCTGGCGCAGCTCAACGAAGTGGCCGATGCGGCCGGCACGACGGGCAAGTACTTCCAGGCCAGCGGCAGCGCCGACAGCGATGCCGGCGCCTATGTCGAAGGCGACAACGCGGTGGCGGCGGGCGAGGCGACCAACGCCACCGGCGCCGGCGCGTCGGCATTCGGCAGCGGTGCGAACGCAGTGGCAGCCAACGCCACGGCCGTGGGTTTCAACGCGGTGGCGGCCGGCGACTCGTCCACCGCCGCCGGCGGCGAGCTGCACTACACCTACTACGACGCCGAGCTCATGCGCGACGTCACCATCGAAGGCACCACCGCCGCGACCGGCATCGGCGCAAGCGCCTTCGGTGCCGGTGCACAGGCCGGCGGCGACCTCGCCACCGCCGTTGGTGCGAACGCCAGCGCCAGCGGCGTGTGGGCCACGGGCCTGGGTTCGCGCGCCAACGCCACTGGCGAAAGCGCGGTCGCCGTCGGCGACAGCGCCCAGGCCACCGGCGACCAGAGCACCGCGGTCGGCGGCAGCCGCCCGGCCGGTCCGAACCTGGGCCATGTCGCCACCGTCGCCTCGGGCGAGCGCGCCTCGGCCTTCGGTGCTGCGTCGCAGGCCACCGGCATCCAGTCCACCGCGCTGGGCTGGAACAGCTTCGCCACCGAAGTCAGCGCCACCGCGGTCGGCGAATCGGCGTTCGCCAACGCGCGGTGGTCGAGTGCGATCGGCGGCTCGAGTTTCGCGAACGGCGACAGTGCGACCGCGCTGGGCTTCTATGCCCAGGCGATCGGCGACAACAGCGTCGCGCTCGGCACCGGCTCCGTGGCCGACCGCGCCAACTCGGTGTCGGTGGGCGCGGGGGCCAACATCGACGGCTTCGCCAAGGAGCGCCAGATCACCCACGTGGCCGCCGGCACCGAGGACACCGATGCGGTGAACCTGGCGCAGCTGCAGGAGGTGGCCAAGACCGCGGACAACACCGACTACTTCTTCAAGGCCAGTGATGGCGACGAGAGCAGCGCGGGCGCGTACGTGGAAGGCCAGTTCGCCACCGCCGCGGGCGATGGTGCCAGCGCCATCGGCTACGGCGCATCCGCTTTCGGCAGCGGCGCCAACGCGATCGCCGACTACACCGTCGCCAGCGGCCTTGGCAGCCTGGCCAGCGCCGCGGATGCCACCGCCTACGGTGCGGGCAGCCAGGCCACCGGCGACGGCTCCACCGCGCTGGGCGGCTATGCCTACGTCTGGAACGGCAACACCGGCGAGCTGGAACGCTTCGCCACCGTCGCGTCCGGCCAGGAGAGCACCGCGATTGGCAACGGCGCCAACGCGCTGGAATACGCCTCGGTCGCGGTGGGCAGCAGCGCCTACGCCGGCGGCGAGATGGCGGTGTCGGTCGGCGGCAACGCGCTCGGCGACAGCGCCACGGCGGTCGGACGCAACACCTTCGCCGGCAGCTACGGCACCGCGATCGGCAAGGGCGCCGAGGCGTCCGGGCAGACCGCGACCGCGATCGGCGCCGGCGCGCTGGCGCAGGGTGACTACGCCATTGCCGTCGGCGGCGGCTTCGCGGTCGGCGACCACGCGGTCGCGCTCGGCACGCTGAGCTTCGCCACCGGCGCCTCGAGCCTGGCGCTCGGGCCGGAGGCGTTCGCCTCGGCGGACAACTCGGTGGCGCTGGGCGCGCTGTCCGACGCCGAACGCGCCAACACGGTGTCGGTGGGGTCGGTCGAACGCGGCCTGACGCGCCAGATCACCAACGTCGCGGCAGGCACCGAAGCCACCGATGCGGTGAACAAGGCGCAGTTGGACGCCGTGGCGGCCGAGGCCGGCGAGGTCAGCCATTACCTCGCCGCCAGCGGCGCACAGGATGGTAGTGACGACGCGGCGGTCAGCGGCCAGGGCGCCCTGGCCGCTGGCGCCAACGCCTCGGCCAGCGCCAACGGCGCCACCGCCATCGGCGCCGGCAGCCAGGCGAGCAAGGTCAGCGCCGCCGCCTTGGGCAGCAACGCCAGGGCGACCGGCACCAACGCCACTGCGCTGGGCGCCAACACCCAGGCGCTGGCGGCCACGGCGTCTGCGATCGGCTCCAACGCCCAGGCACGCTCGGCCGGGGCCACGGCCGCGGGCTACGACGCCCGCGTGCTCGAGGCCGCCACCGACGGCACCGCGCTGGGCGCGCGTGCCCAGGCCAAGGCCGCCAATGCGGTCGCGCTCGGCGCCGGTTCGGTTGCCGATCGTGCGGACAGCGTCTCGGTCGGCAGCGCCGGCAACGAACGCCAGCTCACCAACCTCGCGGCCGGCACCCAGGACACCGACGCGGTCAATGTCGGCCAGTTCAACTCGGCGCTCGACGAGGTCGACGCCGATCTCGCCGGCACGGTGAAGTACGACGACGAGGACAAGACCCGCCTGACCCTCGAAGGCGCCGGCGGCACCACGATCGCCAACGTCGCCGCCGGCGCACTGTCGACCACCAGCACCGAGGCGGTGAACGGCGCGCAGCTGTTCGGCATGGGCGACTCGATGGCGCAGTCCCTCGGCGGCGGCGCGTCGATGGGGGCGAACGGCTTCAGCGGCCCGACCTACCTGATCCAGGGCGGCAGCTACTACAACGTCGGCGACGCGCTGGGGGCGCTGGATGGCGCGATCAGCGGCCTCGACAGCCGCCTCGGCGCGCTGGAGGGCGGCACCACGGCCACCGAGGCCTCCGCGCCGGCAACCGCCTCCAGCGGCGCCACCCCGCAGGTCGACGATCGCGTCGCCGGCGGCGACGCGCAGGCCGGCCCGGCCCGCGACACGGAAACCACCGGCACCCCCGCGCCGTCCGCGGGCGGCCTGGCCGGCGGCGCCCCCTCGACCGGCGGCCAGTCGGCGCCGGTGGCCCAGGCGCCGGGCCCGGCGGCTCTTGACCAGGAAACCCTGGATTCGGCGAACGCCTACACCGACACCACCGCGACCAAGACCCTGGCCTCGGCCAAGGCCTACACCGACAGCAGGTTCACCGCGCTGGACGACCAGTTCGAGCAGCTGAGCGACAACCTCGGCAACCGCCTGAACCAGCAGGACAAGCGGATCGACCGGATGGGCGCGATGAGCTCGGCGATGATGAACATGGCGATGAACGCCGCCGGCGGCCGCAGCGAGCGCGGCCGGGTGGCCGTGGGTGCCGGCTGGCAGAACGGCGAGAGCGCGCTGTCGGTGGGCTATGCCAAGCAGATCGGTGAGCGCGCGTCGTTCTCGATCGGCGGCGCGTTCAGCAGCGACGACAGCTCGGCCGGCATCGGCTTCGGCTTCGACCTGTAACCCTGCGTGGCCCGCGTCGCCGGCTCCCGCCGGTGGCGCGACGCACGCCCCGGCCGGCCAGGCCTTCTCCCGGCAGGGCCACCGGCGACGCGGGTCGCGTTCTTTTTCCTTGGCCCCGGTCTCGCCCGGGGTTTTTTTGTCCCGGCGGCGGGAACCACCGCCGGCTGCGCGGGTCGAACTTGCTCACCGACCGGGAACGCAGGTTCTGGCAAACTCCACCCCACAGCGACCGGACTTTCCCGGACTCTCCGTTTCCCGTGGCATCACCGCCCCGGCACCCCGTCCGTTCCATGAATGGAACGCTGGGAACTCCTCCACAACTTAGCAGTCACATATGGACACTGCTAAAATGGCCCCCATGACCGCAACCACGCTCAGCTATCCCCTCGTCGCCAACAACCTGCCGGTGCCCAGCGCGCTCGGCTCGCTGGACGCCTACATCGGCGCGGTGCACCAGATCCCGGTGCTCTCCGTCGAGGACGAACAGGCGTTGGCCCATCGATTCCGCAACGAGGAAGACCTCGACGCGGCCCGCGAGCTGGTGCATTCGCACCTGCGCTTCGTCGTGCACGTCGCGCGCGGCTACAACGGCTACGGCCTGCCGCTGGGCGACCTCATCCAGGAAGGCAACATCGGCCTGATGAAGGCGGTGAAGCGCTTCGACCCGGAAGTGGGCGTGCGCCTGGTGAGTTTCGCCGTGCACTGGATCCGCGCGGAGATGCACGAGTACATCCTCAAGAACTGGCGCATCGTCAAGGTCGCCACCACCAAGGCGCAGCGCAAGCTGTTCTTCAACCTGCGCAAGAGCAAGACGCGCCTGGGCTGGTTGAACGCGGCCGAAGTGTCCGCGGTGGCCAAGGACCTCAACGTTTCCGAGCGCGAAGTGCTGGAGATGGAGTCGCGCCTGTCCGGCCGCGACATCGGCTTCGATGCGCCGAGCGACGAGGACGACGACCACGCCCCGCCGTCGCCGGCCGCTTACCTGATGACCAGCGAGGAAGATCCCTCGCAGGCCTACGAGCGCATGGACAGCGAAGACCACCAGCTGCAGCTGCTGCGCGAAGGCCTGGGGCGCCTGGACGAACGCTCGCGCGACATCATCCGCCGCCGCTGGCTGGACGACGAGAACAAGATCACCCTGCAGGAACTGGCGGACGAATACGGCGTTTCCGCCGAACGCATCCGCCAGGTCGAGGCGAATGCGCTGAAGAAGATGAAGGCGCTGTTTGCGGCCTAGGCTGCAGCGTCGTCGAAGATCGAACGGCCCGGGAAACCGGGCCGTTTCGTTTGCAGCGGATCTTGTGGGAGCGGCTTCAGCCGCGAGCTTTGAACTCCCTCCCCTGCGAAGGCAGGGGAGGGTTGGGGAGGGGTGTCTTTCGGATCAGCGCGAACCATGACCACCCCTCCCAGCCTTCCCCTGCCGTCGCAGGGGGAGGGGCCTGGATCGCGGCTTCCGCCGTTCCTATGGGTTCGGGTTGTCTTCGTCGCGCCCCAGAATGATCCGTGCCGCGCGCTGGTAGCTCCAGTATGCCCACGTCCAGTTGAGCATCACCACCAGCCGGTTGCGGAAGCCGATCAGGAAGAAGATGTGCGCGGTGAGCCAGAACCACCACGCCAGCGCGCCGGAGAGTTTCAGCTTGCCCAGGTGCACCACCGCCGCCATGCGGCCGATGGTCGCGAGGTTGCCGTAGTCGCGATAGTGGAACGGCGGCGCGGGCTTGCCGGCGAGGTGCGCGGCGATGGCCGCGGCGACGTGGCGACCCATCTGCTTGGCGGCCGGCGCCACGCCCGGTACCGGCTTGCCGTCCTGCTGCACGGCCGCGAGATCGCCGGCGACGAACACATCCGGCAGCCCGGGCACGGACAGGTCCGGCTGCACCGGCACGCGTCCGGCCCGGTCGAGCGGCACCTCGAGTGCACGCGCCAGCGGCGATGCCGCCACGCCCGCCGCCCACAGCACGGTGCGCGCGGCGATGCGCTCCTCGCCGAGCAGCACCCCGCCGGCGTCGATCGCGTTCACCGGCACGCCGGTGCGCACGTCCACGCCGAGCGCCTGCAACTGCTGGCGCGCCTTTGCCGACAGCGATTCGGGAAACGTCGACAGCACCCGCGGCCCGGCCTCGAGCAGCAGCACGCGCGCATCGCGCGGTTCGATGTTGCGGAATTCGCGCTTCAGCGTGTGCCGCGCGATCTCGGCCAACGTGCCGGCGAGTTCCACGCCCGTCGGCCCTCCGCCGACGATCGCGAACGTCAGCAGTGCGCGCTTCTCCGCGGGGTCGCTTTCGATCTCGGCACGCTCGAACGCGGACAGAATCCGGCGGCGGATGTGCAGCGCGTCGTCCAGGGTCTTCAGCCCGGGCGCATGCGCGGCCCACGCGTCGTGGCCGAAGTAGGCGTGGGTCGCGCCGCTGGCGAGCAGCAGGTAGTCGTACCGCAGCACGTCGCCGCGTTCGAGCCGTACCTCGCGCGAGGTCGTATCGATTCCCGCCACCGCTTCCATGAGCACGGTGACGTTGCGCTGCCGCTGCAGGATGTGGCGCAGCGGCGCGGCGATGTCCGGCGCCGACAGCCCGGCGGTGGCGACCTGGTACAGCAGTGGCTGGAACAGGTGGTGGTTGCCGCGATCGACCAGGGTGACGCGTACCGGCGCGCGGGCCAGCGCGCGCGTCGCCCACAGGCCGGCGAATCCGCCGCCGATGACGACGACGTGCGGAGGCCGATCGCCGGCGGCAGTGCGGTGGCTGTCCATGGCGCCTCGCGAACGTGGAAGGGATGCCGATGATGCCGCTTGGCGCGTTGCGAAACATGCAACGCATACTCGGAGATGCATTGATGCACCTGGTGCAGGGAGATGCCGCACGTGGCTTGCGGCGACGCCGATCCGGCGTTGGACCGTTGCAGTGCGTCTCTGCCGCTTGCGCTAGGCTTCCCGCAGTCCCCGCTGGAATCTGGCCATGCCCGACAACGAAAAACGCCTCGCGCTGCTGATCGACGCCGACAACGCGCCGGCATCCAAGATCGACGTCATCCTCGCCGAGATCGCGCGCCACGGGGTGGCCAACGTGCGTCGCGCCTACGGCAACTGGAAGAGCCAGCACCTCAATGGCTGGGAGAAGGTGCTGCACACCTATGCGATCCGGCCGATCCAGCAGTTCGCCTATTCGACCGGCAAGAATGCCTCGGACATGGCGATGGTGATCGACGCGATGGACCTGTTGTACGCGCGCAACCTCGACGGCTTCGCGATCGTTTCCAGCGACGCCGACTTCACTCCGCTGGTGATGCGGCTGCGCAACGACGGCGTGGCCGTCTACGGTTTTGGCGAGGAGAAGACGCCCGAGCCGTTCGTCAAGGCCTGCTCGGTGTTCCTGTACCTGGAAAAGCTCGGCGCGCCGGAGGAAGCGCGTGATGCCAGCGTCGCCAATCCGCGTGCGCGCAGCACGCGCGACCTGCAGGGCGACGCAGCACTGGCACGCATCCTGCGCAACGCGGTCGATGCCGCGCAGGGCGATGACGGCTGGTCGCACCTGGGCGCGGTCGGCAGCCACATCAGCAACCAAGGCTCGTTCGATTCGCGCAACTACGGCTACCGCAAGCTCAGTGACCTGATCGAAGCCACGGGCCTGTTCGAGTCGCAGAAAAACGGCCCGTCGCTGTCGATCCGGGCGAAGAAGCCGGCGACGCCGCGCAAGCGCGCACGCAAGAAGGCGGCCGGCTGAAGCAGGCCGGCCAAACGCAAAACGGCTCGTGTGGGAGCGGCTTCAGCCGCGAGCTTTCCGCGCGCGACCAGGGCGCCGCGAAGGCTCTCGCTGTTGGCCCGATTGCCACAAGAGATGGGATTGTTGCTGCGCTTTGCCCGCGCCAGCGCTCGCGGCTGAAGCCGCTCCCAAGGACGCCTAGTACAGGTCCACTGGATCCACGTCCAGCGACCAGCGCACCTTGCGCGCTTCGGGCAGACCGTAGAGCGCCGGAATCGCGCCGTCGAGCGCGCCGTGCAGCGTGCGTCGGGTCGCGGCCGATACCAGCAGCTGCGCGCGGTGCATGCCGGCGCGCCGCGGCATCGGCGCAGGCAGCGGGCCATGCAGCTCGATCACCGTGGCTCCCCCCTTAGGAGAAGGGGGGCTGGGGGGGATCTGCTGTTGCGGTTGCCTGTTGTCTTCCGCAGAAGAGCAAATCCCCCTGGATCCCCCTTTTTCAAAGGGGGAGGGCACGACAAAGGGGGAGAGCATGTCCTTGGCCGCGCGCAGGAACTGCATCGGTGCGTCGACGTGCTTGGCTTCGGCGCGCAGCAGCGCGAGGTGCGCGAACGGCGGGAAGCCGGCCGCCTCGCGCTGCAGCAGTTCGGCTTCGGCGAAGGCGTGGTAACCGCCGGCAATCAGCGTCTGCAGTAATGGGTGGTCGGGATGGTGGGTCTGCAACAGCACTTCGCCGGGCTTGTCGGCGCGCCCGGCGCGGCCGGCGACCTGGATCAGCAGCTGGGCCAGCTTCTCGGCGGCGCGGAAGTCGGCCGAGAACAGGCCTTCGTCGATGCCCACCACGCACACCAGGGTCAGGTTCGGCAGGTCGTGGCCCTTGGCCAGCATCTGGGTGCCGATCAGCACGCCGGGCTGCGTGCCGAAGGTTTCGAGATGCTTCTCCAGCGCGCCGCGGCGACGGGTGCTGCCGCGGTCGATGCGCAGCACCGGCACGGCGTCGAAGCGCCGCGCCAGCAACTCCTCGATGCGCTCGGTGCCAATGCCCTGCGGCTGCAGCGCGAGGCTGGCGCAGTCGGGGCAGGCCAGCGGGACCGGCTGGCGCGCGCCGCAGTGGTGGCACTGCAGGCGGCGGCCGCCGCCGTGCACGGTCATCGGCGTGCCCTGCAGCGGCGTGCTGCAGCGCCTGCACTGTGCGCTCCAGCCGCAGTCGTGGCACAGCAGCACCGGGGCGTAGCCGCGACGGTTCTTGAACACCAGCACCTGGCCACCCGCGGCGACCGCCTTGCCCGCGGCGTCGAGCAGTTCCGGCGACAGCCCGGCGTCGAGTGGACGCTTGCGCACGTCCAGCACCCGCACCCGCGGCGGCCTGGCTTCGCCCGCGCGACGACTCAGGCGCAGGTGCGCGTAGCGACCGGCGCGCGCGTTGTGCAGCGATTCGAGCGACGGCGTCGCGCTGCCCAGCAGCACCGGCACGCCCAGCGCCTTGCCGCGCACCAGCGCGAAGTCGCGCGCGTGGTAGCGGATGCCGTCCTGCTGCTTGTAGCTGCCGTCGTGCTCCTCGTCGATCACGATCAACCCGGCCTCGGGCAGCGGGGTGAACACCGCCGAGCGCGTGCCGACCACCACCCGCGCCTCGCCGCGCAGGGCGGCTGCCCAGGTGCGCGCGCGCTCGCCGTCGTTCAAGCCCGAATGCGTGGCGTGCACGGGCACCCCCAGGCGCGCGCGGAAGCGCGACAGCAGCTGCGGAGTCAGGCCGATCTCCGGCACCAGCACCAGCGCCTGCCGGCCGCGCGCCAGGCAGTCGGCGATCGCCTGCAGGTAGACCTCGGTCTTGCCGCTGCCGGTGACGCCGTCGAGCAGCAGCGCGGCGAAACCCGCGCGCTCGCCGGCCTGGGCCTCGCGGATCGCGGCGATCGCCTCGGCCTGTTCGGCATTCGCCTCGGGCCCGGGCTGCGGCGCCGGCGCCAGCTGCGAGGCGGGCATGGCGATCCGTTCTACCAGTGCGCGCTTGCCCAGCGAACGCGCCGCGCCGCGCCAGTCCTGCATCAGCGCCTCGAGCACGCTCTCCTCCAGCGCGTGCGCGTCGCGCCCGGACGCCTGCAGCAGGTCGGCCAGGCGCCGTGGACGGCTGCCGGCGCGCAGGCCGGGCAGGGCCGTGGCGCCCGCCTCGGTCAGTCGCCAGGCCCAGGCGTGCGTGTCGGGCAGCGGCTCGCCGCGCCGCAGCGCCGCGGGCAGGGCGGAGGCCAGCACCTCGCCCAGCGGCGCGTGGTTGTAGCGCGACAGCCAGCGCAGCGATTCGAACAATTCGCCGCGCAGCAGCGGCGCGTCGTCCAGGCAGGCCAGGGCCTCGCGCAGTTCCGGTGCCCCGTCGGGCGCGGCCCCGACGCTTGCGACCACGCCGACCAGCTCGCGCGGCCCGAACGGCACCCGCACCCGGCAGCCGACCAGCGCGGGCGCGGCCGCGACGCCAGCCGGCGGCCGGTAGTCGAACAGCCGCGGCAGCGGCAGCGGCAGGGCGACCTGCAGGGCGGAAACGTCGGCGGACATCGCGGAAGTCTAGCGGCCGTCGCCGACCACCGCCGACGAGGTGCGTTTGCGTGCGATAGCTCGGTTCGGTTCCACCAATGGCCCGCAAGTTGCCGTGGCTCCTAGGGTTTTCCCCTTATCCACATCGCATGTGGATAACTCTGTGCATGGCACTCGCCTTCACGCCAAACCACACGGAAAAACAGGCCGCATCGGCGTGTTGGTCAAAAAAGTGCCAACTGCAACTCTTCCCGTGGAATCAAACACTTGGCCGTGAAACAGCGGAGTTGCACAAGCGGGGGTCGACAAACGGGCAAGGTTTGTGACGACGACATGAGCGCTGTGCACAACCGATTCCGCCGACGATTGCGGCCTTGCCGGTATTTGCGGTTTCGTCAAGGGGCAAGGCTTCCGGCGCGGCGGCTATCATGCGGGGCGATCACACCGAGCAGACGATGCCGCGCACCCTCCACGAAGCCGCTTCGGCGCCGGCCGCCCTGACGGCCTTCCTGCGCGGCATCGAGCGCCGCGGCGCGGTCTTCGCCCAGCTGCAGGTCGGCGACGCGGCGACCGGCGACCGCGCCCTGATCGCCGCCATGCGGGCCTTCCGCCTGCCCGCGGCGAGGATCCCCTTCGCCGACTGGCCGCGGCAGTTCTGGACCCTGCTGCTGGCCACCCCGGAACTGCGGGAGCAGCCGGTGGCGCCGGCCTGGGGCAGCGGCTTCGGCTTCCTCGGCGGCATCGGCCGCGGTCCGCGCGCTGCACTGCTGTTGCGGCTGGTCGCCGGCTTGCCGGAGGCCGAGGCCGCCGCGGTGCTCGGCGTCGCGCGGCCGACCTACCGGCTGGCGCTGCAGCGCGCGCTGCCGCATGGCGATAACGGACAGCCCGACATGCAGGGCTGGCGCATGCTGGGCGAGGCGGCGCGCCACGCGGTGCGCGACCTGTCGGCCGAACGCATGGCCCAGCTGGCACGGATGCGCGAGGCGGCGGCGCACGGCCGGCGCCTCGACCTGCCCAGGGCCGCGGCCCCGGGTGGCGACGACGCGGCCGCTGCGCCCTGGCGGATGCCGGCGATGCTCGCGGCCGGCGCGGCCTGCCTGCTGGCATTCGCGGCGACCTTCCTGCCGGTGTTCGACAGGGCCGACGGCGCGCGGACGTCGCGCATCGACGTCGAGCCGCTGCCGCCGGCGCAGGCCCCGGCGTCGACCTTCGACGACCGCGGCGCGCTGCTGACCCATCCGGATTTCGACCTGCTCGCCGCCTCCGCCCTCGAAGCCGCCGCCCGCGACCCCGGCTTCTACGCCTGGCTGGCGGCCGAAGCCAAGGTCCCCGAGGCCGGCGCCGACGCCCGAAGCGGCACACCCCCGGTGGTGGATGCGCCAAGCGACGCCGATGCACCCACGGAGACCGAAGATGTGTTCTGACGTCCTTCGCGCACGCTGGTGGGTGCTCGCCCTGGCGCTGGCCTCGGCGACCGCCGCCGCCGCGCAGTCGCTGCCACCGCGCCTGCTCGAAAAGGCGCGGACGCTGCCGGCGCCGACCGAAGCCGACCTGAAGCGGCACGCCGAGGTGCTGGCGGCGATGACGCCGGCGCAGCGCGCCGCATTCGACACCCGGGTCGCGAAGTGGGATGCACAGGTCCCCGCCGCGCAGCGCGAAAGCCGCGAAGCCTGGCAGGCGTGGCAGGCCCTGCCCGAGGCCGAACGACATCGCCTGCGCGCCGCCGCGGCGGCGTTCTCGGCGCTGCAGCCGGACCAGCAGCAGACGCTGCGCGCGCAGTACGAAGCGCTCGACGGCAGCGAGCACCGCGGCTGGCTGCTCGGCCCGACGCTGGGCGCGGATTATCCGAAGCTGCACGCCCTGGTCGCACAGGTGCCGCCCGGGCAGCGCGAAGCGCTACTCGAAGCGCTGCGCGCGCTGTCGCCGGAAGCACGCGCGGACCTGTCGGTGCTGGCGCAGCGCACGCCGCCACAGGGCCGCGACGCCCTGCGCACCGAGTTGCTGGCGCAGCCGGCAGCCCGGCGCGATGCCTGGCTGCGCGAACGCCTGCGCCGCTAGCGCGATCCCGTACTGACGCTGGTGGTCCGGGGGCCCATGCGTGACGACCGGCTTCGCGCGCGTCGGTGAGCTGTCTTCACCGAACGGGGGATGGATCCGCAGCGCTGCCGCGCCAAGGGAGATCCAGAGGTCGCGCTACGCCCGGGATGGCAGCGGACGATCACGACGATCACGTCCGCGTTACCGATCCCCGCGCCTCATGCGTACACCAGCGCGAACATGGCCGTGAACGCCGCGCCGAAGCTCAGTAGCATCACGTAGCAGAATCCGAGCAGCGAGTACTTCATCAGCGTCATCGTCCAGCCCTGCCCGTAGATGCGCTTCTGCATCAGCAGCAGGTACAGCGGCATCCACGCCCACAGCAGGCCTTCGACCAAGTTGAACAGGCCATGCAGCGCGCCCGTCCCCGGCGCCAGCCAGCGCTGCAGGGCCATCGTCGCGAACACCAGCAGCAGCGCCAGGCACAGGAAGGCATGGCTGTGCAGCGCCACCAGCAGGTGCTCCATGTACAGGCGGCGTTTGAACAGGTACAGCACCTTCAGCATCAGCGCGAACAGCGGCAGCAGGACGAACAGCGTCGACGGCACCGCGCCGAGGAAGGTGTCCTTGAGGAACTCCTGGTCGGTGCGCAGGCGCTGGATGTTGGTCTTGGCGCGCCCGACCTGGGCATTGAGCCAGCGGTTGGCGAAGTCGGGCCACCAGGAGACGGTGAGCGGGTTGGTCTTCGGGTCCCAGGGCGTGCCGTTGAAGCTCAGTTCGTTGTCGTTGTCGTTGTCGTTGTCGTTGTCGTCATCGTTGTCGTTGCCCTTGCGCTGGTCCTTGTCGCTTCCCGGCTCCTGGTCCGCATCCGGCTTGGTGGCAGCAGCGGACGCCTCCCCAGCCGGGGACTCGACCGGCTCCCGCGCGTCGGCACGTGCCGCGGTGGAGCCTGCGGAGGCCGCATCGACCTTCCCGGCAGCGCTGGCAGCGCCGGCCGCTTTCGCGCCGCTCTCCGCGTCAGCCGCGGCACGCTCGGCGCGTTTTTCCTCGCGCGCCGCGCGCCGCTCCAGCACCCGGATGCGCGCGTCGGCGCTGTTGCGGATCGCCTTCTCGGCGATACCCAGACCGGCGTCCAGGCCCGGCACCCCCTTGCCATCCTGCTTGCGCGCACCGGCCAGGTCGGCCAGCGCCTCGTCGCGCTGGCGGTTGACTTCGTCCACCGTTTCCACCTGCGAGAAGCTGGCGTCGTTGACGCCCTTGCCGCCGACGATGTTGAAGTTGTTGTCGCCGAAGCTCAGCATCAGCTGGGCGACGAAGAAGGTCACGATCGCCAGGGTCACGAACAGCCTGACCGGGCTGACGTAGCGCACGCGGCGGCCGGAAAAGTATTCACGGGTGAGGAACGCCGGCCGCACCAGCAGCGGCCACAGCGTGCGCGGCAGGCGCGCGTCCCAGTTGAGGACGGTGTCGGTGAAATCCCCGACGATGGTGGAGAAATGCCGCACCATGCCCGTCACCGGCTGGCCGCAGGCGTAGCAGTACTCGCCCAGCAGCGGCGAACCGCAGTTGCCGCAGTTGCCGCGCGCGCGCGACGCGGGCAAGGGCGGTGGCGTCGGCGCCGCGCGCTCGGCCGGCGTGTTGTCGTCTGTCTGCATCTGCTGATCCTCGGCGCCGCAGGCACGGCGCGCAGGGCGTCCCCCAAGCCCGGTAACATAGCCGCCTGCCGCGACCCGGCGCCAGCGTCCGACATCGGTTCGGCGCGCGGCCGCAGTCGCGCCGCACCCCGCCAGCTCCCCGATGCAAGCGACCGCACAGCCCGTCCCGCGCTTCCGCGACGAGGTGCGCACCACTGCGGTGCTCGCCGCGCCGCTGGTCGTCGGCCACGTCTCCACCGGCCTGATCGGGTTCGTCGACGCCGTGCTCGCCGGCCACCACGGCACCACCACGCTGGCCGCGGTGTCGGTCGGCACGGCGCTGTTCTGGCTGCCGATGATGATCCCGATGGGCACGCTGATGGCGCTGCCGCCATCGGTGTCGCAGCTCGCCGGCGCCGGGCGACATGGCGAGATCGGGCCGCTGTTCCGGCAGTCGCTGTGGCTGGGCGCCGGGCTGGGCCTGCTGCTGTTCGCGTTCATGAGCCTGGCGGTGTTCGCGCTGGAGCCGATGGGCATCGCGCCCGAGATCCGCCCCGGCGCCGCCGACTTCCTGCGCGGCATCCGTTGGGGCGTGCCGGCGCTGACGCTGTACTACTGCATGCGCTACCTCAGCGACGGCATGCACTGGACGCTGCCGACGATGGTGCTCGGCTTCGGCGGACTATTGCTGCTGCTGCCGCTGGGCTGGGTGCTGACGTTCGGCGAGTTCGGGTTTCCCGAGATGGGCGCCGGCGGCCTCGGCATCGCCTCGGCGATCATGCTGTGGGCACAGATGCTGGCGTTCGCCGCGTATCTCGCGCGGTCGAAGCGTTTCGCGTCGCTGGGGTTGTTCGTGCGCTTCTTCACCCTGTCCAACCGGCCGCGCTGGGCGCCGATCCGCGGCCTGCTCGCCACAGGCCTGCCGATCGGGGTGACGGTGCTGATGGAAGGCGGGTTGTTCATCGTCACCGCGCTGCTGATCGGCCGACTGGGCGACGTGCCCGCGGCCGCGCACCAGATCGCGATCAACGTCGCCAGCCTGTGCTTCATGGTCCCGTTCGGGCTGGCCGAGGCGACCACGGTGCGGGTCGGGCACGCGGTGGGCCAGGGTCGCGGCAGCCACGGCGTGCGCCAGGCGGCGTTCGCCGGCGGCGTGCTGGTCCTGGCCACCCAGCTCACCGGCGGCACGATCCTGCTGCTCGGCCACGACCACATCGTCGCGCTGTACACCCGCGACGCTGTGGTGGCGGCGCTGGCCTCGTCGCTGCTGCTGTACGCCGCGGCGTTCCAGTTCCCGGACGGCATCCAGGTGCTGTCGGCCGGGGCGCTGCGCGGGCTCAAGGACACCCGCGTGCCGATGCTGCTGGCGGCCTGCGCCTACTGGGGCGTCGGCATGCCCCTGGGCGCCGCGCTCGGCCTGGGCCTGGGCTGGGGGCCGCGCGGGATGTGGATCGGCCTGATCGCGGGCCTGGTCGTCGCATCGATCCTGCTGGGCATGCGGTTCCTGCGCTCCTCGCGCGATGCGCGCGTGGTCACGGTGACCGATGGCGCATGAAACCCCGATGGCGCGCGGGCTATCCTGCCGTATCGGTCGCAGCTCCGTTGTCCTGTAGGAGCGGCTTCAGCCGCGAGCTTTTCCCTGCACCAGGCAAAAGAGCTCGCGGCTGAAGCCGCTCCTGCGAGAACGACGGCACCGGCCTTCCGGATCACCTGGAGTCTTTCGCATGAACCAGCCCCCGCAGGGCAACCGCCACGGCCCCGTCGCCGCCTTCTTCGTCTTCATCTGGGACGCGATGAATTTCGTCCGGCGGCTGACGTTCAACCTGCTGTTCTTCGGCCTGCTTCTGGTGCTGCTGATCGCGATGGCGGCGGCCGGGCGGATCAAGCCGCTGCAGGACCAGACCACGCTCGTGATCGCGCCGGAAGGGGCGCTGGTGGAGCAGTACAGCATCGACCCGGGCATGCGCGCGTTCAATGCGATCAGCGGCAACGGCGCGCGCGAGGTGCAGCTGCGCGACCTGCTGCGGGCGATCGACGCGGCGCGCACAGACAAGCACATCGAACGCGTGCTGCTGCGCGTGGACCGCATGGCGTTCTCCGGCTACGCCTCGATCCGCGAGGTCGCCGCGGCGCTGGCCAGGCTGCGCGCCGCCGGCAAGCAGGTGGTCGCGTTCGGCGAAAACCTCGACCAGATGCAGTACCTGCTCGCCGCGCAGGCCGACGAGGTCTACCTCGACCCGATGGGCGGGCTGCTGCTCGAAGGCCTTGGCCGCTACCACCAGTTCTATCGCGAAGGCCTGCAGGACAAGCTCGGCGTCGACGTGCACGTGTTCAAGGTCGGCGAATACAAGTCGGCGGTCGAGCCCTACATCCTCGATGCCGCGTCGCCCGAGGCCAAGGAGGCCGACCTGTACTGGATGAACGACGTCTGGCAGCGCTATCTCGGCGACATCGCGCGCGTGCGCAAGCTCACGCCGGCACGGCTCGCCGCCGGTATCGACAACCTGCCGGCCGGGATCGAAGCGGTCGGCGGCGACCTGGCGGAATACGCGCTGCAGCAGAAGCTGGTCGACGGGCTGAAGACGCAGGAGGAGGTGGAAGACCTGCTGGTCGAGCGCGGCGCCGCCGATGCCGATGCCGAGGGTGGTTTCCGCCAGGTCTCGCTGGGCGGCTACCTGCAGCACCTGGACCGCACGCTCTCGCCGATGGACGAACGCCCGCAGGTGGCGGTGGTGGTCGCCGAGGGTGCGATCGCCGGCGGCGAGCAGCCGGCCGGCAGCATCGGCGGCGAATCGACCGCGGCGCTGCTGCGCGACGCGCGCGACGACGACGACGTCAAGGCCGTGGTGCTGCGCGTGGACTCGCCGGGCGGCGAGGTGTACGCCTCCGAACAGATCCGCCGCGAAGTGGTCGCGCTGCAGAAGGCCGGCAAGCCGGTGGTGGTGTCGATGGGCGACCTGGCCGCGTCGGGCGGCTACTGGATCAGCATGAACGCCGATCGGATCTACGCCGACCCGTCGACGATCACCGGTTCGATCGGCATCTTCGGCATGATCCCGACCATCCCGCGCACGCTCGACAAGATCGGCGTGCACACCGACGGCGTGGGCACCACGCGTTTCGCCGGGGCGTTCGACATCACCCGGCCGCTGGCGCCGGAAGTCGGGCAGGTCGTGCAGGCGGTCATCGAAAAGGGCTACCGCGACTTCACCGGTCGCGTTGCCAAGGCCCGCGAGCGCACGGTCGAACAGGTCGACCAGGTCGCGCGCGGCCGCGTCTGGAGCGGTGCGCAGGCGAAGGATCGCGGACTGGTCGACGCCTTCGGCGGGCTGCACGACGCCATCGGCGATGCCGCCGCGCGCGCCAAGCTCGGCAAGGAAGGCGAGTACCGCGTGCGCTACGTCGAGAAGATGGCCACGCCGTTCCAGCAGTTCTTCAGCGGGCTGGCCGGCAGCCGCCTCGGCGGCGCGTGGCTGCGCCATTCGGAATTCGCGCGCGAACTGGCCGGGGTCGCGGTGCTCGCCAACGCGGTGCCGCAGGCGCGCAGCGAGCTGAAGTTCCTCGACGCCGCGATCGCCCGCCCGGGGCAGCCGGTCAAGGCGCTGGCATTCTGTTTCTGCGGGTTCTGACTCCGCGGATCAACCGGTTCGTCAATCAAATCCTCCCTTTCAAGGGAGGGTGAGGCGGGGAAGGCTTCCCCACCGCCGCCACGAATCCAGGAATCCCGCTGAAGCGCAGTGAGTGCGAGCGGGATTCCAGAAAGCGGCGGCTCCGCGAGGTGCGTGTCCGGCATCTCGAGCGCGCTGCAAGCACCGCGCCCGGTGCGCTCCTACGGAAATCCCGGGCGCCGCATCAACCGATCAGGGCCACGACGATCGCCCCGCCCTGCTTCGCCGCCGCGCCCTGACTCGCGTTCGCCCTATCGAGCGGCGCCGGGATCGTCTTGCGCACTTCGGCCTGCGCCTGCGGCTCGGGCGGCTGTTCCGGCGGCGGCGGTGGCGGCCGCGTGCAGGCCGCGCACGACAGCGCCAGCAGCAGCGCGCATGCGATCGTCGCGCCGGGTGCGGAAGGAATCGACATGGCGGCATCCTCGATTGGCCCGGCGCTATGCTACCCCCACTCCCTGCCGGAAGGCCGTACATGGATCCGCAACGCTGGCGACTCGACGGGCAACTGGCGCTGGTGACCGGCGGCAGCGCCGGCATCGGCCGCGCGATCGCGCGCGAGTTGCTGGGTTTCGGCGCCAGCGTGCTGATCACCGCGCGCAACGGCGACCTGCTCGAAGCCGCGCGCGACGAACTGGCCGACGAATTCCCCGACGGCGACGTGCGCGCGCTGATCGCCGACGTCGCCGACGACGAGCAGCGCCGCGAGCTGCTCGACTGGGTCGAGGACCAGGGCGACGGGCTCAACATCCTGGTCAACAACGCCGGCGGCAACCTCAGCAAGGCCGCCGTCGACTACACCGAGGACGAGTGGCGGCAGGTGTTCGAGATCAACCTGTTCAGCGCGTTCGAACTGGCGCGCTACGCCTATCCGCTGCTGACGAAACATGCGGTGTCCAGCGTGGTCAACGTGGGCAGCGTGTCCGGCGAGACCCACGTGCGCAGCGGCGCACCCTACGGCATGACCAAGGCGGCGATGCACCAGATGACCCGCAACCTCGCGGTCGAATGGGCCGAGGACGGCGTGCGCGTCAACGCGGTGGCGCCGTGGTACATCCGCACGCGCCGCACCTCGGAAAAGCTCTCCGATCCCGATTACCTGGATGAAGTGCTGCTGCGCACGCCGATGGGGCGCGTCGGCGAACCGGAGGAAGTCGCCGCCGCCGTCGCCTTCCTGTGCCTGCCCGCCGCGGCCTACATCACCGGCGAATGCATCGCGGTGGACGGCGGGTTCCTGCGCTACGGGTTCTGAGCGCAGCGCCTTGGGCAAGATCGAGCCGACAGGCCACGCCCCCGAACTGTTGCGCCGCCTGCTGCGCGCGAAGGACAGGATGGACGCCGCCTCGCATGAAGCCTGGCCGGTGCAGCGGCTTGCGCGCGTGAGCCACGTCTCCGCGGCCCACTTCGCGCGCGCGTTCAAGGACGCCTTCGGCGTGCCGCCGCACCGCTACCTGCTCACGCGCCGGATCGAACGCGCCGCCGCGCTGCTGCGCGACACGGACCTGCCGATCCTCGACATCGCCCTGCAGGCGGGCTGGAACAGCCTGGGCACGTTCGGCCGCACCTTCCGCGACGTCACCGGCGAAAGCCCGCGCGAACTTCGCGCGCGCGAACAGGCGGCGCCGCACGCGCTCGACCGTGTGCCCGGTTGCTTCCTGAGCGCGGCCGCCCGTCCCGACCTCACCATCGCAGTTTCGGAGAAGCGGCGGCGCGACGCGGGCGATACGTTGGCGGCCCCCAACAACAAGGAAACCCCATGAACCACAGTGCATTGGCCACCGACATCGCAGTCACCGGCCTGGTCATCGGCCTGTACGTGCGCGACCAGGACGAAGCCCTCGATTTCTACGTCGGCAAGCTCGGGTTCCGCGTCCATACCGACGCCCGCAACGGCGACTATCGCTGGCTGACCGTGCAGCACCCGGACCAGCCGTCGTTCCAACTCGGCCTGTTTGTCCCGCAGGCGCCCACGGTCGACGACGCCACCGCGCAAGCGATGCGCGAAGCCGTCGCCAAAGGCGCCATGCCGCCACTCGTGCTGGTCGTCGACGACTGCCGCGCCGCATACGGACGGCTGCACGCCCGCGGCGTCGAATTCACCCAGGAACCGACGGAACGCTACGGCAGCGTGGACGCCAACTTCCGGGATCCGTCGGGGAACGGGTGGAAGATGATCGAGGGACGCAAGGCGGATTGACCGGGCACGGCGGCGCGCCGGTCGACTCTCCTGCCGGCTGGTGCGACCGGGTCGCCGAACACGTGCGAATGCTGCGGCCGTGGAAGCTGCGGCGGCCTCGAGAGCGCCGCGTCCTGTCCGCAGGGCGCGGCGCGGGTCAGCGCGGCTTCCCGCAATCGTCGCGGGACGGCCCCGATCGCCGGGAGCCGGCGACGGTATGCTGGCCTGCGCAGGCGTCGACAGGATCGTGTCCGCCCCTGCGAGCGCGTGAATCGCTCCGCCCCACCACTGCCGGGAACCCGCGATGCAGAAACCACAGCCTTCGTCCGAATACCTCGTCCTGTCCCGCGGCCAGTGGGACGCGCACCTGTCGCCGGAGGAGATCCAGGCGGCGATCGACGACTTCTACGCCTGGCACGGGCAGCTGGTTGCCGCCGGCCGGATGCGGGCCGGCTCCCGACTGACGCGCGAAGGCAAGCGGGTGTCGCGGCAGGCGGTGGTCGACGGGCCTTTCAGCGAAAGCAAGGAGATCATCGGGGGCTACTGGCACGTGATCGCCGGCAGCCTCGACGAGGCCGCGGCGCTGATGGCGCGCAATCCGACCCTGGCCTACGGGCTGGAGTTCGAGATCCGGCCGCTCGACCCGGAGCGCGCCAGCGCCTTCGCGGCCAGCAACGAGACGCCGGCGGCGCGTGCGGAGGCGTGAACGCGCGCCGCCCATCCTGAGGCCACTTCCCGCGCGCGCATCGCGACATTGCAGGCCTAGCCTCGCAGCAAACGGCACGTGAGTCTGGCCCGCGGGGAATGCGGTCGCCGGAAGGGCGAATTCGACCGCAAGACCCGGATATCGGCTCCGCGCGAGCGTGCCTACATTGGCGGCCAGTCCAGTCACCGGAGCGCACAATGCACGCCACCATGAACAAGACTTTCGCCGCGAACGCCATCGAGCGCGATCCGCGCTGGGCGGCGGTGCTGGCTCGCGATGGGGGCGCCGACGGCCGTTTCTGGTACTCGGTGAAGACTACCGGCGTGTACTGCCGGCCGTCCTGCGCAGCGCGCCGCGCGCGACCGGAGAACGTGCGCTTCCACGCCAGCCGCGAAGACGCCGAACGCGCCGGCTTCCGTCCATGCAAGCGCTGCCGCCCGGACCAGGACGGCGTGCGCGAACAGCATGCGGCGCTGGTCGCGGCGGCCTGCAGGACGATCGAATCCGCCGAGCAGGCCCCTGACCTCGCCACGCTGGCGGCGAAGGCGGGGCTGAGCCCGTTCCACTTCCATCGCGTGTTCAAGGCCGTCACCGGGCTGACGCCCAAGGGGTACGCAAACGCGCACCGCGCGCGGCGTGTGCGCAGCGAACTGTCGCGCGCCCATTCGGTGACCGCGGCGGTCTTCGACGCCGGCTACAACTCCAGCGGCCGCTTCTACGCGCAGTCCGACGAGATGCTGGGCATGCCCCCGCGCGACTACCGCGCCGGCGGCGCCAACGCCGCGATCCGTTTCGCTGTCGGCGAGTGCTCGCTGGGGTCGATCCTGGTGGCGGCCAGCGAGCGCGGCATCTGCGCGATCCTGATGGGGGACGATCCCGATGCGCTGGCGCGGCAGCTGCAGGACCAGTTCCCGAGAGCCCAGCTGACCGGCGGTGACGCGAGCTTCGAGCGGCTGGTCGCCGAGGTGGTCGGCTTCGTCGAGGCGCCCAAGGTCGGCTTGTCGCTGCCGCTGGACGTGCGCGGCACCGCGTTCCAGCAGCGGGTGTGGCAGGCGCTGCGCGAAATCCCGGCTGGCAGCACGGCCAGCTACCGGGAGGTCGCCGACCGCATCGGCGCGCCGAAATCCGCGCGCGCGGTGGCGCAGGCCTGCGCGTCCAACGCGCTGGCGGTGGCGATTCCCTGCCACCGCGTGGTGCGCAACGATGGTGGACTGTCGGGCTATCGGTGGGGCGTGGAGCGCAAGCGCGCACTGCTCGACCGCGAGGCGCGCGAGTGAACGCGCGGCTCGCGGCCAGCGGGATGGTACTCGGCGCGGACGACGGCCACGCTTCCATCGAAGCGCGCGTCGCCGCCTTCGACTGGGAAAACATCGGCGCGCAGCTCGATGCGCGCGGCAACGCGATCCTGCCGGGCCTGCTGTCACGCGCGGAATGCGTAGCGCTGGCGGCGCTGTACGACGACGATGCACGGCATCGCAGCCGCGTGGTGATGGCGCGGCACGGTTTCGGCCGCGGCGAATATCGGTACTTCCGCTATCCGTTGCCCGCCGCGGTGCAGGCGCTGCGCGCGTCGCTGTATCCGCGCCTGGTGCCGGTGGCCAACCGCTGGAACGCGGCGATGAAGCTCGACGTGGCGTATCCGGGGCCGCATGCGGACTTCCTCGAACGCTGTCATGCCGCCGGCCAGCGCCGGCCGACGCCGCTGCTGCTGCGCTACGGCGAAGGCGACTACAACTGCCTGCACCAGGACCTGTACGGCGAACACGTGTTCCCGCTGCAGGTCGCCGTACTGCTGTCGCGGCCGGGATCGGGCGTTGTTGTCGACGGAGATTTCGTCGGTGCCGGTGGCGCGGCGGACGGCGATTTCGAGGGCGGCGAATTCGTGCTCACCGAGCAGCGCCCGCGGATGCAGTCGCGGGTGGAAGTGGTGCCACTGCGGCGGGGCGACGCGGTGGTGTTCGCCGTGCACCAGCGGCCCGTGCAGGGCACGCGCGGCGTGTACCGGGTGACCATGCGCCATGGCGTCAGCCGGTTGCGACGCGGGCATCGCCACACGCTCGGCGTGATTTTCCACGACGCCGCCTGAGGCCGCCGGCATCGACGCGGGCGCGCCCATGCGGGATCTGTTCGACGCCGGGGCGGGTGCGACCCGGTTCGCCGACGATGCGTGGCTGCTG
The DNA here is from genome assembly GCF_042648885.1 of Luteimonas notoginsengisoli. NCBI lineage: Bacteria > Pseudomonadati > Pseudomonadota > Gammaproteobacteria > Lysobacterales > Lysobacteraceae > Luteimonas > Luteimonas notoginsengisoli. The sequence goes on along the minus strand of NZ_JBHRYF010000008.1, from coordinate 361,396 downwards.
CGCGGCTTCGCGCTGGATCGCGCGCCGGCGCTGCAGGTGGCGATCGATGCGATCACGGTCCAGGCACCGTTCCGGCACATGGAGACGCGGCGCGGGCTGCGCATGTCGGTGGCGATGAGCAACTGCGGCGAGGTCGGCTGGATCAGCGATCGTCGCGGCTATCGCTACGCCCCGTGTGACCCGCTCGACGGGCGGCCGTGGCCGGCGATGCCGCCCCTGTTCGCGCAGCTGGCCGCGGAGGCGGCGCGCGCCGCCGGATTCGAGGGCTTCGCGCCCGACGCCTGCCTGATCAACTGCTACCAGCCGGACACGCGGCTTTCGCTGCACCAGGACCGCGACGAGCGCGACCTGGATGCGCCGATCGTGTCGGTGTCGCTGGGCCTGCCGGCAACCTTCGTCTTCGGCGGCCCGGCGCGCGGCGACCGCGTGCAGCGGGTGCCGCTGCGGCATGGCGACGTGGTGGCGTGGGGTGGCGCGTCGCGGCTATTCCACCATGGCGTGCTGCCGCTGGCCGACGGCGTGCATCCGGCGCTCGGGGCGCGCCGGGTGAACCTGACGTTTCGCAAGGCGCTTTGAGGAGCGGTCAACCCTGGGCGCGAGAAGTGCAGCCACAACGGGGGTCAGGCAGCAGCAGCGCAACCAGCCGCCGCATCCCCGTAGGAGCGGCGGAAGCCGCGAGCTCGTGCTTCGATGATGTGGGAGCAGCGATGCCACGAGCTCTTCGCGATGCATGCCCAGCCAGAGCGGCAGTTCCAGGCCCCGGCAGACGGTCTCCGTGATTCCGGCGACCGGACGGGGGCTACCCGCCGCAGGTGGTGTCGTTGAGGATCTTCGTCACCCGCGCGAACTCGTCCTGCAGCCACGGCTTGTCGTTGCCGGGCGCGTAGCGCCAGGTCGACTCGATCTCGCGCTGGCGCTGCTTCCAGCCTTCGCACGCGGCCCCGTCGGGCACGCGTGCGCACAGGTCGTATTTCATTTCGCAGGCCTGTCCGCCGGCGCGGTTGGGATCGCCGGCCAGGCCCGTGGTCTGCAGCGCCACGCAGCGCGGCTTCGGCTCGGGATCCTCGCTGAGGTAGTGATCGTTGTCCCAGGTATTGCACTGGTACAGCGGCGGCGGCGGCAGGCGCTGCGCGTCGTCGAGCCGGGCCGGCGGCGGCGCCTGCGGACGCTCGGGCTCGACCGGTGCGGGTTCCGGCGGTGGCTCCGGAACGCGGGTGACGATCGCGGGCGGCGCCTCGTAGCGCGGGATCACCATCGGCGCCTCGATCGTCTGCACCTGCTGCCTGCTGCCCTTGGGGCAGGGCGTGCCGTTCTGGATGGTCAGTGCGCCGCGCGCATCGGTGCAGCGATAGATCGTGTCGGTCCGGGTGTCCTGGGCATGGGCGATCGTCGCCACCGCGATCAATGCGACCGAGCACAACAGCTGACGCATTCACGCTCCTCCGCAGTCTTCCGCCAGGCGCGCGTTGATGCCGCGCTCTTCGACGTGCAGTGTCGCACGCTCGTTGGCCTGGGCATTGAAGGCGCGCTTGCGGATCTGCTCGCGGCGGTCGCGCAGGCGGTCGCAGGTTTCGGCCTGCGGCAGGACGTGGCACGCGTCGCGCACCCACATGCCGCCGCCGCCGAACCCGTAACCGCGATGGTGTCCATGGCCGTGTCCGTGGCCATGGCCTGGCGGCGGAGGCGGAGGCGGCGCGGAATCCGTGCGGCGGAAGCTGGGCCTCGGCTGGTTGGCACCGCCGCCCTCGGCGCCGCGTGCGCTGGCCTGCAGGGTGGGACTGGACGAGGCAGCCTGTCCGCGGCTGTACACGATGCCGGACCCGCGCAGACGCGGGCCGTCGTCATACGACCAGTCGCCGCCGCTGGAAATCCAGCGCGGATTGCCTTCGCCGTCGTCGCTGGTGTAGCGGCTGCCGTCATCGCGCACGCATTCGTAAATCGCCCGCGGTGCGTGCCGCGCGACCACGACCGGAGCCGACTCGGGCGTAGGCTGGAGATCCGCCGGCGCGACGGGCTCTGCGCGGGGCGGCGGATCGGTGGGCTGGATCATGCGCCGCACCTGCTGCGCCTGGTTGTCGGCGCACGGCGAATCCTGCACGGTCAGGTGGCCCGCCGCATCGGTGCAGCGGTAGATGGTGATGTCGTTGTCCTGCGCGACGGCGCTGCCGGCGATCGCGGCCAGCAGCGGCAACAGCAGCAGGCGGGGCAGGCGGATGGCCATGGCCGGCATTCTGCGCGCGACCCGCGCGAACGTGAAGTGCAAGGCCGGTGCGGGGCCACACAGCCGCTGCGGCAGGACGCATACCACGATGCGGCAGCGGTCAGGCGCGGATTTCGGCGCCGCTGCGGGCGTCGCGGATAGGGGTCGGGCGGGCCAGGTCGCCGGTCTCGCCGCTGACGCAGCCGTCGATGGCCGAAAGTAGCTCCGCATCCAGATCGGCGGCCTTGCGCGGCGGGGGCGCGGCGGCGCGATTGGCGCTGGTCGAGACCAGCGCGCCGCCGAAGGCTTCGCACAGCATGACCACTACCGGATGGGCGCTGACCCGCACCGCCACACCCTCATGCACGCCGGTGATCCAGCGCGGCACGCGCGCCGCAGCGGGCACGATCCAGGTGTGGGGGCCGGGCCAGGAGGCCAGGACCTCGCCGCGGCGTTGGCCAGGCAGCGCGTCCCAGTCGGCCAGGCCGTCGAGCTGGGCGATAGAGGCTGTGATCAGGATCAGGCCCTTGTCGACCGGGCGCTGCTTGACCGCCAGCAGGCGCAGTACCGCGTCTTCGTCGAACGGATCGCAGCCCAGCCCCCAGACCGCTTCGGTGGGATAGGCGACGACGCCGCCGGCGCGCAGGACAATCGCCGCTTCGGTGGGTGAGAGCTGGGGCATGGCGTGATTGTAGGGCGGGGCTGTCCATCCGCCATCCCGGCAATATGGCGCTGGCCACAGCGGCTACGGCAACGTGTGTTTGTTTGCCCCTCATCCTGCCCAGGCGTGGGTGCCGAAGAGAGTGCACGCTTCGCGGCGGCGATTCTCCCGCCAGCCATCGAGCGTGGCTCGTCGATGGCGTTCGTCAGGCCGCGAACCCGTGATCGCAACGCCCCTTCTTTGCCCCGCCTTCTATCGGGAGGGAATTGGCCTCGTGGCCAAAGTCTCCCGGCGAGGAGAAGGCGCCCGCCAGCACCGCTCCTGGAGGCAGGAACGACGCGTCAGAACGGCGCGTCGTCGTCGGTTGCGGCGGCCTTCTTCGGCGCGGCCTTCTTCGAGGCCGCCTTTTTCACGGCCGTCTTCTTCGCAGGCGTCTTCGTTGCGGCGGTTTTCTTCGTGGCCTTCTTCGCCGACTTCCTGGCCGGGGCCCTTTTCGCCGCCGCCTTTTTCACCGGCGCCTTCTTGGCCGGCGCTTTCTTTGCCGCGGCCTTCTTGCCGAACCGGCCGCGCATCGGCTTGCCGGTTTCTTCCATCAACTGCACCACTTCGGCCAGCGTCAGCGACGCCGGCTCGCGGTCCTTGGGAATCCGGCCGTTGAGCTTGCCGTCGCTGATGTACGGGCCGTAGCGGCCATTGAGGACCTGGATGTCGCTGCCGTCGAACTCCTTGATCACGCGGTTGCGCGCGATCTCCTCCTTTTCCTCGATCAGGAACACCGCGCGCGCCAGGTCGATGGTGTACGGGTCGTCTTCCTTCTTCAGCGACGCGTAAACGCTGCCGCGCTTGGCAAACGGGCCGAAGCGGCCGACGCCGACGCTGACGTCCTCGCCGTTGCTTTCGCCCAGGGCGCGCGGCAACCGGAACAGGTCGATCGCGTCCTCGAGCGAGATCGTGTGCATGCTCTGCCCGGGACGAAGCGAGGCGAACCGCGGCTTCTCCTCTTCATCCTCGGCGGTGCTGCCGATCGCGGCGTAGGGCCCGTAGCGGCCCAGGCGCACGCTGACCGGCTTGCCCGACTTGGGGTCGGTGCCCAGCTCGCGCGCGCCGGTGGCCTGGCTGCGGTCGACGCTTTCGGTCTTCTCGTCGACCAGTTCCTTGAACGGTCCCCAGAACTTCTCCATCAGCGGCACCCATTCCTCCTCGCCGCGCGACACCGCGTCGAGCTCGTCCTCGAGCTTGGCGGTGAAGTCGTAGTCGACGTAGCGGGTGAAGTGCCCGCTGAGGAAGTTGGACACCGCGCGGCCGACATCGCTGGGGCGGAAGGCGCGGCCTTCCATCTCCACGTACTTGCGGAACAGCAGCGTCTGGATGATCGAGGCGTAGGTGGACGGCCGGCCAATGCCGTATTCCTCGAGCGTCTTGACCAGCGAGGCTTCGGTGAAGCGCGGCGGCGGCTGAGTGAAGTGCTGGTCGGCGTGGATGCGGTCGAGCGGCACGCGGTCGCCAGTCTTCATCGCCGGCAGCTTGCGGCCTTCGTCGGCGTCATCGGCAGACTTGTTGTCCTTGCCTTCCTCGTACACGGCGAGGAAGCCCGGATCGACCACGGTGGTGCCGCTGGCGCGGAAGCTGTGCTCGCTGCCGGCGGCCAGGTCCACGGACACGGTGTTGAGCGTGGCCGGCACCATCTGCGAGGCGACGGCGCGCTTCCAGATCAGCTCGTACAGGCGGCGCTCGTCGTCGGACAGGAACCGCGCCACCTGCGCCGGGGTGCGCAGCGCCGAGGTCGGACGCACCGCCTCGTGCGCCTCCTGCGCGTTCTTGCTCTTGGTGGTGTAGAAGTTCGGCTTGTCGGGCAGCGCGCCGGTGCCGAAGTCCCGCGCGATCACGTCGCGGATCTCGCCCAGCGCGTCCACCGAGAGGTTCACCGAGTCGGTACGCATGTAGCTGATCAGGCCGACGGTGCCTTCCTCGCCGATCGCCACGCCTTCATACAGCTTCTGCGCCACCTGCATCGTCCGGCGCGTGGTGAAGCCGAGCTTGCGCGAGGCTTCCTGCTGCAGGGTCGAGGTGGTGAACGGCGCCGCCGGGCGACGCTTGCGCTCCTTGCTGGCGACGTCGGTGACGTGCAGCGCGCCGCCGGCGGCCGACACGATGCGGCGACGCGCTTCTTCGGCGGTGTCGCCGTCGGTGACGGTGAACTGTTCGAACTTCTTGCCGTCCAGGCGCGTGAGCTTGGCGGTGAACGCCTGCGCCGGGTGCGCGCACTCGGCTTCGATCGACCAGTACTCGCGCGCGACGAAGGCTTCGATCTCCTCCTCGCGCTCGACGATCATGCGCAGCGCCGGCGACTGCACGCGGCCGGCGGACAGGCCGCGCTGCACCTTGCGCCACAGCACCGGCGAGAGGTTGAAGCCGACCAGGTAGTCCAGTGCGCGCCGCGCTTGCTGGGCGTCGACCAGGTCGGACGCGATGTCGCGCGGGTTGGCCATCGCCTCGCGGATCGCGCGCGGGGTGATCTCGGTGAACACTACCCGCTGCAGGGTCTTGTCCTTGAGCAGGCCGCGCTCGCGCAGGATCTCGGCGATGTGCCAGCTGATCGCCTCGCCCTCGCGGTCCGGGTCGGTCGCCAGGAAGATGCCGTCGGCGGACTTGGCCGCCTTGGCGATCGCCGCGACGTGCTTCTCGTTCTTCTCGATCAGGTCGTAGCGCATGCGGAAGCCGTCGGCCGGATCGACCGCGCCCTCCTTCGGCACCAGGTCGCGGACATGGCCGTACGAGGCCAGGACGGTGAAGTCCTTGCCGAGGTACTTGTTGATCGTCTTGGCCTTGGCAGGCGATTCGACGATGAGGAGATTCTTGGCCATGGTGGGCGGGAGCCTGTTCCTTGCGGTGCGTGGCGCGGGCGGGGCCGCGGCAATATAGGGGTTTGGAGAAGACGACGCCCGCAGCCTGGGCCACGGGCGTTCAGGTTTACACCTATTTATAGTGGAATCACGCCACGGCAGGCGCTGTCAAGCGCGGCGGCTGGCCGGACCGGTCAATGGCCGGCTCCGGCAATCGCGGCCACGGCGGCGAAGGCCACCAGGACCAGTGCCGCGAACAGCAGCCCGCCCAGCACCAGGACCACGATGGCCACCGTCCCCAGTTCCTCGCGCTGCTGGTCGGGGTAGGCGGTGAACGCCCAGCGGTCGACCACCACGGTGTCGCAGATCATGTCGTGCAGGGCCTGCTTGCGCGCGGTGAAGGCGGCCATCAGGAAGCCGATGCACAGGGCCAAGCCGCTCAGGATCATGGCGAAGTAGCGCCCGAAACCGCGCCAGAACCCGCAGCCATCGCCATCGCCGCGGACCACCTTGATGCCGATCGCCATCTTGCCCGGCGTGGCCTGCTGCACCGAAGCGTAGAACCAGCCGTAGTAGCCGGCGGTGAGCACCAGCGAGACCAGCTGCACCACGCCCTGGATGGCCAGCGCGCCGGCGCTGTCGAGGCCGCCGCCGATCCCGAACGCCGCGCCCATCAGGCCGCCGATCGCGGCGCCGATGACCGCGCCGAGCACGGCGATGATCACGCTGTCGATAAGGTTGGCGGCGACCCGCTTCCAGAACCCGGCGTAGACCACTTCACCGTCCAGGTGCACCTCCGCCGCGCGCTGCAGCGGCGCCCTCGGCGGGGCGTACGGCGAACGCGGTTCGGCGACGGTGTAGGGGCCGGCGAAGGCGTCCGCGGGCGCGTCGGCTGGCGCGGTCGCGAAGGAGGCCGTCGCGACGCTGGCCCGCGCCGGCGTGGCGCCGACCACGTCGTCGATCACGCTGTGCCAGGGCTGCCATTGCGCCAGGCCCTCGCGCCAGACCAGGGTGTCGTTCGCCAGCTGGCCGTTGGCGTGCAGCGTCGCCAGGTCTTCGGCGCTCACCGGGCCGTGGCGGTTGCGTTGGTAATCGCTGTAGTACCACTGGGTCATGCCGGGTCTTCCTTGAAAGTGGTCGATCTGCCGCGCGCCGCCGGTCAGGGGCGGCGGCAGTGCGCGGGGCGGTAGCGGGCGGGCAGGTCGCCGCCGCTGCAGTCCCAGCCGGCGAGGTCGCCGTCGGCATGGGCTTCGAACACCCAGGTCCGGCCCTCGATCGCGCTGTTGCCGTGCAGGGTGAATTCGAACGCGCAGCTGCCGTCGGCCAGCGCGCCGAAGCGCACGGTGGTGGTCTTTTCGATCGCGGCGAACTGGCGCAGCAGCGGGGCGAAGTCGTCGTTGCCCGGGCAGCGGCCGCGGGCGTCATGGAACTCGTCGACCGCGCGCTGCATCGCCGACGCGGCGCCGACCAGGCCCGCGGTGGTTTTCGCGCGGACCGTATAGTCCTGGTAGGCGGGAATGGCGATCGCGGCGAGGATGGCGATCACCGGCACCGCGGCGACCGCGCCCACGATCGCCACGATTGCGCAGCCCGACCGCCCGCGTTTCGGTGGGACCGCGCCGCGCGTGGGCATGCGGGTGGCGGTGGACGCCCGGGACGCGGCCATCGAGGGCGCGGGCGCAAGCACTGGCGGCAGGGGCGGCGGCAGCGACGCGTCCGGGGTCACGGTGTCGAGCTGCAGCTCTTCGGAGTAGCGATCCAGGGGCTGCCATTCGCGCGCGCCGGCGTGCCAGGCGAGCGTGTCGCGCTGGACGCGGCGGTCGACGTAGCGCGCGCGGAGCTGCTCGGCCGACAGCGGGCCGACGCGACCCTGGGCCGGGTCGTGGTAATACCAATCGGTCATGAAATCCCCTGTTTCCCCGCATCACGGCGCGAGGATGTCCCGCAGCAAAACGGCCGCACCCTCCCCGGCGCGGCCGTCGAAATCCAGCCGTCGCGATGCTAGTGCACCGGCTCCGGCTCGTCGATGAACATCTGCGTCTCCATCCAGGCGTACGCCGCTTCGGAGCCGGGCTGGTTGAACAGCACCATTAGCACGACCCATTTCAGGTCGTCGAGGTCGAGTTCGTCCTGGTCCAGCGCCATCGCGCGGTCGAGCACCAGCTCGCGCTGGTCGGCGTCGAGCACGCCGTGCTGTTCGAGGAACAGCAGGAAGCCACGGCATTCGACGTCGAGCTTGTCCAGCTCGGGACCGAAATACACGCGGGTCGGGCCGTCCGTGCGCGGGATCGCCGCGCTCGGCCGCTGCTCGGCCAGGGCGTCGAGCCAGTCGAAGGCCTTGCTGATCTCGGCGGGGCTGAATCCGGCCTGGAGCAGGCCGGCCTGGAGGGAATCGCGGTCGCGGACGAGGTCCGCGTCTTCGGTGAAATAGTGTTCGAACAGGTAGAGCAGGACGTCCAGAATGCTCTCTTTCATTTCCCCCGGCCTGCGCCCGAAGGCGCGGTGTTCGCGGTGTCATGGCGCCTTCGGGCATAGCGGCCGTGTGCCACGGCGACGCGTCCCTCCAGTTCCATGAGCAGCAGCATGGATGACAGTTCGGCGGTCGTCAATCCAGTGCGTTCGACCAGCCGATCCATACCCGTTGGGTCATGCCCGAGGGCTTGCCACAAGCGGTTGTAGTCGGGATCGTCCGTCGTTTCGCTGGTCGCAGCGTCGCCCGGGGCGGTCCCGGCCCCGGAACTGGGGGCGGCCAGGCGCTGGCGCAAGGCGTCGCCGAGCTCGGCGGCAAGCGGCGCGACGGCGGCCGTGACCTCGCTTGCGGCTTCCACCAGCCCGGCGCCGTCGCGGATCAGGCGGTGGCAGCCGCGCGCCATCGGATTGTGGATCGAGCCGGGGACGGCGAACACGTCGCGCCCGGCCTCGCTGGCCAGGCGCGCGGTGATCAGCGCGCCGGAACGCTCGGCGGCCTCGACCACCAGCACCCCGAGCGCCAGCCCGGCGATGATCCGGTTGCGGGCGGGGAAGAAGCCGCGCTGCGACTGGGTGCCCGGCGGATATTCGCTGACCACGGCGCCGCGCCCGGCGATGCGTGCGTACAGGCCGGCATTCGCGCGCGGATAGGCGATGTCGATGCCGCTGCCCAGGACCGCCACGGTGATGCCGTCGACGGACAGCGCAGCTTCGTGCGCGGCGGTATCGATGCCGGCGGCCAGCCCGCTGGTCACGCCCAGGCCGGTCGCGGCGATGGCGCGGGCGAAGTCGCGGGCGTTGTCGCGCCCGCCGGCGCTCGGCGAGCGGCTGCCGACGATGGCGACCGCCGGGTGCCAGAGCAGGCCCGGGTCGCCGGCCACGAACAGCGCCAGCGGCGGATTGGCGACGCGCCGCAGCAGCGCCGGGTAGTCGGGGTCGTGCCAGCCGAGCAGGTGGTGGCCCGGCTCGGCCAGCCAGGCGCGCGCCAGTTCGCGCTGTGCGGACGGCGTGGCGGTGCCCGTGATCGCGCGCGCCTGCGTCTCGTCGCAGCCGGCCTCGCGCCAGGCCCGCGGACCCGCCTCCAGCGCCGCGAGCGGGTCGCGGTGGGTCTCGAGCAGGGTGCGGCGCGCGGCGGTGCTGCCGCCGGCTTCGATCAGGCGCAGCAGCGCATCGTGGTGGGCTTGGGTCATGGCGCGCCCAGCGTAATCCGGAAACGACGACGGCGCCCTCGGGCGCCGTCGCGTTGTCGGGTCAGGAAACCCCGGATGATCAGTAGGTCGCGTCCGGATGCTTGAGGTGGTAGCCGATCGCGGTCGGCTTGACGCCGTCCATGATCAGGCCGTAGCTCACCTTGTCGTAGGTGCGGAACACGATGACGTGGCCGGCGTACTCGTCGGGCAGGCGCACCTTGTCGTTGAAGCTCACCGCCCCGGCAGGATGCTCGGCGCTGTGCTCGACGCGGTCGACGACATTGCTGCCTTCGCGCCAGATCGAGAACACGGTGCCGTTGTCGACGCCGTCCTGGCTGCCGACCGACAGCGCGACCACGTCGCGCGGCCCGCCGTAGGACAGGTTGTCGGTGACCGCCAGCACGCGCGCCCGGCCGTACTCGGTCTGCTGCTTGGGCGGGTGCGGGAAGAACTGCAGGTCGTAGGGCTGCGCGTCGACCGCGATCAGGCGGTCGCCGATGCGCACTTCGCGGCCGGCCTCGTCGAGCAGCACGGTGCTGGCCTCGATGCCGCCGACTTCGCCGCGGGTGACGGTGCCGATGTTCACGCGCATCAACTCGTAGCCCAGCGTCTCGCCGCCCTTGTCGGGGAACACGACGTGGTTCCAGTACTTGCCGAAGTCGACGTCGCGGCGGCCGCGATAGTCGAGGTCGTCCTTCTCGAGCAGGTCGCAGCACATGCCGGCGCGCTCGAGGCGGGTATAGCGCACGGTCGGGCGCACCAGCAGGTAGCGCTGGCCGGGCGAGGCGGCCAGGCCGCGCACGTACACCACCTGGCCCTTGCTGCCGCGCAGGCGGTCTTCCTCGAGGCCGACCACGTAGGGCAGCTGCTCGAAGTCGTCGACCACGCGCAGGTCCTTGAGGAACGGCTCGATGTCCGACAGCGGGATCGCGTTGATCGGCTGCGCCACGGTCCGCGGGCCTTGCTGCATGGTCACGCGGTCGAGGTAGGCCAGGCTGATCACGTCGCCCGGATAGATCAGGTGCGGGTTGCGGATCTGCGGATTGGCCTGCCAGATCTCCGGCCACAGCCAGGGGCGCTGCAGGAACTTGCCCGCGATGTCCCACAACGTGTCGCCGCGCACGACCACATAGGTGTCAGGGTGATCGCCACGGATGCCCTGCGCCATGGCGTAGCCCGCCACGGTCAGAAGTGCGACTGCAACACCCGTGCGTAGCCCCTGAGAAAGGCGCTGAAGCATGCCGGCCATCTACTTGCTCCCCTTGGAATTTCCCGGAATTTCCCCATTCCAGCCGGGGCACTATAGCCTACAAAACCCGGCCCGACGCAAGCCTGCGAACGCTACAATCGTCGACCAAGCTCGCGGTTGTGACCGGCGCCACCCTTTGGGGCGCGGCGGTTCGCATCGCAGCCGTCCCGCCGGTCCCGGGCCGGCCGGAACCGCCCGTACAACCTTTCAGAACGCCAGCCATGTCCCTGCTTCCGATCCTCGAATTGCCGCATCCGCGCCTGCGCAACGTCGCCGGCGCGCTGGACGCCGATCGCATCGCGACTCCCGTCTTCCAGCGCCTGCTCGACGACATGTTCGAGACCATGTACGTCGCGCCCGGCATCGGCCTGGCCGCGACCCAGGTCGACGTGCACGAGCGCTTCATGGTCATCGACGTCAGCGAGACCCGCGACCAGCCGCTGGTGTTCATCAACCCGGTGATCCGCCGTCGCACCGAGCAGCTGCGCGAACACCAGGAAGGCTGCCTGTCGATCCCCGGCATCTACGCCGACGTGACCCGCGCCGACGGCATCGAGGTCGAGGCGCTGGATCGCCACGGCAAGACCTTCGTGCTCGAGGTCGACGACCTGCTGGCGACCTGCATCCAGCACGAGGTCGACCACCTCGACGGCAAGCTGTTCATCGACTACCTCTCGCCGCTCAAGCGCGAGCGGGCGCTGAAGAAGTACGACAAGCTGCAGAAGGCCCGGGACTAGGTATTCGACAGGGTCGCGCCGCGCGCGGACCCCGCGCCTTCGCTGTCCCGAATCCCCGATCCCAATCCTCGAACCCCCACGCCCATGAGACTCGTCTTCGCCGGCACGCCCGAGTTCGCCGTGCCTTCGCTGCTCGCCGCAGCTGGCCGGCAGGAAGTCGTGGCCGTCTACACCCAGCCCGATCGACCGGCCGGCCGTGGGCGCGCGCTGACCCCGTCGCCGGTCAAGCGCGCGGCGATCGAGCGTGGCATCCCGGTGCTGCAGCCCGAGTCGCTCAGGTCGCAGCTCGCGCGCGACGCGCTGGCCGCGCTGCAGCCGGACTTGCTGGTGGTGGTGGCCTACGGCTTGATCCTGCCGCCGAAGATCCTGGCGATTCCGAAATTCGGCTGCTGGAACGTGCACGCATCGCTGCTGCCCCGCTGGCGTGGCGCGGCGCCGGTCCAGCGCGCGATCGAAGCGGGCGACACGCAAGCCGGCGTGTGCCTGATGCAGATGGAAGCCGGCCTGGACACCGGGCCGGTGCTGCTGTCGCAGCCGCTGGACATCTTCGCGGACGAGACCGGCGGGCAGCTGCACGACCGCCTCGCCGCGCTCGGCGCGCAGGTGCTCGCCGACGGCCTGGGCCTGCTGCGCGCCGGCATGCGCCCGGTGCCGAGGCCGCAGCCTGTCGACGGCGTGACCTACGCCCACAAGCTCGACAAGGCCGAGGCAAAGCTGGACTGGTCGCAGCCGGCGACGACCCTGGCCAACAAGGTGCGCGCGTTCAATCCGTGGCCGATGGCCGAGGCGATGGTGGCCGGCGAGCGCCTGCGCATCCACGCCGCGAGCGCGCTTGCGCTCGGCCACGCGGCCACGCCCGGCACGCTGCTGTGCGTCGGCCGCGATGGCCTGGACGTGGCGTGCGGCCAGGGCGCGCTCCGGATCCGGACGCTGCAGCGCGAGGGCGGCAAGGCGATCACCGCCGCCGACTTCCTCAACGCGCGGCGCGACCTGCAGGCGTCATAGCGCGGATGCGCCGATCGAAGGACGGCCGCTGGTGTTCCTGACGACTGGTGGTTGGCTCCGGGCCTGACGTCGACACCGGTGATCCGGATCCGTCGGAGCAGCGCCTGCCAAGTTCTTGTCGAGATCTTTGTGGGAGCGGCTTCAGCCGCGAGCTCTTGGGCCCGGGCCGAAAAATTGGTGGCTCGTGAAAAGCTCGCGGCTGAAGCCGCTCCTACAAGAGCAGATGCCGCGGACCACACGGCCGCGCGCCTGGCGGACAATGTCGGGATGAATGACGACAAGGGTGCCGGGCCGCGCGCGATGGCCGCGCAGGTGCTGGACGCGGTGTTGCACCGCGGCCGCTCGTTGAAGGCCGAGCTGGCGCAGGCGCTGCCGTCGCTGGCCGACGTGCGCGACCGGGCGCTGGTCGAGGCGATCTGCTTCGCGGCGCTGCGCCAGCGGGCGCGCGCCGACGCGGCGCTGCGGGCGTGGGTGCCGCGGCCGCTGGGGAAGCGCGATGGCGAACTGCGGGCGCTGCTGCACGCCGGTTTCGCCCAGCTCGACCCGCTCGGGCTGCCGCCGCACGCGGCGCTGGATGCGACGGTCGCAGCCGCGCGCCTGCTCGGTCGTGCGCACCAGCGGGGCATGGTCAACGCGTTGCTGCGTCGCGCGCAGCGCGAGGGTTTGCCCACCGTGCCTGCCGACGCCGCGTGGCCGGCCTGGCTGCGCGAACGCCTGCGCGCCGACTGGCCTGATGATTACGCAGCCATCGTGGCCGCCAGCGCGTCGCCGGCACCGATGTGGCTGCGGGTCAATCGTCTCCGTGGCGGCCGCGACGGGTACGCGCGGCGCCTGCGCGAGGCCGGTATCGAGGCGACGATCGCCGATGCGCTGCCCGAAGCCCTGCGCATCGACGCGCCGGTGGCGGTCGCCTCGCTCCCGGGCTTCGACCGCGGCGATGTCTCGGTGCAGGACGGCTCTGCGCAGGCCGTGGCCGACGCGCTGGCGCCAGCGCCGGGTGCGCCAGCTTCGGGCAGGCGCGTGCTCGACGCCTGCGCCGCGCCCGGTGGCAAGGCCGCGCACCTGCTCGAACGCGATCCGTCGCTGCGGCTGACCGCGCTCGATGTCGACCCGCGCCGGCTCGAGCGCGTGCGCGGAACGCTGGCGCGCCTGGGGATCGGCGCGGACGCAGCGCTGCGCGTCGCCGACGCCGCCGCGCTCGATGCGAATGGTCCCGGCGCGTGGTGGGACGGCGTGCCGTTCGACGCGGTGCTGCTCGATGCACCGTGTTCGGCCACCGGCGTCGTGCGCCGCCAGCCGGACGTGCTGCTGCATCGCCGCGCCGCCGACCTCGACGCGCTGCGCGCGCAGCAGGCGCGCCTGCTCGATGCCGCGTGGCGGGTGCTCGCGCCGGGCGGCGTGCTGCTCTATGCGACGTGCTCGATCCTGCACGTGGAGAACGCCGGACAGATCGAGGCCTTTCTCGCGCGCACCATCGATGTGTTGCCCGAACCGCTGGACGACCGCTTCGGTCGCGTGTCCGGTGCGGGCCGGCAGCGCCTGCCCGGCGAGGGCGGCATGGACGGCTTCTTCTACGCGCGCCTGCGCAAGCGCTGATCGCCGGTCCCGCAGCCAACGGAAATCCGACGCCGCGCGTGCTTATCATCGCGCCATGCTGAAGACCCCGCAGTCGCGTGAATTCTGGTTGCTGGCCTGCGTGGCGCTGCTGGTGATCGCCACCGGCATCGGCCTGCGCGCGCCCTGGCCGGCCGACGAACCGCGCTTCGTGCTGGTGGCCAAGCAGATGTGGGAGTCCGTCGACTGGTGGTTCCCGCACCGCGGCCAAGAGCTGTATTCGGACAAGCCGCCGCTGTATTTCTGGCTGCTCGGCCTGGCCTATGCGGTGGTGCGCAACTGGACGGTGGCCTTCCTGCTGCCGTCGCTGCTGGCCGCGCTCGGCACGCTGTGGCTGACCTTCGACCTGGGGCGGCGGCTGTGGGGGCACCGCGCCGGATTGTGGGCCGCCGCCGCGGTGCTATGCGCGTTCCAGTTCGTGTACCAGGCCAAGCGCGCGCAGATCGATCCGACGGTGGTGTTCTTCATCACCCTGGGCATGTATGGCCTCGGCCGGCACCTGCTGCTGGGGCCGCACTGGCGCTGGTTCTGGGCCGGCTGTTTCGCCGCCGGGCTGGGGGTGATCAGCAAGGGCGTGGGTTTCCTGGCGCTGCTGGCCCTGCTGCCGTACGCGTGGATGCGCTGGCGCGGCTGGCAGGGCTTGAGCGAACCGGCCCCGCGCGGCGCCTGGCGCTGGGCCGTGGGCGCGCTGGCGTTCCTGGCTGCGATCTGGCTGTGGCTGGGGCCGATGCTGTGGCTGGCGCTGTCCGACGGCGACCCCACGCATCGCGCCTACGTCGACGACCTGCTGTTCCGGCAGACCGCCACCCGCTACGCCGAGTCCTGGCACCACCACCAGCCGTTCTGGTATTTCGCCCGGGTGGTGGCGGTGTCGTGGCTGCCGTTCTCGCTGCTGCTGCCGTGGCTGTTCAAGCCGTGGCGCGACGCCTGGCGCGCGCGCGACGCGCGGGTGCTGTGGCCGCTGGCGACGTGCGCGCTGGTGCTGCTGTTCTTCACCCTGAGTAGCGGCAAGCGCGACATGTACATCCTGCCGGCGCTGCCGATGCTGGCGCTGGCGGCCGCGCCGTTCCTGCCCGGCCTGCTCGAGCGCCGCGGCGTGCGCCGGGCGCTGTTCGCGCTGTCGCTGGGGCTGGGGCTGGGGCTGTTCGCGGCCGGCGTGGTGGCGCTGGTGGGAGAGCCCAGGTTCGAACTGCAGCTGGAAGCGGGGCGCGGCATGGCGTCCGGGCAGGACAGCCTGTGGTGGGCGTTGGCGACGATGGGCGGCGCGATCACCGGCGCGGCGCTGTGGCTGCAGCCGCGCGGCGCCGTGGCGCTGACCGCGACGATGACGGTGGTGCTGTGGTGCGGCTGGGGGCTGGCGATCGCGCCGCTGCTCGACGGCGAAAGCTCGTCGCGCGACCTGATGCGCGAAGTGCGTGCCAAGGTCGGGCCAAGGGTCGAGGTCGGGCTGGTGGTCTGGCGCGAACAGAACCTGCTGCAGGCGCGCGGGCCGACGGTGGAGTTCGGGTTCAAGCGCACGCCGGTGCAGCAGTGGAACGCAGCGGTGGCGTGGGCGACGGCGGCGCCGGAGCGGCGCGCGCTGCTGGTCGGCCAGGTGGACGAACTGGAAGCCTGCCTGGAGCGTTCCGATGCCGAGCCGCTGGGCGCGGCCAATCGTCGCGCGTGGCGACTGGTGCGTCCCGCCGACGTGCCGGCCGACTGCAGGGTCTTGCGATAGGCATTAGTGCATCGACAACGATCGCGGCGTGGCGGTCAGGCGGAGACCTCGCCCGGCAGCGGGACCGCTTCGGCCTCCACCAGCCAGAGCTCGCCGCGTCGCGAGCGCGGCAGGCCATTGAACAGCGCCAGCGCCGGCGCCAGCAGGCGCACGCCCAGGCCCAGCTTGCGCACGCGCCGGAACGGGTTGGACACGGCCTGCTCGCTGCGGATCACGAATCCCGCTTCCTGCAGCGCCTTCTCCAGCATCCAGGGGCTCTGCGGCGTGATATGGCCCTGCTCGCGATAGTCGACGTCGCGAAACCACTGGAACTCGCCGCGGCGCAGGAACAGGGCCTGGGACACGGGATTGGCGATGTTCGGGGTCGACAGCACGAGCCGGCCGCCCGGCGGCAGCAGCGCGCGGATCTGCCGCAGGACCTGGCGCGGGTTTTCGAGGTGCTCGACGATCTCCAGCGCCATCACCGCATCGAATCCCTGCGGCCATTGCGCCGCGAACAGGCCGTTGAGGTCGGCGGCCACGAAGGGGATGTGGTCGGGCCTGAAGCTTTCGGGGAACAGATCGCTGGCGGTCACCGCATAGCCAGCGTCGGCCAGGCGCAGTGACATCGCGCCGCTGCCGGCGCCGAACTCCAGCACGCGCGACCCCGGCGCGACCGCGCCGCCCAGCAGGGTGGAGGCCGCTTCGTGCAGGCCGGGCGCCGCGTAGATCGGCAATCCCTTGTAGTCGCGCATGCGTCGGCCGTCGAAGCCGGTCCGGAAGCTCTCGGCGCGCTCGGCCACTGCGTCGCGTGGAGATGGGGAAGTCGACATGGGGAGCACGCGATCGCGGAACGGATTTCGAGTCTACGAAATCGACGGCAGCGCCGCATCGCGCCCGCGCCGGGTCGATTGCAAGCCGCGACCGGACTCAGCTCTTGCCGGCCGTTCGCAGGTCCGGCAGCGGATTGGCGGCGAATTCGGCGAGGTGGCGGTCGAGCCCGGCCACGCTGCGGACGCGACCGGTTTGCAGGGTCTCGGTCAGCAGCCTTTCGTTGCGGCTCTCGCCTGCCTCGTGGCGTTCGAAGTGGTACAGGTGCGTGGCCAGCCCGGCGAAGCGCAGCGAGCGGCGCTGCAGGCCGGCGTGGAACGCGCGCAATGCCAGGTCGCTGTCCTCGCGGCCCCAGCCCTCGAAGCGTTCGTCGAAACCGTTGATCGCGAGCAGGTCGCCGCGCCACCAGGCCTGGTTGCAGGTCTTGATTCCGCGCCGGCTCTGGCCGCGCGAGACGCGCAGCGCCAGCGCCGCCAGCGGCGGAATGCGCAGCGTGTGCCGGCGCCGGGCCAGGCCGCGGTCGAAGAAGCCCAGCGCCTGCTTTTCGCCCGCCAGCAGCCGCTCGCTGCCGTTCGCATCGGCCAGCACGCGCATGCCCTGCACGAAGCTGCCGCGCTGCGCGGCACGCCGGTGGTCGGCGACGAACATCGGATGGGCCACCATGTCGCCGTCGAGCAGCAGGACATAGTCGCCGCTGGTCGCCGCGATCGCGCGGTTGCGGGCGAGCGCCGCGCGGAAGCCGCGGTCTTCGATCCAGCTGTGGCGCAGCGGCACGGGGTAGTCGCGTGCGACCTGGCGGATCAGCGCATGCGTTTCTTCGCCCGAGCCGTCGTCGGCCACGACGACCTCATGTGGCAACACCACCTGGCGCGACAGCGCCGACAGCGCCAGTCGCAGCGCGCCGGGCCAGTTGTAGGTGGTGATGACGACGCTCGTGCGTTCAGGGCGCGGGGACATGGCGGGTTCGAAGAGATGGGTGGATTAATGCGGCGCGACAAAGGTAGGGGTTTGTCGTCACTTGTCCAGCGTCTTCGGCGCGGAATCGCAGGGGCCTTCGATTCCGCCCATGTCGGGCGAATCAGCCGGTCGACAGGTCGGACGGTGCCGGCGCCGCCACGGGCTGCCCGTTCTGCAGCAGCCACAGCATGATCGTCTTCTGGCGCACGTAGTTGGCGCGCACGTAGGCGTAGACCAGGCCGTGCCAGCCGTCGCGGAATCCGCCCCGCAGCACGAAGCCGCGCCAGAACCGCCAGGCCGGCGAAAGCACCAGTTTGGCCAGCGATGCGCGCTTGCCGCGGGCGAACTCGTGCTCGGCCATCATCCGTGCGTAGCGCTGGGTCTTGGCCAGCTGCTGCTCGAACGAGCGATAGGGGTAGTGGATCAGGTCGCCTGCCAGGGTGCGCACCGGCCCGTCGACGCTGGCCGCCTCGTGGACCTCGCGACTGCCGCGCCAGCCGCCGCGGCGACGGTCGAACAGGCGCAGCACGCGATCGGGATAGGCGTTGCCGTGGCGCAGGAAGCGGCCGAAGTAATGATCCAGCCGCGCGAAACGGTAACCGGCGGCGGCGCTGAAGCCGGACGCCCGCGCGGCATCGATCGAGTCGCGCAGCGCGTCGCCGACGCGTTCGTCGGCGTCGAGGCACAGCACCCAGTCGTGGCGCGCCTGTTCGACCGCGAAGGCCTTCTGGCTGCGGAATCCGTCGAACGGACGCTGCAGGACGCGCGCTCCCGCCGCGCGCGCGATGTCGGCGGTGGCGTCGGTGGAGAATGAATCGACCACCACGATCTCGTCGCAGAACGCCAGCGAGGCCAGGCATTCGCCGATCCGGTCGGCTTCGTTGAACGCGATAATGCAGGCCGAGACGGCGGGCCCGGGATTCGAGGAAGCGTTGATGGCGGAGTACCTGTTGTTCGCGACCGAGCGGTATGCGCTGCCCATCCTGAAGCCCTTGGCCAGTGCGCTGCAAGACGCCGGGCATGGCGTGCATGCCTGGCTGGTCGACGGCGCGACCGGCGCAACGCTGCCCGCGCCGGTGCGCATGGTCGGCGGCGCGCGCGACGCGGTGGCGCTGCGCCCGCGCGCCGTGTTCAGTGCGGCCAACTGGGTGCCGCCGTTCGTCGCCGGCGCCAAGGTCCAGCTGTTCCATGGTTTCAACGTCGAGAAGCGCGAGGATGCGCGCGGCCACTTCCGGGTGCGCGGATTGTTCGACCTGTACTGCACCCAGGGGCCGGCGACGACCGCTCCGTTCCAGGCCCTGTCGGCCCGCGCCGGCCATTTCAAGGTGGTCGAAACCGGCTGGCCCAAGCTCGATCCCCTGTTCGGTCCGGAGGATCCGCTGGCGGCCCGGCTGCGGGCGGCGGCCGGCGGACGGCCGGTGGCGATGTTCGCCTCGACGTTCACCGAGCGCCTCAGCGCCGCCCCGCACCTGCATGCCGCGATCGCGGCGCAGGTGGCCGCCGGCGAGCGCTACTGGCTGCTGACGTTGCATCCCAAGTGCGATCCCGGCCTGGTCGAACACTATCGCGCGCTGGCCGGCGACAACGCGTGTTTCGTCGAGACCGAGCAGCTGGTCAGCGCCGAGCGCGCGGCCGACGTGCTGGTGGCCGATACCACCTCGGTGGTGAGCGAGTTCGTGGTCCAGCGCAAGCCGGTGATCACCTTCCGCAATCGCGCGCCGAAACCGCACATGCTCGACTTCGACGATCCGGCCGCGCTGCCGGCGATGCTGGAGCTGGGCTTCGCGCCGCCGGCGGAACTGCGCGCGGAACTGGCCGCCTACGCCGATCGCATCCATCCGTATCGCGATGGACGGTCGTCGCAGCGCGTGCTTGCCGCCACGGACGCCTTGCTGGCAGGCGAGCTCGGCCCGCTGCGCCGGCGTCCGCCGGGCGCCGCGTTGCGCAGCCTGCAAATCCGTCGCGAGCTGGGCTACTGGGGACCGGCGGCGCGCTGAGGGCGGAGCATCCGCGCGCTACCAGCGCAGCGGCCGCCGCGCGATCTCGCGGCCCAGCCGCGCGCGCAGGGCCTGGGCCTGCGCCAAGGGCAGGTAGCGCAGGCGCAGCGGACCGGAGGCGGCGCCGGCGGTATCCAGCCACAGCGTCGCCATGCCCAGCGACCGGTCGAGCGGCGACTGCCGCAGTTCCAGCGCCTGCAGCTTGTCGAGCTCGGCGAAGCGCCAGCGCCGCGACCACCAGCCCGTACGTGCGCCCACCAGGCGCTCGTCGATCGCGTAGCCCGCGCGGTGGGCATGCTGGCGGGCGACGAACACCACCCACGGCAGCAGCAGCAGCGCCGCCAGTCCCCAGGGCCCTGCGCGCCAGCACAGCGCGGCGGACAGCAGCAGCGCGACCACGCTCCCCGGCAGCGACAGCCGCCACCATGCGCGCGCATGCAGCGGCTGCCAGTTCGCCGGTGGCCACGTCGTGCCGGGCAGCAGGTGGCGGACCAGCGCATCGCAGGCGTCCGGCGTGGCGATCGGTGCCAGTTCGCGCAGGCCGCGGCGCTGGTTGCTGTCGGCAGCCACCGCCGAATCGATCTCCAGCGTGCGGCGGCCGAACCAGCGGTGCAGCACGCTCTCGCGCAGCGTCCACGACTGGATCCGCCGCCGCGGCGCGCTGGTGCGCAGGCGGGTCAGCAGCCCGCGTTCGACGGTCAGGCGGCGGCCGTGTTCCTCCAGCCGGAAGCCCCAGTACTGCAGCAGCGCGAGCGCCACCGAGAACACGCGCAGCAGCACCGCGAAACCCAGCAGCGCGGCGACGATCGCCAGCGCGTACTCGCCGTAGCTGAAGTGATGGCTGCCGAAATACGCCTGCAGGCCCTGGCTCCAGCGATCGGACACATCGTCCGGCAATCGCGGGTTGAGCTGGGAGAGTCCCACCGCCGCGCCGCCGACCACGATCATGCCGCGGTTGGACACCAGCCCCAGGCGCAGCACTTCGGCCGGCGATAGGGCGAGCAGCACGCGGCCTTCGGCCAGGTCTTCCGTCTGCCCGGCGGATGCGGCGGTTGCGGCGGGCGCGGGGGCCGCCGGCGCCGCCGCCCCGCGCCGGCGCACCAGCGCCTCCAGCGCGATCGCATCGCTGAGCTGCAGCACCCGCATCTGCGCTTCGGGCTTGTCGCCGCCGGCCGATTCGAGCCGCACCTCGGCCACGTCGAACAGCCGATGCAGCAGCGACTGGTGGATGGCGACGTTGTGGATGCGCGAGAACGGCACCTGTCGCCGGCTGCGCTGCAGCAACCCGCTGTCGATGACCACGCTGTCGGCGGTGATGCGGTAGCGGAAGGTCAGGTAGCGCCACAGCGCCACCACCACGAAGCCGCCCACGGCGAGCAGCGACCACAGCTGGTTGCGATCGCCGCGGCCGAGGAACACCAGCACCAGCAGCGGCACCACGAACTGCTTGAGCTGCTGCAGCAGCACGAACAGCCACGACATCGGATGCAGCCGTCGCACCTCGCCGTTGGCGCCGTCCGCCGGCACCGGCGGGGGGCTTGGCTCAGTCGCCGGCGTCGTCGTCATCGTCGTCGGTCTGCCTTGCGAGATGGTCGCGCAGGCGCTCGGCGTCGTCGGCGGCCAGTCCGGACACCGATACCTCGCTGTGGCGCGTGCCGGCGGTATGGATGACCAGCGTCGCCAGCCGGAAGTGGCGCTCCAGCGGCCCGCGGCGGATGTCCAGGTGTTGCACGCGCGAGCCAGGCACCCGCGTGTCCGACTGCCACAGGCGCCCGCGGCGCAGGCCGAAGCCGTCGGCGTCGAGCAGCCAGCGGGTGTGGCGGTAGCGACGCCAGCCCAGCCACGCACCGAACAGCGCCGCCGGCAGCGCGCACGCCGGCGGCAGCCACCACAGCCACGACGGCCGTGCGCTCAGGCAGAACACCACCGCCGCCACCGTCGCCGAGAGCGCGAACCCGATCGCGGTAGCGCCGACGAACAGCGTGCGCGCGCGCGGCGGCAGCTTGTGCCAGTCAGGCGGCGCCGGGGCAGCCGTCGGCGCCGCATCCGTGGCGGCCTGCGCTTCGTTCATCGCAGCCGCTCCGGGTCGACGTACGGATTGGCTTCGCCGCTTCCCGGCGGACGGCGCGTGTAGCGCTTGTAGGTCCACTGATACTGGGCCGGGTCGCGACGCGCGATCCGTTCGACCGCGGCGTTGAGCGCGGTGGCGGCTTCGACCGGGTCCTGGCTGGCGATCGCGGCCGGCGCCGGTTCGAAGTGCAGCGCGAATTCCGGGCCCGCGCCGATGCGTTCGCAGTAGCCGAACAGCACCGTCGCGCCGCTGCGTTCGGCGAGCCTGCCGAGCAGGGTCATGGTCAGGGCTTGCACGCCGAAGAACGGGGCGAACACGCCGTCGCCGGCCTTGGGCTGCTGGTCGGGCAGGATGCCGGTGACGCCGCCGGCCTTGAGCAGCTTGAACAACTGGCGGATGCCCGGGCCCTCGGCGCGTACCTGGGTGACGCGGTCGCCGCTGTCGGCGCGCACGCGGCGCAGGAACGCCTCGCCCACGGCCGATTCCGGCGCGCGATACAGGATCGCCAGCGGCGTGCGCGCGGCCAGCCACTGGTTGAGCAGCTCCCAGTTGCCGTAATGCGGCGCGGCGACGATCACCCCGCGCCCGGAGGCGATCGCCGCGTCGAACAGCGCCACCCCATCGCGCGTGCGCAGCAGCGCGAGGTTCGACGCATGCGGCCGGGTCCAGAAACGCAGCGTCTCCAGGGTCTGGCGCGCGGTGGTGCGCAGCACCGCGCGCTGCAGCTCGGCGCGCTGCGGCGCGGGCAGGTCCGGATACGCGAGTTCGAGGTTGCGCGCGGCCACCTTGCTTTCGCGAGCGCCTGCGCGCTGCCAGCCCCAGGCCAGCAGGTCGCCCAGTCCGCGCAGCCACCGCCACGGCAGGTGGCCGAGCGCGGCGACGAGGGCATACAGCAGCCAGGCGGCGAATCGGGTCATGCGGGAAGTGTAGCGGGGGGCAAGCGGAGCTTTGGCTGCAGGGCGAGAAGCGGGGAACGAGGAGTGGAAGCGGCCCGGCGACGCGCGCATTCGTTCGTCATTCCGCGAAGCGCGGGCTCCATGACCTTCCCTGATCTTCGAAAGGCATGCGGGAGCCCTGCCTGGCCCTCGTCCCGCTTGTGCTGTCACACGCAGCAGTGTCCTGGAGGATCAGACGCTCGTCCGGTGCAGGCCCGCCTTCGCGCAAACGAGGGGCAGACGCTACGCTGCTCCCCGGCCCCCTTTCCCCGCCCTTTCCCATGCTCAGCCTCATCCAGCGCGTCACGTCGGCCAGCGTCACCGTCGACGGCGCCAGCCTTGGCGCCATCGGACCGGGCTTGCTGGCGCTGGTCGGGATCGAACCGGGGGACGGAGCGGCGCAGGTCGCGCGGATGACCGGGCGCCTGCTCGGCTACCGGGTTTTCGCCGACGACCAGGGACGCATGAACCGCTCGCTCGCCGAGACCGGCGGTGGCCTGCTGCTGGTCAGCCAGTTCACCCTGGCGGCCGACACCCGCTCGGGCATGCGCCCCGGTTTCAGCACCGCCGCCGCGCCCGCCGAGGCTGAACGGATCTTCGACCTGCTGCTGCAAAGTTGCCGCGAAAACCATCCGCCGGGGGTGGAAACCGGCCGCTTCGGTGCCCATATGGTGGTCAGCCTGGCCAATGATGGTCCGGTGACCTTCCTGCTCAAGGCGTAGCGCCTTCCCGGATCGAATCGGGGATGGACTGAGCTTGCCGCAAGGCGATTCCCGGCCGTTCGCGCCGCCGGGACCCGGCCAGCCGGTATAATGCAGGGTTCTCTTCACTAACATTCCCCGGTGGCTCCCCACATGGCCAACGAACGTCAGGCCCCGCAGTCCGACATCAAGCAGCTGATCAGCAAGGGCCTGGAACAGGGCTACCTGACCTATGCCGAAGTCAACGATCACCTTCCGGACGACATGGTCGATCCGGAGCAGATCGAAGACATCATCGGCATGATCAACGGCATGGGCATCGAGGTGCACGAAGTCGCGCCCGATGCCGACACGCTGTTGCTCGGCGACAACAACACCGGCAACCGCGAGGTCGATGACACCGCGGCCGAGGAAGCGGCGGCCACGCTGACCGCACTCGATGCCGAAGGCGGCCGCACCACCGATCCGGTGCGCATGTACATGCGCGAGATGGGCACGGTCGAACTGCTGACCCGCGAAGGCGAAATCGCCATCGCCAAGCGCATCGAGGAAGGCCTCAACCAGATGCTGCTGTCGCTGGCCAGCTTCCCGTGGTCGGTGCAGCTGCTGCTGGAGGACTGGGAGCTGCACAAGGCCGGCAAGAAGCGCCTGGCCGAGATCGTGGTCGGCTTCAACGACCAGCTCGACGAAGAACCCGAACCGCCGGCGCCGGTCGTTGCAGCGAGCAGCGGCAAGGACGACAAGGACGACGACGGCGACGACGACAGCGACGACGATTCGAGCGACGAAGCCGAGGAAGCCGGCCCGACCGGACCCGATCCGGTCGAAGTCGCGCGTCGCATGGACGAGCTGGCCGCGCTGTACGCCAAGTTCCAGAAGGTCTATGCCAAGAACGGTGCCAGCGCCAAGCAGGCCGGCAAGCTGCGCGAGGAAATGGCGAACCTGTTCGTGACCTTCAAGCTGCCGCTGCCGCTGGTCGACGTGCTGGTGCGCAAGCTGCGCGAGGTGCTGGGCGAGATCAAGGACCACGAGCGCCGGATCCTGGAGCTGTCCACCCGCGTGGCGAAGATGCCGCGCAAGGACTTCATCCGTTCGTGGGAAGGCAACCAGACCAACCTTGAGTGGGTCGACGACGTACTCAAGCGCAAGCAGAAGTGGTCGAGCGGGCTGCGCGAGGTGAAGGACCAGATCATCGCCCACCAGGAAGCCACCATCGCCATCGAGAAGGTGATGCGCGTGGACCTGGCCGACATCAAGGACATCAGCCGCACGATGGCCTACGGCGAGGCCAAGGCGCGCAAGGCCAAGAAGGAAATGGTCGAGGCCAACCTGCGCCTGGTGATCTCGATCGCCAAGAAGTACACCAATCGCGGGCTGCAGTTCCTCGACCTGATCCAGGAAGGCAACATCGGCCTGATGAAGGCGGTCGACAAGTTCGAGCACCGCCGCGGCTTCAAGTTCTCGACCTACGCGACCTGGTGGATCCGCCAGGCGATCACCCGCTCGATCGCCGACCAGGCGCGCACCATCCGCATCCCGGTGCACATGATCGAGACGATCAACAAGCTCAACCGCATCTCCCGCCAGATGCTGCAGCAGTTCGGTCGCGAAGCGACGCCCGAAGAGCTGGCGAAAGAGATGGACATGCCCGAGGACAAGATCCGCAAGGTGATGAAGATCGCCAAGGAGCCGATCTCGATGGAGACGCCGATCGGCGACGACGAGGACTCGCACCTGGGCGATTTCATCGAGGACACCAACGTCGAGTCCCCGATCGAGAACACCACCAACATCAACCTGTCGGAAACCGTGCGCGACGTGCTCGCCGGCCTGACCCCGCGCGAGGCCAAGGTGCTGCGCATGCGCTTCGGCATCGACATGAACACCGACCACACCCTCGAGGAAGTCGGCAAGCAGTTCGACGTCACCCGCGAGCGGATCCGCCAGATAGAGGCCAAGGCGCTGCGAAAGCTGCGTCACCCGAGCCGCTCGGAGCAGCTGCGCAGCTTCCTCGACATCGAGTGATCAATGCCGCTGCTGAAACCGAAAGGCCCCGCAATCGCGGGGCCTTTTTCATGGCGGAAAACCCTGCACGAGCGGCTCCAGTCGCGAGCTCTCCCCGGTACCCGGGAACGCAAGTTGGCCTGCGCGACATCAGCCCAGCGGTTCCGCCGGTTGCACGGACACGGCGCCGCGTGCCGACGCAGCGGCCCGCGAGCCGCGCACCGCATACCAGACGATGAACGCGTAGCAGGCCAGCGGCACCACGAACGCATGCTGGATGCCTATCCTGTCCGCCAGCCAGCCCTGCACCCACGGCACCACCGCGCCGCCGACGATCGCCATCACCAGCAGGCTCGACGCCTTGCTGGTCAGCGGCCCGAGGCGCTCGATGGCGATCGCGAAGATGGTGGGGAACATGATCGAGTTGAACAGGCCGATCGCGATCACGCTCCACATCGCCAGCTGGTCGCGCGTGGACATGGTGGTCGCCAGCAGCACCGCGGCGGCGACCGCGAACAGCGCCAGCAGCCGGCGCGCGTCGACCCGCTGCAGCAGCGCCGCGCCGGCGAACCGGCCGACCATTGCGCCGCCCCAGTAGAACGCCAGGTAGCGGCTGGCCACGGCTTCGGTCAGTCCCCCGGTGGTCGGTCCGGAGAGGTAGTTGATCAGGAAGCTGCCGATCGCGACCTCGGCGCCGACGTAGACGAAGATCGCCACCACCCCCCAGCGCAGGTGCCGGTGCCGCAGCACCTCGGCGAAGCCGTGCGGCGTCTCCGCGGGCAGGGACGCGTCGCGCAGCGTTGGCAGCCGCATCGCCAGCACGAACACCGCCAGCAGCAGCAGGCCGCCGCCGAGCAGCAGGTAGGGCACCTGGACCGACTGCGCCTGCTGCGCGCGGTAGGCGAGCTGCCCGGCGATGTCCATCGACGCGATCTCGCTTGCGCCGAGCACCGCGGTCGACAGGATCAGCGGTCCGATCAGCCACGGAAACAGCGTCGTGCCCAGCGAGTTGAGCGCCTGCGCCAGGTTCATGCGGCTCGCGGCGCCCGCGGGATCGCCGAGCAGGCCGATGTAGGGATTGGCCGCCACCTGCAGCAGCGTCAGCCCGCTGGCGAGCACGAACAGCGCGCCCAGGAACAGCGGGTACGACGGCAGCGCCGCGGCCGGATAGAACAGCGCTGCGCCGACGGCCGCCACCACCAGCCCGATCGCGATGCTGGCCTTGTAGCCGGCGCGCGCCACCACCGCGCCCGACGGCAGCGACATCAGGAAGTAGGCCCCGAAGAACGTCGACTGGATCAGCATCGAGCGCGCGTAGTTCATCTCGAACACGGCCTTCAGGTGCGGGATCAGCACGTCATTGAGGCTGGTCAGCCCGCCCCAGGTGAAGAAGATCAGCGTGAGCACGGCGATCGCCGCGAAGTTGGACAGCGGCTTGCGATTCACGAGGCGTCTCCGAGAAGGATGGGGTGTTGCGGAAGCTGGCTGCTGGCACGCACCACCAGCCGCGCGGGGGCGACGGTGCGGCGTGGCGTTTCGGCGTCGCCGCCCAGCCGCGCCAGCAGCAATCGGGCGGCCTGCAGTCCGCGTTCGCGCGGGGCGACGGCAATGGTGGTCAGCGGTGGCGTGGACACGGAAGCCTCGGGGATGTCGTCGAAGCCGGTGAGCACGAAGTCCACGCCCGCGCGGCGTCCGCGTGCCGCCAGCCCGCTGGCCAGTCCGAGCGCGACCGCGTCGTTGTAGCAGACCGCCGCGGCCGGCGCGGGGTCGCGCGCGAACAGCGCGCCGGTCTGGCGCGCGGCTTCCAACCGGGTGGGCGTGCATTCGACCAGCCACGCCGGAACCGGCGCGATGCCGGCGGCTTCCAGCGCATCGCGGTAGCCGGCGCGGCGTTCGGTGCACGAACTCGAATCGCGGTGCCCGCCGAAGAACGCGATCGCGCGGTGGCCCTGCTGCAGCAGGTGTTCGGTGGCCAGCCGCGCGCCGTGGCGATTGTCGAGCGCGAGGAAGTCCCAGTCCTCCCCGGCGCCGTCCAGCGCGCGGTTGAAGACCAGCACCGGCATGCGTCCGCCCAGCAGCCGGCGCAGGCGTGCCGGCTCGCTGTGCTCGGCCGGCGACAGGATCAGCGCGGCGGGATCGTGTTCGATCAGCGAGGCGAGCACCGCGTGCTGGCGCTCCGGCGACTCGCCGGTACTGCCCAGCAGCAGCACGTAGCCGGCCTCGGCCAGCGCCGCATCGACACCGCCGGCGAACTCGGCGAAGAACGGGTTGGACAGGTCGTTGACCACCAGCGCCACGGCGTTGGAGGTCCGCCGGCGCAGACTTGCGGCGCCGCGGTGGTAGACGTAGCCGCTGCGCCCGATCTCGGCCTGCACGCGGGCGCGGGTTTGGGCGTTGACCAGCGGGCTGTCGCGCAGCACCAGCGACACGGTCGAGCGCGACACGCCGCAGCCGGCGGCGATGTCGGTGACGGCGACGCGGCGGGGAGCAACCGGATGGGGCACTGGTTTGGATCGATCCAATCGAAGTCGCATCCTGCCGCCGACCGCGGCGCCGCGCATTTTGCGCCGCAGCATGTGGCGCCACGGCGCCGGTGCTACCGTCATTTTTGGACCGATCCAACCGAGGCGCGGCGATGGCGGACACGAGGCGTGGAGGGCTTGTCGTGATGGCGATGGGCATGGTGATGGCGGCCGGCACGGCGGCCGGCGCGACGCGCGGCGAGGCGGCCGTGGCCGCGGTCGACCCTTTCATCGGCACCGGCGGCGAGGGCCACACCTTTCCGGGCGCAGTGGTGCCGTTCGGCATGGTCCAGCTCAGCCCCGACACCCGGATCCAGCCGCGCAAGGACGCCTACGGTTGGGCCGCCGGCTACCGCCATGACGACACCACCATCGTCGGCTTCTCGCACACCCACTTTTCCGGCACCGGCCACTCGGACCTGGGCGACGTGCTGCTGATGCCGATTGCAGGCGACACGGTGAAGACCGAGCGCGGCGATCCCGACCAGCCCGGCAGCGGCTACACCTCGCGCTTCTCGCACGACAGCGAGCGCGCCGAGCCCGGCTACTACGCCGTCACCCTGGAAGACACCGGCGTGCGCGCCGAACTCACCGCCACGGCGCGCGTGGGCGTGCATCGCTACAGCTTCCCCGCGGGCAAGGCGGCGCACGTGCTGGTCGACCTGCGCACGTCGATGTACGACTACCCCGGCAAGGTGTCGTGGTCGCGCCTGCGGCTGCGGCCGGGCGGCACCGTCACCGGCTTCCGCGAAACGCGCGGCTGGGCCCCGGGCCGCCAGCTGTATTTCGCGATGCGCTTCTCGCGCCCCGTCACCGGGCACGCCTTCGACGACACCGAGCAGGACGTCCCCTACAAGGGTTTCCCGCCCCCGGGCGAGAAGGATCCGACCCGCCGCGCGCAGGTCGAGGGCCGGCAGCTGGTCGGCACGTTCGACTTCGGCGACGCTTCGCGCGAACCGCTGCTGGTCAAGGTGTCGATCTCGCCGGTCAGCGAGGACAACGCGATCGCCAATCTCGAAGCCGAAGTGCCGGGCTGGGATTTCGACCGCGTACGCAGCGATGCGCAGGCGCAGTGGGCGCAGGCGCTGGGCGCGATCGACGTCGACGCGCCCGAATCGATGCGCACGAGCTTCTACACCGCGCTCTACCACGCCTTCATGGGGCCGAGCCTGTTCATGGACAGCGACGGCCGCTACCGCGGCCCGGACAACGCCGTGCACGAGGCCGAAGGCTTCACCCACTACTCGACGTTCTCGCTCTGGGACACCTACCGCGCGCTGCATCCGCTGCTGACCCTGGTGCAGCCGGAACAGCGCACCAGCGACATCGTCAATTCGCTGCTCGCCTCGCGTCGCGAAAGTCCGTACGGCGTGATGCCGGTCTGGGCGTTCCACGGTCTGGAAACGTGGTGCATGATCGGCTACCACGCCGTGCCGGTGATCGCCGATGCCTACATCAAGGGCATCCGTGGCTATGACGCCGACGAAGCGCTCGAAGCGATGGTCGCGAGCGCGAGCTACGGCCCCTACGACGGCATCGCGCAGTACATGGAGCTCGGCTACGTGCCAATCGACGAGGAAGGCGAGGCCGCGTCGAAAACCCTGGAATACGCGTTCGACGACTGGACGATCCACCGCATGGCCGATGCGATGGGCCGCGACGACATCGCGGCGACGTTCGGGAAGCGCGCCGCCAACTGGAAGCACGCCTTCGACCCGAAGACCGGCTTCATGCGCGCTCGCAAGCGCGACGGCAGTTTCCGCGAGCCCTTCGGCCCCGACGCCAGTGGCTATGGCACCGACTACACCGAAGGCAATGCCTGGCAGTACTCGTGGTACGTGCCGCAGGACGTCGCCGGCCTCGCAGCTGCCCACGGTGGCGCGGACAGGTTGCTGGCCAGGCTCGACGAGGTCTTCGACGCGAAGGTCGATGCGTCGGTGTTCGAGCACATGGAAGACATCACCGGCCTGATCGGCTGGTACGCGCACGGCAACGAGCCCAGCCACCACGTCGCCTACCTCTATGCGTACGCCGGGCAACCGTGGCGCACCCAGGCGCGGCTGAAGCAGATCATGGACACGCAGTACAAGCCGACGCCCGACGGCCTTGCGGGCAACGACGACCTCGGCCAGATGTCGGCCTGGTACGTATTCACCGCGCTGGGCTTCTATCCGGTCGCGCCGGGCAGCAACGAATACATCATCGGCCGCCCATTCCTGCCGCGGGCATCGATCCACCTGCCCAACGGCAAGCGATTCACCGTGATCGCCGACAACCTCGACGACGCGCATCCCTACGTCGGCGGCGTGACGCTCGACGGCAAGCCGCTTGACCGCGCCTTCCTGCGCCACGAGGAGATCCTGGCCGGCGGCGAACTGCGCTTCACCATGCAGGCCGAACCGAACAAGGCATGGCCCGGA
Organism: Luteimonas notoginsengisoli; assembly: GCF_042648885.1. Taxonomy (NCBI): domain Bacteria; kingdom Pseudomonadati; phylum Pseudomonadota; class Gammaproteobacteria; order Lysobacterales; family Lysobacteraceae; genus Luteimonas; species Luteimonas notoginsengisoli. The sequence goes on along the minus strand of NZ_JBHRYF010000008.1, from coordinate 331,294 downwards.
GCGGGCGCGGCGGCCCCGTACTCGATGTCAAAGCGCTGAGCGCAGCCCACCCGGCTTGTAGCCTGCGGCGCGTGCTCCCTGGACTGTCGGCGCGCGGGCCCATCGTTCGCCCGGTCGAGCAGACCTCCATCATCTTGTTAGCGGTTAGCGGTTAGCGGTTAGCGGTTAGCGGTTAGCGGTTAGCGGTTAGCGGTTAGCGGTTAGCGGTTAGCGGGCTGGCGTTTCGAGTCTCGACTCTGGCGGGTCCGATGCGCCGGTGGGCACTCGCCCGATCGCGGCGAGCTCGGGCTGCTGGTCCCGCCATCGCCCGGTTCTCCGCCCTCGCGCGCCACCAGCGGAGCGGGGCCGTGCTGCGCAGCAGCATGCAATGCTCCAGATTCCGTGCTACTAATTTGGCCGCACGAATTGGATCGATCTAAAACCGCTATTACCGCGAGGGCCGTCGCAATTGCCGGCAGCGCGCGATGGCGACGATCCGCTCGCAGACAGGGGGGTCTGTGCGCGAATTGGATCGATCCAGTCGGTCCGCGTCGCCTTCGAAATTCAATCCGGTACGAGGGAGATTGGAATGAAACTGACCCACGCACACCACAGGAGCTCGCTGTCGGTGGCCATCGCCGTTGCCCTGGTGTCCGCGGCCGGGGTGCCCGCGCAGGCGCTGGCGCAGCAGGATCCCGCGCCGACCGATACGCAGGCCGGCGCCGTGGAGGCCGCCGCGCAGACGGACGCGGCGGACACGGCCGCGTCGGACCAGGTCAAGCAGTTCGACAAGGTCACCGTCACCGGCTACCGCTACGCGATCGAGCAGAGCCTGGACCAGAAGCGCAACGCCAATGCCGTGGTCGACGTCATCACGGCCGAGGACGTGGGCAAATTCCCCGACAAGAACGTGGCCGACGCGCTGCAGCGCGTGCCCGGTGTGATCATCGACCGCGACGGCGGCGAGGGCAAGAACGTCAGCGTCCGCGGGCTGTCCTCGGAGCTGACGCTGACCGAATTGAATGGCAACTACATCGCCACCGCCGAATCCAACGGCGACCCGACGCGCTCGTTCAACTACACCCTGCTCCCGGCGAACATGCTGTCCAGCGCCGAGCTGTTCAAGACGCCCGAGGCGCGCATCGACGAAGGCGGCATCGGCGGAACGGTGATCCTGCATACGCGTCGACCGCTGGAGATGGAGGCCAACACCGGCTTCGTGTCCGCCGAGGGCACCCGGGCCGACACGACCGGCAAGACCGACGGGCAGTACTCGGCCTCGTACTCATGGCACGACAAGGACGACCGTTTCGGCGTCTTCGTCGGCTACACCGACCAGAAGCGCACCACGCGCACGATGGGGACGAGCACGGAAAGCTGGACGTGGTACGGCGACGACTATGACGCGCATCCGGCGACCGACGTCAACGGCAAGCCCTCGGATTTCAACAGCTACTGGTGGGGCGAGTCGGGCTTCAACGACCAGAACGGCAACTATTACACCGACTTCATGATGCCGACCTCGGTCAACCTCAACGTGCTCAACGAGGAACGCGAGCGCAAGGGTGGCCAGCTCACCCTGCAGTTCAAGCCGCTCGACAACCTGACGCTGACGGCCAACTACTTCCGCTTCGACCTGTCGCAGGACTCGCAGACCAACACCCTGAAGATCCCGGAGTGGAGCCTGGCCCGCTACTCGGGCGACGGCAACTGGCCCGGCGGCCGCATGCTCGACGGCCTGACCTTCGACCCCAGCGGCACGATCGTCACCGGCGCGCAGTACAGCGTGCATCCCGGCAAGACGTACTACTGCAGCGAGGAAGAGGCCGCCGCGGCGGGCCTGCCTCCGGGTGGCTGGGGATCGGACGATTGCGCTCTTCCCACCCCGCAGCTCACCGGAAGCTACAACAGGGAGAGCGCGAAGTCGCAGACGTTCGACATCGGCGCGGAGTGGCAGGGCGAGTCCCTGGACGCCAGCTTCAAGGCCGGCCGCACCTGGGCCAAGGGCGGGCCGGAACTGCAGTTCACCCTGCCCATCAAGCCCCGCCGCCACAACCCGGACGGCAGCTGGAGCCTCGGCAACTTCCTCAGCGCCTGGGACCTGACCGGCACGCCGACCATGACGTTCTCGCCGGAACTGATGGCGAACCTGCTCAGCGGCATCGGCCAGGTCGACTTGGGTTCGACCGGTTCGTCCTGGACCCGCAACTCGACCTGGCAGAAATACGGCCAGGCCGATTTCACCTGGCATACCGACAGCAGCTGGCTGGACTCGCTGCAGTTCGGCGTGAAGTACCGCGACGGTGGCATCCATCGCAGCACCGGCAACAACTACTGGGTGTGCCCGGGAAGCGATCCGGCCGACTACGCCAACCGCTACCAGAACAACGGCGCCTGCACCGCGCTGGCCAACACGTTCTCGCCGGACTTCCTCTACGCGCAGTCGCTGGGCGACCTTGCCGGCGGTTTCAATGCCAGCGCCTTCCCGGCGATCAACTACCCGGCCTATATCGACTTCCTCAACCAGAATTTCGGGGCGATGCAGACCCGCAACGAGGACAACTTCGTCTACAACGTCGGCGAGAAGATCGGCGCCGCCTACCTGCAGGCCAACTTCCGCACCGAACGCCTGCGCGGCAACCTGGGCTTGCGTTTTGTCCGGACCAAGCAGCACGCCGATTCCACGGACAAGATCACGCGCTACGAGGACTACTTCTACGACGGCGCGGACGACAGCGCGCTGCCCTGCAACACGTCCGCGCCCGGCCCGGTGCCCGGCGGCGCGCCGGCCGGGACCTATTGCGGCACGGAGGGATACTGGCGGCTCGCCGATGCGGTGGCCAGGCCGGAAGGCTTCGAGGTCAGTTCGCTCGATCGCACCTACAACGACGTGCTGCCGAGCTTCAACGTCGCCTACGACCTGACCGACGACCTGCTCCTGCGCGCGGCGGCATCCAAGGTGATTTCCCGCCCGAGCTATGCCGATATCGCCGCCCCCGGCAGCCTCGAGTTCTACAGCCAGGAGTACGTCGACGACCGCCGCCTGACCGGCGGCGCGAACGAACAGGGCTGGTACGGCAGCGGCAGCAACAAGACGCTCGAACCCTACAAGGCCACCCAGTACGACCTCGCGCTGGAGTGGTACTTCCGCCCGGGTTCGGTCGTGGGCGTGGACCTGTTCCGCAAGGACGTCAGCAACTTCTCGGTGCCGGTGGTCCAGGACGTGACCATGGACGTGGGCGGCGAGAACGTGACCGTGCGGAACTACTCGACCCAGGCCGGTGGCCGCGACGGCGTGTCGCAGGGCGTCGAGTTCTACGCGCAGCACACGCTGGATTTCGGCCTCGGCTTCCAGGTCAACTACACCTACAACGACACCAACGAAGCGGCGATCAGGCTCGAGGACGGCACCGACATCGGCAAGTCGCCGCTGGTCGGCAGCGCGAAGAACCAGGCCAACCTGACCGTGTTCTACGAGAACGAGCACTTCCTGGCACGCGCCTCGTACAACCGCCGCGGCGAAGTGGTGGACGGCCAGGTCAATGGCTTGAACGTCTACGAGGAGCCGTACGAGCAGATCGACCTCAACGCGTCCTACACCTTCCTCGAGAACATGACGGTGAGCGCGTCGGTCCTGAACCTGACCGAGGAGGAGTCGCGCTCGCATCTGGGCAACGACACCGAAGACCGCTTCTATTCCAACGGCTACGCCGGCCGCATCTACTACCTCGGCATGACCTACAGGTTCTGAGTGCAGCCGCCCTTCGCGCCGCAGGACGCGCGCAGTCCGCTTTCCGGCGACCCCTCGCTGCGGCATCCCCGCAGCGCGGGCGCGCCCCGCGCCCGACCGGCACGCGCCTGGCGACATCCATGCCGCATCGGCGGCCCACCCTGCCTTCGCAACGCGGCGGACCTGCAGTGACCATCAGCGACAAGCGGATCCGCAACGTGGTCGTCGTCGGCGGAGGAAGCGCCGGCTGGATGGCCGCGGCGACGCTGTCCACGTACCTGGGCCCGGAAGCGAACGTGCGCCTGGTCGAATCCGAGGAGATCGGCATCGTCGGCGTCGGCGAGTCGAGTGTGCCGCACATGAAGCGTTTCAACGGCAGCGTGCTGGGCATCGACGAGATGGATTTCGTCGCCAATACGCAGGCCACCTTCAAGCTCGGGATCCGGTTCGACGACTGGGCGCGCATCGGCGACAGCTACGTGCACGGCTTCGGCACCATCGGGCGCTCGCTGGGGCCGCTGCCGTTCCACCAGCTCTGGCTGAAACTGTTCCTCGCGGGGCGGGCGCCGGGCATCGCCGCCTTCTCGCTGCCAACCGCCGCCGCGCCACAGGGCAGGTTCACGACCGGCGCGGCCGATGCGCCCGGCGGCGCGCCGCTGACCGACGTTGCCTACGGCTACCAGTTCGACGCCGGCCTGTACGCGCGCTACCTGCGCAGGCTGTCCGAGCGCCGTGGCGTCGTGCGCATCGAGGGCAGGATCGTCGATGTCCGGCGCAAAGGCGACAACGGTGACGTCGAGGCGGTGGTGCTGGAAAGCGGCGACAGCATCTCAGGCGAGCTGTTCATCGATTGCTCCGGGTTCCGCGGGCTGCTGATCGAGCAGACGCTGAAGACCGGCTACGAGGACTGGACGCACTGGCTGCCTTGCGACCGCGCGGTGGTCGTGCCCAGCGAGCGCGCGGGGCCGCCGACACCCTACACGCGCGCCACCGCGCGCTCGGCCGGCTGGCAGTGGCGGATCCCGCTGCAGCACCGCGTGGGCAACGGCCACGTCTACTGCAGCGCCTACATGGACGACGACCAGGCCGCGACGCAGCTGCTCGCCGGCCTGGACGCGCGCGCGCTCGACGAGCCGCGTCTGCTGCGCTTCACCACCGGCCACCGCCGGCGGTTCTGGAACCGCAACTTGATCGCGCTCGGGCTGGCGGCCGGCTTCATGGAACCGCTGGAGTCGACCGGCATCTACCTGGTCCAGTCCGGCCTCGAACGCCTGCTCGGCCTGTTTCCGGACCGCGGCTTCGACCCGCTGCTGGCCGAGCGCTACAACCGCGACACCGTCCTCGAGTACGAGCGCATCCGCGACTTCCTGGTCCTGCACTACAGCGCGACCGAGCGCGACGACGCGCCATTCTGGATCCGCTGCCGGGAGGTACCGCTGCCCGAGACGGTGCGCGAGACGATTGACCTGTTCCGCCTGGACGGTCGCTACTTCCGCAACGCCGAGGACTTCTTCGCGCTGCCGAGCTGGGTGCAGGTGATGCTGGGCCAGCGCATCGTGCCGCGCGGCTACCACCCCCTGGTCGATGCGATTCCCGACGGCGAGCTGGCCACGTTCGTCGAACGCGTACGCGCTTCGATCGCCGATGCGGTGGCTGCGATGCCTTCGCACCAGGCCTTCATCGACCGCCACTGCAAGGCGCCGCCCGCGTGACGTGCCTAGCGGGCATCGCCGCGTGCAAGCGCCGCGCGCGCTGGAGGGCCTGCGCGCTCGCCGTCGCGTGCGCCGCGCTGTCGGCGGTCGCGGCGGCCTGCGCCGGCGAGCCCGTGCTCGACGAGCGCGTGCTCAACGAGGGCTGGCGGTTCCGCCTGCTGCCCGGCGCCGCTGCGGCGGACGCGCATCCGCAGGCTGCGCAGTGGCGCGACGCGTCCGTGCCCGGCACTGTGCATACGGACCTGCTCGCGCAGGAGCTGATCCCGGATCCCTACGCCGGCGCGGCGGAGGCCGGGCTGCAGTGGATCGGACTGGCGGACTGGGAGTACGCGGGCAGCTTCGACGTCGGGGCCGCGACCTTGGCCGCTGCGCGCACCGACCTGGTCTTCGATGGGCTGGACACGTTCGCCGAGGTCTGGCTCAACGGTACGAAGGTGCTGGATGCCGACAACGTATTCCGCATCTGGCGCGTGCCGGTGCAGGGCCGGCTGCGTGCACGCGGCAACACGCTGCGCGTCGTGCTGCGTTCGCCCATCGCGCGGCTGCTGCCGCAGGTGCAGGCGATGCCGCACAGGCTGGCTGGCAACTATCCCTCGCCCTACGGCGACGAGCCGCGCGACGCGATGACCGCGAACTTCGCGCGCAAGCCCGGTTACCACTACGGCTGGGACTGGGGGCCGCGCTACGTCACCGCCGGGATCATGAAGCCGGTGCGGTTGCAGAGTTGGGACGCCGTGCGCATCGCGGACCTGCAGATCCGCCAGGACCGGGTGGGCGAGAAAATCGCCGAGATCGTGGCCATCGTGACGGTCGACGCGGCGCGAGACGGCGATTACGCGCTGCGCCTGTGGCAGACCGATCCCGATGGCCGGCGCACGCTGGCGGCGCAGCGGCGCACGACGCTGCACGAGGGCGACAGCGCGGTGTCGCTGCCGGTCCAAATCGCCAGCCCGCAGCGCTGGTTCCCGACCGGCTATGGCAGGCAGCCGCTGTACCGCTTCGACGTGGAGCTGATGGACGGCAAGGCCGTGGTCGCGACGTCCGGGCGCCGCACGGGCCTGCGCAGCGTCGAGCTGCAGCGCGGCGCCGAAGGGGGCGGTTTCGCCTTCGTCGTCAACGGCGTCCCGGTGTTCGCCAAGGGCGCCAACGCGATTCCGTTCGACATGTTCCCGCCGCGCGTGACCGACGCCAACATCCGCCGGGTGCTGCAGTCCGCGCGCGACGCCAACATGAACATGGTCCGCGTGTGGGGCGGGGGCTACTACGAACGCGACGCCTTCTACGACATCGCCGACGAACTCGGGCTGATGGTCTGGCAGGACTTCATGTTCGGCGGCGGCATGCCGCCGGCCTACGATCCCGCGTTCCGCGCCAGCGTGGCCGCCGAGGCGCGCGACCAGGTACGGCGCCTGCGCAACCACCCCAGCCTGGTGCTGTGGTGCGGCAACAACGAGGAAGAGATCGCCTGGAAGTCGTGGGGCCACGGCAAGGCGCTGGCCGAGGCGGCTCCGGCGTTCGCCGACCGGGTGTGGCAAGGCTACGTGCAACTGTTCGGCCACGACCTGCGCGAGATCGTGGCGCAGGAGGGCGGCGGCACCGCCTACTGGTCGAGCTCGCCCGGCAACGACCTGGCCGAGGCCGCGAACACGCCCGAGGCCGGCGACATGCACTACTGGGAGGTGTGGGGCAATCCCGCATACCCGGTGGCGAAGTACCTGGAAGTCACGCCGCGCTTCATGTCCGAGTACGGCCTGCAGGCCTGGCCCGTCATGCGCACGGTGCGCGCCTTCGCCGGCGACGCGCCGCTGTCGATCGACGCGCCGGTGGTGAAGGCGCACCAGAAGTTCATGGCCGGCACGGGCAACGAGCGCCTGCTCCACTACATCCGGATGGAGTACGGCGAGCCCCGGGATTTCGCCGACTTCGTCTACCTGGGCCAGGTCATGCAGGCCGAGGGCATCGAAGTGGCCGCGCTGCACCACCGCGCCAGCCGGCCGGTGACGATGGGTTCGCTGTACTGGCAGCTCAACGACGTCTGGCCGGGCGCCTCGTGGTCGGGCATCGACTGGTACGGGCGCTGGAAGGCGCTGCACTTCCATGCCCGGCGATTCTTCGCCCCGGTGACCGTGGCCGCGCTGCGGCGCGACGGGACGACGACGGTGTCGCTGCTGTCCGACCGCATGCGCGCGCTGCGCGGCAGCCTGCGCCTGCGCGTCTTCGACGTCGGCGACGGGCGGCTGCTACGCGACGAGCGCACGCCGGTCGAGCTGCCGCCGCTCGCGGCAACCGTGGCGATGCGGCGCGACGACGCCGAGCTGCTCGCGGGCGCCGACCCGCGCCGCAGCGTTGCCGTGTTCGACCTCGAAGTTGCCGACGAGCCGCCTTCGCGCGGCACGGTCTGGTTTGCGCCGGCGCGTGACATCGCCTGGCCGGATCCCGGCCTGCGGTCTTCGCTGGTCCACGACGGCGACCGGTTCCGCCTGCAGCTGGAGGCGCAGCGTCCCGTGCGCGCGCTGTGGATCGACTTCGGCGACCTCGACGCCGAACTGCAGGACAATGCGCTCACGCTGCTGCCGGGCGAACGGCGATCGCTGCGGCTGTCGTCGCCCGCGTCCCTCGCCGCGCTGCGCGGCGCGCTCCACCTGCGCTCGCTCGCCGACGCGCTGCCGTCCCCAGATGCAGGCACCTCCGGAGCCGGAACCAACCGATGACCGACGCCACGCCCCCGATGCCCGACTTCCGCCGACCGGGCGCCCTGCGCGCGCACATCCGCGACACGATGGCCTTCTACCATCCGCGCTGCATCGATCCGGCGGGCGGATTCTTCCACTACTTCAAGGACGACGGCTCGGTCTACGACGCCAGCCATCGCCACCTGGTCAGCAGCACGCGCTTCGTCTACGACTACGCGATGGCGGCGAACGAATTCGGCGCGGAGGATCCGGCGCTGTGCGAGGCATACCTCGCCGCCGTGCGCCACGGCATCGCCTACCTGCGCGAGCGCCACTTCGATCCGGCGAGCGGCGGCTATGCCTGGACCATCCGCGACGGCAGGCCCGAGGACCTCACCCAGCAGTGCTACGGCGCGGCCTTCGTGCTGCTTGCCTACGCCTGCGCGCTGAAGGCCGGCATCGAACAGGCCCGCGGCTGGATGGACGAAGCCTGGCAGCTGCTGGAACGACGCTACTGGGAGCCGGAGCACGGCCTGTACCGCGACGAGGCGACGCGCGACTGGGTGTTCTCCGGCTATCGCGGCCAGAACGCCAACATGCACACGTGCGAAGCGATGCTCACCGCGTACGAAGCCGGTGGCGAGCGCCGCTATCTCGATCGCGCCCTGCTGCTGGCCGATCACATGACACGCCGCCAGGCGGACCAGGCCGGCGGACTGGTGTGGGAGCACTACGACGCGGACTGGAACGTCGACTGGGACTTCCACCGCGACGACCCGAAGCACCTGTTCAAGCCCTGGGGCTTCCAGCCCGGGCACCAGACCGAATGGGCCAAGCTGCTGCTGATCCTCGACCAGCACCTGCGCGATTCCGGCGCGGCGCAGGACTGGCTGGTGCCCAAGGCGCGGTTCCTGTTCGACCAGGCCATCGCCAAGTCCTGGGATGAGGAATACGGCGGCATGGTCTACGGCTTCGCGCCCGAGCGGCTGCGCGCGCCCGGCGCGGCGGGTCGCCTGCTCGCCGACGGCGAGACCTTTGTCTGCGACGAGGACAAGTACTTCTGGGTACAGGCCGAGTCCATCGCCGCCGCCGCGCGGCTCGCAGCGGCGACCGGCGACGAGACCTACTGGCGCTGGTACGACCGTCTCTGGGACTACGCGTGGCGGCACCTGGTCGACCATCGCCACGGCGCCTGGTATCGCATCCTCGACCGCGCCAACGGCAAGTACGACGACGAGAAATCCCCGGCCGGCAAGACCGACTACCACACCATGGGCGCCTGCCACGACGTGCTGTCGTGGCTGCGCACGCACCGGAGTACGCCATGAAGACACACTGCATCGCCCTGCTCATCGGACTGTCTGGCCTGGCCGCCTGCGCGACGCAGCCGGCGCCCGTCGCTGCCGCGCCGGCCGCGGTCGCCGCAACGGTCACGGCCGACGCCACGCCGATGGATGACGCCGAGGCGGCACGCTACGCCCGGCGCGTGCGCGAAGAGGCGCTGCATGCCTGGCAGGGCTACAGGCAATACGCCTGGGGCCACGACGACCTGGCGCCGCTGAGCCTGAAGCCGCACGACTGGTACGCGCAGTCGCTGCTGATGACGCCCGTCGACGCGCTCGACACGCTGATCCTGATGGGCTACGACGAGCAGGCCGACGCGGCGCGCAAACTGATCGACGCGCAGCTCTCGTTCGACCGGGACATCAGCGTGAGCCACTTCGAGGTCACCATTCGACTGCTCGGCGGCCTGCTGTCGGGCTACCAGCTGACCGGTGACCCGAAGCTGCTGGCGCTGGCCGATGACCTCGGCACGCGCATGTCGCCGGTGTTCGACACGCCGACCGGGCTGCCGTGGACCAAGGTCAACCTGCGCACCGGCGCGACCAGCGGGCCGATCAGCAATCCCGCCGAGACCGGCACCCTGCTGCTGGAGTACGGCACGCTGGCGCGGCTGACCGGCAAGCAGGCCTACTACGACAAGGCCAAGCGCGCGCTGGTGGCGACCTTCGAGCGCCGTGACCCGCACACCGGCCTGGTGGGCAGCGCGGTCGACGTGCGCACGGGCGCCTGGACCGATTCTTCCTCGCACATCAGCGGCGGCATCGACTCGTACTACGAGTACCTGTGGAAATGCTGGAAGCTGTTCGACGACAAAGACTGCCTGCGCATGTGGCAGGCCAGCGCGCCGGCGATGAATCGCTACCTTGCCGACGAGGTGGATGGGGCGCTGTGGTACGGCTACGCCGACATGCGCACGGGCGCCCGCACGCAGGCGCACTACGGCGCGCTGGATGCCTTCCTGCCCGGGCTGCTGGCGTATTCTGGCGACATCACGCGCGCGTCGCGCCTGCAGGACTCCGGGTTCCGGATGTGGCGGCTGCACGGCATCGAACCCGAAGTGCTCGACTACCGCGCGATGCAGGTGCTGTCGCCCGGCTACGCGCTGCGCCCGGAGATCGCCGAGTCCGCGTGGTACCTGCACCGGCTCGACGGCGACCCGCGGTGGCGGCGGCAGGGCGCGGCGATGTTCGACGACTTCGTCCGCTACACGCGCACCGACGGCGGCTACGCCGCGCTGCGCAGCGTCGTGACCAAGGAGAAGGCCGATCGCATGGAAAGCTTCGTGCTGGCGGAGACGTTCAAGTACTTCTGGCTGCTGTTCGCGCCGCAGGATGCGATCAACCTGGACGAGGTGGTGCTGAACACCGAAGCCCACCCCCTGAAACGGGTGCCCGCGACACCATGAGTCCCGACGCGGCCGCGCATGGACGCGGCGCCGGGGACGCGTGCGTGCTCGAGATCGCCGCCAATTCGCTGGCGTCCGCGCTCGCGGCGCAGGACGGAGGCGCCGACCGGATCGAGCTGTGCGCGGCGCTGGAGATCGGCGGGCTGACGCCTTCGCACGCGCAGATCTCGCTGGTGCGCGAGCGGCTGTCGATCCCGATCCACGTGCTGGTCAGGCCGCGCGCCGGCGATTTCGCCTACAGCGCGGAGGAGCACGCCACGATGCTCGCCGATGTCGCCCACTGCGTGGCGCTGGGCTGCGAGGGCGTCGTCGTTGGTGCGCTGGACCGGGATGGCGAAGTCGACGCGGTGCGATGCCGTGAACTGGTCGACGCGGCGGGCGGGCTGGACCTGACCTTCCATCGCGCCATCGACGTGAGCCGCGATCTCCTGCGTTCGCTCGACCAGGCCATCGAACTGGGATTCCACCGGATTCTCAGTTCCGGAGGCGCGGCCAGCGCGCCGCGGGGCGCGGATCGCCTGCGCGACCTGGTCGAACGTGCCGCCGGGCGCATCGCGGTGATGCCCGGCGGCGGCGTCGACGCCGGCAACGTCGCGGCGCTGGCGACCGCGACCGGCGCGCGCGAGTTCCACGCCTCGGCGAAGCGTGCGCTGCCGTCGGCAATGCGCCACGCGCCGCGCGAGACGCTCGGCATGGAGGAGGGGGAGTCGCGCAGCGACGCCGACCAGGTGCGTCGCATTGCGCAGCGCTGCGGGCGGTTCGCGAACCGGCATGAGCCGGGTTTTCCTCGCCGCCGATATCGGCGGGACGCATGCGCGCCTGGCCCTGGTGGAGCCGCGGGGCGGTGACCGCATCGCGGTCGTGCACCGCAGCCAGGGCCTGTGCGCGGCGCATGGATCGCTCGCGCAGGTCGTGTCGGCCTTGTTGCCGCAGGCGTCGCGGGTGGAAGCTGCCGCGATCGCGGTGGCCGGCGTCGTCCAGGGCGGCCGCGTCATCAGCCGGAACCTGCCGTGGCCGGTCGACGCCGACGGATTGCGCGCGCTCGGAATTCCGCGCGTCGCGGTGGTCAACGATTTCGTCGCCGCCGCGCACGCCGTGCAGTGCATGGAAGCCGCGGACACGACGCTGCTGACGCCGCGCGCGGGCGCCGCCGCGGATGGACCGGTGCTGGTGGTCGGTCCCGGCACCGGCTTGGGTGCCGCGCTGCGCGTGCCGGTGGCCGGCGGCGTCGCCGTCCTGCCGTGCGAGCCGCAGCAGATGTCGTTCGCACCGGGCAATGCGCGCGAATTGGCGCTGTTGAGGCAGTGGATGGAGGCAGGCACCGGCCACGTCGGCATTGGCCACGCCGTGTCCGGCCCCGGGCTGCTCTGCCTCTATCGCGGCCTGTGTGCGCTCGATGGCGTGGCGCCGGTGCTTGGCTCCCCGCTGGACGTGGCCGCCGCGGCGGATGGCAATGGCGACGCCCACGCGGCCGAAGCGGTGTCGCGGTTCTGCGGTCTGTTCGGGAGCCTGGTCGGGGACCTGGCCATGGCCACCGGCGCCAGCGCCGTCTTCGTGATCGGCGGCGTTGCGGCCAGTCTCAAGCGGCGTTTGCTCGAAAGTGATTTCGCTGCGCGCCTGGTCGACAAGGACCTGATGTGCCCGGTGCTGGAGCGCATCCCGGTGCGCCTGGTCGAGGATCCCGACGTGGGCGTGATCGGCGCCGCGTGCTGGTACCTGCAGCAGGCGGCCCGGGCTCAGGGCGCCTGATCGAGCAGCGCCAGCGCTTCCTCGTGGCGCGGCAGCGCGGCGAAGGCGCCGTGCCGGGTGACCGCCAGCGCGCCGCAGGCGGCGGCATAGCGCAGGCAGCGCGCCAGCTCCCCGGCCTGCGCGAGCAGCGCATCGAAGCCGCCCGCGAGGTGGCCGCATCGCTGGAGCTGCGACAGCAGGCCGCCGATGAAGGCGTCGCCGGCGGCGGTGGTGTCGATCGCGCGAACGTCGAACGTGGGCAACTCGCCGCTGCCGGCGCGGGTGTACCAGCGCACCGGCATGGCGCCGTCGGTGACCAGCACCAGGCGCGCGCCCTGCAGCAGGCGGGCGACGAGGTCGTCGTCGCCGAGCCCGTCGCGCTTGAGGAACTCCAGCTCCTCGCGCGCCAGCTTGACCAGGTCGGCCGCTTCGAGCGCCGTCCACAGCGCGGGCAGCGAGGGCGCGCCGTCCTGCCATAGCGCCGGCCGCAGGTTGAGGTCGATGCTCGCCAGCGCGCCCGCTGCGCGCGCGCGCGCCATGCCCGAGAGCGTCGCGGCGGCGACTTCGGCCTCGGTCAGGCTATTGCTGCAGACGTGGAAGCAGCCGATCCCGGTGAAGCCGGCGTCGTCGAAGTCCCCGGCGCGGAACAGCAGGTCTGCCGCAGGCGGGCGGTAGAAGCTGAAGCTGCGCTCGCCCTGCGCGTCCAGCGAGACGAAGGCGAGCGCCGTGCGCGCCTGCGCGGTGCGGCGGACGCTGCGCACGCCGACGCCAGCCTCGCGCAGGCTTTCGAGCAGGAAGTCGCCGAACATGTCCGTTCCGAGCATGCCGATGAACTCGCAGCGGCCGCCGAGGCGTGCGATGGCCACCGCCGCGTTCGCCGGCGCGCCGCCCGCGTACTGACGGAACGTGCGCGCTTCGCCCGGCGTGGGCGGGTCGGCGAGGAAGTCGATCAACGCCTCGCCGAAGCAGGCGATGGTGCCGGCGCTCACGGCCGCTCCCGCCGCGGGTGCGACACGGCCGCGTCGCCGGGCCGGGCATCGGCGGCGTCGGGCGTGCTGTCGCGTTCGGTCAGGCGCACCGGCGCAATCACCCTGCGCCGGGGCAGGGGCGCAGGCGCCGAGGCGCGTTCCAGCAGCAGTTCGGCGGCCTGGCGGCCCCGCGCGCGCGGGTCGGCATTGACCGTGGTCAGCGGCGGGACGCCGACCGCTGCCTCGGAGATGTCGTCGAAGCCGGTCACGGCGAAATCGAGGCCGGGATGGCGGCCGAGGCGCGCCAGGCCGAGCATCAGGCCGAGCGCGACGGCGTCGTTGTAGCAGACCGCCGCGGTCGGCGCCCGATCGGCGGCGAACAGCGCGTCGGCGTGGGCGTTGGCTTCCAGCCGCGTCGGCGCGGTTTCCACCATCCAGCGCGCCTCGACGTCGATGCCGGCTTCGGCCAGCGCGTTGCGGTAGCCCTGGCGGCGCTGGGCGCACGAGCTGGACTGCGCGTGCCCGCCGAAGAAGGCGATGCGGCGGTGGCCCTTGGCCAGCAGGTAGGCCGTGGCGGCGTGGGCGCCGGCGACGTTGTCCAGGCCGAGGAAGTCGTAGCCGAATCCCTCGGCCTCGCCGTCGGCCAGCTCGCGATTGAACACGAGCAGGGGCGTGTGGCGGCCGACGGCCTGTGCGACGTCGGCGGCCCGGCTGGACTCGGCCGGTGACAGGATGATCCCGGCCGGATGGTGCTCCATCAGCGAGCCCAGCACCTGCTGCTGCCGGGCGGTTGACTCGTTGCTGCTGCCCAGCAGGGTGACGTAGCCCTTGGCGCCGAGCGCCTCGTCCACGCCGGCCGCGAATTCGGCGAAGAACGGGTTCGACAGGTCGTTGATGACCAGCGCCACGGCCTTGGAGACGCGCTGGCGCAGGCTGGCCGCCACGCGGTTGTAGACGTAGCCTACGCGCTGCATTTCGGCCTCGACCCGGTGGCGGGTTTCGGTGCGTACCAGCGGGCTGTTGCGCAGCACCAGCGACACCGTCGCGCGCGAAACGCCGCAGGCCTGCGCGATGTCGTTCAAGGTGATCCTGCGAGGCTTTTCCAAAAGCGCGCCCGAACCCGGTTTAGATCGATTCAATCCGCGCCATCGTGCGTCAAAAGCAGGGCGCCGGCAAGCGGCCGGCCGCGTCTACGTCAGGCTCGGCGCCTCCACCAGGCGGTCGTCCACGGCGGTGCGCACGGCATAGCTGAAGCCGGGCTGCAGCGCGTAGCCGCCGACGCGCCCGTGGCGATCGACGGCGACGAAGGCCATCTGCAGATCCCTGGGCGGTGACGGATACCGGCGGGCGATGCGTTCGATCGCCTCCTTGCACGCCTGCTCGGGCGCACGACCCTGGCGCACCAGTTCGACCACGGTGTGCGAACCGCAGATGCGCAGGCATTCCTCGCCGACCCCGGTCGCGCTGGCGGCACCGACTTCGCCGTCGACGAATAGTCCGGCGCCCGAAATCGGCGAATCGCCGACGCGCCCACGCATCTTGAACGCCATGCCGCTGGTGGTGCAGGCGCCGGCCAGGTGCCCCGCGCGGTCCAGCGCGAGGATGCCGATGGTGTCGTGGTTGCGTTCCCCGCCCGGCACGGCACCGGGCATCCGGTAGCGGTTGCTGAGTTCGATGTTCGGCTGTGGCCGGTACTCCGCGGTCTTCAGCCATGCCCGCCATGCCTGTTCGGCTTCCGGCGTGAGCAGGTCCTGGCGCCGGAAGCCTTCGCCGAGCGCGAACTGCAGCGCGCCTTCGCCGACCAGCAGCACGTGCGGGGTCTTCTCCATCACCCGCCGCGCCACCGAGACCGCGTGCACGATCTCTTCCAGGCAGGCCACGCTGCCGAGCTTGCCCAGGTGGTCCATGACGCAGGCGTCGAGGGTCACGTGCCCGTCGCGGTCGGGGTAGCCGCCCAGGCCCACCGAATGGTTGGCCGGATCCGACTCGGGCACCCTGGCGCCGGCCTCGACTGCGTCCAGCGCCGCGCCTCCCGCTTCGAGCACGTGCCAGGCCGCGGCGTTGGCGGCCTGGCCGAAGGCCCAGGTCGAGACCACGAGCGGCGCGGCGTCGGTGGCCGGGTCCGGATCCGGGGCCGGAACGCCGGCGCGCGCCAGCGCCGGCAGGGCGGCCGAGAGGCCGAGCAGTTGCAGGAAACCGCGGCGTGCAAGCATCGGTCGCTCCTTCTGGCTTCGATTTGGATCGTTCTAAATCGTGCGCTACATTACACCTTCGCTGCGTTGCGCACGGGTGGCCGAGCCTGCCCGACCACCCAATGCCGGGGAGGCTCGCATGTTCCGACTGGTCACGTCCGCCGCGTTGGCGACCGCTTCGGGTTGGCGTCCCCGGCTTGCCCTCGCGCGGGCGGCGTCGGCCGGCCTGCTGGCCGCGGCGATGGCATTCGCGCCCGCGCCGGTCCGCGCCGGCGGATCCGAAGACCTGGCGACCCTGGTCAACACCTTCATCGGCACCCGCGACGAGGGCAATACCTTTCCGGGGGCCTCGGCGCCCTTCGGCATGATCCAGGTCAGCCCGACCGGCTCGCACTACGCCGGCTGGCGGGACGGCGACGAGCGGATCCGCGGCTTCGGCCGCAGCTACCTGTCTGGCGCCGGGTGCTGGGAGCAGGGCGGGCAGGTGTCCGTGCTGCCGGTGACCGGCGTGATCGGCCCCGGTGGCGATTTCGACACGCGCAACGCGGACAGCTTCGACCACCGCAAGTACGGAGCCCGCTACCGGCACGATCCCGACGGCGGCCAGGCCGGCTACTACAGGGTGCGGCTCACCGATTACGGCGGCATCGACGTCGAGGCCACCGCGCTTGCCCGCGCCGCCGCCGAGCGCTACACCTGGGCCCCGGGCGCGGCGACCGGCCATGTCCTGGTCGACGTCGGCCAGGCCAACGAGAAGCACCGCGTGATCGGCAGCGAGATCCGCCTGGTCGGCGACCGCGCGGTGGAGGGCAAGGTGACGACGCTCAGCTTCTGCGGCGGCCACCAGTACGCGACGTGGTTCCGGATCGAGTTCGACCGTCCGTTCGCGTCGTTCGGCGTCTGGGGCCAGGCAGGCGGCACGCCGGGCGCGCGCTACAGCATGGAGAGCGAGTACGAGCCATTCAACGGCGCCTGGCTGAGCTTCGATCTCGCCGGCGCGCGCAGCGTCACCGCGACCAGCGCGATTTCGCACGTCGACCTCGAAGGCGCGCGCGCCAACCTGCGCGCGGAAGCCAAGCGCGACGGCAGGCTGCTGACCTTCGATGCCATGCGCGGCGCCGCGCAGCAGGCCTGGCGCGATGCGTTGTCGAAGGTACGAGTCGAAGGAGGAAGCCGCGACGACCGCGTGGTGTTCTACACCGCGCTCTACCACGCGCTGCTGCAGCCGCTGACCGGCAGCGACGCCGACGGCCGCTATCGCGGTTACGACGACGCGATCCACGTCGCCGACGGCTGGACGTACCACGAGTTCTTCTCGCTGTGGGACACCTACCGCTCGCAGAACCAGCTGCTGGCGCTGCTCGAACCGCGGCGCGCGCGCGACATCGGTCGCTCGCTGCTGGCGATCGACGCGCAGGGCGGTTGGCTCCCCAAGTGGGGCTACGCCGACTTCGACACCAACACAATGACCGGCGATCCGGTCACGCCGTTCCTGGTCGACCTGTGGCGCTACGGCGCGCTCGACGGGCGCGAAGACGCCGCCTGGGCCGCGCTGCGCAGGAATGCCTGGGAAGTACCGCCGCTGCTGTCGCGTTCGGAGGGGCGCGCGGGCAACGCCGGTTACCTGCGCGACGGCTTCGTGGTCTTCGATCGCACCTTCCCGGCCAAGGGCATGGACGTGGACCCGCACAACGGCGGCTCGGCGACGCTGGAATACGCGCTCGCCGACTGCGCGCTGGCGCAGATGGCCGACGCGCTTGGCAAGCACGACGACGCGGCGGCGCTGCGCGCGCGCGGAGGCAACTGGCGCAACGTCTGGGACCCCGCGCTGGCGGAGCCCGAATCGGGCTTCACCGGATTTCCGCGCCCGCGGCTGGCCGACGGCGCGTGGTTCACGCCGCCCACCGGCGCTTACAGCCCGCGCTCGCACTACGGATTCCACGAGGGCACGGCCTGGCAATACCAGTGGCTTGTGCCGCAGGACGTGCCGGGACTGGCGCGCGCGATGGGCGGAAGGGATGCGATGGCGCGCCGGCTCGACGCCTTCTTTGCCTACGACGAGCTGCTGGCCGATCCCGCGAACGCGGCGCGCAAGGCCTGGGTAGGCGGCGCGTACAGCTATTACGGCCAGTACCGCTACAACCCGAACAACGAGCCGACCATGCATGTACCCACGCTGTACAGCCTAGTCGGCCAGCCGTGGAAGACCGCGACCGTGCTGCATGCCGTGCAGACGCTCTTCACCAACGCACCGAACGGCGTCACGGGCAACGACGACCTCGGGACGATGTCGGCGTTCTATCTCTTCGGCGCGATGGGGTTCTCGCCGCTGATGCCGGGCAGCGGGCGGATGCTGCTGCATCCGCCGCGCTTCGACCGCGTGACCCTCGAGCTCGAAGGCGGTCGCCGACTGGTGGTCAAGGCCGACGGTGCGAGGTCGCCGCAGCCGCGCTACGTCGCGTCGGTGGCCCTGGATGGCAAGCCGCAGGCGGCGACGTGGCTGCCGGTCGAGCGGCTGATGCAAGGCGGCAAGCTGGAGTACATGCTGTCGGAGCGCCCCGACCCGGCGGGATGGGGCACCCGCAAGGAAGACATCCCGCCGGCGCTGTGCGCGGCGGTGGATCCCGCGCAGTCGCGCTAGGCACGCCGCCGGTCGGTCGGCGCCGGCGCGAAAGCGCCTGGGCGCGCTACGCCTTTCCGGGATCGTTCGCGTTAGCTGCGCGTTCGCGGTGCGGAAGTGGAAACATGGGCCGACGCGCGGAGGGCTTTCATGAGCGCCGGCGTCCGAACTCGATGGCTGCCCCGCGGGCGCTCCTCTAAACTGCGTGCGGTACGGGCCTATAGCTCAATGGTTAGAGCAGAGGACTCATAATCCTTTGGTTCCAGGTTCGAGTCCTGGTGGGCCCAGAATGCCGAGTTCGCACGCGGTGTGAGCGGATGCACTCCGCACAGGCGGGATGCAAAGCCATCCCGCCGCGTCCTGTCGGCCACGCTCAGCCTTCGCCCATGCCTTCGGCCGGCTCCGGCGCACTGCCGGCGCGGACCTTGTCCTCGATGCGCTGGCCGACGTCGGGATCGATGCTTTTCCAGTAGCCGAATGCGCGCTCCAGGACCGGGCTGCGCACGCCGCCGAGCAGGCTGCCGGCGACCTGGTCGACCAGCGCGTCGCGCTCGGCGTCGCCCAGCACCTCGCGCACCATCGTGCCGGGTTGGCCGAAGTCGTCGTCCTCTGCGTGCAGGGTGTAGGCGCTGCGCACCATCTCGCCGTCGGCCTCCCAGCCGTCGGCCATCGCGCCGGTTTCGTCGGCCCACGGGCGACCGCCGCTGTTGGTGGCGTGCACCGGCGCGTTGCCGCTGTGGTGGTAGGCCATCTGCCCGTCGAACAGGTAGCTGTTGACCGGGCACCTGGGCTGGTTGACCGGCAGCTGGTGGAAGTTGGTGCCGATGCGGTTGCGTTGCGCGTCGGCATAGGCGAACGCGCGGCCGAGCAGCATCTTGTCCGGCGACAGGCCGATGCCCGGCACCGTGTTGCCCGGCGAGAACGCGGCCTGCTCGATCTGGGCGAAGAAGTTGTCCGGATTGCGGTTGAGCGTCATCCGGCCGACCTTGATCAACGGGTAATCCGCGTGCGGCCAGACCTTGGTCAGGTCGAACGGGTTGAAGCGGTAGTCCTTGGCATCGGCGTACGGCATCACCTGCACCGACAGGATCCAGCTCGGATGGTCGCCGCGGGCGATCGCGTTGAACAGGTCGCCACGGTGGAAGTCCGCGTCCTTGCCGGCCATCGCAGCGGCCTCGGCGTTGCTGAAGAATTCCATGCCCTGCTCGGTATGGAAGTGGTACTTGACCCAGAATTTCTCGCCGGCGGCATTGATCCACATGTAAGTATGCGAGCCGTAGCCGTTCATGTGCCGCCAGGTGCGCGGCAGGCCGCGGATGCCCATGACGTAGGTGACCTGGTGCGCGGTCTCCGGATTGTTTGTCCAGAAGTCCCACTGCATGTGGTTGTCGCGCAGGCCGGAGTCGGGCAGGCGCTTCTGGCTGCGGATGAAATGCGGGAACTTCATCGGGTCGCGCACGAAGAACACCGGCGTGTTGTTGCCGACCAGGTCGTAGTTGCCTTCGTCGGTATAGAACTTCAGCGAGAAGCCACGCACGTCGCGCCAGGTGTCGGGGCTGCCCTGTTCGCCGGCGACGGTGGAGAAGCGGGCGAGCATGTCGGTGCGCGCGCCTGGCTGGAACAGCGCCGCTTTCGTGTACTTCGACACGTCTTCGGTGGTCTCGAACACGCCGAAAGCGCCGGCACCCTTCGCGTGCGGCTGGCGCTCGGGCACCTTCTCGCGATTGAAGTGCGCCATCTGCTCGAGGAAGTGCACGTCATGCAGCAGGATCGGGCCGTCCGCGCCAATGGTCAGCGAGTTGCGGTCGCTCGGAGCCGGTGCGCCGCTCCCGGTGGTCGATCCTGTCGTCGAGCGCTTGTCTGCTGGGGTGGTCATGGCGGCTTGCTCCTGGGCGGTGGGACGGCGCGTGTGTGCGACCGAGTCTCCTCCGCTACCCCATGGGGCGCAAATCAATTGTCCTGATCGCAGCGATAGGCGCGGCGGTGTCCCGCGCGCAGCGCACGGGACAATCCGGGCACAGCGACGTCGGTGTGAGTACGTAGCCAACTCGTGCACGCGCATGGACGCGACGGCTGCATGGGCGTCGCGCTCGGGCGTTCTGCATCGACAGCCGACTGGGGCGTGCACCGAAGGGATTGGGGGGGCCCGAGTTCTTGCGCGCCGGAATCCGGTCATCATCCACTGCGTCCGAACGGGAGAACAGCCGGAGCGATTCCGCCGCGCCGCGTGGCTGATGGCTGCGGCGTGTCTCGCTCGCGCAGTTGTCGGCACGCGTCGGCTTTACGTTCTGGTGAGCCTTGTCGCCGTATAGTGCCTTGCTGCATTTCGCCCGCGAGGTAACGGTGCATCGTCGTGAAGTGGTCCTGTCGGGATTGTCGCTGCCCCTGCTCACGCTGGTCCGACCGCTGGAAACGTTTGCAGCCACGCCGGCGAGCGACACCGGATTCACCGGCAGGTTCGACGATGGCACCGTGCCGGCGCTGGCCCGTGCGCTCGCCGCGCAGGCCTATCGGCCACCGGGCGACGCATTGCCGCCGGCGCTGGCGAAGATCGGCTACGACCAGTACCGCGACTTCCGCTACCGGCCCGCGCGTGCGCTGTGGCGAGACGACGGGCTGCCGTTCCAGGCGCAGTTCTTCCACCGCGGGTTCCTGTTCAAGGATCGGGTCGACGTGTACACGGTGCACGATGGCCGGGCGGCGCCGTTCGCGTTCTCCACCGGGTTGTTCGACTACGCGCCGCAGCCGGTGCCGAAGGTCGGCGACGTCGGCTTCGCCGGTTTCCGGCTGCACGCGCCGATCAACCGTGCCGACCATTTCGACGAGCTGTGCAGCTTCCTCGGCGCCAGCTATTTCCGCGCGGTGGCCAAGGGACTGAACTACGGCCTGTCGGCGCGCGGGCTGGCGCTGGGCACCGGCGAGCCCGCGCCGGAGGAGTTCCCGCGCTTCACCGCGTTCTGGCTGGAGCGGCCGGCGGCGGACGCGCAGGCGCTGGTGGTGCACGCGCTGCTCGACAGCCCGAGCGTGGCCGGGGCGTTCCGCTTCGCGATCGATCCGGGCGACGAAACGGTGTTCGACGTGGACATGCGGCTGTATCCGCGCGTCGAACTCGTCCATGCCGGGATCGCGCCGCTGACGAGCATGTTCGAGTTCGATCCCAGCGACCGCATCGGCGTCGACGACTACCGCCCGGCGGTGCACGACTCGGACGGCCTGGCGATGTTCAACGGCAAGGGCGAGCAGGCCTGGCGACAGCTGCAGAATCCCGCATCGCTGCAGCACAGCGGCTTCCAGGACGCTGGTCCCCGCGGCTTCGGGCTGATGCAGCGCAAGCGTCGCTACGAGGATTTCCAGGACGCCGAGGCCGCGTACCAGAAGCGGCCCAGCCTGTGGGTCGAGCCGCTCGGCGACTGGGGCGAAGGCGAGGTGCACCTGGTCGAGATCCCGACCGCCGACGAGTACCACGACAACATCGTGGCGTTCTGGCGGCCGAAGGCGGCCATCGCCGCCGGCACCGAACACCGCTGGCGCTATCGCCTGCACTGGTGCCGCGACCATGCGTGGAAGCCGGCGCTGGCCACCGTGTCCGCGACCCGCATCGGCGCCTCCCACGACGGCGCGCGGCTGGTGGTGGTGGACCTCGCCGGCGGACGCCTGGCGAAGCTGGCCGATGACGCGAAGCCGCGCGTCGATGCCGCCGCCTCACAGGGCGCTTTGCGCAACCCGGTCGCGTATCGCAATGCCGACACGGGCGGCTGGCGGATGAGCTTCGAGCTGCATCCTGGCGATGCGCGCGTGAGCGAGCTGCGTGCGCGGCTGGTCGACGACCAGGGCCCGCTTACGGAAACCTGGCTGTACCGGTGGATGGCGTGAGCGAGATCGAGGCGGCATCCGACGCGGCCCCGGCGCTGCCAGCCGAAGCGCCGCTGGACATGCCCGTGCAGTCGCTGCGTGCCGGCCGCATGCAGGGGCGCCGGTTCCCGACCACGCCCGGCGGCATGTTCTGGCGTCGGCTGGCGATCATCGGGGCGGCGGTGCTGCTGA
Organism: Luteimonas notoginsengisoli; assembly: GCF_042648885.1. Classification (NCBI taxonomy): domain Bacteria; kingdom Pseudomonadati; phylum Pseudomonadota; class Gammaproteobacteria; order Lysobacterales; family Lysobacteraceae; genus Luteimonas; species Luteimonas notoginsengisoli. The sequence goes on along the minus strand of NZ_JBHRYF010000008.1, from coordinate 308,900 downwards.
CCTTCGTTGCCACCTACCAGATCTGGTGGCTGCTGCGCGGCGACGGCACCGACGTGCTGGAGACCGCGCTGCTGGTGCTGTTCGTGTTCCTGTTCGCGTGGATCGTGCAGGCGTTCGTCGGCGCGCTGGCGGGCTTCGTGCTGATCGTGTCCAAGCGGCGCGCGCGCCTGGGGCTGTCGGCGAAGCTGCCGCTGCCGCGGCTGGCATCGCGCACCGCGTTGCTGATGCCGACCTACAACGAGGATCCCGAGCGCCTGGTCGCCGGGTTGCAGGCGATGCACGAGTCGCTGGCGGCCACCGGGCAGCAGGACCATTTCGACTTCTTCGTGCTCAGCGACACCCGCAATCCCGGCATCCAGCAGGCGGAACGGAGCGCGTTCGATGCCCTGCGCCGACGGCTCGGGCCGGGGGCGCGCGTGTTCTACCGGCTTCGCGAGAACAACCACGAGCGCAAGGCGGGCAACATCTCCGACTGGGTACGCCGCTGGGGCGGTGCATATCCGCAGTTCCTGATCCTCGACGCCGACAGCCTGATGACCGGCGACACGCTCGTGCGCCTGGCCGGTGCGATGGAAGGCCACGACGACGTGGCCCTGATCCAGACCCTGCCGGTGATCGTCAACGGCAATACGTTGTTCGCGCGGATGCAGCAGTTCGCCGGGCGCGTGTACGGGCCGGTGATCGCCTACGGCGTGGCCTGGTGGCACGGGGCGGAGAGCAACTACTGGGGCCACAACGCGATGATCCGCACGCGCGCGTTCGCGCAGTGCGCCGGGCTGCCGGAGCTGCGCGGGGTAAAGCCGTTCGCCGGCACCGTGCTCAGCCACGATTTCGTCGAAGCGGCGCTGCTGCGCCGCGGCGGCTGGGCGCTGCACATGGTGCCGTCGCTGGCCGGCAGCTACGAGGAAGGCCCGCCGTCGCTGACCGACATGCTGGTGCGCGACCGCCGCTGGTGCCAGGGCAACCTGCAGCACGGGGCAGTACTGCCGGCCAGGGGCCTGCACTGGGTGAGCCGCTGGCACCTGCTGATCGGCATCGGCCACTACTTCACCGCGCCGATGTGGGCGATGCTGATGCTGGTGGGCCTTGCGATTCCGCTGCACCACGCGGGGCTGTCGTGGGGCAACGTCGAGCTGTCGGACTTTTCGCCGACGACGTACTGGCGCGAGCAGGATCCGGACCGCTTCCTCTGGGTGTTCGTGTTCACCATGGGCATGCTGCTGGCGCCGAAGCTGATGGGCTTCATCGCCACAGTCTTCGATCGCGACATGCGCCGCGGCTGCGGCGGCGCCTGGCGCACGTTCGTCGGCATGCTGCTGGAAACCGTGCTGGCCGCGCTGATGGCGCCGGTGACGATGTACGTGCAGTCGCGCGGCGTGGCCGAGGTGCTGGCAGGCAAGGATTCGGGCTGGGAGTCGCAGCGTCGCGACGACGGCAGCCTGCCGTTTTCCAGCCTGCTGCGCAGTTACGGCGGGCTGAGCCTGCTGGGCGTGCTGGCCGCGGCGATGGCGTGGAGCATCTCGCCGGCGTTGGCGTGGTGGATGTCGCCGGTGATCCTGGGCCTGGTGCTGTCGATCCCGATCGTGATGCTGACCTCGGCGCGCGCCCCGGGGCAGTGGCTGCGCCGGCGCCGCATCTTCTGCACGCCCGAGGAGCTGGCGCCGCCGGCGGTGCTGGTGCGCGCCAGCGAACTGCGCGCCGCGCGCGCGGACGACCACGCGCCTGCCTGACGCGGCGCCTGCCGCCATAATGCCCGCACCACCCACACACGGCCCCAACATGCTCGAGACCATCGAACGCGAAACCGGCCCGTCGCCGCGCTACAGCGTGATCTGGCTGCACGGCCTGGGCGCCGACGGCGGCGACTTCGTGCCGATCCTGCCGGAACTCGTGCGCCCGGCGTGGCCTGCGGTCCGCTTCGTGTTCCCCCACGCGCCGGTGCGCCCGGTCACGATCAACAACAGCGTGCCGATGCGCGCCTGGTACGACATCCGCGAGGCCGACCTGGCCAACCGCGCCGACGAGGCGGGCGTGGCGGCGTCGGTGGAGCGGGTCGAAGCGCTGGTCGCGCGCGAAGCCCAGCGCGGCGTGCCGGCGTCGCGGGTGTTCCTCGCCGGCTTCTCACAGGGCGGGGCGGTCACCCTTGCCGCCGGGCTGCGCCGGAGCGAAGCGCTGGCCGGCCTGGTCGCGCTATCGACCTATGTTCCCGCGGCGCAGACCGCCGCTGCCGCGCTGGCCGTCGGCGCGAACGCGCAGCCGGTGTTCATGGCGCACGGCACCCAGGATCCGGTGGTGCCGCTGCGTGCGGGCGAACAGAGCGCCGCCCTGCTGCGTGACCTGGGCTTCGCCGTCGACTGGCACGCGTATCCGATGCCGCACTCGGTCTGCCTGGAAGAGATCCGCGACCTCGGTGACTGGCTGTCGCCGCGGCTGGCCGACGCCTGACACGGCCCGACGGCCGTGTAGGAGCGGCTTCAGCCGCGAGCTTTTGCCGTAGCCCTTCTTCCGCGAAGGCAGGGGAGATCGGGAGGGGTGATCACGATACGCAGTGATCCTGACGGCATCCCTCCCCAACCCTCCCCTGCCTCCGCAGGCTCGCGGCTGAAGCCGCTCCCGCGACAGGCGAGACCTGGGTCGGATCGCGCCCGATGGCCCCGCCGCGACGCGGCCGCTACTATCGAACCGAATAGCCCCGCAGCTGCCCGAGGACGCCGCGAGCATGAAGGTGGTCATCGCCGACGACGAACCGCTGGCCCGCGAACGCCTGCGCATGCTGCTGGCCGACCACGCTGACCTGGAAGTGGTCGCCGAAGCCGGCGACGGGCGCGAGGCGCTGCATGCCTGCGCCGCGCACGACGCCGATGTGGTGTTGCTCGACATCGCCATGCCCGGCATCGACGGGCTCGAAGCCGCGCGCCACCTGGCCGCGTTCGAGCCGCGCCCGGCGGTCGTGTTCTGCACTGCCTATGACGCGCACGCGCTGTCGGCGTTCGAAGCCGCCGCGGTCGACTACCTGGTCAAACCGGTGCGCGCCGAGCGCCTGCATGCCGCGCTCGAACGCGCGCGCACCTTCATTGCCGGCCGCGACCACAATGCCGCCGCGGCGCGCGACGGCAAGGGCCGCCAGCGCACGCACCTGTGCGCGCGCCTGCGCGGCAGCCTGCGGCTGATCCCGATCGAGGACATCCACTACCTGCAGGCCGACGAGAAATACGTCGTGGTGCACCACGCCCGCGGCGAGGACCTGATCGAGGAATCGCTGAAGGCGCTCGAGGAGGAATTCGGCGACCGCTTCCTGCGCATCCACCGCAACTGCCTGATCGCGCGCCACGAACTGGTCGAACTGCGGCGCGAAACCGACGGGCGCGTCCACGCGATCCTGCGCCACGGCGAGCAGCCGCTGGAAGTCAGCCGCCGCTGCGTGGCCGGGCTGAAGGACGTGGTCCGGCAGTAATCGTGGCATCCCGCGGTGGCTCCGGGCCGCGGGCGTGTGAGGCCGGAGCCTCGAGGTTCGCGGCTGGAGCCGCCCGCACCGGCCATCCCACGCGCACCCCCCCAGCGGCGATAATGGCCCATGGCCACGATCCGCATCGCTACCCGCAAGAGTCCGCTGGCGCTTTGGCAAAGCGACCATGTCGCCGAGCGCCTGCGCGCGGCGCACCCCGGGCTGGAGGTGCTGCTGGTGCCGATGACCACCCGCGGCGACGAGGTGCTCGACCGCTCGCTGGCGGCGATCGGCGGCAAGGGCCTGTTCCTCAAGGAGCTGGAGCTCGCGATGCTGCGCGGTGGCGCCGACTGCGCGGTGCATTCGCTCAAGGATGTGCCGATGGAGCTCGAAGGTCCGTTCGCGCTGCCGGCGATCCTCGACCGCGCCGACCACGCCGACGCGTTCATCAGCAACCATCACGACGGCATCGACGCCCTGCCCGAAGGCGCGCGCGTAGGCACCTCGTCGCTGCGGCGCCAGGCGCAGCTGCGCGCGCGACGCCCGGACCTGCAGCTGGCCGACCTGCGCGGCAACGTCAACAGTCGCCTGGCGAAGCTCGACAACGGCGATTACGACGCGATCGTGCTCGCGTGCGCGGGCCTGCTGCGGCTGGGGTTCGGCGAACGCATCCGCGCCCGGCTCGACGCGCCCGGCTGGCTGCCGGCGCCGGCGCAGGGCGCGATCGCGATCGAATGCCGCCAGGACGATGCCATCACCCGCGCGCTGTGCGCGACGCTCGACGACGCGCCCACGCGCACCTGCGTGGAAGCCGAGCGCGCGATGAACCGCGCGCTGCACGGCAGCTGCCACGTGCCGGTGGCGGCGCTGGCGCGACTCGATGGCACGCAGCTGCTGCTGCAGGGCCTGGTCGGTTCCGCCGCCGACGGCCGCTGCGTGCGCGCCGAAGCCGACGGCGACGCAGCGCAGGCCGAGGCGATCGGCAACCTCGTCGCCCGGCGGCTGCTGGACGCGGGCGCGGCGGAGTTCCTGCCGCCGCGCGAGTGAGTCGCCAGCGGCGCGTTCCTGCGGCGCGGGACGATCTGACGGGATTCTGCGACCGGACTGATCGTGTCCTGCGCCCCATGATCGAATGGCCGGGCAGGGCGCGTGCAGGCAAGCCGTGGCCGCCACGCCATCGAACCGTACGTAAAGGTCTCGCCGAGCGCGTCTGATGAGGCGACATCGCGCATGCGCACAGGCGCCGCGCCGCGCGTGCGCCAGGACACGCCCCGCTCAGAACGCGTAGTGCAGGTTCAGCGACCCGTGCGCATCGGTGCTGCCGCGACCGCCGTCGCCGGCGCTGTCGTGGTTGACCTCCAGCCGCGACTGCAGCGTCCAGCGCGGCTGCAGCATGATGTCGACGCCGAGCGTCTGGCGCACGAACGTGTTGTGGCGGCCGGTTTCCACGCGGATCTGCTGGTTGAGCTCGGCCCAGTCGCCGAACCGCTGCGACACGCGCAGTCCGCCGCTGGCGATCACGCCGATCGAGGCGGTGCCGTAGTCGGTGTAGGGCTGCAGGCGGTAGCCGGTGCCCAGCTCCAGCTGGACCTGGGTGCCGGGGCGGCGGATCGCCTCCAGGCCGAACGTGGTGTCGACCTTGGCGTAGCTGGCCTCGGCGTCGACCCATTCGCGGCGCGAGGCTGGCGCATGCAGCGCGGCGTAGCTGCGGGTGGCCAGCGGCGAGGCCCGGACCGGGCGCAGGCGGGGCACGGTCCCGGGCACCTTGGGCTTCCACAGCGTGGTGTAGGGCGTGGCGGCCAGCCATTCCGCGTCCGGGCAGACCAGGCGATAGCAGGGCGCGCGCAGCGAGACGTGCCCGGCCGCGACGGCGAGCACGGCGGGTTCGCCCGGCGCTTCGGGCATGGGCTGCTGGAAAACGGGCAGGCCGGCTAGCGCCAGCCACCAGACCGCGGGCATGGCAAGGCTCTGTGGAAACGATTACAGCGCGATTATGCCGGCGTCCGCGTGACAATCCAAAGGCAGCGGGCGTGATCGCGGCCACGCATTCAGCCATCCGACGGGTTCGGCGCCCGCAGCGGCCGTGCCGATTCGGCGATCAGTAGTACAGCGTGACCTTGTGCCGGGCCTGGGCGAAGAACAGCCAGCGCTCGACGAAACCACCCGTCAGCATCAGCACGGTCGCCGTGGTCAGCGCGAAGACCGGACTGCCCGAGGCCAGCAGCAGGTAGCCCAGCAGCGGGCCGCCGATGAGCAATACACTGGCGCCGATGCGCAGCCAGCGTGCGTGGGCGCGCGCGACCTGGAACGCCATTTCACGAGTGATGTAGTTGGCTTCCGTGTGCGGCCGTTCGAACACATTCGCCACGCGACCCGGCAGGCCGATCGCGGCAGCGCGGCTGCCGGGCAGGCCGTCGCGGTCGGTCTGGTACCAATACAGCCACTTCAGCGCGACCAGCAGCGCGGCGACGATCGCCAGCATCAGCAGCATCGCGTCCGGACCGCGGTGGCCCGGCATCGCCAGCATCAGTGCGAACAGCAGCGCCAGCCCGGTCAGCAGCGCGAACAGCAGGTAGACCGGCAGCACCAGCGGATGGCGCCAGGCCGGGATCGGCTTGAGCGATGCGTAGATCATGGCCGTGCAGGCCACCGTGGCCAGCGCGCACAGCGCCAGCACGACGCCCGAGATCGCCAGCAGCGGCGCGGTGGCCGGGCCGGGCGGGGCCCACACCAGCAGCGCGCCGATCACGAGCGCCGGCACCAGCGTCGCGATCGCCATCACGCCTTCGCGCGACAGCCACGAGGTGCGCCACTGCGAGAACGCGCGCCACGCACGCAGCGGCTTGCCGAGGTGGCCGAGCGAAGCGAGCAAGCCGGCCGTCGACAGCAGCAGGCCGAGCAGCAGCGCTGCCAGCTGCACGCCGGTGAGCGCGGGCGATGCCTGGCCGCGCAGGATGGACAGCGCGATCCAGGCGCCGAGCCACGCGAGCAGCCCGTAGCCCGCGCCGGAAAAGGTGGTGAAGAAGATGACGGACAGCGCGGGGTGCATGGTCGGATTGGGGTTCCAGGCTTTCGGCGTGTGGAGCCGGGTTCCAGATCTCCTGCCGGCGGATGCCGATCGGAAGACACGGACGCCAGCGGGCATCTTCGATCCTAGCGTCGCAACAATCGCCCCAGCCAATGCAGCGGCGATGTCGCCTCCACTGTCGTGTCCTGCGTCGCACCTTCGCCACCGTCGCGTCGCGGCCGTGGCGGCAGGTAGCGGTTCACCGGGTTGTAGCCCAGCTCCGGCATCAGCGCCACGCCGCCGCGCTCGGCGACCAGCCTGGAGACTTTCGACTCCGGGTCGCCGAGGTCGCCGAAATGGCGGGCACGGGTCGGACAGGCCTGCACGCAGGCCGGCTGGCGTTCGCTTTCGTCGAGGTTCTCGTTGTAGATCCGGTCCACGCACAGCGTGCATTTCTTCATCACGCCTTCGACCGGCGAGTACTCGCGCGCGCCGTAGGGGCAGGCCCAGCTGCACAGCTTGCAACCGATGCACTTGTCCTCGTCGACCAGCACGATCCCGTCTTCGGCGCGCTTGTAGCTCGCGCCGGTCGGGCACACGGTCACGCAGTCGGGCGTTTCGCAGTGCAGGCAGGAGCGCGGGAAATGCAGCGTCATCGCCGGTTGCGCGGCCTCGGCGGCGATGCTGCCCTGCGATGCGCAGGCCGACGTTGGCGCGATCTCGTAGCTGTGCACGCGGTTGAACCAGACACCGACCGGATCCTTGCCGTACGGCTGCTCGTCGGTCAGTGGCCCGGCGATGCCGCCGGCGTTCCATTCCTTGCAGCTGGTCGCGCAGGCGTGGCACCCCACGCAGGTGTCGAGGTCGATCACCAGGCCGAGCTTCACCTTCGACGGCGGCGGAAGCGCAGTCACGGCAGCTCCCGATGGCGCAGCCTGCCGGAGCCGTAGCCGACCAGCAGCAGTGAAAACACGAAGCCCAGCGCCGCCCGCCAGCGCGGCGATGGCGGCGGCACCATGCCGTCCATGCGCATCTGCGGAAACGCGGTGGGATCGATGAACGCCCAGGCGCTGATGACCAGGCCGCAGACGCCCGCCAGCAGGCAGGCCCAGCGCACCACAGTGGCAAGCCGACTCATCGCCGGTAAGCCTTGGCGCGCAGTGCGCCACCGTAGCGCAGCGGCGCTTCATCGGCTTCGGCGAAGCCGAGCGGCGCGAAGCGGGGCCTGGATGCGGCCACGTCGTCGGAGGCCTTGCGGATGTCCACGCGCAGGTCGAACCACGCCGCCTGCCCGGTGACTGGGTCGGCGTTGGCGTAGTCCCCGCGCGGGGTGATGTCGGAAATCAGGTGGTTCATCAAAAAGCCCTTGTCGCCCTCCGGCGCGTCCTTGGCCAGTCGCCAGGCGCCCCGGCGCTTGCCGATCGCGTTCCAGCTCCACACCGTGCCCGGCTGCACGTTGCCGGCGAATTTCGCCTGCACGGTGATGCTGCCGTGGTGGGAGGTGACGGTGATCCAGTCGTCGTCGGCCACGCCGTACTTCGCGCCGGTGTCGGGATGCAGGTACAGGTAGTTGCGCGCGGCAATCTGCCGCAGCCACGCGTTCTGCGAGCCCCACGAGTGGTACATGAACATCGGCCGCTGGGTAACGGCGTGGAGGGGAAAGGGGTGCGGATGGAATTTCGCCGCGTCCACTGCCTGCGCTGCCTCACCGGTGCGATCGTGGTGGGCCGCCGCTTCGGTTTGCCTCGACTCGAAGGGCTCGTACCAGATCGGCAGCGGATCGAAATACGTGGCGACGCGTTCGCGGTGCTCCGGCGGCGGCTGGTGCGGGCCGTGGCCCTGCGCGGCGAGGCGGAACTTCTGCAGCGGTTCCGAATACAGCTGCAGTACGATCGGCGCGGTCGAGCCGACGAAACCGAGCTTCTGCGCCCACTCGAGGTAGCCGCGGTTGGCCATCTTGAAATACCGCGCGTGCTCCGGCACCTCCGCGCGCCAGAAGCCGTCGTTCTCGATGTAGCGCTGCAGCTGCCCGGGGTTGGGCGCGCCCTTGCCGTGCTGGTCGCCGTGCTCGCCGCGCCAGCCGGCGAGCAGGCCGACGCCGGGCGCGCGTTCGTGGCGGACGATGTAGTCGGCGTAGTCGCGGTACTTCGGCGAGCCGTCGGCATGCACCATGCCGGGCAGGCCGAGCCGCGCCCCGAGGTCGAGCAGCACCGACTGGAAGCCGCGGACGTCGCGCTTGCGGCCGTCACCGCCGGCCTGCGTCGCGGGGTCGAACACGGGATGGCGGATCGCATCGGCGGCGCCGTCGGCGTCGGAGATCGGACGGTCGAGCAGGCTGATCGCGTCGAAGCGTTCGAGGTACGTCGTATCCGGCAGCACCAGGTCGGCGTAGGCGACCATCTCGGACGCGAATGCGTCCGAATAGATGATGTGCGGAATCCGGTAGTTGCCGTCCGGATCGCGGTCGGTCAGCCACTGCATGGTCTGGCCGGTGTTCATCGCCGAGTTCCAGCTCATGTTGGCCATGAACATCAGCAGCGTGTCGATCGGGTACGGATCGCCCGCATGGGCGTTGCGGATCACGGTGTGCATCATCCCGTGCGCCGAGAGCGGGTAGGCCCACGAGAACGCGTGGTCGATGCGCCGCGGCTGGCCGTGTTCGTCGACCAGCAGGTCCTCGGGGCCGTGCACGTAGCCCAGCGGGCCCGCGTCGAGCGTGCCGTCGGCCTTGCGCGTCTTGCCCGGGCGGTTGGGCAGCGGAATGGGTTTTGGATACGGCGGCTGGTAGCGGAACGAGCCCGGCGCGTCGATCGCGCCCAGCAGCAGCTGCAGCAGGTGCAGCGCGCGGCAGGTGTGGAAGCCGTTGCTGTGCGCGCTGATGCCGCGCATCGCGTGCATCGACACCGGGCGGCCCACCATCTCGTCGTGCTCGCGGCCCCAGGCGTCGGTCCAGGCGATCGGCAGCCGGAGGTTGCTATCGAACGCGGCCTGCGCCAGTTCGCACGCGATGCGGGCGATGGTGTCGGCGGGGATGCCGCAGTGTTCGCTGACCGCCTCGGGCGAGTACTGCGGATCGAGGTAGCGCTCGGCGATGAGCTGGAAGACCGGCACGGCCCTGCGGCCGTCGGCCAGCGTGTATTCGCCGACGACGGCCGGCGAGATGTCGATCGCGTCGGCGCGCGCTTGAGCTCCCTCCCCTGCGACGGCAGGGGAGGGCTGGGGAGGGGTGCCGTCGGCCCCGTCGCTGCTTCCGGAAGGTTGCGCGGGATCCGACGCAACCCGCTCCCAGCCTCCCCCTGCCTCCGCAGGGGGAGGGGCAACAGCCCAGCACAGCACGTGGCCGTCGGCGTCGCGCGCGAACAGCCCGTCATCGACGCCGCCGGGATTGCGCACTACCAGCCAGTGCGCATTCGCGTAGCGCACCAGGTAGTCGAGGTCGATCCGGTCCATGCGCAGCAGTTCGTGGATCAGCGCGAACGCGAACAGGCCGTCGGTGCCGGGGCGGATGCCGATCCACTCGTCGGCGATCGCGCCGTAGCCGCTGCGCACCGGATTGACCGCGACGATCTTCGCGCCGCGCGCCTTCAGCTTGCCCAGGCCGAGCTTGATCGGATTCGAATCGTGGTCCTCGGCCACGCCCCACAGCACCAGGTACTGCGTGTGCTCCCAGTCGGGCTCGCCGAATTCCCAGAAGCTGCCGCCGAAGGTGTACAGGCCGCCGGCAGCCATGTTGACCGAGCAGAAGCCACCGTGGGCGGCGTAGTTGATGGTGCCGAACTGCTGCGCCCACCAGCCGGTCAGCGCCTGCGACTGGTCGCGGCCGGTGAAGAACGCGAGCTCGTCGGGATTGCGTTCGCGGATCGGCGCCAGCCATGAGGTCGCCAGCTGCAGCGCTTCTTCCCACTCGATTTCCCTGAACTCGCCCTTGCCGCGTTCGCCCACGCGCAGCAGCGGCTTTTCCAGCCGCGATGGCGCGTAGTGCTGCATGATCCCGGCCGCGCCCTTGGCGCACAGCACGCCCTGGTTGACCGGGTGCGCCGGATTGCCCTGGATGTAGCGAATCGCCTTGCCCTGCGATCCGTCGTCCTGCAGCCACACCTTGATGCCGCAGCGGCACGCGCACATGTAGCAGGTCGTGGCCTTGACCTCGTCGCCCGGCGAAGGCGACAGGTCGAGTGCTGGCTCGTTGGGCGGACGCATGGCCGCATTGTGCACGGGCCCGATGGCTCAGTCACAAAGCGCGCGCTTGCGCCGCAATTCTTCCTGCAGCAGCTCGCTGTCGCCCAGCTGCGACAGCTCGCCGAGGTTGCCTGCGATGCGCGCGCACGGATCGGTGGTGTAGCCGGGGCCGCCCGCCATCGTTCCGATCTTGAGCAGCGCGCGGCGGATGCTCGGCGGCGCGCGCATCCGAAACCGGCCGCCACCGGATCCCGGCAGGGTCGCATCGCGATGGGCGAGCGGGTCGGGGACGAACTGCGCGCCGCCCGCCGGGATATCGGACAGCTGTCGGGCCTGTTCGATGAACACCGCGCTCGTTGCCTTGCCGGGCCCCGGTGCGGCAGCCGCGGCTGGTTCGGAAGCTGGCGTTGCGCGTGTCGGCGGGCGAGGTGTGGACGTCGGGGCAGGGCGCCGCTCGCTCGGCGGGGGCTCGGCTGCGGGCGCTGACACGTTGGGAACCGATTTTGCCGGTTCGAGCCAGACCAGGCGCAGTGCGCTCCTGGCATCGCTGGCCGGCTCGGGCGGGGCGATCTTGCGCGTCGCCAGCCACAACAGCACGAGGTGCGCACCGAGCGCGAACGTCCATGCGACCACGCGGACGCCATCGACTTTCCCTGTCCGCCCCATGTCGACTTCCGATCCGTGCCGAAGGCCGCGCAGTCTGTCGACGCCGCGGTTAAACCGGGGTTATCCGTTCATTGCCGCGACGTAATGTCGATCGTCGAGTCCCTCCGGGACACAAGCGGCGAGGATGACCGGTGGCCGGGGCGCATGAGTGCCGGGCCTCCCCGCACGGCGAAGGTATGCCGCCCGGCGCCCGAGGGCAGGACGTCGGGCCGCGCCGCCAGCCCGGGCCAAGACACAGGGCGACCGGCCAGCGAAGCCCGCCGCGCCGCGCCATAATCGCCCCATGGACCGATACGAACGCATCCTCTCGCTGCACCGCATCCTCAGGACCGCCCGCTATCCGGTGACGGTGGCCCGGCTGCGCGAAGAGCTGGAATGCTCGCGCGCCACCGTCTACCGCGACCTCGCGTTCCTGCGCGACGGGCTGATGGCGCCGGTGGTCGGCGACGGCGAGGCCGGCTTCCGCTACGACGCCGACGAAGGCGACCGTTTCGAACTGCCCGGCCTGTGGCTCAACTCCGACGAACTGCACGCGCTGCTTGCCGCGCAGCAGCTGCTGTCGCGCAGCGGCGGCGGCGTGCTGTCGTCGGCGCTGGCGCCGCTGCAGGGGCGGATCGAGAAACTGCTGTCCGAACATGCCGCCGGAAAGCCGTGGCCGGTCGAGCGCGTGCGGGTGATCCCGCACCGCACCCGGCGCATGGACGAGCATGCATTCCGCACCGTGTGCTCGGCGGTGCTGTCGCGCAAACAGCTGTCGTTCGAATACCGCGCCCGCTCCACCGACGAGAAGACCCGGCGCACCGTGTCGCCGCAGCGCATCACCCATTACCGCGACAACTGGTACCTCGACGCATGGGACGAGGAGAAGGAGGCGCTGCGCAGCTTTTCGGTCGATCGCATCGGCGCGGCGCGCCAGCTCGACGTCGTCGCCCGTGATGTCGACGAAGCGAAGCTCGACGCGCACCTGGCCGGCAGCTACGGCATCTTCTCCGGGCCGCCCAAGGGCGTGGCGACGATCGTGTTCAGCGCCAAGTCCGCGCGCTGGGTCGCGGACGAGCACTGGCATTCGCAGCAGCAGGGGCGTTACCTCGCCGACGGCCGCTACGAACTGAAGGTGCCGTACAGCGCGCCGCGTGAGCTGCTCATGGACGTGCTGCATTACGGCAGCGACGCCGAGATCGTCGAACCCGAGTCGCTGCGCGCGCAGGCGCGCACGCTGCTCACGCTGGCGCTGGGCAATTACGAGCGCTGAGCCGATGGCCATCGCCATGCCGGATGGCCCGGGATCCCCGACGCGCCGCGAGCCGATCGCGCTGGCGCTCGGCGCCGGCGGCGCGCGCGGACTGGCGCAGATCGGCGTGATCGAAGCGCTGGAAGCGCGCGGATTGGACATCGTCTCGGTGGCCGGCTCGTCCAGCGGCGGGCTGGTCGGCGGGGTCTACGCGGCCGGGCGGCTGCGCGAATTCCGCGAAGGCTTCGAGCGCCTGTCGCGCCGCGATTTCCTGCGCCTGCTCGATCCGGTGATGGGACGCCCCGGGCTGATCGCCGGCCAGCGGCTGGTCGACGCGATGCGCGAGGTGGTCGGCGATCCGCGCATCGAGGAATTGCCGGTCCCGTTCACCGCGGCCGCGGTCGACATGGAACGCCAGCGCGTGGTGTGGTTGCGCAGCGGTCCGCTGTGGGATGCGCTGCGCGCGTCGTTCGCGATCCCGGGCCTGTTCACCCCGCAGGTGGTGCACGGGCGCGAACTGGTCGACGGTGGCCTGCTCGCGCCGCTGCCGATCACCGCCACCCGCCTGTCCGATGCGCACCGGCTGGTGGCGGTCGACATGCACAGCCGTCCGCGGCAGCCGCCCGGCGATCCGGCTGACGGCGTACCCGCCGCGCCGGCATCCGTTTCGCGGCTGGGACGCTGGTTCGGACGCCGCGCCGGCGAGCCGGCGGCGGAAGTCGGCCTGGTCGACACCCTGTCGCGCGCGCTGGACACCATGCAGGCCCAGATCGCCCGCGTGCAGCTGGCGCTCGACCCGCCGGAGCTGGTGATCGGGATCCCGCGCGACGTGTGCCAGTTCTACGAATTCTGGCGCGCGAAGGAGCTGGTCGACGTCGGCCGCAACGCCGCGGAGAAGGCGCTGGACGCGGCAGGCTACTGATCCCGCGCGCTCGATCCTTCCTGCGGGAGCGGCTTCAGCCGCGAGCTCAGGCAGGGCGCCGAATGTCCGGACGCGAAAGCCCGCCGTTGTGGGAGCGACTTCAGCCGCGAGCTTTTCCCGGGGCACCGTTCGCCGCGGGCCAGAAGCTCGCGGCTGAAGCCGCTCCCACGGGACCCGGTTCTACAGCGTCTTCCCAGGTCGCAGCCTTTGAGATGCCCGCACGCGACGCTGCGTTCCCGATCCGAGGAACGCCGACATGACGCCTGCCAGCCACCCGCTGTTCCGCAATGCCGCCAACGCCGCCACCCGAGCCGCCGCACCGCCGCTTGCCGCGTGGCTGCTCGGCGCGCTGTTCCTGGGCGCCATCGCCGTGCTGTCGCTGCCGGCCGCGCGCGCCGACAGCGCCGCCTTCGGCTGGATGCCGCTGTGGCTGCTGGGCATGCCGCTGGCCAGCCTCGCGGCGCTGGCCGCCGCGCGTCTTCCCCTGCGCCTGCCGCGCCGCCGCATGCCGGACTCGTCAGCGACCATGCGGCGGCGCCGGCCGGGCACCACCCAGGCGCGGCGCCGCGCGGTGCCTGCGCGCGCCCGGCTGCCGCACGCGGCCTGAGATCCGGTCGCAGCTTCCGGCACGCCGTCCCCGCGCGAGCCTGTGCTAGCGTTGCCGGCTTCCATTCGCTGCCATCCACGGGGGATCTGAATGCCCAAGCTGTCGCATGTTTGCCTTGCCGCGGGACTCGCGGCCGCCGCCGGCCTCGCCGGCCCGACCGCCCTGGCCGCGCAAGCCGACGAGAACGCCCCCAAGGAGGACGCCATGCCGGCCGCTGCCGCCGATCCCAACCAGTGGCTCGAAGACGTCACCGGCGACAAACAGCTGGCCTGGGTGCGCGAACAGAACGCCAGGACCGAGGCCGAGCTGGCCGGCGCGCCCGGCTTCGACCAGCTCGAGACCGACATCCTCGCCGTGCTCGATTCCGACGCCAAGATCCCCTACGTCAGCAAGCGCGGCGAGTATTACTACAACTTCTGGCAGGACGCGCAGCACGAGCGCGGCCTGTGGCGCCGCACCACGCTGGAGGAATACCGCAAGGACGAGCCGAAGTGGGAAACCCTGCTCGACCTCGACGCGCTGAACAAGGCCGAGGACGAGAACTGGGTCTGGCACGGTGCCGACTGCCTGCGCCCGGACTACAACCGCTGCCTGGTCGCGCTGTCGCGCGGCGGCGCCGATGCCGACGTCACCCGCGAGTTCGACCTGTCCACCAGGCAGTGGGTGGAGGACGGCTTCTACCGCGCCGAAGCCAAGGGCAGCCTCGGCTGGATCGATCGCGACACCGTGTACGTGTCGACCGACTTCGGCCCCGGTTCGATGACCGATTCGGGCTATCCGCGCGTGGTGAAGCAATGGAAGCGCGGCACGCCGATCGAATCGGCGACGCTGGTCTACGAAGGCACCGCCAAGGACATGGCGATCGGCGCCGGCCACGACGACACGCCCGGTTTCGAGCGCGACTTCGTGCAGCGCTCGATCGCGTTCTACAACGATGAGCTCTACCTGCGCGGCAAGGACGGCACGCTGACCAAGGTCGACGTGCCCAACTCGGCCAACAAGTCGGTGCAGCGCGAATGGCTTGGCCTGGAACTGCGCGAGCCGTGGGACGTCGGCGGCAAGACCTACAAGGCTGGCTCCTACATCGTCACCCGCTTCGACGACTTCATGGCCGGCAAGCGCGATTTCGACGTGCTGTTCGAGCCCACCGACACCACTTCGCTGGCCGGCGCGACGCTGACCAGGACGCAGCTGGTGCTCAACGTGCTCGAGGACGTCAAGAACAAGCTGTTCCTGTACAGGCACGGCAACGATGGCTGGAGCTCCACGGCGCTGGACATCGGCGCCACCGAGCTGGGCACCACCAGCGTCGGCGCGGTCGATGCCGACGAGAGCGACGCGGTCTGGATCACCACCACCAACTACCTGACCCCGTCCACGCTGATGCTGGCCGAGCATCCGGGCGAGGGCAGGCCGGAAACGCTCAAGACCATGCCGGTGTTCTTCGACGCTTCGAAGGACGTGGTCGAACAGCACTTCGCCAGCAGCCAGGACGGCACCCGGGTGCCGTACTTCATGGTGCGGCCGAAGGACCTGGCGTTCGACGGCAGCGCGCCGACGCTGCTGTACGGCTACGGCGGATTCGAGATCGCGCTGACCCCGTCGTACTCGGGCACGGTCGGCAAGGGCTGGCTGGAGAAGGGCGGCGTGTACGTGGTCGCCAACATCCGCGGCGGCGGCGAATACGGTCCGCGCTGGCACCAGGCCGCGCTGAAGGCGAACCGCCACAAGGCCTACGAGGACTTCGCCGCGGTCGCCAAGGATCTGGCCGCGCGCAAGGTCACGTCCGCCCGGCACCTCGCCGCGCAGGGCGGCAGCAACGGCGGCCTGCTCGCCGGCAACATGCTCACGCAGTACCCGGAACTGTTCGGGGCGATCGTGATCCAGGTGCCGCTGCTGGACATGAAGCGCTACAGCCACCTGCTCGCGGGCGCCTCCTGGATGGCCGAATACGGCGACCCGGACACCGCCGACTGGGAGTACATCAAGACCTTCTCGCCATACCAGCTGTTCGACCCGGCGAAGGACTACCCGGCGACCTTCATCTGGACTACCACGCGCGACGATCGCGTGCATCCCGGCCACGCCCGCAAGATGGCGGCGAAGATGCTCGCGGCCGACAAGGACGTGCGCTACTACGAGAACACCGAAGGCGGCCACGGCGCCGGCGCCACCAACAAGCAGTCTGCGCACGTGTGGGCGCTGAACTACACGTTCCTGTGGAACGAGCTGGCGAAGTAGCGCGAGCGAAACCAGGCGCGGCGCCGGGACGTTGCCCCGCCGCGCCAGGCCCTCTCCTGCGAAGCCGGAGAGGGACGCGCTGCAGGTAGGAATCGGGGGAGTCCCTCTCCCAGTTCCGCTGCGGGGAGGTCGGTGCGCAGGGCCTGCGAGAGTCCCGGCCAGCCGCTCTATCGCCATGCCGGGGTCACGCAGCGCAGGTGAGCGGCCGGCTTTTCGCCGCAATCATTCGGCAACCGCTCTGTCGCGCACGCTACCCCGCTTCCGCTTTGCAACAGAGCACCCGCCGCACCCGCGCTAGACTCCGGGCTCCTCCATCGCGTGGAGTCCCCACATGACCACCCAGACCTACGCCGGCAGCTGCCACTGCGGCAAAGTGCGCTTCGAAGCGGACATCGATCTCGACGCAGGCAGCGGCAAGTGCAACTGCTCGATCTGCCGCAAGACCCGCAACTGGAGCGCCGGCATCAAGCCCGACGCCTTCCGCCTGCTCGCCGGGCAGGACGTCCTGGTCGACTACCAGTTCAACACCAGCAGCGTGCACTGGCCCTTCTGCGGCACCTGTGGCGTGCGCCCTTTCGGCCACGGCGACATTCCCGAAGTGGGCGGGGCGTTCTATTCCGTGCAGCTGGCCTGCCTCGACGACGTGTCCGCGCAGGCGCTTGCCGACGTGTCGGTGGGCTACAGCAACGGGCGCGACAACGACTGGCGCAACGAACCCTCCGACGCGGAGAAGCGCTGGCTATGAGCGACATCGGCACGGGCGGCGCGACGGAGGCCGGACGGATGGTCGAACCGCGGCAGGTCATCGACTTCTGGCGCGAGGCCGGCCCGGACAAGTGGTTCGCGCGCGACGAGGCGTTCGACGCGCGCTTCCGCCAGGCATTCCTCGACGCGCACTGGGCCGCGTCGCGGGGCGAGCTGGAGTACTGGATCGACAGCGCGGACGGGGCACTGGCGCTGGTGCTGCTGCTCGATCAGTTCCCGCGCAACTGCTTCCGCCGCAGCGGCCACGCCTATGCCACCGATCCGCTCGCGCGGCATTACGCCGCGCGCGCGATCCAAGCCGGCCTCGACGCGCGGGTCGAACCGGCGCTGCGCGTGTTCATGTACCTGCCGTTCGAGCATTCGGAGGACATGGCCGACCAGCTGCGCACGATCGAGCTGATGCGCTCGGTGGCGCCGGAGTTCATGCAGTACGCGATCGCCCATCGCGACGTGATCGAGCGCTTTGGCCGCTTCCCGCACCGCAATCGCGAACTCGGCCGCGAGAACACGCCGGAGGAACAGGCCTGGCTGGACGCCGGCGGCGGCTTCTGAGTTGTCCGCGCGCATCGCACGCGGGCCAGTCCGGCGCGATCAGTAGCGCGGCACCGAAGGATCCACGTCCTGCGCCCAGGCATCGATGCCACCGACGATGTTGAACACGTTGGCGAATCCATGCGCCTGGAAATGCCCGGCGGCCTGTGCGCTGCGCCCACCGTGGTGGCAGAGGAACGCCAGCGCCAGGTCGTGCGGCTGGGCCAGCAGTTCCTCCAGGCCACCGCCCTCGAGCACGGCGTAAGGCAGGGCAATCGCCGCCAGCTCGCGTTCTTCCGGCGGGCGCACGTCGACGATGCTGAGGCTGCCATCGCGGACGCGGGCGGCGGCTTCGGCGGGAGAGAGATCCTGGATTGCGGTCGTCATGCCGACAGTCTAGGGATCGGAGCGCGTTTTGTACTGAACGCACCGGACCAGTCCCCGCTTTCAAGCCATGAAAAGCGCCCGGATCGCATGCCTTCCGGCCGCGCCGCGCGCCGCCCCGCCGGAATGCTGCATGGCATCATGCCGGCATGAGCGCGATCCGCGAATCCCGGCCCTCCCTGCACCGCGTGCCGCGCGCGTCGTCGGCGTGGCGGTGGGCGCTGCTGGCGGCGCATGCCGCGGTGGCGGTGGCGTGGTGGCAGCTCGGCTGGCGGTTCGGGCTGCCGCTGCTGGTGGCGACCCACCTGGCGTTCCTCTGGGGCGCGTTGCGGCCGCGTTCGGCGATGTACGGCCCGGTCCTGTCGCACCTGCCGATCGACGACCGGCGCGTGTGGCTGACCATCGACGACGGCCCGTCCGACGACACGCGTGCGCTGCTCGATCTGCTGGACGCGCATGGCGCGAAAGCGACGTTCTTCCTGGTCGGCGAACGCGCCGCCGCGCGGCCCGACCTGGTCCGCGAGATCGTTGCGCGCGGCCACGGCATCGGCAACCACAGCCACGGCCATCCGCAGGCGCGCTTCTGGTCGCTGGGGCCGGCGCGGATGCGCCGCGAGATCACGCAGTGCCAGGACACGCTGCGCGCGATCACCGGGATCGCGCCGCGCTGGTTCCGCGCGGTGGTCGGCCATGCCAACCCCTTCGTGTCGCCGCTGCTGCGCGAGTGCGGCCTGGCGCGCGTGGCCTGGGATGCGCGCGCCTACGATGCGGTGCGTTCGAATCCGGCCGCGGTGGTGGCGCGCCTGGAACGCGACCTGTCGCCTGGCGCGATCGTGCTGCTGCACGAAGGCGCGCGCCACGGTCGCAACGTGGAGATGATCGCGCTGCTGCTGCAGCGCCTGCATGCGCTGGGCTACGCGACGGTGCTGCCCGAGGAGCTGGAAGACGGGGCGTAGCCTGCGAGCGCTCATGGCACGCACGCCCGAAGCGGCTGCATCCGCGCACCGCGATGGCGGGTTGCCCCCGCCCTAGTCGCGCTGCGCGACCACCAGCCAGTTGTTGAACGGCGTGCGGCCCCACAGCGGCTCGATCGCCATCTGCAGGCCGGCACCCTCGAGGATCGCGCGCAGGTCCTCGGCGCTCGGGTAGCAGCGCGGCGTCGACTGCATCCAGCCGATGAGGTTCGCTGCGCGATCGCCGATCCGCGACACCAGCCCGCGGCGGCTGCCGTCGACCAGGCCAGTGCGGATCACCAGGCGCGCGCCCGGCGTCAGCATGGCGATCACGTTCTCCAGCAGGTGCCGCTGCGCAGGGGCGGGCAAATACTGCAGCACGTCGAGGATCGCCACGCTGCCGGCGTGCTCGGGCAGATGGTGCGCGAGGTCGACGTAGGCGAAACGGGTGGAGGCCATCTCGGTGCGATCGGCGGCCGCGGTCGCGCGGGCGATCTTGTCCGCGTCGTTGTCGACGCCGTGGTAGGGCATGGACTGCCCGTCGTGGCGCAGCGCATGCGCCAGCAGGCCCAGGCCGCAGCCAAGGTCCAGCAGCGGCGCGGTGCTGCCGCGCAGGGCCCCCAACACACCCGGATAGAGCGGGTCGGTCGACAGCTTGCTGCGGATGTAGTGGTAGTCCCAGCGATTGAGCACCCGGTACGGCGGCAGGAAGGCGCGCGCGATGACGGTGGCCTGTTCGCGCGGCAGCGGCTCGCCGCTCATGCCAGCAGCCCGCGTGCCACGGGCAGGACCAGGCGCACCCACGCCGCATACATCGCGGCCGAAGGATGCAGGCCATCGTCGGCGAGCATTCCTGGCGCGGCGCCAAGCTCGCGGCTCGCCGCCGTGACGTCGACGAAGGCGACGCCGTGCCGATCGCACGCTTCTCGCGCCGACGCGTTGCAGGCATCGAGTTCGCGCGCGACCTGTGCGCCGTCGCGGCCTTCGCGCGAGGCGAACGGCGTCACGCCCCAGTCGGGGATCGACAGCACCAGCACGCGGTCCGCACGGCCGCGTGCGTAGTCGATGGCGCGCGCGAGCAGGCCGGCGAACCCTGCGCGGTAGGCGTCGAGGCCGCGGCCGCGGTACTGGTCGTTGACGCCGATCAGCAGGCTGACGAAGTCCCAGCGCGGTGGTTCCGCTGTTGTGGGAGCGGCTTCAGCCGCGAGCCCTTGATCTTCGGCGCTGTCCGAACAGCCCGCGGCTGAAGCCGCTCCCACAGGCACATGTACGGCGGTGTGGGATGCATCGAACGCGTCCAGCGCCGCCGCCAGCTCGTCGGTGGTCCAGCCGGTGGCGGCGACGATCTTCGGGTCGCCGAGCATCACGCCTTCGGCGCGCAGCGCGTGCGCCAGCTGCACCGGCCAGCGACCGGCGGGTCCGACGCCTTCGCCGATGGTGTAGCTGTCGCCCAGCGCCAGGTAGCGCAGCGCACGCAGCGGCGGCAGCGGGCCGCCGGTCATGCGGATCGCCGTCATGCCACCGCCGCTTGCGGCGCGCCGTTGCGGCGGGCGGATTCGACGCGCCGCGACAGGACGCGGTCGATGCGGCGGAACACCTCGCGCAGCGCATCGGGCTGCGGCAGCAGGGTGACCCGGAAATGGTTGCGGTAGGGCACGTTGAAGCTCGAGCCCGGCACGATCAGCACGTCCTCGGTTTCCAGCAGCTCCAGCGCGAAGGCGTGGTCGTCGAAGCCCTCGGCGGCGTCCCCGGTGACGCCCGGGAACGCGTACAGCGCCGCATCGGGCGCCACCAGCTTCAGGTGTTCGCTGGCCGCGCAGCTCTCGACCACGGCGCGCCGCGCTTCATGCAGCCGCCCGCCGGGCGCGCACAGCGCGGAGATGGTGTCGACGCCGTGCAGCGCCGCCTCGATGGCGAACTGCCCCGGGACGTTGGCGCACAGGCGCAGGGCGCCGAGCAGGTCCATTGCGTGGTGGAACTCGCCGCTGCGCAGCGGATCACCCGAGAGCACCGCCCAGCCCACGCGCCAGCCGCAGGCGCGGTGGACCTTGGACAAGCCGCCGAACGACAGGCAGGGCACGTCCTGGGCGATCGGCGCGACCGGCACGAACTTCGCGTCGTCGTAGAGGATGCCGTCGTAGATCTCGTCGCACATCAGCAGCAGGTCGTGCTTCGCGGCGATCGCGACGATGCGTTCGAGCAGCGCGCGTGGGTAGTTCGCGCCGGTCGGGTTGTTCGGGTTGATCAGCACGATCGCGCGGGTGCACGACGACACCAGCGCCTCGATCTCGTCCGGATCGGGCAGGAAGTCGTTGGCGACCTTGCAGCGGTAATAGACCGGGCGGCCGTCGTTGAGGATGGTGGCCGCCGACCACAGCGGATAGTCGGGCGAGGGCAGCAGCACTTCGTCGCCGGGATTGAGCAGCGCGCGCAGCGACAGGTCGATCAGCTCGCTGACGCCGTTGCCGATGAACACGCGTTCGGGCGCGGCGTTGGGCGTGCCGCGTGCCTTGTGGAACGCGGCGATCGCCTCGCGCGCGGCCGGCAGGCCCTGCTGGTGCGTGTAGGGATCGGTGTCGGCGATGCGGTCGGCAATCGCGTGCTGCAGGTGCTCGGGGGCGCGGAAGCCGAAGGCGCCGGGGTTGCCGATGTTGAGCTTGACCAGGGTGCGGCCCTGGAGCTCCAGCTCGCGCGCCCGGCGGGCGAGTTCGCCGCGGATCTCGTAACGGACTTCGGACAGGCGTTCGCGGGTCTTCAGGCTGGGTGGCGACATCGGGCGAAGGGCGGCGGAAGTGGCCGCAAAGCCTAGCGGAAAACCCGGCGCTGCGCGCCGCAGCGGACACTTCCGCAAGCGCGGGCGTGAGCCGGCGAGCTCCGCTGCTGCCGGCCAAGCGGAGCGTATCCGTGGCATCGCACGCACGGGATGCGATGGCGGGCGCCTGGCGCGCGGCTTCCCCGGCATGCTTCGCCTGCGCGGGCCACGGGTGGCGGCTGCGCTTAGAATCAGGCCATGCACACCACCTGCCGACACGCTTGATTTCCGACTTCGCCGCCCTGCGCATCATCGGCTGGCCCTGGGCCGGCGAACCCGAGGATCCGGCATGGCGCGACGCGATGGGCGCCCATCCGCAGGCGCGGCCGGCGCGGGTGGTCGAACAGCATCGCTCCGGCTACATGGTGGCCGAAGGGCCGGGCGAAGGCTTCACCGTCGAATCGCTGCCCGAATGGCAGCGGCCGGCCGGCTATCGCAAGGGCAGCAGCTCGGCCGAGCAGCGCGCCGCGGTGGGCGACTGGGTGCTGCTCGAAGGCGAGCGCATCGTCGCCCTGCTGCCGCGGCGCAGCGCGATCAAGCGCGGCGCGGCCGGCGAGCACTACAAACAGCAGGTGATCGCCGCCAACATCGACACCGTGCTGGTGGTGTGCGGACTGGACGGCGACTTCAATCCGCGCCGGATCGAGCGCTACCTGCTGCTGGTCCACGGCGGCGGCGCGCAGCCCGTGGTGGTGCTGACCAAGGCCGACAAGGACGACAGCGACGTCCAGGCGGCGGTCGCCGCACTCGTCGGCGTGGCCGGGCAGGCCGTGCCGGTGTTCGCGGTCAACGCCAAGGACCGCGACAGCGTCGCCGCCCTCCAGCCCTGGCTGCAGGCGGGCATGACCGCGGTGCTGGTCGGCAGTTCCGGCGCCGGCAAGTCGACCCTGACCAACACCCTGCTCGGCGCCGAGAAGATGAAGACCGCCGACGTGCGCGAGAGCGACGCCCGCGGCCGCCACACCACCACCCACCGCGCGCTGATCCCGCTGCCGTCGGGCGCCTGCCTGATCGACACCCCGGGCATGCGCGAGCTCAAACCCACCGGCGAGGAGGACCTGGCCGAAGGCGGTTTCGCCGACATCGAGGCGCTGGCCGAGCAGTGCAGGTTCCGCGACTGCAGGCACGAGCGCGAACCGGGCTGCGCGGTGCGCGCCGCGATCCAGGGCGAGACGCTCGATTCGCAGCGCTTCGCCAACTACCTCAAGCTGCGCGACGAGGTTGCCGGTGCCGCCGACCGGCTGGCCACGCGGCTGGCGCAGAAGGGCGACGCGAAGGTGCAGGGCAAGGCGCCAGGCAAGCGTACGGACGACAGACGTGGCCGCCACTGAGTCCCTTGTGGGAGCGGCTTCGGCCGCGCGCTGTTGTTCTTGCTCCCGCCCCTGCGAAGGCAGGGGAGGGCTGGGGAGGGGTGTCTTCAGCAGCACCGCGAACCGTGGGCACCCCCTCCCAACCTCCCCCTGCCGTCGCAGGGGGAGGGGCAGAAGCAAAGGCTCGCGGCTGAAGCCGCTCCCACAAACGCGGCTGGTGGCATGACCGGCGGCGGCGCCGACATCGTCCACCACGCCGCGCTCGATGCGCGCATGGTCGAGGCGGCGCGCGGGATCCGCTTGCTGGCCCTGGTGAGCTGGCCGGTGGAACTCCAGGCGCGCTTCCTCGAAGGCCACGCGCGCGGACATGATGTCCCCCCGCAGGTGGCCTATCCGAAGCTCGACTTCACCGATGCGCGGCGCGAATTCGACGCCGTCGCAGCGGCCGCGGATCCCGCGCATCCGCTCGGCGCCTACCTCGTCGAATCCACCCGCAGCTGGTCGATCGCCGCGCAGCTGCTGGAATCGCTGGGCACGCCGGCGGTCGGCGCGCATTCGGTGGCGCTCTATGGCCGCCCCGACGAGCCGCTGCCCGGCCATGGCCCGACCGCGCGCGAAGCCGCCCGGCACTTCATCGACATCGCCAACGAACTCGACCGCGAACTCTTGTCGCCGGCCGAGCAGGTCACCATCTCCGCCACCGCGCTGCAGCTGCAGCTGCAGGCCGACCTGGACCGCTACTTCGGCAGCCGCGTGATCAGCGTCGAACTCGATCCCGGCATGATCGCCAAGGCCGCGGCCGGCGCGCGCCGGATCCGCCTGCGCAGCGGCGCCGCGTACACCGACTACGACCACCACCAGCTGCTCCAGCACGAAGCCTTCGTGCATTCGCTCACCGCGCTCAACGGCCGCGAGCAGACGGTGCTCGGCAGCCTGGCGCTGTCGTCGCCGCGCACCACCGCGACCCAGGAAGGGCTGGCGGTATTCGCCGAACAGATCACCGGCAACATCGACATCGAGCGCATGAAGCGGGTGAGCCTGCGGATCGAGGCGATCGCGATGGCGCTCGGCGGCGCCGACTTCGTCGAGGTGTTCCGCTACTTCCTCGGCGCCGGGCAATCGGCCGAGGAAAGCTTCGCCTCGGCGCAGCGCGTGTTCCGCGGCGTACCGCTGACCGGCGGCCATGCCTTCACCAAGGACGCGGTGTACCTGCGCGGCCTGATCGGCGTGCACACGTTCTTCCGCTGGGCGCTGCGCCAGGGGCAGCTTCGCCTGTGCAGGCAGCTGTTCGCCGGCAAGATGACGCTCGGCGACGTGCAGCGCTTCGCGCCGCTGTTCGAGGCCGGCGTGCTGCAGCCGCCGCGCTGGCTGCCGCACTGGGTGTCGCGTGCGAACGGACTGGCGGGCATGCTGGCGTTCTCGCTGTTCGCCAACCGCATCCGGCTGGACAGCGTGTCCGACGCCGCGCCCGACTTCGAACTCTGAAGGCCGGCTGCAGGCGACCTTCAGGATTCGCGTATCGGCGCGTCAATAACGGATGCCGCCGCCGAAAACCGGCGGCAGGTGCACTTGCGGGTTGTCGCCGAGGATCTCGACGATCTGTTCGCGGATTTCCGGCGGGATGCCCGGGTCGGACAGCGCGGCCATGAAATCGTTGCGGCTGATGTAGCCGTCGCGGCTCCCCTTGCCCGCGGCGGTGTCGAGCAGGACGTACGCGTACTCACCGGAATCGACGAGTCCGTCCACCGCCTGCAGGTCGCCGAGGCCGATTCGTCCGTCCACGCTGTCCTTGCCGCTGGCCGCCGTGTCCACGACATAGCGTGCCGCCGGGCTGCTGAGCAGGAAGGCTGCCGCCGCGCGCACTTCCACGGGCAGGTCGAAGTTGGGGTTGTCGAGCATTCCCTGCAGCTCGTCGACGGTGATGAAGTCGTCGCCACCGCCGACCTGTTCGAAGTACTGGCGCAGCGTCGCGGACGCCGACTGGATGTCGCCGGTACCATCCAGCCGCACCGGTGGGCTGCTCTGCCGCGTCAAGGGATCGTAGCCGGCATACTCGGCCATCATCCGATAGATCTCGGGATGCTCGCGGGCCAGGGTCTCGGGGTACTGGCGGAAGCGGTTCTGCAGGTCGGGCCAGGTTTCGCCGCCGCGCTCCACGAAATCGGTGGACGCGAGCGCCGAGAGCATTTCGTCCTCGTAGGGGAAGTCGCCCGGGAACAGGCTGTCCTGGCCCTCGCGCTGGTTGTAACCCTGCATCAGGTGCGAGAACTCGTGTTGCGGGACGCTGTCGCCCTTGCTCAGGGCAGACATCGTGTAGTTGGCGTCCATGCGGATATGGCCGGCGCCGTACATCGCCCAGCCGGCGGCCTCGCTGCCGTCGTCGGTCCTGGCCGGGCCGTCGTAGAAGCGCAGCACCAGGTAGCCGTCGCCATCCGGCCCGCCGTTGTACTGGTCGTTGTTGCTGACGGCCTCGGTGATGGTGCTTTCCATGATGTCCGGATTGCCAAACGTCGCGGCCACCATGCCACGCAGTGTCATGTCCTCGAGCGCCGCATTGGGGCTGGGCTCCACCCCCGGCTCGTACTGGAACTCGATGCGCGGATCGTTGCGCAGCGTCTCCAGTTGGGCGTCGTACTGCCGCTGCAGCTCAGGGGTCAGGGTCTGGCGGAAGTTGTCGACCGCATCGAGCGTGGACAGGTCGCCGCTGGCGTTCACCGAGGCGAGCGTGGCTTCGAATTCGGCTTGGAGCTGCTGCTCCGGCTTCGGCTGCCCATCCGTGCCGGTGCCGTATGGAACGCCCGGCGGCCGCGAATCGGCGCCAGGCGGCAGCGGGATTGGCCGAGGCGGCAATGGGGGTGGCAGCGGAATCGGGCCGATGGGAGGGGGCATTGGCGGGCGCTCGCGGCAACAAGGGGGAATTCACACGATAGAGCCCGCCGTTGCTGCGAAACACATGGGGCGGGCCCTAGTGCCGGGGACTGAACCTCGTACCGGGCGCTGGCTTTCGCCGATACCGGTGGAATCATTCCCCGTCCGCCGTGCGAACCGAAATGTGTTCGATATCCGACCGCGAGGACCGTGAAGCCGCGGCAGCGCGTCCGGGCTGCGCAGGCCTGCGCGTCTAGGCGGCGGGCGTGCGGATCTCCTGAATGATCGCGGAGAGCAGGCCGATGAATTCCTCGGCCGCCTTCGATGGCGGACGATCCTCCAGGAACACGCATTCGATCTGGAACCGGATCGGCGGGTCGAGCGGACGGAAGCGCACCGATGCGTCGGCGCCCGCGCGCGCGGTGAATTCGTCGACCACCGTCATCCCCGCGCCGCAGCGGGTCAGCGCCGCGGCGATGTAGAACGTCTGGTTCGAGACCACTTCATGGATCACCACGCCGTGGCGCTTGAGCTCGGCCGTGAACGCGTCGCCGACCGGCCCGCTGGCGGTCAGTCCGACCATGTCGCGGCCGTCCAGCAGCGTGATCGGCACCGCGTCGACGACATCCGCCAGCTCGTCCTCCCGGAACAGCAGCATCAGCTGGCCGGTGTCCAGCACGCGCCGCTTCATGCGCGGATGCAGCGGCGGATCGTAGGCGATGGCGATGTCGCAGGTGCGCTCGTACAGCGACTGGAACAGCGCGTCGTGGTGCAGGGTCTGCACGTCGAAGGTGATTTCGGGATGCAGCTTGCGAAAGCGTGCGATCGCCAGCGGCGCGACGTGCAGGCCCAGCGACGGCACGACGCCCAGGCGGATGTGGCCACCGCCGACGTTGCGGATGTTGCCGACGGTCTTCTGCAGCGAGGTGAGGCGTTCGAAGATCTCGCTGACTTCCACGAACAGCGCATGGGCCTCGTCGGTGGCGACCAGGCGCCCGCGCACCAGGGTGAACAGCGTCAGGCCGAGCTGGTACTGGGTATGGTGCAGGACCTTGCTGACCGAAGGCTGCGAGACGTGCAGTGCACGTGCGGCAGCGCTGATCGAACCCGTCGTGTAAACCGCGTGGAAGACTTCTATCTGGCGGAATCGCATGCTTCGATCTTAGGCGAGGCGCGCAGGGCTGTCATTCGACGCATCGCGCGGACGCGTCGGAGTCGCGCGGCTATCCGCCGGTTGCATGGCGGGGTCCGCGGTGGCAGGACGACCGCGTCCTGCCGTGCCGGCGACCGACGCGGAATGATCGCGATGCGCTATTCGGGTTGGCGGCCGGTGCCCTCGCGTCGCGGATCGGCCGCCCACTCGAGTACGCCGTCGCGGTAGAACACCCCGTGCAGGCCGGAATCCTCGCCCGAGCCTGCGCGCACCTCGATTCCGCGCTGCGCGAGCTCCGAGCGGATGCGCGGCGAAAAGCGCGCGGCCTCACCGTCGAAGCGCGTACCGCGCGCAACCAGGTTGGGCAGCTCCACCGCCTGCTGCAGCGGCATCTGCCAATACACCAGGCCGACCAGCGTCTTGCCGATGTAGGCCGGGATCGCGGAGCCGCCGGGGGAACCGATCGCGCCGACGAAATTCCCATTGCGGTCCAGCAGGATCGCCGGCGTCATCGACGAACGCGGGCGCTTGCCGCCGGCGATGGCGTTGGCGGCGGGCACCGGGCCGGCCGCGGAATCCCAGGAAAAATCGGTCAGCTGGTTGTTGAGGAAGAAGCCGCCCACCATCCGCCCGGAACCGAAGTACGACTCGATCGTGGTGGTGATCGAGACCGCATTGCCGCGCGCGTCGACGACCACCATGTGGCTGGTGCCACCCGGCTCGTCGGTGCGGTCGTCCGCCGTGGGGGGCGCACCGGCGGGCGTTCCCGCCGCCGGTGCAGCGGGCGCGGCGCGGGGGCCGATCAGCTGCCGGCGCGCCGCCACGTAGGCGGGGTCGAGCAGGCCGTCGACCGGAACCGGCACGAAGCGCGGGTCGCCCACGTACCGGTCGCGATCCGCGTACATGACGCGGCTGGCCTCGGCGAACAGGAACCACGATTGCGGGTCGTCCGGGCCGCGCTGGTCGATGTCGGTGCCGTCGAGCAATGCCATGAGCTGCAGCAGGCCGACGCCGCTGGTCGGCGGCGGCGCCACGCACAGCACGTACTGCCGCAGCGGCCGGCAGACCGGTTCGCCGACCTCGGGCCTGTAGCCGGCCAGGTCGCGCGCGTTCATCGCGCCGCCGAGCGGCGGCTGGTGCGTTCGCGCCACGATCGCGTGCGCGATGTCGCCGCGGTAGAACGCCTGCGCACCGCCCTGGGCGAGCGTGCGCAGGGTGGCGGCGTAGTCGGGATTGCGCAGCACGTCGCCGACCTGCAGCGGATCGCCCGCGGCATCGGAAAAATACGCGACCACATCGGGCGCCGATGCCTGCGGAAACTTCCCATGGATGTGTCTGGCCAGACGCGGGCTGATGCGGAAGCCCTGTTCGGCGCGCGCGATGGTCTCGTCGAACAGCTGGTCCCAGCGCAGCCTGCCGTGGTCCCGCTGCGCGGCGGCGAACACCGCGACCGCGGCGGGAACGCCGGTCGCGCGCCCGGTCAGCATCGCCTCGCGATGCGGGATCGGCTGCCCGTCGGCATCGTCCAGCAGCCCGGGCGTGGCCAGGGCCGGCGCCGACTCGCGCCCCACGTAGCTCGTCACCGAACCCGTGGCGGCGTCGTAGACCATGATGATCGCGCCGCCGCCAAGGCCCGAACTCTGCGGTTCGACCAGCCCCAGCATCGCTTGCACCGCGACCGCGGCATCGATCGCGCTGCCGCCGCGTCGCAGCACCGCGGTGCCGGCATCGACGGCCAGGGGATGCGCGGCGACCACGACCGCTTCGGATACGGGCGTCGCAACGACCGGAGCCGGCGCGGGCATGGCGGCGCGCTCGCCGGTCGCGCAGGCGCCCAGCACCAGCAGCAGTCCTGCGGCGCCACACGTGCGGGCGCGACAGGAAAGATCGTCGACCACGCGGGCGACGGATCGGAAGCGGATCAAGACAGTGCAAGCGGAAACGATGGGCATGTGCCGAGCCTAGCAACCCCGTTCGCAGCCGTGCCCTCACTTTCCATGGCCGTTGGATAGCCTCCGGTTATGCCGGGGCGGGAGCCCATCTTGTGATCGTCATTCCCACGCAGTCGGAAAATCATCTTTTGATCGTCATGCCCACGGTTTTCAACCAACGCATGTCCGGTGGCACGCGGAAATCCAGCCGCTTTTGATCGTCATCCCCGCGAAGGCGGGGATCCAGTGACTTTGAGCTTCGTTGGCCCAAGGTCGCTGGGTGACCAGGAGTCGTCTGTTGAAAGCCCCGCCTTCGAGGAATGACGCTCAAGGCGAAACCATCGAGCTTCCCCGAACCGCCCCTACGGCCAGAAGTTCAGGAACCCCGTAATGATCAGCGCATTGGTGAAGTCGATGAAGAACGCCCCCACCAGCGGCGCGACCAGGAACGCGCGCGGCGCCATGCCATAGCGCAGCACCAGCGTGCGCATCACCGCCATCGCATTGGCCGTGGTGCCGAGCATGAAGCCGATGAAGCCGCCGCCCATCACCGCGGCGTCGTAGTCGCGGCCCATGATCCGGAACACCGGGATGCAGAACGCCACCACCAGCGCGACCTGCAACCCCAGGTTCACCACCAGCGGCAGCGCCAGCCCGGACAGTTCCCACAGTTTCAGGTTCATCAGCGCCACGGCCAGGAACAGAGCGAGACACACATTGCCGATCAGGTCGGTGGTCTGCACGGACAGGCCGACCCAGCCGGTGCGGTCGTCGAAGTTGCGGATCACCGCGCCCACCAGCATCGCGCCGATGTACACGGGCAGGGTGATGCCGAGCGCGTCGAAGCCCTTGCCCACCCAGGCGCCGGCCCACATCGCGATCAGGATCACCACGATGCTCTTGAGCGCCTTGTATTCGCGCGCCGACTCGGTGTCGGTGATGACGCCGTCGCCGACGACCAGGTCGAGTTCCGCCGCCGCGGCCGCAGGCACGTCCGCTTGCGCATCGCCGGGTTGCAGGCGCAGTCGGCGGATCAGCACGGTGATCGCAGGGCCGCCGACGATGCCGCCGCAGACGATGCCGGCCATGGCCGAGGTGATCGCGATCGATTCGGCGCCGACCAGCCCGGCCTTCTCGAACAAGGGCGCGAAGGCCAGGCCGGTCGCGGGCCCGCCGGTGAGCGTCGCCGATCCGGCCAGCACGCCGAACATCGGATCGAGCCCGAACGATGTCGCCACCCCGATCCCCACCAGGTTCTGGACGATCGCGAACCCGCTCGCCAGCGCCAGGAACACCATCACCTGGCGCCCGCTGACCTTGAGCAGCGCGACGCTGGCGTTGACCCCCATGGAGGTGAAGAAGGCGATCATCAGCGGCGCCTGCAGCGCGGTGTCGAACTGGAACAGCACCGTGTCGCGGCCATGCGCCCACAGCACCACCAGCGCGACCACCAGCCCGCCGATGACCGGCGCGGGCAGGTTGTAGCGGCCCAGCACCGGAACGACGCGGCACAGCGCGTAGCCGAGGAAAAGGGCGAGGCCGCCGAAGGCCACGGTCTGCACCGCGTTCAATTCAATCATGTGCAATGCCCGCCAGGAAGAAGATCCCGCCCGACGGCGCAGCAGCGCGGGCCGGTGCCGGCCATGGAAGCATGGCGGACGTCACCGCGCGCTGGCCACGGCGTTCCCGGTATTCGCGTCGCGGCCCTCGCCCCAGAAGCCGGGCGCGGGCGGGTGCAGCGCGCCGTTGCGCGAGCGCACGCCGTCGGCGTGGTCGGCCTGCAGCCACAGCGGGCCATCGAGGTCGACGAACTCGGCGCCGCGCGCCACCAGGAATGCCGGCGCGATGCCCAGCGACGAGCAGATCATGCAGCCGACCATGATCCGGAATCCGCCGGCGCGCGCTGCCGTTCGCAGCGCCAATGCCTCGGTCAGGCCGCCGGTCTTGTCGAGCTTGATGTTGACGGCCTGGTAGCGCCCCTGCAGGCGCGGCAGGTCGGCGGCGACATGGCAGGACTCGTCGGCGCAGATCGGCACCGCCGATGCAAAGCCTTCCAGCGCGTCGTCGTCCGCCGCCGGCAGCGGCTGCTCCACAAGGGCCACGCGCAGCGCTGCCAGCGAGGGCTGCATGTCGCGCAGCAGGGCGATGTTCCAGCTCTCGTTGGGGTCGACGATCAGGCGCGCGTCCGGGGCGGCCCGGCGCACCGCCTCGATCTGCGCGGCCGGCGCGCTGGCGTCGACCTTGACCTTGACCAGCCGCGCCGAGGCGATCCGCGCGGCCGCCTCGCCCATGCGTTCGGGCGTGTCCAGGCTCACGGTCAGCGCGGTCGTCAGCACCTGCGGCGGCGCCAGGCGCAGCGTCGACCAGACCGACGTACCGGCGCGCTGCGCTTCGAGGTCCCACAGCGCGCAATCCAGGGCGTTGCGCGCGGCGCCGGCCGGCAGCAGTTCCGCCAGCTGCGCGCGCGACGCGCCGTCGGCGATCGCCTGCCTGGCGCTTTCGATCTGATCGAGCACCGACTCGATGGTTTCGCCGTAGCGCGCGTAGGGCACCGACTCCGCGCGTCCGCGGCAATCGCCCTCGCCGATCTCGATCTCCACCACCTCGGCCGAATACTTGACCCCGCGCGAGATGCGGAACGGCGCGGCCAGCGCCCAGCCGCGGTGGCGGGCGCTCAGTTCGCGAAGCATGACTGCAGCCGGTCCGCAATGCGTGCCACGCCCATGCGGACCGGGTCCTGGCAGGGCAATCCCAGCGCGTCCTCGATCTCGGCGCAGATCCGCGCCGCGGCGTCGGCGCTTTCCGCGCGCGAGGTGTTCGCGGCCACGCCCACGGCGATGACCTCGGGACTGGTCAGGCGCGCGGCCTGCAGGTTGGCCTCCAGGCAGGTCACCAGGTCGGGCACCGGGTAATGCGGCAGTCCGCGCATGTGCGCGCGGCCGGGTTCATGGCACAGCACCAGCGCATCGGCTTGGGCGCCGTGCAGCAGGCCCAGCGAGACGCCGGCATAGGACGGATGGAACAGCGAGCCCTGGCCTTCGACCAGGTCCCAGCCGCCATCCTCCCGCGCGGGCGAGATCCATTCGGCGGCGCCGGAGATGAAATCCGCCACCACCGCATCGATCGGCACGCCGGCGCCGGCGATGAAGATGCCGGTCTGGCCGGTGGCGCGGAAATCGGCCCGCACGCCGCGCGCGCGCAGTTCGCGTTCGATCGCCAGCGTGGTGTACATCTTGCCCACCGAGCAGTCGGTGCCCACCGCCAGCAGGCGCCGGCCGGCACGGCGACGGCCATTGCCCACGGCCAGCGGCGGCGGCTGCCGCGCATCGAACAGGAAGCGCCCGTTTCGCTCGGCCGCGGCCACGATCCGCGGATGCGAGGCCAGCCGCTCGTGCAGGCCGGAGGCGATGTTCATGCCGGCATCGAGCGCTTGCACCAC
Organism: Luteimonas notoginsengisoli; assembly: GCF_042648885.1. Lineage (NCBI taxonomy): Bacteria > Pseudomonadati > Pseudomonadota > Gammaproteobacteria > Lysobacterales > Lysobacteraceae > Luteimonas > Luteimonas notoginsengisoli. The sequence goes on along the minus strand of NZ_JBHRYF010000008.1, from coordinate 276,456 downwards.
GTGCTCCACGGCTTCGGCATCCATGACGCCGCCGGCGTTGGCGACGCCGACGATCATGGTGTTCGCGCCGGCCTCCACGGCCTGGCCGAAGTCCAGGTCCGGCAGGTCGAGCGTGGTCCTGCAGTCGCTGCCCCGGAACTGGCCGACGCACCACTGCGGCCGCCAATGGGCCAGGCCGCGCGCGGTCTTTGCCGCCAGGTGGTCCGGCGCATTGCCCAGGTACAGCAGGTACGGCGGCGCCCAGCGGGAAGCGGGCGCGGCCTGGGCAGGCGAGGCAATCGAAGGCATGGGTCTGGGCAGTCCTGGCATGGCGCGGGCGGAGGGGGTCGCGGCCGTCGTGCAACGACACGGGCGTTGATCGGAGCAGGTCCCGGCGCGGACGACGGGGATTGGCGGCGTGCGACATGCCCGGCGTGACCGTTCTTGCAGCACCGTCGGGCTGCAGGGATGGCGCGTCGCCGGCGTTCCGCACGGGATGCCACAACCTTAGCCACTGGCCTGCCGGCCGACCATTGAAAAGACGCAGGCCGTGCATAACCGCGGGTTATGCGTGTCGGCCGGCAGGCGGCGACGCCGGAACGCCGGCGGCCTGCGTTGCGTTCGAAGTGGGCAAGGAAAAGCAGGGCGTGCGTCGGTCCAGGGACCCCGTCGGATGCGGCAAGGTAGAATCGAAGCAGCCTTCGCAGAATCGCCAGACATGTCCGGACAATCCCCAGAAACGCCCGATCCCGACCAGCCGGGCAACCTGCCCGACGACTTCAGGCAGGCGGCGCTGGACTACCACAGCCTCGCCCCGGCCGGGAAGATCAAGGTCGCCGCGACCAAGCCGATGGTGACCCAGCGCGAACTGGCGCTGGCCTACTCGCCGGGCGTGGCCTATGCCTGCGAGGAGATCGCCGCCAACCCCGCCGCCGCCTACGACTACACCGCGCGCGGCAACCTGGTGGCGGTGATCTCCAACGGCACCGCGGTGCTGGGCTTGGGCGACATCGGTCCGCTGGCCGGCAAGCCGGTGATGGAAGGCAAGGGCGTGCTGTTCCAGAAGTTCGCCGGCATCGACGTGTTCGACATCGAGGTCGACGAGAAGGACCCCGACAAGCTGGTCGAGATCATCGCCAGCCTCGAGCCCACCTTCGGCGGCATCAACCTCGAGGACATCAAGGCCCCGGAATGCTTCATCGTCGAGCGCAAGCTGCGCGCGCGGATGAACATCCCGGTGTTCCACGACGACCAGCACGGCACCGCGATCATCGTCGGCGCCGCGGTGCTCAACGCGCTGCAGGTCGCGGACAAGGACATCGGTAACGTCAAGGTGGCCACCACCGGCGCCGGCGCGGCGGGCATCGCCTGCCTGGACATGCTGGTGGCGCTGGGGGTGAAGCAGGACAACATCATTGCCTTCGACCGCGACGGCGTGATCCACGCCGGGCGCCCGGGGCTCGACCCCGACAAGGCGCGCTACGCGGTCGACACGCCGCTGCGCACGCTGGCCGAGATCGTCGTCGGTGCCGACGTGTTCCTCGGCCTGTCGGCCGGCGGCATCCTCAAGCCCGAAATGGTCGCCACGATGGCGCCGCGTCCGATCATCCTCGCCCTGGCCAACCCGTATCCGGAGATCCTGCCCGAAGCGGCCAAGGCCGTGCGTCCGGACTGCATCATCGCCACCGGCCGTTCGGACTACCCGAACCAGGTCAACAACGCGCTGTGCTTCCCGTACATCTTCCGCGGCGCGCTGGACGTGGGCGCCACCGAGATCAACGAGGCGATGAAGCTTGCCTGCGTGCGCGCGATCGCGCGGCTGGCGCAGATGGAGTCGTCCGACCTGGGCAGCGCCTATGGCGGCGACGTGACCTCCTTCGGCGCCGACTACATCATCCCGCGCCCGTTCGACCCGCGCCTGCTGACGGTGCTCGCGCCGTGCGTGGCCGAGGCGGCGATGGCCTCGGGTGTGGCGACGCGGCCGATCCTCGACATCGGCGCCTATCGCGAGAAACTCGGCCAGTTCATCCACCGCACCGGCCTGATGATGAAGCCGGTGTACGAGCGCGCGCGCGCCGATCCGCAGCGCGTGGTCTACGCCGAGGGCGAGGAAGAGGCGGTGCTGCGCGCGGTGCAGACGGTGGTCGACGAGCAGCTGGCGCGACCGATCCTGATCGGCCGCCCGGATGTCATCGAAACCCGCATCGAGCGCTTGGGCCTGCGCCTGCGCGTAGGCGAGGATTTCGACCTCACCAACATCAACGACGACCCGCGCTTCCACGAATACTGGAGCCAGTACCACGCGCTTACCGCCCGTCGCGGGGTGACCCCCGACGCGGCCAAGAACCTGCTGCGCTCGCGGCCATCGCTGATCGCCGCGCTGATGGTCGAGCGCGGCGAAGCCGATGGCCTGATCTGCGGCCTGGTCGGCCGCTTCCACAAGAAGCTCGGTTACCTGCGCAGCGTGTTCGACCTCGACCCGGGCGTCACCAGCACCTCGGCGATGACCGGCGTGATCAACGACCAGGGGCTGTGGTTCTTCCTCGACACCCATGTCCAGCTCGATCCCACCGCCGAGCAGATCGCCGAGAGCACCCTGCAAGCGACCTACCGGCTGAAGCTGTTCGGCGTCGAACCGCGCGTGGCGCTGCTGTCGCACTCCAATTTCGGCAGCCACGACAACGCCTCGGCGGCGAAGATGCGCAGGGTGCGCGAGATCCTCGCCCGCCGCGCCCCGCGCCTGAACATGGACGGCGAGATGCAGGGCGACACCGCATGGCACGAGGACATGCGCACGCGGATGTTCCCCGATACCACCCTCAAGGGACGCGCCAACCTGTTCGTGATGCCCAACCTGGACGCGGCCAACATCACCTACAACATGCTGCGGGTGATGACCGACGGCGTCGCCATCGGCCCGATCCTGATGGGCATCGACCAGCCCGCCCACGTCCTCACCCCCGCCAGCACCCCGCGCCGCATCGTCAACATGACCGCGATCGTGGCGGTGGAAGCGCAGATCCGGAAGCTGCAGAGGGAAGCCAATACCTGACCGCGTCGCGTATGCCCTGTAGGAGCGGCTTCAGCCGCGAGCTCTTGACCCGATGCCCCAGGTCGAAAGGCTCGCGGCTGAAGCCGCTCCTACATGCGAGACAGCGGTATTCCCCTACGCCACATCGTGGTTTCGGCCGATTCAAGCGCGCAAGCCTCTCCCACAGGCTGGTTGCATGAGGTCAGGACACGAAGCGCTGCGTCGGGGAAGATGGTCCGAACCGGGTCGGATCTATCTGTTGACGTTCACGACGGCCCGCAGGCAACCGCATTTCTTCGTTTGGTCGGTCGCGTCCGACGCCGCCAGGCTGATGGCAGGATCACAGCTTTGGCGAAAGAACAGGCTGCTCGCATGGGTGTTGATGCCGGACCATTGGCATGGATTGGTCGAGCTCGGGGACGACATGGCGCTGGCCGATTGTGCCGGCCGACTCAAGGGCGCGAGCGCGCGTCATCTACGACAGCGACATCCGGCGCTCGGCGGCATTTGGGCGCCGGGATACCACGACCATGCGCTCCGCAAGGAAGAGGACCTGCTTCCCGTAGCCCGTTATCTCGTCATGAATCCGGTTCGCGCGGGCCTGGTGTCCAAGCCCGGCAACTACCCGTTCTGGGGCGCGGTATGGCTCGAGTAGTCCCTGTAGGAGCGGCTTCAGCCGCGAGCTTTTGACTTTTCCGTTCCGGAATCCGAAAAGCTCGCGGCTGAAGCCGCTCCTACAAAAAGCTTCGGACTCAATCCCCCAACAATTCCCGCACCAGCCCCGGCAGCGCGTGCAGGTCGTGCTTCAGCAGCACGCCGTCCACGGCGGGGAGCCTGGCGTCTTCGCGGAGGGCGCCGGTGAGGAACACGAAGCGCGCCTGGGGCGCGCGCTCGCGGACGATGGCCAGGGCGCGGGCGCCGTCGAAGCCGGGCATGTTGAGGTCCGACAGCACCAGATGGGGGATCGCGCGGTCCAGCGCCGCGAGCAGCGAGGCTTCGCTGTCGGCGCGCGCGAAGTCGGCGGGGATGCCGGCGGCGCGCAGTTCGATCATCGTCAGCTCGGCATCGTCGGCGCAGTCGTCGACCAGCAGCACGCGCCAAGGCGGCGAAGGTGGGCGCGTGGGGAGCGCTTCCGTTCCTTCCTTGCTTCCGGCAGCGGTGGGTCGAAGAGGATCGGTCTTCGACATCGCCACCGAACCTCAGGGATCCTGCGGCGCTTCGTTGAATACGGCCCAGAACCTGCCGAGCGTCTTCACCGCCTCGAAGAACTGGTCCACGTCCACCGGCTTGACCACGTACGCGTTCACGCCCAGGTCCCAGCTGCGGGCCAGGTCGCTTTCCTCGCGCGAGGACGACAGGATCACCACCGGCAGACGCTTGAGGTGGGCGTGCTGGCGCAGCTGCGTGAGCACTTCGAGGCCGTCCATGCGCGGCATCTTGATGTCCAGCAGCAGCACCGCCGGGTCGCCCTCGGGGCGGTCGGCGAAGCGGCCCCGCCGCAGCAGGTAGTCCAGCGCCTCGACGCCGTCCTCCACGTGCACGATCGGATTGACCAGGTTGGCATCGCGCAGGGCGTCGAGCGCCATCTCGGCGTCGTGGGGGCTGTCTTCGGCGAGCAGGATGGTGCGGATGGTGCTCATGCGGTGGGCGTGCTCTTGCTGGTGGGTTCCAGGTTGCCTGGAAGGGTGAAGTGGAAGGTGGCGCCTTTGCCGGGTTCGGATTCTGCCCAAATGCGCCCCTCATGGCGCGTGATGACGCGCTTGACGCTGGCCAGGCCGATGCCAGTGCCGGAGAACTCCGAGGCCGCGTGCAGCCGCTGGAACACGCCGAACAGCTTGCCGGCGTAGGCCATGTCGAAGCCGGCGCCGTTGTCGCGAATGCTGAACCGATGACTGCCATCGGCCTCGTGGTCGTGGCTGACCTCGATCACCGCCGGCTCGCTGCGCGCGCTGTACTTGACCGCGTTGCCCAGCAGGTTGAGCCACACCTGCCGCAGCATGTTCTCGTCGGCCACCAAGACCGGCATCGGGCCGATCCGCCAGTGGATCACATGGTCCGGGTTGTCGGCGTGGGCGTTGGCGTCGAGCATCGAGCGGGTGTCGTGGATCATCGACTGCAGGTCCACGACCTGCGGCCGCAGCGCGCTGCGACCCAGGCGCGAATACACCAGCAGGTCGTCGATCAGCGCCGACATCCGCCGCGCCGAGCCGGAGATCACGTTGAGGTAATGGCGGCTCTTGTCGTCGATGTCGTCGCCCAACTGCCGCCCGAGCTTGTCGGCGAAGCCGGCGATGTGGCGCAGCGGCGCGCGCAGGTCGTGCGAGACCGAATAGCTGAACGCCTCCAGCTCGCGGTTGACATCCGACACCTGCTCCACCTTGCCTTCGAGCTGGCGGTTGAGCTCGCGAATCTGCAGCTCGCTGGCCTTCTGCGAGGTGATGTCGCTGGCGGTGATCAGCACCGCGTCGTCCTCGCTGTCGGGCAGCGACATGCGGCGCGCGTTGATCAGCATCACCCGCTCGAAGCCGTCGGCGGTTTCCTGGCGGCGCTGGAAGTCCCACAGTTCGCGGTCGCGCGCCATCACGTCACCAAGCCGGCGCAGGGTTTCCTCGTCGTTCCACGCCCCGCCGCCGACCTCGGCCAGCAGCGCGCCGGTCGCGTCGCCTTCGATGCCGAACAGCTCGGCGAACGCCGCGTTGTGCATCACCACGCGCAGCCCGGCGTCGGCCAGCACGATCGGTTCGCGCACGGTATCGAGCACCACCGCCGCGCGCGCACTGGCGCGGCGGGTGGAGCGCTCGGCCGACAGTCGCCCGGCGATCTGGCGGCTGGCGAAGAACGTCACCGTGCCCAGCAGCGCCAGCTGCGCCAGCATCGCGCCCCAGCGCAGCAGTTCGGCGCGGCTGCGGGTGCGGTCGGAAGCCGCGACGCGCTGCGCCAGCAGCTTGCGCTCCTCGGCAACCATTTCCGCGACGATGCCGCGGATCGGGAAGCGCGTGACCAGCGCTTCGACGCCCGCCGCGGACACGCCGTCCTGTTCGCCGCGCATGACTTCGGCCATGCGCTGTTCGACGTTGGCGCGCAGATGGCCGACCCGCACCTGCTGCCCCGGGTTGTCGCGGGTCAGGGCCTGCAGCGTATCCAGGGCCGGCGCGATCCGCATGCGGCTCTCCTCGAGCCGGGCCGGCAGCTCCGCGTCCTCCACCCCGGCGGCGGTCGCCAGCACCGCCGACTCCACGTTGCGCACGTCGTAGGCCAGCGCGTAGGCCTGCGCCTCGACCTGCTGCGAGTGGTTGACCTGCTCCAGGGCCGCGATACTTTCGATGGCGGCCGTGCGCAGCAGCACCGCCGGCACCACCACGATCAGCGCGACCGCCAGCAGCAGCAGCGCCAGGCGCCACTTGGGGGTCGGTTCGGGTCGACGACTGTGGGGCATGCGCTACGCCTGGACGAGGAAAGGGGCGAACGCCCACGCGTCCACGGCTCCCCCCGGCGCGATGATGGCGGTGGCACCGGCCAATCGCAACCGCTCCGCGCTCCGCGGCGTGGCCGGGTACAGCCCGCCGCGGAAACGCTGCGGGCCGGCCGGCGCGCAGGACCGCCCTGATAGAATGGAGGCTCTAATCCACGACCACTGCGCGGCCAGCGGGCCGCGGCGGAGCGCGCACCATGAACTGGCTCAACGAAGTCCTCGTCAACGATCCCGATCCGGCCGAATCCCAGGAGTGGTTCGAATCGCTCAAGGCCGTCATCGACCGCGAGGGCCCCGCGCGTGCGCACCAGCTGCTCAACGGCATGGTCGAGCTCACCCGCCGTGCCGGCGCCCACCTGCCGTTCGCGCCGACCACCGAATACATCAACACCATCCCGCCGGGCCAGGAAGCCAAGTCCCCCGGCGACTCGCAGATGGAATGGCGGATCCGCTCGCTGATCCGCTGGAACGCAATGGCCATGGTCGCCCGCGCCAACCGCAAGCCCGGCGACCTCGGCGGCCACATCGCCACGTTCGGCTCGTCGGCGACGCTCTATGACGTCGGCTTCAACCACTTCTGGCGCGCGCCCAGCGACGAGCACCCGGGCGACCTGCTCTACATCCAGGGCCACGGCTCGCCTGGCGTGTATGCGCGCTCGTTCCTCGAAGGCCGCATCAGCGAATCGCAGATCGACAACTTCCGCATGGAAGTCGACGGCCGCGGGGTCAGTTCCTACCCGCATCCGTGGCTGATGCCCGACTACTGGCAGACCGCCACCGTCAGCATGGGCCTCGGCCCGATCGCCGCGATCTACCAGGCGCGCAACTTCAAGTACCTCGAAGGCCGCGGCCTGATGCCGAAGACCGACCGCAAGGTGTGGTGCTTCCTCGGCGACGGCGAGACCGACGAGCCCGAGAGCCTGGGCGCGATTTCCGTCGCCGGCCGCGAGGGCCTGGACAACCTGGTGTTCGTCATCAACTGCAACCTGCAGCGGTTGGATGGCCCAGTGCGCGGCAACGGCAAGATCATCCAGGAACTCGAGGGCCAGTTCCGCGGCGCCGGCTGGAACGTCATCAAGACCATCTGGGGCAGCTACTGGGATCCGCTGCTGGCGCGCGACACCAGCGGCAAGCTGCGCCAGCTGATGATGGAAACCGTCGACGGCGAATACCAGAACTGCAAGGCCTTCGGCGGCGCCTACACGCGCGAACATTTCTTCGGCAAGTATCCCGAGACCGCGGCGCTGGTCGCCAACCTGTCCGACGACGACATCTGGCGCCTCAACCGCGGCGGCCACGACCCGCACAAGGTCTACGCCGCCTACCACGAGGCGGTGCACACCCAGGGCATGCCGACCGTGGTGCTGGCCAAGACCGTCAAGGGCTACGGCATGGGCGCGGCCGGCGAGTCGCTCAACCCCACCCACAACACCAAGAAGATGGACGACGAGGACGTGCGCGCGTTCCGCGACCGCTTCCAGATCCCGGTCAGCGACAAGCAGCTCGAAGACCATCAGATCCCGTTCTACCACCCCGGCGAGAAGTCGCCGGAAGTCGAGTACATGCAGGAGCGCCGCCGCGCCCTGGGCGGCTACCTGCCGCAGCGCCGCCGCAAGGCCAGCACATCGCTGGCGGTGCCTGCGCTTGCCACTTTCGACCGCCTGCTCAAGTCCACCGGCGAGCGCGAGATCAGCACCACGATGGCCTTCGTGCAGATGCTCAACATCGCCCTGCGCGACAAGCAGGTCGGCCCGCGCCTGGTGCCGATCGTCGCCGACGAGGCGCGCACCTTCGGCATGGAAGGCATGTTCCGCCAGATCGGCATCTACGCCCCGCACGGGCAGAAGTACAAGCCGGTCGACGCCGACCAGCTGATGTACTACCGCGAGGACGCGGCGGGCCAGGTGCTGCAGGAAGGCATCACCGAGGCCGGCGCGTTCGCGTCGTGGCTCGCCTGCGCCACCAGCTACAGCACCAACGACCTGCAGCTGCTGCCGTTCTACATCTACTACTCGATGTTCGGCTTCCAGCGCATCGGCGACGCCGCCTGGCAGGCCGGCGACATGCGCGCGCGCGGCTTCCTGCTCGGCGCGACCGCCGGCCGCACCACGCTCAACGGCGAGGGCCTGCAGCACGAGGACGGCCAGAGCATGGTCCAGGCCGGGCTGATCCCCAACGTGCGCAGCTACGACCCGGCTTTCAGCTACGAGGTGGTGACCATCGTCCAGCACGGCATGCAGCGCATGCTCGCCGAGCAGCACGACGAGTACTGGTACCTCACCCTGATGAACGAGAACTACGCCCACCCGGAGATGCCCGAAGGCAGCGCCGAGGGCATCCTCAAGGGCATGTACCTGTTCAAGGACGCCGGCAAGCCGAAGAAGGGCGAGCACCGCGTGCAGCTGATGGGCTCGGGCACCATCCTGCGCGAAGTGATCGCCGCGGCCGACCTGCTCGACAAGGACTTCGGCGTGACCGCCGACATCTGGTCGTGCCCCAGCTTCAACGAGCTCGCGCGCGACGGCCAGGCCGCCGAACGCCACAACCGCTTCCACCCCGAAGCCAAGACCCCGCGCAAGGCGTACATCACCCAGCAGCTCGAAGGCCGCCAGGGCCCGGCCATCGTCGCCACCGACTACATCCGCGCCTACCCCGAACAGGTCCGCGCGTTCGTGCCGATGCACTACACCGTGCTCGGCACCGATGGCTACGGCCGCAGCGACACCCGCGCCAACTTGCGCAGGCACTTCGAAGTGGACCGCTTCCACGTCGCCCAGGCCGCGATCGCGGGGCTGGCGGCGGAAGGCAAGATGACGGCAAAGGATGTCGCGCGGGCGATCAAGCTGTACAAGATCGATGCGGAGAAGCCGAATCCGCTCCACGTCTGAGGGTTGCATTTCCATTCGACGCATGCGGGTGAATGCCCGAATGAGATGACGAGGGGCGGCCGAATGGCCGCCCTTCTTGCTGCAGCACTTTAGACCAGCTACGCGGGAGCTTCACTCCAGGAATCCCGCGATTCGCAGACATCAAGGGCCAGCCATTGCACTGACCCGCGTTAGCCAGGAATTTTTCCTAGATCGAAAGCCACGCAAAGGACATCCAATTCATAGTCAAATGGCCACCAGCACCAAAAGGAATGGCTGGGGAACCGTCATGCGCAACTTGGGAGGCGCTCGCGGGAGCTTTCATTGAACTGGTGCGCTTCGCAGTGCAAGTAGCGGCTCGGGAAGGGTGTGTCTTGTGTGGGCTTGGCCGATAACTCGGAGGTCGGGCAAGGGGTGTCCGCAGCAGTAATTCGCGCGGGCAGAAGTTTTGAGTTCGACCTCCAGCTTTGAAGGGAACAGGGGATCCAGAATGCAAGGTTTCTTGATTCGCGATGATTCGTCGCGTTCCAAACTGTCGCGCGCAACTCCGTTGTTCAGCGGACCGTGGCTGACGAAACATCCGCATTGGAGTCATTCGATGCGCATCGCGTTCGGGACGCTCCTCCTCTTGGGCATGGGCGGATGGCACCAAGAAGCCGGAGCGCAAGGGACGGTCCGATTCGATCAGAAGTACACCGAGACCATCCAGAAGAGCTCCAGCATCGAGCCGCTGGGCACGGATTCCTTTGGTGACAGCATCGACTTGGCGAGCGGATCCGTGCAGTTCAGGTGGACTGATATCGATATCCCTGGCAACAGTTCGTTGCCGGTACGTTTGCAAAGAGCACTGCCGGTTGAAGATCGGATGTCTACCGGATCCTCGGATCTGATCGGCTTCGGCGTTTTCGGGATCCTCGATGTTCCCTACCTGAAAGGCGTGCATACCCCGGCGGGCTGGCAGGTGGCGGGAACGAATCCTAATGCGCGCTGCTCGGCTTACGGGACGCCGCCGCAAGGCACACCCTACATAAGCGCCTCAGACTACTGGAGTGGCAACTGGATGCACATTCCATGGGCTGGCGATCAATTGATGTTGCACTCCCCCGCACCCGTGCTGCCAAAGCCGGACGGTGGAACAACCATCATGACCAAGGACTTCTGGGCGTTCAAATGCTTGCCGGAAACAGAGAACGGCTATCCCGGAGAAGGCTTCATCGCAATCTCTCCTGGCGGCGAGAAATATCATTTCGATCATGTGGTCGTGAAATCGTACACGGGCCTCTCGAAGCGCTACGGCAACTACGCCCACACGACGAGTCGCATGGACAGGAAAATGGTCTATTTCCTCGTCAGCCGGATTGAAGATCGATTCGGAAATTGGGTCACGTACAAGTACAACGGAGAGAAGCTCGAAAAGATACTTGCAAGCGATGGCAGATTCATTCAGATCGACAGCTGGAATGGCGACAAGGTCGGTACAGTGTCGTCAAGCGTCGGCACATGGACCTACTCATATCCCAGCGACAACTCGATTGTCGTCGCACTGCCGGATGGCTCTCACTGGCGTGCAACCTCGACGGGCGCCCTGGAGGTACAGCCAACTCCGTCACTTCCTCTGTACGAAGGCGATGCCGGTGGCCCTGTGCCTCGATGTCCCGCGCCGGAGGGGTCCACAGGCGGTTACACCATCGCCATAACGCTGCCGTCGGGGGCAACCGCGACCTATGACTTTGCAGTTCAACGTCACTTCCAAAGCAACGTTCCCAAGCTTTGCAATACCTTCATAGACGAAGGGCTGATGTCGTATAGATATCTGACGATTCCCAACTTCAACGATTCATTGACGCTGGTATCAAAAACCATCGTTGGCCCGGGTTTGCCGGCGATGCAATGGACCTACAACTACTACGGAGGGGGCGGGCTCGCATTTGAAGAAGTGTGCGCTGATCCGCCGACAGAGTTTGCCTGCCCAGCCACGAAATCCACTGTTGTGCTAGGGCCGGAAAATTCGTACGAAAGACGCACGTTCGGAAACATGTACAAACGCAACGCCGGCCAGCTCCTGATGGTCGAAGAAGGTTACCAGACGCCACAGGGGCGTGTGGTTCAACGGACCACCCTCAACACCTACGTGGCGGATGGCGACCTGGAGGGTCAGCCATTCCCGAAGATCGTCGGTTCGCCGGGTTCCGCGAGAATGGACGAAGTGATGCAAGCAGGGTTGCGGCCCTTGCGTCGCCGGGACATCGTTCAAGACGAGGCCGTCTTCACTCGACAGGTCACATCCTTCGATGTGTTCGGACGGCCCATCGAGATCGTCAAGTCATCAGCGGTTGCGACCTTGGGTTCGACCCCAGGGGGCGTGAACTTGCCGCCCGCGGACGTGCCCTCGATTCTTGTTCCTTCGAGCAGCAATACCGGGTCATACGCAGTTGGCTGGAACAGCGTGTCCGGAGCAGACACGTACGAATTGCGTGAGCGAGGTGAAGGCGGGGTGTGGTCTGCTTTCCCGGAGACGTCTGGACTGTCAAGGCCAATTAGTGGAAAGGGGAATGGCAATTGGAGCTATGCCGTACGCGCTTGTGCCAGCGCCGGCTGCACGTCGTGGTCCGCGTCCGCATCAATCTCGGTCGCGCTAGCGCCGGCATTTCCACCAGATCTGGTTGTTCCTTCCAGCAGTTCGTCGGGCAGCTATTCCATCACGTGGAGCGCAGTGAGTGGCGCGACTTCCTACCAGCTGCGGGAACGGCTCAATAGCGATGCGTGGCAAACCCCGGTTTCAGCGACCAGCCCCACTTCGATCACCGGAAGGTCATCGGGGACGTGGGGGTACAGCGCCGCTGCGTGCAACGACAACGGATGCTCGGACTGGTCAATTCCCGAAGCAGTCGTGGTGACTCTCTCCCCGGCTTCACCTCCAGACCTTGTGGTTCCTGCCGCCAGTTCGACGGGGGACTTTTCCATCACCTGGAATGCCGTCAGCGGTGCAACCTCCTACAAGCTGCGGGAACGGCTGAACGGTGGCGCGTGGAGAACCCCGACTTCGGTAACCAGTCCCACATCAATCGCCGATAAAGCGTCAGGGACATGGGGATACAGCGCCGCGGCGTGCAACGTGGGCGGGTGCTCGGATTGGTCCTTGCCCGTGACAGTCGTGGTGACCCTCCCTCCGTCCTTGCCGCCCGACCTTGTGGTCCCTGCCGCCAGTTCGACGGGCGACTTTTCCATCACCTGGAATGCCGTCAGCGGTGCAACCTCCTACAAGCTGCGGGAACGGCTGAACGGCGGTGCGTGGAAAACCCCGACTTCGGCAACGAGTCCCACACCGATCACCGATAGGGCGTCAGGAACATGGGGGTACAGTGCCGCGGCGTGCAACGTGGGCGGGTGCTCGGACTGGTCCCTTCCCGAGACGGTCGTGGTGACTCTCCCCCCGGCTTCGCCTCCAGACCTGGTGGTCCCTGCCGCCAGTTCGACGGGGGACTTTCCCATCACGTGGACTCCGGTCAGCGGTGCGACTTCCTACAAGCTGCGGGAGCGGCTCAACGACGGGGCGTGGAAAGCCCCGACTTCGGCAACCAGCCCCACGTCGATCACCGGCAAGACGTCAGGGGCATGGGGGTACAGCGCCGCAGCGTGCAACGTGGGCGGGTGCTCGGACTGGTCCCTCCCCGAGACGGTCGTGGTGACTCTCCCACCGGCTTCGCCTCCAGACGTGGTGGTTCCAGCCACGAACGCTACGGGCAACTACCTCCTCACCTGGAGTGCAGTCAGTGGCGCGACCTATTACAAGCTCCGCGAACAGCTTAACGGCGGGTCCTGGACAACCACGGACCCCGCCGTACCGAAGATGCTCACCGGAAGGGTGTCGGGAACATGGGGATATAGCGCCGCGGCATGCAATGTCGGAGGTTGCTCGGGCTGGTCCCTCCCCGCCGACATAGTCGTAGTGACTCTCCCACCCGCGTCCGCGCCAATCCTCACGGCGCCCGATGCCAGTTATACCGGCGCGTTCTCCGTCAGCTGGACTGCAGTGGCGACTGCCAACCGGTACGAATTGCGTGAGCAATCCAACGCCGGGTCGTGGACGACCATACAGAACGGAACCGCCAGGAGCCGATCCATCAGCGGCAAGGGGAGCGCAACCTGGGGATACTCGGCAAGAGCCTGCTTCAATACTTCCTGCTCCGCGTGGTCCACACCGGCCAAGGCAGTGGCGGTAACTTTGCCACCGACTGGTGATGAGCCAGCGTTGACTGCTCCCGCCACCAGCTCGACAGGCTCCTACACTGTCAGTTGGACTGCCGTTCCCGGAGCAACCCGCTATGAGTTGGACAAGGCGGAAAACTCCGGCGCGTGGGCGAAATTCCAGGATGCCGCATCACGCAGCAAGGCGGTGTCAGGTCAGAAATCCGGAAACTATCTGTATCGAGTGAGGGCGTGCAACGTAGCCGGTTGTGCTGCCTATTCGTCCAGCAAGAATGTGGCGGTCACATTGCCAATGGCAACTGCAACGATTTCAGCCAGTGTGCCGATGCAACCGGACCTGCCTTACTCGGTGTCGTGGACTGCAGTACCCAATGCGGCCAGGTACGAACTGGAACAGACTCGAACGCGAGTTGCGGTTCAGACAATCAGTATCGTTTACACGGGAAGCGATCGACAGTACGTGCTGCCCGCAGCCATGCCGGGCACCACATACAGTTATCGGGTAAGAGCCTGCGACTTGATGAGTTGTGGTGCCTATTCTGCAAGCAAGGGGTTCACTGTCCCGAGCACTGGTCCGGGGCCTGGTGGTCCAGGTGTTCCTGATGGGGTGACGCCGGAGTCAGGGGAAGATCAATGACTGGAACATCACGGATGCAGATCGGTTTGAAGGCGTCGGGTGGCAAGTTCCTGCGTGCCGGATTCGTCGGTGTCGCAGGACTCTTCTCCACCTTTGCGTGTCTGGCCCAGACCTATAGCCAGACCGAAGTAATCACATACTCGGACAACACCTCCAAATGGGTGCTGGGGCAGGTGGCCAGGTCCACCGTTGACGGGAGCGTTGTCTCGGAAGTTGAATTCAACTCCAATGCTCAGCCCAAAACCTTCAAGTCCTTCGGCAAGCTGCAGCAGTCCTTGACCTACCATGCCGATGGCAATGTAGCAACGGTCACCGATGGCAACAACAACGTAACCACGCTGGGCGGCTGGACGCGCGGGATCCCGCGGTCGATCGAGTTCGAAGATGGCAGCTCGCGCGCAGCCACGGTGGATGGGGTCAAGGGGTGGCTCACTTCCGTCACGGATGAGCTCGGTTACACGACCAGCTATACGTACGATCCGATGGGCAGGCTGGCCACTATTGCCTATCCGGCAGAAGACAGCGGTCCCTGGAAGGAAACAACGCAGCTGTTTGAGCTCGTCAACGGAATGGAGTACGGCATTCAGGCCGGACACTGGCGTCAAACCGTTGCGACTGGCGATGGAAAGAAGCTGACGTACTTTGACGCTCTGTGGCGCCCCTTGCTCGTCCACGAATATGACGCGGCCGACAAATCCGGAACGCAACGATTCCAGCGTTTCGCGTATGACCCTGAGGGGCATGTGATCTTCGCGTCGTATCCCGGCGTCAGCCATGAGGTCGATACCGGTACATGGACCGAATATGACTCGTTGGGCCGAACGACCGTCGTTTCCCAGGACTCCGAACTCGGTTTGCTGACGACCCTGACGGACTATCTGGACGGGTTCCAGACCAGAGTAACGGATGCCAAGGAAAATCAAACCACGACCGCCTACAGGGCGTACGACCAACCGACATTTCAATGGCCTGTCGGCATTGCCCATCCAGAAGGGGTTTACACCGAAATTACCCGGAATACTTTCGGTAATCCGCTCACGATGACGCGTCGCAATAGTGACGGCAGTGTCGCTCTGACCAGGAGCTACACTTACAACAACTTCCAGGAGCTGTGCCGCTCGTTGGACCCGGAGACTGGTGCCACCCTGAAGGGCTACGACGGGTTCGGTAACCTCGCCTGGTCGGCTTCGGGGCTGACGGCGGGCACGCCCTGCGAGGCAAGCGGCAATACGGCCGCCATCCTGGCTAGAAGAATCACGCGGACCTACGACGCACGGAACCGGCTAGAGACCCTGAGCTTTCCGGACGGCGAAGGCAACCAGACCTGGGATTACACACCTGATGGCTTGCCTAGCAGAATCGTTACCACGATGCTCAGCGACACCCACATAGTGACCAACCGGTACACCTACAACCGGCGCAGGCTGCTGGCGACCGAAACCCAGGAATTGACCGGTTGGGGTGCGCATACTCTCGCTCACACTTACGACGCCAATGGCCACTTGGCCAGTCTGATATATCCGGCGAGCTACCTGGGTTCGATAGTTGACTATGACCCCAATGCCCTGGGCCAACCGACGAAGGCCGGCATCTTCGCCAGCGACGTCACTTATCATCCAAACGGGGCAATCAAGGCGTTCACTTACGGTAATGGCCTGAAGCACACATTGACCCAGAACCCTCGTGGGCTGCCGGACACCAGTTGCGACTTCGCCAGCACCTGCAACACGGCCGCGGTGCTCAATGACGGTTACGACTACGATCGAAACGGCAACGTGATGTCGATCAGCGATGGCCGGGCCGATCACCCGGGCAACCGCACCATGACCTACGACGATTTGAACAGGCTGACCAGCACAGTCTCGTCAGACATGTTCGGAACTGCGACCTACACCTACGACGTGCTGGATAACCTGACTCGGGTGAGGGTGACCGGTGGCAACCGGATTCGTGATCATTACTACTGCTATGACGCCAAGTGGCAGCTGACCAACGTCAAGACCAATGGCTGCACGGGCGAGACGATCACGGGCCTTGGCTACGATTTGCAGGGTAATCTTGCTCAGCGCAATGAAGTGATCCACAAGTTCGATTACGGAAATCGGCTGCGTGAAGTGGTGAACCGGGAGAACCAGTACTGGTACGACGGCTTCGGACGTCGAGTCGCCTCGAACCGGCTGGTCAACGGGAGCGGCGTGCTGCGGTCGGTCTACGGCTTGGACGGCAAGTTGCTATTCACGCAGGATCAAGGCGAGGCCAAGCGCCGGGAGTACATCTACCTTGGCGGCAACCTCCTTGCCGAGCGAAGCCTGCCCAACAGTGGGGCTGCAACGCCGGTGAACATCCGGTATCAGCACACCGATGCGCTGGGGAGCCCGGTGGCGATCACCAACGAAAGCCAAATGGTGGTGGAGGAAACCAAGTACGAGCCTTACGGGTGGGCAGCCAATCGGTTGCCCCGGAATGGGCCCGGTTACACCGGTCATCACGAAGATGCGGCGACCGGATTGGTGTACATGCAGCAGCGCTACTACGATCCGATCTTAGGGAGGTTCCTATCGCGAGACCCGGTAAACGCAGATGCCAGTACCGGAGCGAATTTCAACGCCTATTGGTATGCGAACAATAATCCGTACAGATTTAGTGATCCGGACGGGCGGCAATCATGGGAAAAGATAAAAGAATTCATATTGCCAAGCACGACCGCACTAGGAAGCCGCGGTGAACCAGGAACAGCAGCGAGCAATCTGACTGGTGCTGCAAAGCAGGGATTCAATCAGTTGTCATCCGCCGCAGGGATGGCCTCTGGCAATCCAGCGGCGATGATAAATGCACCACAACTTCCGATCGCCAGTAACGAGTTGGCCGGAGCAGCGATTGTTGAAGTTGGGACTGCGGCTGCCGGTGCCTTCACAGGATTAGCAACAAGGGCAGGAAACCTTCCATCCAGATTTGGTGACTTAACAAAAGCCGAGGCGAAAGCCATTCAATCCGTGGTGAATCAAGCGGGTAGGCCATTGGATGTTGTTGGTTCCGCCGCATCCGGGACTAGACGGGGAGTAGGGACGGATCTACCCATCGGCAAGGGGCCAGGGACACGTAGCGATATTGATTACACCACAGCAGGTTCAAATTCGGGCAATTTCGATGGGTTGCAGCAAAATTTGCCCAGCTTGGCCCCGCATGGCATCTTGCAAGGCGCGCCGGACGCGGGCTTGCCATCAATCCGTTTCGAACCTAAACCGTAGGAGAACGATGTGCTTCGGCGATTCTGGTTCACCTTTGAGAACCTTCCTCCTTTTTCGCCGCTCTCGCTTGGTTGCGGTGTTACCGGGTATGACCAATCTGATGCATTGCAGTTACTTGCATCCACTGTTTTTGCCAAGTACCCCCAACTGAGGGTCGAGACCGTGATTGAGGATGTGGACGTGCGTAGTCTGGATCCAGGCCACGTATTGCCGAACATGGGAGTGACGGCGGTCCGAGGGGTCTGGTTTCCGTTAGGGTACTTCACGTGAAAGGTGGGGAAGCCGGTGGGCTAACAAGGTAGGGATTCTGCGATTCCCCGCGGTGGATCTTCATGCTGTCAGAGCATGACGTTGACGACAGTTTGACGAAGCGATCCCACGAAATAGGTTTGCGTCCATTTCCGCCTGCCCTTTAAGCACAGGACCCGCCGATGCAGGCCTTCATTGTTGAGGTTGTAGCCGCCGCTACTGGTGCGCGGCGATGACCGATCCCGAACTTCGGATTTGCCTCAGCGTCTGACCAGTGACCGCTCATGGTGGCGATGTGGGGACTTCAATCGATGCAAGGTATTCGGCCTGAATCCCTACAAGAACGCGCGTTCCTATGGGCGCGCTGGATATCATTGCCGGCGTCGGGTTCATCGCATACAGCACGTACAATCTGCCGACAGAGCCGAGCTGGACAGATGCGGCTGTGCTAGGGCGAATTCCAGTCGGCACAGCGTCGCCATTTGCGACCGGGTTGAATGCGGCCTGTCGCGCAGCATTCGATGGAGCAGTGCTGCTAGCGAAGTACGGCTAGCCCCGCCCGAGCCTCGCCAGCTGTGCGTACTGCACGGGACTCATCATGCCGAGCGACATATGCGGCCGCACTAGGTTGTACCGGATGCGCCAGTAGTCAAGCTGCCACTGGACTTGCTCGATGCTCTCGAATCGATAGCAGTTGAAGACTTCGGCGCGCATCGTTCGATGGACGCGCTCGACGCAGACGTTATCGATGGGGTGTCCGGGCCGCGCATACGCGAGCCTGGCTCCGTGACGACTTGCCCAGCGCAAGTACTCCAAGCCTTTGAACTCCGCTCCGTTGTCGCTTCGAATCTTCGCCGGCACGCGGCCGGCTAGGCGAGCAGCTTCCAACTCGTGCACGACAGCACGTGTGCTCGCGCGCGCCAGAACCTTGGTGAAGATGCACTCACGATTGAACTCGTCCACTCCATTGAGCACCCAGTAGCGCCGGCCATCCGACAGGGCATCCACCAGGAAATCGATGGACCATGTGGAGTCCGGTGCACCAGTGACACGTACGCGCCTGTCACATGGGCCAGGCAATCGCGTGGTCCGATTCCTGAAGTGCTTCGTGAGCCGCGCCTGCCGGTAGAGCATCTCGGCGTGGAAGCGGGTGCATCCTGACCCTTGCAGGAGGATCCGGAACATCTTGGGGAAGCCCTCGCCGGGGTTTTCGGTGAGATAGGCGCGCATCGTCGCGATCAGCGCGGCATCTCCCTGACGCACCGGTTTTATGGTGCCGGCAGTGGTCAGGCCCAGGATTTCGTTGGCGCGATGACGGCAGATCGGGTGTTGCGACCGGATGGCAGTTGCGAAAAGTGCGCGGCGACGGGGATTGGGTTCGAGCTGCCGGAAGAGGGACGCGGCAATCTTCACTTGCAGCCGAGCCAAGGCGAGACGGCGACGCAGCTTCTTCCGGGTGCGTTCGAGTTCCTTCACCCGTAGCAGCCATTCCTCGTCGAGTCCGATGTAGGGCCGCCACAGCGAAATCGTGGCCGGAGTGACGCCGTATTCCTTCGCTGCGGCGACGCCGGTCCCGCCGAGCTCCAGGGTGCGCAGGATGCGTGCGGCCTGGGCATAGGTCAGCTTTCGCGATCTGGCCATCGACATTCGCCATCACGGAGAAGCCAGTATGCGCCTGGAGGCGGGAGCAAGAATCCAGGATGGTGACATGCCTCAACAATCTCGAGGTCGGGTTGGCTGCAGATCCGATCGCTGGAAAACACGTGCGGCGTGTTCAACCTCTCGAGCACAAGGATGCCGAAGCATCACACGGGAGTCGCGTCATCTCCGGGATGACTGTTCGAACCTCTGTCTCACCGACCCGCTTCCTCGCACGCGTCCACGATCCGGCTCGATTCGTAGAGCGCCGGCAGATCCTTGCTGGCAACACGAAACTGGCTGCGCTTCTTCGGCTTCGGTGTGGCAGTGCTGATGCCTTCCAGCTTGATGCCCGGATCGTAGTAGACCCTGCCTTCATTCACGGCGTTGAGGAAAAGGCCGAACTCCGCACCTTCGCCCAGCAGGATCCGGCGGCCGAAACGGTACTGCAGATCCGGCGCCTTGCGCTGCTGCGACGGCACGAAGGCTGCGGCAGCATGTTTGGCTTTCCAGTGGTCCATCAGTTTCGCGAAGGACCACGACGCGGCGACGTTGTCGCTGGCATCCAGCAACTGGACGGCGCCGTTGGGCGCAAATCTTTTCACGGTGTCGAAGCCGTCGAGCACCAGACGAAGACCGGTGAGGCGATGGGCCGGCGTGCCTGCGCGATGGATGCCGCCAAAGTTGAGACGATCGTCGCGACCCCTCATGTCGGGGTAGCCGTAGCGACGCACGAATTCCTCGACGCCGGCATCCGTGTAGACCCCGCCGGTGGGTTCGGGGGTGAACAGCGTGACCGTGCTGGCGCCCGGCCTGTCCACGTTGGCAACCTGCCGCGCCTTCACCTCCCACCCGCGAAAGTCGGGCAGCGAGTACCCGTTCGAACGGATTCCCAGCAGGGACTCCAGCGTGTTGCCGTTGCAGTTCGACGCGTTGCAGGCAACCAGAGCGCCGTCGGGGTCGAGGCGTGTCGAGGGAACCCACGAGCGTCCGTGGACGCCGCAAAGCTCGCGCATGAGCTCGCGAAAGCCGTCGACTTCCCGCTGTCCGGGCATGGGCAGCATGTGCAGAGCGCCATAGGGCTCGTGCGGCTCCGTCGCCCGGATCGCCCTGGCCGCCGGCGACTCCGGCGGCAGGACAGTGGCGATGACCTTGCGGCCGTTGCCGAGTCCCAGAACAAGAATGCGGTCGGGCTCCTGGCCGCGCTTTTCCTTCACCCAGAGCGACGTCGGTGCGTGCCTGCAACCCAGCAGAAAGCCCGAGAACCGCACTTCCGGATACTGCGGATAGAAGATGAGTTGCGCATTCGGCGCCGCGTGCGTCTGCCCTTGGGCATCCAGCCAGTGAAAATCGAGGGCGGAGCGGAAGACGGCTTCCTGCTTTCCACTTTTTGCGGAAACCGATTGATGCGCCGTCACTTCGCCGGAAGGAATCTTCCCGAGCTGGGACAGATCGGGGGCCAGATAGACCTGATTCTTGCTGTTCGCATTGCGCGGAAGCACCTTGTACAGGACCTCGGTCACGCCGTTGTCCCGGAGCATCGTGAAGACCGTGGAAAGTTCGACTTCCGACAGCCATCGGTCCCTATCGTCAGCCGCCATCAACGCCTCCCCGCTGGTGCGCCGTTCCGGATCCTGTCCGCAAGCCCGGCAAGCTCCTGTTCGCCCAATTGGCAGGCCCACACCGTCTCGACCCGCCAGCCTGCTTCCTCGAGCTGCCGTTTCACCCGCGCGTCCCGCTGCACGTTGCCGGCGAACTTCTCCTGCCAGAATTCGACGTTGCTGGCCGGCGTCGTGGCGTAGCGGCAGCCTTCGTGCCGGTGCCAGAAGCAGCCATGCACGAACACCACGGTTTCATACCTGGGCAGCACGAGGTCGGGCTTGCCCGGCAGCTTCGCATGCAGGCGGAAGCGCAGCCCCGCACGATGCAGGAAGCTGCGCACCGCCAGTTCCGGCTTCGTGTCCTTGCCGCGAATGCCGGACATCATCCGGCTGCGCGTGGCACGGTCGACGACGTCCATCGGCTCAGGCGGCGAGCAGGGACTTCTGCTTTGCCAGCTCCGGGACGATCAGCTCCATGATGCGCGGCTTCATCACCCGGGCCACCTCCCGCATGACCGGCATGACCACGCTGTTGCCGAACTGCTTGTAGGCCTGCGTGTCGCTGACCGGTATGACGAAATCGTTTGGCAGTCCCATCAGGCGGGCGCACTCGCGGGGCGTGAGCCGGCGCGGGCGCCGGCGCGGGCCCTGCGACACGAGGATCTCCGAGCCGTCCTTGTAGTAGCGCGCCGACAGCGTGCGCGACACGCTGTCCGGGCCCACCAGGCCGAAGCCGAATCCGTTGCCGGCGGCGCGGTGCTTGTCCGCGTACGCCTGCAGATAGGCCCACAGCTTCGGGGTGAGCGTGTAGCGGGCATCGACCTTGGCCTTCGGGCCGACGGTGTAGTGCGACTCCGGCTCCTCGCTGCCGTCCTGCGGATGCAGGATGTCCTTCATCGTCTGCCTGTGCGCCGGGAACGTCAGGTCGTCGAAGCTGAAACCGGTCTTCTCGCGGAAGCCGACGATCAGGATGCGCTCGCGGTGCTGCGGCACGAAGTGCGCGCCGTCCACCACCTTGCAGACGATGTGGTAGCCCAGCTCTTCCTCCAGCACCTTTTTGATGACCCGGAAGGTATTGCCCTTGTCGTGGCTGACCAGGTTCTTGACGTTCTCCAGCAGAAAGGCCGCAGGCCGCTTGGCCGCGATGATGCGGGCCACGTCGAAGAACAGGGTGCCCTGGGTTTCGTCGGCAAAGCCGTGGGCACGGCCCAGCGCGTTTTTCTTGGACACGCCGGCGATGCTGAAAGGCTGGCAGGGAAAGCCGGCCAGCAACACGTCGTGGTCCGGGATGTCGCGCTCGTCGATCGCGGTGATGTCGCCTGCCAGCGTGTGCGCCGATTCCGGGAAGTTGGCCAGATAGGTCTTCTGCGCCCAGGGGTTCCATTCGCTGGTGAACACGCAACGCCCGCCGTGGGCCTCGAAGGCCATGCGGATGCCGCCGATGCCGGCGAACAGGTCGATGAAGCGGAAGTCGCAGTCTTCCGGCTCGCCGGGACCGGCCAGGGGCATCAGGCGCTGGCGGATGGCGTCGGCCGCATACGGAGGCGGTTCGGTCTCCCCTGTCTCCCAGCGCCGCAGGGTACGGGCGGTGATGCCCAAGGCCCCGGCCAGCTCCGCCTGGTTGTAACGGCCCCGGAGGGCGGCAAGGAGCTGAAGAACGTCTTGCATGGGGCAATCTCGGCGGCGGGACGGAATGCGGACATTATGTCCGATTCTCGTCTCAATTGCTGAGACCGCGAGCCGCCAGTCAAGGCTTGCCCGGGTTGGCTGCCCCCTTCATCTCACCTTCGGCTTGATCGATGCATCCGGTCATGAACTCGTCAACTCTGGTGTCGTCCCAAACCTCGAAGGCGATACCGGCGCCGCGCAAGTTCACTCTCCTCATGAAAGCCCGGAAAAACTCTTGGCCGTTTAGGAGTGCCACGCTGTTCTCCAAGGCTCTGATGATGCCTCTGCCAAGCGCGGGGCGTGCCGCAATCCCGGGACGTTCAAGAAAGTTCAGGCGGATATCTGCTCTGGCCAGCATCATCTTCAAAGCCCGGGCCGGATTCTCCGGCATGATCTGCTTGGCGATGTGGTAGTTCCACCACAGGCGCGATACGGAGTGATCGTCACGGCATCCAGTCAGCGTAGGCGCAAAGAAGTGCTTTGCAATGCTGGCGATCGCGTCTTCATCATCCAGAGTGGCCGGCAGCCAGCGATCGCGGGAATATTCCAGACACTCGATGTGACTCAGCCGAATCCACAATCGGTTCTCTCGTGCCAGAGTCGGAGTCAGTTTCACGAGCGCGTGGCCGACAGTCAGGGAGTTCAGGATTTCGGCCTCCGCGCCCCCGTCTGCTTTCAAGACTCCGAGTTCCGCCAGGTTGCCGTCCAGCGAAAGGGGAATGCGCCAGTCTCCACCGGCTTCCATGTCGAGAAAATCTCCGGTTCTGTACCTTTCCAGGTGCTCGCCAATTTTCTTCTTCAGATCGTCAGCCACCTGCTGACCAACGTAAAGCAACTTGTTCATGCGCCCCCCAGCTTCTCGAAAACCCTTTGCAAGGAACCCAACGGAGAGTCCAGCAAGCGTTGCGCTGCACTGGCCAGATCGGGGTTTGCGAGATCGATCCCTTCGGCGTTGCATCGGGCACTCATCACGCTATGCCAGCGTTTATCCACATAGTCCGGCTCGTCATGCATGGCATCAAGAACAGACATGACGACTGGAAGGTAAAGGGATGAAAGCAGCGCATCTCTGGCTGCCTGCTCTCTCAGCAGGCTAAGGAACCGGTGCAGGGAGGGGGCAGCCAGGATTCCGATTGCTTCATCGTCCAAATCCAGGGCAAACACGCCTTCGGTCAGTTCCTCATGCAGTTTCAGACGAAAAATGGATTCCATTGGAGAAAGTTTCTCGAGTCCCGCTTCGAAACTGAGCTCATCAGTCATGGCGAGCAGGTCGCCTGCATCTACAAACCTGGACTCATCTGGAAACTCATCACTAATAGCCGCCGAATCGAGCTTCAGACCGTCCTGCAGCGCTACGACAACGCCACGTACATGAACCGGACCACGTACCTTGCCTCCTGAAAGATCAAGCTCGATATCACCAAGGTCGCGATTCTCGAATGCATCAAGGTAGGTTCCCTGACAATAAATCATCAAGCCGGAAACGGCTTGACCAGCTTCGATCAGCTTCAGGATTGAACCATCATCAAGCAGGAGTTTTCCGGTCAGATGTACATCGCCGGCGGCTGCCTGTTCCTGGACTTCGAGTGAGAGCTGGAACTTGTTCGGGCCATAGTCCCCCGTAGCCTCGGCCAGTATCGGGTGAGGAAAACTGGCGGACTGCTTAATTCTCATCGGATTTCTCCGCGACCGGGGTGAGAACGACGCTGATCGGACCGTGGTAGGGCGAATCGAATTCCACCATTATCGTTTTTCTTGCGCCGTCGGTCAGCTCAAGCCGGGGTGCCTTCGCGCTGGAATTTCCGTCCACGGAGCGAACATCCAGTGTTTCATCGTTCGTCACACCAACAGCGGCAATTTCCAGAATCGCCGTTCCCGTAGCGCCGGGAGTAAACGCAATGATGCGTTGTCTTCCGTCAGAAGACCTGGAGTTCCTCAATGCATCAACAGGGATGCTTTTGCCGCCCCGGCCGCCAGCCGTGCCGCGCCCGGTGCCCTGCCTGCCACCAGTAGTTTTCCCGCCTTCTGTCTTGCTTGGCTTCTTGCCGCCGGACGATCCGCTTTCGCCTTGACTGCCTGCCCCGACAGCAGGCTTCGATGTATTGCGCGCAGCAAGTTTCGTGCGCTCGGGGTCGTCGTTCTTGTTTGCGGGATCCGGGATGGTCTGCCCGGCACTGGGTTTCGAGAAGAAGCGATTCATCTCATCAAGCAGGACTTCAGGGCCGGCAGGTCTGGTGGTCGCTGACTTGATCGTGTTTCTGACCCATTCGCCGACCTTCTTCATCGCGGCCTTGAGTTTTCTCCGCTCGGAAAGATCGTCCAGGCGTTCCGCCGAAATTTCGTCATGGCGCGGACTTTCCAGGTCCCTGACCCGACCGCTGGTGTCCCGGTCGTCTGGTTCGAGCACTGCAACAAAGTCTCTGGACATGGGGAAGCGGGACATTGCATGACCGAAGTGGCGCAAGTTGTCCGAGATGTACATGCCGTTTCGCAGGATGCCCAAGCGGCGTGGGAAACCGTCGCTCTGCAGGAGCGTCATGCGGAAGGTGCCGACACCGATGAACTCTTCGGTCCTGGTCTCGGCTTCGGAAGATTTCAATGCGGAAAGCATCGCCTTGCTGAAGTCCAGATCATCGATAGTGCCGGCTCTTTCGGCAGCGTCGCGAACCTCCTTCAGATCGAAAAGTCCTTCCAGAACTTCCGGTGAGATATGCAGGAAGTCATCGACCGACCACTGGACAGTGAAGCTGATCGCTCCACTGTTGATAGCCGAAAAGAAATTGCGAATTAGGGACTCGACCATCTGCCAGTGCCAGTCCGGTTCCTCAATGAAGCCGATGCTCGCAACCGTTGTGCCGACCTCCGTGCGTCTTAACCAGCCAGGCAACTGGCCTTCATCCGCGACAGGCAGGAACTCGCTGATCCCCCAATAACCGGTAGCCCGGTTGTGTTCTCCGCCGCCCGCGTCATGCGAAACAAGAACACTTTTGCCTTGGGCGAAATGAATCTTGCCTTTGCCCTCGTCGTACAAGGTCGAATAGAACACGGTGCGCAGGTCGGAAATCGCAAAGGCGGCGTTCTTGCCGATGCCGAACGAACCACCTGCATCGGCATCTGCCTTCTGGCTTACGCCAGACGACTTCACCAGCGCGTGGAACGGCTTGCCCTGCACCGCCGGGCCAATGAGACCCATCGTTCCGTAGTCTTCAACTGAAAGCACGGGTATTCGTGGTTGCGCCGCTACACGGTTGGCCCGCTCGAAGAAGTCCCTGTCCTTCTTGAGATTTCTGTCCTTCGCTTGATCGAGACAGGCCCGTAGTGCTTTTCTCAGTTCTGGCAGACCAGGGATTTCTTCTGCGGGCAGGGAAAGGCGCCGAAAAACAAGATGTACAGGCGCAGACGTCCCGTCAGGTTGGCGGGCAGCAGCATCCAGACTGTTCTGCGAACTCTCGCGGGCAATGCCAGGGTAGGGCGAACCCTTGAAGGTTTCGATACCGGCGTGGCCAAGCCCTTCCTCTTCTCTGCCCGGATTGGGCAGGAACTCCCAGTTCGCCATAATTCATCCCCCTGCACGTGGACCCCGAAAACCGAATCAGAACAACTGCCAGCGCCAATGCACACCATGTCAAGCTTGGCATTGCGCGGCATCTTGATACGCGTGCCGCGATCCAGGAAAAATTCTTAGATGGCGCGCTCCACCACGGAATGGAATCGACCGGGTACTGTCGATCCGAAGCCGCGATTCGTCGTGATGATACTGACTCGCGACCCAAGCACATCGAGGACGTCTACTCCTGACCACGGGGGGGGGGGCGACGCAATCTGCTGCGGGTGCCTGCGAGAGGAATGGTCGGCTGAGCTCAGGTTCGTCTGGGAGCGGTGACTTGAGTCCACTCTGGAGGGCCCCAATGCTGAACTGATGCCGCAGGCGAGACGACGCACGACCGGGGGACAGAATACAGGGCCAAGCGCAGGGCGGCACCGTCGAAGCTCCGGCTCATGCTGCCCGAATACAATCGCATCTACGAAGTCATCTATTCCGTGCTTGAAGGCAGAGCGAAAGTGAACCTGGCCCTGTTACTCGGCGTCGCCACCCGCCGCGTCGGCCGCGATGGCCTAGTGGCATTTGAAGGCCGCCAGTATTCGGCACCAACTGCAACTGATGATCCTCAGCCCCACCCGGTGCGTGAATCTGGGAGTTGCTTGACAAGCGTAAGTTGGTATCGGTAAGGCTAACGGTTCGGGGTAGGAAAATGCCTCGACTACCGGTACGGCGTGTAGGATGGCCCGGGTCTAATGTCCTGGGGAGGCATTTGTGGTAGCAAAGAAGAAGAGGGCTATAGCCCGCCCGAGGCGGCGGCGTCGCAGCAAGGGAGAACCGTACCTAGTACTGATAGAACATCGGGTTAGGTTCCGGACGGATTCACCAGTCAGTGTGGAGGCGGTCATTGCCTCCCTGCGGGGCATGGACCGAATAGTAAAAACGCAGTTGCCGAAGGCAATTGAGTCGGTCACCGGCGCACGCGTGAAGCAGGCAGAGCTGCAGGTCAGCGGCCTTGAAGACGGAAGCTTCATCGAAGACTTGAAGATTAAGCTCCTCTTCAAAACCAAAGAAGACTACGAGCAATGCGTGGACAAGGTGGCCGACACAATCAAGACAACATGGGAGGGGGGGACTCCGATGCTGAAGGTTGCGATTGGCGTGTTAATCGGCGCTCTGCTAATCGGAAGCCTGAACCTTCTTCCGAGCGAGGCACCGAGCGGTTCCTTGAGCACCATACAAGGCGACAATAACGCGGTAATCGTCATTGGTGCCGAGGCTTATCAAACCTCGCCGAAGGATTTCCAGAAGGCGATTGACGTCGCCATCTCTAAGACTTCGCAAAAGCGTGCGGTGCAAGCTGCGCTTGACGCGACTGCACCGGCGCGAGAACAGGGCGCCGCTGTGGAGTTCGAAGGAGAGAGCGGCGCGGTGCAAGTGCTTTCGAAGGAAGGAGCTGCTTCTCTTCCAAAGAACGTCGATGTTCCGGATACATCGGAGGATGCGACGTACGCGAAGGTCAAGCTGAAGCTACGCGCCTCGGATTACGATTCGGCGGTAAAGGGATGGGCGGGAACGATTCCAGGAGTCGTCGATAACCGAACCCGGGTTATATTTGCAAACGACCTGGAGGCCGGCAAGGCCGCGTTCAAACCGGAGATCGACGCTGACGTGGTCGTCACCTATACCTCGCCGCTCCATCAGCGGGCGATACTAATCCTGGTGGAGCGAGTGCACTAGGCGTACCGCAGGCACTGAAGGGGTTGGCGAAATGCCATCCCTTTCAAACACCGGTGGAGCTCGTTGGTGAGAGGGAATCGAGCCTAGGGAGAAATCCCGTTCGGGGGTATCGCTTGCGAGGAATGGTGCGAGGGACAATTCCTCCAGATCGGCTCCGGTCAGCGGTTCGTGTTCCTGGGATTCTTCGCCGACGGTCGGGATGTACTGTCCGCA
Organism: Luteimonas notoginsengisoli; assembly: GCF_042648885.1. Lineage (NCBI taxonomy): Bacteria > Pseudomonadati > Pseudomonadota > Gammaproteobacteria > Lysobacterales > Lysobacteraceae > Luteimonas > Luteimonas notoginsengisoli. Next base: position 248,363 of record NZ_JBHRYF010000008.1, on the reverse strand, counting down.
CTGCTGAAGCTACTCCGGGGCCAAGAGGTGCCGAGGTGACGGGCGGGATGCTGCGGCAGATGGCAGCGCCAATGGGATAAAGCGTTGGACCGGTACACATCTGCTCAGGTCCCGTGGGTGATCAATAGCGCCAGCGGAATTCCTCGTAGCGCCCAGCTAGATTGCCAAACACCGGGGCTATGCGATCATGAGAAGATGCCCGGGACGCCGCCGGCTTTGGTCGTTCCAAACGGGGCGCAGGCGTTGTTTGGTGGGAAGCGGAGCCTCGTGTGGCGGGGTTTCTCTGAAGAAATCGGTCAACTCAAGAAGCGCCGACACATATCAGCAGCACACTTGAGGATCGTCATGGAACAACGTACCAAACGACCCAGATCCGCTCCAAAGCGAATGACCGCCGTGGATCTGTTCAGCGGCTGCGGCGGGCTGAGCTACGGCCTTCTCAAAGCCAGATTTCAAGTCGTGGCGGCTGTCGAGATCGACGAGAAGGCGCAGCGTACCTACGAACTGAACCACCCCGACGTGCACTTGTTCAAGCAGGATATCCGCGAGGTTACGCCGCTGGGTGTCATGCGGAAAGCTGGCCTGCGGCGGGGTGACTTAGACCTGTTGGCCGGGTGCCCACCGTGCCAAGGCTTCTCCCGCCTTCGGACGAAGAACCAGAAAACCTACGTCCGCGACGAGAGGAACAATCTGGTCTCGCACTTCCTGCGTTTCGTGAAGGCGATGAACCCGAAGACCGTGATGCTTGAGAACGTACCGGCCCTCGGCAGGGACGGGCGCTTCACAAGGGTGAAGAACCAGCTCGTCGCATTGGGTTACGAGGTCGTGGTTCACGTGCTGGACGCCGCCGACTACAGCGTCCCGCAGCGGCGCAAGCGGCTAATCATGCTTGCTTCACGTGTCTGCACGCCATCAATCGCACCTGCGGCTACAGAGCGCGTTACCGTACGCCAAGCATTGAGCGGCCTGCTGGCGCCGTCGCGTACAAAGGACGCGCTCCATGCGCTGCGGGAGAAGAGGTCGCAGGCCGTTCGTGACCTGATAAGCCTCATTCCGAAGGATGGTGGCAGCCGCTCCGATTTGGGTCCGCAGCACCAGCTAGCGTGTCACCTCCGAAGCGACGGATTCAAGGACGTTTACGGCCGGATGAGCTGGGACGACGTATCGCCGACCATCACAAGCGGGTGCCACAATCCCTCCAAGGGGCGCTTTCTTCACCCGGCACGCAATCGAACGATCACGCTGCGCGAGGCTGCGCTGCTTCAGGGCTTCCCGCGCGACTACCAGTTCGATGTAGCGCACGGGAAGGAAGCCATTGCCCTGATGATCGGAAATGCGTTGCCCCCACCTTTCATTGCTGCCCACGCCGGCTCGCTTCGGAAGGGGCTGCTCGCTGCGCAACGGCGGACCGGCGCTCGCGGCAAGCGCAAAAGCAAATGATGGGCAGGAGATCATCGAAACCCGAGTCGTCGTCCACATCAAGCACTTGGTTCCCGCGCTGCAGCAGATCGCGAGCAATCGCGGCGAAAGCTGTCCCGGCAAGGATTGCCGAAGCCCGTAAGACGCGGGCGGCCATTGTTGCAGGGGGGTAGGCCTTCGTCCATGATGACTCGGGCGCAAGCGCGCGCAGGGGAAGGCCATGTGGCCAAGCGCGTGCTCCAGATGGACAATGGGCATTCAGAAGCAGGAATTCTACGAAGGGGCCGCTTTACACGTTCTGCTGCGAGGCGGGATGGGTGCCCACGTCGCATACAAGACCCCGTTTTTCCTGATCAACGGCAGTGCTCTGATCCATCTGAAGTACTCAACGGGCGTTCGCAGCCCTTGGGGATTCACCTTCACCGCAGACGAGCAGCATCTGCTCTACCGGAATTCCGTCGAATTGCCCGTAACGATCGGCCTGATCTGCGGCAGTGACGGGGTTGCTGCGCTGCCATTTGCGTCGTACGCGGGCATTGCTGCCATCAGGAAATCGGCCCTCAGGGTCTCATGCGCCCGCAAGCACAGGCAGCATTTCGAGATCAGCGGGCCGAACGGCACATTGGAGCGCAAAGTGCCGCCGTCGGACTGGAGCAGGCTGCTGGGAGAGATCGCATGAACCATCGGGATCAAGTTCTCAATCTTTTGCGCACCCAAGTGAGCAATCTGTCCGAGGTCGACGACATTCAGCGAACGGCGGAAGAGGTTGCGGCCAACTGGGCAAACCCATTAAGCGGTGGGCAGGAGCAAACCAATGGCCTGATCTACGGCCTGGTGCAGAGCGGGAAAACCGGCGTGCTGACGGCGACTGGCGCAATCGGTGCGGACGAAGGCTACAAGACGGTAATTATCCTGACATCAGACATAGACCCCCTGTACGAACAGACGTACGCGAGGGCGCAGGAGGCTTTTCCGGGAATCGACATCCTAGGCAAGAAGGACATCAAAGACCTCGAATCCTTCATACAGCGAATCAAGGGCGGCACGTGCGCAATCGTTATCACGAAGAACGGCAGCCACCTCAGGATGCTTATCGAGAACTTCAAGAAGAGCTCGCTGCGTGGTGTGAGCTGCCTGATCATCGATGATGAGGCGGATCAGGCCAGCCTGAACACCAAGGCGCGCAGGGATGATGGTTCCAGAAGCGCGATAAACGAGCTTATCGAAGAGATCAGATCGTTCTTTCACAAGAACACTTACCTGCAGGTGACTGCGACCCCACAGGCCCTCTTCCTTCAGGCCGAAGAGCATTCATTCCGGCCCAAGTTCACGATCCTCAGCCATCCCGGTGCGGACTATGTCGGCGGCGAGGACTTCTTCTCCGACAACTCTCTATTGGTGCATGAATTCCCCTTGCAGGACATTGCGAGTCTGACTCCGGGACCACAGCCAGCACCGTCCCAGACAATCCCGGCCTCGCTCTTGAGGGCGCTCGATACGTTCATGATCGCGGCAACGTACAAGCGATCGTCGGAGCCGACGCAGAACTGCGCATTTCTTTGCCACGTCAGCACCAAGACGAGCGATCACAACCATATCGTCAGCCTGCTCAGGAAGTACAAGACTGATCTGACGGGTTCGCTGAAGTCGAAAGACCAGAAGGTTGTTTCTCGCCTCAGGAGCGCGTACGACGACCTTGCATCTACGCATCCTCCACTCAAGCAGGCGAGCTTCGACAACCTATTGGAGGCAGTGGAGTTCTTCAGCCCCGGGATAGCAGTGAAGCTGGTCAACGGACAAACCGACGAGGATGTAGCAGTGCGCTCCCCCTACAACCTGTTTGTGGGCGGAAACAAGCTCGGAAGAGGCGTCACGATCAAGAACCTCCTCGTCAGCTATTACGGAAGGAATCCCCGTACGCCCCAAGCCGATACTGTCCTGCAGCATGCACGCATGTACGGATACCGCAGGCGGGACATCGGGCTTCTTCGCCTTTTCCTGCCTCCGCAGCTGCACACCGTTTTCAAGGCGATCAACAAGATGGAGCGAAGCCTGCGCGATCTGGTTTCGAGCCAAGCGGCTGAAGAGTTCAGAGGAATTTATGTTGAGGGTAACCTTCAGCCTACGCGCAAGAATGTGCTCGTTCCGGGGGCCGTTGGCGTCTACACGGCCGGCGGATCATACAACCCTGCGCAGGTCAGACGCGATATCGAAAGCTCGACCCTGACCGCGCAAATCGACGCGACATTGGAATCCATACCAGACGGCGAGTACCGCGAGTTCCCCATCGAAACAATCAAGCGACTCATTGGCCTCACGCAGCCCGATCCGGAAGCTGCCGAACTGGTCTGGGACGGGCTCGCAGTTGCGGAATCCATAGGGCAATGCGCAAACCTCCGGAATCAGAAAACAGGTTTCGTATATGTCGATCGCGATCGCGACCTCGTCGGCCAGCGGCGGGAAACGCAGGGAATCCTGACAGGAGGCGAGGCAAGATTGGTGCCAGATACAAGGCCCGCAATCTTCATGCTGAGGACGGCGGAGAAAGGCGGCCGCAAAGCGGCTTGGTGGCCGCAGGTCAGGTTTCCGGCAGGCCGGTATGCGTTTGCCTTCGCCATCTAGGAAGTGACGGCACGATGTCTACGGAAGAAGAGATCGCAAAACTTGTCGACACGATCAAGGGCTTCAAGCCAGGTGGCGCCCTCAAGAGCTGTATCACCCACATCACTTTCCCGAAGTTCAAAAACATAGAGCCGGGAACCACGGTTACTTTCGATTTCGCACTGACCGCGCTCGTTGGTGCAAATGGCATCGGCAAGAGCTCCGTGCTGCACGCGTTGTGGGGCGCGCCCTTTGGATACTCCACGTCGAAGTTCTGGTTCGCGACGGAACTGGATCCGATAGAAGGCAGCCAGAAGGATCCGCAGCGCTTCTTCTACGGGCACTGGAGTGAGCCGTACAACGGGGTCGTGGAAACGCGCAAGGCCCGTATCGGAAAGAAGAGGGGAAGCGACTACTGGGAGCCATATCGAAGCAGCACAAGAGATGGAATGCAGCCGCTACCGGCTGGGAAATTCGAGGGTAAGGCGAAAGACCGCTGGAATCCGGTCAAGCGAACATGCGTCTATATCAATCTGAAGACCACATTCGGGTCATTCGACAGGTACTTCTACTTCGACGACGGAATAAGCGGAGGGGACAAACGCGAAGCGATGCTCCGTGAAGCCAAGCGCCTTAAGCAGATCGTCTTGGATGACCGGAAGTCATACAAGCTGGGTGGAGGTAGGGAGCGAGTCTTCGAGAACCGTCTTCTGACTGAGGATGAGTTGATACACGTTTCCAGGATTCTTGGGCGCGAGTACCAGTCAGCGCGGCTTGTCAGGCACTCGCTCTATCCCGGCAACCGGGGCCAGGATCTCAGCGTCGTCTTCCATCGAGGGACTCAGTACTCAGAAGCGTTCGCGGGAAGCGGCGAGATAGCGGCCGTGAGTGCCGTAGTCCAGATACTCAATGCGCCGCCCGGATCCCTCATACTCTTGGACGAGCCGGAAACGTCGCTCCATCCCGGCGCGCAGAGGGTGCTGCTGAGGTTTCTGCTCGAACGAATCAAGCACGACAAGCATCAGGTCGTTGTTTCCACGCATTCCATGGAGTTTCTCAGAAGCCTTCCGCAGAACGCGATCAAGGTTTTCGAGGATAACGGGACGGGTCGTTCGCGCATCCTGCCGCAGAGCAGCCCGTCGGCCGCCTTGAAACGGTTGGGCAAGCCGCCGGAGAACATCAGACGGGTACTCGTCGAAGATCCCATCGCAGCGATCCTCGTAGAGCATGCGGCGAAAGGCCTTGATCCGGGGGACGCAGAGGCGCTGGAGGTTCGCATCGCACCGGGAGGGGCCGACGCGATTCTGGCTTACTTCGGTCCCTCTGCGATGGTGTCGGGGGACGATGTCTTCGTGCTGCTCGACGGAGACAAACGTAAGGTCCAGGAGTTCAGTGATCCGCTGCATGTTCCTCCGGCCCGGTACCCCGAGCTGGAGGAATTGTTGAAGCAAGAAACCGGGGTCAAGCCGGTGCTGCACATACCCGGCGGGACAGATCAGGCCGGCCACGATACTGCCAAGATTCGGGCGCAGCTGGAATATCTCCGCTGGCTACGCGAGCACTTGAGCTATCTACCCAAAGGGACGCCGGAGCATGTGATTCTCGAGGCCCTTGACCCGGGCAAAGGACATGAGGGCAAAAACTCCGGCGAAGCAAAGAAGGCTTTCAAGGCGTACTTGGCCCAAGGTCTTGATGTGACGCTGAACTCCGATGACATCGTCGGTTTGGCCAAGGTCACAATTGCGAAGGTCCCTCGGGACAATCCCGAGATTGGTGCAATTCGAGAGAAGCTGGAGGCGTGGCTGCACTCTTGAAAATATTACGGCCGAAGCAACGAGACGGCGTTCGACGATGCGTCAAGACGGTCAGCTCCATCACCCTTTAGGTCAAGGATGCCGTCCTCAGAGCATCTGATTATGTTGTCTGTTCACGTCACCGGCGCCTGGATTTCATGAACCGATGCTCTCTACTACTCATGAAACACGGCAGACCGGTGATAGGCCATATAGCGTCGTTGCTGCTGGATAAGGGGTTTCGGCGGGATAGGAGCGTCCAAACCCCAGGCTATGAGCACGTTAGCTGGCAGCTCGGTGCTGACACGCACCCGCCCGTCGTCCTCGAAGGTGATGTGGCCTTTGTCGAAAAGGCGATCGATGTTCGGCGTCAACAGAAGGCCATTACTGCCATCGAGCTTCTCGGCGTTGCTGCTTATGGACCATAGTTTTATGTGGCTGGCGATGAGGAACCTAGAGTCAGCTATGCCGGTTATGCGGCAGCATTGCTCGATCGCCGCAACCCGAGAACGAAACAAGCCTTGCCCGACGCGGGCCTTGATCAGCTGTACACGTTCGGTTCTCGGAATGTTGTGATCGCCCAGCAACGCATCGATGGCGGCGCTGTCGTCTGTCTCCGAGCTCGCGCTTACCCGGGCCCGCGACCTTTCCGGTAGGGGAAGCGTGGTGCGTTCCAGGACGACATGGTTGTCCCTGATGCCGGAAACGGAGAAATGGCCTTCATATGACCAGCGACCGTCTATCTCCGTGAACAGCAAGATCGGATACTGGTAATCGGGCTGATCGACAAGAACCCTGTTCGCCTTCTCTGTATACGAGATCGTTCCGCCACGTGCCTTGAACGAGTAGTGATAAACGTTCTTGCTGCTGCCGGCCCATCCATCATTCTCGTACGATCCGTGCTTGGTTTTGATGAGAACGGCGCGGCACTCTGGAAGTTCACCTATCCAGTTGATGCCCTGCTGAGGCGTGTTGCCGATCAGCCAGCTTCGGTCCTGCCAGAAGGCAGAGCCTTCGACTTTCGACAACTGGATGAGATCGAATAGGTTGCGCTTGGTAACAGTGTCCCCGGTGGAGAGCTCAAGGAGTTGGCTGGGCTTGCTCAGTTGCATCCAAGACTCCCCATGGCTTCATCAGCGCTTGCGCTTACTTTGTGGCTTGAAATCCATGATCAGCCGGGCGAGTTCGTCGTCTTCGGCGTAGAAGTAGGCCACCGGCAGGCCGAGGACCGCTGCAAGCCGTTGCAGGGTCTGCAGATCGGGCTGGTGCACGCCGGTTTCATAGCGGTTGATCCGGGTGCTGGCTACGAAGTCGTCCAGACCCGCCTCGATACCCAGATTGCGCTGCGAGATGCCATAGGCTTCCCGCGCCTCGCGTAGCCGGCGGCTGTAGACAGGGAGTTGTCTTTTCTCAGCCAAGCGTCTGTACGTTCCGGAGTTCCATGCAAGGAAGCTTCCGGAAGGACGCTTGAATTCGATACTACGTTTAACGTAGTCACGCGTCCGAGCCACACGAGGGCGCAAGCAAGGCAGCGGAGAAAATTTTCTCTGCTGGCCCGGCACGGCCACGAGACTGGCTCGCAGCTGCTGATGGGGCGGGCGCGGTGTTCCTGGCTGGCGCTGATGCCCTGCCTCCCTTCTGCATGAGGCGGCCCTTAGCTGCGGGCTCGCTTCCAAAGATTTCTCTTCTTGCCTTTGGGCTTGAAGTCAGCGATCAACTGCGCGAGCTCTTCGTCTTCGGCATAGAAATAGGCGAGCGGCATGCCGAGGGCGATCGCCAACCGTTGCTGGATTCGCAGGGCCGGCTGGTGCACACCCTTCTCGTAGCGATTGATGCGGGTGCTGGCGACAAATTCATCTACACCAATCTTGATGCCCAGGATGCGCTGCGAGATGCCGCAAGCTTCCCGTGCCTCTCGTAGTCGGCGGCTGTAGACAGGGATCTGGCCCTTCTTAGCCACGAGTTTGCACGTCCCAGACTTTCATGATGGGGAGCTTCCCGAAGGACGCTTGACCCCGCTACTACGTTTAACGTAGTGTCCGGATGGCTACGTAAATCGTAGCTCCGGCATCGGCTGCGTGTGGTCCTCCGACGGATGGCATTGCGATTCGGCACTGCAGCGGGGGACGTCTGATGCCGACAACCGGATGGGGGCTGGCACAACTCGGTGCGTGATCTCACCGGAATGCCGGCGTTGCCAATCGTTGGAAACCAAGGACTCGACATGAAGACCAGCACTCTGCATGACTTCACTTGTACGGCCATGTTCGTCGTCGCTGCCGGTATGAGCGGGGCCGCCGTGGCTCAGGAGGCGACGATTGGCCCCAGGCTTCCGGCCCCTACCGCGGCAACCGGCTCACAAATGGATTTCGATCTGCCGGCCGGGAAGCTTGTTCTGGCCTTGGACGCCCTCGGCAAGCAGAGTGGGATCGAGCTTCACTATCGGTCCAAACAGGTAGCGGGCAAGCAAGCGAATGCAATCCGTGGTCACATGAACTGGCAGGATGCACTCGGCCGGCTGCTGCAGGACAGCGGCCTGGGCTACCGGCAGACCGGTGACGCGACCGTCGTGATCGAGGTCGCGGAGCAGGGCACCGTGCCCGAAGGCAGTGCTGCTCGCGCGGGCATGGAAGCGAAATCGCGGCAGGTGTCGCAGCCGGTCACGGAGATGGCGTCGGTCACGGTCACCGGCACCCGCATCCGCGGCGGGACAAGCCCGTCCCCGGTGATCACGATCGGCGCGGAGAACATCCGCGAGGAAGGCTTCACCGATCTTGGCGAGGTGATCCGCAGCATCCCGCAGAACTTCAGCGGTGGCCAGAATCCCGGGGTGGCTGCCGGAGCCACGGCCGGGCCGGGGGGCATTGCCAACCAGAACATCACGGGCGGCTCGTCGCTGAACCTGCGGGGTCTGGGGGCGGACGCAAGCTTGACGCTTCTGAACGGCCGGCGCTTCTCGTATGGCGGCTTTGCGCAGACCGTGGATATCGGCGCGATCCCGGTGGAAGCGGTGGATCGTGTCGAGATCGTCGCCGACGGCGCCTCGGCGATCTACGGTTCGGATGCCGTGGGCGGCGTCGCCAACGTTATCCTCAGGCGCGACTATGCCGGTGCGACGGTCGGCGCGCTCTATGGCGGCACTGCCGACGGCGGAATGGCAACCCGCGAGTACACGGCAACGGCAGGCACGGTGTGGTCGAACGGCGGGTTGATCGCCACGTACAAGCACGCCTCGGTCGACCCGATCCGGGCAAGCCAGCGCGACTACACCGCGGACATGGCCCCGCCGACCACCATCTATCCGGGCAGCCAGCTGCGCAGCGGCCTCGTCAGCGGCCACCAGTCGCTGGGCGATGCCGTGGAGCTGCGGCTGGACGCACTCCGGACCGAGCGGGAGCAGCGTTCCTTCAGCTACTACAGCGGCATCTCCAGCTACTACAGCCGGTTCGCCCCCGAAACGACGACGACGCTGGTTGCGCCGAGCGTCGAAGTGTCGTTCGCGGACGACTGGCAGCTCTCGCTCGGCGCGGCCTGGGGTCGCGACCGACGCGTTCAGCGGGAACGGATGATGATGATCGATACGGGGGAGGCGTTGCCGTCGCCGTACGACGACTGCTTTTGCAACGAGAGCCGCAGCTACGAGGTGGGGGCGGAAGGGCCTTTGTTGGCCCTGGCTGGGGGTGACGCGCGGCTCGCGGTCGGCGCCGGTTACCGGCGCAACGAATTCGTCGATCGCAACGTCGTATCCGGGGAGACCCTGATCGGAGGCGGAGAGAGCAGTCGCTTCGCCTATGCCGAGCTGGGCATGCCGTTGATCGGCCCGGACTCGGGTTCGGGTGCGGATGCGGGTGCGCAGAGGCTCACGTTGACCGCTGCCGTGCGCGGCGAGGATTACGACAGCTTCGGCAGCGTCGCCACGCCGAAACTCGGGCTCGTCTACGCCCCGACCGGCGACTACACGCTCAAGGCATCCTGGGGCCGGTCGTTCAAGGCGCCGACGTTGCTGCAGCGGTACCAGGAACAGGGGGCCGTGCTCTATCCGGCGGCCCTGTTCGGCGGCAGCGCCGATCCCGAAGCGACCGTGCTGTCGATTTTCGGCGGGAATCCGGATCTGGATCCCGAACGCGCCCGCACATGGACGACTGCGCTGGCGATCCATCCGCGGGCGCTGCCCGCCCTCGAGGCCGAACTGAGCGTGTTCGACATCGACTATACGGAGCGGGTGGTCCAGCCCATCGGCAATTACGCCGACGCATTGACAAACCCCGCCTATGCTCGTTACGTCGACTTCACCCCGACCCTGGAGGAGCAGGCGCGCATCTTCGCCACGACGACCGGCTTCTACAACTACACCGGCAGCGCCTACGACCCGGACAAGGTCGTCGCACTGCTCTACGCACAGTACGTCAACGTTGCCCGGCAGCACGTCAGGGGCCTCGACCTGTCCGGGTCGTACCGGTTTGACGTCGGCGCAGGCCGGCTGACGTTGCGAGGCTCGACCAGCTGGCTGGACAGCACGCAAAAGAACAGTCCGGAGGACAGCGCGTTCGATCTTGCCGGCACGCTCTCCAGCCCTGCGACGGTCAACAGTCGCGCGGGTCTCGTCTGGATGCAGGGCGGATTCACCGCTTCGGTGTTTGCGAACTACACCAGCGGCGTGACCAATCCGTTCGACGGGGTGAAGACGGCTTCGTTCACGACGGCGGATCTCAACCTGCGCTACATCATCGATGATCGCGATTCGCCGGCGGGCTGGGACTTCGCGCTCTCCGCACACAACCTGTTCGACCGGGCGCCGCCCCTGCATCAGGTGACCGATGCAACCTGGGTGCCATACGACTCGACCAACTACTCGGCAATCGGCCGATACCTGAGCTTCTCCGTATCGAAGCGGTTCTGAGGAAGACGGAACGTTCGCCGCGCACGCGGCGTGCAGACAGTCCGGGCACGGCGATGCCCCGTGCCATTCGGATGCACATCATGAGCCGCCACCCCGGGTGGACGCGTTCGCCGTGAAGAGGAATTGTGGATGAAGATGACCCTGGACGACCTGGGCCGGAAAGTCGCCGCTCTGCTGATCGTGATCGCATTGCTCGATCCGTTGCCATCGGAAGCAGTCCCGCCGCGCCGCCTTGTCGAGGTTGCCGATTTGTCCGGGCCCGTCGTGTCGCCGGACGGACGTCAGGTGGCGTTCCGGATGGACCGTGCGTCCATCGAACGCAACACGTACGACACCGTCTGGTACGTCCAGGACATGGACGGCAATGCACCACCGCGGCGGGTGGCGGACGGCGGCGTGCAGTTGCACGACATGGCCGGCGGCGCCCTGCCTGCGGAGGCACGCTGGGCGCCGGACGGGCGGTCGATCTTCTATCTCGCGCTTCTGGACGGGCGGATCGATGTATGGCGCGCTTCGGCCGATGGCTCGGGAGCCGAACCCGTTACTTTCGATGCGGCGGATGTCCGTGACTTCGCGTTGAGCGACGACGGCACGAGCTTGCGGTACAGCGTGGGTGCGACCCGCGACGAAATCCTCCAGGCGGAGCAGGACGAGTACGACCGCGGCGTCCATGCAACTGCGGCGTTGCCGGTCGGGCAAGGCGTGTTTCGCTCGGGCTACAGCGCGGGGCGCTTGGCGACGCAGCGATTCAGCGGGGTTGGATTCAGTCGCGATGGCGTGTTGGCCGGTATTCCCGAACGCTGGAAGGAGATTGATCTGTTGACGCGGAAGCGCAACGAAGGTGCTTCGCCCGGTCCTGACGGTGACTCTCGCGCAGGATCAGGTCCGCAAGGCCAGGTTCTCATGGAAGCAGTTCGTGACCCGCGGACGGGGAGGGTGGCCGCGCTGACGCATGCCCGGGCTGCGAACGGCGCACAGGCTGCGCCGGATATCGAGCTGGCAATCCTTCCGGGTTCGGCAGGTGGACAGGGGATGAAGTGCCTTGCGAAAGCGTGCGCAGGCGCCGCGATCACCAGCGTGCAATGGCGGCCCGGCGCAGCCGAGGTGCTGTTCACGACGAGCCCGCTGGAAGACGGGTGGGCCCAGTCCATCTTCCGCTGGAACATCGACACGGACACGGTGTTGCCGGTTGTGCAGTCCCGTGGACTCGTCAACGGGGGGAGGGAGGTCTCCAGCTCGTGCGGTATATCGGCCTTGGCGCTGGCATGTGTCGTGGCGGAGGCGGACCGGCCGCCGCGGCTGGAAAGGATCGATATCGACACCGGAAGTCGGAAACTGATGTTCGATCCGAACGATGCGCTCCGGTTCGACCTGGTGAGGAGCGTTTCTTCGCGGTTCCTGCGCTGGAAGGATGCGAACGGCCGGGAGTTCACCGGGCAGCTGTTCGACGGAAAGGCACCTGCAGCGGCAAGCCGGCCTCTCTTCGTGACCTACTACAGCTGCACGGGATTTCTGCGCGGCGGAACAGGCGACGAATGGCCCCTGGCATCGTTTGCAGACGCCGGCATCGCGGCCCTTTGCATCAATGCCAGGCCGCACCAGCCCGACCCGATCGCCCGGTACGACGAAGGCGCTTCGGCAGTGAAAAGCGTGGTGGAACTGCTGGCGAACGAAGGCGTGATCGACCCGGATCGGGTTGGCATGGGCGGCCTCAGCTTCGGCAGCGAGGTCACGCTTTGGGTGGCGACGGAGACGGACCTGCTTGCCGCCGCATCCGTGACGTCGCCGTCCGTGTCTCCGCTCTACTACCTGATGGGCAGCCTTCAGGGCGAAAGGTTCTTTGCCGGGTTGCGGGCCGCCTGGGGACTTGGCGCCCCTGAAGCGACACCGAAGAAGTGGAGGCGGATCTCGCCCGCCTTCAACCGGGAGAGGATCAGGACTCCCGTGCTGCTCCAGATGCCCGAGGAGGAATATCTGTACGCGCTGGATTACGTCATCCCGATGGTGCGGGAGAACCGGGCCGATCTCTACATCTTTCCCCACGAAGCCCATCAGAAGTTCCAGCCGGTGCACAAGGCGGCTGCGTACGAGCGCAACCTGGACTGGTTCCGCTACTGGCTGCAGGATTTCGAGTCGGGCAGTCCGGAAAAGAGCGGCCAGTACGAGCGATGGCGAGCGATGAGGGTCGGCATGCGTGGCGCGGCCGGACCCTGACGGGGGATGTGACGGATCAGCGCTGGTGGCGGACCCAGTTCTCGATCATGCACAGCTCGAAGATGCGGAAGAACGACCGGTCCCGTGGCGCCAGACGGCGACGCAGGAAGTCCCTGAGGCTGTCGGGTGCCAGCAGGCCCCTGGCCTGCAGCTCGCCTTCCAGGAGAAAGTCCAGCATCCGTTGTCCGTTCCTGCGCCAGACGGCGCCGAGGTACTGCGCGAAGTCGCCCTTGCTCCTTCGCTCGAGGATTTCCCGCGGGAGATCGTTCGAAAATGCCGCCCTGGCGACCGACCGGTTCCTGCCGCCGGCGATCCACATCCACGTCGGTGCGGTCAGGCATGCTTCGACCACGGGTTGCGACAGCAGCGGCAGGCGCAGTTCGCGCGACGGGCCACGCGACATGGCGTGGCGGTAGAGCTGCGTGCCCGCCAGCAGCTCGATGCGCTGCCGGTCGCCGGGCAGTGCATCGCCGGGCGCTTCGAACCATGGATGCCGGTCGGGCGGCATGGCCGCGACCTGCGGAGCCAGGAACGTCAGGTCGGCGCCGTATGGAGCCTTGGGTTGTCGGACAAGCTTGTCGAGCGTCAGGCGCGCTGCTTTCCAGAAAGTGCACTGGTGCAGAAGCGACAGTTCGCGGATGGCATTCGTGCCTGCCGAAACGCCGCGCTCCCTGAAAGCATCGGCCGCGGGCGCCGCGTTTCCCAGATAGCAGAAGATGGTGTCGCCTCCTCCTCCGGAGAAGTGGCTGGCGACATCCTCCTTGCCACCTACTTCGGTCATGACCTCGTTGAGCGCATGCTGGAGAATGCTGATGCGCGGAGCGACCGACCAGGACGGCGGCGGAGCGTCGAAGCGGGCGAGCCCGAAGCCCAGTTCTTCGACCTGCAGCGGAACCCCGAGATATTCCGCGACAAGCCCCGCGTACTGCCGCTCATCGGCGCCGGGGACCGAAGTAACGAGCGTGCAGCAGGAAACGTTGGCGTCTGTCTTGTGCAGGCACGTTGCAAGGATCGAGGAATCAAGACCTCCCGACATCTCCAGCAGAACGGACCGGTCGGTGTCGGCCCATGCCCTGGTCGCGGTCATGACGCCGTCGCGGACACGGGCGGCAGCTTCGTCGGGGTTGTCGTTTCGTCGGCCCGAGGCGACGAAATCCCAAGGCGACCATGCCTGCTCGCAGGCAACGTCCGTCTCGCGGACACAAAGCAGGCAGCCGGGCAACAGTTCGCGAACATTGGACAGGGCCGTGCGTTGCGTCACCTGGTGCGGGTAGACCAGGCAGCGATTGATGAAATCCCAGTCGACTTGCTTCCGGTAGAGCCCGTGATGCGTGGCGATCGAGATGTCGGACGTCACGAATCGCGGCTCGGCATCGTCCGAATGGAAGCAGGGAACGCCGCCGGACGGATCACGCATGATGACCAGGTCTGCACTTTCGTTAGTGTCTGGTTGCATCAGGACGTACTCGCCCCAGCAGTCTTCCAGCAGGAAGCGACGGAGCTGTGGCCCGTTCAATGAGCCGGGAACGTCTCCTGTCGCCCGCAGCGGACTGCCGTCCCTGCGGAAGACGTGACCCACCAGGATGCTGTTGCCGAAAAGCGCCAGCGTTGGCGTTCCTTCGGCTGCGAACAGGCCAATCGACCGAGTGAGCAGGCGAGGGAACAGGCCGGAGTTCCGGAGTACGGGCGCCGCTCTTCGGATTGCGCTGTCGTCGCCGTTACGGTCGCCCAGCACTGCGATGTAGCGACAGGACATCAGATCACCCGTACGGGCGTGTGGGCGGTGGCATTTCCAACAGTATCGTTAAGCACGAGGTCTCCGACCTGCACCCAGCAGTGTGCGGAGAAGGGATCATTGGTGACGCCGAACGCGATGTTCGCCTGCACGCCATTTTTCGCCAGATAACTCGCCAGCGCGATCGAGTCCAGCAGGCACGACGTTTCGAAAGGCACGTACGGGCGGGCACGGACAAATCGCCAGGCAGCATCGAGCGCGCGCGTTTCGCGATGCTCCGCGCCAACCGCATTCGACCGGTGTCTTTCACGGCAGCGCACGACATCGTCGAGAACCGCGCACAGCGAGAGGTTGCGCAATCGCCGTCTTGTGCGCAAGACGATCGCGAACACCTGCATGATCGCCGCGATGCGAGCGGAACCGGCGCGCACTTCCAGTTCGAGGGCGCTTCGGGAAGGCTGTGGGAGAGCAGGGGGCCGAGTGCGCATGGATAAGTCCGGAACCAGAATTTCGCGATCGACTAGCGCATCCACGCATGCATGGCCGGCTTCGCCTCCGGATACATATGCGAGAAATTCGGCCTCCAGCGCGTCGGACAGGCGGAAATACCGGTCCGAATTGATATCCAGAAAGATGGCATGGCCGTCAATCAGGCAGTAAGACAAGTTGTATGGAAGGCTGTAGCGCACGTGTCGTGCTCCCGGCAGTGGGCGCACCTTTCGGTGCGCCCGGTCGGTCGGTCATTCTTCCGAAATGCCTGGCATGATGCGATGGAACACGGCCTCATCGGTCGGGCCGAGCTTGCCAAGGGTTTCGACGCTTGCGACGCCGAGTTCGATCAGGTCTTCCTGCACATCCGTGCGGGTGCTCTCGTTTGCGTTCATTGCTGTCTTCTCCGATTGCGTCATGGATGTCCCATGACGAAATCAGGGTAGGTGTTCAAAATCTTGATTTTCAAATAGTTTCTGCGTCGTCTATCCACAATTCTTTACGCGCCGTGATGCTTGGCCAGAAAGCTTGCTCCTTCAAGCACGCAAATGGACGTGGATGGTCCACGGATGCTTGGCTCGGCAGTCGAAACGCGACGGCAGCAAGTGTCATCGCGAAGGTGGCACGAAGGCGACTACTGCATGGCGTGCTTTCGAGAGTCAGTGGAGAAGATCGCTGTCGTCGCCAAGGGAAGCAACGATGTGCGGAACCAGCTTCTTGCGGCGCTCGTGGTAGGCGTTCAGTCCGGCTCTGAGGGAACGGATATCGCATTTCTGCCAATGCCCGATCAGTGCGGAAAGCTCTTCGCATGCGTCGTCGACACGCCCCGACCGCCGAATCGGCGCCAGTCTGTCGTTGGCCTGCGTCACGGCCTGGTGCAAGGGCCGATAGTCGGTTGCCCGGGCGATCGCGTCGAAAAGCTGCCAGGTCACCGTGGGTACGTCGTCCTCGGACGCAACAGCCGTCAGGTCCGAAGTCGTGACAGGTGTGGATACTGTCCCGATGTCGCAGGCCATCAGCAGCAGACGCCGCATCCAGTCGTACAGGTCGCGAAGTGCGACCTCGGTTAGCAGGGGAACATAGAGGCCGCTGCGAGCGTGATCGGCGATCAGGCCCTCGCCGACGAGGCGGTACAGGGCGAACCGGACTGGCGTGGCACTTGTATGGAATTCCCCGGCGAGGGTCGCAGGATCGATCCGCTGTCCAGGAAGGTAGGGTCCCGACCGCAGCGCACGCCTGATCTCGCTGTACAGGAAAACACTTTTCGATTGGATCGCAGTCATCGCAAAACTCCATGTCTGCGAAGGCGGCCGCTTTGGGCGCGATGGTACAGCCATCAATCATGGCTTGAGAAATAATTATTGAATAATTGCGCGCACTTCCCGACGGTGGTCGCAGTTGTTGTTCAACAGAAACAATGGCGACTTCGATGGCATCGCGGGGTCCCGTTGTCGCTCTGGTTCCTCGACACGTCAGCCGAACGCGGTTACGGATCTGGCCTATTTCTTAATGGTTAAGCGTGTGACGGATGCGCAGTTGCCCAAGGCATCGAGGCCCGCAGAAAGCGACCGGCGCTTACGTTCCTGCCAGTGCAGCGACCGCTTCATCGAGAACCTGCTCGAGCGGACGATCGACACCAACGATCACGACATCCGGCTCCCCGATCGGTAGCTGCAGGTCATCGAACTGGCTGGCCAGCAGCTGTGGCGACATGAAGTGGTCGCGGCGCGCGGCGAGCCTGGCGGCGATGACCTCCGGCGACGCGTGCAGGGAGACGAAGCGCGCGGGGACGCCGCTGTCGCGCAGCCGCTGTCGGTGCGCGGCGCGCAAGCCGGAGAAGGCCAGCACGGATGAACGGCCTTGCTGCGCCGCTCTCTGCAGCTCGCATGCAAGCGCATCCACCCACGGGTCGCGGTGCGCGTCGGTCAGCGGGATGCCCGCGGCCATCCGCGCCTTGGCGTCAGCAGTGTGGAAATCGTCCGCGTCCAGCAACACGAATCCATAGTGCCCGGCCAGAGCGCGCGCCACGGTGCTTTTTCCGCTCCCGGCGACCCCGATGACGACGATGGCTTGCGGCTGGGCCGGCATGGCATCCGTGGATCGGAGAGGGGGAAGTGGTGGTCGCTCCGCCATCGCGGTTCCTGCGGTCTGCTTGCGCAAGCGTCTGAAGGAACGTATCAGCAACCATGAAGACGGATTCGTCGAAGTGGCGGGCACGCGCCCGACGCGGGGATCGATGGCCCCCGGCCGTGCGCGCCGGCGTCTGCCGAGGACTGGAGTGCGTCCAGGTGCCGCCATGTGACCGGCCACGCGAGCCCGGATTCCCCGTTGTCCAACCCATGAAGCAGCGCATCCACTACGTGCTCACTAACGACGGCGTCCGGCTGGCCTGGGCCGAGATCGGGCGCGGGCCGGCGCTGGTCAAGGCCGCGACGTGGCTGACGCACCTGCAGGACGACCTGGACAGCCCGGTCTGGGCGCACTGGGTCCGCTTCTTCGGCGAGCACTTCCGCTACATCCGCTACGACGAGCGCGGCTGCGGGATGTCGGACTGGGAGGTGGGGGACCTGGCGCAGGAACACTGGATCGATGACCTGGAGGGCGTGATCGACGATGCCGCGGTCGCGGCGCCGTTCGCGCTGCTCGGCATCAGCCAGGGCGCGGCCACGTCGATCCGCTACGCGGTGCGGCATCCCGAGCGCGTGTCGCACCTGATCCTCTACGGCGGCTATGCGCTGGGCGGCAACCGCAGCGATGATCCCGAGCGGCGCGCGCTGTTCAATGCGGTGATGGAGGTGGTGGGGCTCGGCTGGGGCAGCGACAACCCGGTGTTCCGGCAGCTGTTCACCACGCGCTTCGTGCCGCATGGCAGCCAGGCGCAGTTCGACTGGTTCAATGCACTCTGCCGGCGCACCACGTCCGCGGCGAACGCCCGCGCGCTGCTGTGGGCGCGCGGCGAGGTGGACGTGAGCGAACTGCTCGCCCAGGTCCGCGTACCGACCCTGGTGCTGCATGCCAGCCACGACCAGATCGCGCCGTTGTCGCAGGGACGCGCACTGGCCGCGGGGATTCCCGGGGCGACGTTCGTGCAGCTCGATTCCCACAACCATGTGCTGCTGGAGGACGAGCCGGCCTGGGGCGCGTTCTGCGAGGCGGTGCTGGAGTTCACCGGCCGGGCGCGGGCCGGCGACGCGACATCGGCGTTGCCGCTGGACGGCCTGACCCCGCGCGAACGCGCGGTGCTGGCGCTGCTGTGCGAGGGCCGCAGCAATGCGCAGATCGCATGGCAACTGGGCGTCGCGGAGAAGACCGCGCGCAACCACGTGTCCAACCTGTTCCGCAAGCTGGGCGTGCGCAGCCGCGCGCAGGCGATCGTGCTGGCGCGCGGCTCGACGCCCGCGGCCTGACGACGGGCTGGGGACCGGGACATTTGTCCCGGTTGTGCGGGACTCGAGCCGGGCGCCGGGACAAGGTTCCCATGGCGCGGACGCAGGCCCGGGGCGATCGTGGCGGCGACGCCAGCACCGGCATCGGCGATGGCGCGCTCCCCCGAACCGTGCCTGAGGTCCGTGCCATGTCCCGCATCCTCGCCCTGCTCTACGGTGCCGCCTGCTACGCGGTGTTCCTCGCCACGTTCCTGTACGCCATCGCGTTCGTCACCGGCGTGGGGGTGCCCAAGCACGTCGACAGCGGCCCGCCGACCACACTGCCGCTCGCATTGGCGATCGATCTCGCGTTGCTTGGCCTGTTCGCGATCCAGCACAGCGGCATGGCGCGGCCGGCGTTCAAGCGCAGGTGGACGTGGATCGTTCCCGCCGCGATCGAGCGCAGCACCTATGTGCTGGCCAGCAGCCTGGTTCTTGTGCTGCTGTTCTGGCTGTGGCGTCCGCTGCCGCTGCGCGTGTGGCAGGTCGAGGGCGAAGCGGCGCGAATCGCGCTGTACGGACTGTGCGCGCTGGGCTGGCTGCTGGTGCTGTCGAGTACGTTCCTGATCAACCACTTCGACCTGTTCGGCCTGCGCCAGGTCTGGCGCCATGCGCAGGGGCGCGCGCCTTCGCTGGACACGCCGTTCGTCACCCGCGCGTTCTACCGCATCGTGCGGCATCCGCTGATGCTCGGCTTCCTGGTCGCGTTCTGGGCCGCGCCGACGATGAGCCTCGGCCACCTGCTGTTCGCGCTGATGACCACCGGCTACATCCTGGTCGCGGTGAAGTTCCTTGAGGAGCGCGACCTGGTCGCGCACTTCGGCGACACGTATCGGGACTATCAGCGCCGGGTGCCGATGCTGCTGCCCTGGCGGCGCCCGCGGCCGCGCGTCGCAGCGGCCGTCCCGCCGATGCGCTCGGCGGGACTGGAGCGGTAAGGATCGCAACGCAGGAGCGGATCCATCGACGACGGCTCACGCCGGGATCCTTCATCCGGCGCAGAGCGAGGCCCGGCGGGTGATGCGGTGCGCGAACCTCCGGATGGCGGGCAACGGTCGCAAGCGGCACGGCGCGATCCGGCGCTTCGCTGCGCGGTTGGCCTCAGTGCGCGGCCACTGGCAACTGGAGGAAGAACCGCACCATCTCCGCCGACGCATCCGGTCCGGACGGATCGGTGTACGTGCCCTTCGCGCTGCCGCCGCTCCAGGCGTGGCCGGCGCCGTGGAGGGTCCACAGCTCCACCCGCGGCCGCCAGTCGGCATCGGTGAGCACTTCCCGGGTGTAGGAGCGGCCGCCCGCGGCGACGCCGGCCTGGGTCGTGGATTGCATCGCGCCCGTGGTGGCATCGCCGGCGATCGCGCGGCCATTGCCGGATGCGACGGTGTGGTCGGCATCGCCATGGAACACGATCGTCGGCACCGCGCCGCCGACAGGCCGCTCACGCATTCCCGCGGGTGAGGCGCGCATCGCGCTGAATGCGGAGGCCACGTCGTGCGCCGCGGCGAATGGCAGGCCCGAGTGCGCACCGATCGCGGCGAACACGTCCGGATAGGTGCGGCCGAGGATGACCGCCATCGCCGCCCCGGCGGACAGGCCGGCGACGAACACGCGGCGGGGATCGATCCGCTCATCGGCAGCGACCTGCTGCGCGATGCCGGCGATCAGCGCGGGTTCGCCGCGTCCACGCGCCTGGTCGCCGCCGCGGAACCAGTTCCAGCATTTGGAGCCATTGGCCTTGGCCGTCTGGGCGGGATACGCCACCAGGAAGCCGTGTGTGTCGGCAAGCTCGTTCATGCGCGTGCCGGCGGCGAAGTCGTCGGGTGACTGCGTGCAGCCATGCAGCATCACCACCAGCGGCACCTGGGCAGCGGCGGCGGGGTCATGCCCGGCGGGCACGTAAAGCCGGTAGCCGAGCGTACCGGCGGCGTTGCTGAACGATCGCGACAGCCATTGGCCGCGCGTCGTCGGGGCATGTCCATCGACGCCGGGTTTGCGCAAGTCGGCCGGCGCCTGTGGCGTTGTCGCCGTGTCCTGGAGGGGCGCCGGCCGCGACCCGAGCCCGGCCTGCGACAAGGCGTCGCCGATGATGGCGCGCACGTCCGGGCCGGCTCCCGCGCCTCGCCCGAGGCCGGCCATGTCGAGCGCTTGTTCGATGGTGGCAGCGACATCGACGCCGGGTCTGGAGGTTTTTGGCGATTCGGCCGCGCCCGGCGCGTTCGTGCGCCGGAGCAGTGTTGCAATGAGATTCAAGGTCGATCCTGGGAGGGCGTGCGCCGACGGGGCCGCCTGGAAGGACATCCTAGTGGCGGGCGCATCAACGCGAGCTTCATCGGCCGCGCGCCGCGGTGGTGCTGGGACATTTCCTGTGATGCGCTGTCCCACTGACGTGGGCCTGCGACTCGTGTGCCGGAAGCGGCGAGGAAAACGCCAGATGCAGCGCAGGTGTGGCCGGTCAGCGAGGGGCATGGAACGAATGCGCGCCCAGCGGCGTGGGCCATCTTCGCCCACGCGTGGCCGGATGCGGTCCGGCCGCATGCGCATGCGCGTGCGCACCGACGCAGCGCCGCGCGGATTCCGCGCTGCCACCGCGCGTCGCGGCGTGTTTTCGTGGGCGTCACGCATCGCCTGCGATAACCCGGGCCTTCGGGATCTACCGCAGGCGATCGCATGGCCGACGACAGCAACAAGGTGGCCAGGAAGGCGGCGGACAAGCAGGTCCAGGCGCGCGAGGAGGCCGAGGTCGAGGAATCGCTGAAGGAGGAGTCCGACAGCGGGTTCGCGCTGTCCGGCGAAGAACACCGCGACGTGGCGAAGAAGAGCCCGCCGCGGGCAGCGGTCCTGCACGAGATCGTGCGCCGCACCGGGCAGGAAGAGCTCAAGCGCAGCCTGTCGGCCCTGGCGTGGTCGGCGCTGGCGGCGGGGCTGACGATGGGGTTTTCGTTTGTCGCCCGCGGCCTGCTGCATCGGCACATGGAAGGCCTGCCGGGCGCCTACCTGGTCGAAGGCTTCGGCTATACCTTCGGCTTCCTGGCGGTGATCATCGCCCGCCAGCAGCTGTTCACCGAGAACACGCTGACTGCGGTGCTTCCGGTGATGACCAAGCCCACGCTGCACAACGTCCAGGCGCTGCTGCGGCTGTGGGGCGTGGTGCTGGCAGGCAACCTGCTGGGCACGACGGTGTTCGCGTTCGGCCTCCTGCACCTGCAGCAGTTCGACGCCGACACCCAGCGCGCCTTCCTCGAGTTGGGAAGCGAACTGATGCACAACGCGCCGCTGGCGATGTTCACCAAGGGCGTCATGGCCGGGTGGATCATCGCGATGATGGTGTGGATGATGGCCGCCACCGAGCGCTCGCGCCTGGCGATCATCGTGCTGTGCACGTACGTGATTGCCCTGGGCGGTTTCACCCATATCGTGGTCGGCTCGGTGGAGGCGATGTACATGGTGTTCGCCGGCGAGGCCTTGCTGCCCGATGCGGTGCTGCGTTTCGCGCTGCCGACGCTGGCCGGCAACGTGGTCGGCGGCAGCCTGATCTTCGCCCTGGTCAGCCACGCGCAGGTGCGCAGCGACGGCGAGTGAGCGCGCGCTAGCCTCGGTCCCGCCGCTCGTACCAGAGTTCCAGCACCTCGCGCGATCGGAGGATCCCGCGGCCGCCGCGCAGGAAGCGCCAAAGCAGCCGCAGGTGTTCGTGCAGGCGGAACGTGCGCAGCTTGCGGTCGGAGGTCAGCACCGCTTCGCGCAGGATCACGAAGCGGCCGTGGGCGGCCAGCGCGCGGCTCATCGCGACGTCCTCGCCGGCGTACCAGCGCTGGTCGAACCCGCCGACCGCATCGAACGCCGCGCGCGTGCAGAACAGGAAGCAGCCGGGCGCGATCTTCACCCGGCGGAACACCTGCATCAGCGCCGCGGTGAACGCGCGCTCGAACCAGCGCACGCGCCCGGCCAGCCGCACACTGCAGCCGCCGCCGACCGCGCCGTTCTCCATTGCCGCGAGCGCGGCGGCCAGCACGGTCGCGTCCACCAGCGTGTCGGCGTCGAGGAACAGCAGCCGGTCGCAGGTCGCCGCGGCGGCGCCGGCGTTGCGGGTCGCGGCGATATGCCGGTGCTCCACCCGCAGCACGCGGGCGCCGCGCGCCGCGGCAATGGCGGCGGTGGCGTCGGTGGAGGCGTCGTCGACCACGATCACTTCGTGGTCCAGGCGCAGCGCGCCGGCCGCGCGTTGCAGCGCATCCAGGGTCGCGCCGATCAGCGCGGCTTCGTCATGGGCGGGGACGATGACCGAAAGCATGCGTCGAGCATGGCACGGCGCGATGTCGCGGCCGGTGACGCCGCGTGCTTCCATGCCGTACGGCCCGCGCGCACTTGGCGTGGTCGCCCGATGGGCGGCTGCGAACCGATGTCGATTCCAGCCGCGGCGGTTCGTCATGTCAGGCGAGTGCGCCATGCCGGCGCGGTCTTCCACCCTGAAGCGAGGTTCCCCATGTCCGTCCAGCCCTACCTGTTCTTCGAAGGACGCGCCGACGAAGCGATCGCGTACTACCGAAAGGCGCTCGGCGCCGAGGTCCAGATGCGCATGACCTACGGCGAAGGCCCCGATGGCCAGTGTCCCGACGGTTCCACTCCGCCGCCCGACAAGGTCATGCACGCCGGGCTGCGCATCGGCGGCACCGAGCTCGGGCTGTCCGACGGCATGTGCAGCGGCCAGCCGGAGTTCAAGGGCTTCGCGATGACCCTGGTCTGCGCCGACGAGACCGATGCCAGGCGCCGCTTCAATGCGCTGGCCGACGGCGGGCGGATCGACATGCCGCTGGCCGAGAGCTTCTTCGCGACGGCGTTCGGCATGGTCGCCGACCGCTTCGGCGTGCACTGGATGGTGATGGTGCCCAAGCACATGGCCGGCTGAGCCCGGGCGCACGACGGGTTTTGCCGCCGATCGGCGCGCGAACGCCGCGTCGCCGAAGTTGACCGCGATCAAGACGGCGCTGTCGCGTCGCGGTAGCGTGTGCGCACGTCCAGCCGGGGAGATTCGCAATGTCCGTGATCGGTTCGCGCTATTCCCCGGCGCTGCGGCGCGTCCACTGGCTGATGGCGCTGCTGGTGGCGGCGGCCTACCTGCTGATCGAGCAGCGGGGCCTGTTCCCGCGCGGCAGCGCGCCGCGCGCGGCGATGGTGCAAGGACACTTCTGGGTCGGCATCTCGATAGTGCTGCTGGCGTTGTGGCGGTTGCGCCTGCGGCGGCGCGACGGTGCGCCGCCGGTCACGCCCGCGCTTGCGGCATGGAACACGCTGGCCAGCAAGCTGTTGCACCTGGCCTTGTACCTGTTTCTGGTGGTCCAGCCCCTGCTGGGCCTGGCCACGGCGTGGAGCGACGGCAAGTCGATCGTGCTGCCATTCACCGGCATCGCCTTGCCTGCGCTGCTGCCGGAGAACGAGGCCTTGGCGCACACGCTCGAGGACCTGCACGGCACGATCGGCGAGCTGTTCTACTGGGTGATCGGTGCGCACATCCTCGCCGCGCTCTGGCATCACCTGCTGCGCCGGGACGACACGCTGCGACGGATGTTCTAGCGGCACGTCCTGGGGTTGGCGCCAACCGAATCCGCCGATCTGCCGCGTGGGTTGGTGGCAGTGATGTAATGCGCCGATGTCCGACTTCACCGTCCACCTGCTGCTGCGCACGCCGCTGATCGAAGTGCGCGACGTCCTGTGCGCGGGGACTTGCCGACACCAGGGCGAGATCGAGCGGATGGGGCGGACCGAGCTGGTCTTCCCCTACCGCGGCAGCTACGTGCGTCACGTCGAGGGCGGCGAGGCCGTCGCCGACGCCAGCCAGGTGCTGTTCTTCAACGCCGGCGAAGGCTACCGGGTCAGCCATCCCAACCCCGGCGGCGACGCCAGCCTGTCGCTGTGGGTCGACCCGCACCTGCTGCGCGAGATCGCGCCGGCCGGCTTGTTGCAGGCGGGTGAGCCGCTGCGCTTCCGCGAGCCGCGACTGCGCATCGACCCGCGTGCGCAAGTGCTGGTGGCGCTGCTGCGGCATGCCCTGCACGAAGGCGTAGCCGAGGTGCTCGAAGGCGAGAGCCTGGCGCTGACCCTGGTGCACCGCGCGCTCGCCCCGCGCACCACGCATGCCGCCGCATCCAGCCATGGCCGGCAGCGGCTGGTCGATCGCGCCAAGCTGGTGCTCGCGCGCGACCTGGCGCGGCGCTGGACGCTGGCGGAAGTGGCGACGGAGGTCGGCGTGTCGCCGGTCTATCTCACCCAGGCGTTCCGCGACGTGGAGGGCGTGCCGCTGTACCGCTACCAGCTGCGCCTGCGGCTGGCGCGCGCACTCGACCTGCTGGGCGAATGGGACGACCTCACCGCGCTCGGCCTGCACCTGGGGTTCTCCAGCCACAGTCATTTCAGCGCTGCGTTCCAGAAGGCCTACGGGCGCACGCCCAGCGAGTTCCGGCAGGCGGCGCTGCATCGCTAAAGTTTTCGACAGCGCCGGTGGCCTGCGCGCGCTTGAATGTGCCTGCCCGATCCCGGGCATCACCGGAGCAAGACCATGAGCGAGAAAACCTGCGCTGCCTGCGACTACCCGCTGGACGAGAACGCCATCGAAGTTCGCGTCGGCGGCCAGACCGTCGAAGTGTGCTGCGAGGACTGTGCGACCAAGCTGCGCGAGGCGCACGCCTCGGCGACCGCGTCGCAGCAGGCGGCAGCGCGCGCGTGAGCGTGCGACAGGGCAAAGCTGCGTTGTTCGCGTCGCTGCACGTGGCCGGCGCACCGCTGGTGCTGTTCAACGCCTGGGACGCCGGCAGCGCACGTGCCGTGGCCGAGGCGGGCGCGAAGGCGATCGCCACCGGCAGCTGGTCGGTGGCGGCCGCCAACGGTTTCGGCGACGGCGAGCGGCTGCCGTTGGCGCTGGCGATCGACAACCTGCGCCGCATGGTCGCGGCCGTGGACCTGCCGGTGACGGTGGACCTGGAGAGTGGCTACGGGGAGGCGCCGGACGCCGTCGCCGCCACCGTGACTGCGGCACTGGAGGCCGGCGCCGTCGGCTGCAACCTGGAGGACAGTGTCCCCGCCGACGGTTCGCTGCGCACCATCGCCGACCAGGCCGCGCGCCTGGCCGCGGTGAGCGCTGTGGCCGAGCGTGCCGGCGTGGCGCTGTTCGTCAACGCGCGCACCGACGTCTTCTTCCAGGCACCGGCCGATGCGCACGACATGGCGATGGTCGACGCCGCGCTCGAACGCGCGCGCGCCTATGCCGATGCGGGCGCGAGCGGCTTGTTCGTGCCGGGCGTGGTATCCGAAGACCTGATTGCGCGACTCGTCGAGGCCTCGCCGCTGCCGGTCAACGTCATGGTCATGCCGGCGACGCCGCCGTGTGCGCGGCTCGCCGAACTCGGCGTCGCGCGCATCAGCCACGGCCCGGGTCCGTACCTCGGCGCGATGCAGTGGCTCGCGCAGGCTGCAAGGGATGCGATGGCCTGACGCAGGAGGGTGTCCCTACGGGAGCGGAAGCCGCGGTGCCCTTGCTTTGGGGGCTCTTGCTGAAACGGGGAGCCGCGATGAGGCGTATTCGTTCCAGAACGGAGCGAAAGCGGTCGCGGCTTCCGCCGCTCCTACAGGCAACACGTTGCGCAAACCAATTGCCGCGCGTGGTGCCTGCCGGGGCCGTAGGAGCGGGTTTTGCCGCGAAGGATCGCGGCTGAAGCCGCTCCCACGGAGCGGGAGCGGATTGATTGCGTACTCCGGCCGGCGCTACTTCGCACGCTTGCGCGTAGCGCCGGCTTCCTTCCTGGCCTTCGGCGTTTTGGGCATCGTGGCGGGATCCTTGCCCAGGCCGACGCCGGTCACCGGATCGAACTCGGGATCCGAGCGCGTGCGCTTGGCCATGGCCAGCAATGCGGACTTCTCGGTCCGGCTGAGCTTCACCGACGACAGGCCATCGCCGCCGTCCATCGCCAGGAATGCTTCGGGATCGGTGATGTAGTCGAAGTTCTCGCCACTGTTCCACGAGCCGCGCATGTCGCCGGTGCCCTGCGAGGTGTTGACGTAGGCCTCGGCGAACTCCGGCATGCCCGGCAGCTTGCCCGGCGGAAAGTTCGGTTCGATGGCGTACAGCGCCTTCTCGAACGACTTCTGGTGCGACATCTCGCGCGTCATCAGGAAGGTCAGCGCGTCCTTGACGCCGGGATCGGCGGTGACGTTGATCAGCCGCTCGTAGACGATCTTGGCGCGCGACTCCGCGGCGATGTTGGAGCGCAGGTCGCAGCTGGGATCGCCGATGCTGTCGATGTAGCCGGCCGTCCACAGCTGTCCGCCGGAGTTGATCAGCGCCGGGCCGCCGCCGAACAGCACCTGGGTGACATGCGAGTCATTGCCGGCGCCCTGCAGCGAGCGAAACAGTTCGGCTTCTTCTTCAACCGCTTCGGCCAGCCGCCCCTTGGCGCCCTTGTTGAGCATGGCGACGATCGTGCCGATCACCTCGAGATGGCTGAGCTCCTCGGTCGCGATGTCGAGCAGCATGTCCTTGCGCCCCGGGTCGTCCTCAGCCAGCGCCTGGGTGAAGTAGCGCATCGCGGCGGCGAGCTCGCCCTGCGGCCCGCCGAACTGCTCGAGCATCAGGTTGGCCAGGGCGGGATTGCACTCGGAAACGTGCACGGAATACTGCAGGCGCTTGTTGTGGGCGAACATGGGGGGGCCTTGCGTTGGGGATGTCGGACGGGGCGTTTCGCGCGCCCGTGGCGCTCGATGCCGTCCACTCTCCCCGCTTCACGATCAAGGATTCGCGAACGAGTCCGTATTCAGTTGCGTCGGGCGCCACATGAATGCGCCCGCATTGCGCGCTGCCATTCGCGCTCCCATGGCAGCGCGTCGGCCGCGAGGCCTTGCCCACTTGCCCGGCGAAGGCATCGGGACGCGCTGCGGACCGCCTTTCAGCGCGGGTCTTGCGCCGGTGCCATCAGCGCCTGTTCGCTGGCCGTCCTCGCCTCCCCGACATAGGGCCGCCCCTCGCCGTTCGCGACGAGGTCGCGCAAGCTGGCGATGTACGTGTTCCAGCCATCGCTGCAAACCGTGTAGCACTCGTACGCAGGCACCAGCCCCAGGTGCGTGAAGCGCAATCGGGTTTCGTCGCCCGACTTCGTGATCTCGAACACGATGTCCGTCCCGGTCCACTCGGTGGCGTCACTCGTGAAACTGAAATGGTTGTCGAGGACGGTCCACACGATCCTGCTGCCCGGAACCATCTGCTTGACCTCGATCTCGCAGCGGTGCAGCTCGCGCACGCGGTGGATGAATCGATCGCCCACCCGTTCGGCGCGGCCGGTGATGTCGGCCGACCACCATCGGCGAACGTCGCAGATGGCGGCGAAGACGGCATCGGGCGTCTGGTCCACGGTGAAGCCGATGGTGAAGTCGTGGGCGTCCATGGCGATCTCCTTCACGCGGGCAGACGCGCGTCGTAGGCGGCCTTGGCGACGGCCCATCCGTCCCAGAACGGCTCGGGCTGCCGCCCGCTTGCCCGGTCGACAAGCAGGTCCAGGTGCACATGCCAGCCGGCGCTGTGCATGAGGACGCGGTTGCGGTTGCCGAGATGGCGATGGACGAGGGTGAGCAGGACCTCGTCGCCGCGCGGTTCGAGATCGATTGCCACGTCGCTGTCGCCGTCCCAGGTGAAGGCGAGGCGATGCGGCGGATCGCATTCGATGACGCGGCTCTGCATCCGGTGTTCGTCGCCGAAGCCTTCCGGACGCGCGCCCGGCGGATCGGTGAGCTGGTCATTGCGCCAGACCAGTTCGAACGAGGTGCCGGCGCGGGGCTGTACGTCGTCGCCGCCGGCCAGCCACTGGCGGCGAAGACTGGCGTCGGTGAGGTGCTCCCAGACGCGTTCGATCGGTCCTGGCAACGTGCGCTGCAGGCGCACGGTGTCGGTGTCGCTGAAGGTGGCGTAGGCGTCTTCGATGGGGCGGGCGTTCGCGTTCATGTCTTCTTCCTCTTGCGGGGTGCGGGGGCAGGCTTGTCGGTGCCGGGGCCGGCATCGGCGGTGCGGAGCAGGGCCTCGAGGACGTCGAGCTTCCCGTTCCAGAAGCGTTCGTAGTGGCTGATCCATTCCGCGCCGGCATGCAGGGGTCGCGCATCGAGGTGGCAGGTGTGCACGCGGCCCTCGACTTCACGGTGGATCAGCCCGGCGCGCTCGAGCACCTGGATGTGCTTGGAGGCGCCAGCGAGCGAGATGTCGAACGGCGCGGCCAGCTCGCCGACCGTGCGCGGCTGCCCGGCGAGGGCCTGCAGCATGGCGCGTCGCGTCGGGTCGGACAGTGCCTGGAACACACCGTCCAGGAGCGGGCCGCCAGGGACATCGGATTTATAGTCAACCATAAGGTTGAATATATACCGGTCCGTGGGATTGTCAACCGTTCGGTGAAATGTTTTTCCGCGCGGTCCTGCGCCCGCCGGCGCCGCCATCAATGCCAGAAGGCGGGGTGGCGAACTCCATCCGGAGGCCGCCACGGTCGGCCCGGCGAAGCGCGGTGAGGCGCGCCCGGCATCCGGGCGCGCCGCGAGCTCTAGCCGGGTGCCTGTTCGTCGCCTGCGTACTTCTCGTGCAGCTTCACCGGCGGCTGCTTGCGCTCGGCGCGCCGGCGGATCCACAGGTTGATCATCTCGACGAACACCGAGAAGGCCATCGCCGCGTAGATGTAGCCCTTCGGGATGTGCTGCCCGAAGCCGTCGGCGACCAGCACCAGGCCAATCATGATCAGGAAGCTGAGCGCGAGCACCTTGACCGTCGGATGGCGTTCGACGAAGTCGCCGATCGGCCGTGCGAACGCCAGCATGAAGCCGATCGAAGCGAGGATCGCGGTGACCATCACCCAGCGTTCGTCGACCATGCCGACCGCGGTGATGATCGAGTCCAGCGAGAACACGATGTCGAGCAGCATGATCTGCGCGATCACCGCGCCGAACGTCGCCGTTGCCGCGCCCACGCCGGAGCTCACCGTTTCGGTGGCGCCCTCGAGCTTCTGGTGGATCTCGTGGGTGGCCTTGCCGATCAGGAACAGACCGCCGCCGATCAGGATCAGGTCGCGCCAGGAGAACGCCTGCCCGAACAGCGAGAACAGCGGCGCGGTCAGGCCGACGATCCAGGCGATGGCCATCAGCAGCGCGAGGCGCGTGACCGCGGCCAGCAGGATGCCGACCTTGCGGGCCTTGTTGCGCTGCGCCGCCGGCAGCTTTGCGGCGAGGATCGAGATGAAGATGATGTTGTCGATGCCCAGCACCAGTTCGAGCGCGGT
This sequence comes from Luteimonas notoginsengisoli, assembly GCF_042648885.1. Taxonomy (NCBI): domain Bacteria; kingdom Pseudomonadati; phylum Pseudomonadota; class Gammaproteobacteria; order Lysobacterales; family Lysobacteraceae; genus Luteimonas; species Luteimonas notoginsengisoli. Next base: position 218,496 of record NZ_JBHRYF010000008.1, on the reverse strand, counting down.
GAGGGTGGCGAGGGCGATCCAGATTTCAGGGTTCGCGAGCTGTTCCATGCGGAGGGTTCCGGGGAGTTGGTCGGCGGGGATGGGCGGGCGTCAGGCGCCTGGAGACCGGGCGCGATGACGACGGTCAGAAGTCGAACAGTTCCCCGAGCAGGGACTTGGGCTGCCTGGCGTAGTGGCCGTGCTTGCCGTCGTGGCGGCGGTCGCCGGAATGGCGTGGGCGGTCGTCGCGCGCGTGGGCATCGCGATAGGGCGGCGGCGCGCTCGGCAGCGCCGGTGCGCTGGCCTGTTCGGTGCGTTCGATGAGGCGGTCGAGCTCGCCGCGGTCGAGCCAGATGCCGCGGCACTGCGGGCAGTAGTCGATCTCGATGCCCTGGCGGTCGGCCATGGCCAGGTTCACGTTGTCGCAGGTGGGGCACAGCATGGAAATCTCCGTGGAAAGTGGAAGAGCCGCTGCATCCCGCGATGCGGTCGACCAGGCGCTCGCGCACCGGGTGCATCGGATGGATCGGGATTGCGGAAGCTCGGCGCCACGGCCGGATTGCATCGGGATTGATGCACCTTCGCCGTGATCGGCGAAGGTCTCGCTCACAGGCCTGGTCGACCTGCTGCCGCACCGGAGCCGAGGCTCGTAATGACGGTGGCGGCAATTGGGAGCTACTCCCCTTCGACGGCGAGACTAGCACGGCCGATGGACGGGCCTTGTAGCGTGTCGTTCACGTTCGCCTGACGGCGCTTGACCGCCAGTTCACGGCCCCACGCCTAGCGTGCAGGTCCGAGACGCCGAGGATGCACGCATGAATCGCCGCAACGAACCCGATGACGCCGAGGCCGGCCAGAAGCACAACCGCGACGATGGCGACGTGGCCAGGCCCGAAGACCGCATCAGCGAGCGCGACCATCGCGTCGGCAAGCAGATCAAGCGCGAAGAACCCTCGGGCGAAGAGCCCGGCTACGCCAACCACGACAACGTGCCGGACAGCTGATCGTGCGAACCCGCGTGGCCGCGCTGCGCTGATTCAAGCGCGCACGCTCCGACTCCTGCGCCCGCGTGGATTCCCTTTCGCCGGGCGCTGCCCGATCATGGCGCCGGGCTCCCGGGAGATGCCGATGCGCCAGCGCGTCCTTCCTTGCTCCTTGCTGTTGCTGTTGGCCGGCACCGCCGCTGCGGCCGCAACGGCGGCGTCCGCGGCCGTAACCGACGACGTCGCGCCGCGCACCCTGCGCGTCGACATCCAGCATTCGGGCGACGCCGGCGTCGAGCATTACGCGCTCGAACGCGTGGTGGTCGAGCCCTTGCCCTGGCCAGGCAATCCCGCGCGTCCCCTGGACGACACCAACCGCGGCAGCCAGAAGTTCGAGGTGGTCGACCTTGGCACCGGCCAGGTGCTGTATGCGCGCGGCTACAGCACGGTGTTCGGCGAGTGGCGCACGACCGACGAGGCCAAGGCGCTGCAGCGCAGCTTCCAGGAGTCGCTGCGATTCCCGATGCCGGACCGACCGGTGCTGGTGAAGGTATACGGGCGCGATGTCCGCAACGGGTTCGCGCTGGCATGGTCGCTGCCGGTCGATCCGGGCGCGCTGGACGTGGAGCGCGCGGCGATGCCGGCCCCGGCACGGCCGATCGCGATCCGCCACAACGGCGATCCCGCGGGCAAGGTGGACCTGCTGCTGCTCGGCGACGGCTACACCGCCGCGCAGATGGACAAGTTCCAGGCCGACGCGCGGCGGTTGTCCGATCGTCTGTTCAGCGTTTCGCCGTTCAAGGAGCGCGCGTCCGACTTCAACGTCTGGGCGCTGGCGGTGCCGGTGCCCGAATCCGGGATCAGCCGCCCGTCGACCGGCCTCCACCATGCCAGCGCCACCGGCGCGCGCTACGACATCTTCGGCAGCGAGCGCTACATCCTCACGCTCGACAACCGCGCGTTCCGCGACCTGGCGCAGCACGCGCCGTACGAGTTCGTGGAGATCATGGTCAACGGCGACACGTATGGCGGCGGCGGCATCTTCGGCCAGTTCAGCACGGTGGCGGCCGACAACGACTGGGCCGACTACGTGTTCGTGCACGAGTTCGGCCACCACTTCGCCGGGCTGGCCGACGAGTACTACACCTCCGACGTCGCCTACGCCGCGCCGGACGCGCACCGGGTCGAGCCGTGGGAACCCAACGTCAGCGCGCTGCTCGATCCGGCGCGGTTGAAGTGGGCCGCGCGGCGCAGCCCGGTGGCGCCGCTGCCGACGCCGTGGCCCAAGACGGAGTTCGAGGCGTACGAGCGCGACGTGCAGGCGCGCCGCAAGGCATTGCGCGCGGAGCGGCGCCCGGAGTCGGAGATGAGCGCGCTGTTCCGCGAGGAACAGGCGCACGTGGGCGCGCTGTTCGCCGACGCGAAGTACCGCGACGCGGTCGGTGCCTTCGAGGGCGCCAACTACGCCGCCACCGGCTATTACCGCCCGCAGATGCAATGCCTGATGTTCACCCGCGCGGACGCGTTCTGCTCGGTATGTCGGGATGCGATCGAGGACATCATCGAACTGTACGTTGCAGGGCCCTGACACGGCGCCCGTTGCCACTGACACCTCCCTGATGCGTCCTTGTGGGAGCGGCTTCAGCCGCGACATTTTTGCCGACATGGTTTGCATGCCGAAAGCTCGCGGCTGAAGCCGCTCCCACAAGATCGGTCACCACGGATCCGCTCCTCCCGTCTGCCTCCGCAGAATCCGTATATTCCCGCCGGACCCGCTTTCGTATTGCCCCCGGCATCCCCATATCGGAGCCACCCCCAGCGGAGACGCGCCATGACCTCCTATCGCAAGACCCCCGAAGCCGTCGCCGGCCTCACCCCCGAGCAGTACCGGGTCACCCAGGAAGGCGCCACCGAGCGCCCGGGCAGCGGCGAGTACCTGCACAACAGCGAGCCGGGCATCTATGTCGACATCGTCTCTGGCGAGCCGCTGTTCGCCTCGTCGGAGAAGTTCGAGTCCGGCTGCGGCTGGCCGAGTTTCAGCAAGCCGATCGCGGCGGCCCACATCAACGAGCTGCGCGACACGTCGCACGGCATGATCCGCACCGAGGTGCGTTCGACGCACGGCGACAGCCACCTCGGCCACGTGTTCGACGATGGCCCGCGCGACCGCGGCGGGCTGCGCTACTGCATCAACTCGGCGTCGCTGCGGTTCGTGCCGCTCGCCGGGATGGAGGCCGCCGGCTACGGCGAGTACATCGACCAGGTGGAGGTGCCCGGCGGGAAGCCCGCGCCCGGGGCCGTCACGCACACCGGAGGTGCGTGATGGCGACCGAACGGGCGCTCCTCGCAGGCGGCTGCTTCTGGGGCGTGCAGGAACTGCTGCGCAGGATGGACGGCGTGGTGTCCACCCGCGTGGGTTACAGCGGCGGCGACGTGGCCAACGCGACCTACCGCAACCACGGCACGCATGCCGAGGCGGTGGAGATCGTGTTCGACCCGGAGAAGACCAGCTATCGCACGCTGCTGGAATTCTTTTTCCAGATCCATGATCCTTCGACGAAGGATCGCCAGGGCAACGACCGCGGCACGTCGTATCGCTCGGCGATCTTCTTCACCACGCCCGAACAGGAGCGCGTCGCGAGGGACACGATCGCCGATGTCGATGCCTCCGGCCTGTGGCCCGGGAAGGCGGTGACCGAGGTCGCACCGGCAGGCGATTTCTGGGAAGCCGAACCCGAGCACCAGGACTACCTGCAGCATTTCCCAACGGGCTACACCTGCCACTACGTGCGCCCGGACTGGAAGCTGCCGCGCCGCGCCGAGGCCTAGTCTTCGGCGCCGCATCGTTTCGCACGACGCGATGGGTGCCGCTTCGCCCCGCCCGCCCTACGGGCGATGCGGGGATGCCGCGAGCTGGGCCTGCACGGTTTGCGCGAAGCCGGCGCCAACACTGGGATCGTGGTCGAGGTAGAAGTCCGGCTCGATCAACTCGGCTTCCATCAGCAGCCAGCGGCCGTCGGCGTCGGGCACGACGTCGATGCGTGCGTACAGCAGCGGAGTGTCGATGGCGGCCAGAGTACGTTCGGCCAGCGCCAACGCGCCGGCGGGCGGCTCCGGCAGCGGGGTGTAGAGGCCGCCGTACTGCACCTGGATGCGGAAGTCGCCAGCGACGGGCCGCTTGTTGACCACGTGGCTCAGGCGGCCGCCGAAGAACAGCAGCGAGGTTTCGCCCTCGGTTTCGATCGTCGGCAGGTAGGGCTGGATCATCGCGTCGCCGTCGGGGATGCCCGCGAGCGCGTCGCCGCGGCGCAGGCGCACGGTCTTCCATGCGCCGCCGGACACGGTGGGCTTGACGATCAGCTGCGCGGCGCCGGTGGCGTCGAACATGGCGTCGACCTGCGCACGCGTAACACGCTCGCTCCACGTCGTCGGCGGGATCGCGATTCCCCGCTCGCCCAGCGCCTGGAGATAGCGCTTGTCGGAGTTCCACGCCAGCACCGCGGCCGGGTTGGCCATCGGCACGCCCGCGTCGCGCCACGACCGGCAGGCGCGCAGCCAGCGCGCGTGGTCGAGGTGGTAGCCCCATGCGAGCAGCGGCAGCACGAGCGGGAATTCCACCAGCCGCGCGCAGTCGTCGACGTGCGCGGTCCAGGGCGTCGGGGTGGCGGTCACGCCGGCGCGCTCGAGCGCCGCGGCGAGCCGTTCGAGCACGGCCGGCCAGGCGCCCGCGTAGGTGCTGTCGGCAGGATCGGGGGTCAGGATCGCGACGCGATCGGCGGCGAATGTGGGCATGGCGCGAGTGTAGCGAACACCGCAGCGGGCCCATCGCGGCGGTGCGCCCCGTCGGCTGCCGAGGCCATGCCCGCGGCGCGCGACACCCGGACGATGGTTACGAAGACCGGTCCACCAGCGGTGCGACGTCCGCGGCGGCGCGGGCGCGCGAATCGAACCACGGCAGCATCGCCTGGATCAGCGGACCGATCAGCAGCATGTAGGCGACCGTCCCCAGTCCCAGCGTGCCGCCGAGCAGGAAGCCGGACACCAGCACGCTGCCCTCGATCAGCGTGCGGACCAGGCGCACCGAGCGCCCGGTGCGACGCACCAGGCCGGTCATCAGTCCGTCGCGCGGGCCGGGTCCGAAATGCGCGCCCAGGTACGCGGCGGTCGCCGCGCCATTGAGCACGATGCCGCCGGCCAGCAGCGCCGCGCGCGCTGCGAGGGGCGCGTCGAGCAGCCGGTCGCCGATCCAGCCGTTGACGAGGTCGAACACCAGCCCGATCACCACCGCGTTGCACAGGGTGCCAAAGCCGGGCTTCTGCCGGATGGGAATCCACATCAGCAGCACCGCGAAGCTGACCGCGATGGTGACGCGGCCCATCGGCCAGCCACCCTGCAGCGACAGCCCCTGGTGCAGCACGTCCCACGGCATCAGTCCGAGGTCGGACTGCAGCATCATCACCATCGACACGCCGTAGGCGATCAGTCCCAGGAACAGCTTGAGCAGGCGAAGCGGCATTGCGCACCGGGAGCGGAGGCGGTCGCGCATTCTAGGACTTCGCACCTGCGCCGGGCGCGCAGCGGCTGCCGAGTCGGAAGAACAGTGTGTGTCGCCAGCGAACGCGACCGCGCGCAACGCCCCAAGAGCGTCAGGCCTCGACCGCGCGCCGCGCGTCCGGCGGTGCCTGCTCGCGATCGTGCATGCCGTAGTCGCGCAGCACCTGGGCCACGCGCAGTCGGTAGTCGGCGAAGATCACGCGTCGGCCGGCATCCTGCGCCTGCCGGTGCGCTTCGGCGATGCGCCATTGCCGCACGGCCTCCTCGTCGCGCCAGCACGACAGCGACAGCAGCCTGCCGGATTCGCCCAGGCTTTCGAAGCGTTCGATCGAAAGGAATCCGTCGGCGCCGTCCAGCAGCGGCCGCAGGCGTTCGGCGGTGCCCAGGTAGTCGGCCTGGCGCCCCGGCTGCAGGGTCAGTTCGAACAGGACCAGGATCATGGCTGCCTCCCGGCGTGTGCCTGCAGGCGGAATGCGTCGTCGACGATCTCCAGCCAGCTGCGCCGCTCGCGCAGGATGAAGCGTTGCTCGCGCGCGAAGCGCAGGTTGTCGCGGCCGTCGGGGTCGGTCTTCAGTCGCCTCCGATAGGCCTCGTACGCGGTGAGGTCGTCGAATGCCACCAGGCCCCAGGCGAGGTCGTTGCTGCCTTCGTGCGGCAGGAAGTAGCCGACCAGATCGCCGCCGCAGCGCGGGATGATCCGGCCCCAGTTGACGGCATAGGTCGCGAAGGCGTCGCGTTGGAACGGGTCGATCCGGTAGCGGATCAGGCAGGCGATGCGCATAGCGTTCCGGTCTCCTGTGGATTGGGCGAAGCGGTCGCACCGGCAGCCGGTGCGCGCGAACGGAACGGCCGGCGCCCGCGGATCGACAGCGTCCGCGTCCGGTGGGCGCGAACGATACCGTCGGAAGGGAGCGCAGCGGAACCACGACGCCATGTTCGCGTTTGCCCGCGGCCGATGCTTCGGTCAGGATCGAAGCATCGCGTACCGGCGGACGTGCAGGATCGCGCCATGGACACCACCGCAAGCTTCAATCGCATCGCGGCGCTGATCGGCGACCGCGCGCGCGTCGACATGCTCGCCGCGCTGATGGCCGGGCGTGCGCTGACGGCCACCGAACTTGCCGACCACGCCGGCATCGCGCGGCCGACCGCGAGCGCGCACCTGGCGGCCCTGACCGGCGCCGGCCTGCTCGAAGTGGAAAAGCAGGGCCGGCATCGCTACTTCCACCTCGCCAACGAAGACGTCGCGGGCATGCTGGAAGGCCTGATGGGCGTGGCCCATCGCATCGCCAATGCGCCGGTGCGGACCGGGCCGGTCGATCCCGCGCTGCGCCAGGCGCGCGCCTGCTACGACCACCTGGCGGGCGAATGGGGCGTGCGCATTCATGACAGCTTCGTGCGCCGCGGCTACCTCCGGCTCGAACCCGATGCGCTGCAGCTCACCGCCGCCGGTATCGGCTTCCTCGAAGGTGTCGGCATCGACCTCGATGCGCTGGCGCGGTCACGCCGGCCGCTGTGCCGCGCCTGCCTGGACTGGAGTGAACGCAGGCATCACCTCGCCGGCGCCCTGGGCGCAGCGCTGCTTGCGCACTACCTCGAACACGGCTGGCTGCTGCGCCAGCAGCGCTCGCGAGCGCTGGCCGTGACCGCGCGCGGCAAACGCACGCTGGCGGCCTTCGTGGATTGATGCGGAGCGGGCGGGCGGAGGTGGTTGTTCACCGGCCCACACCATTCGACTGGGAAGCGCCGTCAGAAGCGGGTCTGGCGCGATCCCGCTGGCGCCCCGGCGCGCGTTTCGTCGGAGGCATCGTGCGCGACGATCTCGCCATCGGGCATCACGAACTCCACGCTCGGGTCGCTCACGCGCGTGCGCATGTATTTCATCTGTCCGTTGCGACAGATCTGCGCCTGGATCGGGTGGGTGGCGTAGTGCTGGCGCTCGGCCGGGGTGGCGAAGGGCAGGTGATCGAACGAAAGAGGGGACGACGCCATGGGATGCTCCGGGATGTGGACGGCGGCGGGGGCTGGCCGTCCAGGCGAGTGTGGCGGAGCGCCTGTTTGGTCCACGCGAAGAACCGCCCCGCCGGCGCCCGCGGGCTGAACCATTAATCGTCCCGGATGCCCGGTCTGCCAGGCAGGGAATCCGGCAACCGCGTGCCGCGTCATCCGCGCCTGCACGCCATCACCGCCGGGTGGCGCAAGGCCACGCGATCGGCAGCCGCCACCTGCGACGCATCGCGGCGTACGTGTTGGCGGGACGAATGGCACGTGCCGCCCCGACGCAGGCTGCTAGGTTAGTGAACAGGGTCGATGCGCGTTGTCCGCGCGGCCCGCATCCCATCGACAGAGCCATTCGCATGAAGATCACCGCCATTGTCCTGCTGTTGCTTGCCGCGCTGTGCCCGGCCGTCCATGCGCAGGAGCCCCTGAGCGACGACGCGTATGCCAAGGCCCGGGACGTCGTGCGCGACCTCGGGCGGATCGTGGCGCCGGACGGAATCCAGGAGACGTACAAGGCGCGCATCGGTGGCATCGACCAGTGGATCAACGTCCGCGGGCAGGACCGCGACAATCCCGTGATCCTGTTCGTCCATGGCGGGCCGGCGTCGCCGCTGATGCCGACGATCTGGGAGTTCCAGCGCCCGCTGGAGGAGTACTTCACGGTCGTCAACTACGACCAGCGCGGCGCCGGCAAGACCTTCCTCGCCAACGATCCGGCCGCGGTCGCCGATACCCTGCACATCGATCGCTACATCGACGATGCGATCGACGTCGCGCAATACGTGCGCAAGCGCTACCACAAGGACAAGGTGGTCCTGATGGGGCACAGCTGGGGCACGGTGGTCGGCATGGGCGCCGCGCTCGAGCGTCCGGACCTGTTCCACGCCTACGTCGGCATCGGCCAGGTGATCAACGTGCGCGACAACGAGCGGATCAGCTTCGAATACGCGCAGGCCCAGGCGCGCGAGCACGGCAACGCCGAGGCGGTGGCCGAACTCGAATCGATCGCGCCGTATCCGGGCGATCAGCCGATCACCCGCGAGCGGATCATCATCGCCCGCAAGTGGGCGCAGTTCTACGGCGGGATGAGCGCCTGGCGCGACGGGTCGGCGAAATACTTCTTCGGCGCCGCGCGGCTGTCGCCCGAATACGACGCCGCGGATGCGAGGGCGATCGACGACGGCAACGTGTTCACGCTCGGGCGGATCCTGCCGGAGTTCCTCGAGGTCGACTACAAGGACGTGCGTGAATTCCCGATCCCGGTGGTCATGTTCATGGGCCGCCACGACTACACCACGCCGTCGGAGCCCACGGCGCAGTGGCTGGCGCGCGTGCAGGCGCCGTACAAGCGCGGCGTGTGGTTCGAGCGCTCGGCGCACATGATCCCGTGGGAAGAGCCGGGGAAGATGCTGGTGAGCCTGCTCGACATCGTGCGGCCGCTGGCCGTGGAGGCGGAGGCGGCGCAGCCCTGACCGCGAGCTTTTGAGCCCCGGGCGCGTGTATTGAAAAGCTCGCGGCTTCCGCCGCTCCTACAAGAGCTTCATTGACCGGGCGCCGGGTACGGCCGCTCGTGCAGCAGCCCGGCCAGATGCGCGGCCTGGCTGGCGATCGTGCGGATCGTGCTGGCGACCTTGTCCGGCGTGCGGTCGAGGTCGATGTAGTTGGTGCTGTCCATCGCTTCGCCGACCCAGTACGGCGGGGTGCCGCCCGGCACGGTGAAGCCGACGTCCGTCAACGCCTGGTAGAGCTCGGCGCAGACGTGGTGCGCCCCGTCCTCGTTGCCGACCACGGCCGCCACCGCGACCTTGCCGAACGTCGGATAGCGGCCCTGGTCGTCGATCTCGCCGAGGAACGCATCCATGCGTTCGAGCACGCGCTTGGCGATGCTCGAGGGTTGTCCCATCCAGATCGGCGTGGCCAACACGAGGATCTGCGCGTCCATGACCCGCTGGCGCAGCGACGGCCACTGGTCGCCATCGCCTTCGTCGGCCTTGACCCCCGGCTTGACGTCGAAGTCGGCGACGCGCGCGTGCGACGACTCCACGCCGTGCTTGCCCAGCGCCTGCAGCACCTGGTCGAGCAGCGTCTGCGTCGATGAAGGTTCGGGGCCGGGTTTGAGGGTGCAATTGAGCCCGAAAGCGCGCAGCGGCATGGCGATCTCCCGCGTGGACAGGCGTCCACCATGCCGCCGAGCGCGTTGTCTTCGCGTGTCCTTGCTTGCCGAGCGATGCGCGCGGCAAGGCGAGGAAACACGCCCTCCACGTCATCCAGGGTGGGAGGCGCGTCATGGTGTCGCCGTGTGCTGCGATGCACAATGCGCGCCATGACGTTGCCCAATCCTTCCGCCGCCGCGCGCCAGCTGCCGCCGCGCACGGTCAAGCTGATCCTGTTCGCGCTGGGCACGGGCGGGTTCGCGATCGGCACCAGCGAGTTCGCGGTCATGGGATTGATGCCGGAGATCGCGCGCGGCCTGGAGGTCACCGAGCCGCAGGTCGGGCACGTGATCAGCGCCTACGCGTTGGGCGTCGTGGTGGGTGCGCCGCTGCTGGCGATCGTCGGCGCGCGCCTGTCGCGGCGCGCGCTGCTGCTGGCGCTGATGGCGTTCTATGCGCTGGGCAACATCGCCAGCGCGCTGTCGCCGAACTACCAGGCGATGCTGCTGTTCCGCTTCATCGCCGGACTGCCGCATGGCGCCTTCTTCGGCGTGGCGGCGCTGGTGGCGGCGTCGATCAGCCGGCCGGACCAGCGCGGCAAGGCGGTGGGCCGGATAATGCTTGGCCTGTCGATCGCGCTGCTGGTTGGAAACCCGCTGGCGACCTGGCTGGGGCAGGTGCTGGAGTGGCGCTACGCGTTCGGCGTGGTCGCGCTGATCGCGCTGCTGACGGTGGCGATGGTGGCGCGCACGCTGCCGCCCGATCCCGACGAGCCGCACCAGGATCCGGTCCGCGAACTGCGCGATTTCAATCGCAAGCCGGTGTGGCTGGCGCTGGCGATCGGGGCGATCGGCTTCTCCGGCATGTTCTGCGTCTTCAGCTACCTCGCCCCGACCATGACCCAAGTGACCGGATTGCCCGAATCGTGGATCCCGTTCGGCCTGGTGGCGTTCGGCGCGGGCGGCATCATCGGCACGCTGGGCGGCGGCTGGCTGTACGACCGCCTGCAGTTCCGCGCTGCGGCGTTGCTGCTGGCGTGGTCGGCGGTGGTGCTGCTGGCGTTCCCGCTGGCCGCGCACGCGACGTGGTCGTTGCTGGTGGTGGTGGTGGCGGTCGGCACCATGGGCGCGTTGGCCACGATCCTCCAGGCGCACCTGATGGCGGTCGCCGCGCGTGCGCAGACGCTGGCGGCAGCGTCCAACCATTCGGCGTTCAACGCCGCCAATGCGCTGGGGCCGTGGCTGGGCGGCATGGCGATCACCGCCGGCTTCGGCTGGACCTCGACCGGCTACGTCGGCGCGGGCACCGCGATCGCCGGATTGCTGATCTATGCGTGGGCGCGTCGGGATGCGCGGAGCGCCGAAGTGCAGGTGGCGGAGGGCTGAGGCACGCAGCGGTCTTACGCTGGCAGCGACGCATGCCAGTCGCGATACGGCGTGTTGCGTGCCAGGTGGCGGTTGTAGTCCGGCGCCCCGTCGCTCCACCACGGCCGCCCGCGCTCGCCGAGTGCGAGCTTGGCCGCATGGACCCTGCGCCGGGCGGCGCGTTCGGCATCGCGGTCGGCATTGGCGAGCGCGCGGCGCACCGCGGACCGCGCTTGCATCAGTTCGGACATCAGGCGCGCACGCGTCGCTTCGGGCAGCGCGGGATCGCCGCAGCGCCACAGGCGCCCGCGGACCACGAAGTAGCGGCCGTCGGGCGTGACCGGCGCGGGGGCGGCTGCGCGTGCGGGCGCGGACATGCGTTCGCTAGGTCGGCGGAGGCGCGGGCGACGGGGCCTGCCCGGCGGCCGCGTCCGCGTCGTTCACGTCTTCCGCGCCCGGCGATACGGTCTGCTCGGTGACCTGCGCCGATCCCGCGTGCAGCGCGTCCAGCGCACGATGCTGCGGGAGCGCATCGCCATCGTGCAGCGCGGTGCGGTCCAGGCTCATGCGCATCCGCGGCAGCGACTCCGGGTGGGCCCGGTTGAGGTAGTCGATCATCCGCTCGCGCACCGCGCAGCGCAGGTCGAACAGGTCGCCGGAATTGCGCGCGCTGACCAGCAGGCGCACCTGCACGGTCGATTCGCTGGTGTCGGTGACCTGCGCCACGCAGACGCGGCCATCCCAGCGCTCGTCGGTGTTGCAGATGCCCTGCAGCGCCTCGCGCACCTGTGCCAGCGGCGTGCGGTAGTCCAGCCACAGGAAGGTGGTGCCGAGCAGCTGCGCGCTGGTGCGGGTCCAGTTCTCGAACGGGTTTTCGATGAACCACTGCAGCGGCACCACCATGCGCCGCTCGTCCCAGATGCGGACCACGACGTAGGTGGCGGTGATCTCCTCGATGCGTCCCCACTCGCCCTGCACGATGACCACGTCGTCGAGCCGGATCGGCTGCGCCAGCGCGATCTGCAGGCCGGCGATGAGGTTGCCGAACACCGGCTTGGCGGCGATGCCCGCGACCAGGCCCAGCACGCCCGCCGAGGCGAGCAGGGTGGCGCCCAGCTGGCGGATCGAGGGGAAGGTCATCAGCGCCAGCGCCACTCCGACCAGCACGATCGCACCCTGCACGACGCCGCCGATCACGCGGGTCTGGGTCTGCACGCGCCGCGCCGCCAGGTTGTCGGCCACGTCGACCGGATGGTCGCGGATCACGCGCAGCTGGATGGCGCGCACCGCGCGCACGCCCAGCCACGCCAGGCAAAGCAGCAGGGCAACGGCGATCGCGTGCTGGATGCCATCAATCCAGCGCTGCGGCAGGGGCGTGGTCGCTACTGCAGCGTCCAGGAACAGCAGCGGCAGCGCGATCGACGCCGGGATGGAGATGACCTGGACGATCCGCGCGCGCAGCGATTCGTGCTCGCGCAATCGCGCACGCCGCGTCACGGCGAGCAGGCCGCGTCGCAGCAGCCAGCCGAGCAGCAGCGCGACGAGCAGGGGCCAGGCGATTTCGAACACCAGCGGCCAGTCGGGAACGGGGGCTGAAGCGTGCATCGAGGTGATGATGCCGTCAGGCATGTGACACAACCGTCGATGTCGCCAGCGCGCGCGACGACAGGTGCCAGGGTGATACAAGCGAAACCCCGCCGGAGCGGGGTCTCGAATCAAACCTGATGCAGCGGTGCGCGATCAGCGCCCGTCGCGGTCCGCATCGCCGGGCATCGCACGCTCGACGTTGTGCCAGGCATCGCGGACGGCGTGCTTGGCATCGTCCCAGGCCATGCGCGATTCGCCCTTCGAGCTTTCCCAGCGACGACCGAGATCCGCCTCGAGGCTGTCGTCCCACTCGCGTCCAGCGTAGGCGCCGCGCGCGTACGTGCCATAGCGATAGGCGGGGCGGTAGTCCTTGTCGTAATCGTAGTCCGCCTTGTAGTAGTCGGCGTTGCGATGCTGGTCGCGGTAGTAGGTGTCGGTCGCCTCGTAGGTGCGATACGTGCGGTCGGTGCGATCGAACGCGTCGCGCACCGCGTCCTTGGCCTGCTCCCACGTCAGCCGCGACTTGGCCTTCGCGCTTTCCCAGCCCTGGCGAACGTCGCTCTCCAGCGAATCATCCCAGCTGCGGCCGGCGTATTGCGAACGCACGGTGTCGCCATAGGCATAGGCAGGCGCGTAGTCGTCGTAGCCGTACTGCTGGTCGACATACGGGCGGTTCTTGTATTCGCTGCGCCAGTATTCGGTTTCACCGGTGGGATCGACGCGTTCGGCCACGCCCTTGCCGGCTGCCGCGCCGGCGAGGGTGCCAGCGGCGCCCCCGACCAGCATGCCGATCGGTCCGAACAATGCACCGACCGCAGCGCCGGCCGCAGCGCCGCCCACGCCGCCGATGCCAACACCCACCGGATGCGATCCCGGCGCGTCGCTGATCGGGTCGCGGTTCATGTCACGGTCTTCGCTGGTCATCTTGTTACTCCTCGTTGGTGGGGGAGGCCACCTTGGCAGCGTCGACGTTCAAGCCGCGTGCGCGCGGCGTCACGGCCATGCGAAGGCGACGTCCGAAGTTGCGAGCGCGCCGTGGGGATCCGGCGGATGCAACTGAAGCATTCAGGGTTTGCCGCTCTCGCTGCCGCTGCGCCGATCATCGCTACCCGCGTCGCGCGTCGGCTGTTCGCGGTGCACGACCTGCTTGCGCTGGCTGGGGCCGTCCTTGCCCGCACGCAGTGCGTGGCTCTCGTCGGTCACGCGGTCGTTGCCGGGCGGGGGCCTGGTGTGGCCGGTCTCGACGCGGTCGCGCGCGTGCTTGTTGGTGGCCATGGAAAGATCCTCGATGGAAGTGTCACCAAGCTACGGCGACGCGCGTTAGCGCATGCGCACGGGCCCGTGAACGGGCACTAACACGCGCGTATTCAGCACCGCGGCGTAGGGGCCGGAGCGGCTTGCCGGATGGGCGGCACGGGGGGATCCTTCACGCCCGCCCGTGCATGGGCCGGCGACACTCCGGTCCCGCCCCGTCACCGCGCCGATGCCCCCTCCCACCCGTTCCCCGCACACGCCGCGCATCGGCTGCGCCGGCTGGTCGATCCCCTCCGCGCATGCGCGCCTGTTCGGCGAGGGCGACAGCGCGCTTGCGCGCTATGCCACGCGTTTCGACGCGGTCGAGATCAACTCCTCGTTCTATCGTCCGCACCGGCAGGCGACGTATGCCCGCTGGTCGGCGAGCGTGCCGTTGGGCTTTCGCTTCTCGGTCAAGCTGCCCAAGGCGATCACACACGATGCCCGCCTGCAGGGCAGCGGCGCGCTGCTCGATCGATTCGCCGACGAGGTCGCCGGCCTGGGCAACAAGCTAGGCGGCGTGCTGGTGCAGCTGCCACCGAGCCTGGTATTCGACGCGCGCGTCGCGGCGACGTTCTTCGGCATGCTGCGGCGGCGTTTCGCGGCGCCGTTGGCGTGCGAGCCGCGCCATGCGAGCTGGTTCGGCGCGGCTGCGGACAAGCTGTGGACGCGCCATCGGATCGCGCGCGTGGCAGCCGACCCGGCCCCGGTGCCGGGCGCCGGCACCGCCGCAGGATCCGGTCCATGGCGCTACTGGCGGTGGCACGGTGCGCCGCGCATGTACTACAGCGCCTACGACGATGCGGCGCTGGCCCGGCTGGCCGCGACGGTGCGTGCCTGCGCGCCGCCGCGCACGACGCCTTGGATCATGTTCGACAACACCGCGCACGGACACTCGATCGCCGACGCCGCACGGCTGCAGGCCCTGCTCATGCCGACGAAAGGTGCGCGCTAGGACGGCGTGCGCGGACCGCCGAGATTGCCCCTGCCTTTGCAGGCAGGGGCAGATCCAGGCACGCGGCGAGGAGCCCTACTTGCGATCGCCCGCCGTGGCATCGCGCGCGGCGCGGAACTCGGACGCCTGATCCCAGTTCGGCCAGCGATCGGAGTTGGCCAGTTCGCTGCCCACCGTGTAGAGCAGCTGCAGGTCGCGCGCCATGCCGGTGAAAGTCCAGCCCGCTTCCCATTGATCCGCGGGCTGGTGATAGCGGTTGGCGGTGTATTCCTCGGCGGCGGCCCGGCCCGCGGCCACGCCGCCGTCGACCAGGTCCTCGCCCGAACCGAACGAGACCGCCGGCACGCCGCGCTTGGCGAACGGGAAATGGTCGGAGCGGAAGAAGTAGCCCGCCTCGGGCTTGGAGTCGGTGGCGTAGCGCAGGTCCCATTGCTTCGCGGTCTCGACCAGCTCGTCGAGCAGGTCCTGCTTCGCGCTGCCCGAGGTGGAGAAGTCGCGCGCCGGGCCGTGCGGGTCGAGTGCGTCCATGTTGATCACCGCGACCGTCTTGCCCAGCGGGTACAGCGGCCTGGATGCGTAATACTCGGAGCCGAGCAGGCCCTTTTCCTCGGCGGTGACGTTGAGGAACACCAGCGAGCGTTCCGGCTTGCGATCTGCCTGGGCGAAGGCGCGTCCCATTTCGATCAGCGCCGCGGTGCCGGTGGCGTTGTCGACCGCGCCGTTGTAGATGCGGTCGCCCTTCGCGTCAGGCTCGCCGACGCCCAGGTGGTCCCAGTGCGCGCTGTAGACCACGGTTTCGTCGGGTCGTTCGCTGCCCTCGAGGCGGCCGACGATGTTGTAGGAAGTGATGACCTTCGAGTCGACCGCATACTTCGCCGAGAACGTCTCGCCCTTGAGTTCGACCGGCTTGAAGTCGCGCGACTGCGCCTGCTTCTTCAGCGTTTCGAAATCCAGCCCCGCGTCCTTGAACAGCTGCGCCGCGAAGTCGCGCTGGATCCAGCCTTCCATTTGCGGGTGCGTGTCCGACGGGGTCTCGCGCACCACGTCGAACATGGTGTTGGTGTTGGAATTCTTCACCGTCGCCCAGCCGTACGACGCCGGCTCGGTCTCGTGGATCACCAGCATGCCGGTCGCGCCCTGGCGCGCGGCTTCCTCGTACTTGTAGGTCCAGCGGCCGTAGTAGGTCATCGCCTTGCCGCCGAAATCGCCATCGCCGGTTTCAAAGTCCGGATCGTTGACCAGGACCAGCGCGATCTTGCCCTTCAGGTCGACGCCCTTGAAGTCGTCCCAGTCGCGTTCCGGCGCGGTGACGCCGTAGCCGACGAACACGATCGGCGCGTCGGTGATCTCCACCGACTTCGAGCCGTCCATCGCCGCGCGAATCGCGACCTGCTCGCCCTGCGCCAGCGGCTGCGACTTGCCACCGGTGTCCACCGACAGCGTCGGTTCGCCGCTGATCTGCGCGCGCAGCAACGGTACGGCCTGGGTCCAGGCGCGCTTGCCGTCGGCGAGGTCGCCGCCGGGCTGCAGCCCCGCGACCTGCATCTGCGCAACCACATACTCGATGGTCTTCTGCTCGCCGGCGGTGGCCGGGCCACGGCCTTCGAACGCGTCCGAAGACAGGGTCTTGACCATGTCCGAGATGCGCTGCGGATCGAACGTCGGTGCGTCGGCCGGCGACGCGGCGAGGGCCGGCGACAGCGCCAGCGTGATCGAGAGCGAAAGCAGCGAGGCGGCAAAGCGTGTCATGGCATACCCGTGGCAACAGCCCGTTCGGCTGTCGCCGATGGTAGCAGCGGCGATTGCGCCGGGCGGCGGCTATGCCGCCCGGCGCCGTCGACTCAGTACCGCGCCTGCAGCATCAGCCTGCTGAACGCCTTCACCCCGGTGACCTTGATGTAGTACGTGCCCGCGGCCGGGTGGGCGATGCGGATGGTTTCGCTGTTGCCGGTGCGGTTGGAGCGCGCGTCGGCATCGCCCGGCGTCGGCACGCCGCCGCGCTTGGCCAGCAGGCTGACGTCGCCGCTGCCGCCGTAGGACAGGATGTTGAGCATCGCGGCGCCCGCCGGCACCTCGATCGAGAACAGCAACTCCTCGCCGGCGTTGCCGGACAGGCCGCCGACCGGGACCTTGTTCTCCAGCTCCGTCGCGTCCGGGCCAGTGTCGTCGCCGGGAGCGAACACGTGCACGCCCGTGTTGCCGCCGAGCGCGAACAGACGGCCGTCGTCGAGCGCCGCCAGGCGCTGCACGCCCTGGTGGCCGGTCGGCGTGAGCTTCACCCGCGTCGGCTGGGTCGGGTCGGCGATGTCGAGTTCGTGCAGGCCTTCGGTGTCGGCGAACCAGGCGCGGTCGCCGCGCAGGGCGACGTGGGTGTACTGGTCGTCGTCGCCGGTGTCGTAGCGGCCGACCACCGCCGGGGCGTCCGGATCGGCGATATCGATCACCTGCACGCCGCTGCCGCAGGCGAGGTACAGCAGAGAAACGCCGCCGTCGATCGCCAGGTCGTAGCCGTTGCCACAGTCGTCGTTGAGGTGCGCGACCTCGATCGGCGCGGCTGGGTTGGCGAGGTCGTACACCCGCAGGCCGCCGTCGCCGGCGGTGCCCGATTCGCTGCTTTCGGCGATGTAGGCGTGGCTGCCGTCGACCTTCAGCGCGTAGGGCTGGTTCGACAGTCCGCCCTGCCACACCAGCGTCGGCGCGGCCGGGTCGGAGATGTCGGCGACGCCGAGCAGGCCGCCGTTGGTCCACTTGGCCACGTAGGCGTACTGGCCGGCGACGTCGAGCACGGCGGCGAACGGGAACTCCACGCTGCCGACCTGCGTGGGCGCGGCCGGGTCGGACAGGTCCACCCCGATCAGGCCGTAGCCCCAGGCGGCGAGCCAGGCGATGTCGCCCGACATCGCGACCTCCTCGAAGCTGCGCTGCTCCAGGCTCTTGGGCAGGTTGGCTTCGAAGCGGGCGGTGGGCGCCAGCGTTTGCGCGTCGTTGACCGTCAGGCCGTAGTTGGGCTGCAGCAGCACTACGCGACCGCCGTGGATCGCGATGTCCTTCGCGCCGCCGCCGGGAAGCCACGAGGTCGAGACGCGCTGCGGCTGCTGCGGCGCCGAGACGTCGATGGCCTGCAGCAGGTCGGTTTCGGTCGGCACCAGCAGGGTGTTGCCCGCCCGCACGGCGCGGCGCGCGGAAAACACGTCGAGCTCGACGTGGCCCGATGCCGTGGGTGCGTCGATGTCGGCGATGTTCCACACGTCCAGCCCCTGGCCGTAACCGAACGTATAGGCGTAGTCGCCGGCGTGCACGCCGATGAAGGCAGCCGGGATGTCGAGCCAGCCGCGCTTGGTCAGCTGGCCGGTGGCATTGAGGTCGTACAGGGTGAGCTGGTTGCCGGCGCCGAGCACGAAGCCCGGCTCCGCGGTGAGGCTGAAGTTGTCCAGTCCGTCGACCGCGTTGCTGGCCGCCAGCACCGGCAGCTCGGGTGCGCTGGCGTCGAAGACGTCGAGCACGGTGTTGCCGAACCAGTTGCGGCCCGTGGCGAAGATCGAGTTGCCGCTGCCGGTGATCTTGCTGTACTGCCCGGCGCTGGTGATGGTGGTAGCGGCGAACGCCGGTGCGGCCGGATCGGCCAGGTCGGAGACGAACACGCCGTAGTTGTTGTCGAACAGGTACAAGTGGTCGTTGGCGATCGCCAGGCCCTGCAGCATCTTGTCCTCGGCGTCGAGGTAGTCCTCGGTCTGGTCGATCAGTTCCGGATGGTCGGGATCGGCCAGCGACCAGGTCGCCACGCCGGCGCTGCCGTCATAGCCGCGCCAGCTGGCGTAGAGATAGTCGCCGCGGCGGGCCAGGCCGTTGATCGGCCCGTCGGCCGGGGCGCTGGTGGCGACGCGGATCGGGGCGTCCGGATCGGCATAGCTCCAGGTCGCGATCACGCGGCCGGTGGGGATGTAGACGCGGTCGCCGGAAACGGCCGGATCGGCGGCCACGCTGCCGCCGCGCAGCAGGGACAGCGACAGCGGTGCCTGGTCGGCGGCCGTCGCGGCAGGAGGGGCGGTCAGGGCGATGGCGGCGGCGAGGGCGCTGGCGAGCAGCTTGATGGCCATGGTGCGTTTGCTCCTTGAAGCAGGGGGACGTGCCGCGACGAAGGGCATCACGGCGGTGGAAGGGCGGGCGCATCCCGGGGGCGGGGGACGCCGGGATGCGAGTGCGGGAGCGGACTCCCCGCGGCGCGGCCGCCTGCATGGCGTTCGCGCAGCTTCCGGAACTTGGGCGGACGCGCGTCCGCGGTCATTCCAAGGGGGTGACGATTGCTTGACGAACGCATGACCGGGCCCGGAACGACGGCATGGCGGGAGCCGGTAAGCCAGGATCGGCGCTATCGCCGCGGCGCGGGTGCGAACCGGGTCGCGGTTCCCGGGTCGGCAGGCAGGTCGCGTTCGCCGGCCAGTGTCCTGGCCCGCGCTTCGGCCGCCTGCGACTGCGGGCCCTGGTCCAGGTGGCGCAACAGGTGCGCCTGCAGCGCGGCGAGGTCGAAGTCCTGCCCCGCCCAGGGGGCGGCGCGGCCGACCAGCGCGCTGGCCTCGTCGCTGCGGCCGCGCTCGAGCAGCCAGCCGCCGTGCGCGACCACCACGGCGGCGATCTCGGCCGGGATGCCGCGCTGCTCGGCCAGCCCCAGCGCGGCGCGATAGCCGGCATCGGCCGCGGTTCCGTCGCCCGCCGCGCGCCGGGCGATGGCGCGGACCAGCAGGTCGGGCAGGGTGTCGCCGAGCACGGCATCGGCGGACGCCGAGACCGGCAGGTCCGCCGCCAGCGCGGCCTGTTCGCGGCGCAGCCGCAGCCAGGCCCGGCGACGTGGATCGCCGGGGACCGGTGCGTTCCGCGCGGGCCCGTCCTGGGCTGGCCAGGCGCGCAGCGCCGCATCGGCCACGGCCACGGCGCGCGCGGGGGCGCCGCCCTGCAGGGCCAGTTCGACCAGCAGCAGCTCGCGCCGGCCGCGTTCGCCGGGTTGGGCCTGCGCGGCTTCCGGCATCGCCAGCAGGCGGCCGGCCTCGAGCAGGCGGCCCGCCCCGATCAGCGCTTCGGCGCGGGTCAGCACCACGTCCGCGCGCTGGCTGGGGGCACGCAGTTTCGGCAGCAGCGCCCAGGCGCGGTCGCTCTCGGCCATCGCCTCGTCGCGCCGCAGCAGCTGCAGCAGCGCGACCACGCGCATGTTGCGAAACGTGGACAGTTCGTTGATCGCGCCCATCGCGTCGAAGTCGCGCGCCGCGCGGTCCAGGTACGGCAGCGCCTGCGCCGGGTGCCCGCGGTCGACCTCGAGCACGCCGAGGTTGGCGTCCACCCGGGCCACGGCCAGGGTGTCGCCGGCGCTGGCCAGCTGCATGCGCGCCAGGCCGAAGTCCGACAGCGCCCGGTCGAAGCGCTGCTGCAGCGCATGGGCCACGGCGCGACCGCTCAGGGCGACCCCCAGCTCGGTCGGCTGCGCGCGGTCGCCGATGGCGGCGATGGCCGCGTCGTAGCTGCGCCGCGCGTCGTCGGGGCGATCGAGCCGGATCAGCATCGCGCCGCGGGCGTTGAGCAGCTGCACGCGGAAACGCGGGTCGCGGTTGGCGTCATCGCCCGACAGCAGCGCGTCGAGCGTGGCCAGTCCGCGCTGGTACTGGCCGGCGCGGAAATCCACGCGCGCCAGCTGATAGCGCAGGCGCGGCCGGGTGCGCTGCAGCTCGGGCGCGGCGAGCAGGATCTCGCGCGCGGTCTCGATCTGGTTGGCGAGCATCGCCGCCCGCGCACGCTGCAGGCGCTCGGCCAGGGCGGGCGGGTCCTCGCCGTCGCCGGCGATCGCGTGGCCGCCCAGCGCGGCGACGAGGCGACCGGACGCCTGGCGCGCGGCCTCCAGCAAGTCGCCGTCGCGGGCAGTGGCGTTGTGTCCGGTGCCGGTCCCGTCGCTGGCCTGCAGCCGCACTTCCCAGCCGCCGGCCTCGCGGGCGACGTGGCTGCTGACGATCCACTTCGCCCGCGTCGCGCGACGCAACTGGGGCGGATCGCTACCAGGCCGCTGGTGCAGCACGCCCAGCGTCGTCTCGCTGGGCAACACAGGCAGGCCGCCGCGGTGCAGGCGGTCGCCGATGAAATCCATCAGGCCCAGGCGCGCCCAGCTCGCATCGCCCGGGTCGTGCAGTTCGGTGGGCAGCACCATGATCGCGGGCGGCGTCGCCGCAACGTCGGCCCTGGCGACGACCGCGCGCGACTGGGCCGGCTCGTGCAGCAGCCACGCGGCCGCCGTGATCGCCAGGCAGGCGCAGGCCGCCGCGATCCAGCCGGCGCGGCGCGACGGGCGCCTGCGCGGCGCGACGACGGCGGCCGTCGCCGCGAGGCTGGCGCCTGGTGGCGGTGCACGCGCTGCATCCATCGCGTCCGTCGCATGCGCCTGGCTGGCCGGCGACAGCGCTTGCCCGGGCGGGCTCCCGGCCATTTCGGAGAGCACCGCGGGCAGCGAGGGCGGCGAGGGCAGCCGGTCGGTTCCGGGATCGTCGCGGCGGATTGGTTCGGACAGGGGCTCGCTGGCTGGCCCCTCGTCGCTTTCGATCACGACCGGCGGCAGCCAGCGAAATCCGAAGCGCGGCACCGTGCGGATCGAATGCTGTTCCTGGCCGTCGTCGCCGATCGCACGCCGGCTGCGCAGCACCACCTGCGCCAGCTGTGCGTCGGACACGTTGAGCCGGCCGAACACCGACTGCACCAGCTCGTCGCGGCTCACCGCGCGATCGCGGTGTTCGATCAGGCAGCACAGGCACTCGAACACGCGCGCCGGCAGCGCAACGGCAACGCCATCGCGGCGCAGCTCATGCTTGGGCAGGTCGAGGACGTAGTCGCCGAAGCGATAGCGTGCGATCGTCATGGACATCGGAAGCGGGGGATGGCGCCATGATCGCGTATCCCGCGCGCGCGTGCGAAAGCGCGCGCGCCGCCCATCCGGTGTGGGCGTGGCAGGCAATCGGCGGGCATCACCCATGGCCGAGACCGACGGAAGTCGCGGCCGTGACCGCTGCGACAGCGGCATTCGCGTGGCCGGCATCTCCCGGTCCGGTGTTCAGCGCGGATCGGGTGGCGGCATCTCGTGGCGCACGTGCAGGAAGCGCGCAAAGCGCGGCACGCCCCTGGCCGACAGGCCGTTGTAGCGATAGGTTACGAAGCTGCCGACCGGCGGCGGCGCGGCGCGCTGGGCGTCGCTGAAGCCCGAGCCGATGCGGAAGCGCAGCCCGTCCTCCCGCTCGACCACCAGCGCGCCCAGCATGCCGCGGTACTTGCCCTTGCCGGGCGTGTGCGCGACCACCCGCGCCTCGGCATCATCGTAGGGCTTGTACTTGAGCAGGTCGTCGCTGCGGCCGGCCCGGTAGTGCGCGTCGCGGTGGTGCAGCACCAGGCCTTCGCCGCCGCCGGCGACCACCGCCGCCAGTCGCGCGTCGAGCGCGGTGGGGTCATGGCCGCGGGATTGCGCCACCGGCCGCAGCCATGCGATGCCCGCCGCGCCGAGCACGCGGCGCATGTGCGCGACGCGCGATTCGAAGCGGCCGGGATCGTCCGGCAGGTCGAAGACCATGAAGCGCATCCGCCGCCAGTCGCGGTCGTCGGGGCGCGCGGCGCGCACGATGCCGCTGGCGTCTTCGAAGCGTCCGCGCCCGATCCACAGTTCCCCGTCCATGGCCTGCGCTGGCCAGCCCCGGGTGAACCAAGCCGGGGCGTGCACGCGCTGGCCGCCGCGGGTCCACAGCGCGTGGCCATCCCAGCGCCCGCGCACGCCGTCGAGCTTTTCGCTGACGTAGTAGTCGCGGGTGTCGATGCCCGATTCGTACGGGGTCGCCAGCATCAGCGCCGGCGGCGCGGGCGGGGCAGCCGGCAGCGGCGAGGGCGCAAGCCACGGCAGCACGAGCAACAGCAGGCAAAGCAGGCGCATGGAGTTCCCTGGATCTGGTCATCTGGTGCGGAACACCACGCTAGGCCCTCGAGCGACGGCGCGCAGTCGGTCGGTGGCGGCTTTGGACAACCGAACCTGCGCCAGCGCGGGTCGGGGAAATCCGACCTGCCTTCATCCCGTGTCCACGACGCGGAACGCCACGTGACCGCGGCGACGGCGCTTCACCTGCGGTTGCCGCAACGCCGCCAAGACTGCAATCCCCCACAGGAGCCAACGACATGAAGCATGCATCGCTACTCGGCATTGCGCTGGTATTCGCCACCGGTTTCGCGCTCGCGCAGGACGGCATGACCGAAGCCCAGGTCAGGGCCAAGCTCGAGTCCCAGGGATACACCAAGGTCAACGACGTCAAGTTCGAGGACGGCGTGTGGAAGGCAGACGCCCGCAGCGCCGACGGTAACCGGGTCGACGTGCGGATCGACGCCAAGACCGGCACGATCCGCCCGGACGAGCTGGTCGCCAACCTGACCGAAGCCGACGTGCGCGCCAAGTTGGCGACTGCTGGCTACACCAATGTCCATGACGTCGACTACGAGGACGGCATCTGGAACGCCGAAGCGGACGATCCGGCGGGCAAGGACGTCGAACTGAAGATCGATCCGACCAGCGGTGAGGTCATGGGCAAGGAAAAGGACTGACCGCACCGCCACGTCGCGGGCATGACATCGAAGCGCGGCAGGCCAGTGCCTGTCGCGCTTTTTCGTGTAAATCTTCCGGCTGGCGCATGGCGACTACCCTCGCCCGCGCGTTGCCTGCGCCGGCGCCGTGTCAGCGCTGCAGTGCGCTGGTCGCCTCGTAGGGAAGCTGTTCGGCACCTGCTTCGCGCAGCGCGGCCTCGGCCGCCGCCATCGCCTCAGGGGTCTCGTCGACGACCAGCAGGATGCGCCCGGCGCGGATCTCCGACTCGAATCGCCGATGGACTTCGTCGGGCACCATCGATCCGATCAGCGAGGTCACCCAGCTGCCGACCGCCGCGCCGATCAGCGTGGTCGCGGCGACGCCGACGATGGTCAAGCCGATCGGCGGCACGACCACGCCGACCAGTCCGCCGAGCAAGCCGACCGAACCGCCCGCCATCGCGCCGCGCGCGGCAGCGGGCATGAAGTCGCTCTCCGCGTTGCGCAGCTCGTCGGGTACCTCCTGCATCTCGATCGCAGAGTCGGCGATCAGGGAAATGTCGTTCTCGCCGATGCCGCTGCGCCGGGCGGCAGCGACGGCGGCGATGGCGTCGGCGACCGTATCGGTCACGAACACGTGTCGGGTCTTCATGGAGTCCTCCGGGCCTTGGCGGGTGGGAGAGGGCAAGACGAAAGCGCCCTGCAGACTAGAACCGGGCAAGGAAAGGGAACGTGATGCGGGCTCAGCGTCGAGCCAAGCGGCGAGCCGACACGACTCGGCCCGAAGGCTCGGCTGAGGAGCCGGCTACCGCGTTCAGGCGCGGTGTCGATGGCGTGCGGTGTGGCGCGCTGCCGGATGCAGTTTGGGGCGTCAGGCACCCACGCGGCGGCGCACCGCGTCAACGTCGCGCACGGCGCGCACTTCCAGGCAGCCCACGCGTGCCCAGGGGAACTGGGATGCGATCTGCACCGCCTCGTCCATGCTGTCGGCCTCGATCAGGTTGAAACCGCCAAGGATCTCCTTGGTCTCGGCGAACGGGCCGTCGACGACGCTGGTGCGTCCGCTGCGGATGCGGACCGACTTCGCGGTCGACGCGTCCTCGAGCTGCTGGAAGTCGACCAGCTTGCCGTCGGCCTTGAGCTCGTCGGCATGCCCGAGGCAGGTACGCATCATCGCGTCGGGCTCGCCGGCGGGCAGCGCTTCGATGAGTTCGTTGTCGATGTAGACCAGGGCCAGGAACTGCATGCTGCGCTCCGCGATGGGGGGAGCCGCATTATGGGCGCCCGCTGGCGGGCGCGCGGGATGGACAGGATTTTCCCGCAGGTGGGACAGTGGTCGCACGCCCGCTCGGGTAGGATTCGTGTCCCCCCGCCCGCCGGTTCCCGCATGCAGCCCATCATCTCGATCGAGCAGCTCGGCAAGACCTACGCCTCGGGTTTCCAGGCGCTCAAGTCGATCGACCTGGAGATCCGCCGCGGCGAGATCTTCGCCCTGCTCGGGCCCAACGGCGCCGGCAAGACCACGCTGATCAGCATCGTCTGCGGGATCGTCAACCCCAGCAGCGGGCGGGTGGTCGCCGACGGCCACGACATCGTCCGCGATTACCGCGCCGCGCGCGCGAAGATCGGGCTGGTGCCGCAGGAGCTGTCCACCGACGCATTCGAGAGCGTGTGGGCGACGGTGCGCTTCTCGCGCGGGCTGTTCGGCAAGCCGCGCGACGACGCGTACCTGGAAAAGCTCCTGCGCGACCTGTCGCTGTGGGACAAGCGAGACAGCAAGATCCTCGCCCTGTCCGGCGGCATGAAGCGGCGCGTGCTGATCGCCAAGGCGCTGTCGCACGAACCGTCGATCCTGTTCCTCGACGAGCCCACCGCGGGCGTCGACGTCGAGCTGCGCCACGACATGTGGCAGATGGTGCGCGGCCTGCGCGAGCGCGGCGTCACCGTGATCCTGACCACGCATTACATCGAGGAGGCCGAGGACATGGCCGACCGCATCGGGGTGATCAACAAGGGCGAACTGGTGGTGGTGGAGGACAAGGATGTGCTGATGCGCAAGCTCGGCAAGAAGCAGCTGACGCTGACCCTGCAGGCGCCGCTGGAACGCATCCCCGGCGAGCTGTCCGCGCTGCCGCTGGAGTTGTCCGAAGACCGGCAGTCGCTGGTCTACACCTTCGACACCCAGACCGACGAGACCGGCATCGCCGCGCTGCTGCGGCAGCTGGCCGCGCACGGCATCGACTTCAAGGACCTGCATTCGAGCGAGAGTTCGCTGGAAGAGATCTTCGTCAGCCTGGTGCACGGGAACCCCGCCAACGCCCCCGCGCTGAAGCCCGCCGCTTCCGGGGCCAGCAATGGGCTTCCAGCGGGGCAGGACGGATCTTCGCCCGAGAGCGACGAAAGCCGGCGGGGAGACGGGCAATGAGCCTGAACTGGTACGCCATCCGCGCGATCTACAAGTTCGAGATGGCGCGCACCTTCCGCACCATCACCCAGTCGATCGCCTCGCCGGTGCTGTCGACCTCGCTGTACTTCGTGGTGTTCGGCGCGGCGATCGGCTCGCGCATGGGCGACATCGACGGCGTGGGCTATGGCGCCTTCATCATCCCCGGCCTGATCATGCTGTCGCTGCTCAACGAGAGCATCTCCAACGCCTCGTTCGGCATCTACATGCCCAAGTGGTCCGGCACGATCTACGAACTGCTGTCGGCGCCGGTGTCGTTTGTCGAGGTGGTCATCGGCTACGTCGGCGCGGCGAGCACCAAGTCGGTGATCCTGGGGCTGCTGATCCTCGTCACCGCGCGCCTGTTCGTGCCGTACGAGATCGCGCATCCGGTGTGGATGGTGGCCTTCCTCGTGCTCACCGCGGTCAGCTTCAGCCTGTTCGGCTTCATCATCGGGCTGTGGGCCGACGACTTCCAGAAGCTGCAGGTGGTGCCGCTGATGGTGGTCACGCCGCTGACGTTCCTCGGCGGCGCGTTCTATTCGATCTCGATGCTGCCGCCGGTGTGGCAGAAGATCACGCTGTTCAACCCGGTCGTGTACCTGATCAGCGGCTTCCGCTGGAGCTTCTACGGCGTGTCGGACGTCAACGTGGCGATCAGCGCGGTGGCGATCCTGGCCTTCCTCGCGCTGTGCCTGGTCGCGGTGTGGTGGATCTTCCGCACCGGCTGGAAGCTCAAGAGCTAGGCGTCGTGGCGCTGCAGCGCCGCGACCACGGCATCGGTGTCGACGACCTCGGCGAACTCCGCGCGCAGCGTCGCCAGGTGGGCGCGGGCGATCTCGGCGGCGGGAATGGGTTTGCCGTTGCCGTCGGGCAGGTCGAAGCACTGGCAGGCGTCACCGACCACGATCGTGCGGTAGCCCAGGTTCGCGGCGACGCGCGCCGTGGTCGAGACGCACATGTCGGTGCTGATGCCGAACAGGACCACGCTGCGCACCTCGAGCCGGCGCAGGCGCAGGTCGAGGTCGGTGCCGATGAAGGCGGCATTGACCGACTTGGGCAGCACCGCTTCGCCCGGCAGCGGATCGAAGCCGTCGCGGAACGCATTGCCCGGATGCGCGGGGTGCAGCGACAAACCTGCGTGCACCGAATCGTGGCGGACATGGATCAGCGGACGACCGCTGGCGCGCCAGGCAGCGAGCAGGCGGCGACCATTGTCGTCCATGTCGGGGTTGTCGCGCGGACCCCACGGCGGGTAGTCGAAGCCGCGCTGGATATCGATCGGCAGCAACACGGTCGTGGCGTCCAGGCGCAGGGAGCGGAGATCGGGCGTCATCGCGGGGGCCTCATCTGGCGGGCGGCCACTGTCGCGCTGGCTCGTGCCGGTCTCAACCCGGCAGAATGCCGGACCGGGCCGGCATGGTGATCGCATGAAGCAACTCGACGACATCGACCATCGGCTGATCGCCATGCTCCAGGACAACGCGCGCCTGCCGGTGGTGGCGCTGGCCAAGGCGGTCGGGCTTTCGCGCAGCACGGTGCAGGAGCGGCTGCACCGCCTGGAGTCCTCCGGCGCGATCGCCCAATACACCGTGCGCCTGGGCAGGGAGGAAGCCCTGCAGGCCTGGCTGCTGCTGCGCCACGCCGAGGGCTTCAGCTGCGACGACGTGATGCCGCTGCTGGCCGGCCTTCCGCAGGTGCAGAGCTGCTACAGCGTGGCGGGCGAAACCGACCTGATGGTGCTGGTACGCACGCAGACCGCGTCGCAGCTGGCCGACCTGCGCGAGCGCATCGTCGGGTTCCGGAGCATCGACGCGGTGACGACGCTCACGGTGTTGCGGGTGCTGCTCGAGCGTCAGTGACGATCGCGGCGGTGGCTGCGTCTTAGCCGGCGTCCTTGAACCAGGGCTCGACAACGCCCTTGACCTTGACCGTCATCGGATTGCCTCGACGGTCCAGCGTCTTGCCGAACGGCAGCCGCACCCAGCCCTCGCTGACGCAGTATTCCTCGACGTTGGTCTTTTCCTCGCCGTTGAAGCGCACCCCGATGCCGCGTTCGAGCGCGGCGGCGTCGTGGAAGCGGCTGCGCGGGTCGCTGGACAGGCGGTCGGGCGGGGTGTCGCTCATGGCGGGGTCTCCGTGCGGCGGGTGCGCCGCGATGCGGGAAGGATAAACGCAGCTCCTGCTTCCTCCCAGCGAGCGGCGATGGCGGCCACCGATCCGTCGCGGCCTGCGCCGCCACCAAGTTCGCTGGCTGCGTTGCCTGAACACGTGTGCGGAAGGATCGCCGCGAGCGCGCATGCGATCTGCGATGTGCGCGCTCGCCGGACCCATGACGATCGTGACATGACGCCTGGCACGCGCCGGATCGGCGAGGTTGGCGCAGGCTGGACACGCTCCTCCTCCATGGAGTTCCCCCACCATGAACGCCCGCATTCCGATTTCCGAAAACCCCGTCCCCCAAGACCGTACGACACGCCCCGAATCCCCGCGCGAGCCGACCGGGCAACCGCCGCGCCACTTGCACCGTGAGCGCGATTTCGGCATCGGCTACGGCAACAGCAGCGGCTACGGCAGCGAACTGCATTACGTCGACGGCCACGTCGATCCGATCTTCCGCTGCGCCTGACCGGAAGGTTGCCATGCTGGAGCGGCAACGGCTGCGATGTCGTGCTGCAGGGCAATCGCGGCCATGGCCGCGTCCGCAATCCCGCTCCGGATGCGTGCGGAGCTTCCGCGGTCAGTGCGCTTCGCGCCGCCCCTGCGCGCGTGCCCGGGCGATCACCTCGCGCATCAATGCCCGGTCGCGGTGGCGCGAGATCGCCATCGCGCCCAGCGCGATCGCCTGTTCGCGCAGCGGCGCGGTGACGTCGTAGTGCGCGCCGCTGGTCTTGTCCTGGAATGCGCGCCGCGGGATGCCCAGGCGCGCGGCGAAGGCGTGCAACTCCTCCAGCGTGTCGGCCATCAGGTGCGCCCAGCGCTGCCCGCGCCATAGCGTCACCGCGTCGTCGACGTAGACCGTCATCGCCGCTGCGCGCCGGCGCGGCCGCCGCTGCCGTGGACGACGTTCAATGCGCGCGCCCGCGCGGCTCGACGTGGATGGTGATCGACGATTCCGGGAACTCGCGACGAAGCGCGTCCTCGAGGTCGTCGCACACCGCGTGCGAGTCGTCGACGCTCATCGTACCGGGGACGCGCAGGCTGAAGTCGATGAACGTCAGGCGCCCGGCGTGGCGCGTGCGCAGGTCGTGGACGTCGTTGGTCGGCCCGCGGGTGGCGGCGATGATCGCCTCGATGCGGGCGACGGCCTCCGGCGGCAGCGCGGCATCCATCAGCCCGGCGACGCTGTCCTGCATGATCTTCCACCCGGCCCACAGGATGTTGAGCGCCACCAGTGCGGCGATCGCCGGGTCGAGCCGGGCCCAGCCTGTCACCGCGACCAGGGCGACGCCGACGATCACGCCCGCCGAAGTCCACACGTCGGTCATCAGGTGCTTGCCGTCGGCCGCCAGCGCCGGCGAACGCAGCCGCTGGCCGCGTCGGATCAGCAGCATTCCCCACCCCAGGTTGATCAGCGTCGCCAGGCTGCTGATCGCCAGGCCGAGCAGCGGAGCGTCGATCGGCTCGGGTGCGATGAAGCCGCGCCACGCCTCGCGCAGGATCGCCAGCGCGGCTAGGATGATCAGCACGCCCTCGAGCACGGCGGAGAAATATTCCGCCTTGGTGTGGCCGTAGGGATGGTTGTCGTCGGCCGGCATCGCGCTCACCCGGATCGCGATGAACGCGGCAATGGCGGTGGCGACGTTGATGATGCTTTCCAGCGCGTCGGAATACAGCGCCACGCTGCCGGTCAGCTTCCAGGCCAGGAACTTGAGCCCCAGCACCAGCAGGCCGATGCCGATGCTGCCCAGCGCGAGCCGGTAGATCGTCGAGTGCGCGGGAGACTGGGAGGAAGCGGGATCGGAGCCGCGGGTCATCGCCATGGCGGGAAGAGGGACGGCGATACTCTAGCGAAACCGCGTTGCGCGCGCTGGCGACATGGCGTCGCGCGCAGCGAATCGCGGCCGCTCAGGTTTCGGCGGCAGTCATTGGTGCGGCAACCGCGGATTTGTCGGCTGCAGCACAAAGCCTTTCCACCCAGCCGTTTTCTCGAAGGAGAGGACTTCAGGGAGCCGGGGTGGCCGCGGTTCGCGGCTTGCCGAACTCCTCGCGCAGCCAGTCGTCGATCAGCTGCTTCTCGTAGCGCAGCGGATCGGTGTCGGTCGATCGCAGGCCGCGCTGCAGGTAGCCCAGGTCCGACAGCTTGCGCGAGCCCTGCGCGAGCACGTCGCCGCCGGCGCCGAGCAGCCTGAAGTCCAGCGCGATGCGCGGCGGGTAGATGTCGCGCATGTAGCGGATCGAGTCGGCGCGGGCGCCGCGCCCGGGTTCGAAATCGCCGGCGCGCTCGATGTCGGTGATCGTGACATCGAGCCTTTGGCCGGCCGGCAACTGCCTGGCGGCGCGCTCGCGCAGGTATTGCGCCAGGTCCTGTACCCAGTCGCCGCGACGCGCCTCCCAGCGGTTGCCGCTGTGGAGGATTTCGGAGAACTGCGCCGGATCCGTCCATTGCACGTCGACCTGGCCATCGGCAGGCAGGCTGCGCGGCGCCTGGGGATCGGTGACGTCGGAAAGCTTGGCCGCGGCGCTGCCGGCGGCGAGCAGGCTCGCGAGCAGCCAGGCGGTCGGGATGGTGGCGTTCATGCGATGTCCCTCCTGGAACGAAAGTCGATCTTCGTCCCGTCGCGCGGCCGATGCAAACCGCCGCGATCGCAGCGGCGCCGTGCTACGAAGGCACCGACGTGCCGGCCTGGTGGCGCGAGGCCTCGCGCGCGCGCGCGACCAGCGGCTGCAGGCCCGCGAGCGCGGGTTCGATGAGGGCGGCGTGGCGGCGCCACTTGCCGGCGTCCGGCGGCGTCAGGGTGTAGCGCGACAACGGCAGGCGTTCGCCCAGCGTGACGTCCCAGCCGAAGCCGGCCCACCGGCAGAGGCGGGTGGTTTCGGCCTGCGGATCGCTGACGAAGCGCTCGTAGTCCACGCCGATCCAGTCCTCGGCCGGCAGAGCATCCAGGTCGTCGAGGAGGATCTGGCTGGTCCGCGCCCACTGCGCGGCGACGATCGCTTCGAGCGGCTTGCCCGACAGCTCGCGCCAGCCGGGCACCAACAGGAACGACCAGGGCGGTCCCTGCCAGCCTGGCAGCGCCGGATAGGTGCGGAACCCGCCGGACTGCCAGCCGTCGAGCATGCTGCCCAGCGTCTGGCGCGGGTCGCGGTGCAGGTAGATGAAACGAGCGTCGGGGAAGACCCGGCGCAACAGCGGGATGCGCAGCGCGTTCTTCGGCGTCTTCTCCAGCATTCGGACCGGGTCCGACGCCGGCCGGCGGCGTTCGCGGTCGCGCAGCGCGGCCCGGAAGCCCTGGCGCAGCTGCGTGATCACACCGTCGTCGGCGTCGCTTGCCAGCAGGCGGTTGGAGTCGAAGCCGCGCTGCGCGGGATCGAGCGCGGCGATGCCTTCGAACAGGCCGTGGCTTTCGTCGCCGATGGTGAATACGTCCGGCGCCGATGCCAGGGTTTCAAACAGCAGGGTCGAACCCGAGCGCGGCGGACTGATGATGAACACCGGGCGGTCGAGCGCGAAGTCGGGCTGCTCCGTGCCTTCTCCACGCGGCGTGGCCGGCGTGGGATTCGCCTGGCTCGCCGCGCCATGGTGGTCGCGACGCGCCTCGCCGTTGGCGCCGTCGGCCAGGGCTACGTCGAACAGGCAGGCCGACAGCGCGTGCAGCAGGCCGGTTTCGTTGCGCAACCCGATCTGGCCGACGCCCAGCGCCACCAGTTCGGCCTGCAGCGATTGCAGCAGCGCGCGGTAGCGCGGCCAACCCGAGTGATCCTCGCCATGGCACGCCCACGCCGCCTGCCAGTGGCGGGTGAATGTCGACAACGCACGCTGGATCGCCGCCAGGCGCGGATCGGGCACGGCTTCGCGCAGCAGGAAGGACACGTGCTCGCGCACCTCCCACGGCGTCATCACCACCGGCACGTTGCACGATTCGAAATCCAGCGCTGGCGTCGCGGCGCTGCGGTCGTAGGCGACGAAGCGCGGATTCCACGGGTGTTCGGGCAGGCCGGCAACGCCCACCGGCCGCGCGCCCTCGGCGACCTGCTTCCAGAAGCCTTCGCCGCCCACGGTGTCCATCACCAGGTGGATGCGGTCGACGTCGCCGGTGTTGACCACTCCATGGCGCCGCCAGGTGTCGAAGATCCAGCACTCGCCGGCGCCCATGTTCACATCGGCATCGCCGCAGTGGAACCGCACCGCGGGCGTGGTGACGATCGGCACGTGGACGCGCATGCGCTCCTGCCAGTAGTAATTCGTGTCGACGTGCGCAGCGAGCTGGGAACGGCCGGACAGGCGCATCAGGCGCGAGCGTCCCCAGGTCGCGCCGAGCGCCTCCATGACCTGCATGATGTAGGGGCAGCGCTGGAGCCAGGGCGTCGGGCGCATGTCGCCGCCGAGTTCGTCGCTCTCGACCGCGCCCCCGGTGGTGATCAGCGGCAGCGCGCTGTTCCCGGCGACGCCCCCCATGCGGGCGCGCCAGCACGAGGCATCGAGCGCCAGCACCTCGCTCGCCAGCGCGTCGGCGTCGAGCTGGATCGGCAATTGCATGAACGGAAACTGCAGTTTCATCGCGGCGTGGATTCGAGCCCGCAATGGAGTTGCGGCGTGGCGCGATCTTAACCGACCGCCTGGAATCCCCTTGCCTGCCGCGATGCCTGCGCGGTGGTGAGCCCGCTGCTCGGCTCCCTGCATCGGCGGCGTGGTCACGCTGCTCGTACCTGGTCACGACTGCATGCAGCCGTCACCCGGTGGGTCGGCGCATGCGCGCTGCCCACGGGCGGCTACCGCCCTTGGGGCAGGTGGATCAGGCCGCGCGTGGCAGGGCGTCGTCGTCCGGCTGCAGGCGCTGCACCGCGTCGTGCAGCGCATCACCGAACTCTCCGGCGCTGGACAGGATGCGAAGCACGTCGCGGCCGTCGAGCGCGCGGCCGAAGTCGAAGCCGGTTTCGATCAGGCGGCCGCCGTGCAGCCGCGCGTCGTCGCCCCAGCCGGCACCGATGCCGCCGCCGAGGTCGATCCCGAGTTCCAGCCCGCCCAGCGCCGCGCCTTCGTAGTCGCCGGCGGCAACTTCGCGGCTGATGCGCCAGGCGTCGGCGCCGCGGCCGCTCCACACGCTGATGTCCTGCAGCACTCGCGCGGCCTTCGAATCCGGCGGCGCCAGTTCGGACGCGATCTGCGCGGCCAGCACGGCGGTGCCGTCGAGCGCGGTGTCGATGCGGCCACCGGCCACGTCGCGGCCGACCTGCATCGCCTCGCCCGCGTAGTCGATGACGCGTTGCGCCGTCGTGGCCCAGCCGGCGTCCGCATTGCCGGCGATGTCCGCGCCCAGCGCCACGGCCTGGCGTGCGGCGTCGACATACTCACCGTTGCGGACCTGGCCGACGATCTCCCAGGCGTTCTCGCCACGGCGGCTCCAGGTCTCGATCTGGCGGCCGATTTCCCAGTCATCGTGGGTCGAACCCGCTGCGGGCGCGCGCACCAGGCCGGAGTTCGCGAAGTCCCAGGCGATGTCGTTGACCACGCCCGGCGCGACGTCGAACACCTGCTCGATGCGGCCGGCGCGGATGTCCTCGACGATGCCCACCACCTTCGCGCCGTTGTCGAGCCACTGCTGCACGGTGGCCGGCCAGCCGGTGTTGGGGTCGAAGCCGCTGCCGTCGAATTCTTGCGTGGCGACGGTGCCAGCCAGGGCAGAGGCCTGTTCGAACGCTGCCTGGTACTGGCCGCGGGCCACGTGCGTGCCGACTTCCACCGCCGTGCCTGCGTACTGCAGGTAGCGCGCCACGTCCGGTGTTTTCCCCTCGGCCGAACCGGTACCGAAGGCAGTGTCGAGCGCGGTGTAGACGCGCGCGCCGCCGGCCAGCGCGCCGGCGATGTCGCCGTGGCGGATGTCGTCGACCACGTCCACCACCTGGTCCAACTGGCCGGCGTTGGCCTGTACCCGACGCGCGATGTCGGCAACCCTGTCGCCGCCCTTGATGTCGCCGGCCACGTCCGCGACCAGGCCGGCGGCCTTGTCCACGGCGCTGACCAACTCGCCGTTCTTGATGCTGACGTAGACCTGCTCGCCGACCAGCACGCGGTTCGACCACTGGCCGACCCTGGTGGCGACGTCGGCCACCGCGTCGGCGGCGTCGCCGATGACGCCTGCGGCCGAGCCCACCAGCGAAGCGGTCGCGGAGACCACGCCCATCACGTTGCCGGACTTGATCGCCTGCACCCCGGCCTGCACCCCCTGCGCGGCCTTGCCGACCATGCCGGCGACCTTGGCCACGCCCGCGGCGACGCCGGACACCGCCTTGCCGGCGATCGCACCGGCGCCGCCGGCGACCGCGCCCGCCACGCCGATCACGGCCTGCAGGAAGTTCTTGTTCTTGACCCCATCGACCACCGCGATCACGCCGCTGATGATGCGCGCCGGGATCGCGATCCACGGGATCGGGATGAAGCTGCAGACCGCCAGCAGCGTCTTGCCGAACTTGCCGAAGAAGCTGCCGATGCCGGAAAACAGGCTGCCGAAGAACCCCTTCTTCTTGACCTTGCAGTCGGTGACGTTGCCGTTGCCATCGACGCTGAACTCGACCTTGTACTTGCCCACCTTGGTCTTGTGGCTGCCGGCCGGGCCTGCCATCGCGCCCATCAGTTCGTCGTACTTGGCGCGGACCTCGGCCTCGCTCATCTTCTTGAAGGCCTTTTCCGGGATCTTCAGCTCCATCCACAGCTGGTCCTTCATCTCCTGCACGGTCAGCGGCGGCGGCTCCGGCCTGGACATCGCCTGCAGCGTGTCCAGCGACTGCGCGAGGCGATGTTGCTGCTGGATGGCGTCGACCGCGGTGTTGACGAAGCGGGTGGCGCCGGCCAGCAGCGGTGCCGGAAGCGTGGCCACGTTGCCGGCCACCGAGGCCAGCGTGCCCAGAGCGGCCGGCGAGAACGTCAGCAGCCCGCATGCAGGCGCCGGCGCGGCGCGCATCAGCAGGGTGGAGATCTCGCCGTGCAGCTGCGACTGCGCGACGTCCAGCGAGCCGTGGCGCAGCGCCGCTTGATGGGTGACGAAGACCGAGTAGTCATTCCACACCATCGGCGTCGTGCTGCCGGAGGTGGCGACCTCGACCCGCGGCTGGGCGGAGGCGGCCTGCGCGTGGGTTTGTGTGCCGGCGGCAATGTCCGCCTGCAGGCGATGGGTGAACTGCTGGCGGGCGATCGCGCTGTCGGCCGTTGGCAACGGGCGGGGCGCCGCGCCATCGAGGGTCGGCGACGCAGCAGCCTGGGTCTCGACGGACCTGCCACGGTCGTCTGCTGCCGACTGCGCAGGCTCCTGCGTGCCCATTTCGCCATAGCGGGCGGACAGGTCGCTGGTCGGGACATCGACGCGGAAGTTCATGGCATTCCCCTGGCATGAAGATGACAGGCGAACAGATACCCGGCCGTATGGAGCCCCGACAACCCGGGGCCGGCCCCAGCGCGGGCCGACCCTAGGATCCGGATATGGCTTGATTACTGCCACTTCAGGCGCATTTCCTGAAGCCGATGACCGAGGATTCCGCCATGGCTGACGCCGCCACTCCCCCGATCCGCATCGATTTCGTGTCCGACGTGTCCTGTCCGTGGTGCGCGATCGGGCTGCAGGCGCTGGAACAGGCGATCGCGCGCGTCGGCGACGTCCCGGTCGAACTGCACTTCCAACCCTTCGAGCTCAACCCGGACATGCCCGCCGAGGGCGAGGACGCGATCGGGCACCTCACCGCCAAGTACGGCATGAGCGAAGCGCAGGCCAGGCAGAATGGCGAGGCGATCCGCGCCCGCGGGGCCGAGCTCGGCTTCCGCTTTGATATGGATCGCCGACGGCACGTCTGGAACACTTTCGATGCCCACCGCCTGCTGCACTGGGCCGGGCTGGAAGGGCAGGCGCAGCAGCGTGCGCTCAAGCATGCGCTGCTGGTCGCCTACTTCGGCGACGGCGAGAACGTCTCCGACCACGACACGCTGGCGCGGCTGGCCGAATCGTCCGGGCTCGACGGCGC
Source organism: Luteimonas notoginsengisoli (assembly GCF_042648885.1). Lineage (NCBI taxonomy): Bacteria > Pseudomonadati > Pseudomonadota > Gammaproteobacteria > Lysobacterales > Lysobacteraceae > Luteimonas > Luteimonas notoginsengisoli. Next base: position 182,428 of record NZ_JBHRYF010000008.1, on the reverse strand, counting down.
GCGTGCGCGGGCGATCCTTGCTTCGGACAAATACGCCGACGCGGTGCGCGAGCGCGAGCGCCACTACACCGACAGCGGCATCAGCGCGGTGCCCTCTGTGATCTTAAACAACCGCCATCTGGTACAGGGCGGCCAGCCGGTCGACGTCTTCGAACGCGCGCTGCGGCAGGTCGCGGCCGGGGCCTGAGCGCGAACCGGATGCGCCGCCTGCGACCGTCGCGCGCGCGATATGCTCGTGCGATGCGCCTGGCCCTGATCACCGCCTGCCTGCTGCTGCCGTCCGTGTTCGCACCGGCGTTGGCGCAGGACCTGTTGCCGCGCCTGCTGGCGGCGGCGCCGGACATCGATCCGAAAGTGCTGGCGCTGGCGCTGGAAGCGCGCGACTGCGCGATGTCGGACGCAGCGGTGGACCGTCCCCAGCGACTGGCGGTCATCGACTACACCCTGCCGTCGACGGACAAGCGGTTGTGGATCTTCGATCTGCGCAAGGCCACGCTGCTGTACGAGGAGCACGTGGCCCATGGACGCGGCAGCGGCGGCAACATGGCCACGCGCTTTTCCAACATCGAAGGCAGCTACCAGTCGAGCATCGGGCTGTTCGTCGCCGCCGAGACCTACCAGGGCGAAAACGGCTACTCGCTGCGGCTGGACGGGCTGGAGCCAGGCATCAACGACAACGCGCGCGAGCGCCTGCTGGTGATGCACGGGGCGGACTACGTCGATCCGGCGCAGGCACGCAGGCAGGGCCGGCTCGGTCGCAGCTGGGGATGCCCGGCGGTGCGCAAGTCGGTGGCGCAGGGCGTGATCGACAGCCTCAAGCAGGGGCAGCTGGTCTTCGCCTACGCCGAAGACGCCGCGTGGCTGAATGGTTCGCGTTACCTGCATTGCGACAAGCCTGAACGCGGCGGCGCGCACTAGGACGCCTTCACGCATCGTGTGCGGCCCGACTGGGCAGCATCGGTCCACCGTCATGCAGGACCGCTTCGATGAGCCGACACATGTTTCGCATCGCCCCCCTGGTCGTCGCGCTGTGCGCGCTGCCCGGCCTGTCCGTCGCTGCCGACGCGCTGACGCCTGCGGCGGTCAACTCCGCGGAGGCCACGGCGGGCGACACGGCCATCCTGCGCGCGCAGGTGCTGCTGGATCGCGCGCTGTTCTCGCCGGGTGAAATCGACGGCGGCGCCGGCTCCAACACCACGCGCGCGATCCGCGCCTTCCAGCGCAGCCGCGACCTCGATGCAAGCGGCGAGCTCGATGCGCCGACCTGGCAGGCGCTCAACGCAGGCGCGCCCGACGTGCTGATCGACTACACGATCGCGGCCGAAGACGTCGCCGGTCCGTTCGCGAAGCTGCCCGAAGACACGGCCGCCAAGGCTGGCCTCCCGGCGCTGGGCTTCGAGTCGGCGCTGGAACTGCTCGGGGAGAAATTCCACGCCAGTCCGAAGCTCCTGCAGCGGCTCAATCCCGACGCGGACTTCGCCAAGGCGGGCACGACCATCGTGGTGCCGAACGTCGCCGGCGTCGCGGCGCCGGGGAAGGCCGCCAAGGTGGTGGTCGACAAGTCGGATTCCAGCGTGGCGATGCTCGACGCCGCGGGCAAGGTGATGGCGCTGTTCCCGGCTTCGACCGGCAGCGAGCACGACCCGCTGCCGGTCGGCGAGTGGAAGATCCAGGGCGTTGCGCGCGACCCGAAGTTCCACTACAACCCGGAGCTGTTCTGGGACGCCGAAGCCAAGGACGAGAAGGCCACCCTGGCCGCGGGGCCGAACAATCCGGTCGGCGTGGTCTGGATCGACCTGTCCAAGCCGCACTACGGCATCCATGGCACGCCCGAGCCGTCGAAGATCGGCAAGACCGAATCGCACGGCTGCATCCGGCTGACCAACTGGTCGGCGAAGCTGCTGTCGGATTCGGTGGCGCCGGGAACGCCGGCCGTGTTGCAGGAGTAGCTGCGTGCTGCGCGCGCTGCTGATCCTGCTGATCGGCGTGCTGGTGGGTGCGAACGTCGTGTACTTCGCGATGACCCGCTCGGCGCGGGACGCCGGCATGCAGCGAGACGCCCGCGCGGAGCCGGCGGAGCGCGTGGCGAAGGGCGACAGGGTCGATCCCGGCGACGCTGCAAGCGTGGCGGCAAATCCGACGCACGAACATGGATCGGGCGCGCAGACGCCGCGGTCCACGCGTCCTGACTCGTCGCCGGCGCCCGTCGGCGCCGTGGGCGCCGCCGCCTCGAATTCGGCTGGATTGATCATGCCGGTCCGAGGCGTCGCCGCGGACGCGCTCGTCGACACCTACACGGACGCCCGCAGCGAGGGCCGCAGCCACGATGCGATCGACATCATGGCGCCGGCGGGGACGCCGGTGCTCGCGGTCGCCGACGGCCAGGTCGAGAAGCTGTTCACCAGCGACCGTGGCGGCCTGACGGTCTACCAGTTCGAGCCCAGCGGCCGCTATGCGTACTACTACGCGCACCTGCAGTCCTACGCCCCGGGATTGCACGAGACGCAGCGGATCCGGCGGGGCGAGGTGATCGGCTACGTCGGCAGCACCGGCAATGCGAATGCCTCCGCGCCGCACCTGCACTTCGCAATCTTCCTGCTGGGCCCGGAGAAGCGGTGGTGGGAGGGGACCGCCATCAATCCGTATCCGCTGCTGCGCGCAAGCGCACGCTGAGACAGCGAACCTTCCGAACTCGGGAGTCTGCAGGAGCGGTCCAGCCGCGCGTTCTGTCCCGCATCTGCGCGTTCTCGCGTCCATCGTGCGCCGAGGAACGCAAGGCAGCAGCGCTGGAGGACCGGATACGCTGCCCGGCGTGTGGAGGGTGACGGCCGAATCACCGGTAGGCCGGCAAGTCCCTCGCAGCCAACCTGTCGTCTCACGAGGAGCAACCGAGGGAGCCTGCGGCTGCAGCCGCTCCCAGTGGGGCAGTACGGAATCGCCGAACGGAGCGATTCGCCGCTGCGCGCTGGACCGAGCTAGCGGCTTCGCCGCGCACACGGCGTGGCGTAGGATCTTATTGCGGCTTCTGCAGCAGCGGGGACAGCGATTTCCACACGTGGTCGCGCAGCGCCGGCTGCGCGCCTGCGACCGGATGCAGGTTGTCGTCCTGGAAGTTGCCGCGGTCGGCGGCGATCGGTTCGAGCAGGAACGGCAGCAGCGTGATGTCGAAGTGCGCGGCGAGGTCGCGGTAGACCCGTTCGAAGCCGTTGGCATAGTCGGCGCCATAGTTGGGCGGGATGCGCATGCCGACCAGCAGGACCTTAGCGCCCACGTACTGCGAGGCGCCGATCATGCGCGCCAGGTTATGGCGCATCTCGCGCAGCGGCAGGCCCCGCAGGCCGTCGTTGGCGCCCAGTTCGATGACCACCACGGCGGGCTTCACCCGCAGCACCTCGCGCACGATCCGCGACGATCCGCCAGCGGTGGTCTCGCCGCTGATGCTGGCGTTGACCACCCGCCAGCCGGGCTTGTCGGAGTCGACCCTGCGTGCAAGCAGCGCAACCCACCCCTGTTCGGCGGAGAGTCCGTAGCCGGCGGACAGCGAATCGCCCATCACCAGTACCGTCGGCGGCGTGCCGGGCGTTGGCCGGGGCGCGTCCTGCGCAAGGACGGGCAGCGCGGCGAGCAGGGCCAGCAAACCAATGGCCCATTGAAAGCGCGGCCCGCGGCCTGCATAAGAATGCTTCATCGATCGATTCCTGGTGGCTGGATCCATGTGGATCCATGGTTCGGCAACGATGCAGTTCCATGCGCCTCGACGCGCGGCATGGACACCGCGTGCAGGATATCGATGGCGCCGGATGGCCGCAGTTTCAAGATCGGGCGGGCGACAATGCGGTGCGGCAAGGATGCCGGTACGACTTTCTCCCACTGGATTCCCAATGCCCGACGCCGCTTCCCTCGATACGAACGCCCGCCCGGCCCTTGAAGTCACCGCCCTGGGCAAGCGCGTGCCGCTGCCCTCGGGCGAGCTGACCATCCTCGACGACATCGGCTTTGCCATCGCTGCTGGCGACAGCGTCGCCATCGTCGGCGCGTCGGGCTCGGGCAAGAGCACGCTGCTGTCGCTGATGGCCGGGCTGGACGTGCCCAGCAGTGGCGAGGTGCGGCTGGACGGCGCGGCGATGTCCGCGCTCGACGAGGACGGCCGCGCGAAGGTGCGCGCGGACAAAGTCGGCTTCGTGTTCCAGAGCTTCCAGCTGCTGCCGTCATTGACCGCGCTGGAAAACGTGATGCTGCCGCTGGAACTGCGTGGCGACGCCGACGCCGAAGGCCCCGCGCGCGCGACCCTGGCGAAGGTCGGCCTGGCCGAACGACTGACGCACTACCCGCGCCAGCTTTCCGGCGGCGAGCAGCAGCGCGTGGCACTGGCGCGCGCCTTCGTCACCGGCCCCTCGCTGCTGCTGGCCGACGAGCCCACCGGCAACCTCGACACGCACACCGGCGAGGCGGTGATCGAGCTGCTGTTCGCGATGAACACCGACGCCGGGACCACGCTGGTGCTGGTGACGCACGACGAACACCTCGCCGCGCGCTGCAGCCGCGTGCTGCGGCTCGACGGCGGCCGGCTGGTGGACGCGTGAAGCTGCTGCGGCTGGCGTGGCGGCAGCTGCGCCGTGACCTGGCGTCGGGCGACATCCGCATCCTGATCGCCGCGCTGACCCTGGCGGTGGTCGCGGTGACCGCGATCGGCTTCGTCACCGATCGCGCCGAGCGCGCGCTGGCGATCGAGGCCAATCGCCTGCTCGGCGGCGACGCCGTGGTGCGCGGCGACCAGCCGATCTCCCGGACGCTGCGCGAGGCCGCGGACGCGCTAGGGCTGGCGAACGCCGAAACGGTGGAGTTCAGCAGCATGGTCCGCGTCGGCGAAGGCGACGACGCCAACCTGCGTCTCGGCGACCTGCGTGCGCTGGGCGAGGGCTTCCCGCTGCGCGGCCGCTTCGTGGTCGACGATCCGCGCGGCGAGCACGAAGCCGACGGCATTCCTGCGCCCGGCACCCTGTGGATGAGCCGCGCCGGCGCCGACCTGCTCGGCGCGCACATCGGCGACGCGGTATCGATCGGGCAGTCGCGACTGACGCTCGCCGCGCTGGTGGTGCAGGAACCCGACGCGGCGATGGACTATTTCAACGTCGCGCCGAAGGTGTTCCTCAATCTCGCCGACCTGCCGGCGACCGGCCTGGTGCAGGAAGGCAGCCGCGTGCGCTACCGGCTGGTGGTGGCTGGCGACGCGGCCGCGGTCGAACGCTTCACCACTACCGCGAAGGCCGGGCTCGATCGTGGGCAGCGGCTGGAAACCATCGCCGACGCGCGCCCCGAAATCCGCTCCGCACTCGACCGCGCCGGCCGCTTCCTCGGCCTGGCCGCGCTGGTGTCGGTGGTGCTGGCCGCCGTCGCCGTGGCGATGGCCGCGCGCCGCCACGGCGAGCGCCATCTTTCCGGCGCGGCGGTGATGCGTTGCCTGGGCGCCAGCCAGCGCACGCTGGTGGGCATCCACGTCGGCGAGATGGCGCTGCTCGGCCTGCTGGCCTCCGCGCTGGGCGTTGCGATCGCGTTCGCGCTGCAGTGGGCGGTGGGCGCATGGCTTGAGCAGGCGCTCGGCCTGTCGATCCCGCCCGCCGGATGGCTGCCGGCGCTGGAAGGAGTGGCGGTGGGCATGACCGTGCTGCTGGCGTTCGCCGCGCCGCCGGTCCTGGCGCTGCGCCGGGTGTCGGCGCTGCGCGTGCTGCGACGCGACCTCGACCGCGCCGAACCCGCGGCGTGGGCGGTGCTGCTGTCGGGCTTCATCGGGCTGGCCGCGCTGGTGTGGTGGAAGGCCGGCTCGGCCACGCTCGGCGGCGCGATGCTGGGCGGCATCGCCGCCGCGTTCGCCGCGCTTGCGCTGCTGGCCTGGGTGATGATCGCGCTGGTGCGGCGGATGCGCTCGCGCCTGCGCGGCGCGCTGCGTTACGGGCTGGCGAACGTCAGCCGCCGCGCCGGCACCTCCATCGCGCAGGTCACCGCGCTCGGCCTTGGGCTGATGGCATTGCTGCTGCTGACCTTCGTGCGCACCGACCTGCTCGACCGCTGGCAGCTGTCGCTGGCGCAGGACGCGCCCAACCGCTTCATCATCAACGTGCAGTCCGACCAGGTGCAGCCGGTGCGCGAGTTCATCGCCGCGCAGGGGCTGGCCGCGCCGACGCTCGTACCGATGGTTCGTGCGCGCCTGCTCGAACGCAACGGCAAGCCGGTGCGCGGCGAGACCGTGGCCGATCGCGTCGAGGACGAGGGTGGCGATGGGCAGCAGGCCAGGCGCCGCGCCGAGCGCGAATTCAACCTGTCGTTCGCCGATGCGCTGGGCCACGACAACAAGGTCGTCTCCGGTAGGTTCTGGGGCAAGGCGACGCCGGCGCAGCCGGAACTGTCGGTCGAGGAGAATTTCGCGCAGTCGCTGGGCTGGAAGCTCGGCGACCGCATTGCGTTCGACATCGCCGGCCAACGCTTCGAAGGTCGCATCACCAGCCTGCGCAGCATCGACTGGGAGAGCTTCCGGCCCAACTTCTTCGTGCTCGCCTCGCCCGGTGCGCTGGACGGCTATCCAGCGAGCTACATCACCGCGGTCAGCGTGCCGGCATCAAGGCCGCGCTTCACCGCCGGCTTGGTGCAGCGCTTCCCGAACCTGTCGGTGATCGACATCGACGCGGTGCTCAAGCAGGTGCGCAGCATCGGCGACCAGGTTTCGACCGTGGTGCAGGTGGTGTTCTGGTTCGCGTTTGCCGCCGGCGTGCTGGTCCTGCTGGCCGCGATCGGCGCCAGCCAGGACGAGCGCCTGCAGGAGGGCGGGGTGATGCGCGTGCTCGGCGCCAGTCGCCTGCAGCTGCGGCTGGCGCAGGCCTCGGAGTTCGCGGCGATCGGCCTGCTGGCCGGGCTGGTCGCGGCGATCGCGGCCTCGGTGCTGTCGGGCGTGGTGGCGCGCGAGGTGTTCGACCTGCCATGGAAGCCGAACTGGGTGATGGCCGCGGCCGGCGGCGCGCTGGGCACCGCGGCGGCGCTTGCGGCAGGCCTGTTCGCCACGCGCCGCGTCGTCAACGCGCCGCCGTCGGAGAATCTGCGCGGGATTGAGGGCTGACGCCTCCGGGCAGGTAGCGCCGTCACCCCACGGCGCGGTCACTCGAACGGACCGCCATTCCGCGCACAGCGCGGAACCTCGCGCATCGGCATCGCGGATCGCCAGCCCCGCTGCAGCGCGGCGCGGCGCCGCTTGCAGCGAGGTTCACCGGCCTCCGGCATGCGATCGTCGCGCCGACCGCTACTTCAGTCGGCGGCTGGCGAGGTAATAAGCCAGGTTGCCCAGTCCCACCGCTCCGAGCAGCACCGCGAACACGCCCGCGTTGGGCTCGGTCCAGCCGCTGCCCTGGACGATGCCGAAGCCGGCGGCCAGCGCCAGCAGCACGATGCCCCAGCGCAGCGAGCCATGGCGGCGCCGCAACTCGTCGCCCTCGAGGATCGACTGCACCAGCGCCTCGGAGCCGTTGGATTCGACCATCTGCCGGCGCACGCGGGCATCGACGACGGCCTTGATCGCGTATGCGACGCAGACGAACAGGGTGATCGGGATGAGGATTTCGAGGTTCATGGCGGGTCGGGTTCCAGGTTTGTGGTCGGGGCTTGCGAGGACCTTGGATACGGCGATTCCGGAGGCGGTTGCACCTGGCCGGGAGTTCGGCGGCCGGAACCCGGGCTTGCAACCATCGTGACGGTCGGCGTATCTCCATCGGCATGCAGGCAGCCCTCTCCATCGACCCGGCCGCGGAAGCGGCGGCGGAAGCCCGCGCGCTGGTCGAAGGCGTGCTTGCCGGCGCCCCGGGCGCGTTCGAACAGCTGGTGCGCGAGCACCAGGGCCTGTGCTGGCACGTTGTGCAGCGCATGGTTCGCCACCCCGAAGACACCCGCGAGCTGTGCCAGGAGACGTTTCTTCGGGTGCATCGCTACCTGCACCAGTACCGTTTCGACGCACCGCTGAAATCATGGATCGCGCAGGTGGCTTACTCCGTCGCCAAGCGGCACCTCGAACGAAGGCGCATTCCGCTGGCCGAATCGATCGATGGCGACGGCCTGGCGCTGGCCGAGACGTTGGGCGACGACCACGATCTTGCGGCGGCGATCGCCGATGACGACGTCAATCGCCACCTGCACGCGGCAATCGAAGCGCTGCCACCGCTGCAGCGCACGCTGCTGACGCTGCATCACCTCGAAGAAGTCCCGATCCCCGAGATTTCACGCATCACCGGGATCGCCGAAGGCACCATCAAGAGCCATCTGTTCCGCAGCCGCAAGCGACTGCGCGCGCTGCTGGAGTCAAGCATCGGAGTCACCGCATGAGCATGCCCGGACCGGACCATGACAGGGGCGAACGGGAAGCGCACGAATGGGAAGTGCAGGAGCGCGGACGACGGCAGGCAGCCGATGCCGATGCCGCGTGGAATGCGCCTGCGGTCACCGGGATCGTCCGCGGTGCTTCCAGCGGGATCGACGCCGCGGCGTCTCCATCGATCGCTGCGGACGCCGTTGCGGCCGATGCGTACCGGCGCATCGCGCAGGCGCTGCGCCGCCCGCCGCCCGTGGACCTGCCGCCCGACTTCGCCGTGCGCATGGCGCGCATGGCCGAGACGCTGGCCCAGGCGCCAGCGCCGACCGCAGTCCCCGCCGCGGCAGCCGATCCCTTGCTCGAGCGCGTACTGCTGCGCGCTCTCGTGGCCGCGTTCGTGCTCGGCGCGGTGGTGGTGGGATTCGTGTACGGCGCGCGCGTGTTCACGCAACTGCAGGCCGCCATTGGCGCGCAGGGCGTGCAATGGGTGGCGCTGCTGGCAGGATGCCTCGGCCTGTCCTGGTCGCTTGGTCGGCTGCGGGCCCTTGCGGGCCACGACTCTCGCCACAGGCGACCGGCCTGATCGCCGATTGAGCGTTACGTCACGTTATCGACGCTCCCGGCATCGAAGCGGCGCGCGTAGTCGCGCTCTTCGCTGATGCGGCGAACTTCCGCGTCGGCCAGGTCCGGCGCGCCGTAGACCGCGTACACCGCCCGGTCGCCGTGCTTGCCGACGTGGTGGAGGCGGTAGCGCGACTGGCCGCTGCCGGTGCTGGGCGGATAGTTCAGCGGCGCCTCGTCGCCATCGATGTCCAGTTCGCTGTTGTCCACGGTGCCGCCGACGAAAAGTGCACGCATCGCTGTCTCCGGTGCCTTGGGATGATGCGGCCATCGTGCCGCCGGCCGCGTTCGTTGTCGATGAAGCCGGCATTCGGATTCAGCCATCGCCGTGCGCGCCGGCGGCAGGCACTAGAATTGCGTCCCCGCTTCCGCCCATGCTCCCGCCCGTGCGCGCCCCATGACCGCAACGCAAGCCGATCCCGCCCTGCAGGCGCTGATGCTGCCCTTCGCCGACGGCACGCTGGCCTGGCCTGGCGGCGGGGCATTGTTCCTGCGCGCCCGCGACGGATGGCCGCTGCACGAACATGCGCTCCCCGGCCTGGTCTGCGAACAGGGTTTCCGGCCCGACGCCGAGGCGCTGCAGCGCTCCGGATTCGAACCGCGCGCGCCCGACGACGCCAGGTACCCGCTGGTGCTGCTGCTGCCGCCGCGCCAGCGTGACGAGGCGCGCGCGCTGTTCGCCGCCGCGCTCGCGCGCCGGCAGCCGGGCGGGACCATCATCGCCAGTGCCGCCAACGATGCCGGCGCGAAATCGCACGAGGCCGATCTCGCGCGCATCGCCGGACCGCTGGTGTCGCGATCCAAGCACAAGTGCCGGGTGTTCTGGACCCGGCCGGGCGCGGCCGGCGGCGATGCTGCGCTCGCCGCGCAGTGGCGCGCGCTGGATGCGCCGCGGCCCATCGCGGGCGGTCGTTTCCGCAGCCGTCCCGGGGTCTTCGCCTGGGACCGCATCGATCCCGCCTCCGCGCTGCTGGCCGAACACTTGCCGGACGACCTGCGCGGCCATGCCGCCGACCTCGGCGCCGGCTGGGGCTACCTGGCGGCGGAACTGCTGCAGCGCTGCCCCGGCATCACCGCCCTCGACCTGTACGAGGCCGAGGCGCGCGCGCTGGAACTGGCGCGGGTCAACCTCGCGCCGTTCGCGCAGCGCGCCGCGCTGGGATTCCACTGGCACGACGTGACCACCGGCCTGCCGCAGCGCTTCGACGCGATCGTCAGCAATCCCCCGTTCCACGCCCAGGGCAACGCCGCGCGCCCGGACATCGGCCGGCGCTTCATCGCCGTGGCCGCCGAGGCGCTCAAGCCGGGCGGGCGCCTGTGGCTGGTCGCCAACCGGCACCTGCCGTACGAAGCAGTGCTGGACGCCAGTTTCGGCGGCACTCGCCTGGTCGCGCAGCGCGACGGGTTCAAGGTGGTCGAAGCGGTGAAGGCCGGGGGCGCTTCCGCGCGCGCGCCGCGATGAAGCTGCTCCGCACCATCGCCAACCTGGGCTACGGCAGCCGCCGCGACGTCACCGCCCTGATCCGCGAAGGCCGCGTCACCGACGCGCAGGGCGACATCCTGTACGCGGACGACGAGCCGCGCCACGATGACGTGCGTGTCGATGGCGAGCCGCTGGATCCTCCCGCCGGCCTGCTGCTGATGCTGCACAAGCCGGTCGGCACCACGTGTTCGACCAAGGACCGCGGGCGCCTGGTCCACGACTTGTTGCCGCCGCGTTTCGCGCGGCGCTCGCCGCAGCTGTCCACGATCGGGCGCCTGGACCGCGACACGAGCGGCCTGTTGCTGATGACCGACGACGGCGCGCTGCTGCACCGGATCATTTCGCCGAAATCCAGGCTGCCGAAAGTCTACGAGGCCACGCTCGCGCAGCCGCTGTGCGGCGACGAAGGCGCGATCTTCGCCAGCGGCACGCTGATGCTCGAGTCCGAGAAGACCCCGTTGCTGCCGGCGGAACTGGAAGTGCTGTCGCCGGTGCGCGCACGGCTCACGCTGCACGAGGGCCGCTACCACCAGGTGCGACGGATGTTCGCCGCGGTGGGGAACCACGTCGACACGCTGCACCGCAGCCGCATCGGCGGTTTGGCGCTGGACGGCCTGGCCGAGGGCGCGTGGCGCGCGCTTGGGCCGGAAGACCGGGAGCGATTGTTCTCGTAGGCCGGCCTGCGCCCCTGCAGGCCGCGCCAGCACCGCACATGTGGGAGCGGCTTCAGCCGCGAGCTTTTCTGGCGACATGAAGAAGAACCGAGAGCTCGCGGCTGAAGCCGCTCCCACGGGATCAACCGCGGGTCACGACATCAGGTTTTCCCAACCCTCGCGCCCCAGCTTCTCCAGCGTGGCGATGTTGCGATCGATGATCGCGTCCGGATCCGGGAATGCCGCCACCGCGCGCGCCACGCTGTCCTCGCGCAGCAGGTGCAGGGTGGGCCAGGGTGAGCGATTGGTGGCATTGGCGATGTCGTCGGGTGCGCTGCCGGCGAACTGGTACTGCGGATGGAAGCTGGCCACCTGCAGTTCGCCGTCGAGCCCGAGTTGCTCGACCAGCGCGTCGGCGTCCTCGAGGAAATCGTTGTAGTCGAGGAAATCGCCCAGGACCTGCGGATGCACGATCAGCGTGGTGTCGATTTCCTCCGCCGGCGCGTCGCGCAGGCGCAGCAGCTCCTCACCGAGCGTTTCCAGCAGCGCTTCAGGGCTGACGGCGTCGCTGAGTACGTAGCGCACCTGCGCCTTGGCGACGACCGCCTTGGCGAAGGGACACAGGTTCAGGCCGATGACGGCGCGTTCGATCCAGCGGCGGGTGTCTTCGATGGGATCGTGCAATGGGGTGTCTCACATCCGTTTGTAGGAGCGGCGGAAGCCGCGAGCTTTTCCTCACCGGAGCCCAGAAGCTCGCGGCTTCCGCCGCTCCTACCAGGGGGGGTCAGTCGCGGAAATTGTCGAACTGCAGCGGCAGCTCGAATTCCTGGCCGCGCAGCAGCGCCATCGCCGCCTGCAGGTCGTCGCGCTTCTTGCCGGTGAGGCGCAGCTTGTCGCCGTTGATCTGGCTGTCGACCTTGAGCTTGGCGTCCTTGAGCGCGCCCTGGATTTTCTTCGCCAGCTCACGCTCGATGCCCTGGCGCACGGTGACCTTCTGGCGCGCGCCGGCCAGGTTGGTCTCGACGTCGCCGAATTCCAGGCAGCGCGCATCGATCTTCCGCGCCGCAAGCCGTGCGCGCAGGATGTCGGTCATCTGCTGCAGCTGGAATTCGCTCGGCGCCGACTGGCTGATGACGTTGTCGTTGCGCTCGAAGCTGGCGTCCACACCCTTGAAGTCGAAGCGGGTGGTCAGTTCGCGGTTGGCCTGGTCGACGGCGTTGGTGAGCTCGTGGGTGTCGACTTCGGAAACGATATCGAAAGAAGGCATGGGCTGGCTGCAGCGGAAGAAGGGCAGGGCAGGTTAGCGCATGTGCCGCGCGGTCCGTACCGTCGGTCACGCGAACGGGTGCATC
>NZ_JBHRYF010000008.1:0-169941 GCF_042648885.1 Luteimonas notoginsengisoli | reverse complement strand
AGCGCCCCATGCCCACGACCCCCGCCTACGCCGCCACCAGTGCCGCCTCGCCGCTGGCGCCGTTTTCCATCGAACGTCGCGACCCGGGCCCACGCGAGGTGCTGATCGACATCCTGTACTGCGGCGTGTGCCATTCGGACATCCACCAGGCGCGCGACGAGTGGGGCGGCTCGATCTTCCCGATGGTGCCGGGCCACGAAATCGTCGGTCGCGTCGCCGCAGCCGGCCCGGAAGTCACGAAACACGCGGTCGGCGACGTGGTCGGCGTCGGCTGCTTCGTCGATTCCTGCCGTCATTGCGCGCAATGCGAGGCGGGCGAGGAGCAGTACTGCGCCGAAGGCATGACCGGCACCTACAACAGCCGCGAGCGCGGCACCGGGGCGCCAACCTATGGCGGTTACTCGACCCGCATCACCGTCAACGAGGACTACGTCCTGCGCATCCCCGACGGCATCCCGCTCGAGCGCGCCGCGCCGCTGCTGTGCGCAGGCATCACCACCTATTCGCCGCTGCGGCATTACGGGCTGAAGGCCGGCGACCGCCTGGGGGTGGTGGGACTGGGCGGGCTGGGCCACATGGCGGTGAAGTTCGGCAAGGCGATGGGCGCGGAAGTGACGATGCTGAGCACGTCCGAGTCCAAGCGCCAGGACGCCGAGGAACTGGGCGCGCACGCCTTCGCCGCGACGCGCGACCCGGAGACGTTCAAGCGTCTGCGCGGTCATTTCGACTTCATCATCGACAGCGTGTCCGCGCCGCACGACTACAACGCCTACCTGTCGCTGCTCAAGGTCGACGGCACGATGGTGCTGCTGGGCGTGCCGGACCAGCCGGTTCCGCTGGCGGCCGGGGCGCTGATCATGCAGCGGCGCAGGCTGGGCGGCTCGCTGATCGGCGGCATCCGCGAGACCCAGGAGATGCTGGATTTCTGCGCCGCCCATGGCATCGCCTCGGACGTGGAGGTGATCGACATCGCCGACATCAACACGGCCTACGAACGGATGCTGCGCGGCGACGTGCGCTACCGGTTCGTGATCGACACCGCCAGCCTGTCACCGGCAAGTTGAAGTACTTGCAGGCGACGCGCGACGCGGGCAACGTCGCGCGATGCCCCAGCCTTCGATTCTCCCGCCGCCCCCGGCCGTGCCGCCTCCGCAGGTGAAGCGGGCAGGCCCGGTGCTGTACATGCTCGCGGCGGTGGCGCTGTTCGCGCTGATGGACGCCGGGCTCAAGCTGCTTGCGCCGCACTACCCGGCCCTGCAAGTAGCCACCCTGCGCGGCGCGTCCGCGCTGCCGCTGGTGCTGGGCTGGTCGCTGGCGTCGATCGGGGCGCGCGGGCTGCTGCGCGTGCATTGGCCGCTGCACCTGCTGCGCGGCGGGCTGGGCGTGACGATGATGGCCGGCTTCGTCTATGGACTGCGCACGCTGCCGCTGTCGACGGCGTACGCGATCAGCTTCATCGCGCCGCTGCTGGTCACGGCGATGGCGGTACCGATCCTCGGCGAAAAGGTGGGGCTGCGGCGCTGGGGCGCGATTGTGGTGGGGCTCGCCGGCGTGCTGGTCGTGCTGCGCCCCACGGGGCAGGGAATGATGACGCTGGGCGGGCTGGCGATCCTGCTGGCGGCGGTGTGCTACGCGGCCTCGGCGATCACCGTTCGCGTGCTCGCGCAGCGCGACAGCACCCAGGCGATGGTGTTCTGGCTGATGCTGATCCTGGTGGTCGGCGGCGGCGCGCTGTCGTGGCACGAATGGACGCCGGTCCAGGCGCGCCACTGGTGGGTGATCGCGGGGATCGGCGCGGTCGGCACCATGGCGCAGGTGCTGTTGACCGAGGCCTTCCGCCGCGGCGAGGCGTCGATGATCGCGCCGTTCGAATACACCGCGCTGGTCTGGGGCGTGATGCTCGACGTGGCGCTGTGGCAGGTGCTGCCCGATGGCATGACCTGGCTGGGCGCGGGAATCATCGTTGCCAGCGGGCTGTACCTGGTCAGGCGCGAGCGCGTGCGCAACGTGGTACGCCCGCAGCCGGTCGATCTTCCGTGAAGCGCGGCCGGCGAATCATCGTTTGCAGATCCCCTGCACGCGCAGCATGCTGCGTCAATGCCGCTACTGCTGATCCCACTGTTGCTGGTCGCCGTGTTGGTCCTTGCCGTGCTGCTCTACCCGCTCGGCCTGGTGCAGCGCTACCGCGCCGGCGTCGCGCGGCGCCGAGCACGCCCTTGGCTTGCCGGCCTCAACGCCTGGCTGCTGGCGGTGTCGGCGCTGTTGTTCGTGGCCAGCGCCTGGGTCGGCGAACACTGGGTCGCACATGCGCTTCTCTACGCGTGCTGCGGCTTGTTGCTGGGCGTGCTGATCGGGATCGCGGGCATCTGGACCACGCGTTTCGAGCACCACCCCGAAGGCGCGTGGTACACGCCCAATCGCTGGCTGGTGTTTGCGCTCACCATGCTGTTGGCCGCGCGTATCGCGCTCGGCATCTGGCAGACGCTGTGGCCGCCGTCGGGCGTGCAGCCGCCGTGGTTGCGCATGCTGGCCGACCACGCCACCCTAATCGGCATGGCCGGCGTGCTGCTCGGCTATTACCTCGGCTATGCGTGGGCGCTGCGGGCGCGCCTGTCACGGCGCTGAGCAGCCTGCAAGAAAAAGGCGGGTCCTTGCGGACCCGCCTCGGGACGACATGCCGCCACGTTAGCGTCGTCGGCGGGAGGCGTGCGGTCAGAACCGCGCGCCGATCCCCACGCCCACCATCACCGGGTTGAACTCGGTGGTGCCGGCCTTGGCGCCGTCGACGCTGATGTCGCCGTCGCCATCGAAGTAGCGCGCGTCGGCGCGTGCGAACCAGGTCGGGTTGATATTGACGTCGACGCCCACCGTGGCCACCGCCCCCTTGGCGGTTTCCACGCCGATGCGGTTGCCCGCGAGCGCGCCGGTATCCGCCGCCTTCTCGTTGCTGTAGTTGGTCTCGTGGTAACCGAGCCCGACGAACGGTCGCAGCGTGTTGTCGGCTGCGCCGAAGTGGTACTGCCCGCTGAGCGAGTAGGCCTGGCCGTCGATGCTGGCGGTCTTGTTGCCGCCGGTCGACACCCGGTAGCCGGCCTTGTCGGCGCCCCAGGCCTCGACCGAGATGTTGTCGGTGATGTTCCACGCCGCGCTGAGCGTCGGCGTGCCCTCGCCTTCGGCCTTGGTCAGGTTGCCGTCGACGACGGGATTGCGGGTGGGTTCGGTGAGCGAATAGCCACCGACCACGCTGAAGCGCTTGCCCGAAGCGGTGTCGCCGTCGGTGTCCTGGGCGAACGCGGCGGGCGCGAGCGCGGCGGTGGCGGCAAGGGCCAGGGTCAGTGTGCGAATGGACAACATGGGGAGTCTCCTCTTGATTGTTCTATGCCCCAGGGAGAGGGGCGGGGACAACCTAGCGAGCACCGCATGAACCGTGCTTGTTCGCGTCGGAAACGTTCAGGGAACTTTGACATCCGATTAAGCGAAAGCGTACGAGCGGCGAGAGCATGACGAAGGTCACTCCCTCCACCGGCACGCGCCCGCTCCGCAATTGCCGACGGAAACTGAATGCAGGACAAGACCACGGGGACGGGAATGCGGAATGTCGTGCTGGGCTGTGCGCTGATGCTGGTGGCCGGGGGCGCGCTCGCGTCCGATGGCATCGACGTCGATTGCGATGTGAACAGCGACTACGACTTCGCGCTGACCGACAAGAGCGTCATCCTGACCCGCGGGAACGGCGCGCCCAGGACCGTGCTGATGCGGCAGGGACGGCTGTTCGTCGACGACCGCTGGGTCGACGTCAGCGCCGCCGACCGCGACCGCCTGATCGACTACGAGCGCGAGGCCAGGGCGGCGATGCCGCTGGCGGCGGGGATCGCGCGCGACGCCGCCACCATCGCCTTCACCGCGCTGGGCGAGGTGGCCAAGGGCTTCAGCCGCGATCCGGCGGCGACCGAGACGAAGCTGCAGCAGGCCCGCGCCGATCTCGACCGCACCCTGGCGCGCTCGGTCAGCACCAGGCACTTCAACAGCCGGGAGCTGGGCAAGGGCATCGGCGAAGCGGTCTCCGAAGTGGTGCCGCGCGTGGTGGGCGATATCGTCGGCGGCGCGCTGCGCGCCGCGTTCACCGGCGACACCGGGCAGCTCGAGCAGCTGGACAAGCTCGACGCCCGCATCGAGGCGGTGGTCGAGCCGCGCGCCCGCGCACTCGAGCGCAATGCCGAAACGCTGTGTCGCACGATGCAGTCGCTCGACCGGATCGACGATGCGCTCGAGTACCGCCATGCCGGCAAGCCGCTGCAGCTGCTGCGAGTCGAGGTCAAGGACCGCGCGCAGCCCGCCCACTGAGCGTTCCCGCTCGCGTTCACGCCGATTTCTCCCCTGCGGCGTGGGCTCCGCGCCCTCCGTGCCCCCACGGAGGGCGCACCTTTCTCCGGGCTCCGCGCGCGGCGTGGAGTTGGCGCTGACACCGTGGCGGGCGACAATGGCCGTTCCCTGGCATTCCCCGGAGCGTCACATGGCCGATTTGAAGGAAGCACGCGTCCCCGACATCGGTGGTTTCGACGATGTGCCGGTGATCGAGGTGCTGGTCGCGGTCGGCGACGCGATCGCGAAGGACCAGGGGCTGGTGACGCTGGAGTCGGCCAAGGCGACGATGGAAGTGCCGTCGCCGTTCGCCGGCGTGGTCAAGGAACTGAAGGTCAAGGTCGGCGACACGCTGTCCGAAGGCGGCGTGGTGGCGATGATCGAGGCCGCCGGCGACGACGCGCCTGCCCAGCCGCCCGCGCCTGCTGCGGCCGTGCCGCCGCCGCGCGCGCAGCCCGAGGCGGCGAAGTCCGATGCGCCGCCCGACAACCGGACTGCGGAAACCGCCGCCAAGGTCGAACCGGTGGCGGTGGCCACGCAGCCCGACAACATCGTCCGCGGCGACGTCACCCGCTCCGGCGACGCCGTGCCGACGCCGGCGCGACGCCTCGATGCCGACGGCCTGATGCCGGACAAGGTGCCCTATGCCAGTCCGGCGGTGCGCCTGTTCGCGCGCGAGCTCGGCGTCGACCTCGGGCGCGTGCAGGGCAGCGCCCGCGGTGGCCGCATCACCCGGGACGACGTGCAGCAGTTCGTCAAGGGCGCGCTGGCCGGCGGTGGCGCCGTCGCCGGTGGTGGTGGTGGCCTCGACCTGCTGCCGTGGCCGAAGGTGGACTTCGCCCGGTTCGGCGAGATCGAGGTCAAGCCGCTGTCGAAGATCCGCAAGATCTCCGGCGCCAACCTCGCCCGCAACTGGGCGATGATCCCGCACGTCACCCAGCACGACGATGCCGACGTCACCGAACTCGAAGCGCTGCGCGTGGCGCTCAACAAGGAAAACGAGCGCGGCGCGGACAAGGGCGCCAAGCTGACGATGCTCGCGTTCCTGATGAAGACCAGCGTGGTCGCGCTGCAGAAATTCCCGGAGTTCAACGCCTCGCTCGACGCCAGCGGCGAGAACCTGACGCTCAAGAAATATTTCCACATCGGTTTCGCCGCCGACACGCCCAACGGGCTGGTGGTGCCGGTGGTGCGCGACTGCGATCGCAAGGGCGTGCTCGAGATCGCGCGCGAAACCGGGGAGCTGGCGAAGAAGGCGCGCGACGGCAAGCTCGGCCCGGCCGAGATGAGCGGCGGCTGCTTCTCGATCAGCTCGCTGGGCGGCATCGGCGGCACGTCGTTCACGCCGATCGTCAACGCGCCGGAAGTGGCGATCCTCGGCGTGTCCAGGTCGGCGATGAAGCCGGTCTGGAACGGCAAGGAATTCGCGCCGCGCCTGATCCTGCCCCTGTCGCTGTCCTACGACCACCGCGTGATCGATGGCGCCGCGGCCGCGCGCTTCACCGCGTATCTCGCGCAACTGCTCGGCGACATGCGGCGCGCGCTGCTGTAGGCGGGCCGATGCCGTCGATCGTCGCCCAGGCTGCACCCGGCACCGCTGGAGAGCGGGTGCGCGACGCGGCCGGGGCGGCCGTGAACCGCGGCTGGGACGACCTCGGCCCGGTGCTGGACTTCCACCTGCTGCGTGCGTCCGGCCTGGACGTCACGGTCGGCGGGCTGATCGCGGCGGTGCTGGTGATCGGGCTGACCTGGCTGGTGTCGGCGCTGGTGCGGCGCGCGGTGAACCGGTTCGGCGACCGCCACCAGGGCGTGAACCGGGCCGCGCTGTACGCGGTGTCGCGCCTGATCCATTACGTGCTGCTGCTCGCCGGCATCCTGCTGGCAATGGACTTTGCGGGCATCTCGCTGGGCAAGTTCGCGCTGTTCGCCAGCGCGGTGGGCGTGGGCCTGGGCTTCGGCCTGCAGGCGATCTTCGGCAATTTCATCGCCGGCCTGGTGCTGCTGTTCGACCGCTCGCTGAAAGTGGGCGACTTCGTCGAACTCGACAGCGCCACCCGTGGCACCGTGCGCGCGATCAACATCCGCGCCACCCGCATCATCACCAACGACAACATCGGCGTGCTGGTGCCCAACTCCGAGTTCGTCAACGGCCGCGTGGTCAACTGGACCCACCGCAGCGTCAACCGCCGGATCCGCGTGCCGTTCCGGGTTGCGTTCGGCGTCGACAAGGAGCTGGTCAAGAAGGCCGCGCTGGAAGCTGCCGCGCGGGTGCCGTTCACGCTCGCCACCGAGGGCGAGAAGCGCCCGCAGGTCTGGCTGGTGGCCTATGGCGAGAGCGGCGTGGAGTTCCTGCTGGTGGTCTGGCTGACCGGTGCCGCGGCGCGGCGCAACGTCGCGATCCAAGCCGCCTACCTGTGGGAACTCGACAGCTCGCTGAAGGAGCACGGCATCGAAGTGCCGGTGCCGCAGCGCGACCTGCGCGTGCGCTCGGCCTTCGGGCTCGAAGGCGAGCGCGCGATGCAGCGCCTGCTGCACGAACGCGTCCACCCCGAGCCGGTGGCCGCCGGAACCGGGACGGTGGCGCCCGCGGAACGCCGCGCCCTGTCCGGCAACGACGCCTCCGAGGACACCCAGCGCCAGATCGCCGAAGACGAAGCGCTACGCCTGCAGGCCGAGCGCGAAGCGGCGCTTTCCCCACCATCCAAGGCCGGCCCCGCGCGCGGCCGCCTGCCCCCCGAGGAGTAACGACATGGCGACGCTCGAAGTGAAGGTTCCCGACATCGGCGGATTCGACGACGTGCCGGTGATCGAGGTGCTGGTCGCTGTCGGCGACACGATCGCGACAGACCAGGGACTGGTGACGCTGGAATCGGCCAAGGCGACGATGGAAGTGCCGTCGCCGGTGGCGGGCGTGGTCAAGGAACTGCGCGTGAAGGTCGGCGACACGCTCTCGGAAGGCAGCGTGGTGGCGGTGATGGAAACGCAGGAGGCTACCGATGCTCCCGCCGCCGCCGCAGGTGCCGATGACGCCGGCAAACCAAACCCTCCCCGCACGGCTGCCGGAGAGCAAAGCGCGCAAGGCAAGCCGGGCGAGGGGTCTGCTCCGAAAGCGCCGGCGTCCCCCGAGCCCTCCCGCGCCAGCGGGAGCGCAGGCAAGAGCGCAGGCAATAGCGAGACTCCCGCACCGCAAGCTGCGTCGGCAAGCGGTCGCAAGCCCGACATCGAATGCGCCGTCGTCGTCCTCGGCGCCGGGCCCGGCGGCTACACCGCCGCGTTCCGCGCTGCCGACCTGGGCCTGGATACGGTCCTCGTCGAGCGCTATGCGCAGCTGGGTGGCGTGTGCCTCAACGTCGGCTGCATTCCGTCCAAGGCGCTGCTGCACGCGGCCGCGGTGATCGACGAGGCCCTGCACGCGACCGACTACGGCGTCGACTTCGGCAAGCCCAGGATCGCGCTCGACAAGCTGCGCGCCTACAAGGACAAGGTGGTCGGCCAGCTGACCGGTGGCCTGTCGGCGATGGCCAAGCAGCGCAAGGTGCGCGTGGCGACCGGGCAGGCAAAGTTCGTGTCCGCCAACGAGCTCGAAATCACCGGCCAAGGTGGCGACACGCAGCTGCTGAAGTTCGGGCAGTGCATCATCGCCGCCGGTTCGCAGGCGCTGAAGCTGCCGGGTTTCCCGTGGGACGATCCGCGGGTGATGGATTCGACCGACGCGCTCGAACTGGCCGACGTGCCGAAGAAGCTGCTCGTCGTCGGCGGCGGCATCATCGGCCTGGAGATGGCGACGGTGTATCGCGCGCTCGGCAGCGAGGTCACGGTGGTCGAACTGGCCACGCAGCTGATGCCCGGCGCCGACCCGGACCTGGTCCGGCCGCTCGCCGACCGGCTGAAGAAGCAGGGCGTGTCGGTGCACCTGGAAACGAAGGTGGTCGAGGCCCAGGCCGGCAAGGCCGGCATCGCATGCAGCTTCGAGGGCAAGAGCATCCCGGACGCCGGCACGTTCGACCGCGTGCTGGTCGCGGTCGGGCGCGTGCCCAACGGCGGCACGCTCGACGTCGGCAAGGCCGGCGTGCGCGTGACCGAGCGCGGCTTCATCGACGTCGACGCGCAGATGCGCACCAACGTGTCGCACATCTTCGCCATCGGCGACCTGGTCGGCCAGCCGATGCTGGCGCACAAGGCGACGCACGAGGGCAAGCTCGCCGCCGAAGTCGCCGCCGGCGAAAAGAAGGAATGGGTAGCGCGGGTGATTCCGTCGGTGGCCTACACCGATCCCGAGATCGCGTGGGTCGGCGTGACCGAAACCGAGGCGAAGGCCAAGGGGCTGAAGGTCGGCGTGGGCAAGTTCCCGTGGGCCGCGTCGGGCCGCGCGATTGGCCTGGGCCGCACCGAGGGCTTCACCAAGCTGGTGTTCGACGAGGCCACGCAGCGCATCGTCGGCGCCGGCATCGTCGGCGTGCACGCCGGCGACCTGATCGCAGAAGCCGCGCTGGCGATCGAGATGGGCTGCGAAGTCGCCGACATCGGCCACACCATCCATCCGCATCCGACCCTCAGCGAATCGGTCGGCATGGCGGCGGAGGCCTACGACGGCACGATCACCGACCTGTACATCCCGAAGAAGAAGTGATCCGCCGCGCCGGGCCGGCGCATGTTGCCGCGCGCCGCGCTGCCGGATGCTGCACCGAAAAGGCCCCGCATTGCGGGGCTTTCTTCTGGTCCTCTCCCTGTTTCGGAAGGCGCTTTCGCTTCCTGTCGGATCGCAGGCATCGCGCGGCCTGACGGAGCCCCGACGCGACCGGCAGACCTTCGGGGCGACGCCCCCGGCATCCGGCCTGGCGGCGGCTGCCTCCTCCTTGGTTTCGCCCTGAAGACCTGCCGGTCGCGTCGGGCTGTGGGATTGCGGGCTTCTCCAAAGCCAAGCTCCGCTGCGCTCATGCAGCCATGGCACAACTTGCAGCACCGGGTGTGAGTGGCCCGGGATGCGAAATCAAGGAGGAGGCGTCGGCGCGAGGCCGACGCCGGGGGACATTCGCATCCCGGGCCACTCACGCCCGGTGCCCCCATCCGGCGGACGCCGCGCCTTTCCTCGGTTGGGCGAAGTCCTTTGCGCCGCGATCAGAATGCGAACGTCACGCCGGCGGTCGGCCCCTTGAAGGTCAGGTCCATGCCGGCGCTGCCGTCGTCGTAGGCGCGGTTGACGTCGAGCTTGAACCAGTCGTAGCCCGCGTACACGCCGAAATTGCGGGTGAAGCGGTACTCGACCAGCGCGTTGGCGCGGCTGATGTCGCCGCTGTAATCGTTGAAGTCGCCCCAGTCGGCATCCAGGTACTGCGCCTGCGCAGTGAAGCCCCACTTCTGGTCGGCGGTGTGGGTCGAGAAGCGCGCGCCCACCACGGGTGCGACGCCGGTTTCGCTGTCGCGGCTTTCGAAGCTGTCGGTGCCATCGGTGGCGTAGACGTTGCCCTCAAGCCGCGCCCATTCGGCGCCGATCTGCAGGCCGAAGCTGGTGGTCGGCGTTTCGACCAGCGCGTAGTCGTACACCACGCTGCCGAGCGCGAATTCGGCCTCGGCCTTGGCCATGCTGCCGGCCGGGACGGTGATGTCGCCCAGCACCACGTCCTCGTCGAGGGCGTAGCGCTTGTCGCGGTCGTACTGGAAATAGTTGAACAGCAGCCGGTTGCGTTCGCTGAAATGGAACACGCCCTCGACCCGCGGCGCGGTGTCGTCGCCGAAGTCGAGATGCTCGCTGGTGTAGCGATAGGTGTCGCCGGCGAAATCGACGGTGCCGTTGAGGCGGACGTCACCGCTGGCCTGCATGGCGCCGAGGCGCAGGGTGAACCGATCGTCGTCGGCATGGGCGGCCAGCGAAGCCAGCGCGCCGGCGGCGGCGATGGAGAAGGACACGGCCCGGATGAAATGACTCACTTGGTTTGCTCCGAGGGGGGGAGGGAACGCAATCCGTGGCGGGATCGCAGTGCGTATTTAGTGCAGCGGCGCGGTCGAATGCGCGTGAAGCGCGGCGCGATCGCGCGACGCGCACCTCGGGAGCGTGTGTGTGTGACGCCCGCCTCATGCGCGCATGCGCGCACACCAGCCCCGGAACGTGCCGATGCCGATGCGCGTGCGAAGCCCAAGCGTCGAACTGTGACGCATCGACGACCGGGCAGGGGTTTGCCCCAGATGCGGGAACACGGCCTTGCCGGTATCCAGTCAGCACAGGGGAGACCAGGGAGAGAGAGCGACATGAAGCATGTGATCAGGACTGCGCTGGTGTTGGCCGGTGCAATGGGGAGCGCGACGGTATCGGCGGGCGCGATCGGCGTGATGCCGTCGCAGGCGGCTGATGAGGCCAGGGCGCTGGCCGAGGCCGGTGCCACCGGCGATTTCGCACGGAACCTGCAGGCGCAGGAGAAACGCCTGCAGAACGAGCGTTCCTATTATCCGGCGATGTTCCGCGCCGCCTACGCGCGCTACCCGCGGATTCCCGCCGGCACGCTGGAAGCGCTGGCTTACAGCCAGAGCCGCTGGCACCAGTTGCGGCCCGACCGCAACGGCGAGCCGCGCCACGGCGACATGCCGCAGGCCTGGGGCGTGATGGGCCTGTATGCGGGGGAAGGCTTCGCCGACCAGGTCGCTGAAGCCGCCGCGCTGCTGGGCACCACGCCGGAACGGGTCAAGCACAATCCGTCGACGAACATCCTCGCCGCGGCGGTGTTGCTCGATCGCGAACTGCGTGGCACGGCGCGCGACGACGAAGCGCTGGCGCAGGCGCTGCAACGCTACGCGGGCTTCGGCGGCCAGGCCGGCGCCGCCGTGGGTGACGTGGATGCCTACGCCCGCGCCAGCTTCGCCTTCGACGTGCTGCTCGGCATCGACCGCGGCGTGAACGACAACGGCATCCGCGTGCCCGAGCGTGCAGTGCAGTGGGAGCGGGCCTTCCCCGCGGACACGCTGGTCAGGCTGAACGCGCCGCTGGTGCGGCTCGACCTGGACCGGGATGTCCCGGAGACCGGGGCGTTCGCGATCGACCCGCGCACCGAGCAGCTGGTCGCTCGCGCGCCAGACGGGGAGGATGCCGGCATCGTCGACACGTCCGCCAGCGCCACTCTTGCGACGGTGGATTTCCCCGGAGCGCGTTGGGTGTACTCGCCCAACCAGTCCTCACGCAGCGGAACCGCGGTGCGCGAGGTCGCCGTCCACACCATGCAGGGCAGCTACGCCGGCTCGATTTCCTGGTTCCAGAACGCCAGCTCCGAGGTCAGCGCGCACTACCTGATCCGCAGCTCCGACGGCCAGGTCACGCAGATGGTGCGTGAGAGCCAGAAGGCCTGGCACGTGCGTTCCCACAACCCGCACTCGATCGGCATCGAGCACGAGGGCTACATCAGCAATCCCGACTGGTACACCACGGCGATGTACAACGCGTCGGCTGCGATCACCCGGCAGTCGTGCGCGCGCTACGCGGGCATCGTCTGCACGCGCGCGATGCGCTCGTACACGACGGCGGACCTGAGCGATGCCGATTACGACATCATCGGCCACCAGAACCTGACCGACAATTCGCACACCGACCCGGGCAAGTACTGGAACTGGTCGAAGTACTACGGCCTGATCAATCCGTCGTCCGGCACCACGACCATCCTCGACAGCTTCGAAAGCAGCGTCGGCCACTTCGTGACCAGCCCGACGTACTCCGGCAGCACCACCGGCATCGCGACCGCATCCACCGCCGCGCGCAACTGCAGCATCCGCCACAACGGCTCATGCTCGCTGCAGGTGCGGCTGGTGGACAATACGTCGTCGTCGTCGTCGTGGGCGGTGCGCTTGCTCTCCGGCAGCGGCAACCCCGGCAGCAACACCGGGCTGTCGCGCAATGGGCGGGTCGGGTTCTGGGCGTTCGCGGCCGGCAGTGGCGTCAGCGTTGCGGTCGGGATCGACGACAGCGATGGCACCGAGCGCTCGGTTTCGCGCGCGCTGCCCGCCAACACGTGGACCTACGTGGAATGGAAGCTGTCCGACTCCGCGCAGTGGAACGCCTGGGCAGGTGGCGCCAACGGCGCGATCACCGCCAGCACGGTCAAGCTCGATGCGGTCTGGCTGTACCACGCCAACACCAGCTACACGGTCAATACCTATATCGACAACGTGCAACTGATCAACTGACGAAGAACGGGCGCCCGGCCAGCCGGGCGCCTTTTCCGCGGCGGCCGAAGGCTCGCGCCAGGCCGATCCGCGAGACGAAAAAAAGCCCCGGCCATGGAGAGAACCGGGGCTTCGGGGCCTGTAGCGGATCCGACGAGGAATTGGGACACAGGCCTCGGGATCATTGACCGTGCCTGCCGCGAAAGGTTCCGCCGACCGCGTCCGGCGGACGCGCCCGCCCCGGGCGGAAAGCCCTGAAGAATCAAGGCTTCTGGCGGTTGCCGGCCAAATCCGGGCCCTGCTATACTTCCGCGGCTTCGCAGGAGGGATTTGCACAGGGCAGATCATGCGGCCCTCCGCGGCAGGTCCCCGCAAGCTGAACAGGTGATTCGTGCACGATCCCATCGCCGCCGGTCGCCGGGCAGCGCTGCGCGCGGTGGCCGTCCAGGGAGGGGTCGTCGCGCTGCTGGCAGCGGCCTTCCTCGCGCGGGACGTGCGCGAGGCGCTGGCGGCGGGAGTAGGGGGGCTCGCACTGGTGCTGGGCAATGCGCTGGCCGCCCTGGTGGCGCTGCGCGGCATCGTCCGGGCACCGGTCGCATTCGGCAGGTTGTTGCTGGGTGCGATGGGCAAGTGGTTGGTCGCGATCGTGGTCCTCGCGACAGCGTTGTCAACCTGGCGCCTGCCGCCGTTGCCGATGCTGGCGGGCCTGGTGGCGGGATTGCTGGCCTACCTGCTGGCACTCAATTTCCTCAAGCAAGACGCAAACAGCAAGGGTTGAACGCGTGATCGCTGAAAACAACGGCCAGGCCGCCGAAACCGGCGGATCCACCGAATACATCAACCACCACCTGCACCACCTGCAGGTGAGCGTGGGCGATAGCCAGTTCATGACCCTGAACGTCGACACGCTGTTCTTCACGGCGGTGCTGGGGCTGCTGTTTGTGGTCACCTTCCTGCTGACCGCGCGCCGCGCCACGTCGGGCGTGCCCGGCAAGTTCCAGGCGCTGGTCGAGATCATCGTCGGCTTCGTCGACGGGCTGGTGCGCGAGACCTTCCACGGCCGCAGCAAGCTGATCGCGCCGCTGTCGATCACCATCTTCCTGCTCGTGTTCCTGATGAACTTCATGGACATGGTCCCGGTGGACCTGCTGCCGTGGGCCTGGGCCAACGGCTACGTCGCCGCCGGCCACGATCCCGCGCACGCCTACCTGCGCGCCGTGCCCACCGCCGACCTCAACACCACCTTCGGCCTGTCGATCGCGGTGTTCCTGCTGATCCAGGTGTTCGGGATCAGCCACAAGGGCCTGGGCGGCTTCACCAAGGAAATCTTCACCGCGCCGTTCCATGCCGAAAGCACGCCGATGAAGATCGTGCTGGCGCCGGCCAACGTGTTGCTGCGCCTGATCGAGGAAGGCGTGCGCCCGCTGAGCCTGTCGCTGCGACTGTTCGGCAACATGTACGCCGGCGAGCTGATCTTCATCCTGATCGCGCTGATGACGCTCGATGCGTCGATGTCGCACTTCAGCACCTACATCATGGGCGCGATGCAGTTCATCTCGGGCTTCGCCTGGACCGCGTTCCACGTGCTGATCATCACCCTGCAGGCCTTCATCTTCATGATGCTGACCATCGTCTACCTGAGCATGTCGGCCGAGAGCCACTGAGCCGTCAGCGCCACCGTTTTCGTTCCGCCCATCCACCCTACGCAACAGTCAAACGATCCAACCGGAGTACACCATGGATATCGCAGTCCTCAATGCTGAAGTGCTGAAGTTCACCGTCATCGCCGCCGGCCTCCTGATCGGCCTCGGTGCCCTCGGCACCGCGATCGGTTTCGCCATCCTCGGTGGCAAGTTCCTCGAAGGTTCGGCGCGCCAGCCGGAGCTGACCCCGATGCTGCAGACCAAGATGTTCATCGTCGCCGGCCTGCTCGACGCCGTGCCGATGATCGGCGTCGCCATCGCGCTGCTGCTGCTGTTCGCCAACCCGCTGCTGGGCTCGATCGCCGGCTGAACGCCGCGCTGACCCGACAAGCGATTCAGGCATAGCCGGCGGCGGGGCCGCCGGCACCAGGAGCACAGCACCATGCTACCCAACCTCACTTTGGTCATTCAGGGCTTCGCGTTCTTCGCGGTCGCCTGGCTGGTGATGAAATTCGGCTGGCCGCACATCATCGCGGCCATCGAGGAGCGCCAGCAGAAGATCGCCGAAGGCCTCGCCGCGGCCGACAACAGCCAGAAGGCACTGGCCCAGGCGCAGGACCAGGTCAACGAAGAGCTGAAGCTGGCCCGCGTCAAGGCCAACGAGATCATCGAGCAGGCCCACCAGCGCGCCAACCAGATCGTCGACGCCGCCAAGACCGAGGCGATCGCCGAGGGCGCGCGCCAGAAGGCGCTGGCCGAGAGCGAGATCGCGGCGGCCTCCAACCGCGCCCGCGAAGACCTGCGCAAGCAGGTGTCCGTGCTGGCGGTGACCGGCGCCGAGAAGCTGCTGCGCCGCGAGATCGACGCCAACGCCCACAAGGCGTTGCTCGACGAACTCGCTGCCCAGCTGTCGTCCGAAGCGGCCTGATCCATGAGCCAGGCCCTCACCCTCGCCCGTCCCTACGCCCGCGCCGCGTTTTCGATCGCGCGCGATGAAGGCCGGTTCGCGGACTGGTCCGCGGCGCTCGGCTTCGCCGCGCGCGTGGCGGCCGATCCGCAGGTCGCCGGGCTGCTCGGCAATCCGCAGCTGGCCGACAGCGACGCGGTTGCGCTGCTGTCGCCCGAGGGCGCCTCGGCGCTGTTCGGCGATTTCCTCGCGCTGCTGGCGGACAATCGCCGCCTGGTGCTGCTGCCGGAGATCGCCGGCCTGTACGAGGACCTGCGCGCCGAGGCCGAGCGCGTGGTCAAGGCGAAGGTGACGTCGGCGACGGCGCTTCCCGCCGGCGAGCTGGACACCATCAAGGCCGCGCTGCGCAAGCGTTTCGGGCGCGAGGTCGAGGTCGAGTCGGCGGTCGATGCCTCGCTGATCGGCGGCGCGGTCATCGATGCCGGCGACGTGGTCATCGATGGCTCGCTCAAGGGCAAGCTCGAGCGCCTGCAGGCCGCCCTCGCAAGTTGATTCGAATCGTGGGCGGGCCGTCGGCCCGCCGCAATGAAACCGTGATGGCGGGCCTGGGCCCGCCCTACAGGAAACAGCAATGGCAACCACCACGCTCAACCCGTCCGAAATCAGCGAACTGATCAAGACCCGCATCGAGAAGGTCAAGCTCAGCGCCGAGGCGCGCAACGAAGGCACCGTGACCAGCGTGTCCGACGGCATCGTGCGCATCTATGGCCTGGCCGACGTGATGCAGGGCGAAATGATCCAGCTGCCGGCTTCCGAAAGCGGCGCCGAGACCTTCGCGCTCGCGCTGAACCTGGAGCGCGACTCGGTCGGCGCCGTGGTCCTGGGCGACTACGAACACCTGCGCGAGGGCGACGTGGCCAAGACCACCGGCCGCATCCTCGAAGTGCCGACCGGTCCCGAACTGCTGGGCCGCGTGGTCAACGCGCTGGGCGAGCCGATCGACGGCAAGGGCCCGATCGCCGCCGCGCAGACCGCGCCGGTGGAAACCATTGCCCCGGGCGTGATCGCGCGCAAGAGCGTGTCGCAGCCGGTGCAGACCGGCTACAAGGCCATCGACTCGATGATCCCGATCGGCCGCGGCCAGCGCGAGCTGATCATCGGCGACCGCCAGACCGGCAAGAGCGCGGTGGCGATCGACGCGATCATCAACCAGAAGGGCACCGGCGTTAAGTGCATCTACGTCGCCATCGGCCAGAAGAACAGCTCGATCGCCAACGTGGTGCGCAAGCTGGAAGAACACGGTGCGATGGCGCACACGATCGTGGTCGCGGCCGCCGCCGCCGAGTCGGCCGCGATGCAGTACATCGCGCCGTACTCCGGCTGCACCATGGGCGAGTACTACCGCGACCGCGGCGAAGACGCGCTGATCATCTACGACGACCTGTCCAAGCAGGCCGTGGCCTACCGCCAGATCTCGCTGCTGCTGCGCCGCCCGCCGGGCCGCGAGGCCTACCCGGGAGACGTGTTCTACCTGCACTCCCGCCTGCTCGAGCGCGCCGCGCGCGTCAACGAGGATTACGTCGAGAAGTTCACCAACGGCGCGGTCAAGGGCAAGACCGGTTCGCTGACCGCACTGCCGATCATCGAGACCCAGGCCGGCGACGTGTCCGCGTTCGTGCCGACCAACGTGATTTCGATCACCGACGGTCAGATCTTCCTCGAGACCGACCTGTTCAACGCCGGCATCCGCCCGGCCGTGAACGCCGGCATCTCGGTGTCGCGCGTCGGCGGCGCGGCCCAGACCAAGATCATGAAGAAGCTGTCGGGCGGCATCCGCATCGCGCTCGCCCAGTACCGCGAGCTCGCGGCGTTCGCCCAGTTCGCCTCCGACCTGGACGAAGCCACCCGCAAGCAGCTCGAGCGCGGCCAGCGCGTGACCGAACTGATGAAGCAGAAGCAGTACGCCCCGATGTCGGTGGCCGAGCAGGCGCTGTCGATCTATGCGGTCGACAAGGGCTACATGGACGAGGTGCCGGTCAACAGGATCGGCGCGTTCGAGGAAGCCTTGCACGCGCATTTCGCCAACACCGCCGGGGATGTGATCAAGCAGGTCAACGAAAGCGGCGACTGGAACGACGCCATCGAAGGCGCGTTCCGGAAGGGCATCGAGGAATTCAAGGCCACCGGCTCATTCTGAGCTGGTGTGATGGGTAATTCGTGAGGGCTGGTTCGTAAGGCGGGGCTTCTGGGTGGTGCGGTTCTTGCCGTTTCCATCCACGCATCACCAGTATCGGATCACGGCGAGCAGAGCGAGCAGAAGATGGCCGGCGGCAGAGAAATCAAAACCAAGATCAAGAGCGTGCAGAACACCCGCAAGGTGACGCGTGCGCTCGAGATGGTCTCGGCTTCCAAGATCCGCAAGGCCCAGGAGCGGATGAAGGCCTCGCGACCGTACGCACGGGCGATGAAGCAGGTCATCGGCCATCTGGCGCAGGCGAACTCCGAGTTCCAGCACCCCTACCTGGTCGAGCGCAGCGACATCAGGCGCGTCGGCTACGTGATCGTCTCGTCCGACCGCGGCCTGGCCGGCGGGCTCAACAACAACCTGTTCCGCAAGCTGCTGGGCGAGATCCGCGGCTGGCAGCAGCAGGGGGTCGAGGTCGACGTGGTCACCATCGGCCAGAAGGCGTCGGTGTTCTTCCGCCGGATCAAGGTCGAGATGCTGGCCACGGTCACCCATCTGGGCGACCAGCCGCGCGTCGACCAGCTGATCGGCGTGATCAAGGTGATGCTCGACGCCTATGGCAGCGGCAAGGTCGACAAGGTGTTCCTGGCCTACAACGACTTCGTCAACACGATGACCCAGCGCGCGGCGTTCGACCAGCTGCTGCCGCTGCCGGCGTCGGACGAGGCCGTCGCGCGCCACGAGTGGGACTACATCTACGAACCCGACGCGCAGGCCGTGCTCGAGCACGTGCTGACGCGCTACATCGAGTCGCTGGTGTACCAGGCGGTGATGGAGAACGTGGCCTCGGAGCATGCTGCGCGCATGGTGGCGATGAAGGCCGCCAGCGACAACGCGAACAAGCTGATCGACACGCTGAACCTGGTCTACAACAAGGCCCGGCAGGCGGCGATCACGCAGGAGATTTCCGAGATCGTCGGCGGCGCCGCGGCGGTTTGATCCAGCGAACAAATCATTCCTGTAGGAGCGGCTTCAGCCGCGAGCTCTTACAAGAAAAATCAAGAGCTCGCGGCTGAAGCCGCTCCTACAAAATCAGATACCGAGTTCCAGAGGACTAGAGTGATGAGCAACGCAGGCAAGATCGTCCAGATCATCGGCGCCGTCGTCGACGTCGAGTTCCCGCGCGAGAGCGTGCCCCGCGTGTACGACGCGCTGAAGGTCAAGGACACCGCGATCACGCTGGAAGTGCAGCAGCAGCTGGGCGACGGCGTGGTGCGCACCATCGCGCTGGGCTCCACCGACGGCCTGAAGCGCAACCTGGTCGCCGAGAACACGGGCAAGGCCGTGTCGGTGCCGGTCGGCGTCGGTACGCTGGGACGGATCATGAACGTGCTCGGCGAGCCGATCGACGAGGCCGGTCCGGTCGAAGCCACCGAGCACTGGGAAATCCACCGCACCGCGCCGAGCTACGAAGACCAGGCCGCGACCAACGAACTGCTGGAAACCGGCATCAAGGTCATCGACCTGATGTGCCCGTTCGCCAAGGGCGGCAAGGTCGGCCTGTTCGGGGGCGCCGGCGTGGGCAAGACGGTGAACATGCTCGAGCTGATCAACAACATCGCCACCGAGCATTCCGGCCTGTCGGTGTTCGCCGGCGTCGGCGAGCGCACCCGCGAAGGCAACGACTTCTACCATGAGATGGCCGAGGCAGGCGTCATCAAGCTGGACAACATGAAGGAGTCGAAGGTCGCGATGGTGTACGGCCAGATGAACGAGCCGCCGGGCAACCGCCTGCGCGTCGCGCTCACCGGCCTGACCATGGCCGAGTACTTCCGCGACGAGAAGGACGAGACCGGCAAGGGCCGCGACGTGCTGTTCTTCGTCGACAACATCTACCGCTACACGCTGGCCGGCACCGAGGTTTCGGCGCTGCTGGGCCGCATGCCGTCGGCGGTGGGCTACCAGCCCACGCTCGCCGAGGAAATGGGCGTGCTGCAGGAGCGCATCACCTCGACCAAGACCGGTTCGATCACCTCGATCCAGGCCGTGTACGTGCCCGCGGACGACCTGACCGATCCGTCGCCGGCGACCACGTTCGCCCACCTCGACGCGACCGTGGTGCTGAGCCGCAACATCGCGTCGCTGGGCATCTACCCGGCGGTCGATCCGCTCGACTCCACCTCGCGCCAGCTGGATCCGAACGTGATCGGCAACGAGCACTACGACACCGCGCGCCGCGTGCAGTCGACGCTGCAGAAGTACAAGGAACTGAAGGACATCATCGCGATCCTCGGCATGGACGAGCTGTCCGAAGAGGACAAGCTGGCCGTCGGCCGCGCGCGCAAGATCGAGCGCTTCTTCTCGCAGCCGTTCCACGTGGCCGAGGTGTTCACCGGCTCGCCGGGCAAGTACGTGTCGCTGAAGGACACGATCCGCGGCTTCAAGATGATCGTCGACGGCGAATGCGACCACCTGCCCGAGCAGGCGTTCTACATGGTCGGCGGGATCGACGAAGCGATCGAGAAGGCGAAGAAGGTCGCTGCCTGAGGCAGCGACCGGTGGTCGTGACCGGTGCTTCGTAGGCGCTGATTCGCGGTTGCGCCTTGGCTTGTCCTGATCGCCCACGAATCGCCATCGCGAAACACATACGAGCAGAACGAGAACCCTATGGCATCCACTATCCGTTGCGACATCGTCAGTGCCGAGCACGAGATCTTCCATGGCGAGGCGGAGATGATCGTGGTCACCGGTGAAATGGGCGAGCTCGGCATCGCGCCGCGCCACGCGCCGCTGATCACCCGGCTCAAGCCCGGCAAGGTGGTGGTGACGCAGCCCGGCGGCGATACGCTCGACTTCGCGATTTCCGGCGGCATCCTCGAGGTGCAGCCGCAGCTGGTGACGATCCTGGCCGACACCGCGGTGCGCGCGCAGGACATCGACGAGGCCGCGGTCCGCGCGGCCAAGGAAGAGGCCGAGCGCGCGCTGGCCAACAAGGACCCCAAGATGTCCGCCGAGGAGGCGCAGACGCAGCTGGCGATGAGCATCGCCCAGCTCAGCGCGCTGGAGCGGCTGCGCAAGAACCTCAAGCACTGAGCGACGCAACATCCGCTACGCGAACGCCGGCCCCGTGCCGGCGTTCTGCTTTCTGCAGGGAGGGGTTCCGCCGCGGGCTTTTGCTCCGGCCTGGCGCCGCGAAGACAGGGAGTCGGCGGCGGATGCACACGGTGCGAGCAGCGGCAGTCGCCAATCTGCACGCCCATCGAACATGGGTCAGTGGAGCTCGTCAGGCGCGAACCACTGGTTCGCACACGCCTTCGTTACCTCTGCCCTGCAGTAGCAGAGGAAGCAAGATCAAAGCACCCCGCTGAAGCCGTCCGGCGAGCCCTGTCGCGTCAGCGCTTGTAGACCCAGTGCCTCGACAGCACGAACCCGAGCACGCCCAGCGCCAGCTCGATGCCCGGCTTGGCCAGCCACGCCCAGCGCAGGCCGAACAGGTCGTCGATGTGGGCCATCGACCAGGTGCTGATCGCGGTGGTGACCAGCCACATCGCCAGGAAGCGCAGCAGCTGGGTGCGACCGACCGCCGTGTCCTCGCCGGCGAAGGTGAGCTTGCCGTTGAGCCAGTACCCCAGCAGCGCGCCGCTGATCCGGCCGGCGACGTTGGCCGGGGCGACGGCCATGCCGAAGTGGCTGAGCGCCACCATCACGCCCCAGTCCACCAGCCACTGGATGCCACCGATGATCAGGTAGTGGCGGCCCTGGCGGCCGAGACTCATGCAGGCGCGATGCCGGCGAACAGCAGGGGCAGGGCGGTCGCGGCAGGGACGGCGTCGTGCATGCGGGCATCGGGAAACGGGCGTGGCGGGCATCGTAATGCCGGCGCCGTTAGAATTCAGCGATTCCATCCGGGAACGCCGCATGACCGCGCCATTGCACGTCGTGATCCTCGCCGCCGGCGAGGGCAAGCGCATGAAGTCCACGCTGCCGAAGGTCCTGCAGAAAGTGGCGGGCCGGCCGATGCTCGCCCATGTGATCGCCGCCGCGCGCGGACTCGCCCCGGCCGGGGTGCACGTCGTGCACGGGCACGGTGGCGAGCAGGTGCGCGCCGCGTTCGAGGACCAGCCCGACCCCGGATCAAGTCCCGAGCAGGCTCTGCACTGGGTCGAACAGGAGCGCCAGCTGGGCACCGGCCACGCCGTGCGCCAGGCGATGCCCGACGTGCCCGACGAGGCGCAGGTGCTGGTGCTGTACGGAGACGTGCCGTTGATCACCACCGCCACGCTGCAGCGCCTGCTGGCCGCGGGCGGACGCATCGCGGTCCTGGTCGCCGACCTCGCCGACCCGACCGGCTACGGCCGCATCATTCGCGATTCGGAAGGCCGCGTCGGCGCCATCGTGGAACACAAGGACGCCGACGAGGAGCAACGCCACATCCGCACCGTGAACACCGGCATCCTGGCCGCCGATGCGGTCGCGCTGAAGGGCTGGCTGCAGCGGCTGTCGAGCGACAACGCACAGGGCGAGTACTACCTGACCGACGTGTTCGCGATGGCCGCTGCGGAGTACACCGCCGCGGAGATGGTCGCGGTCGCCGATCCGATCGAAACCGAGGGGGCCAACGATCCGTGGCAGCTGGCCCAGCTAGAGCGCGCGTTCCAGCGCCGCCTGGTGCGCGCGCTGTGCGTGCAGGGCGTGCGCTTCGCGGACCCGGAGCGGGTCGACATCCGCGGCGAGGTCACGGTCGATCGCGACGTGGAGATCGACGTCGACGTCGTGCTCGAGGGCCGCGTCTCGCTGGGCGAAGGCGTGCGCATCGGCCCGTTCTGCCGCATCCGCGACGCCGACCTGGCCGCCGGCACCGAAGTGCGCGCGCACTGCGACATCGACGGCGCGCGCACCGAAGGCGCGGTGCAGGTCGGGCCGTTCGCGCGGCTGCGCCCGGGCACGGTGCTTGCCGACGGCGTGCACGTCGGCAACTTCGTCGAGACCAAGAACGCGCGCGTCGGGGTGGGCAGCAAGGCCAACCACCTGACCTACCTCGGCGACGTGGACATCGGCGCGGGCGTCAACGTCGGCGCCGGCGCCATCACCTGCAACTACGACGGCGCCAACAAGTTCACCACGACCATCGAGGACAACGCCTTCATCGGCTCGAACGCGTCGCTGGTGGCACCGGTGACGATCGGCAAGGGTGCGACGATCGGCGCCGGCTCGGTGATCGGCAACGATGCGCCTGCCGGCAAGCTCACCGTCGCGCGCGCGCGGCAGGTTTCCATCGAGGGCTGGGAGCGGCCGGCCAAGAAGCCGAAGTAGTCGGCAGCGTCGTTGCTGCTCATGCAGGAGCGGCGGAAGCCGCGAGCTTTCCCGTGGCGCTGGCAGCAACGAGTGGCTGCCGGAATCCCGGACGAACTGCCAGGAAGATCTCTTCTCGCATCGCTCCTGCGAGACCTCGCCGTGCCGGCGGGTCATGCGCACCTACGCCGGCAGCACCATCGACACGCACAATCCCCCGCCCTCGCGATTGAGCAGGGCGATGCGGCCGCCGTGGGCTTCGGCGATCTCCCGCGCCAGGGCCAGGCCCAGTCCGGTGCCGTGGCGTTTGGTGGAATAGAACGGCAGCAGCGCGTTGGCGAGCACCGCGTCATTCATGCCGGTTCCGCGGTCGAGCACGTCGATGCGCCAGGCGCCGGGGACGCCGCGCACCGACAGCCGGACTTCATGTTCGGGGCCGCCGGATTCATGCGCATTGCGCAACAGGTTGAGCAGCGCCTGCTCGACCTGCGCGGCGTCGATGCGCGCGACCCCATCGGCCGGGTGCAGGTCGTCGGCGAACTCCACCTGGCTGCGCAACTGCGTGATAAAGCGCCGCCATTCCACGGCCTCCAATCGCGGCGCGGGCATCTTGGCGAAGCGCGCGTAGTCGCGGATGAAGCCTTCGAGGTGGCGCGCGCGTTCCTCGATGGTGGCCAGCGCGATCGGCAGGCGTTCGTGCTGTCCGCGCCGCAGCAGCTCGGTGCCCGAATGCGCCAGCGACGCGATCGGCGCCAGCGAGTTGTTGAGTTCGTGGCTGATCACCCGGATCACCTTCTTCCAGGTCTGCACTTCCTGCCGGCGCAGTTCCGCCGTAAGCAGGCGCAGCAGCACCAGTTCGTGCTCCCGGCCGTTGAGCCGGAAGGTGCGCCGCGACAGGTGGTAGATCTCGGCGCTGTCCTCTTCGCCGACGGTGAACATGCCGTCGCCGCCCCGCGAGAATGCGTCGCGCACCGGTTCGCTGGTGGCCGCCAGAAGCGCGTCGAACGACTGCCCTTCGAGCTTCCTGCCTTCGCCGAACATCTTGCGCGCGGCGAGGTTGCCGAGCACCACGCGCCGCGCGGTGTCCACCAGCAGCATCGCCACCGGCGTGTTCTGGACCACGGTGTCGAGCAGCAGTTCACGCTGGACCAGCGACTGGCGCTGGTCGCGGAGGACCTTGCCCAACTGGTTGTGGCTGTCGACCAGTTCGCGCAGCTCTCCGCGCCCGTGCCACGAGATGCCGGAGCTGTAGTCGCCGTCGCGATAGCTGACGACACTCCCCGCCAGGGCGCGGAACAGGGAGCGCGCCGGCGCGAACACGCGGCGGACGTGGTAGACGAGCAGAGGCGCGAGCAACGCCACCGCCAGCAGGCTCGCCGCCCACGGCGGCAACCAGTGCGCGAGCCCGAACGCGAGCGCGGCGGCGGCCAGCATGTAGGCGCAGGTCACCGTCGCGTAGACGATATTCAGCGGAAGGCGATGCCACCAGTGCATCAGGAGCACCCTGCGGGATCGCGCTTTAGACCATGCTCTCGACCGCGCAGGCGGGAAGCGGTCGATGTCGCACTGTGGAAACTTGGGACATCCAGTTCGCGCGAGCGCAGGAATGACGTCTTCAGTATCGAAACCCGATCGCCGGATGACCCCGCCTTGGGTGTGTCGTGGTGCACCTCCCGCCCGCGCGTGAATGCAGGTGCAGGATTCTCCGGTCGTATGTCAGCCATCACTCCCGCCTGATCCCGAGCCGGTCGAGGCGGCGGTACAGCGCCTGCCGCGACAGACCGAGTTCGGCCGCCGCCTGGGCCAGGACGCCGCCGTGGCGGTCGAGCGCGGCTTCGATCGCCGCGCGGTCCGGTTCGTCGCTCCCGGCCACGGAAGGCGGCGTGCCCGGTGCCGTCTGCAGGGCCAGGTCGCCAGCGGAGATCTGGTCCGCACGCGCCAGCAGCGCCGCGCGTTGCATCGTGTTGCGCAGTTCGCGCACGTTGCCCGGCCAGCCGTGGCGCAGCAGCGCGCGCTCGGCGTCTTCGCCCAGGTGCTTGCCGGCCGGCAGGAAATGCCGCGCAAGCGGCAGGATGTCGCGCGGGCGCTGCGCCAGCGGCGGCAGTCGCAGCTCGATGCCGTTGAGCCGGTAGAAGAGGTCTTCGCGAAAGCGGCCATCTGCGATCTGCGCGGCGAGGTCGGCGTTGGTCGCGCTGACGATGCGCACGCTGACGCGGCGTTCGCGATTGCCGCCCAGGCGCTCGAAACGACCGGTTTCCAGCACGCGCAGCAGCTTGACCTGGCCGGCCAGCGGCAGGGTTCCGATCTCGTCGAGGAACAGGGTGCCGCCATCGGCGGTCTCGAACTTGCCTTCGCGCGCCTTGTTCGCGCCGGTGTAGGCGCCGGCTTCGGCGCCGAACAGTTCGGCTTCGATCAGGTCGGCCGGCAGCGCGCCGCAGTTGAGCGCCACGAACGGGCCGTTGCGCACGTGCGAGTTGGCGTGGAGGATCTCGGCGTACTTCTCCTTGCCCGCGCCGTTGGGTCCAGTGATCAGCACGGGTATGTCCGATCGCGCCACCTGGCACGCCAGCGACAGGGTGGTTTCGCTGGCCGGATCGTCGAACACCAGCCCGCGCAGGTCGTGGTCGCGCAGCAGCGCGGCGCGGCGCTGGCGTTCGCCGGCGCGTTCGCGCGACAGTTCGCGATGCGCCACCGCCAGTTCCAGCAGGTTGTTCACCGTGGCCATCAGCTTGCGGTCGTCCCACGGCTTGGCGAGGTAGTCGGCGGCGCCGGCGCGGACCAGCTCGAGCGCGGACTCCAGGTGCGTCCATGCCGTCAGCAGGATCACCGGCAGGTCCGGATGTTGCGCGCGGATCTGCTGGAACAGCGCAATGCCCTCCTCGCCCGAGGTGGTGTCGGCGTGGAAGTTCATGTCCTGGATCACGAGGTCGACCTCGTGGCGCTGCAGCCGAGCCAGGCCTTCCTGCGGCGTCTCGGCCCGCAGCGTCCCGATGTCGTGCAGGGAGAACAGCACCTCCAGCGCGGTGGCGACGGAGGGGTTGTCATCGATGACGAGGATCGTGGGCATGGGGGGCTGCGGATGGCTGTTCCCTTCTCCCCTTGGGAGAAGGTGCCCCGAAGGGGCGGATGAGGGTACGGCGAAGTTGTTGTGTTCCGGATCGGAGTTGCAGCAGTGGGCTGACGATTGGCATCCGGCCCGATGTCGCGCAACTTCGCCGGACCCTCACCCCAACCCCTCTCCCGACGGGAGAGGGGCTTCGAGTGCCAACTTTATACGCTGCGCGTGGCCACCGCCGGTGGCACGGCCGCGGCGCGGCGCGCCGGCCAGAACACCGCGAACTGGCCGAGCAGCCACAGCGTGAGCGCGCCGATGGGCAGGTACACCAATGGCAGGCGCGGCAGTTCGTACTTGCCCATCAGCATCTGGTTGATCCCGAAGGCGAGCAGCATGCCGAGCACGATGCCGACGCTGGCCAGCAGGAAGTTCTCGGTCTGGAAGTAGCGCAGGATCTGACCCCGGGTCGCGCCGAGCGCACGGCGCACGCCGATCTGCTTGGTCCGCTGCTGCACCCAGAAACTCGCAAGCCCCACGATGCCCAGCGCGGTCACCACCAGCAGCGCGACGATCACCGCGACCAGCATCCAGACCATGGCGCGGTCCTGGCGGTAGTAGCCGTTTCGCAGCTCTTCGATGGTCTTGGTGTTGTCGGCCAGGATGATGCGGTTCGGGCCGTTGCGCTCGAGCGCGGCGATGGCCGCCTTCAGGACTTCGGCGCGGCGTGCGGGATCGGTGCGCAGCAGGTAGTTGCCGCCCAGCGAATAGGGCACCTTGAGCGGGAACACCATCGAGTATTCGTGCGCGGTGGGCCCGCCCTGGTCGCTCGGGCGAACCAGGTGGTCGACGACGCCGACGACGCGGATCGGATTGTCGCCCCAGCTGTAGAAGGACTTGCCGACCGCGCTCTGGCCCGGGAACAGCTTCTCGGCCAGGCTGCGGGTGATGATCACCGCGGGGATCGAGACCTTGCTGTCGGGCGCGTCCAGCGCGTCCCACTCGATGAACTCGTCGGCGACGAACTGGCGACCTTCCACGATCTTCGGCCCGAGTGTGTCGAGGAACTGCTCCTCGCCCATGTAGACGGTGGCGCCCAGGGTGGGCTGCTTCTGGTCCTTGGTCATGTTCACCGAGGTGTTCCACGAAGAGTTCACGAACGGCACCTGGTTGGTGACGGTGGCCGCCTTGACCCCGGGCAATCCGCGCAGCACGGCGAGGTCGCTGCGGGTCAGGGCTTCGTCGTTCTCGTCCTCGCCGATGCCGGCGAGTTGCACGCGCACGACTTCGTTCTCGGCGACGCCGCTGACGCGTTCGATCCGCTCGATGCGGTTGCCGATCAGGAACAGGGCGTTGCAGACGATCGCGCAGCTCAGTGCGATCTCCAGCACGATCAGCGCGGCGGCGGTCTTGTGCCGGAGCAATGTGGACAGGATGGGGCGCAGTTCCATGGTGGAGTCCTCGATGAAACGTGGATCGCGGAATGTTCGGCGGACGCGGCCCGTCGGCCGCGGGACCCGGGCTGGCCTACTGGCTCTTGAGCTGCATCGCGGGCGTCACCTGCATCGCCTGCCACGCCGGGATCACGCCGGCCAGCAGGCTGGCGCCGACGGCGAGCACGAAGGTCGTCAGCAGCATCAGCGGATCGAGGTGGGCGAGGTCGGCGTAGCTGGCCGGCTGCTGGCGCACCGCCCACAGCCCGAGCCATGCCAGGGCGAGTCCGACGATGCCGCCTGCCACTCCGACCGTGCCCGCTTCGACCAGGCATTGCATGAAGATCTCGCGGCGCGAAGCGCCCAGTGCCCGGCGCACGCCCACCTCGCCGCTGCGGCGCAGGAACTTCGCCAGCAGCAGGCCCACCGTATTGAGCAGGCACACGAGCAGGAAGCCGAACGCCAGCCACACCTGCAGGCGCACGTCGCCCGGGACGACCTTGTTGTAATCCAGCCAGTCCATCACGTTGCGCAGGCGCACGTTGGTGGGTCGCTCGAAGCGGCCGCTGCTGCGCTGCTGGTCGGAATAGTTGACCAGGTAGCGGCGGTAGGCGTCGGCCTTCGCCGGCGTATCGAGCTGCGCCCAGTACTGGATCCAGACGCAGGGCGCATTGAGCCCGGTCTCGCCTTCGGGATCGGATCCGGAGTCGCCCCAGCAATCCATGCTGCCGTTGCGGCCCATCTTCAGGTCGCGCGCGGTCGAGAACGGCACGAAGACCTGCTCGAGTTCGCCGAAGCGATCGCTGTTCATGTCGTAGAAGCGCGGCGTGGGACGCCACTGGTCGAGGACGCCGACGATGCGGAAGTCGACGTTCTCCAGCCGCACCGTCCTGCCCACGCTGTTGGCGCCGCCGAACAGCTTGTCGTTGAGCGCCTTGGCGATCACCGCGACGCGCGCGTGGCGCTCGTCCTCGGTCGCGCTCCAGCCCCCGCCATTGAGGAAGGGCATGTCGAACATCGGGAAGATGTCGGCCGTGGTGTAGCGCGCATCGGCGTAGAACGGCGTCATGCCCTGCCGCTGCGGGGTGATCGCGACGCTGCCGCCGGTCATCATCGCCTGGCGATCGGCGCGCTTCTCGCGCAGCAGGGTTTCGGCGTCGAAGCGCGTCACCTGCTCGGCCGGCTCCTCGCCGGGCGTGAACCCATTCATGCCCGCGGGATCGAGCTGGACGTAGAACAGCTCGCCGCTGCGGGTCGGCACGGGATCGCCGGAGAGGATGTGGAATACCGTCAGCGTGGTCATGCTGGCGCCGATGCCCAGCGCGATCGCCAGCACCATCAGCGCGGTCAGCGCCTTGTTGCGGCGGAAGCTGCGCAGCGCAAGGTTCAGGTAGTAGCCGAACATGGGGAGCTCCATGGGCGGGCCAGGGCCCGCCGTTTGCCGTCTATCGATTGTGGAGGTGCCGCGTCGGGACCGGTCCGCGATGGCCATGCATCGCGTGGCCTGATCCATTGCCGCGAAAGGGGTCTTACGCCGTGGACTTGGCCGTCGCCGCGCGTACCCGCGCCAGGCTCGGTTCCACCGACAGGTCGGTGGCCATGCCGTCGACGATGTGCACGTTGCGCTGCGCGCGCGCGGCCAGCTCCGGGTCGTGCGTGACCATGATGATGGTCGCGCCCTGCGAGTTGATGTCCTCCAGCAGCTCCAGCACGCTGCGCGCCATCTGCGAGTCGAGGTTGCCGGTGGGTTCGTCGGCGAGCAGCAGGCGCGGGCTGCCGGCAAGCGCGCGCGCGATCGCCGCGCGCTGCTGCTGGCCGCCGGACAGTTCGGCCGGGAAGTGCTTCATCCGCGAACCCAGGCCCACCATCCCCAGCGCGTCCTCGATCCGCAGCTTGCGTTCGTTCGCCGGCATGCCGCGGTAGCGCAGCGGCACGTCGCAGTTGTCGAACAGGTTGAGGTCCGGGATCAGGTTGAAGCCCTGGAAGATGAAGCCGATCTTCTGGTTGCGCAGGCGGCTGCGCTGGTTGTCGGACAGTCCCTTGACGTTCTCGCCATCGAGCGTGAATTCGCCGCCGGTGAAGGTCTCCAGCAGGCCGGCGATGTTGAGGAAGGTGGTCTTGCCCGAACCCGACGGCCCGGTGACGGCGACGAACTCGCCTTCCTTCACGTGCAGGTCGAGCGAGCGCAGCGCGTGCGTCTCGACCAGTTCGGTGCGGTAGACCTTGGTGACCTGGCGCATGTCCAGCATGGGTGTTTCCTCGGTGGCGATGGGTGGGACGGTCTGTCAGCGGATGCGGAACAGCGCCGGCAATTCCGAGATGCGCGCATAGCCGCGCTGCACGGCGCGCGACCTGCGCGCCGCTGTGTTGGCGCTGGCGCTGGCGGTGGCGCCAGCGCGCGCAGCGTCGTAATCGGTCATCTGCGACAGGCGCAGGCGCCGCGGCATGGCGTCGGCGAGGTCCTGCGCATTCCACTGCTGCGGGAACGAGAAGTAAGCGGGGGACTTACTGGCCAGGGCTTGCATGATCACTCTCCATTGATGCGGACACGGTCCGCGTTGCCGAACTGGTCCGTGCCGGAGACGACGATGCGATCGCCTTCCTCCAGGCCGGACACGATTTCCACGTTGCCCAGGCTGCTGGCGCCGGCCTGGATCGGGCGGCGCGTGGCGCTGCCGTCCTCGACCACCCAGGCGGCGCTGCCGCCGTCCTGTTCCAGGAACGGGCCGCGCTCGACCATGAGCACGTTCTTGCGGGTGTCGAGCACGATGCGCGCCGACAGCCGCTGGTTCTGGCGCAGGCCGGGCGGCTGCTGGCCGTCGGCGAAGCGCAGGCGGGCGTTGACCTCGCCGTTGACCACTTCGGGCGACACCGCCGACAGCTCGGCCTTGTAGACCTTGCCGTTGCTGGTGATCTGCGCCGGTATGCCGATGCCCAGGTCGCGGGCGAAGCTTTCCGGTACCTTGATCTCGACTTCGAACCGGGCCAGGTCGACGACGCTGAGCACCGGTCCGTTGGCGACCACGCTGGTGCCCTGCGGCACCTGCACCTGGCCGACCTGGCCGTCGAACGGCGCGCGGATGGTCAATGCCTCGACCTGGCGCTGCGCCTCGGACACCACCGCCTTCTGGCGGTCGGCGAGCAGGCGCTTGTTGCGCGCGTCGAGGCCGGCGCCTTCGCCCT
Organism: Luteimonas notoginsengisoli; assembly: GCF_042648885.1. NCBI lineage: Bacteria > Pseudomonadati > Pseudomonadota > Gammaproteobacteria > Lysobacterales > Lysobacteraceae > Luteimonas > Luteimonas notoginsengisoli. The sequence continues at coordinate 139,739 of NZ_JBHRYF010000008.1, read as the reverse complement.
GCAGGGCGTTGTCGCGCTTGGCGCTGTCGAGTTCGATCTCGGCCTTCTTCAAGTCGTCCTGCGCCTTGGCCAGTTCGTTCTGCGAGACCGCGCCGCCTTCGAACGCGCGCTGGTAACGCTCCAGGTCGCGCTGCGCGGCGGTGCGGCTGATCTCCGCCTGCTGCACCACCTTGCGCGCCGCGGCGCGAGCGATCTGCGCGTCGAGCACCGCGCGGCTGGCCTCGGCCTCCATGCTCGCGAGCGTGGATTCTTCCTGCACCAGCTTGCTGCGCAGTTCCGGACTGTCGATCACCGCCAGCGGCTGGTCCTTCTTGACCACGTCGCCGGCGACGACCTTCAGTGCGACCGTGCCCGCAGCGATGGCGTACAGGGTTGGGCTGTTGGCCGCGATCACGCGGCCGTCGGCCGAGAGGTCGCGCACCAGGTCGCCGCGGGTGACCTGCGCGATCCGCAGGCGGCTGGCGTCGAAGGAACTCCCGCCCGACGACCAGCCGATGGCGACCCACGTCGCCAGCGCCAGCACCGCCGCCCCGGCGACACCGCCGATGATCAGGCCCTTGCGATGGCGCCGGGCAGGGCTCGCCGCAGACACCACGTGGTCCTGGCCGGAGGTGTCGCGGATGCGGGGTCGGTTGTCCATGCGTAGGTCTTGGATGTTGGAAGGCTTCATGGGGTTGCAATCCGCAATTCGCATGCCAATCATAACATATTGATTTTATTAAGTATTATGGCCAGTACCGAGTGTCCGGCCGGACACCGGGGTGTCCGCACGGACACCGTCCTTGCGTTCTCACGTGCAGGGCGCACCGCCGTGGGTCGTCCCGTGGGGCGCCTGCATGGGCGCGATGCCTTTGCCGAAAGGCCATCGCAACGGTGGGTGCTTCCACGGCGAATGACGGCTCCCACGCAAGTGCGCCAACTCCTGGCGCGCGCCGGCCAACGCTTACAATCGATCCCTTCCTGAAGGAGTTCCCCCATCCATGTGCGGCATCGTCGGCGCGATCGCGGATCGCGATGTGGTTCCCGTCCTCATCGAAGGCCTCAAGCGCCTCGAATACCGCGGTTACGATTCGGCCGGCATTGCCGTGGTCGATGATGCGCAAGGCGATCGCCGCGACATCCGCCGCGTGCGCCGTACCGGCCGCGTCGCCGAGATGGAAGCGGCCGCAGGCGCCGAGGGCTTCCGCGCCGACCTCGGCATCGGCCACACCCGCTGGGCCACCCACGGCGGGGTCACCGAGTCCAACGCGCATCCACACGTCAGCCACGGCGTGGCGCTGGTGCACAACGGCATCATCGAAAACCACGAGCAGCAGCGCGCGCGCCTGCAGGCGCTGGGCTACGCATTCGAATCGCAGACCGATACCGAGGTCATCGCCCACCTCATCCATCACTACCTGCAGCAGGGCAACGATCTGCTCGCGGCCCTGCAGCGCGCGGTCAAGGACCTGCACGGCGCCTATGCGCTGGCGGTGGTCAGCCGCGCCGAACCCGAGCGCATGGTGTGCGCGCGGATGGGCTGCCCGTTGCTGATCGGCCTGGGCGAGGGCGAGAACTTCATCGCCTCCGACGTGTCGGCGATCATCCAGGCCACGCGCCGCGTGATCTTCCTGGAGGAAGGCGACACCGCCGAGGTCAAGCGCGCGGGCGTGCGGGTGTTCGACGACACCGGCGCGAGCGTCGAGCGCGAAGTGCACGTGTCCGACGTCTCGCTCGCTTCGCTGGAGCTCGGTCCGTACCGCCACTTCATGCAGAAGGAGATCCACGAGCAGCCGCGCGCGATCGCCGACACCATCGAGGCCGTGATGGACGCCAACGCATTCGGCCCGGAGCTGTTCGGCAAGGATGCGCAGGCCGTGCTGGAGGATGTCGAGGGCGTGCAGATCCTCGCCTGCGGCACCAGTTATTACGCCGGTTCCACCGCGCGCTACTGGATCGAGGCGATCACGGGCCTGCCGTGCAGCGTCGAGATCGCCAGCGAGTACCGCTACCGCACCGCGGTGGCCAACCCGAAGCACCTGGTGGTGACCATTTCGCAGTCGGGTGAAACGCTCGACACGATGGAGGCGCTGAAGTACGCCAGGTCACTGGGGCACGACAAGACCCTGTCGATCTGCAACGTGCCCGAAAGCGCGATCCCGCGCGCCAGCCGGCTGGTGCTCTACACCCGCGCCGGCGCCGAGATCGGGGTCGCTTCGACCAAGGCCTTCACCACCCAGCTGGTGGCCCTGTTCACCCTGGCCGCCACGCTGGCCAAGCTGCGCGGCAAGCTGACGGACGGGAAGGAAGCGGAGTTCATCGAGGCCCTGCGGCACCTGCCCGGCAGCGTGCAGCACGCGCTGAACCTGGAGCCGCAGATCGCCGCCTGGGCCGAGCGCTTCGCGCCGAAACAGCACGCGCTGTTCCTCGGTCGCGGCGTGCACTACCCCATCGCGCTGGAAGGGGCGTTGAAGCTCAAGGAAATCTCATACATCCATGCCGAGGCATACCCGGCCGGCGAACTGAAGCACGGGCCGCTCGCGCTGGTGGACGTCGACATGCCGGTGGTGGTGATCGCGCCGAACGACAACCTGCTGGAGAAGGTGAAGTCCAACATGCAGGAAGTCCGCGCGCGCGGCGGCGAACTGTTCGTATTCACCGACGCCGACAGCAACTTCAGCGAGTCCGAAGGCGTGCATGTCATCCGCACCCCGCGCCACGTCGGCGTGCTCAGCCCGATCGTGCACACCATCCCGGTGCAGCTGCTCGCGTACCACGCCGCACTGGCGCGCGGGACGGACGTGGACAAGCCGCGGAACCTGGCGAAATCGGTGACGGTGGAATAGCAGCCGCTGTCGAGGGCCGGCCGGCGGTTGCCGCTGCCACCAGCAGCGTCGCCGCCACCTTCTTCCGCAGGCCGCATCGCTGCGATGGAGTCGGAGACGGTGCGGTGGTCGCCGCAGGGATCGGGCGAAATGCGGTCGCGGGTTCCGCCTGGCGTTGGAGATCGAAGGACGGTCAGCCGGTTCAGACCGGCTGGTGGTCTTTTGCCACGGCGCTGGCCTCGGATTCCGGCAGCCCCGCCTTGTCGGCAAACTCCAGCCATTGCCCGACGGTCTCGCGCACCCGCGCCAGCGCATCGCGCGCGCCGACCACGCCGAAGCGTTTGGCCACCGCCATCAGGTCATCGCGGGTGATGGCGTCGAACTTGCCGTTGACGGCCATCAGGTGCTGGTAGGTCCACTCGCCTTCGGGGTTGTAGGCGTGGGTGACGTCATAGGCCGGTGCCAGTTCCCAGCGGCCGCCTTCGCGCAGCAGGAAGGCATGGTTCTTGGTGTGGTCGTCGCAGTTGCGGGCCATGACGTTGAAGGCCATGCGGCGGAAGAGTTCGGTGAGCGCGGCGTCGCCGAGTTCGAGCTGTTGCGCGACGAGAAACAGCTGCTCGTAGGCGTGGGTCGCGCGCTGGTTGTAGTCCAGGTGCTGGATCGCGCACAGCGACTGCACGTGGTGCCTGGCGCTGCCGTTGCGGTCGAAGCGGCGGGTCATGAAATGGGCGCGGCCGTTTTCCTCCAGCAGCCGGCACGGCTCCATGGCGATGCCGGCCGCGCGCGCCATCAGGTGGTAGGCGTACTCGATCCGGCTGTAGTCGGCGCCGGTACCCAGTTCCATGTCCTTGCCGACGCCGTCGAACTTGAGCAGCCAGTGTTCGAATCCTGGCGCGGCGTCGAACTGGCCGCTGCGCAGCTCCCCCGTGGTCGGGTTCCAGGCCACCACCGCCTTGGCGCGCGCGCCGCCGGCCGAGGTGCCGACGCGGATGATGTTGGCCAGCGCGGCCTGCGCGTGGGCGTCGTCGGACAGGTCGCCGTGCAGCACCTGGCGCGCGGCTTCGACCAGCGATTTCATCTGCAGCGGTTCGGCGCTTTCGCTGTGCGAGCCGCGCGCCGGCCGGAACTCCAGCGCGCCCATGCCGCGCTTGCCCATGTAGGCGAGGCGGTCGAGTGCGGTGATCGCGGTCGGCGCCACGCCATGGCGCGCCATCCAGGCGTCGATCAGGGCGTTGCCGAAGGCGTCGGGCAGCGCGTCGGCGAGCAGGCCGGGCAGGCCGTGGAAGCTGTTGCGCGGCAGGGCGGGGAACAGGAACACGGGGTCGGTCGCGGCGGTGGGCATGGTCAGCGGGGCGAGCTCGATGCCCTGGCGGCGCCAGGCCGGGTCGTACTCGAACGCGTAGCAGCCGGCCTTCGGATCGGCCGCGACGGCGCCGATCCGCTGGTCCCAGAGACGGACCTCGATGACCGGGGTGTCCACGGTCGGGCGTCCGCGCCTACTTCGCCGCCGCGGCCTTGCGCCGCGGGCGGCCGACGCGGCGACGTTCGCGCTCCGGGCGCTGGCGCAGCAGCGCCATCGGGCTGACCGAGGCGACCGGCGACAGGGTGTCCAGCCAGTCGAGGCGGTCGAGCGCGCGCAGCACCTGCAGCAGGGTTGACAGGCTGGACCCGCGTCCCGCCTCCAGGTTGCGCAGGGCTTTCTCGGAAACGCCGGCCTTGTCGGCGAGCGTCAGCTGGTCGAGATCGCGCGCCAGGCGCAGGCGGCGAAGCTGGTCTCCCAGTCGGGCTTGCAGTGCGTCGATGTGGGACTCGATGGTATTCATCCGGTCGATATGCGCCTGAAAATGCAGACGGGTAGATATTCCGGTGGAATGATACCAGTTGTGATTGATCAACTATTCACTCAATTCCGGCGGAAACACGCCGATTATACTCGATGCGAGCACAACCGGTATGAATCCACCGCTACCGCTTGGATTCCCTGCCGCCGGGACGCATGCCCGCGTCATCGACATGCGCGCAGAACCGTGCAACGAAGTCTCGCAGGCGCCCCTCGATGCCGGCGTCGACGATGCGGCCCTCGTCGTCGAACACTTGGCCCGCGCGCGCCACCATCAGCCGACCCTCGCACCACGGCGCCGTGCCGAGCGTGCGCAGCACCGGCAGCCAGGCGTTCTGCGCCAGCTGGGTGCCAAAGCTGCCGGGTGAAGCGCCGATGACCGTCACCGGCTTGCCGCCGAACACCCGGGCGATGTCCGAACCTGGGCGCGACATCCAGTCGATCGCGTTCTTGAACACGCCGGGGATGCCGTTGTTGTATTCGGGCGTCACCAGCAGCAGGCCGTCGGCCGCCGCCACCGCGTCCTTCATCGTGGCCACCACCGGGAGGATGCCCTCGGCCGCTTCCACGTCACCGTCGTAGAGCGGCACGCCGTGCAGCGTGTGCGCGTCGATGCGGCTGCCGTCCGGGGCCAGCGCCGCGGCCGCGCGCAACAGCGCCGCGTTGAACGAGCCACGGCGCAGGCTCCCGCACAGTCCGACGATGTTTGCCATGAGCGATGCTCCGCAGGCGAGTGGCCACGCGCCAAGCGTGGTTCGACGCGATCTTGGCACCATCGCGCACGCTGCGGGCCGTCCGTGGCCGAGCGGATCTGGCGTCCGGCTCAATCACGACGGCGACGGCGACGGAGCCACGGCGCCATGCTCGCCAGCACGCCGTCGCGGCGGACCAGGCCATGGAACAGCGCCGCGGCCAGGTGCAGCAGGAACGTGGCGAACAGCAGCAGCGCGAGCCAGTGGTGCGCGCCGCGCAGCCAGGCGAACAAAGCCGCGTCATGCGGCGCGATCGGCCGCAGCTGGATTCCGGTGAACAGGACGACCGGATAGCCCGCGGCCGACAGCATCGCCCAGCCGCTGAGCGGCATCAGCAGCATCAGTGCGTACAGCAGCCAGTGCGAGGCGGTGGCGGCGCTTCGTTGTACCCGGGGCAGGTCGGCGGGAAGCGGCGGCGCTCGATGGCGCAGGCGCACGACGATGCGCACCAGCACCAGCGCGAGGATCGTCGCCCCCAGCGGCTTGTGGATCGCCAGCAGCAGCGCGTACGCGGATGAAGTGGTGGACAGCATGCCGATGCCGATGAACAGCATCGCAAGCACCAGCGGCGCCATCAGCCAGTGGAGCAAGCGTGCACTGGGGTGGAATCGAAGCGTGGGCCTGCTCATCGCCCTGGCTCCGTCGGGGAGATGGCAGGCGCGCCCGGGCGCGGCCCTTCGCCCGAGCGCCTCCGCAGCGACGCGGCGTACACCGCCGAGCGCGCGCTCAGCAGCGGATCGTCGGAGGCGGCGATGCCCGGGGGCAAAACCAGCGGGTCGAAGGTCACGTCGCGGCAGGGGCCGTCAGGCTCGGGCAGCGCGCGCTCGATCACCAGGGTGCCGACGTCGATGCGTTCGCGGCTCGCGGGCCACTGCACGGTGGCGTTGTCGGTGCGGTCGCCGTCGGCGGCCAGCGTGACCACCAGTTGCCAGCGCTGCGGTTCCCGGCGCAGGCGCGCGAACAGGTCGTTGAACAGGAAGTCGGGTTCGCGCGCGTTGAGCGCCTCGAAGCGACTGCGGTCGAGGGGGGTGAACGCGGCTTCAGGCAGCAGCGACCAGCGCACCGCGCGGACCGTGCCGCGGGCGTCGATGAAGCGGAACGCGTTGATCGAGTGGTAGCCGGCGTTGGTGAAGCTCGACGGGATCGGCCGCGACGCCGTCAGCGCATTGAACGCGTGTGTTTCCGGATGCGCGGCCAGGAAGGCGGCGACCTTGTCCGGATCCGGTTTGCCGGTGGCCGGGTCGGGCGTGGTCGCGCGCTGCAGCGCCACGAAATCGCGCACGTTGCCCACCGGGAACAGGGGCACGCTGTTCATCGCCGTGCGCCAGGTGCTGCCGTCGGCGGCGCTGAAATCCAGCGCGAGGCTGCGCGGCGCCGGCACGCCGTCGGGCGCGTGCGGCGAGCCCACGGCCAGCGCGAAGCGGCCGAACACCGGCGTGCGTCCGGGCGCGAACACCGCAGCCTGCGACAGCGCCTGGCCGCGGCCGTTGCTGTCGAAATGGCCGACGACGCACGCGCCCTTTTCGTGCGCGCGCCGGAATCCCGGATGCTCGCCGTTGTGGCGCTCGAGCACGTCGGCGACGTCGGCGCCCGACAGGCGCGCAGGCGCCAGCCAGCCGGCGGTCCAGGCGAACGCCAGCGCGGGGACGCCGACGGCCAGCGCGATCGCGCCAAAGCGTGCGATCAGCCGAAGACGCCGGCGGCGCAGCCGGCGCAACAATTGCGGGGTGCGGGTGGAAGCGGGCATCGTGGCTCCAGCTTGGCGTTCGATGGCAGTGGGACGCTCGGGCGAAGGACTTATTCCCAGGCCGACGACGATGGCGGCAGTTCGTGATGTCGTTCCGACGCGCGAGGAACCCCGCAAACCCGAAACCAACGGCCTGGCCCGCCTGCCGCGTAGTGCGGGTCCCGGAGCGACCGGGGCCGCGGATTGCAAGCCGGGAATAAATCTGTTCGCCCCACGTCTTCCTCCTGCCAGCGAAACAACGAGCCCGAATACATGAACCCGATCGACGACGACGAACTGCGCACGCTGCTGCCTTCACTGCGGCGTTTCGCGCTGTGGCTGTCGCGCGATGCGGCGGAGGCCGACGACCTGGTGCAGGCGAGCCTGGAACGCGCGCTGTCGCGTTGGTCCACCCGCCGCGGCGACGCCAGCCTGAAGGCGTGGCTGTTCTCGATCCTGCATCGGCAGTTCCTCGACCAGCGCCGGCGCGCGGGCCGCTGGCGTCGCGTGCTGGCGGCCTTCGGCGCCGAACCGGGCGCGGCGCCGTCGGCGGAGGACACCTTCGTGGCGCGCTCGTCGCTGCAGGCCTTCGACGCGCTGGCCACCGACCATCGCGCGGTATTGCTGCTGGTCGTGGTGGAAGGCCTGCCCTACCAGGACGCCGCGCACGCGCTGGGCGTGCCGGTCGGCACGGTGATGTCGCGGCTGTCGCGCGCGCGCGCGGCCTATCGCAAGCTGACCGGCGACGAACCGGGCGGCGCCCGGCTGCGGAGGATCGGATGAACACCCGGATGCCCGACGACGACACGCTGCAGGCCTACGTGGACGGCCAGCTGGACGAAGCCCGGCGGCGCGAGGTGGACGCCTGCCTGGCCGCGCAGCCGGCGCTGGCCGCACGCGTGGCGCAGTGGCAGCGCGACGCGGCCGGCCTGCGCGCGGCGCTCGCCGGTGGTCTGTCGCTGCCGCCGCCGGCGCGCCTGGATCCCATAGCGATCCGGCGCACGCGCCGCGCGCGGACGCGGCGCCGGCTCGCGCTGTGCGCCTCGCTGGTGCTCGCGATCGGCCTGGGCGGCGTGGGCGGCTGGCAGGCGAAGTCGGCGCGGGTGGCGGCCGCCGCGCCGCCGATGGACGACGCGCTCACGGCCTATCGCATCTTCGCCACCGACCGCATGCGGCCGGTCGAAATGGACGCCAGCCGCGGGCCGGAGCTGCAGGCCTGGCTGTCCGCGCGCCTCGGGCGTCCCATGTCTCTGCCGGACCTGCAACCGTTCGGCTTCTCCCTGCTTGGCGGACGCATGCTCGCCACGCCCGACGGCGCCGCGGCGATGCTGATGTACCAGGACGACGCGGGCCGGCGAATCAGTTTCTACGTCCGCCCGAGCTCGCGCTTCGTCGACGCGCGCGGCACCCGCCGCGACGACGGCCTGGCGCTGCGCTACTGGTATCGCAACGGCTACGGTTTCGCGGTGGTCGGGCGCGCCGACGACCCGCGCACGCTGGAAGTGCAGCAGGCGATCCCGCCCGCGGTGTGATCGGTGGTGTGGCAGGCGGGCAAGTCTCGCCGGATCGTCCGGTGCGGGGTGCTAAGGTCGCGGCTCCTTCGGCGCCCGGAAATCGATGAGCACCTACGCGCTCCAGTCCGTGTTTGCGCCGGCCTCCGTGGCGGTGGTCGGCGCCAGTCCGCGCGAGCGCTCGCTCGGTCGGCTGGTGCTGCGGCAACTACGCGATGGCGGATTCGCCGGACCCGTGGGGCTGGTCAATCCTCGCTATCGCGAGATCGACGGCATGGCGGCCGCGCCGCGGCTCGATGCGCTGGGATTCGCGCCGGAACTGGTGGTGATCGCGGCCCCGCCGCAGGACGTGGCGGCGGTGGCGGCGTCGGCCGCCGACAACGGCGCGCGGGCGGCGATCGTGCTGACCCGCGGGATGGGCGTGGGCGCCGGTTCGTACAACGCGGCGCTCGAAGCGGTCGCGCGGACGCGCGGACTGCGCATCGTCGGCCCCAACTGCCTGGGGGTGATCGCGCCGCACGCGAACCTGTTCGCCAGCTTCGCCGCGCACCGGCCGCTGGCCGGAGACCTGGCGCTGGTGTCGCAGTCCGGGGCGGTAGCGGCCGGCGTGCTGGAGTGGGCGCGGCCGCGCGGGATCGGGTTCTCGGCGGTGGTGTCGCTGGGCGACGCGATCGACGTCGACTTCGCCGACCTGCTCGACCATTTCGCGGTCGACCGGCACACCCGCGCGATCCTGCTGTACCTCGAACACGTGCGCGATGCGCGCAAGTTCCTCTCGGCCGCGCGCGCGGCGGCGCGCGGCAAGCCTGTGGTGGTGGTCAAGCCCGGTCGCCACGTCCGCGCGCCGCCGGATGCGCAAACCCACATCGCGCGCCTGGCCACGCCCGACGCCGCCTACGACGCCGCGTTTCGCCGCGCCGGGCTGCTGCGCGTCAACGCGCTGGACGAACTGTTCGCCGCGGCCGAAACGCTTTCGCACCTGGGCAGCGTGCCGGGCAAGCGGCTGGCGGTGCTGACCAACGGCGCGGGCACCGGGATGCTGGCGCTGGACCGGCTGGTGGACCTCGGCGGCGTCCCGGCGACGCTGTCGGCGCCCACGCTCGACGCACTGGACGCCGCGTTTCCGCGCGGATGGTCGCGTGCCAATCCGGTGGACATGCTCGGCGACGCCGACGGCGCGCGCTACGGCGGCGGCATGCAGGCCCTGCTCGCCGACCGCGACGTCGACGCGGTGCTGGCGATGCACGTGCCCACCGCGCTGTCGCAGCCGCAGGACACCGCGCGCGCGGTGGTCGGCGCGATCGAAGCAGGCAAGGCGAACGGCGCGCGCAAGCCGACGCTGGCGGTGTGGGTCGGCGCCGACGCCCAGGCCGCGGCGACGCTCAACGATGCCGGCGTGCCGACCTACGCCACCGAGGCCGAGGCGGTGCGCGGCTTCATGTATCTCGTCCGCCATCGTGAAGCGCAGCAGGCGCTGATGGAGACGCCGCCGAGCCTGCCGCAGGATTTCGTCGTCGACAGCGAAGCCGCGCACGCGGTGGTGGCCGAGGCGCTCGCCGGCGGCCAACGCTGGCTGGAACCCGAAGCGGTGGCGCGACTGCTGGCCGCGTACGGCATCGCCTTCGCGCCATCGCTGCCGGCACGCGATGCGGAGCAGGCCGCGAGCATTGCAATGCCGCTGCTCCAGGCCGGCGGCACGGTGGCGGTGAAGCTGCTGTCGTCCGACATCGCGCACAAGTCCGACGTCGGCGGCGTGCGCCTGAACCTGGCCAGCGGCGACGCCGTGCGCGCGGCGTTCGACGACATCGTCGGTCGCGCGCGTGCGCGCAGGCCCGATGCGCGCATCGACGGCGTCCTGGTGCAGCCGATGGCGCTGCGGCCCAAGGCGCGCGAAGTGATCGCCGGCATCGCCGACGACGACACGTTCGGTCCGGTGATCGTGTTCGGCCGCGGCGGCACCGCGGTGGAGGTGATCGACGACAAGGCGCTGGCGCTGCCGCCGCTGGACCTGCGCCTGGCCAGGGAGCTCATCGGCCGCACGCGGGTGTCGCGTGTGCTGAAGGCCTATCGGGACATGCCGGCCGCGGACGAGGACGCGCTGGCGCTGGTGCTGGTCAAGTTGGCGCAGCTGGCGGCCGACATCCCCGCGGTGCGGGAGCTGGACATCAATCCGCTGCTGGTCGACGCCGACGGCGTGGTGGCGCTGGACGCGCGCGTCTCGGTGGCGCCCCCGCGGCGGCTGCACCGCGGCCGTGGCCATCCGCGCTTCGCGATCCTGCCGTATCCGAAGGAGTGGGAGCGCAGCATCACGCTGGCCGACGGACGCGAAGCCTTCGTGCGCCCGGTGCGGCCCGAGGACGACGCGATGTTCCGCGCCTTCTTCACCCGGGTGAGCGCGGAGGACCTGCGGCTGCGCTTCTTCCGCGCGGTGCGCGACTTCAGCCACGACTTCATCGCCCGGCTGGTCCAGCTCGACTACGCGCGCTCGATGGCGCTGGTGGCCATCGACGCGGCGAGCGGGGAAATGCTCGGCGCGGTGCGCCTGCTGGCCGACGCCAATTTCGACCGCGGCGAATACGGGATCATGGTGCGCTCCGATCTCAAGGGCGCCGGCATCGGCTGGCGCCTGATGGAAGCGATGATCGAGGTCGCGCACTGGCTCGGCCTTAACGTCATCGAGGGCCAGGTGCTGCGCGAGAACAGCACGATGCTGTCGATGTGCCGGCACCTGGGATTCACCGTGACGGCCGACCCGGAGGACGCGACGCTGATGCTGGTGGCGTTGCCGGTGGGCGATCGCGTTTAGCTCGACGCTGCGCGCAGCGCACGCCCGGATCTTGTGGGTGCGACTTCAGCCGTGAGCTGTTGCCCCGCCCGCTGCGAAGGCAGGGGGAGGCTGGTAGGGGGTGTCTGCGGTTCGCGATGATCCTGACGGCACCCCTCCCCAGCCCTCCCTGCCTTCACAGGGAAGGGCGCAGGAGCTCGCAGCCGAAGCCACTCCTACAAGCGCGGTCCGCACGCAGCTGCGGGATAATCGGCGCATGCGCAAGATCCTCCACGTCGACATGGACGCGTTCTACGCGTCGGTCGAGCAGCGCGACGATCCATCGCTGCGCGGGCGGCCGGTAGTGGTGGCCTGGCGCGGCGCGCGCTCGGTGGTGTGCGCGGCGAGCTACGAGGCGCGGGTGTACGGGGTGCGCTCGGCGATGCCGGCGGTGCGGGCCGAGCGCCTGTGTCCGGACGCGGTGTTCGTACCACCGGATTTCGTGCGCTACAAGGCGGTGTCGCGTCAGGTGCGCGAGATCTTCCTGCGCCACACCGACCTGGTCGAGCCGCTGTCGCTGGACGAGGCCTACCTCGACGTCACCGAGCCGAAGATCGCATCCCCGAGCGCCACCGCCACGGCGCAGGCGATCCGCGCACAGATCCGGGACGAGACCGCGCTCACCGCGTCGGCGGGCGTGGCGCCCAACAAGTTCCTGGCCAAGATCGCGTCGGACTGGAACAAGCCCGATGGCCTGTTCGTCATCCGCCCCTCGCAGATCGAAGCCTTCCTCACCCCGCTGCCGGTGGCGAAGATCCACGGCGTCGGCAAGGTGATGGAGAAGAAGCTGGCCGACCTCGGCATCGCCACCGTGGGCGACCTGCGCAGGTTTCCGGCCGAAGAGCTGCAGCTGCGGTTCGGCAGCTTCGGCAGGCGGCTGCACCTGCGCGCCCGCGGCATCGACGAGCGCCCGGTCGAACCGGACCAGCCGGTGCAGTCGATCTCGGCCGAGGATACGTTCGAGCACGACCTGCTGCTGTACGAATTCGAGGCCGACATCCGCCGCCTCGCCGAGAAGACCTGGCTGGCCACGCGCAAGACGCAGCGCATCGGCCGCACCGTGGTACTCAAGCTCAAGACCGCGCAGTTCCGGATCCTGACCCGCAGCTTCACCCCGGAATCGCCGCCGGCCTCGCTGGAAGAGCTGACCGCCATCGCGCTGTCGCTGCGCAGCCGCGTCGACCTGCCGGCGGTGACGCGCTACCGTCTGGTCGGCGTCGGCGTGTCGGGCTTCCGTGAGAGCGGAGACATGGAGAGCCAGGGCAGCCTGTTCGAGGACGACCGATCCACCGCTGTCGCGCCCGTGCGGACTTTGTAGGAGCGGCGGGAGCCACGAGTACTTCCCGCAGGGCAGGCTGCTGCGCCCGCCTGCGCAGGGATGATGACGTTGATTTCGTAGGAGCGGCTCCAGCCGCGAGCTCTTCGCGCCGACCCGCGAACGCGCGGGAGAAAGGCGGGTTGGCAATCCTGCCGCGCCCCAGGACTTCGGCGCAGTAGTGGCTGGGGAAAGCTCGCGGCTGAAACCGCTCCCACGAGAGCGGTGAGCGGCGATGACTCAGCGCGCGGGCGCCCAGCGCAAACTCAGGCCATATTCGCGGCCCGGCTGGTTGTACCACGCGATCGTTTCGTAACCGCGGTCAAAGGCGTTGTCCACGCGCGCCTCCAGCGTCCAGTCCGGATCGAAGGCATACGAGACGCGCAGGTCGAGCGTTGCATAGCCCCCCAGGCGAACTGTGTTGGCCGCATCGTCGTAGCGATGGCTCGCGCCCTTCACGCTGGCGCCGAACGCGAACGCGCCGAACGCGCGGTCGACATCGATGCGGCCCGTGTTGCGCGCGCGCCGCGCCAGTACGTTGCCGCGGTTGGCGTTGCTCGAGCCCCCGCGGTCGGGCGTGTGGTTGCGCGGGTCGGCGTGGCTGAGCTGGGTGGAGAGGTCCCACTCGCCCACGGTGGTGTCGAACGTCAGTTCGATGCCGCGGATGCGGGCCTGGTCGATGTTGTTGGGCAGGAAGATCGACGAGTCGTACGAGATCAGGTCGTCGATGCGCGTTTCGTAGGCGTTGACCGTCCAGCTGTAGCGCTGTGCGTACTGGGCGACGCCGATGTTGTATCCCCTCGATTCCTCGGGACGCAGGTCCGGCTTTCCGAAGAACGGGTAATACAGGTCGTTGAAGGTCGGCGCCTTGAAACCGGTGGCGTAGTTGGCGGTGACGCGGTAGTTGTCCGCGAAGGCCATGCCCCAGCCGAGGCTGCCGGTGGTGTGGCTGCCAAACTGCTCGTTGTCGTCGTTGCGCACGCCGGCCTGCAGCCGATGGCTACCGAACTGGCCCTGGTATTCGACGAAGACACCGGTGTTGTCGCGGCGGGTGACGTCGAACGCGGTGTCGCTTTCGACCGCGTCGCGCTGCCAGTCGGCGCCGGCGCTGAGCAGCTGGCCCACGGCAAGCCCAAAATCCGCCTGCAGCGAAGCGGTCCTGCGGCTGGTGTCGAAGTTGCCGACGCGGAGGCTGCCGCTTTCGTCATCGAAGAAGTTCTCCGATCGGTCGTCGTTGCGACCCAGCTGCGCGGTGACGTCGATGCGCGCGGTCGGGGACCAGGCGAGCTTCGCGCCCAGCACCTGCTGCACGTTCTCGGCGACGTTGCCGCCGTACGGGCCGCCGTCGAACTCGTTGCGCGACTGCGCGCGAAGCGCGTTGGCCTGCAGCTCCAGCGAATCGGAGACGCGTACGCCGCCGCGCAGGTTGGCAGAGCTGTTGCGATAGCCGTCGCGGTCGGGTTCGTCGACGAAGCAGCCCTGGAACAAGCTGGCCGACCCGCGGCAGGCATTGATGCCGTCGGTGCGCTGGTACGCGACGTCGGCCCCGAACCAGCCGCGCTCGCTGCCGCCGCCGATGCCGCCGCTGGCTTCGCGCAGTCCATGGCTGCCCGTGCCCACGCGCAGTCGCGGCGCGAAGGCGCCCTCGTCGCGGCGGGTAAAGATCTGGATCACGCCACCGATCGCCTCCGAGCCGTACAGGCTCGAGCGCGGTCCGCGCACGATTTCGATGCGATCGATCTGGTCGACCGGAAGGTCCTGGAAGGCGGTGAGTCCGGCGGTGACCGAACCCACGCGCACGCCGTCGATCAGCACCAGCACCTGGTCCGATTCGGTGCCGCGCATGAACACGGTGCTGTTCTTGCCCAAGCCGCCCTGGTTGCCGATGTCGATGCCGGCGCGGCCGCGCAGCAGGTCGGTGAGGCTGCGCGCCTGGCTGCGCACGATCTCGTCGTGGTCGATGACCTGGGCCGGGAACAGGCTGTCGGCCAGCGCCACCTGCGTGCGGGTGGCGGTCACCACGACCTCGTCGAGGTCGGTGGCCGCTTCGGCATGCGCGAACGCCGGGAGGGACAGGATGCCGGCGATCACCAGCGCGAGGTTTCTGGACTGCATGGAACGCTTCTCCATTCGCGCGCACCCACGCACGCGAAACAGGGTGGAAGCACGCGCGGGATGCGCGGGCCCTTGCGAGGCCTGCGAGCGCAGCTGCAACGGCGTGCAGGCGGAGCTGGCGAAGCACTCGCATCCGCGTTGCGGGAGAAGGACGTTCGGCTGCGGGGTCGGGCGTGGGGCACGCGTCGGCATCGCCGCCGCGATGCCCTCCGCATCACAATCGGACAGGGTCGATGGACCCCTTGCTCCGTGGCCGGTCTCCGGACTGGCGAGTTGGGGTCGTTCGACTCCGGCCGCGGCGCCTTCCCGTGCGGCCCGATGCGGGCCTGGACAGTGGCGGATGCGTTGGCACGACTCGCTTACCGTTGCGGGGGCAGTGCCGGAATGGTCGTGGCGCGATGCGTGTGCGGCGCGCGGCGGACTTCACCGGCTTCCCGTTTCAACCCGTTGGCGTAGTGCCGCCGGGTCACCGCGAAGCGGGGGCGATTGTACGCCATGGCGATGCGGTTCGGCTCGGCATGCCTCTACAGGGCCAGTCCTGCAAATTGCAGGAGCGGCGGAAGCCGCGAGCTCTTGCTCCCTTCCCTGCGACGGCAGGGGAGGGTTGGGGAGGGGTGTCTTTTGGATCAGCGCGCATCGTGGGCACCCCCTCCCAGCCTCCCCCTGCCGTCGCAGGGGGAGGAGCAAAAAGCTCGCGGCTGAAGCCGCTCCTACTCGAGCGGCGTTACGTGCTTCGCTGTCAGTCGTCCACATCGTCGAACAGCTTCGGCGACGGCATGGCGTCGTCGGTCTGCATCATCGTCGTGGTCACCGGCGCGGCGGCGGGGCGGTTGCGCGGGGGTGGCAGCTCGGCGATGGCGGCTTCGGCCTGTTCGACCAGCTGCGTGCGGCGAGCGTCGGGCACTTCCTGCCAGTGGCAGTCGCACAGCGCCCCTTCCAGCGAATACAGCAGGTTGAGGCTCGGCTTGAAGCCCGCGCGCTTGACGCGCATGAAGGCTTCCACCGGCCCCGCGGCGGCGAGGTCCTCGGCCGTGCGCAGGCCCACCTGGCGCAGCCACGCCGCGCTCTTCGGGCCGATGTTGCGCATCTTCAGCGGTGGCGCGCTCACGTGCCGGCGCCCGCGCGCAGGGCGATGGCGCGCCGGTTCGACCTGCATGGAAGTTCATGGCCATGCCGCGTGGGTGTGGCGGTGTCCCGCCCGATCATGCGCAGCTTCATCGATTCCCTACCCCAGTGAACGCACGAAGATCCGTGCGATGTCTTCGATCCCCCTCTGATCGATAACGTCGAAGCGGTCCAGATCCGGACTGTCGAGGTCGAATACGCCCAACAGGACGTCCTTGCCGTCCGGGCCCGGCCGGAACAAGGGCACGACCAGCTCCGAGCGCGAGGCGGAATCGCAGGCGACATGGCCATCGAAGGCGTCGACGTCGGCGACGCGCTGGGTTTCGCCGCTGCGCGCGGCCGCGCCGCAGACGCCCTTGTCGAGCGGGATGCGAATGCACGCCGGCAGGCCCTGGAACGGTCCGACGACCAGTTCCCTGCCGTCGAAGAAATAGAAGCCGACCCAGTTGAGTCGCGGCAGGGCGTGGTAGACGAGCGCCGACAGGTTCGCGGCATTGGCGATCCGGTCGTGCTCGCCCGCCATCAGGGCCTGCGCCTGCTGGGCGAGCTGCGCGTACTGTTCCGGCTTGTCGCCGTTTAAACTGGAGGTCGTGAACATGGCCCGCAGTCTAGCAGTGGCGGCATTTCCCTCGCGGCCACGCGACGCGGGGGCGGCATGGTTCCCGCGCGCTGGCGCAGCGGCGATGCAGCGGGCGCGGGACGCGGACGCGTGAGCGCGCGCGGGGTATTCGTCACCGGCACCGACACCGACGCCGGCAAGACCACCGCCAGCGCCGCGCTGCTGCATGCACTGCGCGCGAGCGGACTGCGCGCGGTCGGCATGAAGCCCCTGGCCAGCGGCTGCACGCGCGACGCCGATGGCCGCTGGCGCAACGACGATGCGCTGGCGCTGCAGGCCGCCAGCATGCCGCGCCCCGACTACGACGACGTCAATCCGTTCGCGCTGCCGCTGCCGCTGGCCCCGGAGTTCGCGGCGCGCGACGCGGGCGTCATCGTCGGCATGGAACCGATCCTTGCGGCGCACGCGCGGCTGGCGGCGCAGTCGGATTTCGTGCTGGTCGAAGGCGTGGGGGGCTGGCTGGCGCCGCTGACCGCAACGCTGGACCAGGTCGACCTGGTCCGTGCGCTAAAGGTGCCGGTGGTGCTTGTAGTGGGAATGCGGCTGGGCTGCCTCAACCATACGCGACTCAGCGTGCGCGCGATCATCGACGATGGCGTCCGGCTGGCGGGCTGGATCGCCACCGAAGTGGACCCGCACATGGCGCGCCGCGACGAGAACTTCGAGGCACTGTGCCAGCGACTGCCGGCGCCCTGCCTCGGGCGCCTGCGCTGGAGCGATAGGCCCGATCCCGCAACGATGGCACACGAGTTGTGCACAACCGGGCTGATGGGCGGCTGAAAATCCTGACTTCCGGCACGTTGGAGCGGAAAAGCCGGATGCTAGACTGACGGGTATAGGAATTGCCGCAACGGCGGCCATTCTGTCGGCACGCCTCGCCCCGGAGCCCCCACCCATGACGATGTCCATCCGTACGCTGGCAGTTGCCGGCGCGATCCTCCTGCTGTCCGCCTGCGGAAAGGGCGACGAAGCCGCGCCCGGTGCCGGCGGCGCCATGCCGCCGCCGGAAGTCGGCGTGATCGTCGCCAAGAAGAGCAACGTTCCGCTGCGCCAGGAAATGGTCGGCCGGCTGGCGCCGTTCCGCAGCGCCGACGTGCGCGCTCGGGTGCCCGGCGTGGTGCAGAAGCGGGTGTACGAGGAAGGCAGCGACGTACGCAAGGGCGAGGTGCTGTTCCTGATCGATCCGGCGCCGCTGCGCGCCGCGCTCGGCCAGGCCCAGGCCTCGCTTGCGCAGGCCCAGGCCAGCTATGCCAACGCCAAGGCGAACGCCGACCGCGCCCGGCAGCTGCTGCCGCAGAAATTCATTTCGAAGTCCGATTACGACAACGCGCTGGCCACCGAGCGCAGCTCCGCGGCGTCGATCCAGGCCGCGAGGGCGGCGGTGGACGCCGCGCAGATCAACCTCGGCTACGCCACCGTGCGGGCGCCGATCGACGGTCGCGCCGGCAAGCAGCAGGTGACCGAAGGCGCGCTGGTCGGCCAGGGCACCGCGACCCTGCTGACCACCGTCGACCAGATCGACCCGCTGTACGTGAACTTCTCGATGAGCGTGTCCGAACTGGCCCAGGCCCGCGGTTTGCAGTCGAGCGGCCAAGCCCCGCAGGTGCAGGTGCAGTTGCCCGACGGCACGGTCTACGGGCATGCGGGCGAACTGGACTTCTCCGGCGACATCGTCGATCCGGAAACCGGTTCGGTCTCGCTGCGGGCGCGGCTGCCGAATCCGGACAAGCAACTGCTGCCGGGCACGTTCGTCTCGTTCGGCATCACCCTGGGCCAAGTGCCGGACGCGTTCCTGATTCCGCAGGTCGCGGTGCAGCGCGATGCCAAGGGCGCCTACGTCCTCGTCGTCGGCCAGGACGGCAAGGTCGCGCGCAAGGACGTGAAGGCCGAACGCGCGCAGGGCAGCGACTGGATCGTCACCGACGGCCTGGCGGGCGGCGAGCAGGTCATCGTCTCCGGCGTGCAGCGTGCCCAGCCGGGCCAGCCCGCCAAAGCAGCGCCGTGGCAGCCGCCGGGTGCGCAGCCCGCCGCGGCAGGTGCGCCTGCCAGCGCGCAACCCGCCGGGGGCCAGCCTGCGAAAGACAAGCAGGGTGGCGACGCGGCCGGCAAGGACTGACCGCCCATGTCACGTTTCTTCATCAACCATCCGGTCTTCGCCTGGGTTATCGCGATCCTGATCGCGCTTGGCGGCGTGCTCGCGATCAATGGCCTTGGCATCGAGTCGTATCCGAACATCGCCCCGCCGCAGGTCACCGTCTCGGCGAGCTATCCGGGCGCCAGCGCGGAGACCACCGAGGGCGCGGTCACCCAGGTCATCGAGCAGCAGATGACCGGGATCGACAACCTCGACTATTTCAGCTCGTCGTCGAGCTCCAGCGGCGGCGCCTCGATCACGCTGACCTTCAAGCCCGGCACCGACCCCGACATCGCCCAGGTGCAGGTGCAGAACAAGGTGGCGCTCGCGACCCCGCGGCTGCCGTCCGAAGTGGTGCAGCAGGGCGTGGTGGTGGCCAAGGCCAACCCCGGCTTCCTGATGGTGGTGGCGCTGCGGTCGAGCAACCCCGCCTACGACAAGGACGCGCTGGCCGACCTGATCGCGGCGCGCGTGCTCGACCAGATCGCGCGCACGCCCGGCGTCGGCAGCACCCAGCTGTTCGGCGGCGAATACGCGATGAACATCTGGCTCAACCCCGACAAGCTGCGCGGCTATGGCCTGTCTGCCAGCCAGGTGCTGGCCGCGGTGCGCGGGCAGAACGTGCAGTTCGCCGCCGGCTCGGTTGGCGCCGAGCCTTCCCCCGAAGGCCAGGCGTTCACCGCAACGGTCTCGGCCGAGGGGCGTTTCAGCACCGCGGAGCAGTTCGGCAACATCATCCTGCGCGCCGATGCCGATGGCACCACGGTGCGGCTGAAGGACGTCGCGCGGGTCGAGAAGGGCGCGTCGGCCTACGGCTTCGACCTGAAGTGGAGCGGGTCGCCCGCGGCCGGTTTCGCGGTGCAGCTGGCGCCCGGCGCCAATGCCCTGGGCGTGGCCGGGGCGGTGAAGGACCGGATGGCGGAGCTGGAGTCGAGCTTCCCGCAGGGCGTGACCTGGTTCTCGCCGTACGACAGCTCCACGTTCGTGCGGATCTCGATCGAGGAGGTCGTCAAGACCCTGTTCGAGGCCGTCGTGCTGGTGTTCCTGGTGATGCTGATCTTCCTGCAGAACCTGCGCGCCACGATCATCCCGACGCTGGTGATCCCGGTCGCGCTGATGGGCACGTTCCTGGGCATGTACCTGATCGGCTTCACCATCAACCAGCTCAGCCTGTTCGGCATGGTGCTGGCGATCGGCATCGTGGTCGACGACGCGATCGTGGTGATCGAGAACGTCGAGCGGATCATGACCGAGGAGGGGCTGTCGCCGAAGGACGCCACGATCAAGGCCATGGGCCAGATCACCGGAGCGGTGGTCGCGATCACCGTGGTGCTCGCGGCGGTGTTCGTGCCCAGCGCCTTCCAGGCCGGCAGCGCCGGCGAGATCTACAAGCAGTTCGCGATCACCATCGCGATGGCGATGGGCTTCTCGGCGTTCCTCGCGCTGGGCTTCACGCCGGCGCTGTGCGCGTCGATGCTCAAGCCCACGGACGACCACGAGAAGCGCAACTTCATCTTCCGCGGTTTCAACCGGGTCTATGACAAGGTGTCAGGCACCTACGTCGGCCACGTCAGCAGCGCGGTGCGCCACGCGCCGCGGTGGATGATCGTGTTCGCCGGACTGGCGCTGCTGTGCGGATTCCTGTTCACGCGGATGCCGGGCAGCTTCCTGCCAGAGGAAGACCAGGGCTACGCGCTGGCGATCGTCCAGCTGCCGCCGGGCGCCACGCTCAACCGCACGCAGCGGGTGTTCGAGCAGGTGCGCGGCACCCTCGAGAAAATGGACGGCTACGAAGGCATGATGCAGGTGGCGGGCTTCAGCTTCGTCGGCCAGGGCGAGAACGTCGGCATGGCGTTCATCAAGCTCAAGCCGTGGAGCGATCGCGACATCACCGCGACCGAGTTCATCCAGCAGGCCAACGGCGCGCTGTTCGGCATCCGCGACGCACAGATCTTCGTGATCAACCTGCCGACGGTGAACGGGCTCGGCCAGTTCGGCGGCTTCGACATGTACCTGCAGGATCGCGGCGGCAACGGGCGCGCCGCGCTCGGGCAGGCGATGGGGACGCTGCTGGGCAAGGCGTCGCAGGATCCCGCGCTGACCGCCGTGCGTCCGAACACGCTGGCCGACGCGCCGCAGCTCAAGCTGGACGTCGACCGCACCCAGGCGCAGGCGATGGGCTTGTCGGTCAACGACATCTACAACGCCATCGGCCTGATGCTCGCGCCGGTCTACGTCAACGACTTCACCGACGCCGGTCGCGTCAAGCGGGTGACGATGCAGGCCGATCGCGACTACCGCACCGGCCCCGAATCGCTGTCGCGCTTCTACACGCCGGCACCGGGCGTTGATGCCGATGGGACCGGGGGCGGGATGATCCCGATCTCGAACGTGGTGCAGAGCCACTGGACCACGGCGCCGCCGTCGCTGAGCCGCTACAACGGCTACGCCGCGGTGGAGATCGTCGGTTCCCAGGCGCCCGGCCACAGCTCCGGTGAAGCGATGAACGCGATGCAGGGCATCGTCGAGAAGGACCTGCCCGAAGGCTTCGGCTACGACTGGACCGGACAGTCCTATCAGGAAATCCTGTCCGGCAACCAGGCCACCATGCTGATGGTGCTGTCGATTCTGGTGGTGTTCCTGTGCCTGGCGGCGCTGTACGAAAGCTGGTCGGTGCCGGTGGCGGTGCTGCTGGTGGTGCCGCTGGGCGTGCTCGGCGCGGTGTCTCTGTCGCTGATGCGCGGCCTGCCAAACGACATCTACTTCAAGATCGGCCTGATCACCGTCATCGGCCTGGCGGCGAAGAACGCGATCCTGATCATCGAGTTCGCGATCGAGCAGCGCCAGCTCGGCAAGCCGCTGGGCGAAGCGGTCATCGAGGCGGCCAAGCTGCGCTTCCGCCCGATCCTGATGACCTCGTTCGCCTTCATCATGGGCGTGATGCCGATGGCCATCTCCAGCGGCGCGGGCGCCAATGCGCGCCACGCGATCGGTACCGGCGTGATCGGCGGCATGCTGTTCGCCACCTTCCTCGGGCTGCTGCTGATCCCGGTGTTTTACGTGGTGGTGCGCAGGCTGCTGGGCGACAAGCTCGACGAGCAGCCCGAAGGGAAGGCGGCGATCGCGCACGAGTAATGCGCAGCGCAGGATGCAGGGGAAGGCCGCGGAGACGCGGCCTTTTTCCTTTGTCCTGCGCGCGAGTCCGCATGGCTGGCGCTTCGATGCCGCTCCCTTGCGACCTGGTGGATCGGCGCGACCTGCCGGCGCGCATGTCCTGCAGCCTGCCTGTGGGAGTGCCTTACTTGTTTCTCCCGAAGGCCTTTGGGCGCGTCGCAGCGGCGGATCGCAGGTTGCCGCAAACCTCGCGGTCTTGCCCTCCGCCTATCGTGTCCGAAGGCTACTTCAGGAGAACGCCGCCGTCACCGCATGGATGCCGACGTTCACCGCATAGCCGCCCACCAGCAGGAACACGAACAGCGCGCTGGCCAGCAGCAGCGGCCGGAACCCGGCCTGGCGGATCGCCCCGATGTGGGTGCGCAGGCCGAGCGCAGCCATCGCCATGGCCAGCAGGATCGTGTCGAGTTGCACCAGCGCGTCGACGACGCTCGCCGGCAACAGCTGCAGGGAGTTGAAGCCGGCGACGGCGACAAACAGCACCGCAAACCACGGCACCACGATGCCCGCCTTGCGGCCGCCGGACGCGCCCGCTTCGCGCGCGAGGCGCGAGGACAGCAGCAGCAGGAACGGCGCCAGCAACATCACCCGCAGCATCTTCTCGATCACCGCCGCGGAGCCGGCGATCTCGCCCACCGCGCGGCCGGCGACCACCACCTGCGCCACTTCGTGGATCGTCGAGCCGGCATAGACCCCAAACGCATGTTCGTCCAGCCCGAGGTGCGGATACAGCCACGGGTACAGGAACATCCCCAGCGTGCCGAACACCACCACGGTAGCCACCGCCACCGACACCTTGTGCGCCTGTCCGCGCACCACCGGCTCGGCGGCCATCACCGCGGCCGCGCCGCAGATCGCGCTGCCGGCGCCGATCAGCATCGCGGTCTCGCGATCGAGCTTGAACACCCGCGTGCCCAGCAGCACCGCCAGCCCGAACACCAGGCCCACCATGGCCACGGCGATCAGCACGCCTTCCACGCCGACCCCGGCGATGTCCTGGAAGGTGACGCGGAATCCGTACAGCACGATGCCGGTGCGCAGCAGCATGCCCTTGGCGAAGTCCACGCCGGCCCCGCTGCGCGCGGCGATGGCGGGAAACACGGTGTTCCCGACGGCGATCCCGAAGACGATCGCCAGGGTCAGCGCGCTCAGTCCCAGCGCCTGCAGCGCCGGCAGCCGCGCGGCGAGCATGCCGGCACCGGCGACCGCGCTGGCCAGCGCCAGTCCCGGCCAGAGGCTGGCATAGCGTTTCAGGCGGGATGGCAGCGGCAGCGTTGTGGCAGTGGCGTGCATGGCGTGGAAGTCGGTGGCGGTGTCGGTTGCGGGCGGCGTGGTGCTTCGCGAGTTCGTGCCCGTCGTCTCCCACGCGGGAGCGAAGGGGCTTCAGCGGCCTGGCATCGACAGCAAGGTCGGTCCGCGCGCTTGCGAAGGACCGGCCCTGGGTCGTTTGTCGTCGGGACTTGCGCTCGTCGCCGCCCCGCGCGGATGCGGATGCAGCTTGTGGCGAGGCGTCAGGCTAGGCGGGTGCTTCGGATGAATCCAATACATATAATTCAGGATTCGATGAATTCAGGTTATCGATGAACCTGCACCTGCTGCGCGTCTTCCTGGCCGTGGTCGAGCACCAGGGGTTCTCGCGGGCCGCCGAGGCGATGCACGTCAGCCAGCCGGCGGTATCGAAGGCGGTGCGCGAGCTGGAATACCAGCTGGGCCTGCCGCTGCTCGAGCGCGGCGCCGCGCGCAGTCGCGGCGTGGTGCTCACCGACCACGGCGCCTCGCTGCACCAGCATGCGCGCGCGATCTTCGCCATGGAGCGCGCGGCAATCGCGGACGTCCGCGACCGCGTGGACTTGCGGAAAGGTTCGCTGCGCGTGGGCGCCAGCACCACGGTCGCCGGCTACTGGCTGCCGCCGCACGTGGCGGCGTTCGTGCAGCGTTTCCCGGGGGTGGAGTTCGAGTTGCTGGTCGGCAACACGGCCGGCATCGGCCATGCCATCGCCGAGGGTCGCGTCGACATCGCATTCGTCGAGGGCGTGGTCGACGATCCGGGCATCGTCGCCACGCGCTGGCGTGACGAGTCGCTGCAGGTCGTGGTCGCCGCCGATGCGAAACCGGGCGCGAAGCGGCACGCTTCGGTGGCCGAACTGTCGCGGCAAACGTGGCTGCTGCGCGAGGCCGGATCCGGGACGCGACAGGTTGCGCAGCGGCTGCTGCGTTCGCGCGGCATCAAGCCCGCGCGGCTGATCGAACTGGGCAGCAACGAGGCGATCGCGCACGCGGTCGCGGCCGGCGCGGGCATCGCGCTGTTGCCGGCGATCGTGGTGCGCGACCTGCTGGCGATGCACCGCGTGCGCATTCTGCGCCTGGCCGGCGACGCCGAAATCCTGCGCCCGCTCTACCAGCTGGAACTCGCCGCCCGCCCGCGCGGTCCGGCGCTGCAGGCGTTCGTCGAACTGGTGGAATCGGAATCGGCGTAGGCGCTCCAGCCGCCGGGCTGTCGCGTTGGGTTCCCCTGCGGAGAGGCGAGGTTTCGCGCGGAGGGAATTGCGCCCTGCCGGAACCGGCCCTCCCGGTCTTCCCGCGATTTCGCGGGCACGCGCGGCTCGCGGCTGAAGCCGTTCCCGCAAAAGCACTGGGCACAAAAAAGCCCGGCAACCTGGGTTGCCGGGCTTTCGACGCGGGAGAGAGACCGCGTGGCCGGAACCGGCCGATTGAAGCTGGATTACTTGCCGACCTTGGGCGCGCCCTTGACGGCTTCCTCGGCCTTGGCCTGGACCTTGGCGCTGGCCGACTCGACCTGGGCCTTGGCGATCTGGGCGATGGCTTCGTTGGTCTTCAGGGTGCGGCCGAACACTTCCTGGCCGGTGCTGACGGCGCGCTCGACGTTCTCGCGCGCAACCTGCACGCCCTTCGGCAGCACGGCCTTCAGGCCGTCGAAATCACGCGCTTCCGACACTTCGCCCCAGAAGGCGAACGCGGCATTGGCGTTCTCTTCGAACGCGGCCAGCTGCAGACCGAAGACCTTCTCGGCGTTCTCGAGGGCCAGGCGGTTGACCTGGGCGGCGGTGTCGGCGAACTGGCGCGAGGCAGCGGCGAACTGCTGGTTGAAATCCTGGTACATGGCGGGCTCCTGCTAGATGTCCGACAGGGATTGCCGGTATTTGTGCGGTGCAGCATAACCCCGCGTTTGTTGCAATGCAACATCGCCCGGTGGAGCCATTCATTCTTTGGATATCAACGCGTTGCGGACGGGCCGCCTGCCGTCCGGGTTGAATGCCTGCGGCAGCGGCAGGCCGACCAACGACGCGGGTTCCGCGCGGCAGCCGTGGAATCGCCGCCTCGGGCGGTACGGAGGGCTGAGACCGGGCCGGACCGGCCTTAAGGCCCGCGGTAGCGACAGCCGGAGGTGCAGGTCTCGCGCACGACCACCTCGCTCAGCTGGGGCAGGGCTGGCTGCAGTCGTTCCCAGATCCAGGTCGCCAGCCGCTCGCTGGTCGGATTCTCCAAGCCCCCGATCTCGTTGAGGTAATGGTGGTCGAGCTGCTCGTACAGCGGCCTGAAGGCGGCCTTGATGTCGCCAAAATCCATCACCCAGCCGCTGTCTGCGCCCGGCTCACCCGACACGTGCAGCTCGACCACGAACGAATGCCCGTGCAGCCGCGCGCACTTGTGTCCGGGCGGCACGTTCGGCAGCCGGTGCGCGGCCTCGATGGTGAAGCTCTTGAAGATGTCCATGGGATGCCGGTTGCGGGGACGTCGTCGGCGGGCGGCGGGTCCGGAAAAAGAAATACCCGCAAATCCGCGGGGGTGATGGTCCGTGCGTGGCTGGCGATGGGTGCCGTCGAAGCGCGCGAGCCGACTGTCCTGCCAAAGCTCATGATGTTCGCGCAACGTTGCCAGATCAACCACGTGCACCGGCAGCGATGTGCCGGGAAGGCAAGCTCGCAGCGCGATTGGAGTGTCTCCGCGACGCGACTGCTGCTCGCCGCTGCTTGAAGCTGGTGAAGCGCGGCCCAGGGCGCACTCGCTACGGAACGCCACCGTCACGTCCACCTTGCTGGGCGGGCAAAGCGGCATCCCTGCATTCGGTTTGACGCTAGGGTTCGCCAAGAATCTCGACCAGGCGGGATTCGCTTGGCGAGAGGTCGTAGCCACGCCGCTGCGAGACCACGAAGGTCAACGAACGGATGTGCCAGGCGCGACGCTTCAGCTCAACCAGCTGCCCGTTCTCCAGGTCTTCGGCGACGAGGTGACGCGGCATGTGTCCCCAGCCGAGACCGGCCTTGAGCAGGTCGCGCTTGGCGCTGAGGTCATTGACTAGCCACTGCCGCTTGCCGGCGACGCCCTGCTGGATTTTTTCCGCGCCGGGCTGGTTGTCCGTGACGACGACCTGGATGTGCAGGCCGAACTCGTCCATGGGGATAGGGCCCGGTACTGAAGCCAGCAGGTGCGACGGGGCGCATGCCGTCACCATGTCGGCCTCGCACAGCCAGCTGCGCTCGATCGCATCAGGGTTCACCTCCGGTACGTTCTCGATCGTGATGGCCAGGGCGCATGCCCGTTCGAGCACCAGGGCCTCGCCGCCCTGCATGGTGGTGATGCGCAGGCTGATCGCCGCGGTGGGGAACTCCGCCTGCAGCGTGCGCAGGCAGTCGACCAGGCGGGCGCGCGGGAAGTAGGCATCGACCGCCACCGACACCTGCGGCACGCCCGCGCGGGCGATCGCGCCGGCGCGGTTCTTCATTTCCTCGAGGCGCGAGATCACCGCCCGCGCGTCCGGCAACAGGCTGCGCCCCGCCGCGCTGAGCTGCGCCTTGCGCGTGTTGCGCTCGAACAGCTCGACATCGAACGCGCTTTCCAGCGCCTTGACCGCGTGGCTGATGGCCGACTGCGCGCGGCTGAGCTTCCGCGCCGCGGCCGAGAAGCTCCCCTGGTCGCACACCGCCACGAACGCACGCAGCTGGTTGATGGTGACGTTGTCGAGCATTCGTATCCAAAAACTAGATGGTATCTAGCGATGTTTCGCCAATTGTTTTGATGCGTCAAGCGGCCCAGATCGGTGGGGTGGCAGGCCCGCACGGGTCTGCCCCCTTCATCCCCCACCGAAAAGGACACGCTCATGAACTACGCAATCATCGGCTTCGGCGCCATCGGCCAGGCCCTCGCCCGCGCCTTCGCCCGCCACAACATCGAAGTCGCCGTCGCCAGCCGTCGATCACCCGAAGCGCTGTTGCCCCAGGCACGGGCCATCGGCCCCACGGTCGTCCCCAAGACGCTGCAGGAGGCACTCAAGGCGGACGTGATCATCCTGGCGGTCCTGTACGAGGGGCACCCGGAGATCGCCAAGGTTCTCCCGAACTGGGAGGGAAAAACGATCATCGACGCGATGAATTCGAATGCGCCGGTCGAAGATCTGGACGGCCTGCCGTCCACCGCCTTCGCCGCCAGGGCTTTCCCCGGCGCGAAGGTCGTCAAGGGCTTCAATCATCTGCTTGCGGCCACGCTGACCACCGATCCCAAGGTCGCGGGCGGCCACCGGGTCGTGTTCCTGTCGGGCGACAACGAAGCTGCCACAGCGCAGGTCGCGGAGCTTGCAAGGCGACTGGGCTTCGCGCCCGTCAATCTCGGGAAACTCGAAGAAGGCGGCACGCTGGTGCAGGCGCGCGGACGCGTCTGGGGGCCGCTGATTTTCCAGGACCTGATCCGGAAAGAGGCCTGAGCGGTGCGCGGCGATCACGGCAGGTCCTGATTCGCCCCCAGTGCGAATCACCGTTCCACAACACCCCCAACCACACGCCTGCATCGAGGTTCCAATGACATGAGCAGACTCAACGGAAAGACCGCCGTGATCACCGGCGGCGCCACCGGCATCGGCCGCGCGGCGGCAAAGCGTTTCATCGAGGAAGGCGCCACCGTCTTCATCTTCGGCCGCCGGCAGGACGCGCTCGACGCCGCGGTGGCCGACCTCGGTCCCAACGCCCGCGCGCAACGCGACGCCCGGCGCCCGATGCGAGCAGATCTTCGTGGTAGATGCCCTGGCGCAGCCAGGCAGGTCCGGCCGGGCAATGTCAGGCTCCCGAAGGGCATCGGCCTGGGCAAGGTCTCGAGGCTACATGCCATCCGGGCTGACGTCGCCCGCACGTTCGGCGATGGGGCGGACATCGCGCACCAGCGTGACCAGCGTCTTGCCCGGCTCTTCGATCATGACTTCATGGGCCGACTGCTCGAACCAGACCAGCCGCTTCCGGGGCGCCTTCACCGTCGCGAACCATTCGGCGGCCAGCGCAGAGGACACATTGTGGTCGTGGCGCCCCAGGAACAGGAACAGCGGAACGTCAAGTTCGCGTACCGTCGACATGTCCAGCGTCAGCACGTCGGCCAGCAGGTGCTGCATCGAGAAGTCGTTGCCTTTCCACATTCCGGCGACGTCGAGGTCGGAGTACTCGGGCGACAGTGTCACCGCCGCGCCTTCGGCATCGCCGCCCCTGCGGTTGTACACCATGCCGCCGTAGTGGTTCAGCCATTTGCGCTGCTTGAACAGGCTCTCCAGCGGCACCGGATCTGCGCCCTGCGCATAAGGAGCGAGCGCCTCCAGTTCGGCAACGGCCTGCGTGTTCGCGTCGCGTTGCGCCTGCTGCAATGTCCAGGCCCAGCCGCGCCGCTCGCTCTCGGGCGCGTCGGTGACCTGGCCGATGCCGATGTAGGCGTGCAGCCACTCGGGCCGGCGTTGCGCCAGCTCGAGTCCGAGGTAGCTGCCCCACGAATGGCCGAGCACGAAGATCTTGTCCTTGCCGAACTCCTTGCGCAGCCAGGCGACCATTGCCTCGGCGTCGGCGACCATGCGCTCGCGCGTCATCGTCGGCGCCAGGGTGTCCGGATCATTGGCCACGTAGGTCTTCCCGGCGCCGCGCTGATCCCACTGGACCACGGTGAAGTACTCCTCCCAGCCGCGCTGGAAGTACCAGCTGGTCGGCATCGCCACCCATCCCGGTCCACCGTGCAGCATCAGCAGCACGGGGTTGCGACGGTCGCTGCCGCGTATCGATACCCACTGGTCGATGCCGCCGATCCGCACCGATTCCAGCCGCTCGAGGCCGTTGTCGGCCACCACCTTGCGCAGGTCGGCGATGATGCGCACTGCCTCCGCGCGATCGTGCGGCCCCGGCGCTTCGGAAGCCGGGGAGGGCATGGACAGGCCCGCGAGGGCGACGGACAGAAGTACGGAAATCAGCGTTTTCATCAGTGCCGGTAGCGCTCGGGTGCGATGCAGACTCGGAGGATAGCGGGCGTCGAGACTATTGCGGTTCGCCCGAAATCTCGCGGCGTTGGGTTGCGCCTTGTGGCCTGTGATCTACGTTGCTGAAGGTACTCGGACAGCCCGGCGTAGCCCCACCGGAATGACGCCGCCTGCAGCGAGGTCGGCGACTGCTTCCGACCTATTCCGTTGAAAAACTCGGCTATTGAGGGCGGCTCGACTGAGTCTAAGCGGACTGCGCCGGCGCTGCGACCAGGTTTCAGCCAAGTGGACGGTCAAAATTGCGGACGCGGTGGCCCTAACCCCTAAACAGGCAGTGCATAAGGCGTTCTTGGTGCTTTCGGCGTCAAACACTGCGCCATTCGGCGTAGGTTTTGCGCTGTTGCTGCCAACACGTCAGGCCGGCCTCTCGCGTTCAAGCTTCGGCGCCATGCCAACCGGACCGCGTGCCGCGACGGCATGCCCGATGGCGGAATCAAAGGTAGGCGTCCGTCCAGTCGCCCGGGCGATTAAGGTGCCGCCGCTGGAATGCTCGTGCGCCAAGACTATGAGCCGCGCGTATCCACGCGCCCGTTATTTCCCTGCTGGAGAAGCACATGACGCACAGTGAACGCCATCGGTCCCACAGAACCGGGTGGCTCCGCGCTGCCGTCCTCGGAGCGAACGATGGCATCGTGTCCACCGCGAGCCTGGTACTGGGGGTCGCGACCGCGGGTGCCGGGACCCGGGGGATGCTGGTGGCCGGCGTAGCCGGACTCGTCGCCGGCGCCATGTCGATGGCTGCCGGCGAATACGTCTCCGTCAGCTCCCAAGCCGATACCGAGCGAGCCGATCTGGCGCGGGAGAGCAAGGAGCTTGCGGCAAACCCCGAACAGGAACACGAAGAGCTGGTGATGATCTACATCCGGCGCGGGCTGGACAGACCGCTGGCGTCGAGCGTTGCCACCCAGCTCATGGCGCACGATGCGCTGGGCGCACACGGCAGGGACGAGCTCGGCATTTCCGACACGCTGGCAGCCAGACCGGTGCAAGCGGCATTCGCCTCGGCGGGGACCTTTGCGGCCGGCGCCGCGCTTCCATTGATTCTGGTGCTGGTCCTTCCTGCTTCGGCGCTGACTTGGGGGCTCGCTGCAGGTTCGCTGTGCTGTCTTGCCTTGCTGGGTTGGCTGGCGGCGGGTGCAGGTGGCGCGCCCGTTGCCCGGTCGGTCTTGCGGGTATCGTTCTGGGGCGCGCTGGCGATGGCCTCGACGGCCGCCGTGGGCGCGCTTTTCGGCGTCAGCGCTTGATGCGGCCCGATCGAGGACCCAGCTGCGCGCGGATGCTTCTTCACCGCGCTACGGGCGACTCGATTCGATGCGTCCCCCGTCTGGATCTGCGGCGGTCGCTCTGCCGGGGCAGATCCGCGCGATCGATGCGAGCCTGCCGGGCGGCAGGCCGTTGGTAGATCGGCGCCACGCAAAGGCCCCTGCGATTAGCTGACCGTCAGGACCAGGCATCTGTATCGCCAGGGGCGTGGCGAAGGGCAAACGCCTTCGGAACCCCGTCGCCACCAGCGGCGACCTCGGTTCAGGCATGCCAGTCGTTCTGCCACAAAAAAGCCCGCTTCGATGGCGGGCTTTGACGTCCAACACTTTGTTTTTCGGCAAGAATCTGGTGGCTATGGGTGGAATCGAACCACCGACCTCGGGATTATGAGTCTCGCGCTCTAACCGTCTGAGCTACATAGCCAGGATCAACTTCCATCGTCTGCCTGCGGGCCATGGGCCCGTTTCCGGACCAGCCCAAGGCCGAGACGGACTTCACGAGGGAAGCCGCGAATTATTGCCGGGCCCGCGCGCGGCGTCAATTCACAGCCCCGCGGCTTGTCGGCCCGGCGTGGCCGTGGCAGAGTCGGACACAGTGAATCTGGAGTCCGCATCGTGATCGATCCGGACGGTTATCGGCCCAATGTCGGCATCGTTTTGATGCACCCCGACGGTCGCGTCTTCTGGGCGCGGCGCGTGCGGCGTGATGGCTGGCAGTTCCCGCAGGGCGGGATGAACACCGACGAGACGCCGCTGGAGGCGATGTACCGCGAGCTGGAGGAAGAAACCGGCTTGCGTGCCGACCACGTCGCCGTGCTCGGCGCGACGCCCGGCTGGCTGCGTTACCGCCTGCCGCAGCGCGCGATCCGCCGCAACGACAAGCTGGTGTGCATTGGCCAGAAGCAGGTCTGGTTCCTGCTCCAGTTCACCGGCAGCGAGGGCGACCTGCGCCTGGACGGGACCGACAAGCCCGAATTCGACCACTGGCGCTGGGTCGACTTCTGGTATCCGCTCGAGCACGTGGTCACCTTCAAGCGTGGCGTCTACGCCAGCGCGCTGCGCCATCTGGCTCCGTTCGCCCGCCAGATCGCGGGGCATCGCGCCATTCCGCAGCCGCGACAGGAGCCGCGCCTGCGGCCCGCCCTGCGCCGGCAAACGGGACGCGGCGCCTGAAAGCCGAACGGTGTGTGCCGTTCATGATTGACAATCATTCTCATTCAGGGCCAGAATGACGGTCGTTTCCGCAATGGCAGCGTCTCCCGGCCCATGTACGTGTGCATCTGCAATGGCGTGACTGACCACGACATCCGCCAGGCCGCGCAGGCCGGCTGCGGCAGCATGGCCGAACTCACCATGCGCACCGGCTGCGGCGCCTGCTGCGGCAGTTGCGTTGACACGGCCACTGCCGTGCTCGAACAGGCCCGCGCCGAGCTGCAGCCCCAGCGCGACACCGTCGTGGACTTCCCCGGCATCCGCCACGCCGCCTGACTCCCCCTCCCGGCATTGTTCGCGCCGGTCCGGATGCATACGATTCGCGTTTCGTCAGCTCTGGTGCGATGGCGCTAGAGTGGACGGTGAACGAGACGCGGAGACGTGCCATGCAAGGCGATGTACAGGTCATCAAGTTCCTCAACCAGGCGCTCTACAACGAGCTGACCGCGATCAACCAGTACTTCCTGCACGCCAAGATGCTGAAGAACTGGGGCCTGAACGAGCTCGCCAAGCACGAGTACGAGGAATCGATCGACGAGATGAAGCATGCCGACATGCTCGCCGAGCGGATCCTCTTCCTCGACGGGCTGCCGAATTTCCAGGCGCTGGGCAAGCTCAAGATCGGTGAGAACCCGAAGGAAGTCCTCGAGTGCGACCTGGCGCTCGAGCTGGAGGCCGTGCCGCCGCTGAAGGCCGGGATCGCGCACTGCGAGCAGGTCGGGGACTTCGTCAGCCGCCGGCTGTTCACCGACATCCTCAAGTCCGAGGAAGAGCACATCGACTGGCTGGAAACCCAGCTGGCGCTGATCGCGCGGATCGGCGAGCAAAACTACCTGCAGACCAAGATCGACGGCGACGACTGATCGCCGCGCGCCCGCGGGCAGGTTGGCAACAACCGGCACCAACGCTGGAAACGCCCGCTCACGGCTGAAGCCGCTCTTCCATCGACTTTGGCCTGCCGCGTGCGGCGGCGGCCGCGCAACGCGCCCGTCCCGCCTGCCGGTGCCAATTGGCGCATATCCCGTCGCAGCGGTTTCAGCCGTGCGCTTGTTTCCCGGCACGCACCAAGAAGTTCGCGGCCGAAGCCGCTCCCGCGGGTGTCGGGTGCCTACAGCGAATCCGCTTCACTACGCTGGCTCGCGCGCAGCTGTTGCCGGGCGCGCTGGAACTCGTTGGCGACCAGCGCCACCGCAACCGCGGGACGGTCCAGCGACTGCTGGCGCGCGCCCATCTCGATGCGCTTGGCGGCGGCCGACAGCGACATCGCGCCGAGGTTGGCGCTGGATGACTTGAGCGAGTGCGCGGCGTCGCGCAGGGCCACGTAGTCGGGGCCGCTGCTGGCCGCGACTTCCAGCGCGGACACGAGCCGCGGCGTGTCCTCGAGGAACACATCGATCAGCCGGTCGACTTCGCCCCCGAGCATCGAGCGCAGCTCGTCCAGGACCTCCTGGTCGATCAGCGGCGGCGCGATCCGCGACGGAGCGGGTTCCGTCGGGGCGATGGGCGGATCGAAGCCCGGCTCGGCGTCGCTTGCCGCGGCCGTCGGCGTCGCCAGCGGGCCGGCGGAAACGCTCGGCTCGACTGCGGCGGGGATCGCCGCCTGCCACGGCGCCGGCGGCGCGGCAGGCACTTCGGCCTCGGCACTGGGCGCGGCACTGTGCGCCGCGGCTTCGGCGCCGGCATCGTCGAACGTCATCGACGCGGGTTCGTCGACACCGGACACCGCGCCTTCCAGCGCGTCGAGCGCCGCGACCTGCGGATTCCACCAGTGATGCAGGCAGCGTTCGAGTTCGCTGCGCGTGACCGGCTTGGGCAGGTAGTCGTCCATGCCGGCGTCCAGGCACTTCTGGCGATCGCCCGCCATCGCGTTGGCGGTCATCGCCACGATCGGGAGATGGCGGCCGTCGGCGGCGAGCGCTTCGCTCTCGCGCCAGCGCCGGGTCGCGGTATAGCCGTCCATCACCGGCATCTGGCAGTCCATCAGCACCAGGTCGTAGCGCGAGGCCGACATCCGCATCAGCGCGGCCTCGCCGTTGCTGGCGGTGTCGCAGGTGATGCCGAGCACGCCGAGCAGGCGCTGGCCCACCATCAGGTTGACCGGGTTGTCCTCGACCAGGAGAACCCGGGCCTTGCGCAGCGTGGCGGCGTCTTTGTTGGTGACCATGGTGGTTGCGGGTGTGGCGGCGGCTTCGCGCTGCAGGTTGTCGGGCGTGGCGGCGGGGCGGGTATTGGTCAGCGCGGCGCGCAGGTCGCCGTCGGGCGCCTGCCGGCTGAGCAGGGTGACATTGTGCTGCAGCTCGTCGGCGACCGGGTCCTCGCCGTACAGGCAGACCAGCCGCAGGTTGCCGTAGATCGTGCTGCGGCTGATGTTGCGATGCAGGGCCACGGCGGTGTTGCGGATGCCGGCCAGGTCGGCCAGCACCACCGAGTACGCCCACGGCTTGCCCTGGTTGGCGGCGGTACGCAGGCGGTCGAGCGCCTCCTGGGTGGTTTCCACCGAGCTGACGCGCAGCCCCCAGTTGGGCAGCAGCATCGACAGCCGCAGGCGCAGGCGCGGGTCGGCGCTGAGCAGCAGCAGGCGGCCGCCGTTGGTGGCGGTGGTCTCGGCCGACGGCATGTCGCCGTGCACTTTCAACAGCGGGATCTCGAACCAGAACGTGGCACCGCGCCCGGGGTCGGATTCGACACCGATGCGGCCGGTCATCAGCTCGACGATGCGGCGCGAAATCGCCAGCCCCAGGCCGGTGCCGCCGTACAGGCGGGTGGTCGACGTGTCGGCCTGGCTGAAAGCCTGGAACAGCCGGCCCTGGGCTTCGGGCGCGATGCCGATTCCGGTGTCGTGGACCTCGAAGCGCAGCTGGTGCTGGGCGGTGGTCTCGCCGATCCGGCGCACGTTGATCGTGATCGAGCCGCGCTCGGTGAACTTCACCGCGTTGCTCACCAGGTTGCTCAGCACCTGGCGCAGGCGCACAGGGTCGCCGCGCACCGGCAGGCGCACGCCCGGATCGATGTTCAGCGACAGCCGCAGGCCCTTGCTCTGCGCCGGCCGATCCATCAGCTGGACCACCGCCTCGAGCAGTTCGCGCAGGTTGAAGCCGGTGGACTCGAGCACCAGCTTGTCGGCCTCGAGCTTGGAGTAGTCGAGGATGTCGTCGACGATCCGCAGCATCTGCTGCGACGAGGTGTAGGCGGTGCGCACCATCTCGGCGTGGTCTGGCGCGAGCTGGGCGTGCATCAGCAGGTCCAGCATCGGCACGATGCCGTTGAGCGGAGTGCGGATCTCGTGGCTCATCGTGGCGAGGAACTCGCCCTTGGCCATCACCGCCGATTCCGCGGCCTGCTTGGCTTGGCGCAGCTGCTGCTCGAGCTGGGTGTGGCGGTCGAGCTCGCGCTGCAGTTCGCCAAGCTCGGCCTCGTCGCGGCGGGCGCGGATGTCGGCCTCCTCGATCTCGCGCTCGCGCTGGCGCGTGGAGATGAACATGCCGATCGAGGCGAACACCGCCAGCAGCGCCAGCACCAGTGCGAAGCCCTGCCAGGGGCCGTCCAGCCCCAGTACGTCCAGCGCCAGAGTCAGCGCGGCGCCGGCCGCCGCGCCGAGCGTCAGCCAGCGCAGCATGGTGGCGGAAGGTCGCGAGCGGCTGACGACCACGGTCACAGCACCGAATTCTGGAAGTCGAAATCGAGGCCGCCGGCCGCGTGCTGCACCAGGTTGCCCTGGATGTAGTCGACGCCGCTGATCCACAGCGTCGCCGCAGCCTGCGGGTCCTCGACCTGCTGGCCGATCACCTGCAGCCCGAGCCGATGGGCGCGCTCGATCGCCGCGCGCATTTCGTCGCGCACCGCGCTTTCGCCCAGCCTGCTGGAATAGCGCGCGGCCAGACGCATGAAGCCCAGCGGCATGCGCGCGAGCAGGGCATCGGATTCAGCGCCGGCGCTGTACTGGCTCAGGCACAGCTGAACGCCGGCCGGCACCATCGCGTTGCAGAATTCCTGCAGCGCGACCGCATGCACCAGCGCCTCGTCCTGGCGCACGTCGATGACCAGCGACGGGCCGTCGATCCGGGTCCCCGACAGGGTTTCGAGCAGCGCCGCGGCGTAGCCGTCGCGGGTCAGCGAAAGCGGCGACTGGCTGACGAACAGACGCACCGGGCGGTTCTCGCCGGCGCGCTGGTCCAGCACCTTGATCGCGAGCTCCAGCACCTTGCGGTCGATCTCGTGCAACACGCCCACCGCCTCCGCGGCCGGCAGCACCTCGGCGGCGGTATGCACGCCGCCTTCCTGGTCGCGCAGGCGCAGCAGCGTCTGGTATTGCGCTTCCTCGCCGCCGGCGACCGCCACGATCGGCTGGAACGCCAGCTCGAAGCGGTCGTTCATCAGCGCATCGTGGATCATCACCACGCGATCGGCATCGGCTTCCACCAGCGCGGCTTCCGGCGGGCGATGGGCGGCGACGCCGACCGGCAGGCGACGCGCCTCGCGCAGCGCCTGCTCGGCGGCCGCCAGCGCGCTGCTGGCGTCGCGGAAGTTTTCCTGCAGGGAGGCGTAGCCGACCAGTGCGCGCAGGCGCAGCCTCTGGCCATCGATCGCGAGCTCGTGGCGGCCGACGCCATCGCGCAGCGTGCGTGCGAATGCATCCTGCGCAGCGCCCTCCACGTCGGCCGCATAGACCACGAAGGTGTTGTCGTTCAGGCGTGACACCAGGTGCTCGCCGGCCAGCTGCCCCACATATCGCCCGGTGTCGGCCAGCGCGCCCTCGAGGGCCACGTAGCCGAAGCGGTCGCGCAGCGCCGTGGTATTTTCGATCTCGACGAAGTACAGCGCGCCGCGCGACTGGTCGGGAATCGCCGCGCCCAGCCGCTGCAGCATCGCGGTGCGCGTGTACAGCCCGGTCACCGGGTGGCGGCCCTCGCCGCTGCGCTGGCGCTCGAGCGTCCGCGCGCGACGCACGCGGCTTTCCACCGCCGCGATCAGATGCCGCGGCCGCACCGGCTTGGTGAGGAAATCATCGGCGCCGACCTGCAGCACCTCGAACTGGGTTTCCGGGTCCGGGTCGCCGGTCAGGAACACGATCGGCGTGTTCGCGAAGCGCGCGTCCGCGCGGATCAGGGTGGTGATCTCGGTGCCGTTGAGGCCCGGCATGTGCAGGTCGGTCAGGACCAGGTCGGGACGGAACGCATCCATCGCGGCCATCACCTCGCTGCTGATCCCCACCACGCGCGCCTGCATGCCGGTGCCGGCGAGCACCGTTTCGGCGAACAGCGCCTGGCTGGGATCGTCCTCGACGATCAGCACCCGGTACGGCGCGTCGCCGCTTTCACCCTGGGGCAGCACCTGCGGCAGCGGGGCCTCCGCGACGGGGGTTTCCTCGCTCGCGGGCAGCACGGCCTCGGGCGCGTCGGCGCACCAGCGGCGCCAGTAATGCGGCGGCGGAAATTCCGCGCGCAGTGACGTGCCGGGGGGCGCCACGGCAGAACCCTGCCGGGCGCCGCCGGATGCATTCGCGGCAGCGGTTCTGGTGGACGCGGGCACAACCTGACTCCCCTGTGGACGCGGCGATTATGCGCATGCGTCGGTTAACAGCCTACTACGGACCGCACACTTCGATCAGGACAGGGCAGCCCCCAGGGTGCGGCGCTTACCCGGCCTCTACCGGGCCTGCGGACGCGGCGCGCGACGGAACAATTTTCGCCAGACCCACCACACCAGCAAGACGAACAACACGCTGACCGCGACCACCAGCGTCAGCGCGATCCACGGATGCGTGAAGGCCAGCGCCAGCCCGCCAACGACCGCCGCGTCCTCGGTGAACGACGCGGTCCAGTTGCTGACCGGTTCCGGGGACGTGTTCATCATCGCCCGCGCTCCGCTCTTGAGCAGATGGCTGGTCAGCGCCACGCCGGCGCCGGTCGCGAGCATCCCGGCACCAAGCTCGCCGTCGGGCGACAGCGTCGCCGCGGCGAGGAAGGCGCCGGCGGGCACCCGCAGCAGCGTGTGCAGCAGGTCCCAGCCACTGTCCACGCCCGGGATCTTGTCGGCGAAGAATTCCGCGGCCGCCAGGACGCCCGACACGCCCAGCACCCACGGCGAGGAGGTCGCTTCCAGTGCCTGCGGCAGGTCCAGCCAGCCGAAGAAGCCGGCCAGGCCGATGCCGAACACGGTGAGATAGACCCGGATCCCCGCCAGCCAGGCCAGCAGGACGCCGATCGCGAACAGGTGGGCTTCGGTCATGGTGCTGCACCTCGCACGGACCCGCGCGGAGGCCGGGTCGCCGGCGCAGGTTAGCGCAGCCGGCCGCGGCTTGACGCCGGCGCTAAGCGGTCGCTATACCGTGGCGATGGCCGAGACCGAACAGACCCCGGAACCGCAGCCGCCCGAAGCCCCCGCGACCGCCATGCCTGCGACGCCCTCCGGCGGGACGCCTGCAGGCAGGCCGCTGTGGCAGGGCGTGGTGTTCGCCGCCGCGCTGGCGTTCGGCGCGTGGGGGCTGTGGACCACCTTCGCCCCGGTGGGCGAAGTCGTGCAGCCCCGCGGCCAGCGCGCCAGGGTCGATGCGCTCGAACAGCAGGTCGCCACCCTCAAGCGCTCCGACCAGATCAGCCGCGACGCCAACCGCGACCTGCAGGGCACGCTGGCCGAGCGCGACGAGGAGATCGCCGGCCTGCGCGCCGACGTGGCCTTCTACGAGCGGTTCGTCGGCGCCACCGGGCAGCGCCGCGGCCTGACCGTGCACACGCTGCAGTTGCAGCCGCAGTCCGGCCAGGCCTGGCACTTCACCACCACCCTGACCCAGAACCTCAACCGCGGCTCGGTCAGCAGCGGCCAGGTGACGCTGTCGGTCGAGGGCACCCGCGACGGCAAGCTCCACGAGCTGTCGTGGGACGACCTGCGCCAGCAGCCCGGCGCGGCCGGAATCCCGTATTCGTTCAAGTATTTCCAGGAAGTCGGCGGCGACCTGGTGCTGCCAGCCGGCTACCAGCCGCTGCGGGTCATCGTGCGGCTGGCGCCCAAGAGCGGCAGCGCGGTCGAGCAGTCGTTCCCGTGGGCCGATGCGACGCGGCGTTCCGACCCCGGAGCTTGAAGCGCGTGGCCGCGCCCCCCATCCTGTGGCCATGGAAAACAACGCCGTCCACGACGCCGCGCCGGGTTACCAGTCGCTGCAGCGCCCGCTCGATTTCACGCCCGCAGCTGCCGCCAAGGTCCGGCAGCTTATCGCCGAAGAAGGCAACCAGGCGCTGAAGCTGCGCGTGTACATCCAGGGCGGCGGCTGTTCGGGGTTCCAGTACGGCTTCGAATTCGACGAGCAGCAGGGCGAAGATGACCTGGCCATCGATACCGACGGCGTGGTGCTGCTGGTCGACCCGCTCAGCCTGCAATACCTGATGGGCGCGGCGGTCGACTACGTCGAAAGCCTGCACGGCGCGCAGTTCACCATCCGCAACCCCAACGCCAAATCCACCTGCGGCTGCGGGAGCAGTTTCACGGTGTAGGCCGGGACATGGTGGCCGGGTCGCGCCTCCGTGCAGCGACATCGCGGCCCCCGCGCGTCGCATGCGCATCGCGGCACGTGTTGTGGGAGCGGCTTCAGCCGCGAGCCCTGACCGGATGCCTTCCCGTGGCAACCAGCGTGTTCGCCGGGGAATTTCCGTCGCGAACTGCCAGCCGATGCCCACTGCCGTGGAAGCTCGCGGTTGAAGCCGCTCCCACAAGATCGTGTTTGTGGCCAGGATCCCTTCATCCTCAGCGTCGGGCAAATCCGTTGCGCAACGGCGCCTGGTCGAGCGCGCCCAGAGCATTAGCCGGTCTCTGCCGCGCAGCGGAAGGGGTAGGGCGCAGCGCCGGGCGAGGGTTCCGGATTGACATCAATCGCACCCGGCCCTCGCGCACGAAATGGGAGAATGCGCCTCCGCACGATGACAGGATCCGCGCGCATGACATCGCCCATCGCCGCACATTCGCCGGCGTTCGCCTTCCTCGAATCTCCGCTCGACCGCGCCGAGCACCTGCGTGACCACGCCGACGGGCTGGCGGCCCGCTGGCCGCGGTCGCGGGTGGTGGTGGTCGATGCGGAGGGCCGCGCCGCCGCCGATGCCGAGGGCGGCCCGCTCAGGCTGGAGGGTGCCGACCTTGCCTGCGCCGCGACCGGCGGCGATCCCTGCGCCTCCGCGCTGTTCCTCGGCCTGCGCGGCGACGAAGCCTGGTTCGCGATGCGCGCCGACGCGGTCGTCGCCGACATCGCGCACTGGGTCGACCTGCGCCGCGCCGCCGCCACCTGGCCTGCGGTCGAAGCCACTGCGTTCGCCCAGGCGCGTGCGGTGCTGCACTGGCAGGCACGGCATCGCCACTGCGGGGTCTGCGGCACCGCGCTGGAAGACCGTCGCGCCGGCTGGCTGGGCTGGTGCCCGCGCTGCAAGCTCGAACACTATCCGCGCACCGATCCGGCGGTCATCGTCGCCATCACCGACGGGGAGCGCCTGCTGCTCGGCCGCAATGCCGGCTGGCCAGCGCATCGCTATTCCACGCTGGCCGGTTTCGTCGAGCCGGGCGAATCGCTGGAACAGACGGTGGCGCGGGAAGTGTTCGAGGAAAGCGGCGTGCGCGTGCGCGAATGCCGCTACCTCGCCTCGCAGCCATGGCCGTTCCCGTCGTCGCTGATGCTCGGATTCATCGCCCAGGCCGAGCCCGACGAGCCGGTGGTCGGCGACGAACTCGAGGACGCGCGCTGGTTCACCTTCGACGAGGTCGATGCCGCGTTGCGCGGCGCGTCGCCGGAAGGCGGCTTGTTGCTCTCGCCGTCGATTTCGATCTCGCGGTGGCTGGTGTCGCATTGGCATGCGGACATGGCGGGGCGCAGAGGGCGCTGAATCAATCGTCCACGGGAATGCAGGATCAGCGTTTCCCAGCGGATAGGAGTCGCGCAGTCTCGCGAAAGCACTCACCACCAGACCGCCTGCACGCGCGATTTTCCGCGGCGTCCCGGCAGGCGCCGGGTGCGCGGCACACTTCGCCTGCATCGTTTGATGCTTCGTCTTCGAATCCGATCAGCGATCAGTGATCGCGGACGGCGACCACGACCCCGATTCCACCCGCCACCAGCGCTCCCCTGGCGGCCATGCACCCCCTCGCGTGGCTGCATTAAACTCCGGCGATGTTCACCACCTTGCTCGCCGTCGTCGTCGCCCTCGCACTGGGGCACCTGGCACAACCGCTGGCCGCGGCCGTGCGCCAGTTCGGCTGGTTCGGACAATGGTTGCGCTGGATCGACGGCCGCTTTCCCGGCGACGGCTTCTGGCGCGGCCGCTACGGCATCGTCCTCGCACTGGTGCCGCCGCTGTTGCTGGTGGGGCTGTTCCAGCTCGCGCTGGATGGCACGGTATTCGGCCTGCCGTCGATCGTGTTCGGCATCGTCGTGCTGTTCTATGCGTGGGGGCCGCGCGATCTCGATGCCGATGTCGATGCGATCGTGCAGACCGACGACCCGGTCACGCGCCATGCCGCCGCCGCGCGACTGTGGCCTGCCGGCGAAGCGGTGTCGCTGTCCGGCAGCTCGCTGGTCGGTGCGGTGTTCCGCTCGGCCAAGCGGCGCTGGTTCGGCGTGCTCTTCTGGTTCCTGGTGCTCGGGCCGGTCGGGGCGCTGCTGTATCGCCTGGCCGCGATCGCCGCCGAAGGCGACGGCAACCATCTCCTGCCGGCCGGGACGCTCTCCGGCGCGCGCGGCCTGTTGAAGCTCCTCGACTGGCCGGTGGCGCAGCTGATGACCCTGGCCATGGCGCTGGTGGGCAACTTCGACGCGGTGTTCACCGCGTGGCGCGAGAACGGCGGGGCTTCGTTCGCGCTCGACGCGGGGTTCCTGGCGGCCGCCGCGCGCGCCTGCGTCCGGATCGAACTGGCCGAGGAAGCGAGCGAGGAAACCGAGTCCGGCGTCCAGATCGGTGGCGCGATGGTCGCCGTCGCGCCGGAACTGCCCGAGCTGCAGGACGCGATGAGCCTGGCCTGGCGCGTCCTGCTGGTGTGGACGGCGGTGATGGCGCTGTTCGTGGTTGCCGGCTGGGTGAGCTGAGCCGCGCCGCGAGGAATCCTCGTGCAAGCGGCTGAAGCCGCTCGCGGGACAGCCTAGGCTTCGCTGCCGCGCAGCGCGCGCACCTCGGCCTCGAGCATTTCAGCCGTCACGCCTTCGCCCGACACCGGCCCGCCCGCCACCACCTCGACGTGTGCGCGGAATCGCCGCGGCGTGCGCATGCGGCCCATGCGATCGTCGCGATGGCTCCACATGCTTGCCCACATCCCGCGCAGGGCCATCGGCACCACCGGGACCGGGCGTCCGGCAGCGGCGGCACGCGCGAGGATCCGTTCGACGCCGGACTTGAAGGCCGCGATCTCGCCGCTGGTGGTCAGTTTTCCTTCGGGGAAGATGCCGACGATTTCTCCCTCCGCCAGCGCCGCGTCGATCGCGTCGAAGGCCTGCTCCATCAGCGCCGGCTTCTCGCGCGCGCCGGCGATCGGGATCGCCTTGCCGGTGCGGAAGATCCAGCGCATCACCGGGATGTTGAAGATCCTGTAATACATCACGAAGCGCACCGGCCGCGGAATGCTGGCCGACAGGATCAGTGCGTCCATGTAGCTCACGTGGTTGCACACCACCAGCACCGCGCCTTCCTCGGGAATATGGTCGATGCCGCGCGTGCGCAGCCGGTACAGCGTGCGCACCAGCACCCAGCTCAGGAAGCGCATCAGGAACTCGGGAACGATCGTGAAGATCCAGATCGCCACCAGCGCGTTGGCGATCGCCAGCGCCAGGATTACCTGCGGGATCGACCAATCCAGCCAGCGCTGCACCGCCAGCGCCGACAGCGACGCCAGCACGATGAAGCCCGAGTTCTGGATGTTCAGCGCGGCGAACACCCGCGACATTTCCGACTTCGGCGTGCGCGACTGGATCAGCGCGAACAGCGGCACCACGAACAGACCGGTGAACAGGCCGATCCCGACCAGGTCCGCCACCGTGCGCCAGGCGCCCGGCTGCTGCAGGAAACCGGCCACGTCCAGTCCCGCCGTCGTCGCGACCCCGGTCCGTGCCAGCGCCAGGTCGAGCAGGAACGCGGTCATGCCGAAAGCGCCCAGCGGCACCAGCCCGATTTCCACGGTGCGCGCAGACAGCCTCTCGCACAGCATCGAGCCCACGCCGGTGCCGATCGAGAACAGCGCCAGCGCCAGGATGTACAGCGTCGCCGAGCCGCCCAGGTAAACCTCGGCGTAGGCCGGCAGCTGGCTGGTCAGCACCGTGCCGACGAACCAGAACCACGACACGCCGAGGATCGCGTTGCGCACCGCCAGCTGCCTGCGCGCGAGCCGCAGCACCGCGATCGATTCCGGGATCGGGTTCCAGTTGATCTTCAATCCCGGCGCGCCCGCGCCGGCTTCCGGGATCGCGCGACTGGCGACGTTGCCGGCGATCGCCAGCGCGATGATCGTCGCGCCCGCCACCCACGGCCCGCCGGCGCCGGTCATCGCGAAGATCGATCCGCCGAGGATCATGCCCAGCAGGATCGAGATCGACGTCCCCATCTCGACCAGCCCGTTGCCGCCGGTGAGCTCGCGCGGATGCAGCACGGCCGGGAGGATCGAATACTTCACCGGCCCGAACAGCGTGGACTGCACCCCGGTGAGGAACAGCGCCACCAGCAGCACCGTCATGCTGGTGGTCACGAAGCCGACCGCCGCCAGCGACATGATCGCGATCTCCATCGCGGTGGTGATGCGGATCAGCGTGGACTTCTCGGTACGTTCGGTGAACTGCCCGGCCAGCGCCGAGAACAGGAAGTAGGGAAGGATGAAGATCGCCGGCGCAAGCGTGGCGTAGAGCGTCTTCTGCTCGGCGCTTACGCCCAGCCAGAACAGCATGCCGATGATCGCCTGCCGGTAGACGTTGTCGTTGAACGCGCCAAAGCACTGGGTCACGAAGAACGGCAGGAAGCGGCGCTGCCGGAGCAGCTCGAACTGGTTGTGGCCCGACATGCGAGAGTTCCGGTGACGACCGGGCGAGCCTAGCAGAGCCATCGGCGCATGCGCCCTCCCGGATCGCGCATTTCGCCCCCGCGTAGTGCGTGCGCGGGAGACGGACTATCGTGCGGCTCCCGCGGCTCCCGCGGCGCCGGGAAGCGCCCCTAAGGCTGCCGTTCGCGTTCGATCGCGCGCCAGCCGATGTCGTGGCGGTGGAACTCGCCCGGCCAGGAAATGCCGGCGACTTCGGCGTACGCCCGCTTCTGCGCGTCGGCCACGGTGTCGCCCAGCGCGCACACGCACAGCACGCGGCCGCCAGCGGTGACGACGCGGTCGCCTTCGAGGCGGGTGCCGGCGTGGAACACCTTGGTGTCCTCGACGTCGGGGACGTCCCAGGCGTTGATCATGTTGCCGGTGCTCGGCGTGCCGGGATAGCCCGCGGCGGCCATCACCACCCCCAGCGACGGACGCGGATCCCACAGTGCGCGGCTGCGGTCGAGGCGGCCGTCGATCGCATCCTCGATGTGGTCGAGAAGATCCGAACGCAGCCGCATCATGACCGGCTGCGTCTCCGGGTCGCCGAAGCGCACGTTGAACTCGATCACCTTCGGCGCGCCGGTCTTGTCGATCATCAGGCCCGCGTACAGGAAGCCGGTGAACGGCGCACCGTCGGCGGCCATGCCGCGCACGGTCGGTGCGACGACTTCGCGCAGGATCCGCTGTTCGACCTCGGCGGTCACCACCGGCGCCGGCGAATAGGCGCCCATGCCGCCGGTGTTGGGGCCGGTGTCGCCGTCGCCGACGCGCTTGTGGTCCTGCGA
Source organism: Luteimonas notoginsengisoli (assembly GCF_042648885.1). Classification (NCBI taxonomy): domain Bacteria; kingdom Pseudomonadati; phylum Pseudomonadota; class Gammaproteobacteria; order Lysobacterales; family Lysobacteraceae; genus Luteimonas; species Luteimonas notoginsengisoli. The sequence goes on along the minus strand of NZ_JBHRYF010000008.1, from coordinate 95,211 downwards.
GGTCGCCATCGGCAGCGCGAAACGGCCATCGACGATCGAGATGAAGCTGGCTTCCTCGCCGTCGAGGAACTCCTCGACCACCACCCGCGCGCCCGCTTCGCCGAATGCATTGCCGGCCAGCATGTCGGCGACCGCGGCCTCGGCCTCGGCCAGGGTCATCGCCACGATCACGCCCTTGCCGGCCGCCAGGCCGTCGGCCTTGATCACGATCGGGGCGCCTTTCGCGCGGACGTACTCGAGCGCCTCCTCCACGTTGGTGTGCACCGCGTAGTGCGCGGTGGGGATGCCGTGGCGGGCCAGGAAATCCTTGGCGAACGCCTTGCTGCCCTCGAGCTGCGCGGCCGCGGCGGTGGGGCCGAAGATACGCAGCCCCTCGGCGCGGAAGCGGTCGACCACGCCGGCCACCAGCGGACCTTCGGGGCCGACGACGGTGAGCGCGACCCCTTCGTCGCGCGCAAGCGCGAGCAGGGCGTCGAGATCGGTCGCCGCGACGTCGGCGTTGCGGCACTTGCCCTCGGTCGCGGTGCCGGCGTTGCCGGGGGCGACGATCACCTCGGCCACGCGCGGAGACTGCGCGAGCTTCCAGGCCAGGGCATGTTCGCGCCCTCCGGCGCCGATCACGAGCAGTTTCAAGGCAGTCGTTTCCACCTGGGCGATGGCGTGGATTCTAACGGCGCGCCCGGGCGGCGGACATGGTCGCGTCTGGCGCGCGACACCGGATGCTAGGCTCGGGGACTCACAGCGACGGGAGCAGCCACGCGATGACGGCAATCCAGACGATCGAGGCGATGCTGCAGGCGGCCGTAGGCGGCATCAATGCCGTGATCTGGAACTACCTGCTGGTGGGCGTGCTTCCGCTGGTCGGCTTGTACTTCAGCGCGCGGCTGGGATTGATACAGCTGCGGCGCTTCCCGCAGATGCTGCGCGTGGTGTTCGCCGGCGGACACGAGGGCAGCGCCGGCATCTCCCCGTTCGAGGCGCTGTGCACCAGCCTGGCCTCGCGCATCGGGACCGGCAACCTCGTCGGCGTTGCCATCGCGCTGGGCGCGGGCGGCGCCGGCGCGATCTTCTGGATGTGGGTGGTGGCGTTCTTCGGCATGGCGACCGCCTATGCCGAAAGCAGCCTGGCACAGCTGTACAAGGTGCGCGACGGCGCGGGCCAGTACCGCGGCGGCCCCGCCTTCTACATGGCCCGCGGCCTGCGCGCGCACTGGATGGGGGTGCTGTTCTCGATATTCCTGCTCGTCGCATTCGGTCTCGTCTTCAGCGCGGTGCAGGCGAACTCGATTTCGGCGGCCATGGCGGAGGCGTTCGCGATCGACCGGCGCTGGAGCGCGATCGGGCTGGCGGTACTGGCGGGCACGATCATTTTCGGCGGGCTGCGGTCGATCGCGCGCTTCGCGGTGCTGGTGGTGCCGCTGATGGCCGCGGTCTACCTGGCGCTCGCGCTCTGGGTGGTCTTCAGCAACGCCGCGCAGGTTCCGGCGATGCTGTCGTTGATCGTGCACAGCGCGTTTGGGCTCGAACCGGCTGCGGGCGGCATTCTCGGCGGACTGGCCGCGGCGATGCTCAACGGAGTCAAGCGTGGCCTGTTTTCCAACGAAGCCGGGATGGGCAGTGCGCCCAACATCGCCGCGGCGGCGATGCCGGTGCCGCACCATCCGGCCAGCCAGGGCCTGGTGCAATCGTTCGGGGTGTTCGTCGACACGCTGCTGGTTTGCACCGCGACCGCGCTGATGATCCTGCTGTCGGGCGCGCTGGGCAGTGGCGAGCAGGACGGCATCCGTCTCACCCAGGCGGCGATGGCGCAGCATTTCGGCGCATGGGGTCCAACGTTCATCGCGGTGTCGCTGTTCTTCTTCGCGCTCACCTCGATCGTCGGCAACTACGCGTACGCCGAATCGGCGGTCATTTTCCTCCGCGGTGGACGCAAGGGCCTGTTGCTGATGAAGGCCGGCGCGATCGCCATGGTCGGCTGGGGCGCGGTGACCCGCGTCGGCCTGGTCTGGGACACGGCGGACGCCGCGATGGGGCTGATGGCCCTGATCAACCTCGTTGCCATCATGATGCTGTCGGGTCTGGTGGTGAAGCTCACCCGCGACTACGACGCGCAGCTGCGCGCGGGCAAGGTGCCGCGGCTGGACGCATCGGCGTATCCGGAACTCGGCGACCGCATCGATCGCACGATCTGGACCGAGCGGCCCACGGTTCCGCCCGCCTGATCGCGACGCGTCGCCGCAATCAGTGGCGGAAGTGGCGCACGCCGGTGAACACCATCGCGATGTCGTGCTCGTCCGCCGCGGCGATCACCTCGCTGTCGCGCATCGACCCGCCAGGCTGGATCACGGCGCGGATGCCGGCGGCGGCTGCGGCGTCGATGCCGTCGCGGAACGGGAAGAACGCGTCCGATGCCATCACCGATCCCGGCACCACCAGGCCGGCTTCCTCGGCCTTGAGCCCGGCGATCCTGGCGCTGATCACCCGGCTCATCTGCCCGGCGCCGATGCCGATCGTGCGCTGGTCCTTGGCATACACGATCGCGTTGGACTTGACGAACTTCGCCACGCGCCAGGCGAACAGCAGCGTGTCGAGCTCGGCCGCGGTGGGGGCGCGCCGCGTGACCGTGCTGAGTTCGTCGCGGGACACCTCGCGGTTGTCGCTGTCCTGCATCAGCAGGCCGGAGCCGACGCGCTTGACGTCGACGTTGTTGCGGCCGGCGCCGTGCGGGATCTTCAGAACGCGCACGTTGGCCTTCTTCCTCGCGTACGCGAGCGCGCCGTCGTCGTAGTCGGGCGCGATCAGGACCTCGACGAACTGGCGGTCCAGGATCGCCTTCGCCGTCGCCGCATCCAGCGTGGTGTTGAACGCGAGGATGCCGCCGAACGCGGAGGTCGGATCGGTGGCGTAGGCCAGTTCGTAGGCATCGCCGCAGGCGGCGCCGGTCGCCACGCCGCAGGGATTGGCGTGCTTGACGATCACGCAGGCCGGGGCGTCGAACTGGCGCACGCATTCCCATGCCGCGTCGGCGTCGGCGAGGTTGTTGTAACTCAGCTCCTTGCCCTGCAGCTGGGCGAACGTGGCCAGCGTGCCGGGCACCGGATACAGGTCGCGATAGAAGGCGCCGCGCTGGTGCGGATTCTCGCCGTAGCGCAGGTCGGCGACCTTGATGAAGCTGCCGTTGCTCTGGCCGGAGAAGAAGGCGCGGCTGCCGTCGTCGCCGATCGACGAGAGATGGTTGCTGATGCATGCGTCGTACTGCGCGACGCGGTTGAACGCGGCCACCGACAGCGCGAAGCGAGTCTGCGCCGACAGCGCGCCGTCGCTGTCGTCGAGCTCGGCGAGGATGCCGGCGTACTGCGCCGGATCGGTGGCGACGGCGACGCGGGCAAAGTTCTTCGCCGCCGAACGCAGCATCGCCGGGCCGCCGATATCGATGTTCTCGACGATCTTGTCCATCGTGCTGGCCGGATCGGCGGAGACCTTCTCGAACGGGTACAGGTTGAGCACCAGCAGGTCGATCGGCGCGATGCCGTGCTGCGCCATCACCGCGTCGTCGATGCCGGCGCGGCCGAGCAGGCCACCGTGCACCACCGGATGCAGGGTCTTGACCCGGCCGTCCATCATTTCCGGGAAGCCCGTGGCCTCGGAGACGTCGCGCACCGACAGGCCGGCGTCGCGGATCGCCTTGGCGGTGCCTCCGGTGGAGAGCAGCTCGACATTGCGCGCCGCAAGGGCGCGGGCGAAATCGACCAGGCCGGTCTTGTCGGACACGGACAGCAGGGCGCGGGTGATCTTCACCGGCGCGGCGGACGAATGTGCGGGCATGTCGGAAGGCGGTGCGGCGGGGACGGTATTGTACGAGAGCCCGGACGCGCCGCCGCTGCGCACGTCCGCCAGGGAGGCTGCAAGGCCGCGTAACGGGACACGGGGAAGAGCGGGTATCGGCTTCTTCGCCAAGCGATTGCGTGGGCATCTGGTCCGCGGCTCGCGCGAAAGACGGAGGCGCACATCGCATGCAGGATGCCGTGAGACCACAGCGGGTGCCGGATCGGGCGCTGGAAGGGCGGTGGGCGCAAGCCGTCGCGGCGCTGTGGGGTCTGGCCGAGGCCACCGTTTTCTTCGTCGTGCCCGACGTGTGGATCAGCCGGCTGGCGCTGTCGTCGCGGCGCGCCGCACTGCGCGGGTGTGCATGCGCGCTGGCTGGCGCGCTGCCCGGCGGCGTGTTGCTGTATCTGCTCGGCGCAGGGCACGAGGCGGCAATGCTGGCGCTGTTCGAGCGGTTGCCGGCGATCGATCCGGGCCTGGTCGCGCGCGTGCGGGCGCAGTTGCATGCCCTGGGCGGCTGGGCGTTGCTGGTCGGCGGCTTCAGCGGCGCGCCCTACAAGCTGTACGCGGCGCAGGCGATGTCGGCGGGGCTGGGCCTGCCGGTCTTCATCGCCTGCAGCGTCATCGCGCGCGGTGCCCGGTTCGTGGCGGTTGCGCTGCTTGTGGGCGGCATTGCGCGAAGGGCGGCGCCGCGCTTTGGCGCTGCGACGGTGAACAGGATCTGGTGGGCCGCGTGGATCGCGTTCTACGCGCTGTACTGGACGTTGATGCCCCGATGATTTCCGGCGTATTCCGATCTCATGGCAGCGGCTTCAGCCCGGAACGGTTGCCCGGCCAATCGGCCGATGCCGGGAAAAGCTCGCAAGACCACCGATCGCCAACCACCAATCAGCGAATCACGCCAATCCGTACTCGCGCAGCTTGCGGCGCAGCGTGGCGCGGTGGATGCCGAGCATCGCGGCGGCGCGGCTCTGGTTGCCGTCGCAATGGTTGAGCACTTCGACGAACAGCGGGATTTCGAGTTCGCGCAGCGCGATCTCGTAGAGGTTGTCGGCGCCGCAGCCGTCGAGGTCGCCGATGTAGCGGCGCACGGAGTTCGCGACGTGCTCGCGCAGCGGCGCGCGGGCACCGCTGCGGTTGGCGTTGTCGGAACGGTCGGCGTTCAAGAAGCGTCCCCGGGCGGATCGTGCCCGACGACGGGCGACGGGGACAGGGAGTCTAGCGCGCGGCCGTCGCGGGTGCCAATGCGATGGGCCCGGCCGGCCCCCATGGCGCTTCGCCCGGGTTCAGTGCAGTTCGAAGTCGAACGCGACGCTTTGCGTTTCGGGTTCGACGATGTCCATGGCGATCGACGCGCTCTGGCCGCTGTGCAATTCGGCCTGCGCGGGCGCCGCGCCGAGGTAGTCGAGCGCGCTGAAGTCGCGCGAAGCGACGGCGTTGCCGTTCACGTCCGACAGCGTCAGCCGCAGCCGTGGCCAGGGCTGCGGCCAGCGCGCGTCGTTGCGGAACGTCGCGCTGACGCGCAGGGCCCCGGGGTTGGACGGATGCGGACGCACCTCGCGTGCGAGCACGGTGAACGCCGCCGGTTCGCGCCAGGGCGGCAGCGCGCAGCCGAGCACGCCGCACACGTTTGCCACCAGTGGGCGCCAGCGCGCGTCGGCGGCCAGTTGCGCGCGGTCCGCAAGCAGCAGCTGCAGCGCCAGCAGCAGCGAAAGCGCGGCGATCGCGGCCAGGGTTTTCCAGTGCAACCCGGTGTCACCGGGCCGCGCCTGTCGATGCATGAAGCTGGGCGCCGAGGCTCGGACGGCTGATGGCGAACCTGGCACGGCCGCGGCGGGAACGGTTGCGGCGACGGCGGTCGCGCCAGCCTGGTCGGCGGCAAGGGTCGCCGCGGGCGCGGGAGCGGGCGCTCCCGGTCCCGCTTGCGCAGCCGCAAGTCCAACGTCCGCGGGCGGACCCGCCGCGTCGTTCCTGCCCGCGTGCCCGGTGGGGAGATCTAGCGCTTGCACTACCGGTGCAGCAACCGGGGCCAGGTTCGTCGTGACTGGTTCGGCGGGCGAGGCGGCTAAAGTCGGTACCGGTGCGCCTGCCGATGGGGGTGTCGGTTTCGCTTCCCGCGCAGTGGCGCTCGCGTTGCCCGCGGTCTCGTCTGCATCGTTGGGCGAAGTCGCCTCGTCGCCGCGCTTGAGCATCGTCGCGATGGGTGCGATGGCGGGCGCGATGTCCGATGCCGCGCCCGGCGCCTCCAGGGCGACGATCTGGTGGATTTGCGAAGACAGTTCTGAAGGCGTCGCGCCGCTGCCGCCTTCAGGAAGCGACATGTCGGGCGACGGAACCTGGAGCAGGAAGTCCGGATCCAGTCGCGGCACGGGCGCCGGTTCGCCCGCCTGCAATGCCGTCGACGTGGCGGGCCCGGACGCCTCGGCGTCGAGCCCGCGCAGCTTCGCCGCGCAGCGCGGACAGTGGTCGGGCGGCAGGTCGGTCGCCGGATCGGTGGCGACCAGCGCCCTGCAGAACGGGCAGTTGATGAACATCCGCCTATTCAATCATGGGCCCGCGCTTTTTGTAGGTGGGGCAGGCCCGAGTCGCAAGGGCCCGCGCCTGTGCGGTAGCGGCTCAGCCCCGAGTTCCCACCCGCTTACTTCGCGCGACGCACGCCGTCGATGCGCACCCAGTCGCCTTCGGTCTGCACCGCCAGGTCGTCGAACCAGTCGCGGTAGCGTCGCAGCAGCGGCTCCTGCTGGCCGTTGAGGATGCCTGACAGCGCAATCCGCCCGCCCGGGGCCACGCGCGCGGCCAGCGTGTCGGCCAGCGCGTCGAGCGCGGAGGCCAGGATGTTGGCGACCACCACCGGATAGGTCGCCGGTGATTCGTCCTCTGGCAGGAACACCGAAAGCGCCGCGCCGACGCCGTTGCGATCGGCGTTGTCGCGCGTCGCCAGCAGCGCCTGCGGATCGTTGTCGACGCCGACCCCGCGCACGGCGCCGAGCTTGAGCGCGGCGAGCGCGAGGATGCCGCTGCCACAGCCGAAATCCAGCACCTCGCGGCCCTGCAGCTCGCCGCGCGCAGCCAGCGCGTCGAGCCACTGCAGGCACAGCGACGTGGTCGGATGCGTGCCGGAACCGAACGCCAGGCCCGGGTCGAGCCGCACCACTGCGGCATCGGGGGCGTCGGCTTCGGCCGGCAGGTCGTGGTTCCACGGCACGATCCAGGTGCGCGTGCCGAAACGCAGCGGCGCGTACTGGTCCATCCAGGCGCGCTCCCAGTCCTGGTCCTCGACGTTGCGGAACGCCGCCTGCGACCAGTCCAGCGCCGGGTCGAAGGCCTCCAGTGCCGCGAGCAGCAGCAGCGCATCAGCATCGTGCGGGAACAGCGCGGTCAGCGTGATCGCGTCCCACAGCGGCGTCTGCCCGACGCCGGGCTCGAGGATCGCGTGTTCGTTGTCGGTATCCGCGTCGGCGTCGAGCATTGTCACCGCCAGCGCGCCGACATCCTCCAGCGCGTGCTCGTAGCGCGGCTGTTCGGATTCGCGGCAGGGGACGGTAAGTTCGAGGAAGGGCATGGGTGTGGGCTCGTCCGATTGCGGTGCTTTTCGTAGGAGCGGCGAAAGCCGCGAGCTCTTGATCCTGGCCCGAGAATCAGATGCTCGCGGCTTCCGCCGCTCCTACAGGGCTCGCGCTGTCAGCCGATCGACAGCGCCTTGTCCTTGCGCTCGGCCAGGCGCTTCTCGAGGTAGTGGATGTTCTGTCCACCGGCGCCGAAGCCGCCATCGGCGAGGATGCGCTGCTGCAGCGGGATGTTGGTCTTGATGCCGTCGACGACCATCTCCGACAGCGCGACGCGCATGCGGCAGATCGCCTGTTCGCGGTCGGCGCCGTGGACGATCAGCTTGCCGATCATCGAGTCGTAGTTCGGCGGCACGCGGTAGCCTTCGTAAATGTGCGAATCCACGCGCACGCCGGGACCGCCGGGGGCGTGGAAATGCTGGATCAGGCCGGGCGAGGGCATGAAGGTCTCGGGATCCTCGGCATTGATGCGGCATTCGATCGCATGGCCGCGCAGGACCACGTCGCTCTGCCTGATCCTCAGCTTGTGGCCCGCGGCGACCATCAGTTGTTCGCGAACCAGGTCGATGCCGGTGACCATCTCGGTCACCGGATGCTCGACCTGCACCCGGGTGTTCATCTCGATGAAATAGAAGCGACCGTTCTCATACAGGAACTCGAACGTGCCGGCGCCCCGGTAGCCGATGCGCACGCAGGCCTCGGTGCAGACCTTGCCGATTTCTGCACGCTGCTCCTCGGTAATGCCGGGCGCCGGCGCTTCCTCCACCACCTTCTGGTGGCGCCGCTGCATCGAGCAGTCGCGTTCGCCCAGGTGGATCGCGTTGCCCTGGCCGTCGGCCAGCACCTGGATCTCGACGTGGCGCGGATTCTCGAGGAACTTCTCCATGTACACCATGTCGTTGCCGAACGCCGCCTTGGCTTCCGACTTGGTGGTGGAGATCGCGGTATTGAGCGCCGCTTCGGTGTGCACCACGCGCATGCCGCGGCCGCCGCCGCCGCCGGCGGCCTTGACGATCACCGGATAGCCGATCTCGCCGGCGATGCGAAGGTTCTCTTCCGCATCGTCACCCAGCGGGCCGCCGCTGCCGGGCACGCAGGGCACGCCCGCGGCCTTCATCGCGCGGATCGCCTCGACCTTGTCGCCCATCAGGCGGATGGTGTCGGCCTTGGGCCCGATGAAGATGAAGCCCGACTGCTCGACGCGTTCGGCGAAATCCGCGTTCTCGCTGAGGAAGCCGTACCCCGGATGGATCGCCTGGGCGTCGGTGACCTCGGCCGCGGCGATGATCGACGCCATGTTGAGATAGCTGTCGGTCGAGGGCGCCGGGCCGATGCAGACCGACTCGTCGGCCATCGCGACGTGCTTGAGGTTGCGGTCGACGGTGGAATGCACCGCGACCGTGCGGATGCCCATCGCGTGGCACGCGCGCAGGATGCGCAGCGCGATTTCGCCGCGGTTGGCGATGACGACCTTGTCCAGCATCGTGGCCGCCTCAGCCGATCACGAACAGCGGCTGGTCGAACTCCACCGGCTGCCCGCTCTCGCACTGGATCGCGAGCACGGTGCCGGCGACGTCGGCCTCGATCGGATTGAACATCTTCATCGCCTCGATAATGCCCAGCGTTTCCCCGGCCTGGACCGCCTGGCCGATGCTGACGAAGGCCGGCTTGTCGGGGGCGGGCGAGGCGTAATAGGTGCCGACCATCGGCGCGCGCACCACATGGCCCTCGGGCAGTGCGGGGCCGCCCTCGGCCGGACGGCCCCCGGTGGCGGCGTCGACCGGCGACTGCATCGGCATGGCCTGCTGCGGGCGCGGGGCCTCGGCGTAGACCGGGGCAGGCGCGTACATCGGCTGCGGCGTGCCGGAGGGGGTGCGGGCCAGGCGCACGGATTCCTCGCCTTCCTTGATCTCGATCTCGGCGAGGTTGGATTCCTCGAGCAGGTCGATGAGTTTCTTGATCTTGCGCAGGTCCATGGAGGCCTCTCGTGGTGTGTCGTGGCTGTCCGCCAGCGGCGGAAGGTGTTCGGGGTGGCCGCGTCAGCGGCGCGCGTGCCGCCGGCGACGGTTCACGCGTGACCGCCGTCGCGGGCGGCGTCTTGCAGGTACCGGGTCGCGGCGATCAGCGCCAGGCCATAGCCGAGGCTGCCGAAGCCGCAGACCACGCCGACGGCCAGGTCGCTGAAATAGCTCTGGCGGCGGAACGGTTCGCGGGCGTGGGGGTTGGACAGGTGGACCTCGATGAACGGAATCGCCACCGCCGCCAGCGCATCGCGCAGGGCGACCGAGGTGTGGGTAAAGCCGGCCGGGTTGATCAGGATGAAGTCGGTCCCGTCGTCGCGCGCGGCCTGGACGCGATCGACCAGGGCGTGCTCGGCGTTGGACTGGAAGCTGGCCAGTTCGAAGCCCTTCTCCAGCGCCCGCGCCTGCAGGTCGGCGTCGATCTCGTCCAGCGTCGTGCGGCCATAGACCTCCGGCTCGCGCGTACCGAGCAGGTTGAGGTTGGGACCGTGCAGGACCAGCAGCTTGGCCATGGGGGCGCGGGACGAAACGGGCGGTCAGTCTGCGCGATGCGGGCGATGCTGTCCAGATCGCCGAAGTTTCCCGCTTTAACGTCATTTAAGCGCGCGTTTGAGTTGTGGCTCTAGAGCCGCCGTCGCCCCAACTCTTGTGGGAGCGGCTTCAGCCGCGAGCTCTTGCTTGCAGGAGGCCGTGGGGCAAGTTCAGGAGCTCGCGGCTGAAGCCGCTCCCACGGGACGCACGCGGGGTCAGGGTTTGACCCAGCCGTCGATTTCCCCGTGCGCGAAGGGTCCGATGCGCTGCTTCAGGAGCACGCCGTCGGCCGACACCAGGACCGAGTAGGGCAGCACGCCCTTGGGGTTTCCCAGGCGCACGCCGGCATCCGCCGGCCCGGGCGCGTCGACCAGGATCGGGTACTCCACGGAGATGCGCTGCAGGAAATCCTGGACCGCAGCAGTGTCATCCAGGGCGATGCCTACCACCTGGACGCCGTTGCGGTCCTGTTGGGCGTGGAATCGCTGCAGTTCCGGCATCTCTTCGATGCACGGGCCGCACCAGCTGGCCCACACGTTGATGAGCAGCGGCCGCCCGGCCCAGGTGCCGGGAACAGGGATCGGCTGGCCGTCCATGCCGGGCAGGGTGAAGGCCGGGATGCGGTCCCCGCGGCGGGCCACCGCCACGCCCGCGGGCGGGGCCGGCGCGGTGGCCCGATAGGCTTCCTGCACCACCCGCTGCCCGGCTTCGGTGCCCAGCAGCGGGCCGGGGCCGTTCATCGCGATGCTGGCGACGACCCCGAGCGCCCCGGCGGCCAGCGCCACCAGCACGATCTTCGCGCCGGACTTCATGGCCGTGCGTCCATCACGGCGTCGCGGTCGCGCGCCGGACGCGTTCGACGAAGGGCGCGGCTTTCTCGAAGCCGACCAGCCGCAGTCCGCGGCGCTCTTCCGCCGAGCCGTTGAAGAACAGCGTCGCCGGCGGGCCGATGATGCCGAAGCGCTGCATCAGTCCCTGGTCGATCGCGTCGTTGGCGGTGACGTCGGCCTTGAGCAGCACGACGTCGGCCAGCGCCGCCTGCACCGACGGATCGGTGAAGGTGTAGGCCTCCATTTCCTTGCACGACACGCACCAGTCGGCATAGAAGTCGAACATCACCGGCGTGCCCGCGGCCTGCGCGGCGGCCAGTTCGCGGTCGAGGTCGTCGCTGGACTTGATCATCCGGAAGGCGAGTTCGGCCTGCGCGGCCTGTCCGCCGAAGCCGGCCAGCGGCTGCAGCGGATTGCGGCTGCCGGCAAGCGCGCCGAACAGCTGCGCGGTGCCGACCACCGCCAGCAGCAGCCCGGCGAAGCGCGCGAACCAGCGCAGGCCCCCGCTGTCGCTGTGCGCACCACCCCAGGCCCACGCCGCCGCGGCCAGCGCAATGACCCCGAACAGCGCCAGGGTCACCGGCCCGGGCACCACACGGGACAGCATCCAGGCCGCCAGGGCCAGGAACACGAAGCCGAACACCTGCTGCACGCCGGTCATCCACGGTCCGCTGGTCGGCATCCCGCGCCCGGCCGCTGCGCCGAACGCCAGCAGCGGCAGGCCCATGCCCGTCGCCAGCAGGAACAGCGCCAGCCCGCCGAATGCCGGATCGTGGCTCTGGCTGATGTACAGCACGGCGGCCGCCAGCGGCGGCGCCACGCAGGGGCCGACGATCAGCGCCGACAGCGCGCCCATCGCGGCGACGCCCGCCAGCGAACCACCGCGCTGGCGATCGCTGAAGCCGCCGAGCTTCGACCGCAGCGCGGCCGGAAGCTGCAGCTCGTAAAGCCCGAACGACGACAGCGCCAGGGCCACGAACAGCAGCGCGAACAGCACGATCACCCACGGCACCTGGAACGCGGCCTGCAGGTTGGCGCCGACCAGCCCGGCGATGACGCCGGCCGCGGTGAACACCAGCGCATTGGCCAGCACGTAGATAAACGACAGCCACAGCGCGCGTCGCGTGCCGATGCGCGTGCCGGCGCCGGCGATCAGTCCCGACAGGATCGGGATCATCGGCAGCACGCACGGCGTGAATGCCAGCCCCAGGCCTCCGAGGAAGAACCACAGCAGGGTCAGCCAGCGGCCTGAGCCGGCGAGGCCGGCGGCGAGCCGGCTGTCTTCGGCCACGTCGTCCGAACCGTCGGCGGGTCTCGACGATGCGCCGCTTGCAGATGCTTGTTCGCTTGCCGCGGGAATTGCGGCTGCGCCCGGGCCTGCGGGCGATACGTTCCCGTTCGATTCGCGCGGGAACCCGTCCCCGGCGGACCCTGTCGTTGCAGCGGCAGGTTTCGGATCAGAGGCGCTGGCGGGGACGGCGGTTGCGGAAGTCGCCGCGGCCGCCACGACCCCGGCCGGCAGCGCAATCGACACCGTCCGAGTCATCGGCGGATAGCAGATGCCTTCGTCCTGGCAGCCCTGGAACGTCGCGGTCAGCGTGACCCGCTGCGCCTGCGCGTTGGCGCGTCGCAACGGCACCGGCACTTCGACCTGGTCGAAATACACCACCACCTGCCCGAAGTGCTCGTCGCGATGCAGCTTGCCCTGCGGCCAGCTCGGCTTGTCCAGCGCGACCCCGTCGGCTGCCAGCCGCAGCGTGGTGTTGTCGCGATACAGGTAGTAGCCCGGCGCCGGAGTAAAGCGCAGCAGCAGCGCCTTGCCGCCGTCGGCAATGGCGTCGAAGCCGAACGCCTGCTCGGGCGGCAGCGGCAAGGCATCGCGGCCGGCGGCTGCGCCGGCCAGCCCGGCGGCGCGCGGCTTGCCGAGCGATTGGCCCAGCGCGTTGAACCCGGAGTCGCCAGCGCCGCCGGATGCCGTCGTAGGAGCGGCTTCAGCCGCGCGCTTTTGATCCTGTTGCGAAGGGGCCGAAGAGCTCGCGGCTGGCGCCGCTCCTGCAGTTGAAGCGCCAGCCGGCATCGCGACGGTCAGCGTTCGCGTTTGCGGCGGATAGCACACGCCGGCATCGGCGCAGCCCTGGTAGCTCACCTTCAACGCCACCTTGCCGCCGTCGGCCGCGTGCACCGGCACGCTGCCGGCCAGGCGCTTGCGGAAGGTCTCGACCCGGCCGAAGAACTCGTCGTCATGGGCCTCGCCGCGCGGCAGGTCCAGCGCGCCGAGCCGGCTGCCGTCCGCCGCGACGGCCTTGGTCCGGTGCCGGTACAGGTAATAGCCGGCGGCGATCTTCCATTCCAGCGCGATACGGTTGGCCGAGGTGGCCTTCGCGCTCAGCACGAACGCCTGGTCGACCGGCAGCAGGTCGTCCTCGTCGATCGCGGCCAGCGCGGGGGCGGCGCAGGCAAGGCACAGGGCGACGGCGGCGGCAATGCGCGGCCAGCGGGAGGCGAACGACTGCGGGGTCACGTGCTCAGGGCTCCTGTCCGCCGGCGTCCGGCGCGACTTGGGCGGAGATCCATTCCAGGTAGGCCGGCAGGCCGGCAGCGGCTTCGACCGCGACCACTTCCGGGAGTTCGAAGGGATGCAGCGCGACGATCCGTTCTGCCAGCGCCGGCATGCGCCCGGCGACGGTCTTGATCAGCAGCTGCACCTCGTCGGCGCGTTCGACCGCGCCCTGCCAGCGATAGACCGACTGCACGCCCGGCAGCACGCTGACGCACGCGGCCAGGCGCTCGCCGACCAGCGCATCGGCGATGCGCGAGGCGGTGGCGGCGTCGGGGCAGGTACAGAACGCGAGGACGACATGGGGCATGGGCCCCGATTGTACGGATTGCCGCAGGGCCCCACGCCGGTGCTGCCTTGACCGCAGCGTTCAGTTCAACTGGCAGGTCGCCGGCGGCGTCGACTCGAACAGCGCCTGCGTCGCCCATTCGGGATGATCCACGAATGGATTGCGGTTGCCCTGGAAGCTGTAGATCACCTCGTTTCGCTCGCGTTCGGCGGCGTCCGGCGGGTCGGCCTGGTGCCAGGCCAGCAGGGTCGAGAGCAGGCCCATGTAGGCCGGTGAACCCGAGGTCTTGACGATCTTGCTGCGGACGTCGGTCAGCTCGAGATCGGGTTCGGACTGGCCGCTGTGGATGTCGTCGCCGCCCTCGTAGCGGATCGCCATGTACATCACCGCGCGGGCCATGTCGCCCTTGCGCCTGTCCCACACCTCGAACGAGCCGGCATTGCCGTCGGGTCCCTTCACCCAGTTGGAATCCCCGGCACCGCTGCTGCCGCCGCTGCCATCGTTGGCCTCGGTGGCGCGCGCGCCGCAGTTGGACGAAGCCGGGCACGCGGCGTAGGGCTTGTTGCCGCGATCGCTGTTGTAGGCCGCGTCGGTGAGATAGAGCATGTGGGTGTCGGTGTACGGCGCGTTGGGCAGTCCCTTGTCGCCGCTCGAGCTGCTGAAGCCCAGCGAGTTGGGCCAGCTGTGTTCACGGTTGTACTTCAGTCCGGAGCCCGATCCGGCGCGGTCGGTGCCCTTGGCGTAGCTGCGGTTGCGGTAGGCGTCCAGGATGCGCCCGGCATTGGCGGGGTCCTCGTCGGCGATTTCCAGGATCGTCCAGGTGCTGGTGCCGCTGCTGCTGTAGGGATAGACGGTGTGGCCGCGGATGGTCTGGTGCAGCGAGCAGCGCAGCTGCGGCGCGCTGCTCGCGTTGACGTGTGCGTAGTAATCGTCGTCTCCGCCACCACCGCCGCCGTCGGCCACGTCGAAGCCGATCGACACGCCGGTGCCCGGGTGCGCGCCGCCGTCGTCGCTGATCCGGGTCGCGTCGATCGACAGCACGCAGTGTTCGCCGCCGTGCAGCGCGGTGCCCGTGGCGAGGGTGAAGCTGCCAGCTGAGGCCGCATGCGACAGCGCCACGGTGCCGGACACCTCGCAGGCCAGCGCGAACGCGCCGCTGGCCGCGCTCACCACTTCATTGAAGACCACTTCCAGGTCGCCGGCGGCCGGGAAGCCGGTGGCGCCGTCCGCAGGCGTGGTCGAGACCAGGATCGGCGCCGGGTTGCCGCCGCCGCTGAAGGCCTGGCCGGCGTTGCAGGCACCGAAGCTGTGCGCCGACGAGGCGGCCCAGCTGAAGTCGTCGTAGCCGCTGCCGCTGCCGCGCAGCTGCAGCGAAGTGCCGGCCGGCGTGCCGCTGCTCTCGGCCAGCGGCAGGCTGTCGCTGGTCATCCCGGCCGCGGGGCCGCTGCCGGCCGTGACGCTCCCCTCGTAGCCGAGGAATTGCACCACCTGGCCGTTCGCATCGACCAGGGCGACGGCGTCGTTGGCGCCGTTCTGCAGCCCGTCGCGGGGATAGGCGACCGTCGCGATCCGCACGCTGCCGCCGCAGCTCGAGACGCTGCCCGCCGGAACCGCGGTGCTGCCATAGACGCTGGCACTGCCGGGCGAGCTGCCGCCGTTGTACAGATGGATGCGATAGCCCGACAGGCTTTCGCCATCGGTGGCGACGATCTCGATCCGCTCACCGCTGTCGCTGCCCGCGTTGTCGTAGTGCAGCTCGTTGACGAACACCGCGGCGTGGACGCTGCCACAGGCCAGCAGCAGGCCGCTGGCCAGCAGGAGGTGGGCGGGTCGGGTGAGGGTCATGGCGGGCTCCGGGAGAATCGGGCCATCGTGCCGGCGCCCGGCCGGTGGCCGCCATCCGGGGCCGACCCTATGCGCCGACGGCCTGCGGCGGAGCCTTCGCAGGCTATTTCGTCGCCGGCCCTTGAAAGCGGGGCGCGCCGCCCCATCTCAGCGGCATCCGGGCCTCCCGGGTTTTGTTCGTTCGCGGTCTTGGCACTCGCTTGGAGCGACTGCTAGAATCCGCGTCCACTGCAGCGTATTTCCCTAAAACAATCAATCACTTGTGAGGACTCAATGAATCTCAAGCCGCTCTATGACCGCGTGGTCATCAAGCCGATCGAAGCCGATGAAGTGACCGCCGGCGGCATCGTCATCCCCGACAACGCCAAGGAAAAGCCGACCAAGGGCGAAGTCGTGGCCGTGGGCGAAGGCAAGGCGCTGGACAACGGCCAGCTGCGCGCCGCCAAGGTCAAGGTCGGCGACAAGGTGATCTACGGCCAGTATTCGGGCAGCGCCTACAAGCTCGAAGGCGTCGAATACAAGATCGTGCGCGAAGACGACATTCTCGCGGTGCTCGCCTAAGCGTTCGCCGCCGGGAGTCGGAATGGGGCATCGGGAAGCGGCAAGGCACAACGCACGCCCCGATCCCGCCCCATAGCCCCGACTCCCTGCCCCTGGTCTTCCGATTCCAGATTCCCCATTCCCCATTCCCGGAGTTACATCCATGTCCGCAAAAGAAATCCGTTTCGGTGAGGACGCGCGCGCAAAGATGGTGCGCGGCGTCAACGTGCTCGCCAACGCCGTCAAGGCGACCCTGGGCCCGAAGGGCCGCAACGTCGTGCTCGAGAAGAGCTACGGCGCCCCCACGATCACCAAGGACGGCGTGTCCGTCGCCAAGGAGATCGAGCTGGCCGACAAGTTCGAGAACATGGGCGCGCAGATGGTGAAGGAAGTCGCGTCCAAGACTTCCGACAACGCCGGCGACGGCACCACCACCGCCACCGTGCTCGCGCAGGCGCTGATCCGCGAAGGTTCCAAGGCGGTCGCCGCCGGCATGAACCCGATGGACCTCAAGCGCGGCATCGACCAGGCCGTCAAGGCCGCCGTCGCCGAGCTGAAGAACCTGTCCAAGCCCACCGCAGACGACAAGGCGATCGCCCAGGTCGGCACGATCTCGGCCAACTCCGACGAATCCATCGGCACCATCATCGCCGACGCGATGAAGAAGGTCGGCAAGGAAGGCGTGATCACCGTTGAAGAGGGCTCGGGCCTGGACAACGAACTCGACGTCGTCGAGGGCATGCAGTTCGACCGCGGCTACCTGTCGCCGTACTTCATCAACAACCAGCAGTCGATGTCGGCCGAGCTGGATGACCCCTTCATCCTGCTGCACGACAAGAAGATCTCCAACGTCCGTGACCTGCTGCCCGTGCTCGAAGGCGTGGCCAAGGCCGGCAAGCCGCTGCTGATCGTCGCCGAGGAAGTCGAGGGCGAGGCGCTGGCGACCCTGGTGGTCAACACCATCCGTGGCATCGTCAAGGTCTGCGCCGTGAAGGCCCCGGGCTTCGGCGACCGTCGCAAGGCGATGCTGGAAGACATGGCGATCCTCACCGGCGGCACCGTGATCAGCGAGGAAGTGGGCCTGTCGCTCGAGAAGGCGACGATCAAGGACCTCGGCCGCGCCAAGAAGATCCAGGTCTCGAAGGAAAACACCACCATCATCGACGGCGCCGGCGAGACCGGTGGCATCGAAGGCCGCATCAAGCAGATCAAGGCGCAGATCGAAGAGACCTCTTCGGACTACGACCGCGAGAAGCTGCAGGAGCGCGTGGCCAAGCTGGCCGGCGGCGTGGCGGTGATCAAGGTCGGTGCCTCGACCGAGATCGAGATGAAGGAAAAGAAGGCCCGCGTCGAAGACGCCCTGCACGCCACGCGTGCGGCGGTGGAAGAAGGCGTGGTCCCCGGCGGCGGCGTGGCCCTGGTGCGCGCGCTGCAGGCCATCGGTGAGCTCAAGGGTGCCAACGAAGACCAGAACCACGGCATCGTCATCGCCCTGCGCGCGATGGAAGCGCCGCTGCGCGAGATCGTCGCCAACTGCGGCGAAGAGCCCAGCGTCGTGCTCAACAAGGTCAAGGACGGCAAGGGCAACTACGGCTACAACGCCGCGACCGGCGAATACGGCGACATGATCGAGTTCGGCATCCTGGACCCGACCAAGGTCACCCGTTCGGCGCTGCAGAACGCGGCCTCGATCGCCGGCTTGATGATCACCACCGAAGCAATGGTGGCCGAGCTGCCGAAGAAGGAAGAGCCGGCGATGCCGCCGGGCGGCGGCATGGGCGACATGGGCGGCATGGGCTTCTGATCCACGCCTTCCGCGAAGTACCAGGAAAGCCCCGCATCACTGCGGGGCTTTTTCTTTGCACCGTGCGTCTTCGGCGACGGCAGGCCCCTACATCTGCATGACCGGACTGCTCCGGCCAGGGTCGCCGGGCACTTTCGCCAGTTCGCGTTGCTGCGCGGATTCCTGTTTTCGGGTGGAGGCATGGCTGGCAGCAAGCAGCCGTTCGTCCGACTGCTCCACGGGCGTGCCGATTGCCTGGCCCGTGGCGACACGCGTGCGCAGGTGCGCGGGATCGCTCAATTGCCCCTCGACCGCGAACACGTTGGCGCCGTCCACGCCCATGACCACGTGGTCAACGCGACGCAGGCCGGCTTCCCTGCATTGCGCGAGAAGGCATCGACTCATGCGCTCGCTCGCGTCGTCGTAAGGCTTGCCGATGCCATCGTCGATCCTGCGCACGCCCTCGCGGATCTGCTGCAGCATGGCGTGGTTCGGGTGGTCGGGATCGGTCGGGCTGGGCGCGCCAGGATTCACTCCGGTCGCACCTGATCGCGCGCTCCCGGCTTCCCATGCCAGCGTTGACACGGGTGAGGTGTGTACGTGCGAGACAGCCGTATGCTGGAACAGTCCGGCCTTCGGCGGATTGGTGCCCGTGTCCAGGTACGGTATCGGCTGCTGATTGGTTCCGAGATTAATGCCATTCTCCTCAAGCAGCTTCTCGGACAACCGCAGCTGCGACAGATCGACCCTCACCTGGGGCTTCGGATTGTGTTGGCGCTCAAGCTGCGCCGCTTGCTGGACGGGCCACGCGCCGTAGTGGTTGGCGTAGTCGGAATTGCCGCGGTGCCCGAGCCTGCTGTCGACCGGCGCTTTGTCGAAGAAGTTCTTTCCCATCGCTTCGAGATTGGCGGGTGTGAAGCTCAGCGTGAGGTCGGGGTTCAGGGTCAGGTTGGGTTTCAGGGTATAGGTGTAGTGCGGATAGGTTCCGGCTTGATCGATGAAGTCCCTCATCCTCCCCGATTGGGCGCTGTAAATGTCACCCAACGTCGGATTCGGTTTCGTGGTCTTGACGAGACTGACAACTGCGTTCCAGCCGGCGATCTCCGCTCCGGCTTCGTCACGGCGATTGGCGGCGAGCAGCCTGTCGATCTCGTCGGTGTAATCGTGATCCGTTCTGGCCGCCTGCGTGGCATCCTTCATGAAGTCCAGGTAAGCCTGCGTCGTGGCGGCACGATTGAAGCCATGCTGCAGTTCGTGGCCAAGCACGAACGTCACTTCACCTGCATCAAACGCTTTCCCGGCGGGAGGCGTCGCCAGTCCGGCCAACGGCAAGTGCATTTCCTTGTGCTGGCCGTGATACTCGCCGCCTGCGTGGGGGTTGGTCAGCGGCAAGATCTGCTTGAGATGTCCTTGCGCCACTGCATTGTTGATCTGGTCGATCAGTGCTGGCGATGCGGTTATGACGGCCTGGAGGTTGTTGACGTGGTCCTGAGTGACACCGGGTCGGCTGCCGAAGGCGGAGATGACCGCCTGGGCCCGTGGGGTGATGGTTGGCATCCTGCGCTCCTTGCAGTCAAGTGATCAGTACCATCTGCACGCAGCCATGGCTGGTCTTTTCATGCGGCTCGTTCGCTTCGCCCCGGGGATAGACCTGGACTCCAAGTTCTGGGCGATAGAACGTCCAGTAAAGCAGCGAGCCATGCGGTAGCCGTTCCTCGCCGGGAGGGGCGGGCGGCGCAGAATCGTAGTAGGGCTCCCGGGTAAAACCCATCGATTCCAGTTCGGATGCGAACTTTTCAAAGTCGATTTGGCAGATGTCGGTCATTGGAGGACTGGAACCGGGGACGGTTTCATTGAAGCGGAGTTCAAAACGCGGCCCTTGAAACAACGACTTGTCCACGCCGAAACCGTAACTCCAGTCCTGCGTCAGCTGGCCTCCGAATCCATATCGTTCACTCCCGTCATTCGCGAACTCGATGGTCACCCCGGTGACTTCATGCAGTTTTTCCGGCGTGAAATCCTTGATGCTCCTGCTGTTTCGAATCAGGTCCAGCAGCCTGGTCAACAGCTGTTCTGCGTCGAGCCTTGGAGAGGAAGGAGTTGTTGCTGCGGCGTTCATGGCTTGAGCCTCCTTGGCAGGATGCGGCGGGTTGGAAGCGACGCAGGCGGATACCGCCAGCACGCAGGCAATGGCAGATGCATGGTTGAGGAAGGCGATGAGCAGGGGCATCGGCCGTTTGAACGGCATGGGTTGGCGCGGTGGTCTGTTGCTGGCGTCCCGGTTGCTGCGGTGCACAGGCATCCTCCGTTGATGCGTGGGATGGACAGACTAGCGCGGGCTGTTGGGCGGTTCCATAACGAACTTCCCGATTCGCCGGATGGCCATCCGACATTCCGATGCGTCGCGGGTTTTCGTGTTCGCGAACGATGCGGCGTGCTCTGCAGGGCTTTGGCGTGCCCGGCAAGCGACACCCGCCACCGGGACTTGAGTGCGTCCCCCGGGTACCACTACGCTTCACCTCATGCCGACTTCGCTGATCATCGTCGACGACTTCCTCGGGCCCGCAGACGCGAAGGGCCTGCGCGAAGCCGCGCTCGGGCTGACCTACCCGGAGCAGCAGGGTGCGTTTCCGGGCCGCAACTCGGTGGAGCGGATGGAGATCGGTGGATTGACCGAAGCGGTGTCGCAGCTGGTCGGCGAACCGCTCAAGCCGATGCCGCCGACGCAGTCGCACGCGAAGTTCCGGATCACCTTGGCCGGCGACGTCGGCCGGGCGAAGGTGCACGTCGATTCGTCGCACTGGTCCGGGATCCTTTACCTGAGCCGGCCCGAGGATTGCCGGGGTGGCACGGAGTTCTTCCGCCACATCCCGACCAACTCCGAGCGCGCCCCGTACGACGATGCCGAACTGGCGGCGATGGGCTACACCTCGCGCCACGAGATGTTCCGCGACGTCATCGATCGCGACGGTACCGACGATTCGAAGTGGGAAATGACCATGCGCGTGCCGATGCGCTTCAACCGGCTGGTGTTGCTGCGGCCGTGGCTGTGGCACACCGCGGGGCCGGCCTTCGGCGACCGCCCCGAGAACGGGCGGCTGGTGTACCTGATGTTTTTCGCCGCGGCCTGAGCGCGGGGCGAACGTGCGCGCGAACGCCGTATAGTCGCCGCCTGTTCCCGCGAATGGATCGAAGATGGCGGCAACGCAAGTCCAGGGCGCCGGCGCGCGCCCGACCATCGGCCTGGCAGCCGGCGGCACCGGCGGGCATCTGTTTCCCGCCGAGGCGCTGGCGCGCGAACTGCAGCGGCGCGGGCACGACGTAGTGATCTACACCGAGCGGCGCGGCGCGCAGTACGCCAGAGCACTCGAAGGCATCCCGCATGTCGTGCTGCCCGCGCGCAGCCTGGCCGGCGGCGTGGTCGGCAAGCTTGCCGCGGCGTTCACCATTGCCCGCGCGACCGTGCAGGCGCGACGCGACATGAAGCGCCGTGGCGTTGCGCTGCTGGCCGGCTTCGGTGGCTACCCGAGTTTCGCCCCCGCGGTCGCGGCGAAGAGCCTGAAACTGCCCCTGCTGCTGCACGAGCAGGCCACGCGCGTGAGCATGGCCAATCGCCGGCTGCTGGCCTACGCCGATGCGCTGGCGACGTCCTTCGCGAGCGTGGCGGGCGCGGACGGCATCGACCCGGCGCGCATCACCGAAACCGGCAACCCGGTGCGCGCGGAGATCCTCGCCGCGCGGGGCGCCTACCCGGGGCTGTCCGCGGACGCGCCGATCGACCTGCTCGTGGTCGGTGGCAGCCAGAGCGCGCGCGTTTTTGGCGAGGTGGTGCCGCCGGCGCTGCTGGCGCTGCCGGTGGAGCTGCGCACCCGCGTGCGGCTGGCGCTGCAGTACAAGGGCGACGACGCCGACGCCATCGCCGCGCGCCTGCGCGACGCCGGCATCGCGGCCGACGTTCGCCCGTTCTTCGACGACATGGGCGCGCGGCTGCGCGCCGCGCACCTGGTCATCGCCCGCGCCGGCGCGACGACCGCGGCCGACCTGCTGACGGTGGGTCGCCCGGCGATCTTCGTTCCGATCCCGCACGGCGGCTCGCGCGACGAGCAGCGCCGCAACGCCGAGACACTCGCCGAGGCGGGCGTGGGCTGGTGCGTGCCGGAGGGGGAACTCACCGCCGAGGCCCTGGCGAAACTGCTGTCCGGATTGTTCGCGTCGACCATCAAGCTCCCGCAGGCCGCGGCGGTCGCTGCATCGATGGGGCGCCCGCAGGCGGCCGCCAACCTGGCCGACCTGGTGGAACGGATGCTGCCGCGGTGAATGTCGTCCGACCAGCCGCACGAGGGCATGCGCACCGCGCCGTCGATGGCTTCGCCCGTTGCATCGACACCCCTGGAGCGCCGCGTGGCCCCTGACAACGACGACGTCCTCATCATCGGCGGCGGCCACAACGGCCTGGTGTGCGCGGCCTATCTCGCGGCCGCGGGCTTGGGCGTGCGCGTGCTGGAGCGCCGCGGCATCGTCGGCGGCGCCGCGGTGACCGAGGAATTCCATCCCGGCTTCCGCAACTCCAGCGCCAGCTACACCGTCAGCCTGCTCAACCCGAAGGTCATCGCCGACCTGCGCCTGGCCGAGCACGGCCTGCGCGTGGTCGAGCGGCCGTACGCGAATTTCCTGCCACTGCCCGACGGTCGCGCGTTCCGCCTCGGTGGCGAGCGCACCCAGGCCGAAGTCGCGCAGTGGTCGGCGCGCGACGCCGAGCGACTGCCGGCCTACTACGCGATGCTCGACCGCGTGGTGGTGGTGCTGCGCGAGCTGATGACGCGCACGCCGCCCAACGTCAGCGACCGCTTCGTGCTCGCCGACTGGCTGGCGTCGCTGTCGGCGGCCCGGCAGCTGCGGCAC
This sequence comes from Luteimonas notoginsengisoli, assembly GCF_042648885.1. NCBI lineage: Bacteria > Pseudomonadati > Pseudomonadota > Gammaproteobacteria > Lysobacterales > Lysobacteraceae > Luteimonas > Luteimonas notoginsengisoli. Next base: position 72,522 of record NZ_JBHRYF010000008.1, on the reverse strand, counting down.
CTCGACATGCGCGGACGCCGCGACCTGCTCGACCTGTTCACCAAGTCGGCCGGCGAGATGCTTGACCAATGGTTCGAGTCGGAACCGCTGAAGGCGGTACTGGGCTGGGATTCGGTGGTCGGCAATTTCGCGAGCCCGTACACGCCGGGCAGCGCCTACGTGCTGCTGCACCACGTGTTCGGTGAGGTCAACGGCAAGACCGGCGTCTGGGGCCATGCGATCGGTGGCATGGGCGCGATCACGCAGGCCATGGCCAGGGAATGCGCCGCGCGCGGGGTCAAGGTCGAGACCGATGCAGAGGTCGCCCGCCTGCGCGTCGACGGCGGCAAGGCCACTGGCGTCCTGCTCGCCGACGGGCGCGAGTTCCGCGCCGGGACCATCGTCTCCAACCTCAATCCCAAACTGCTGTACACCAAACTGGTCGAACCCGGCGTGCTCGACGAAGACACCGCGCAGCGCATCGCGCGCTACCGCTGCGGTTCGGGCACGTTCCGCATGAACGTGGCGCTGTCGCAACTGCCGGACTTCAGCGCCGCACCGGGCACCCGGCTGCAGCCGCACCACCAGAGCGGGATCCTGATCGGGCCCTCGCTGCGCTATTTCGAGCAGGCGTACTTCGATGCGAAGTCGAAGGAACACAATCCGGGCTGGGCGCGCGCGCCGATCGTGGAGCTTGTGATCTCCTCGACGCTCGACGACACGTTGGTCGACAGCCGCCTGGCGCCGCCTGGCGCACACGTCGCCAGCCTGTTCTGCCAGCACGTGCACCCGGAGGTCGACGGCGGCTGGGACGCGCACCGCGACACGGTGGCGAACCTGATGATCGACACCGTCGACCGCTACGCCCCGAACTTCCGCGCCAGCGTGCTGGGCTACAAGGCGCTGACGCCGCTGGACCTTGAGCGCACCTTCGGCCTGGTCGGCGGCGACATCTTCCATGGCTCGCTGGGACTGGACCAGCTGTTCAGCGCGCGGCCGCTGCTGGGGCAGGGCAACTACCGCGGTGCGCTGGGGCAGCTGTACCTGTGCGGCTCGGGCACCCATCCGGGCGGCGGCGTGACCGGGCTGCCCGGCCGCAACGCGGCGCGCGAGATCCTGCGAGACCTGCGGCGCGGGCCGCGACCGGCGTAGCTGCGCAAGCGGCGGCGGAGCGCTTCGCCCGCAGCAAGGTGCGAAAAGCGCTACCGCAGTGCAGCGCTACGCGTGGCCTTGCCGGGGGCCGCACGGCGTTGGGTGGCATGACCCCCACCGGAGCGCGCCATGGGCCGCACGCCGCTGTTCCACCTGCTGCAGCGCGCCGCGCGGATCGCCCGCGCCTCGTTGCACGACCCGGCGCCGCTGGACGAGTTCATCGATCGGGGACGCGAGATGCGCATCGACCACGCACGTCGGCGGCTGCTGCAGGGCGCCGGCGCCGGTGTGCTGCTCGCCGGCTGCCGCACGCTGACGGCCCTGCCTGGTGCCGGCAGCGAAGCGGAAGTGGCGATCGTCGGCGCCGGCATCGCCGGGCTCACCGCCGCCTGGCGGCTTCGCCAGCAGGGCGTGCGCGTGCGGGTGTACGAAGCCAGCGGCCGGATCGGCGGACGCATCCACAGCGCGCAGGCGCGGCTGACGCCCGCCACCGGAGAAACGCAGGTCATCGAACTGGGCGGCGAACTGATCGACAGCGGCCACCTGCGGATGCGCGCGCTGGCCGACGAGTTCGGACTGCCGCTCGACGACCTTGCCGGCGACGATCCGGACCGGGATACGTGGTACTTCGACGGCCGGCCAATCGGCGAACGCGAACTCGTCGCCGCGTTCGTTCCGGTGGCCGCGGCAATCGAACGCGACCTGGCCACGCTGGGCGACGGCGACATCCTGCACGACGCGCCGCAGGGCGCGCAGGCGCTCGACGCGCTGTCGATCGCGCAGTGGCTCGACCGCAACGACGTATCGGGCTGGTTGCGCAGCCTGCTCGACGTGGCCTACACCACCGAGATGGGACTGGAGACCGACCAGCAGTCGGCGCTCAACCTGTTGACGTTCATCGGCACGGGCGGCGAGCGCTTCGCCGTGTTCGGCGCCAGCGACGAGCGCTACCACGTACGCGGCGGCAACCAGCGGATCACCGACGCACTGGGCGCGCGGCTCGGCGATGCGATCGAGACCGGAAGCGTGCTCGAGTCGGTGCGCGCCGACGCCGATGGCCACGTGCTCGCGTTCAGCCGCGACGGCGCGACGCGAGAGGTGCGCGCACGCCAGGTGGTGCTGGCGCTGCCCTTCACCCTGCTGCGCCGCGTCCGCATCGACGCGGCGCTGCCGCCGCCGCAGCGCCGCGCCATCGAAACGCTCGCCTACGGGACCAACGCCAAGCTGATGATCGGTTTTGCCGATCGCGCGTGGCGCAGGCACGGCGCCAACGGCGCGGCGATGAGCGACCTGGCCTTCCAGACCACCTGGGAGACCACGCGCGGGCAGGCCGGACGCGGCGGCGTGCTGACCAACTTCACCGGCGGTCGCCATGGGCTCGCACTCGGCGAAGGGACGGCGGCGGCGCAGGCCGATACGGCCGCCGCCGACCTCGACCGGCTGTTCCCCGGCGCGCTGGACGCGCGCGCCGGCGCCGGCCAGGCGCGCATGCACTGGCCGACGCAGCCGTGGGCGCTGGGCAGCTATGCCTGCCTGCGCCCGGGCGACTGGACCGGCGTGCGCGGCGCAATCGGTGCCTCGACCGGGGGCCTGCACTTCGCCGGCGAGCACTGCGCACTGGACAACCAGGGCTTCATGGAAGGCGGCTGCGAGTCGGGCGAGGCCGCGGCGGCGGCGGTCTTGCGACGGCTGGGACGCGCGGTGGCCAGGGTGCCTTGGGCACGGGCCGCCTGATTCCTGAACCGGTCGGTCCTGTTTTGCACTGCAGCGTGCATTGCCACTAACGAATCCTTCACGATCGGTCTGCACCCGACGTGGGGGAGGGAGCAAAAGCCCGAAGCGGTTCGCCGCTCCGGGCTTTTTTTATGGCCGATGCCACAATCTCGATGTGAACGACGACGCCTTCCCGCCAGCGACCCCTGACAGCCCAACCGTCGAGCGGGCGCTGGCGCGGTTCGCCCCCGCGCTGCTGGCCACGCCGGGATTGCGCGCGAAGCTGGCGCGGGTCGCGGTCGCCAGTGATTTCGCCATCCACACCGTGGTGCGCCAGCCGGACCTGCTGTCGCGGCTTGCAGCCGACGACGGCGCCGACCCGCTGCCGCCGCTGCGGCTCGACGCCGACAACCGCGGCGACTGGCCGGCGCTGCTGCGTCGCCATCGCGCGGCCGGCTCGACGCGGCTGGTGTGGCGCGACGTGCTCGGGCTCGACGACGTCGAGGCCATCCTCGCCGGCAGCACCGCGCTGGCCGAGCAGTGCCTGCAGGCGGCGCTGGCCGCGCTGGAAGACGACTTCGCCGCGCGCCACGGCGTAGTCCGCGATCGCGACGGCAACCCGCAGCGGCTGGTGGTGTTCGGTCTCGGCAAGCTCGGCGGCGGCGAGCTGAACTTCAGTTCCGACATCGACCTCGTCTACGCCTACGCCGCCGATGGCGAGAGCGATGGCCCGCGCCCGCTCGCCGCCGAGGCGTACTTCGCGCGGCTCGGGCAGCAGCTGGCGAAGCTGCTCGACGAGGTGACCGCGGACGGCTTCTGCCACCGGGTCGACCTGCGGCTGCGGCCGTTCGGCAATGCAGGCCGCGTCGCACTGTCGTTCGCGGCGATGGAGCAGTACTTCCAGCGCGAGGGCCGCGACTGGGAGCGCTATGCGTGGCAGAAGGCACGCCCGGTCGCCGGTGACCTGGCGGCGGGCGAGGATTTCCTGGTCGCGCTCCGGCCATTCATCTATCGGCGCTACCTCGACTTCGGCGCGCTCGACGGCCTGCGCGCGATGAAGGCCGCGATCGCGGCCGAGGTCGCGCGCAAGGACCTGGCCGACGACATCAAGCGCGGGCCGGGCGGCATCCGCGAGATCGAATTCCTCGCCCAGGCGCTGCAGCTGATCCACGGCGGCCGCGACGCGACGCTGCGCGGCCGCAGCCTGCTGCGGGCGCTCGATGCGCTGTGCGAGGCGAACCACCTGTCGGTCGACAGCCGCGACAGGCTGGTGTCCGCGTACCGACAGCTGCGGCGGCTCGAAAATCGCCTGCAGATGCTGCGCGATGCGCAGACCCACGTGCTGCCGGATGATGCGGACGATCGTTCGCGCGTCGGCGCAGGGCTTGGACACGCCGACTGGCCGGCGCTGCGCGCGCAGCTCGACGCGGTGCGCGCGCAGGTGGCCAGCGAGTTCGACGCGCTGTTGGCGCCGCGCCGGCGCAAGCCCGATGCCGGCGAGCTGGCCGCCTACTGGCTGGCCTTGCCCGAAGGCGGCGACGCCTCGGCGCTGGCCGATGCCGGCTACGCCGATCCAGCGGCGGCCGATGCCGCGCTGCGCGATTTCGTGCGCACGCCAGGCGTGCGTGACCTGTCCGACGGCGCCCGCGCGCGTCTGGATCGCGTGGTGCCGGTGCTGGTGCAGGCCGCCGGCGCGGCGATCGACTCGCAGCTGGTGCTGCGGCGCCTGCTGGCGCTGCTGCACAACATCCTGCGCCGCGCCAGCTACCTGGCCCTGCTCGACGAGCAACCGGCGGCGCTGTCGCGCCTGGTGGGCGCGGTGGTGCGCAGCGCCTTCCTCGCTGAACGCCTGGCCGCGCTGCCGCTGTTGCTCGACGAACTGCTCGATGCGCGCGTCGCCGGCGCGCTGCCCGAGCGCGACGCGTTCGCGCCGCAGTGCGCGCAGGCACTGGCGCTCGACGACACCGAGGCGGCGCTGATGGCGCTCAACGAAACCCGGCAGGCGCTGAGCTTCCGCATCGCCCTGGCCACGCTCGATGGTCGCCAGCACGCGCGCGACAGCGCCCGTCAGCTGGCATGGCTGGCTGACGCCGTGCTTGCCGTGGTGCTGCAGCTGGCGCTGCGCGAATTGCGCCGCGCCCACGGCGAGGTGCCGGGCGCACGCTTCGGCATCGTCGGCTACGGCAGCCTCGGCGGTGAGGAGCTGGGCTTCGGCTCGGACCTGGACCTGGTGTTCCTCTACGACGCGCCGCGCGTGGACGCCGGCGACGACGTGCAGTCCAGGCCCGACCCGGCGCAAGCCGGTAACGCGCGGCCGCTGGACGCGCCGCGCTGGTTCGCCCGGCTGGCGCAGAAGATCGTCGCCCTTCTTGGCACGGTCACCGCCGCCGGCCGGCTGTACGACATCGACGTGCGCCTGCGCCCGGACGGCGGCAAGGGCCTGCTGGTCTCCACGCTGTCGAGCTACGACGACTACCAGCGCCACCGCGCGTGGACGTGGGAACACCAGGCCCTGGTGCGCGCGCGTTTCGTCGCCGGCGATGTTTCGCTGGGCGATGCCTGGCGCGCGATCCGCGACGACACGCTGGGCCGTCCGCGCGGCGGTGCGGCGCTGCGCCAGGACGTCGACGCGATGCGCCGGCGCATGCGCGCCGAACTCGACCGCAGCGACGGCTCGGGCTTCGACCTCAAGCAGGGCGAAGGCGGCCTGGTCGACCTCGAATTCCTCCTGCAGTACCTGGTGCTGCGCGACGCCGCGCAGGCGCCGTCGCTGCTGCTGCCGCGCGACACGCCCGGGCTGATCGATGCGTGCGCCGCGAGCGGCGCGCTGGGCGACGACATCGCGGCGGGGCTGCGCGACGCCCACGGCGTCCTGCTCGCCGCCGGCCTTGAGTGCACGCTGGACCGACGCCGCCGCTGGGTAGTGGAAAACGAGGCCGTCGGCGCCGCGCGCGCGGCCGTACGCGGGGCGATCCACGCCGCGGGCCTGGTGTTCGACGAACGCCGCGCCGCGCCGCGCGAGCACACCAGCGAGATGCGCAGCCTGCACGATGCGCGCTGAGCGGGATTGCGCCGCGATCGAGGGTGCCATGGGGGCGACAGTGGCCAACCGGAATAGGTAGGAGCGGCTTCAGCCGCGAGCTCTTCGACCGAACCGCACCGAGCCATCTGGATCTCCGCCAACAAAACGTTAGACGATTGAGTCGCGGAATGTCGGAGAGTGGGCGCTTCGCCCCCTCGCGAGCACTGTGTGTTCCGCCGCCTCGGCATCACGCGATAACCGCCACGCCGGCGTATAAACCACGCACGCCTCCCACCATGAGGATCGCCATGCGCCGCATCCTTTCCGTCGTCGCAGGGTTTGCCCTGTTCGCCGCCGGCTGCGAGCGCGCTGCGGTGACCGCCGATGGCCTCGATGCGCTGGCCACCGGCCCGGCGACGGCCGTCCATTCCGGCCATGCGGGCATGTCGGGCGCCACCGGCACGGCCATCGATCCGCGCCCGGCGAACGCTGCGGGCACGGCAGCGACCGCGACCGCCATCCCTCCACCCACCGGCGGCCGCCTGCCGGCCCTGCGAGTGCCGGCTAAACCCTTCGTCAAGACCGAGTACGCGCGCTTCGACGAGCCCTAGGCGATGACCTTCCTGCCCGACGGCCGGCTGCTGGTCACCGAGAAGGCCGGCCGCCTGCGCCTGTTCGATCCGGCCAGCCGCCAGCTGGGCGAGATCGTCGGCGTGCCGGCGGTGGACTACGGCGGGCAGGGCGGCTTTGGCGACGTGGTGTTGCATCCACAGTTCGCCGGCAACCACCTGGTCTACCTGAGCTACGTCGAAGCCGGCGAGGGCGACACCCGCGGCGCGGCGGTGGCGCGGGCGACGCTGACCCTCGACGCCGGCACCGGCGGCAGCCTGTCCGGCCTGCAGGTGGTCTGGCGCCAGGTGCCCAAGGTTGGCGGCAGCGCGCACTACAGCCACCGGATCGCCTTCGACCGCGGCGGCAAGCTGTGGATCAGCTCCGGCGAACGCCAGCAGGGTTCGCCTGCGCAGGACCTGCAGTCGAACCTGGGCAAGATCGTCCGGCTCGACGCCGACGGCGGCGTGCCGGCCGACAACCCCTTCGCCGCCCAGGGTGGCGTCGCCGCGCAGGTCTGGACGCTCGGCCATCGCAACGTGCTGGGGCTGGCGTTCGACAACGCCGGCCGGCTGTGGGAACACGAGATGGGCCCGGCCGGCGGCGACGAACTGAACCTGGTCGAGCGCGGCACCAACTACGGCTGGCCGATCGTGTCGAACGGAGACAACTACGACGGCAGTCCGATCCCCGACCACGACACGCGCCCGGAATTCAATGCGCCCGAAGCGTGGTGGACGCCGGTGATCGCGCCGTCGGGCTTCGTCATCTATTCCGGTTCGATGTTCCCGTACTTCCGCGGCCACGGCTTCATCGGCGGCCTCGCCTCGCAGGCGCTGGTGCGGATCCAGTTCGACGGCGCGCAGGCGCGCGAAGCCGCCCGATACGACATGGGCCGCAGGATCCGCGAGGTCGAGCAGGGGCCGGACGGGGCGCTGTGGCTGCTGGAGGACGGCGCCGGCGCGCGCCTGCTCAAGCTGACGCCGGTCCTGCAGGAGCGGCTTCAGCCGCGAGCTTCAGTGCTCGCGCGATCCGGGATCGCCGCCCAAAAGACTGCGATCTGATCCGTCATCGCGAGCGCAGCGAAAGAACTCCCGTCCCGCTCCACAAAGCCGTCCCCGCAACAACGGCCACGAATCAGCCGAACCGCCGCCGAATCTCCGCCGCAACGCGCGCGGTCTCCCGCAGCGGCTCCACTTCGAATGGCGCGAGCGCGGCGTCCATCTCGCGGATGCGACCGCTGGCCAGCAGCGCGTCGAGGAAGCCGCGCGGGCGGCCCCGTACGCGTCCGGGTTCGAACACGAACACCGGCGCGCGGGTGGCGCAGGCCTCGGACACCATGTTCACCGAGTCCGGGGTGCAGACGATGCGGTCGGCCCAGGCCAGCAGGCCGGGGTAGGGATTGGGGCCGTCGGCCTCGTCGCACCACGCCAGGCCAGCGGCCCCGTGGTACCGGTCGCGCAGCGCGCGGCGGATGTCGGCGGGCGTGCGCCGAGATGCGGTGGCGAGCACGCAGCCGCCATCGCGCGCCATCGCGGCGTCGAGCCGCGAGGCCAGCGCCTCGAACGCGGCGAGGTCGAAGCGCGCGTGCGCGCTCCCGCCGCCGACCAGAAGCGCGGTCCGCGGTCGCGGCAGCGATTGGAACGCGGCGAACTGCGCGCGTGCGCGCGCCAGCCAGGCGTCGTCGACCGGATGCAGGCTGCCCAGGGTGGCGATGACGTTGGTCCCTGACAGGCCGTCGTGCAACGGCGCGACGACCAGGTCCCAGTGCGCCGGATCGATGCGCGGATCCAGCACCTGCACGACCCGGCTCCCGCGCTCGCGCACCAGTCGGGTGGCCAGCGCCGCCTGGCGGCCGCAGCCGACCGCGATGCGCGGCGGCGCCGCGAGCAAGCGGGCGAAGTCGTCGCCGAAGGCGTCGGCGCTGCCGGGCAGGCGGCGCGGCGCCAGCCAGCGCCAGGGCGCGCGCGGCGACAGGAGGCAGCTGCCGCACCCGTCTCCGGACAGGGCGGAAGCCAGCGCCGTGGCCTGCCGGGCGTTGCCGGCGCGGCCGTCGCTGATAGCCCACGACTGTAGGTAATCGATCAAAAATCGACCTGTTGTTCTGTTGATGAGCCCAATGCGTTCCGGCTGCAAGGCTGTGGCCGCCGCCGCGGAACTCTACACTGCTGGCTTCGACGCACGATCCACGCCTGTTTCCGGCGAATCGCCCCCAAAGGACCCCCATGACTGCCGCCCTGCCCGATGCCGCCCTCGACCAGTTGTTCCGCGCTGCCCGCACCTACAACGCCTTCGGCGGCGAGATCAGCGACCAGACCCTGCACCAGCTCTACGACCTGGTGAAGTTCGGTCCCACCGAGGCCAACACGACCCCGGCACGGTTCGTGTTCGTGAAGTCGCAGGCGGCCAAGGAAAAGCTCGGCCCGGCGCTGTCGGAGGGCAACTTCGCCAAGACCATGGCCGCCCCCGTGGTGGTGATCGTCGGCTACGACATGCGCTTCCACGACAAGCTGCCGTACCTGTTCCCGCATACCGACGCCAAGTCCTGGTTCGAGGGCTCGCCGGAGGAGCGCATGTACCGGGTGGCCCTGCGCAACTCCAGCCTGCAGGGCGCCTACCTGATCCTGGCCGCGCGCGCGCTCGGCCTGGATACCGGCCCGATGTCCGGCTTCGACACCGACAAGGTGGACGAAGCGTTCTTCAAGGGCACCGCGATCAGGTCCAACTTCCTGGTCAACCTCGGCCAAGGCGACCCCGCCAGCATCTTCGCCCGCTCGCCGCGGCTGGGCTTCGACGAAGCCGCGCGGATCGAGTAATCGCCACCCCACCATTCATCCCGGGCCCGCAGGCCCGCTCCAGGAGACTCCCCATGAAGCGCCTCGTCCTTGCCGCCACCCTCTCGCTGTTCGCCGCCTCCGCCTTCGCCGCGCCGCTGAGCTACAAGCTCGATCCGAACCACACCAACGTGATCGCGCAGTGGAGCCATTTCGGCTTCTCCAACCCGTCGCTCAACTTCGGCCAGGCCGCCGGCACGCTGGTCTACGACGCCGACGAGGTGTCCGCTTCCAGTGTCGAGGTGACCTTGCCGCTCTCGGGCCTGGACTCGTTCGTGGCCGACTTCGACCAGCACCTCAAGAGCGCGGATTTCTTCGATGCCGCGAAGTTTCCCGCGGCGACCTTCAAGAGCACCCGGGTCGAAGCCGCCGGCGACGGCCGGCTGAAGGTCACCGGCGACCTCACCATCAAGGGCATCACCAAGCCAGTGGTGCTGGACGTGACCCTGAACAAGGCCGCCGAACACCCGATGGCCAAGCGCCCCGCGATCGGCTTCGACGCCAGCGCGACGATCAAGCGCAGCGACTTCGACCTGGCGATGTACGTGCCCAACGTCAGCGACGAGGTGAAGCTGCGCATCACCACCGAGGCGATGGTGCCCAAGCCCGACACCGCGCAGTAGAGCGCGCCCAAAGCCACCGGCTAGCCGTGCCGCCGCGCCCGCAACGGCGCGGCGGCTGCGTTTTCACCTTCCAACGGGGACATCCACATGCAGGTCCTGCGCGCCGCCGCCGAACGCGGCCAGGTCACCACCGGCTGGCTCGACAGCCGCCACACGTTTTCGTTCGGCCATTTCCACGACCCGTCGTGGATGGGCTGGGGTCCGCTGCGGGTGATCAACGAGGACCGGGTGGCGCCGGGCCAGGGTTTCCCGCCGCACGGCCACGCCAACATGGAGATCCTGAGCTACGTGCTCGACGGCGCGCTCGCCCATCGCGACGACAACGGCGGTGAAGGCGTGCTGCGCGCCGGCGAACTGCAATGGATGAGCGCCGGCCACGGCATCGAGCACAGCGAGTTCAACGCGTCGAAGGACGCGCCGGTGCATTTCCTGCAGATCTGGATCCAGCCCGACCGGGTCAACGCGCCGCCGGCGCATGCGCAACAGGCCTTCGATCCGCAGGCCCGCCGCGGGCGCTGGACCACGCTCGTCTCGCCCGACGGCGCCGAGGGCAGCCTCGCCATCCGCCAGCAGGCCTGGCTGCACGGCATGCGCCTGGGCGAGGGCGAGGCCGCCGCGTTCTCGCTGCAGCCGGGCCGGCGCTACTGGCTGCACCTGGCGCAGGGCGCCGTCGAGGTCGATGGCCGCGCGCTGGAGGCGGGCGACGCGATCGGCTTCGTCGACGAGTCGGGCGAACTGAGCCTGGAAGGCGTCGCGGGCGACACGATCGCCGACGTGCTGCTGTTCGACCTGCCGGTCTGATCGGGGCCGTGCCTGACTGCGAGGCAGTCCAGTGGGAGCGGCGCGACGGAGTTCGCGTCGATCTATCGGCCTTGGCGGTCCCACGTGCCCCGTCCCCTGATGCCAGGCGAGGGCGGTTGATGCTGCGCCTGCAGGGCCCGGCGGCCCGGCTCGCCGCGGCTTGGTAAACTGCGTGCCTCCCGTGCCCGGCTTCCTCCCGCCATGACCGCAGCCATCGCCACCCCCGCGCAAGCCAACGCCCAGACGCGCTACGAAGTACATCGCGCCGACCTGCCGCTGTGCTGCCCGCTGCCGTCGATGGCGCTATGGAATTCGCATCCGCGCGTCTACCTGCCGATCGCCGCCGATGGCGGCGAATCCGACTGCCCGTACTGCGGCGCGCACTTCGTCCTGGTCGACTGAGCCGGCCGCCACCGGCCTGGACATGCCCCGCGCGCTGACCGTCGTGCAGCTGCTGCCGGCGATGGCGTCCGGCGGGGTCGAACGTTCCACCCTCGAGATCGCCGACGCCCTGGTCCGCGCCGGGCATCGCGCCATCGTCGTGTCCGCGGGCGGACGGCTGGTGCCGCAGCTGCGGGCGAGCGGCGCCGAACACATCGAACTCGACATCGGCCGCAAGTCGCTGGCCACGCTGCGCCAGGTTCGCCCGCTGCGCGAGCTGCTGGCGCGCGCGCAGGCCGACATCGTGCACGCGCGTTCGCGGCTGCCGGCGTGGATCGGCTGGCGCGCGCTGCGCGGCCTGCCTGCCGGCTCGCGGCCACGTTTCATGACCACCGTGCACGGACTCAATTCGCCCTCGCGCTACAGCGCGGTCATGACCCGCGGGGAACGCGTGGTCTGCGTGTCCGGCACGGTGCGCGACTACGTGCTGCAGCACTACCCGCGCACCGACGCCGCGAAGCTGCGGGTGATCCCGCGCGGCATCGACCCCGAGGCATTCCCGCTGGGGCCATGGCCGAACCTCGCCGCGCGCGCCGGTGTCGCCGCGCAGCATGCGCAGCTTGGCGGCGACGGACCGTTGCTGCTCCTGCCTGGCCGCGGCACGCGCCTGAAGGGCCATGCCGACGCGCTGGAGCTGCTCGCGCGGCTGCGCGCCGACGGCCTCGACGCGCGGCTGTGGATGCCCGGTGCGCGCGAGCCTGGGCGGGCGGCCTACATCGGAGAGCTCGAGGCGCGGGCCAGCGCCTTGGGCATCGCCGATGCGGTGGCGATCACGCCACCGACCACGGCCATCGCCAACGCCTATGCCGCCAGCGACCTGGTGCTGCAGCTGTCGCGCAAGCCCGAAGCCTTCGGCCGCACCGTGATCGAGTCGCTGTCGGTCGGACGCCCGGTGCTGGGCTGGGCGCATGGGGGCGTCGGCGAACTCCTGCGCGAACTGCAGCCGGCTGGCGTCGTGGCACCGTTCGACGTCGACGCGCTGCACGAGTGCGCGCGCGCGCTGCTGGACGGCCGAGGTGCGCGGCCTGCGGCGCTTCAGGCTACGATGCCGGCCTTGATCGCGCGCTACTCGCTGCATGCCATGCAGCAGTCCACGCTTGCGGTCTACGACGAACTCGCCCATGACCCATCCACGCAGGACCCGCGCGCATGACCAACGCCGCCGTCGCTGACGCAGACCTGGCGCCTGGCGTACCGCGCAGCGGCTGGCACTGGGCGCCTTACTGGGTGCTGGCCTTCGTCGCGCTGTGGCCTGCACCGGGCATCGCCGAAGGCGTACTGGTGCTCGGCGCGCTGGCGGCGATCATCAAGCTGCTGGTCACCCGCTTCCGCGGCGGCACCGAACTGCTCAGCGGCCCTGCGTGGGCACTGACCAGCGCGCTGTTCTTCGCCTACTGGCTGCCGCAGCTGTTCTCCGCATTCGATGCCGTCGACACCCGGCATGCGTTCTACAAGACGGCCACCGCGCTGCGCTACCTGCCGTTCCTGTGGCTGGTCGCCTCCGCGGTCGCCGACCGGCGCGGTCGGCGCATCACCTTCGGTGGCCTGGCGATCATCGCCGGTGTCTGGACGCTGGACGCGCTGTTGCAGGCGCTGTCGGGCACCAGCCCGCTGTTCTGGGGGCTGGACGCGCTGAAGCAGGCGATCGAACACCGGCCGATGTGCAGCGCCGAGGAGATCGCGGCGGTCGATCGCCTGAGCGGCATCCTCGGTCCCTGCAACCTCAAACTCGGCATCGTGCTGGCGAGCCTGTCGCCGTTCGCGCTGTATGTGGCGGGGCGCCGCTTCGGCAGCGTCGGCTGGATCATCGCCGTCGCGCTGGTCGGGATGGTGATCCTGTTAGGCGGCGCCCGTGCGTCGTGGATCACCTACGCGCTGGTGCTGGTGTTCTCCGGCTGGCGCCTGCTGGGCTGGAAGAAGCTCGCGGGCGTGTTCGCGTTCGGCGCCGTGCTGCTGCTGGTGCTGACGCTGACCGTGCCGCAGGTGCGCGAGCGCGTCGAACGGACATCGCAGGCGCTGACCGCCGACGAGAGCGGATTGGACGACGCGCTGTCCGGGCGCGGCCGGATCTGGGGTGCGGCGCTGTGCATGGCGCGCGAGCATCCGGTCAACGGCGTCGGCGCGCGCAGCTTCCGCGAGGCGTTCCCGGCCTGCGATCCGGAGCCCGACGAAATCCCCGCCTGGGGCTCGGGTCCGGCGTTCCACGCGCACCAGATCGTGCTCGAGATCCTGAGCGAAACCGGCCTGCTCGGCCTGCTGCTGTGGCTGTCGGGCGCGGCGCTGGCGTGGCGCGCCTGGCGCTACGCGGACGCCGATGCGCGCGACCGGGCGCGTCCGGCGATGTTGGCGCTGGCGGTCACGGTGTTTCCGTTCAACACCCACCTGGCGTTCTATTCGACGTTCTGGGGTGGGCTGACGCTGCTGTTGGCGGCGCTGTTCGCGGGGAGCCTGCTGGCGCGGCGGGAGAAGCTGCCGGCCGAAGTCGCTGCGGCGGAGTGAAGCCGCGGAGCATTCCTCGCGTGCCTGACAGGGATCAACCAGCCGTTCTCCAGCGTGCGTGATCGATCAACCGGCCTTTTTCCCGCTTGCGGAGAAGGTGGCGCGACGCGCCGGATGAGGAGGCGAGCGTAACGAGCTTCCTGGCGGCCCACCTTTGGGGCCACATCAAGATCAAGGCTTTCGCGCCGTGACGGCGCGAGCCACCTTTCTTTGCTTGTGCAAAGACACCTGGCGCAAAGAAAGCACACCCCGCCTGCGCGCCCGGCGCGTTGCGCCGGGTTCGCGGAGCCAACGGGAATTTTCCGAGAGGGCATCCTGCCCTCGCGGAAAACGCCGCACATCCCTGTGCGGCGCCCTGCGGGTTTTGCCCGCCGGCTCCGCCGCTACGGAGGGGCCCCGAAGATCAGGATCAAAGGCCACGGCGAAGCAAGAGCAACAGCAATAGCAAGGCAATCACGGCAAGCAAAGGCGAGACCCAAGCAAGGACATCGGCCTAGGCAACTGCGTCCGCAGGACTCTTGTAGGAGCGGCTTCAGCCGCGAGCTCTTGGTGCTGCCCACCTGATCAAGAGCTCGACGCTGAAGCCGCCTCCTCCATAAGGCGTAGGTCGTCAGGGCCCGTACGCGCACGGGTGCGCAGTCGGCGGCACGCTCAGTCGAGCATCCGGGCCATGATCTCGCTGCACGAGAGGGGGAAATTTCCCGCGACACGCACTACGCGTAGGGCGAGGTGCCGTCCGGGCGGCGCTTGAAGCGGCGATGGATCCACAGGTACTGCGCGGGGGCGGCGCGGGCCATGGTGTCGATGCCGGCCATGACGCGCGCGGTGTCGGCGGCCGCGTCCTTCGACGGGAACCCGTCGAACGCCGGCCAGAGCTTCAGGACGTAGCTGCCGTCGGCGCGGCGTGCGTGCTGGTAGAGCACCACCGCGGCGCCCGACATGCGCGCGAGCTGGTGGGTCGAGGTGAGGCTGTGCGCTGGCTGGCCGAAGAACGGGACGTAGACGCTGTCGCCGCGGCTGGGGTCCTGGTCCGGCGCGTACCACAGCAGGCCGCCGCGCTTGAGGTGCTTCACCGCGCCGCGCACGTCCTGCTTGGGGAACATCGCCGCGGCGTAGCGCGCACGGCCGCGGCGCACCGCCCATTCCATCGCCGGCTGCGCGTGCGGGCGATACATGCCGGCCAGCGGCACGTGGTCGCACATCAGCCGGCCGCAGACTTCCAGCGTCGTGAAGTGGCCGGAGACGACGATCACGCCGCGGCCGCCGGCGCGCGCCGCTGCCATGTGTTCGAGTCCCTCGACGTCGATCCCGCTGCGCAGCGGCTCGACCGAGCCCCACCACGCGCGCGCGAATTCGAACACGCCGATTGCCAGCGCCCGGAAATGCTCGCGCAGCAGCGCGTCGCGCGCGGGAGCATCGAGCTCTGGAAAGCAAAGCTCCAGGTTGCGCAGCGCGATGCCGCGGCGCTCGCGCAGCAGCGCGCGCAGCAGCGCGCCGAGCGGCCGGCCGAGCGCGCGCTGCCACGACCAGGGCAGGCGCGCGAGCAGCGCCATCGCGCCGATGCCCAGCCACGCCGGCCAGTGGCGTGGAGCCAGCGGCGGCGGGCCGATGTCGGAAGTTGCGCTCATGCGGCGATTCTACCGGCGGCAACCGAACCGGACTGCCAGCAGCGGAAAAGTGCGACCGGTGGGCGCGGCCACGGCTGCTCCGCCTGGAACGGGCCTGCGGTCGCGCGGTCACCGATACGACCTCTCCGCTATCCTTCCCCGATGCGGAACGACCCGATCGAACACCTGCTGCGCGCCCTGTATTCGGCCGCGCTGTACCTGCTGGTGCCGGTCACGGTGTACCACCTGATCTGGCGTGGTTTCCGCCAGCCCGAATATTTCCAGCGCTGGAACGAGCGCTATGCCGCCTACGGCGCGCAGGCGCACGCCGAGACCGTGTGGATCCATGCGGTGTCGGTGGGCGAGGTGGGCGCGGCCGCGCCGCTGGTCAACGCGCTGCTGCGCGAGCGGCCGGACCTGCGCCTGCTGGTGAGCACGATCACGCCTACCGGCTCGTCGCGCGCGCGCGCGCTGTGGGGCGACCGGGTCGAGCACGTCTACCTGCCCTACGACCTGTCCGGCGCGGTGCGCCGCTTCCTCGGCCACTATCGGCCGCGGCTGGGACTGATCGTGGAAACCGAGCTGTGGCCGAACCTGCTGTTCTGCTGCCGCGACCACGGCATCCCGGTCTACATCGTCAACGCGCGGCTCTCGGAGCGATCGCTGCGCGGCTACCGGGTGCTGCGCGCCCTGGTCGGACGCGCGTTGCGCACGCTGCGCAGGATCGCGGCGCAGTCGCGGCGCGACGGCGAGCGTTTCGTGCGGCTGGGCGCCGACCGCGACGCGGTGGTGGTGACCGGCAACCTGAAATTCGACATCGCGGTGGACCCGCGCTGGCAGGCCTCGGCCGCCACGTTCCGGCAGCACGCCGGCACGCGCCCGGCATGGATCGCCGCCAGCACCCATCCCGAAGAAGAGGCGGCGGTGATCGCGATCCACCAGCGGCTGCGCGAGCGCTGGCCCGACCTGCTGCTGCTGTGGGCGCCGCGCCATCCGGAACGCTTCCGGCCGGTCTCGCAGGCGGCCATCGACGCCGGCTGGCGCGTAGCCACGCGCCGGCTCACCCGCTGGCCCGACGGGGACGATGCGGTATTCGTGGTCGACACCCTCGGCGAACTGATGGACTTCTATGCCTGCGCGCAGGTGGCGTTCGTGGGCGGCAGCCTGCAGGACATCGGCGGCCACAACATGCTCGAACCGGCGGCGGTGGCCACCGCCGTCGTCACCGGGCCGCACCTGCACAACTTCGCCGACATCGCCCGGCAGATGGGCGCGGCCGATGCGCTGGCCGTGTGTGACGACGCCGACGCGGTGGGCGATGCGATCGAAGCCCTGCTTGCCGACGACGAGCGCCGCGCCGCGATGGGCGCGGCCGGGCTGGCGCTGGTGGAGCAGGGGCGCGGTGCACTGGCGCGCACGCTGGAGCTGGTGGGCAGGGACCTGCCGCGCAGGCCGGGCTGAAGGCGCCGGGGCGACACGGACTCCGGAAAAACAACGGCCCGGCATGTGCCGGGCCGCGGAAGCGATGACGAACGGAGTTACTGCACCTGCGGCTCGCCCGACGGCGTTGCCGGTTCGGTCGACAGCTGCGCGTTGGCATCCACGGTGAGCAGGCGGTTGACGTCCTGCACGTCGTTGTATTCCAGCGAGCCCGCGGACTGCTCGAGCAGCAGCCGGTTCTGCAGATAGTTGTACTTGGCGATCGCGTAGGCCTGGCGCGCGTTGAACAGGTTCTGCTGGTTGATCAGCACGTCCAGCACGGTGCGCGTGCCCACTTCCAGGCCAACCTGCGAGGCATCGTAGGCTGCGTCGGCGGAGACCACGGCCAGTCGCCGCGCCTCGATCTCGCTGATGCCGGCGACCAGGGTCTGGTACGAGTTGCGGGTGTTGCGCTCGACCGCGCGCTTCTGCTGCTCGAGCTGGTCCTGGCGGACGTCGCGGTTGGCGATCGCCTCGCGCACGCGCGACTGGGTGGCGCCGCCGGAGAAGATCGGCACGGTCAGGGTCAGGCCGATCGACCGGTCTTCGCCCGCGCGCGTCGACGCGGTGGGGTCGGTGGGATCGGGGACAAAGGCAGGACCGCCCCAGCTGTCGCGGTTGCCGTAGCTGGCACCGAAACTCAGCGACGGGTAGTGCCCGCCGCGTGCGGACGAGACGCCCTGTTCGGCGGACTTGACCTGGTATTCGAGCGACTTGAGCGCGGGGTTGTTGTCGATCGCCGAGGCCACCCAGGTGTCGGCATCGCCGCCCGCCGGCAGCTCGGGGCGGAAGTCGTCCGGCAGGCCTTTGAGATTCCGGATCGGTGTGCCGGTGATCTCGGTGAGCGCCTGGTAGGCATCGGCCAGGGCGTTGCGCTGGGCGATGGTGTTGGCGCGCGCGCTGTCGTACTGGGCGCGGGCCTCGTGCACGTCCGTGATCGGCGCCAGGCCCACTTCCAGGCGCTTGTCGGCGTAGTCGAACTGGCGCTTGAGCGCGGTTTCGGCCGCTTCAGCGGCCGCCAGCGTCTCGATCGCCACCAGCACGTTGAAGTAGGCGGCCGACGTGCGCGTGACCAGCGAGTCGCCGGCGGCTTCCAGGTCGTAGTCGGCCGCTTCGCTCAAGGCCCGCTGTCCACGCAGGTTGGCGAAATTGCTCCAATTGAAGACGGTCTGGTCGAGGCTGGCGCTGTAGCTGCGCGTGGTCGGGTCGTCATAGTCCTGGCCGGCGAAGTGCGAGCGCGACAACGACGCGCTGCCGTTGATCTGCGGCAGCAGCTGGGCGCGGGCCTGCACGGCGCCTTCCTTCTGCGCGAGGCGCCCGGATTCGGCCGCGGCAAGCTGCGGGTCACCGGTGCGGGCGAGCTCGTACGTCTGCAGCAGGTCTTCGGCGAACGCCGAGGCCGGCAGCAAGGCGGCCAGGGCGAGCGCGAGGGCGAGGGGGCGGCGGCTCATGCGGGGTTCCTTTGGATCGGGGGCACCGGATCGTGACGCGGTGTCGGGGTGTGGTTTCAGAACACGAAGGCGGGCACGGGAGCCGCGCCGACGAGGTAGGGAAGTTCGGTCTCGAACAACGATTCGGCACGGATGCCGTTGACGTCCTGGCGCAGCAGCGCGGCGTCGAGCACCGGCGGGTTGCCGCGCACCACGAACATGCGCCCACCCGGACGCAGCCACTGCAGGAAGCGCGATGGCACCGCGGCGACCGCGCCGGACACGCAGATCGCGTCGAAGCGGCGTTCGGTGTCCCAGGTCATCGCATCGGCGAGTTCGACCGCGGCGTTGGTGATGCCCTGCGCCTGCAGGCGCCCGCGCGCGAGGTCGACGAAGTCGGGATGGCGCTCGATGCTGACGACGTCGCGCGCCAGCATGCCCAGGCACGCGGCCATGAAGCCGCTGCCGGTGCCGATCTCCAGCACCTCGTCGCCGGCCTGGAGTTCCAACGCCTGCAGCGCACGGCCTTCGACGACCGGCTTCATCATGCGTTCGCCGTGGCCCAGCGGCAGCTCGATGTCGGCGTACGCGAGAGCGCGATGGGTCTCGGAGACGAAGGCCTCGCGCGGCAGCCGCACGAGCACGTCGAGGACGCGCACGTCGAGCACGTCCCAGGGACGCACCTGCTGTTCCACCATCGTTTCGCGGGCCTTGGTGTAATCCATGGTCGACATATTCCAGGTCTCGTGCGGGCAGCCCGCTATTTTACGGTGTTTGCGCCCCTGCCCCTGCAGGATCGCTGTTGCAGCACAGCAGCACGCAGTGCCGGAAGTCACCGCAACCCCCGGCACCGTGCCGGTGGTCACGGCGCGCAACTCATGCGCTGCGCGTGCCGTAGGCGCGCAGGAACATGTCGACGCAGGCCTCCAGGTGCTCCTCCACCGGCCGCGTGCCGGCGCAGCAGCCGAACACCATCCGGGCATGGGCCTCGCCCTTGATCAGGGTGAAGAACTGCGAGGACGCCATCGCCACGTCCGGGATCTCGAGCTGGCCGGCGTCGACGCGCCCCTGCAGCAGCTTCGCGAACATGATGGTGGTGCGTTCCGGTCCGGCCTTCCAGAAGATCTCGGGCAGGGGCGAAGCGGTGACCTGGGGCGAACACATGATGCGATGGCCGGCGACCGCTTCGGGCGAGCTGACCATGCTGAAGAACGCCCGCGCGATCTCGAGCAGGCGTTCGCGCAGCGGAGTATCGGGCGACGGCTCGAACAGGGCGTCGGGCAGCTGGGTCTCGCAGTGCGACTTGACCGCGGCCGCGAACAACGCGTCCTTGTCGCCGAAATGGCTGTAGACGGTGAGCTTGGAGACCCCGGCTTCGCTGGCGATCTGGTCCATGCTGGTGCGGTCGAAGCCGTGCAGGGTGAACATGCGCTTGGCCGCTTCCAGGATCGCCGCGCCCTTGGCGAGGTCCTTCGGGCGGCCCGGGCTGGCTTGCCTGGTAGAAGCAGGCTTGCGGGCTGGGAAATTCGACATGACGCAATACTATACCAATCGGTTTTGTATTTGGGGTTCGCGGGCGTGCGCCGTTGCCGGGCATTCGGGTTTCCCGGACCCATGCGCGCGGGCTTCCACCCGCCGCGCCATTCGGCGCTAGACTCGGCCCGCGAGCGGGGCCGGCGCGTCCGGTCAGCCAGCAGTCGGGGTGCGCTTTGGAGCCAACCGATATCCGCGATCCGGGCACCTTCCACAAGGTCGTCGATTGCCAGTGGGCCTGTCCGGCGCACACGCCGGTCCCCGAATACATCCGCCTGATCGCCGCCGGCCGCCATGCCGATGCCTACATGGTGAACTGGCATTCGAACGTCTTCCCCGGGATCCTCGGCCGCACCTGCGACCGCCCCTGCGAGCCCGCCTGCCGGCGCGGCCGGGTGGAGGAGAACAACGGTCCCGACTCGATGCGGGAGAAGCCCGAGCCGGTGGCGATCTGCCGGCTCAAGCGCGTGGCCGCCGACCACAAGGGCGACGTGCGCGCGCGCATGCCCAAGCCTGCCCCGCAGCCGAACGGCAAGCGCATCGCCTGCGTCGGCGCCGGGCCTTCGTCGCTGACGGTCGCCCGCGACCTCGCGCCGCTGGGCTACCACGTCACCGTGTTCGAGGCCGATCCCCGGCCCGGCGGCTTCATGCGCACCCAGGTGCCGCGCTTCCGCCTGCCCGAGGAAGTCATCGACGAGGAGTGCGGCTACATCCTCGACCTCGGCGTGGAGTTCGTCGGCAACCGGCACATCGATTCGATACAGGCACTGCTGGCGCAGGGGTTCGACGCGGTCTTCGTCGGCAGCGGCGCGCCGCGCGGGCGCGACCTGGACCTGCCCGGGCGCCAGGAAGGCGCCGCCAACATCCACGTGGGCCTCGACTGGCTGGCGAACGTCTATTTCGGCCACGTCACCGGCATCGGCCGCCGGGTGCTGGTGCTTGGCGGGGGCAACACCGCGATGGACTGCTGCCGCTCGGCGCGGCGCCTCGGCGGCAATGACGTCAAGGTGCTGGTGCGCTCGGGCTTCGACGAGATGAAGGCCAGCCCGTGGGAGAAGGAGGACGCGATGCACGAGGGCATCCCGATCCTCGACTGCCGCGTGCCCAAGGCGTTCTGCCACGCCAGCGGGCGGCTCACGGGCATGGTGTTCGAGCGCGTGCGCGCCGAATACGACGACCGCGGTCGCCGCAGGCTGGTGCCCACCGGCGAACCCGACGAATTCCATGCGTGCGACGACGTGCTGATCGCCGTCGGCCAGGAAAACGCCTTCCCGTGGATCGAACGCGACGCCGGCATCGTGTTCGACGAATGGGGCATGCCGGTGGTGGACAACGCCACGCACCAGTCGTCCCTGCCGCACGTGCTGTTCGGCGGGGACGCCGCGTTCGGGCCGAAGAACATCATCTGGGCGGTCGCGCATGGCCATGCCGCCGCGATCTCCATCGACAGGCTGCTGCACGGCGAGGACCCGCGCGCGCGTCCGGACCCGCTGGCGCGGCTCGAGTCGCAGAAGATGGGCATCCACGAGTGGAGCTACGACAACGCCGTCTCGCCGGACGAACGCTACGCGGTGCCGTGGTCGGAGGCGGCGAGGAAACTCGACAGCCTCGGCACCGAGGTCGAGCTGGGCTTCGATGCGGCCACCGCCTGGAAGGAAACCCAGCGCTGCCTCAACTGCGATGTGCAGACCGTGTTCACGCGGGACAAGTGCATCGAATGCGATGCCTGCGTGGACATCTGCCCGACCGATTGCATCACGTTCACCCGCAACGGGGACGAAGCCGAGCTGCGCACGCGGCTGACCGCGCCGGCGCTGAACCTGGCGCAGGACCTGTACGTGTCCGAGCCGCTGAAGACGATGCGGGTGATGGTCAAGGACGAGGATGTCTGCCTGCACTGCAGCCTGTGCGCCGAGCGCTGCCCGACCGGGGCGTGGGACATGCAGAAATTCCTGCTGCTGGAGACGCAGGCCGGGCCGCGGTGTCGCGATGCGAAGCGCAGGGAGGCGGAGGTGGCATGAAGCACGCCATGCGGGAGGGGGCGCCGGCTTCCGGCGAGCGCGCAGACGACGGCGCCGGAGGCGAGGCATGACGCCAGCCCAGGCCCCCATCGCGTCCGTCAACGACTTCGTCGTCAAGTTCGCCAACGTCAACGGCTCCGGCTCGGCCTCGGCCAACGAGCTGTTCGCAAAATCGATCCTGCGCATGGGCGTGCCGGTGAGCCCGCGCAACATCTTCCCGTCCAACATCCAGGGCCTGCCGACCTGGTACGAAGTGCGCGTGTGCGAGCGCGGCTGGCTCGGCCGGCGCGGCGGCGTCGACCTGATGGTGGCGATGAACCCGCAGACCTGGGACGTCGACGTGGCCGAGATCGAGCCCGGCGGCTACCTGTTCCACGACAACAGCAGGCCGATGCCGCGGTCGAAGTTCCGCGACGACATCACCGTCATCGGCGTGCCGTTGACGCACATCTGCAATGCGACCTACGACGATCCGCGCCAGCGGCAGCTGTTCAAGAACATCATGTACGTCGGTGCCCTCAGCGCGCTGCTGGACATCGATCCGGCGGTGATCGAAACCCTGGTCGGCGAGCAGTACCGGAGCAAGCCGAAGCTGCTGGCGCCGAACGTCGAGGCGCTGCGCCTTGGGCGCAGCTGGGTGCGCGAACACCTGTTGGACGCCAATCCCGCCGTCGAAGGCGGATCTTCCGTGGACGGGCTTGCCGGCACCGGCATCGGGCTACGGGTGCAACGGGCCGACGCCGTCGGCGACCGGATCTTCGTCGAAGGCAACGCCGCCGCGGCGCTGGGCTGCGTGTATGGCGGCGCGACGGTGTGCGCGTGGTATCCGATCACGCCGTCGTCGTCGCTGGCCGAAGCATTCCAGAAGTACTGCCAGAAGTACCGCGTCGACGCGGAAGGTCGCGCGCGCTTCGCGGTTATCCAGGCCGAGGACGAGATCGCCTCGATCGGCATGGTGGTCGGTGCCGGCTGGAACGGCGCGCGCGCGTTCACCACGACGTCCGGCCCGGGCATCTCGCTGATGAATGAATTCATCGGCCTGGCCTACTTCGCCGAAATCCCGGTGACGATCCTGAACGTGCAGCGCGGTGGCCCGTCCACCGGCATGCCCACGCGCACCCAGCAATCCGACGTGCTGGCCTGCGCCTACGCCTCGCACGGCGACACCAAGCACGTGCTGCTGTTCCCCGAGGACCCGCGCGAGTGCTTCGAGTTCGCCGCCGCCGCGCTCGACCTCGCCGACCGGCTGCAGACGCCGGTGTTCGTGATGAGCGACCTGGACATCGGCATGAACCAGCGCCTGTGCGCGCCGCTCGCGTGGGACGACGCGCACGCCTACGATCGCGGCAAGGTCATGACGGCGCAGCAGCTGGAGGCTGACGCCGAGTTCGCCCGCTACAAGGACGTCGACGGCGACGGCATTCCCTGGCGCACCTGGCCCGGCACCCATCCCGACAAGGGCGCGTACTTCACCCGCGGCACCTCGCGCAATCCGCAGGCGCTGTATTCCGAGCGCGGCGCGGACTACGTCTACAACATGCAGCGGCTGCTGCAGAAGTTCGAAACCGCGAAATCGCTGGTGCCGCAGCCGGTCGCGCAACAGTCGCAAATGCCGGCGCGGCATGGCGCGATCTTCTATGGTTCCACCAGCCCGGCGATGGCCGAGGCGATCGAGCAGCTGCAGGTCGATGGCATCGTGCTGCACACGCTGCGGGTGCGCGCGTTTCCGTTCCCCGAGTCGGTGCGCGGGTTCATCGAGGCGCACGAATCGGTGTTCGTGGTCGAGCAGAACCGCGACGGCCAATTGCGCACGCTGCTGGTCAACGAATTCGGCATCGACCCGGCGCGGCTGGTCGCGGTGCTGCACTACGACGGCACGCCGATCACCGCGCGGTTCATCGCGGGTGCGATCGCGGGCCGCATCGGGGCCGCCTTCTCCCGTCGGGAGAAGATGGCGCAAGGCGCCGGGTCAGGGCGGCAATGAATCGCCAACCGTCCTTCGCCGCGAGCGGGATGCCCGTTCTCCCTGTCGCCCTTCGGGCCGCTTCTCCCGAAGGGAGAAGGCAACACGAGCGCCGTCCATGACCTACCTCGCCAAACCCAAGCTCCACCACCCCTCGCTTGGCTGCAACGCCATCGGCTTCACCCGTCGCGACTACGAGGGCAAGATCAGCACCCTGTGCGCGGGTTGCGGACACGATTCGATCTCCGCGGCGATCATCCAGGCCTGCTGGGAACTCGACATCCAGCCGCACCGCGTCGCCAAGCTCTCGGGCATCGGCTGCAGTTCGAAGACGCCGGACTACTTCCTCGGCCAGTCGCACGGTTTCAACACCGTGCACGGACGCATGCCGTCGGTGCTGACCGGCGCCAGCCTCGCCAATCGCGAACTGCTCTATCTCGGCGTGTCGGGCGACGGCGATTCGGCGTCGATCGGCATCGGCCAGTTCGTGCACGCGATCCGCCGCGGGGTCAACATGGTCTACATCGTCGAGAACAACGGCGTGTACGGGCTGACCAAGGGCCAGTTCTCGGCCACCGCCGACCAGGGCTCGGTGTCGAAGAAGGGCGTGGCCAATACCGACAGCCCGCTCGACATGGTGACCATGGCGCTGCAGCTGGGCGCCAGCTACGTCGCGCGAGGGTTTTCTGGCGACAAGCAGCAGCTGGTGCCACTGATCAAGGGTGCGCTGTCGCATCGAGGCGCGGCGTTCCTCGATGTGATCAGCCCCTGCGTGGCCTTCAACAACCACGCCGGCAGCACCCGCAGCTACGACTATGTGCGCGAACACAACGAGGCGGTCAACCAGCTCGACGTGATCCTGCCGCGGGCCGAGCTGGTGGTCGACTACGAGGCGGGCCAGACCATCGACGTCGAGCAGCACGACGGCTCGGTGCTGCGCCTGCGCAAGCTCGACGCCGGCTACGATCCGCGCGACCGGCTTGCGGCGATGAGCCTGATCCAGCAGCGCCAGGCGCGCGGGGAGCTGGTCACCGGCCTGCTGTACGTCGACGCCGAAGCCGTCGACCTGCACGGCCACCTCGGCACCGTTGCGGCACCGCTGAATTCGCTGGGTGCGGCCGAATTGAACCCGGGCGCCGAAGCGCTGGAGAAGATCAACACTGCGTTGCGCTGAGCCCTGGATTCAACGGCGGCGGCGTCCATCGGCGATCGCGTTCCCGGACCAGCATCGCACCCATGGCGCTCCCGGATAACAGCGCGCGTCGCGTCCGCAGTCACAGGGATTCGAGGAGATCCGCGCGCGGTCCCGCGACCGGGGAGACGAATGCCCGCGAGTCGAAGCCGGCGGCGGCGAAGGCCGCGCGCATCGCCGGCGCGGCGGCCTCGGCCTCGGCCTTCGATGCGAACCATGCGAACACGCTCGGCCCGGCGCCCGACAGGCTCGAACCGAGCGCCCCATGGTCCAGCGCCGCGGCCTTGGCCTGCGCGAAGCCGGGCACCAGCGGCGCCCGCCGCGGCTCGGCCAGCACGTCGTGCAGCCCCTCGCGGATCAGCTGCGGATCGCCGCGCTGCAGGCCGATCAGGAACAGCGCGAGGTGCGCGCCATGGCGGACCACGGTGGCGAGCGGGTAGGGCGCGCCCAGCACTTCGCGGGCAAGGCGCGTCTCGAGCACCTGGTCCGGATGGACGACGACGCAGTGCAGCCAGTCCGGCACCTCCAGCGTGATCATCCGTTCGGCCGTGGCCAGCACCACGCCGCCGAGCAGCATCGGGGCGACGTTGTCGCCCTGCCGGCTGTGGCTGGAGATCGCTTCGCCATCGATCGCGAACGGGTACAGCGCCTCGCGCGACAGCGGGTTGTCGAGCAGCGCATTCGCCGCGACCAGCGCGGCCACGCACGAAGCCGCCGAGCCGCCAAGGCCGGCGCCGACCGGGATGCCTTTCTCCAGCGCCAGCTCGAAGCCGAAATCCAGGCCAAGCCCGTCGACAAACGAGGCCAGCGCTCCCCCCGCGGTGTTGCGTTCTGTCAGCAGCGGAATCGAATCCTTGCCCGCCGCCTCGCCGGTGATGGCCGCGATGCGGACGACCGGCTGTTCGATGCGTCGCACGCTCGCGACATCGCGCGGGCCGTCGAAGCTGTGCCCGAGCAGATCGAAGCCGACGCCGATATTGCCCACTCCCGCGGGCGCGAAGGCGCGGACACTGCCGGGCTTTCCGCAATTGGATGGTCGGATCACCGGCATCGTTTCTCCTTCGGCCGCAAGGCGGCTGCGTCCGCTGGTGCGCATTCTCACGCGATTGCCGGGGTCGCGTCAGCCCGGGCGGACTGAAGGGACCCGGTTCGCGGTGGGAGCGGCCATCGTTGCGATGATCCCTGGCCATTCATCGCGGCCATGGCTGCTGCCACCGCAGCCCAGCGGTTCCGGTGACCGCCTTCGCCCGCGATCCGCCGGAACACGCAGCCGCGCTGCTGGCCGGCGGCGGCGTGACGTGGTCCAATGCCGCTTGAAGCGGGGGTACCGGGCATGGTCCGGTTGAGACAGTCCCTTCGAACCTGATCCGGGTGATGCCGGCGTAGGGAAGCTTCGCAGAACCACGTGGGAAGGGCTCAGCCCCGACAGTTCGACTGCCCGGGACTGTTCTTTTCCGTGATGCCTGCGCCGCCGCTTCGTCCAGACCCACTCGAGGACGAATGCCATGAACGCAGTGCCTGCCTCCCTGTTGCAGCAGACCGAACAGCTGTCCGAATCCGTGACCCGGGCGATCCCCGGTTCGCGCAAGATCCACGTCGAAGGGTCGCGGCCGGACATCCGCGTGGCGATGCGCGAGATCACGCTGTCGCAAACACCGACCCTGTTCGGCGGCGAGGACAACCCGGCGGTGACCGTCTACGACCCGTCCGGGCCGTACACCGATCCGGACGCACGCATCGACCTCGCCACCGGCCTGGCGCCGCTGCGCTCGCGCTGGATCGAGGAGCGGGGCGACACCGAACTGCTGTCGCAGCTGAGTTCCGAGTTTGGCCGCGGTCGTGATGGCAACGCGCGGCTGGACGCGGTGCGCTTCCCCAACCGCAGGCTGCCGAGGATCGCCAAGGCCGGCGCCAACGTCAGCCAGATGCACTACGCGCGCCGCGGCATCGTCACCCCGGAGATGGAATACGTCGCGATCCGCGAGAACCAGCGGCTGGACGCGGTGCATGACGCGATGCTGCTCAAGCAGCATCCGGGGGAATCCTTCGGCGCCAGCATCCAGCAGCGCATCACGCCCGAGTTCGTCCGCGACGAGATCGCCCGCGGCCGCGCGATCCTGCCCAACAACATCAACCATCCCGAAAGCGAGCCGATGATCATCGGCCGCAACTTCCTGACCAAGATCAACGCCAACATCGGCAACTCGGCGGTCTCGTCCGGCATCGCCGAGGAGGTCGAGAAGCTGGTGTGGGCGATCCGCTGGGGCGGCGACACGGTGATGGACTTGTCCACCGGCAAGCACATCCACGAAACCCGCGAGTGGATCATCCGCAACTCGCCGGTGCCGATCGGCACGGTGCCGATCTACCAGGCGCTGGAGAAGGTGGACGGCCGCGCCGAGGAGCTCACTTGGGAGATCTTCCGCGACACGCTCATCGAGCAGGCCGAACAGGGCGTGGACTACTTCACCATCCACGCCGGGGTGCTGCTGCGCTACGTGCCGCTGACCGCGAAGCGGGTGACCGGCATCGTCTCGCGCGGCGGATCGATCATGGCCAAGTGGTGCTTGGCGCACCATCGCGAGAGCTTCCTCTACAAACACTTCGAGGACATCTGCGAGATCATGAAGGCCTACGACGTGGCCTTCTCGCTGGGCGATGGCCTGCGCCCCGGCTGCATCGCCGACGCCAACGACGCCGCCCAGTTCGGCGAGCTGGAGACCTTGGGCGAGCTGACGAAGATCGCCTGGAAGCACGACGTGCAGACCATGATCGAAGGCCCCGGCCACGTGCCGATGCAGATGATCAAGGAGAACATGGACAAGCAGCTGGCCGAATGCGGCGAGGCGCCGTTCTATACCCTGGGGCCGCTGACCACCGACATCGCCCCAGGCTACGACCACATCACCAGCGCCATCGGCGCGGCCATGATCGGCTGGTACGGCACCGCGATGCTCTGCTACGTGACGCCCAAGGAGCACCTCGGCCTGCCCAACCGCGAGGACGTACGCGACGGCATCATGGCCTACAAGATCGCCGCCCACGCCGCGGACCTCGCCAAGGGCCATCCGGGCGCGCAGGTGCGCGACAACGCGCTGAGCAAGGCGCGCTTCGAGTTCCGCTGGGAGGACCAGTTCCACCTGGGCCTGGATCCGGAAAAGGCGAAGGAATTCCACGACGAAACCCTGCCCAAGGACGCGCACAAGCTGGCCCACTTCTGCTCGATGTGCGGGCCGCACTTCTGCTCGATGAGGATCACCCAGGACGTGCGCGACTACGCCGCCGAACACGGCGTGGATGAAGCGGCAGCGCTCGGTGCGGGGATGGCCGAGAAGTCGGCGGAATTCCTTGCCCAGGGGGCCGAAGTCTACCGCCAGGGCTGAATCATTCACGAGGGGTGCGGGAGGTCGACGGTGGCGTCAGCGAACATTCACCGGGACCGCCAAACGCTCACGCCGGGATGCGGGGAGAGCGTGATAGCGTCTGTTTCCCTTCCCGACGAGGTGTCGTCATGAAAGCTTCGCATCGTATCGGCGCATGGCTGCTGGCGGCCTGCGCCCTTGCACTGCTCGCCGGCTGTGCCACCGGTCCGAGGATCAGCACCGACGCCGATCCCGAAGCCGATTTCTCGCGTTACCGCACCTGGGCTTTCTACCAGCCGATCGCGATGGAGCAGTCGGGCTATTCCAGCTTCCTCACCCAGCGCATCCGCGACGGCGTGCGCCGCGAGATGGAGGCGCGGGGTTACGCGTACGACGAGGCGTCGCCGGACCTGCGGGTCAACTTCCAGGGCATCGTCCAGGAGAAGACCAACGTCTATACCGTGCCGCGGACCGACTTCCAGTATTTCTACAGCTATCGCCACCGCGCCTACTACGCCGTGCCGTTCTGGTACGACGAGGCGCAGGTGAACCAGTATCGCGAAGGCACCCTGACCATCGACGTGGTCGACGCCGCGCGCAACCGCCTGGTCTGGACCGGGTCGGCGATCGGGCGGGTGACGCGCAAGGCGCCGCAGGAGCGTGCCGCCGACGTGGACCGCGCCATCGCCGAGATCTTCCTGCGCTATCCGTTCCGCGCTGGCAGCAGCGCTGGCGCCCTGCCTTCGCAATGAGGCCGCGATGAACTGGGCGCCACCGATCCTGGCGCCCTGGCGGCTGACCCATGGCCTGCGCAAGCATCCGTCGGCCATCCTGCTGGGCGTGCAGCTGCTCGGGATCCTGTCCTATCCGCTGATGGAGAACACCGGCATCGGTCGCGCGCTGTTCGGTGCGATGAGCATCGCGGTGCTGTCGCTGGTGCTGTGGGTGGTGAACCGCGCGTCCGCGCACTGGGTCGCATGGCTGCTGGCGGTGCCATCGGTGACGATGTCCCTGCTGGCCAATTTCGCCGGCATGCCGGCGCTGCTGCCGTGGGCGCACGCGCTCGAGGCGGTGCTGTACTTCTACGCCGTCGCCGGGCTGATCCGCTACATGCTGAGCGACATGCGCGTGACCACCGATGAACTGGTCGCCGCCGCGACCACGTTCACCTTGCTGGCGTGGGCGTTCGCCTACGCTTTTTCCGCCTGCCAGGCGTGGCTGCCGGGGAGCTTCAGCGCTGTCTCGGTGCCGCCCCAGCCGCGTACCTGGATGGAGCTGCTGTTCCTGAGCTTCAGCACCCTGTCGGGCGTGGGCCTGAGCGACATCGTGCCGCTCAGCCCGCTGGCGCGCGCGCTGACGATGCTGGCGATGTTCGCCGGCGTGATGTACATCGCCATCGTCGTGTCGCGGCTGATCGCGCTGACGGTAATCCGGCAGCAACGCCACTAGGACGTGTGCAAGCCCGGCTGCGCCACGCATCGCCTCGCACTGCCTGACTTCGTGGGAGCGGCTTCAGCCGCGGGCTTTGCCGCGTCCTTCCTCTGCAAGGAGCGGACCGGGCGGATGAAGTCGCTTGCCATTTCTTCTCGCGGGAAGGCACGAAAAACGCTCGCGGCTGAAGCCGCTCCCACGAAGGCGGTGCAGCTCGAAGGTCCGATTTGAATCGAGATCCGGCGCGCCCCGGAGTCGTTCGGCCAGGACCGAAAGCCGCTCAGGGCCGCGCGCGGCGCGCGACGTCGGCGGCGGTCTGCGGCGTCACCCGCCAGCTGTCGCCGTCTTCATACGCGAATTCGATCGTGGCCTTGCCGCTGGCCTTGTCGAGCTTCACCACGCAGGCGCGCCAGGGATCCCGACCGTCCACGCGTGTCGCGTCGCGGAGCGCATCGATCCGGTCCTCGAGTTCGAATGCTTCCGGCGTTGCCGGCTCGCCGGGGGCGTCGCCGACGTAGCGGAAGCCGTTGAGCGTCGACATGCCATCGCCGTACCAGGCCACCAGCGAGTACCTGTCCCACGGGCGCGCGCCGACCTTGGCATCGCCAGCGATCAGGCGGCCGATCTCGATGACCAGTGCGTCCTTGTCCATCTGCGCTGTGGAACCTCGGGCTGGATCAGGCGTCGGCCATGTCCGCGCGCGGGACGCGGTCGAACTGCTGGCCGGCCTCGTTGCGGAACGTGACGCGCTGATCGTACACGACGCGTCCGTCGGCCGGATCGGTCACTTCGTACGACACGCGCACGCGCTCCGGACGATCCTGGTTGACCGGCGTCAGCTGCACGGTGATGTGCACGTCCTTGCCGCTGTCGATCCAGTCGGCCCATTCGTTCTCGAGCTTCTTGTAGGCGCTGACGTTGAAGTTGCCGTTCTGCGGGAACAGGTTCTTCAGGCCCTGGTCCTTGACGAAGCGGTGGCCGATCAGGTGGCCGCCCTGGTCGCCGTCGATGCCGCGGTCGGCCGATTCGCGCTGTGCGCGGGTTTCGGCGGAACCGCGGTCGATGCCGGAGAAGACCTCGCTCAGGTCGGCTTCGGCGCGGATCGGCCGGCCCTCGGCGTCGTTGGTCCAGGTGACGGTGTTCTCACCGATCCGGGCGGTGGTGGTGGAGATACCGTCCGCGCCGGCATGGCCCTGCGGCGCCGGGTCGTCGTTGTCGTCCGTTGCGCGGAGCGCGTCGGCCAGGCGCTCGCGCTGCGGCGCGACCTCCAGCATCACCGGGGCTTCCGCCAGTGCCTCGTCCAGCGCCTGCAGGACGTCGCGCTGCGCGGGCGCGGCGAGCGCCGCCAGCGCGTCGTCGTCCAGCGCGTCGACCAGACTGCGCGCGAGCGCCGGCCGTTCGACGCAGGGCGATTCGCGCAGCAGGCGCGAGATGCCAGGGCCATCCGTGACGGCGGGATCCGCCTGCAGGGCGATCGACGAGCGGGCGCAAGGCGCCGCATGCGGCGTGCAGTCGCGAACCGGATCGAACATGCGCAGGCCTCGGGCGAACGATGCCGGCCAGTGTGGACGCTCCGGCCCACGCGCGATATCCGGGGCTGACCCTAGATGCATCGCCGCGGCGCGCCGCCGGCCGCGACTGCCGCCAGACGCGGCACACATCGGCGGCAAGCCGCGCCACCTGGCACGCCTGGCTCCGATGTCATCGTGGCAGGGCGCCGTATCGCGCGATCGACGGGGAACACATCATGGAACGCAAGCTGCTGGCCACCGCCATCTGCGCCGCGCTCGCCTTCGCGGCCAGCGGCGGTGCCCACGCGCAGGAGGCGGCGCCTGCGCAGGCGACGTCCGCGCAACAGGACGCGCCAGCCGACACGGCCGACGCGGCCACCGATCTGGACGCCGTCGTCGTCACCGGTTCGCGCATCCCGCGCGCGCAGATGGAGACCGCCTCGCCGGTGGTGACCATCACCTCCGAGGACATCCAGCGCCAGGGCTTCCGCAACGTGTCCGACGTGCTGCGCGCGCAGCCGCTGTCGACCGGCGCGGTGCAGGACAACCAGTTCGCCGGATTCACCGCGACCGCGACCACCATCAGCCTGCTCGGGCTGTCTCCGAGCTTCACCCTGATCCTGCTCGACGGCAGGCCGCTGGCCGACTACCCGCTGCTCTACAACGGCCAGAGCAACTTCACCGACCTGACCAGCATCCCGACCGCGATGGTCGACCGGATCGACATCCTGCCCGGCAACCAGTCGTCCATCTACGGCTCGGCGGCGATCGCCGGCGTGGTCAACATCATCCTCAAGAAGCGCATCGACGGGATCCAGCTCAACGCCCGCGTCGGCGGCTACAGCGACGGCGGCGGCGACAACGAGCGCCTGCAGCTCACCGGCGGCAAGCAGTGGGACCAGTTGGGCATCACCTGGGGGCTGCAGTACAGCCATCAGGATCCCATCTACATGCACGAGCGCGACTACACCGACACCACCGACGACAACCCCAACCCGGACCTGCGCTACGGCAGCCGCACCTTCATCATCCTCAACGGGATCACCGGCCTCTACGACGATCCGGGCGACCGCTGCGATGACGTTGCGCACCTGTTTGGCGGCACCACGTTCAAGGACTTCCGCCCCGGGCGCGGCGATTTTTGCGGCAGCCGCGCCCAGCCCGGCTACGCGACGTTGCTCAACGAGGAGAAGGGGCTCTCGGGCTACTTCAACGGCAGCTTCGCGCTCAACGCGACCACGGACCTCTATGCCACCGTGCTGGTCGGCCGGAACAAGGCGAAGAACGACAGCGGTTCGCGCTTCTGGGTGCCCGACTACAACGGCAGCCACCAGAACTACGTCTGGAACGACACCGAGCAGACGCTGGAAACCTACCAGCGCATCTTCGCGCCCGAGGAAATGCCCGAGGAGGCGCGCTTCTACGAGGCGGATTCGGATTCGTACAGCGCCGCGTTCGGCATCAAGGGCGCGCTGGGCGAGTCCGGCTGGGACTACGACGCCTATTACAGCCGCTCGGGCTATGAGGTCACGTCCGACCAGCTGTGGCCGCTGGTGGAGCCGATGGAGGAATTCTTCCGCAGCCAGTTCATGGGCCCGCAGCTGGGCACCTACTACGGCTATCCCGTCTATGCGCCGGACAAGGACGCGATGTACCAGGCACTGACGCCCGAGCAGTTCCGCGCCTTCTCCGGCAACATCCACAACGTCTCGCGGACCTGGACCCAGAACCTCAACGTGCAGGTGGTCAATTCCAACCTGTTCGAACTGCCCGCCGGCGACGTCGGCATGGCGGCGGTGCTGCAGGCCGGCAACCAGTTCTGGGACAACCCGATCGACCCGCGCGTGCAGGGCGGCGACTTCTTCGGCATCAACGGCACCAGTGGCCGCGGCAAGCGCGAGAGCCAGGCGTTGGGGCTGGAGTTCACCGTGCCGCTGTTCCAGATGCTGACCGCGGACGTGGCGCTGCGCTACGACCGCTACCGCAACGTCGACGCCGGCTCCGATTCGGCGCCGACCTACAAGGTCGGGCTGGAGTTCCGGCCCACCGACACCCTGCTGCTGCGCGGCAACGTGGCCACCGCGTTCCGGGCGCCGGACATGGGCTACATCTTCACCGGCGGCAACGGCTTCTTCTCCAACGAGACCGACTTCTACAAGTGCGAGGTCGACCCGGACAACTGCACGCTCTACACCGGCATCTCCGCCGAGGCCAACCAGGTCGGCAACCCGGACCTGAAGTCGATCACCGCCGACTCCTACGGCCTCGGCATCGTCTGGGCGCCCAGTCCGGACTTCGACCTGCACGCCGACTACTACAACGTCGGCATCGACGACGAGGTGGTGCCGCAGTCGACCACGCAGACGTTGTTCGACGAGAACGAATGCCGGCAGGGGCGGCTGGACATCAATTCCGCGCGCTGCCAGGACGCACTGGCGCGCGTGGTCCGCACGGCGGTCAATCCCGGCAACCCGCAGCTGAGCGAGAACGTCGACCTGATCATCGTCAAGGGCATTAACATCGCCGAGGAAAACGTGTCGGGCATCACCGCCGGCGGCAATTGGCGATTCGACGCCGGTCGCGCGGGCCACTTCAATCTCGGTCTCGAATACAACCTGACCCTGGAGCACGAGACCCGGAGTTCGCCCGACAGCCCGGCGCTGGACCTGTTCAGCAGCGGGCAGCTGCTGTCGGCCGAGTTCAAGAGCATCGTCACCGGCGACGTCGGCTGGGAGCTCGGCCGCTGGTCGGCCAACGTGCACGGCGTGCGCTACGGCTCGCTGCCCAACTACGCCAGGCAGTTCACCAGCGATCCGGCCGATCCGTACGTGACGTCCAATGGCGTCGGCCCGGGCACGATCCGGCCCTGGATGCTCTACAACCTGAGCGTGGACTACGACCTCACCGACAACAGCACGCTGAGCCTGATCGTCAACAACGTGCGCAACTCGCGCCCGCCGAAGGATCCTAGCTACGACGGCTCGCAGGGATTCGCGCCGCCGTACTACAACATCTTCGCCTACAACGGTTACGGGCGATCGCTGTGGCTGGAGTACCGGATCGATTTCGGCGCGGGTGATTGAAGGGCGACACAAGCCGGCGACGGGGGTGCCGAGGCGATGCAGGAGCGACGGAAGCCGCGACCGCCCCGAAATCTGGTGCCAAAGGAGTATGCGGCGAGGAGCTCGCGGCTTTGGCCGCTCCTACGAATGCGTCGGATTCCGGCGCACGAGCGGCAGCACTGCCTCAGGCGGGCTCGATCAGGGCCCGCAGCGGCTCCAGCTGGTGTTCGTAGCGCCGCCACTCGCCGAGACCGCGGGCGTGGATCGGCTGGCGCACCTGCGCGGCGCTGAGCGTCGCGACCGCGCCGGTGTTGCGGGTGGTGTCGCCGCAGCCGGGTTCGAACGGCAGGCCGCAGAAGTCGAACAGGCGCGCGGTCGCGGCCTCGCTGTCGTGCACCAGCAGTTCGTACGGCAGGTCGAGGACGAAGCCCGGCATGGCCGCGTGCCAGTGCGCCATCAGTCGCCGGTACTGGCCGTGGTAGTGCGCAAGCGATTCGAATCCGTAGCTGTAGCCGTAGGCGGTGCCGAACATGGCGCGGTAATTGGAGAAGCACACGTCCATCGACGCGCGCGACACATGTACCACGCGCGCCTGCGGCAGGGCGCGGCGGATGAAGCCCAGCAGCATGAAATTGGGCGGCAGCTTGTCGATGTAGAAGTCGCGACCGCCCGCGCGCCAGCGCGTCTGCGCGAGGTAGCGCTGGCCGAGCTCGGCGAAGTCGATGCGCGCGCTGGCCTGCAGCAGGTCATGGTCGAGCAACGCATGGCCGTGGGTGTCGGCGCACCAGCGCAGCTGCCGGGGGAAGTCGTCGAGTTCGCCGGCCGCGGCCACGCGCGAGTGGTTGCCGAGTACGCGCTCCAGGAGCGTGGTGCCCGAGCGCGGCAGGCCGACGATGAAGATCGGCGTCGGCCCTGGCGAGGGCGTCGCGACGTTCGCCAGCGCGGCGGCACCACTGCGTGCGATCAGGGCGTCGAACAGGTTCGCTTCGGCGACGCAGTCGTAGCGCGGCAGGCGCGCGGCCATCGTGGCGTTGGCCAGCCGCAGCGCCTCCCAGGCGGGCGCTCGGTCGTCAAGGTCGTCGAGTTCCTTGTGCAGGGCGAAGGCGATCGCGGCCAGGTCCTCGGAGCCAGGCGACGCCTGCCGCAGGCGCGCGCGCAGCGCATCGACATGATGGGCATCGGGGCGCTGGCGACGGATCCGCGTCAGGCTCAGCGACGCGCGGCCGATGGTCGAGCCATCGCGCAGGCACGCCTCCATCTCGGCCTCGGCTTCGTGCAGGCGGCCGTTGAACTGCAGCTGCAGGGCGCGGTAGTAGCGAAAATCCGCATCGGCATGGCCGAGCGCGCGCGCGCGATCCATCAGCGCCAGCGCTTGCGGATGTTCCCCCAGCCCCTGGTGGACGTGGGCCAGCGCGACCAGCGCGGCGCCCGAGCGGGTGCTGGCCACGGCCGGGTGCGCCAGGCAGGCACGCGCGGCGGTGGTTTCGCCGATCGCCGACAGCGCCTGCGCGACCCGGCAGACCAGCGCGGCGTCACTGCCCGGCGCGCCCGCCGCGCGCCGCATCTGCTCGCACGCCGCGCGCAGGCGGCCCTGGGCGAGCAGGGTGGCGGCGCACATCAGCCGCGCCGGAACCAGCGCGGGGTTGCGCTCGAGCAGGCGAT
The DNA here is from genome assembly GCF_042648885.1 of Luteimonas notoginsengisoli. Lineage (NCBI taxonomy): Bacteria > Pseudomonadati > Pseudomonadota > Gammaproteobacteria > Lysobacterales > Lysobacteraceae > Luteimonas > Luteimonas notoginsengisoli. The sequence continues at coordinate 36,596 of NZ_JBHRYF010000008.1, read as the reverse complement.
CGAACGCGCGCTGCGCCTGCAAGTAGCGGCCGTCGCGCAGGTGCAGCTGCGCCTGCTGCCAGAGCGCGCGATCGGCGACTGCCTGCGGGGATGACGGCATCCGGGCTTCCTGGATGGGCCGGCGCGGCGGCATGTGCCGCGCCCGGCTGCATGTTCGCCCACGCGCGCGCCGCCAAGGGCGCGATGGGCTGCAGCCGCCAAGCGCGGCACAGCCGGCGTGGCGGATGGCAGGCACTGTCGCCAACTGGCATACAAGGGCGGACCAAGACGAATGTCATATGCGCGACGCGGCAATTCAGGGGATGCTTGGCCCAAGCGCCGGGCCTGGCCTGGCGGCGGTGTCGCCATCGGGGGGGCGATCGCCGCGGCCTGCGACGTGACCGTCGCGCCGGTCGCGGCACGCGACGATGCGCAAGCAGCTGTGAACGTGTCCTTCCCCGATCCATGGACGACCGCCCCCGAAATGCTCGACCAGCATCGCAACCTGAGCGTTCCCCAGTCCGACTTCCTCCGGGTCGGGGAGTGCGTGCTCGACCTGCCGCGGCGCGAGGTGGATGGCCCGTGCCGGGCGCAGCCGATGCGGATCACGCCCAAGTCGCAGCAGGTGCTGATGGTGCTGGTGGCGCACCACGGGCGCGTGCTCAGCCGCGAGGCGCTGATCGAATGGGTCTGGCCCGACACGCTGCCCACCGATGACGTGCTGACCCAAGCCATCGCCCAGCTGCGCAAGGCGTTCTGCGACGATCGCGATGCGCCGCGCTACGTGGAAACCATCGCCAAAGGCGGCTACCGGCTACTGGCGGACATCGAGTGGCTTGCCGAGGCACCGGCGGACACCTTCGGCGCGGCCGCGGCCACGGTCGGCACCATCGGGGCCGCCGCGGCGCCGCAGGTCATCGTTTCACCCAGCGAGCAGACGGTTACGACGACTGTGGCAGCCGTGTTGCCCGCGTCCGATGCCGCAGTCGTGCCGGCGCCCGTCGCGACACCTTCCCCGAGCGGCCAGGCACCCCGCCTCGCATGGATCGCGGCGGGCATCGCCGCGGCCGCGCTGCTGCTGGCGGGCTTGCTCGCCTGGCGCGATCAGCGGCCGGCGCCCGACCCGGCAGCGCCGGCACCGGCCGCGCGCCAAGCGCGCGGGGCCCCGCCGGCGGACCGGGTGGAAGACGCCACGGCCCCGCTCGACTTCCAGCGCATCACCTCCTCGCCCGGCGGCGAAGGCTGGCCCAGCCTGTCGCCCGACGGCGGCCAGGTGGTCTATAGCGCCGGCGCGCAGCCGGGATCGGTGCGGCTGATGGTGCAGGCGACGGCGCCGGTGCCGCCGCGCGAACTCACGCCGGCGGTCGACGGCCGCATCGACATGATGGCGGTGTGGTCGCCCGACGGCCGCCAGATCGCCTTCGTCCGCGACGAGGGCAAGGCCGGCTGCTCGGTGTTGCTGATCCCTTCGTCCGGCGGGTCGCCGCGTACCATCGGCAAGTGCCACGTCGACCTGATGCCGGCGCTGGGTTGGCACCCCGACAGCGGCCACCTCATCGCCGCTGGCGTCGGCGCCAGCCACGCCGAGGCCACCGGCTTCCAGGTGCTGGACCTGGCGACCGGTCGGTGGACGCCGCTGCCCTACGAGAAGGCCGACACCGACGTCGACATGTCGCCGGTGTATTCGCCCGACGGGCGCTGGATCGCCTTCCAGCGCAACATCTCGCTGTCGGACCTGTGGCGCATGCCGGCCACGGGCGGCACGCCGGAGCGGCTGACGCGGCTGCGGGTCAACATCCACGGCCTGGCGTGGACCCCGGATGCGAAGGCCATCGTGTTCGGCGGCTACCGCGACCACCTGGTCAAGCTGATGCGGCTGGACCTGGACAGCCGCCGCATCGAGGAACTGGGCAACGTTGCAGGGCACGCCGGCTCGCCGAGCACCTCCACCGCCGCGCAGTCGCTGGCCTTCGTGCTCAGCGATCCGCAATCGCGCATGTATTCGCTGCAGATGGGTTCGACCCGAACGGCAGTGGCGAAGCCGGAGCCGGTGTTCCCCTCCAGCGGTCAGGACCTGCTGCCGTCGGTGTCGCCGGACGGGCGCCAGATCGCCTTCCTGTCCGATCGCTCGCAGCGCGACGCGCTGTGGTGGGGTGAACTCGGCCGGCCCGAGTCGCTGCGCCTGCTCGAGGGGCTGGTGCCGATGGCCCGCTACGCGCCGGTCTGGTCGGCCGACAGCCGGCGCCTGCTGGTGGCCGGGCGTGCGCCGGGCGACGAGCGGCAGGCCATCTTCGAGATCGACCCGGCTTCGGCCCAGGTGAACCGCCTGCCGGTGCCGGCCGACAACCCGATCCGCGCCGACTACCTGCCCGATCCCACCCGGCTGCTGGTGGTGGCCGACGCCGGCGGCGGGCGGCTGGCGCTCACCCTGTACGACCGCAGCGTGCGTCCCTGGCGCGCACTGGCCACGCTCGAGGACGTGGTGTTCGCGAAGCCAGATCCGGCACGCCGGCGGGTACTCTTCACCCGGCCGGCGCGCGAGGGCCTGTGGCAGGCCGGGATGGACCTCGCCGGCGCTCGGCTGGTCGCGCCGCACCCGGGCGGCGGGGCGCCCAACAGCCGGCGGTTGGTGCTGGAGGCCGGCGGCGCCTGGCTGGCCGCTTCCGGTCCCGACTGCGGCCTGCGTCGCGTCGCGCTGGAGCCCACCGTCCAGCCCGGTCCGTGCCTGCACCCCGGCGAACTGGCCGCCGACAGCGTCAGCTACGACGCCGCGCACGAGCGGCTGTATTTCTCCACCTCTGAAGCCGAGAAATCGGACATCGGCTGGATGCGGTTAGCGCGCCGCTGAGCGGAGGGGTTGCGACGCGGCGGCAACGACGGGATCGAAGTCGCCAGGGCTCTGCGGTCCGGGCGCGGCGGAGACTTCGGCGCCTGGCTGATCCTGGCGCGCGCCACGAGGCGGGAGGCAGGCCGCGCTCCGAAAGGATCGGCGGACTGCGCTATTGCCGGTTGCGTCCCTGATGCGCGAACGCCGGGCTTCGCAGGCGCGATTGCGCGGTCTGGGATCACTGCGCGCGTGAGCACGTTCGAACAACGCCGCGCATCGCCCCGCGAACGACGACCGATGACTTGTCGCCACCACGCCATGCCGACCACGGTCGCGCCCACATCGCCACCCCTGGCCGAGAAGAGGCCTGCGGTTCAGGCGCTGTCGCAATGCCGCGATGCAGGGCTGCGCAAGCGCGCAAACCTCTGATCCACGACACATCTCCAGCTTTAGCGGCGCAGGGCACGGCCTGGCACGCATGCATGCGCGTCGCGGACGCGTTTACGGCCCGATCGTTCCATGCACGGCCGCGTTGTTGTCCGTCGAACGTCCGCGTCCGCGGCGCGGACGGTGTCCGCTGTCCGCGCCACCACGCGGTGACCTGCCACACGCCACCGTGACTTTCGGAAGAACCTCTCCGGCAACGGACCGATTTCGGCAAGAAATCGGCTTTATTTCCTGACCGCATCGACCAACTGCGTCAAATCTTCGCCATACCCTGGCAAAGACGGAGTTCGATCATGCAAGCACCACTGCTCTGGGCCGATCGCGGGCAATCGCTCGCGTTCGACGACGAAGCGGGCCTCCACGGCACCCAATGGCTGGGCGTGTCGCGGCTGGCGAATTTCAGGCTGCGCGCGCCGCTGTTTTCGGTTTGGCTGCAGGTGCGCGGCAGCGCCACGTTCGAGGCGCGCGAAGGCAGCTTCCGGCTCGACGCCGGCGACTGGATCGCGTTCGAACGCGATTCGCTGCCGGAACTGCAGGCCGGCCGCACCGGACTCACCCTCGGCCTGCTGCTGTCGCAGGACGTGCTGCGCACCCTCGTGCAGTCCCGCGGCTGCGGCCTGTTCGCCGGGCGCGGCAGCATCCCGCGCGGCGAGCGCGCGCTGACCCTGCGGCTGTGGCGGCAGGCGATGCGCGGCAACGACGGTCCGGGCGCCGCAACGCCGGGCATCGGCGAGCACATCCGGCGCATGCAGCCGCTGCTGATGCAGCTGAGCCTGCTGCAAGGCGAGCTGGCCGCGCGCCTGGGCCGCTGCCCGGGGCGCTCGCACACGCGCAAGCGCCAGGTGTTTGGCCGCCTGCAGCGCGCGCGACTGTTCCTGGAAGGACATCGCCATCGCGTGGTCACGCTCACCGAGCTGGCGGAGCTGACCAGCTTCTCCAACTGGTACCTGTCCAAGACCTTCCACAGCATCTACGACGAATGCCCTCAGGCCGCCTCGCAGCGCGTGCGCCTGCAGCACGCCTGCGAACTGCTCGCCACCACTTCGCTGGTGATCGGCGAGGTGGGCGTGGCCTGCGGCTTCGAGAACGCCTGCAGCTTCTCGCGCGCGTTCCGCGGCTACGTCGGCATGACCGCGTCCGAATACCGCGCCCGCGCGCGCGCCGGGCTGCCAAGCCCGGCAAAGCCGCCAGCGGTGCGCGGCAAAGCGGCGGCGCTCGCCTACTCGTAATTTGTATGTGGCGTTAACACGACGATAACGAATCCCCTGGAGACCTCATGAAATACCCCCGTTCCATGCGCCTGCGCCACGGTTTGCTGCCGGCCGCCGTCGCCCTTGCCCTCGTGCCCACGTTCGCCGCCGCGCAGGAATCCCCCGCCGATGCGCCGGCGCAGGAAGACGCCACCACGCTCGACCGGATCGTGGTGACCGGCTCCAACATCCCGCGCACCAGCACCGAAACCGCATCCCCGGTGCAGGTGATCAGCCGCCAGGAAATCGAGCGCACCGGACGCACCACCATCGGCGATTTCCTGCAGACGCTCACCGTCGACGGCGCCGGCTCGATTCCCAAGAGCTTCGGCAGTGGCTTCGCCAGCGGTTCGGCGGGCGTGTCGCTGCGCGGCCTCGGCGCCGGCGCGACGCTGGTCCTGCTCAACGGCCGCCGGCTCGCGCCCTACGGCCTGGCCGACGACGGCCAGAAGGTCTTCACCGACCTGAGCGTGATCCCGATGGAAGCGGTGGAGCGGGTCGAAGTGCTCAAGGACGGCGCGTCGTCGATCTACGGCTCCGACGCGATCGCCGGCGTGGTCAACATCATCCTGCGCAAGGATTTCACCGGCGCGATCGTCAAGGGCAGCTACGGCACCTCCGCCGAGGGCGACGGCAACGACCGCAAGGGTTCGCTGACCATCGGCACCGGCGACCTGGCCGATGGCGGCTTCAACGCCTTCCTCAATGTTGAAGGCGGCAAGACCGACGGCATCAACGTGCGCGACCGCCACGGCCGCAAATGGATCGGCACCGGCGACATCCGGCCGTGGGGTTACGACATCATCAGCTACGGCGGGCTCGCCGGCGCGATCACCAACGGCGGCCGCTCGGCCGGCAACTCGCCGGTCGGCAACTTCCAGCGCGCCGACGGCACGTGGGCCTCGCTCGACCCCGATAGCTGCGCCGCGCTGTCCAACGTGGCCGACCAGACCTCGGCAGGCGGCGGCTGCCTGTACGATCCGAGCCAGCTGTCGGCGATGACCCCGAGCCAGAGCTACATCAACCTGTTCACGCGCGGCACGTTCGCCATCAACGACACCAGCGAGCTCTACGTCGAATTCGGATACACCGACAAGAACAGCGACTGGAGCACCACGCCCACGGGCGTGTCCGGCGTGTCGGGTTACCCGGGTGGTGTGATCAACAGCAGCTCCGGCGCCAACGCGACCATCCTCGGCGCGCTGCATCCGGACAATCCCTTCGGCATCGACGGGCGCCTGCGCTATTCGCCGTTCGCCAGCGTCGGCACCCGCCGCACGCACGTCGACAACCAGTTCATGCGCGCGCTGGTCGGCGCCAAGGGCACGATGGGCGAGTGGAGCTACGACGTCGGTTACCTGCACTCGGAAACCGACCTGTCCAGCACCCGCAACGGTTACCTCCGCTACAGCGTGCTGCAGGCGGTGTTGACCGATCCCGACAATCCGTACGGCGGCTGGCTGCGACTGGGTGCGAACGCGGGCCAGACCCCGGCCTCGGTGCTGGCCGCGCTGTCGCCGACGATCGGCGCGGACGCCGAAACCAGTCTTGACGCGCTGAACTTCAACTTCAGCCGCTCGCTCGCCGAACTGCGCGGCGGCGACCTGGGCCTGGCGCTCGGCGGCGAATACCGGCGACAGGAAGCGCGGCTGGATCCGGTCACCTACACCGACGTCGGCGACATCATCGGGCTTGGCTACTCGGCCTATGACGGCGACCAGACCGTCGCCGCGGCCTACGCCGAAATCTCGGCGCCGGTGCTGGAAAGCCTCGAGCTGTCAGGCGCGCTGCGCATCGACAGCTACAAGGGCGGCGACACCGCGACCACGCCGAAGGTGGGCATCAAGTGGACGCCGGCGCAGTGGCTGTCGGTGCGCGGCACCTACGCCGAAGGCTTCCGCGCGCCCAACCCGGCGGAAACCGCGGGCTCGTCGGTCGGCTATGCGACCGCGACCGACCTGGTGCGCTGCCCCGACGGCGAAACACCGATCGCGCCGGGCATCCCGTGCCAGTCCACGGTGGCCTTCGCCAGCCGGCCGAACCCGGACCTGAAGCCGGAGGAATCGAAGAGTTACAGCGTCGGCATCGTGCTGCAGCCCACCGACAGCACTTCGCTCACCCTCGACGCCTGGCGGATCAAGCGCACCAACGAGATCACCCAGGAAGCGCCGGCCGTGGCGATCGCGCAGGGCGATTTCGTCCGCGGCGACGACCTGGTGAACGGCATCCCGGGCACCGGCACGCTGCTGGCGGTCACCGGCGATTACGTCAACTCGAACTCCACCACCGTGGAAGGCGTGGACCTCGACGCGCGGCAGCGCTTCGCGGTGGGCGCCGGCCAGCTGACGCTCGACCTGCAGTGGAGCCACATCCGCAAGTACGTGCTGATCGACACCAGCGGCACCGAGTACGACTTCGCCGGCACCCACGGCAACTGCAACGTCTCCAACTGCATCGGCACGCCGAAGGACCGGATCAACCTGGGCGCGACCTGGGAAATGTCGAACTGGAGCCTGAGCGCGGTGGCCAACTATCGCGGCAGCTTCGACAACGTCCTGCCGGAGAGTGGCAGCAACGGCTGTGCGGCCACCTTCGCCAACGACGACGATGCCCCCGGCGGCTGCGAGATCGCGTCGTTCTACAGCATCGACCTGTCAGGCAGCTGGAAGCCGGCCGAGGCGATCGAGGTGTTCGGTTCGGTGCAGAACCTCACCGACCGCATCGCACCACTTGATCCGACCACCTATGGCGCGTTGAACTACAACCCGCTGGACGTGGCCGGTGCGATCGGGCGCTACTACACGATCGGGATCCGCTACAGCTTCCAGTAACCGCGCGCCGTTTCCGGTACGTACGCAACGCCGGCCCCTCGCGGGGCCGGCGTTCGCGTTTCGCACGATGGGTTTTGGCGCGATGTGGGAGCCGGTCGCCACGCCTTGCGCTGACCCGGCCGCCGCAGCCGGCCGGCTCAGGATGCGATCAGCCGAAGCGTTCGCGCAGCGAGGCCAGCCAGCCCCGCCAGCTGCCACCGTCGCGGGTCGGGTCGTACTCGCTGCCCAGCGCGCGCAGGCGGTCGCCAAGCTCGGCCTCGTCGAGGTCCAGCGAGGCCAGGCGCGCGAGTTCGGCGCGGACTTCGCCCACCTGCTCGTCGTCCTCTCCGTCGATGAAGGACGACGCCACCGCGGCGGGCGTGTCGTGCTCGACGCGCCAGTCCTGGTGGAAATACGCGGACAGGAAGTTCTCCAGCGCGGGGAAATCGCTCATGCGGCGGGTGCTCGTCGTGGTCAGGGCGTGGTCGGGTAGCCGGTCACGATTCTATAGCCGATGCCCAGCGCGTCAGAACGCTCGAGCACCAGCTTCACCGAGAACACATCCTCGGCGTGCGCTTCGCCGCGCTTGACCGAAATGCCGGTGCTGGCGTCGAAGTGCGCGTCGAGCACCAGTCGCTTGCCGCCCTTGCCGTCGAGCCAGGCGTCGACCTTGCCCTGGTTGCCGATGATGGTCTGGGCGATGAAATGCTCGGCCGCCGGCAGGTCGCGGAAGCTTGACGAAGCGCTGATGTTCTCGCGCTGCAGGCGATCGACCAGGTCCTGTTCGCTCTTGCCGACATGGCGATCGATCAGGTGGCTGCCCGCATCCTCGTGCGCCTCCAGGCCGCCGCCGGGGACCTCCACCGTTCCGCCGGGCTCGCCCGGATCCTCGATCGGACCCAGGTGCGCGTCCAGCGCCTGCTGCGTGGATTCCACCGCATCGCGCTCGATCCTCGAGAGTCGATCGGTGGAGAGCCCGGCCAGCGCATCGCGAATGTTGCCGAGCAGCGGGTCGAGCTGTTCGGCGAACGTCGGGTCGGCCTGCGCCAACGCGATCGCGTCGCCGGTCTGGTCGAGGAAATCCAGCAGCTTGCTGTCGTCCACCAGGTCCTGGAGATGCGCGCCCAGGTCGTCGCCGAATGCCGCCGCGGCCATTGCGTTCGCACGCGCCGGCCCGATGCCGGTGCTACCGGGCCATGAGCTTGCGTTGAAGCCGGAATCCGCGCGTACGCCGTCCATCGATCCTGCCTCCTGCCATCCGGGAATGGCCGAAGGCTAGGCGCGGGGCGTGGGGACGGACAGCTGGTGCCGGCCCTAGGGCGGTCGGAAACCGCCCGGCGTGCGCCCTTCCACTCGCGGCCTCGGCCGCGATCCTGACCCCGGGCTGGAATTACACGACGCGCCTTCCCTCGCTCCTGCACATCGGGAGGGAACTGCCGCGACTCAGAAGTTCTGCTTGCCCGGCAGCGCGGCGTAGCGCTCGATCGCGTCCATCAGCACCTGCTTGGCCTCGGCGGCATCGCCCCAGCCGTCAAGCTTCACCCACTTGCCCTTCTCCAGGTCCTTGTAGTGCTCGAAGAAGTGGCCGATGCGCTCGAGCCAGTGCGGGCTGACCTTGGCGATGTCGTCGATGTGGGTATAGCCGGCGAAGACCTTGTCGACGGGCACCGCCAGCAGCTTCTCGTCGCTGCCGGCCTCGTCGCTCATCCGCAGCACGCCGACCGGGCGGCAGCGGATCACCGAGCCCGGGATCAGCGGCAGCGGCAGGATCACCAGCACGTCGGCCGGGTCTCCGTCGCCGCAGATCGTGCGCGGGATGTAGCCGTAGTTGCAGGGGTAGCGCATCGGGGTGGACAGGATGCGGTCGACGAAGATCGCCCCGCTGTCCTTGTCGACCTCGTACTTGACCGGCTCGGCGTCCTTCGGGATCTCGATGACGACGTTGATTTCTTCGGGGACATTGCTACCGGTGGGGACGTGGTCGAGGCCCATGGGGAACGGTTTCCTGGGAGGGCGGCACGGCGGGGCCGGCTGCGTGGGGAGGGGGACAATCGCGTGAATGCGGATTTTACGCCGCCAGGTGCTGCGATGCAGCATCTGTCCCCTCGGGTACGCCCCAGCTTGGGCCCCTCCGTACCGGGGCGTACACATACGGCTCCGTATCCAGTCCCGAGACCGCCATGACCCAGATCGACTCCCGCCTGCCCGACGCCGCCGCCCAGCAGCAGGCCAGCGTCTGGGACCAGCCCGGCCGCACCGCGCTGTTCAATCCGGCGACTGAAGGTCCTCGCGACATCGACGCCATCGGAGGCGCGCAGGTGGCCGCCAACGAGCGCCGCGGCGACGCCACCCAGATCGACGGCGATGCCACCAACGCCGGCACCCGCGAACAGACCCAGAGCCAGACCGGGCAGCCGCTGTTCGTCGACAAGCTGGGCAACACCGCGCAGGTCGAGATCACCCGCGAGCGCACCGGCGAACTCGACCAACGCTCCGGCCAGTACTACGTGCTCGCCGACCAGCTGGTGTTCAAGACCGGCAACAGCGACGACCAGGTCAAGGTCACGCAGGGCGAGAACGGCAACCTGAGCTTCGACGTCAACGGCGAGCAGTACGACGTCAAGCTCGCGCAGGGCCAGCAGCTCACTGTGCGCACCGGCGACGGCAACGACAACATCGAGATCGATCCGTCGGTGAAAGTGAACTTCATCATCGAGGCGGGCGCCGGCGAAGACACCATCCAGGGCGGCGGCGGCAACGATCGCATCGACGGCGGCGCGGGCAACGACCGCATCGAGACCGGGGAGGGCTTCAACTACGTGTTCGGCGGTGCCGGCGACGACGCGATCCAGGGCGGCAACGAAAACAACACGCTGTACGGCGGCGACGGCGTCGACACCCTCACCGGCGGCAAGGGCAACGACTACATCGAAGGCGGCAAGGGCAACGACGTCATCGTCGCCACCGCCGGCAAGAACGTGCTGTCCGGCGGCCTGGGCGACGACGCCATCACCGCCAGCGGCAACGGCGATCGCATCTACACCGGCGGCGGCACCAACACCGTCGGCAACATCGGTGCCGATGGCCTGGTGTATGCCGCCGGCGTCGGCGACAAGCTGACCGGCGTGGCCAACGCGGATCCGAACGTGATCAACGTGGTGCTCAACAGCGACTCGGGCCTCAAGGGCGTGAAGGTGGAAGGTTCGGAAGCCTTCGTGCAGCGCGTCGAGGCCGACATCGAGATGCTGCGCAGCTCGCCCAACGGGCAGCAGATGCTGGCCGAGTTCGACAAGGCCGCGGCCAACGGCAACGTGGTCACCATCCGCGAGCTGCAGAACGTCGACAACGGCTATGCGCAGAGCGTCGGCGGTTCGGACATCCGCAATGGCCAGCCCGGCAACTCCGGCCCGGTGGACATCTCCTACAACCCGGCCTTCGCCATTCCCGAGCTGCCGGTGCCGGCCGTGACCCTGTTCCACGAGATGTCGCACGCCTACAACGGCGTCAACGGCACCTTCCTGCCGGGCACCTACACCGGCCCGGGGCCGGACAGCCCCAATCCCTCGGCGGGGTTTGAAATCCCCAACGCCGAGCGCCAGGCGGTGGGACTCGAGACGACGGCCGATCCGTACGATTTCGGTGACGGCTCCGGCCCGATCACCCACAACCCGACCGCGCTGTCCGAGAACGGCCTGCGCGCGGAAATGGGACTGGAGTTGCGGCCGAGCTACGCGATCTGACGCGAGGCCAACGAACAGGGAAAGGACGCACAAGGAAGGGGGCAAACGGCGGCCAGCGATGGTCGCCGTTTTTTAATGAGGTGATGCCGGCGATGAGATCCGGCTTTGAAGAAAGGCTATATGGTGATCCTGCCGATTAAGTATCGCCGTCGAGATGACGCATCAGGAGCTCCAAAGTCTTCGGGTGATAGTGACCGATAGCGTCCGCGATTTGTCCACCCTTCTCAAAATTAATCCGTGCTTGCCGGTCCTTGGTTGGGTCGGGATTGAGCAAGTGCCTTCTAATCTCATAGCAAATCAGGTCGGCTGCCTGTAATGGGATAGATCTTTGCGGCTTCACGAAACTGATCGAGCCTAGACCACGCCAGTCGGGATGCCTCCACAGGTTGGCATGAATATCAGCTAATACTTGGTCATGCTTCTGGTGAGTCGCAAATGCCAGCGCCACGGGCTCGCCATCTACACAGGTCCGTGACCATACGGAAGTCATCTGCATGCTCACAACGGCTGACAGATAAAGCGGGTTGTCCCCGAAATGAGACTTCATGTGGTTTGGGACTAGTCGTTCCCAATCATCGTGATTGATGACCTGGCCGATCATCTGGCCGGGAATTTCGCTAATGAGAGAAGAAAAATAGTTGGTTAACGAGTCCCTGATTCCCCGACTCATTTCGCTAAACTCGCCCTCACCATTCTCACAGTCAACAGCGTGATAGTGAGATAGTCCGTATTGATCTAGTTTCGCCCGCCAACGCTGCTCAATGCGGGACCACATGACTGAGTCAGCGACCATGCCAGCGTATAGCGCGATCTCGTGATTTCGCTCAGTCCCGCTTTCGTCGAAGTAGCCCACTAGCATGGCGACTGTCCTGTTCTTGGATCCGGTCCCAAGCAAGACTCTCGCAGAATCCGTTTTCGGCTAAGGCTTAGCATCGCTCATGGCCTTAGCCCTCTCTCTTCTGGGCACGCCAAGGGAACATGGTCAAGAAAAAGGCCCCGCTTTCGCGGGGCCTTCGGGTGTTGCGTAGACGCTGCCGGTTACAGCAGCGGCACCAGCAGCAGTGCCACGATATTGATGATCTTGATGAGTGGGTTGATCGCCGGGCCCGCGGTGTCCTTGTAGGGATCGCCGACGGTGTCGCCGGTCACCGCGGCCTTGTGCGCCTCGGAACCCTTGCCGCCGTGGTTGCCGTCCTCGATGTACTTCTTGGCGTTGTCCCACGCACCGCCACCGGTGGTCATCGAGATCGCCACGAACAGTCCGGTGACGATCGTGCCGATCAGCAGGCCGCCCAGCGCCTTCGGCCCCAGCAGCAGGCCGACCACGATCGGCACCGCGACCGGCAGCAGCGACGGCACGATCATTTCCTTGATCGCCGACTTGGTCAGCATGTCGACGGCCTTGTCGTACTGCGGCTTGCCGGTGCCTTCCATGATTCCGGGGATGTCGCGGAACTGGCGACGGACTTCCTCCACTACTGCGCCGGCCGCGCGCCCCACGGCTTCCATCGCCATCGCGCCGAACAGGTACGGGATCAGGCCGCCGATGAGCAGGCCGATGATCACCATGTGGTCGGACAGGTCGAAAGTGAACACTTCGCCGGGATTGTTCGCCTGCAGGTTGTGCGTGTAGTCGGCGAACAGCACCAGCGCCGCAAGCGCGGCCGAACCGATCGCATAGCCTTTGGTCACCGCCTTGGTGGTGTTGCCCACGGCGTCGAGCGGGTCGGTGATGTCGCGGATCTCCGACGGCAGCTCCGCCATCTCGGCGATGCCGCCGGCGTTGTCGGTGATCGGGCCATACGCGTCGAGCGCGACGATCATGCCGGCCATCGACAGCATCGCGGTCGCGGCAATGGCGATGCCGTACAGGCCGCCGAGTCCGTGCGCGCCCCAGATCGCGGCGCAGACCGCGATCACCGGCAGCGCGGTCGACTTCATCGAGATGCCGAGGCCGGCGATGATGTTGGTGCCGTGCCCGGTGGTCGAGGCCGCCGCGATGTGCTGCACGGGCTTGAATTGGGTGCCGGTGTAGTACTCGGTGATCCAGACGATCACCCCGGTCAGCACCAGGCCGATCAGGCCGCAGTAGAAGAGGTTGGTCGACGAGACCATCAGCGTGCCGTCGAGCGTGGTCAGCCCGTTCGGAAACAGGTCCGCGGTGACGAACCAGAACGCGACCGCCGACAGCAGCGCCGACACGATCACGCCCTTGTACAGCGCGCCCATGATCGAGCCGCCGGCCTTCACCTTGACGAAGAAGGCGCCGATGATCGAGGCGATGATCGACACCCCGCCCAGCAGCAACGGATACAGCACCGCGTGCGAGTCCTCGGCGAACATCAGGCCGCCGAGCAGCATGGTGGCGATGATGGTCACCGCGTAGGTCTCGAACAGGTCCGCGGCCATGCCGGCGCAGTCGCCGACGTTGTCGCCGACGTTGTCGGCGATCACCGCCGGGTTGCGCGGGTCGTCCTCGGGGATGCCGGCCTCGACCTTGCCCACCAGGTCCGCGCCCACGTCGGCGCCCTTGGTGAAGATGCCGCCACCCAGGCGCGCGAAGATCGAGATCAGCGAGGCGCCGAAGGCCAGGCCCACCAGGGCGTGCAGCGCGGTCTCGCCGGTGATGCCCATTTCGCCCAAGACCATCCAGTAGCCGGCCACGCCCAGCAGGCCCAGGCCCACCACCAGCATGCCGGTGATCGCGCCGCCGCGGAACGCGACGTCCATCGCCGCGCTCATGCCCTTGCGGGCGGCCTCGGCGGTGCGCACGTTGGCGCGCACCGAAACGTTCATGCCGATGTAGCCTGCCGCGCCGGACAGCACCGCGCCGATCGCAAAACCGATCGCGGTGGGCCAGCTGAGGAAGAAGCCGATCAGCACCAGCAGCACCACGCCGGCGATGGCGATGGTGGTGTACTGGCGGTTGAGGTAGGCACGGGCACCCTCCTGGATCGCGCCCGCGATCTCCTGCATGCGTGCGTTGCCCGCCGGCTGCCGGTTGATCCAACCGGCCGAGAAGATCCCATAGAGAATCGCGACGGCGGCGCAGGCAAGCGCCAGCCACAAACCATACTGCTCGAGCATGAATTCCTCCCCGGAAGTGTTGCGGTTGAAACAACGCCGGAACTATCGCATAGGGTCGGGAGACTGGATGTTGCAGTGCGGAAGTACGCGGCGGGTATCGCTTAACGCCCTCACCTCGGGCCATCCTTTGGGGCGGGGCGACTTCAGCCGCGAGGTTTTCGATGACCGCAACAATCCCGCAAAGCTCGCGCTTGAAGCCGCTCCCACAAGAGCCGCGAGTTCCGGCTCGCGGCGGGGCGCTACGTAATGGCCAGCGGGCGTATCGAGTGAGCGCCGCCCGCGCGCCGATCCGCATCGGTGCGCCGATCCGCACCTCGTGAGCGTCGATTCAGCCGCCCCGTGACAGCCTTGCCACCTGTTTCCCGCCACCGAGGTCGTCCCGATGCGACTGATTGCCCCCTTCCTGCTCTTTGTCGCGCTGCCTGCGTTCGGCGCAGATCCGACGCCCGAGATCACCCGTCCAGCGGGCACGCCGCAGGCCAATGGTGCCGTGCACACGCTGCGCCAGATTCCCGAGGCCTGTGCACGCATCGAGGGCGCATTCACCGGCCAGGCCGCGGAGCCCTACAAGTTCGCCGTGGTCCGCACCAGCCAGAATTGCCAGCCGCGCGCGCGTTTCGTCGATGCGGCCAAGGCCAAGCCGTCCGAAGCCTCGGGCTGGAAGTTCAACGATCTGATCCGGGTCCCCAGCGCCGCCTGCCCATCGCAGCAGGCCGTCGTCCGCGTCTGGCGCAAGCCCGTGGACGTCGGCCAGAAGCTCGACGGCCAGGGCCAGTCGCGGATCTATCTGGAGGAGGCGAAGAAGACCGCCGCCGCCGGCAAGATCCCGGCGATCCCGATGTACGCCGCGGCGATGAGTGTCGAGGGCAAGGCCTGCAACTGAGCAGGCGTGACCAATGGGTAGAAGCGGGTATCGATCCGCTGCTCCCGCGGTTATATCGGGATGATGATCGGAGACACCGGCCCGGAATAAGCCTTCGGTCGTTTTCGTAGCCCGGCAAGGCGAAAGGCCGCTGATGCTCGGCGCGATGGCCGCGACGCGTGCGAAACCGCCCTCCGGAAGCTGTTGTAACGCCGGTCAGGCCAAAGGTCGCACCGGGGGGCACGACAATTCGGTACCCCGGTGCGCTGCGCTCCACCCGGGCCAGGGCGTTGGATGACGGCTTGCGCGCGCCTACTTGTCAGACGGCCGCGCGCTATGGAATCACGAACTTGCGAGTGGCGCGCATGGGCCAGATTGAGGTGAAGCTTGCGCCCCCGACCAGGCGGAAGGCCGCTGAGATGCCCTGAGAAACGCCCATACCTTCCAGAACATCTTTCGCGCGTCGAAATGAATGACGCGGATCAGCCGTCAGCATGAACAGGTTGATCTCCTTGGCGCTGACGTCGTAACCCTCCAGCACGGCCGTTTCGCCCAGCGCTTTCTTCAACTCGCCCTCGATCGTCGCAAGGAAGGATTCGTCTTCCAGCGACTTGCGCCAGAACTTGATCACGAGCTGGTATTCCATGGGGCTGTGGACCTGTTGAGTGAAGTCCCGTCTGGCCAGCGGCGATATCAGCGCGCTGGCCTGGATGAATGTTCGGCACAACGCGGCAAATCTTCATGCACTGGACAGCTCGGATTTGGCACGAGAAACGGATCGACACCAAGCGGCCGCAAGCGCCCACCCCGCGATGCCGTCGGCTAACGGCCACGGCAGCAGCACGGCCGACGAATTGCTCCGCGACATCACCCCTCCCATGCCCCCAGCTTTTTCTTCACCAGCACGTTCTTCAATTTCACATACGCCGGGATTCCATCCGTCCCATACGGCGGCGGCGCCTCGCCGCGGATCAGCGGCTCGAGGTAGCGGCGGGCCGCCGCCGTGATGCCGTAGCCATCCCTGCGGATGAAGTTCGCCGGCATCTTCTTTTCGCGGTTGGCGACCTTTTCCAGCGGCGCGGGTTCGATCTTCCAGCGATACGGGGCATCGGATGTGCGCACGATCACCGGCATGGTCGCGTTGCGGCCCGCGAGCGCGTACTGCACGGCGGCCCTGCCGACGGCCAGGGCCTGGTCGAGGTCGGTCTTCGAGGCGATGTGGCGGGCCGAGCGCTGCAGGTAGTCGGGCAGGGTCCAGTGGACCTTCAGGCCCAGTTCGTTCTTGACCCGCCCGGCGAGGAAGGAGGCGACGCCGCCGAGCTGGGTGTGGCCGAACGAATCCTTGCCGCCGCCGGCATCGGCGACGAAGCCGCCGTCCGCGGTGCGGATGCCCTCGCTGGCAACGACGACGCAGTACCCCACCTTCGCCACGATTTTCTCGACGCGGTCGAGGAAGTCCTGTTCGTCGTACGGCCGCTCGGGGAACAGGATCAGGTGGGGAGCGTCGTCCGGCCCCTTGCCGGCCAGCCCCGCGGCCGCGGCCAGCCAGCCGGCGTGGCGGCCCATCGCCTCGTAGACGAAGACCTTCGTGGAGGTCTCGGCCATCGCGGCCACGTCCAGCGCCGCCTCGCGCACGGAGACCGCGGTGTATTTGGCCGCCGAACCGAAGCCCGGGCAGCAGTCGGTGACCGCCAGGTCGTTGTCCACCGTCTTGGGCACGCCGACGCAGGTGAGCGGATAGCCGAACTCGGCTGCAAGTTTCGACACCTTGTTGGCGGTGTCGGCCGAATCGTTGCCGCCGTTGTAGAGGAACCAGCGCACGTCATGGGCGCGCAGCACGTCCAGCAGCCGCTCGTATCGCGCGCGGTCCTCGTCCAGCGACTTGAGCTTGACCCGGCACGAACCGAACGCGCCGCCGGGCGTATGGGCCAGGGCGCGGATGGCGGCGGCGGATTCCTTCGAGGTGTCCACCAGTTCCTCGCGCAGTGCGCCGAGGATGCCGTTGCGCGCCGCCAGCACCTTGACCTTGCGGGCGCGTGCCTCGTTGATCACCGCCGAGGCGGTGGCGTTGATGACGGCGGTGACGCCGCCGCTTTGGGCGTACAGCAGGGTTCCTTGGGGCATCTGGCGTGTCCGGGAGAAGGGTCGAGGCCGGGATACGGTAAAGTGGCGCGGTTGGCACCGCGCCAGAGGGCAGTCTACGCCGCGCGGCGCCCCGTCTTTTCAGCGTTCGGAGCAATCGATGCGACTGGTACTTCTTGGTGCGCCGGGTTCGGGCAAGGGAACGCAGGCCGCGCGCCTGCAGGAGCACCTGCTGGTGCCGCACATCTCCACCGGCGACCTGCTGCGTGCTGAAGTGGCCGCCGGCAGCCCGCTCGGCCTGCAGGCCAAGGAAGTGATGGCGCGCGGCGACCTGGTGTCCGACGAGATCCTGCTGGGCATGCTCGAGGACCGCTTCTCGCGCGACGACACCCGCGGCGGCTTCATCCTCGACGGCTATCCGCGCAACCTGGCCCAGGCCGACGCGATGGACGCGCTGCTGACGCGCATCGGCCAGCCGATGGATTACGCGGTGCAGCTCGAAGTGCCGGTGGAACTGCTGGTCGATCGCATCGCAGGCCGGGCGGCCGCCGAAGGCCGGGCCGACGATTCGCCCGAGGCGGTGCGCAAGCGCCTGCAGGTCTACGAAAGCCAGACCGCGCCGGTGATCGAGTTCTATCTCAGCCACGGCCAGCTGACCGTGGTCGACGGCGTGGGGTCGCTGGACGAGGTGTTCACCCGCATCGTCGAGGCGATCGCGCCGGAGAAAGCGGTCGGCTGACATGGCTGGCCGTCTGCGGGCAACGACTCGGATGCGGGGTCGCTGCTCCGGCGGCGGACGCCCGGACCGCAGGCGTTCTGTCCGAGCCGCAGCGCGCGCTGGCCGCATGCTGCCGACATCTTCTGTTGCGGCCGTTGGTGAACCTTCCCGTGCGACAGCCCGTGGCGTTTCCCGTGAGGTGCAGGCGAGGACCGCCCTGCGATGCCGCAGCCGTTGCGACAGACTAGCCGGCATTCGTTGAGAGGCGCGCAATCTTGAAGCTCCATATCCTTGGCATTGCCGGCACCTTCATGGGCGGCGTCGCCGCGCTCGCGCGCGAACTTGGCCATGTCGTCGAAGGCAGCGACCAGGCGATCTACCCGCCGATGTCGACCCAGCTCGAAACCCTCGGCATCGCGCTGAAGCAGGGCTACCTGCCCGGCAACATCGCCGCCGATTGCGACCAGGTGGTGATCGGCAACGCGCTCTCGCGCGGCAATGCGGCGGTCGAACACGTGCTCGATGCAGGCCTGGCGTACACGTCCGGCGCCGAGTGGCTGCGCGAGAACGTGCTGCCGGGCCGCGACACGCTGGCCGTCGCCGGGACCCACGGAAAGACCACGACCACCACCATCCTGGCGTTCTTGCTGCAGGCCGCGGGGCGCGAGCCGGGCTTCCTCATCGGAGGCGTGGCGGAGGATTTCGGCGCGTCCGCGCGTTTGGGTGGCGGGCGCGGGCAAGTTCCCGGCGCTTCGGTTCCGCATGCGCGCGACCAAGCACAAACCGACGGGCCGAAAGCCGGCGCCGTCACGGAAGGGGGGCGCAGCGGGACGCCGACAGCTTCGGGCCGTCCGCTGTTCGTCGTCGAGGCGGACGAATACGACACCGCGTTCTTCGACAAGCGCAGCAAGTTCGTCCACTACCGGCCGCGGGTTGCGATCCTCAACAACCTGGAGTTCGACCACGCCGACATCTTCCCGGACGTGGCCGCGATCCAGCGCCAGTTCCACCACTTCGTGCGCACGGTGCCGGGCCGCGGGCGGCTGCTCGTCAACGGCGAGGACGCGCGCCTGGCCGAGGTGCTGGCAATGGGCTGCTGGACGCCGGTGGAGACCTTCGGGCTGGATCCGGCTGCGGCCGTGGGCGGCAAGCCCTTCGACTGGACGGCGCGCCTGGTCGAGCAGGACGGCAGTGCGTTCGCGGTGCTGCACGCGGGGCGCGAAATCGGACTGGTGCGCTGGCCACTGCTCGGCCGCCACAATGTGATGAACGCACTGGCTGCGCTCGCGGCGTGCAACGCGGTGGGCGTGGACGTGGCTTCGGTCATTCCTGCACTGGCGGGGTTCCAGAGCGTCAAGCGACGGATGGAAATCCTCGGCGGTACGCGCGGCATCACCGTGTACGACGACTTCGCCCACCACCCCACGGCCATCGCCACGACGCTTGCCGGCCTGCGCGCGAGGGTGGGGGATGCCCGGATCGTGGTGGCACTGGAGCCGCGCAGCAATTCGATGCGGCTGGGCGCGCACGCCGACGCGCTGGCGCCATCGCTCGATGGCGCCGACGTGGTGGTGTTCCTGCATCGGCCGGAGCTGGCGTGGGATGCGGACAAGGTGGTCGCCGCGCTGCGCGGCGAAGGCCATGACGTGCCCGACGCCGATGCCCTGGTCGCCACGCTGCGCGGACTGGCACGCGAGGGCGACCACGTGGTATTCATGTCCAACGGCGGCTTCGATGGCGCGCCGCGGCGGTTCCTGGCGACGCTGGCGGAAGGCTGAAGCACCCCCGCGGTGCCGCAGCGTTTCTCGGGGACAAGCACCTGTTTGCGTCGCCCCGACATCCACTGCGATAGCCTGCGCCCGATGTCCGCCGACTCCCTGCCGCTGTTTCCCCTGCACACGGTCCTGC
Source organism: Luteimonas notoginsengisoli (assembly GCF_042648885.1). NCBI lineage: Bacteria > Pseudomonadati > Pseudomonadota > Gammaproteobacteria > Lysobacterales > Lysobacteraceae > Luteimonas > Luteimonas notoginsengisoli. Next base: position 16,886 of record NZ_JBHRYF010000008.1, on the reverse strand, counting down.
TGCCAGGCGCGGCGCTGGGGCTACGCGTGTTCGAACCACGCTACCTCGACCTGGTGCGCGAATGCGGGCGCAGCGGCGGCGGCTTCGGCATCTGCCTGATCCTCGACGGGGGGGAAGCCGGCGGCCCGGCGACGCCGGCCGCGTTCGGCACCGAGGCGCTGATCGAGGACTTCGGCACCGGCGAAGACGGCCTGTTGACGCTCCAGGTCCGCGGCGCGCGGCGCTTCCGCGTGCGGCGTACGCGGGTGCGCGACAACGGACTGCTGGTGGCCGACATCGGCTGGCACGGCGACCTCGACGTGGACGAACTGCGACCGCAGCACGGACTGCTGGCGATGGTGCTGGAGCGCATCCTCGACCAGGTCGGCGGCGAGCACGCGCAGGCCTCCGCCGCCCGCTTCGACGATGCCGCGTGGATCTGCTGGCGGCTGGCCGAGTTCTTGCCGCTGACCGATGCCCAGCGGCAGTCGCTGCTGCAGGAAGACGACCCGCACGCCCGGCTGGATCAGTTGCTCGGCATGATGTCCTGAGCGTCCGCGTCGGCGGGGATGCGCAGCCGCAGCACTTCCACGCCGGTGTGCGGATGCGGCGCCTGCTCCATCGCAAACCCGGCCATGGCCTCGCGCACATCGTCGTGGGCCACGCCGGTGTCGGGGTCGGGCAGCCACAGGCCGAACAGGCCGAACGGTTCGGCGTAGTGCAGCACCTGCGTCGTGCCGACCCACAGCGGCCCACCGTCGGCCAGCTGCACCGGCGCGCGCCACAGCCGCAGCAGCTTGATTTCGCCGCTGCTGTCGCCGGGCCGGCGCAAGAGCATCGTTTCGGCTTCCGTATCCAGCGTCGCCGGCAAGACCGGCTGGCGCTCGGGCGGGATGTTGTCGTTGAGCAGCTGCAGCGTCGCCAGCCAGTCCGCCTGGGGCTGCACGCCCCAGCCGTTGGCCTGCAGCCGGCGCTGCAGCGGTTCGAGCGGGCCCTCGATCTGCAGGTCCAGCGGCCAGCGCTGGCTGGCGTCGTGTTCCTTGCGCTGCGCGGGCAGGCTCGCCCATCCGCCCTCCCACCACTGCCCGGCGCTCATCGCCACGACCGGCGGTGGCATCGCGAATCGCGCCAGCAGCGTGTCCACCGCGAGCGGCGCGTGCCACAGCGCGGCGGCCAGGAAGCTGACGTAGAACACAAGCGCCGGCGGACGCATCCAGAACGAGCGCGCCACGTGGCGGCGATAGGCGATGCCGAGCACCAGCAGCCAGACGATGCCGAACAGCATGCCGCCGACCACGTCGCTGAGCCAGTGGGCCCCGAGGTACAGCCGCGCGAACCCGAGCACCGCCACCACCGCGCCGCTGACCAGGTACGGCCAGACCCGCTGTCGGCCGGGCATCTCGCGCGCAATGAGCACGGCGAAGAAGCCGAAGGTGATGGTGGTCATCGTCACCGAGATGGACGGGAATCCGAACCCGGCCGGCGCGGTGGGCGGATTGGGCATGTCCACCACCGCGCCGAGCACCGCGGTCAGCACCAGGCCGAATGCCAGCGCCGCCAGCCAGTGCGCCGCGGCCATCCAGCGCTTGCGCCATAGCAGCCACGCCAGGGTCAGGGCGATTGCCGGTCCCAGCACCACCGCGTCGCCGATCGAAGCCAGGCCGGCCATCAGCCGGTCCGCGAGCGGATTGCGCAGCGCCAGCATCGCCTCGTAAACGGCGCGGTCGAGCGCCAGCGGTTCGCTGCGCATCAGTACCGTGCCCAGCAGCGCGAACCAGGCCACGCCGATCGCCAGCAGGCATGCCGCCAGCACCAGCAGCGAAGCCGATTCGGGACGGTTGGGATCGATTGCCGCCGCGGCGTAGCGTCCCAGGCGCGGATGCATGCGGGTCCAGCGCAACGCGCGCGCGAGCAGCGAGTCGGCGTGCCGCGCGAACCATCGGTAGGTGTACAGCACCGCGGCCCAGGCCAGTGCCAGGACCACCACGAGCCCGCCGATGGCGAGCGCCAGGCGGTTGGCGACCGCGGCCACCGCGTCGTAGGCCTGCCCGAGCAGCCAGCCAGGGATGAGGAACAGCAGTGCCCAGGTCAGCGCGGCGAACGCGCTCGCCGGCAGGTAGCGTTTGAGCGGCATCCGCGCCATGCCGGCGACCGCCGGCACGAAGGGCCGGAGCGGACCGACATAGCGCGCGATCAGGATGCCCTTGAGGGCGTTACGCCGGAACACCGCCTCGCCGCGTTCCAGCAACTGCGGATAGCGCACGAACGGCCACCCGCCGCGCAGCCGCGATCCCCAGCGCCGGCCGATCCAGAAGCTCAAGCCGTCGCCGACGAAGGCGCCCAGTGCCGCGCATGCCACCGCATACGGCCCATACAGTTCGCCGAGGCCGATCAGCACGCCGATCGCGAACAGCAGCGGCAGCGCCGGCACGATCGCGCCAAGCACGATCACCGCGTCGCAGAAGGCGATCGCGAAGATCACCAGCCCCGCGGCGACTGGATGCGCGCCGATCCATGCGACGAGTTGCTCGAACCATCCATTCGTCATCGGCGGATTGTACGGGGCGGGCAATGAATCGTGATTGGCGGCGGGTGGCCTGCGGAGGCGCTTCGGCTGCGCGTCCGCATGGCGTCCCCGCAGGGTCTGGCCGCTGCCTCCGCTACTACGCACGGAGCGCGAAGGCTCGAAGTCCGGGGCATGGAAATCCAGGGAAACGCACGTGCCACGTGAGCGCACCGGCGAGCACGGCGTGATGCGCGAACATGCAGCCCGCCCGCAGTCCCTACAATCCACCCATGATCCGCGATGCCGTTGAAATCCAGGCCCTCAAGTCCGACAGCTTCGGCCGCATTTCGCTGATGCGCGATGCCGGGGGCGTGTTCGTGCGCCGCGACCTGGGGCATGTCCCGTGGTGGTTGCGCCTGCCTGCCTGGTGGCTGGCGCGGCGCGAGGCACGCGGGCTGCGGCGTGCCGATGGGCTCGATGCGATGCCCCGCCTGCTCGGGTGGGACGGGCGCATCCTCGACCGCAGCTACCTCGACGGGGCGGCGATGTACCAGCGTCCGCCGCGCGATGACCTGGACTACTTCCGCGGCGCACGCCGGCTGCTGCAGCAACTGCATCGCCGCGGCGTGGCGCACAACGACCTGGCCAAGGAAGCCAACTGGCTGGTGCTCGCCGACGGCCGCCCGGCCCTGATCGACTTCCAGCTCGCCGTGCTTGGCGATCCGCGCTCGCGCTGGATGCGCCTGCTTGCGCGCGAAGACCTGCGCCACCTGCTCAAGCACAAGCGCACCTACTGTCCCGGTTCAATCACCCCGGTCGAGCAGCGCATCCTCAAGCGCACTTCGTGGCTGCGCGAAGCCTGGTTCGCCACCGGCAAGCCGGTCTACCGCTTCGTGACGCGACGAATCCTGAAGTGGGAGGACAACGAGGGGCAGGGGCCCAAGCCTTAGGGACGGGAGCCGAGCGTGGGGATCGAGGGTCCGCGCTTGCGGAAGCGGCCCCAGCCGCCAGCATTTGCCATCATGGCCACCAACGCTCGCGGCTGAAGCCGCTCCCATCACTGCGGGAAGCACCATGCCCACTCTCACCGGCAAGACTCTCTTCATCACCGGCGCCTCGCGCGGCATCGGCCTGGCTATCGCCGTGCGCGCGGCGCGCGATGGGGCCAACGTGGCGATCGCCGCGAAGTCCGACGTGCCCAATCCGAAGCTGCCCGGCACCATCCACACCGCGGCCGAGGCCGTCACCGCCGCCGGCGGGCAGGGCCTGGCGCTGAAATGCGACATCCGCGAAGAAGACCAGGTACGCGCGGCGGTCGCGGCCACGGTCGATGCGTTCGGCGGCGTCGACATCCTGGTCAACAACGCCAGCGCGATCTGGCTGCGCGGCGCGCTGGACACGCCGATGAAGCGCTTCGACCTGATGCAGCAGGTCAATGCGCGCGGCAGCTTCCTGTGCGCGCAGGCCTGCCTGCCGCACCTGCTGCAGGCACCCAACCCGCACATCCTCACGCTCGCGCCGCCGCCGTCCCTGCACCCGAAGTGGTGGGCGCCGCATACCGGCTACACGCTGGCCAAGATGGGGATGAGCTTCGTCACCCTGGGCCTGGCAGGCGAGTTCGGCCCGCAGGGCGTCGCGGTCAACGCGCTGTGGCCGCGTACCCTGATTGCGACCGACGCGCTCAACATGATTCCCGGCGTCAGCAGCGGCAACGGGCGCAAGCCGGAGATCCTCGCCGACGCCGCGCACGCGATCCTGGTCAAGCCTGCCGCGGGCTTCAGCGGCCACTTCCTGATCGACGACGAGGTCCTGCGCGAGGCCGGCATCACCGATCTGGCGCACTACGCCGCCGATCCTTCGCTGCCCTTGCTTCCGGACCTGTTCCTGGACTGAAGCCCTGAAGCGCTGGGGGGACGCGTCTTTCGCGTCGTCGTCCGACGCGCCGCCTCACGTCCGCAAGCAGGCGTAGCCGCTCGGCGGGCGACTCAGGCCGCGCGCAGCGCCTGTTCGAGATCCGACACCAAGTCGTCGGGGTGTTCCAGGCCCACCGAGATGCGCAGCAGGTCCTGAGGCGAGGTCGGATGGTTCCCTTCGACCGAGGCGCGGTGCTCCACCAGCGATTCACAGCCCCCCAGTGAGGTGGCATTGGTGAACAGGCGCAGCGCGCCGGCCATCGCCAGCACCGCGTCGCGGCCGCCGTGCAGTTGCACGCTGAGCATGCCGCCGAAGTCGCGCATCTGCCTCGCTGCGACCGCATGTCCCGGATGCGTCGCCAGGCCGGGATAGTTGACCTGTCGCACCTGCGGCTGCGCGGCGAGGAAGTCGGCGACCCGGCGCGCGTTGGCGCAGTGCATCGCCATCCGCGCCGGCAGCGAGCGGCAGCCGCGCAGCGTCAGCCAGGCGCTGAACGGTGCCAGCACCGCGCCGGTGACGTGCAGCCGGTGCGCGACGCGCTGGAAGGTCTCGTCCGCGCGCGCGAACGCCAGCGCGCCGCCGAGCACGTCACTATGGCCGCCGAAATATTTGGTGGTCGAATGCATGACGATGTCCGCGCCCAGCGCCAGCGGACGCTGCAGCGCTGGCGAGGCGAAGGTGTTGTCGCACACCACCAGCGCCCCTTGCGCGTGCGCGATGCCTGCCAGCGCGGCGATGTCGCATACCTTCATCAGCGGATTGGACGGGGTCTCGAGCCACAGCAGGTCGAGTCCCTTGGCACAGGCTGCACGCACGGCCTCGGAATCGGCCATGTCGAGCGTCGTGGCCTCGATACCGCGGGCGGGCAGGAACTCGGATGCCAGCAGGCGCACGCCGGTGTAGCAGTCGTCGGGGATGGCGATGCGGGTGCCGGGCGGCAGCGATTCGAGCAGGTTGCTGGCCGCCGCCATCCCCGAGGCGAACGTCAGCGCCACTTCGCCGCCTTCGAGCGCGGCGATGGCCTGCCGCAGGCGGTCGTTGGTGGGGTTGCCCTCGCGCTGGTATTCGTAGCCGGCCAAGCGCTCGGCTGCCGGCCCGTGCTCGAAGGTGGTCGACAGGTGAATCGGCGGCGCCACGGCGCCGGTGGCGCCGTCGGCTTCGCCGCCGGCGTGGATCGCGAGGGTTTCGAGGCGCATGGGGTCAATCCTCAGGGAAATCGAATTGGCACAAGGCCGCGCGCAGCGTCGGCAGGTCGCGGTAATGGTGCGCGCGCAGTCCCGCGCGGCGGGCGCCGTCGGCGTTCTCGCGCTTGTCGTCGATGAACAAGGCCCGGTCCGGCGTCGTGCCAAGGTCGGCGAGGCAGCGTTGGAAGATCGCCGGATCGGGTTTCGCCAGCCGGAACTGCGCCGAGCAGAACACGCGCCCGGCGAACAGCGGAAACAGCGGCGGACAGATCGTCGGCAGGTGGTCGCGCAGCAGCAGGTTGTTGTTGGTCAGGATCGCGACCTGCGCATGCCGCGCAAGGCGTTCGGCGATCGCGAGCACCTCAGGGTCGGCCCGCATCGCGGCGCAGCGCGCGGCGACGCAGTCGTCCAGCGAGACCGGCAGGCCCAGCAGGCTTGCGAACGCGTCGACCTGACCCTGCGCATCGTGCAGGCCGAGGTCGGCGTCGCGCTCCAGCCCGGATTCGAACAGCGCCCGAGAGACCGCTTCGACGCTGGCGCCGCTACGCCGGGCCAGGACTTCCAGGCGCGGGGCGTGGTCGTAATGGGCCAGCACGCCGTCCAGGTCGAACAGCACCAGCGACGGCAGCGCCATCAGCTTCCGGCTGCCTCATCGGGAAGGCAGCGGCCGCAGCGGCGGCAGTGCCAGGCGTCGACCTCGTGCTCGGCCAGACTGCACTCGGTACAGCGAACGTTGCGCCGCCTCGGCCGTAGCGAGCTGGCGAGTTCGGCGGTATAGATCCCGGTGGGGACGGCGATGATGCTGTACCCGATGAGGATCAGCACCGAGGTGATCAGCCTTCCCAGCGGGGTTATTGGCGCGATGTCCCCGAAGCCCACCGTGGCCATGGTCACCACCGCCCAGTACATCGCGGTGGGGATGCTGGTGAAGCCGTGCTCGGGCCCTTCGATCACATACATCAGCGCGCCGAATATGATCACGATCGTCATCAACGTGGAAATGAAGACGAAGATCTTGCGGCGGCTGCGCAACAGGGCGTCCACCAGCAGTCCCGCTTCGCTTGAGTATTCGACCAGCTTCAGGACGCGAAATACGCGTAGCAGGCGCAGCACCCGGACCACCGTCAGGTAGTTGCTGCCGATCAACAACAACGACAGGTACGTGGGAAGAAACGCAAGCAGGTCGATGATGCCGAAGAAGCTGGTGGCATAGCGCAGCGGTCGCCGGACGGCCCAGAGGCGCATCGCGTATTCGATCGTGAACAGCACCGTGAATACCCACTCGGCGACATACAGCGCTTCGTGCCAGCGCGACTTCACGCCCGGGACGCTATCCAGGATCACCACCGCAACGCTGGCCAGGATGGCGACGATCAACCACAGATCGAAGTTGCGTTCGCCCGGACTGTCGTGGTGAAACGCCAGGCGATAGAACCTGTTGCGGAAGCCGCGGTCGCTGCCCGGCAGGAAATCGCGTTCGAACAGGCTCGCGTGCTCGTCGAGGCCGGCCGTGGCCCGAGGGGTGCCAGGGGCATCCCGCTGCCGCTGTTCCCGCCCGTCGAGCGGCGGTGTCTTCAAGGTGCAATCACCGCGAATGCCTCGTAGGCCGCAAAGAGCGTCTGCGCGATGGTCGCGTCGTCGTGCGCAGAGGACATGAAGCCGGCTTCGAACGCCGACGGCGCCAGGTACACGCCGCGTTCGAGCATGGCGTGGAAGAAGCGGTTGAAGGCGGCGCTGTCGCAGGCGATCGCCTGGGCGTAGGTGTCGACCTTCTCGTCGCTGAAGAACAGCCCGAACATGCCGCCGACCCGGTTGGTGGTCAGGGCTACGCCCGCTTCTCCGGCAGCGGCTTCGAGGCCGTCGCACAGCGCGTTCGTGCGGCGCTCTAGGTCGGCGTGGAAGCCGGGGGCCTGGATCAGCTCCAGCATCGCCAGCCCGGCCGCCATCGCCACCGGATTGCCGCTGAGCGTGCCGGCCTGGTAGATCGGGCCGGATGGCGCAATCTGCTGCATCAGTTCGCGACGGCCGCCATACGCGCCCACCGGCATGCCGCCGCCGATGATCTTGCCGAAGGTGGACAGGTCGGGCGTGACGCCGAACCGCGCCTGCGCGCCGCCCAGCGCAACCCGGAAGCCGGTCATCACCTCGTCGAAGATCAGCAGCGCGCCGTGCCGCGTGCACAGCTCGCGCAAATGCTGCAGGAAACCCTCGCGTGGCGGCAGGCAGTTGGCATTGCCGACCACCGGTTCGACGATCAGCCCGGCGATGTCGTCGCCGCATTCTTCGAACAGCGCGGTCGCGGCGTCGAAGTCGTTGTAGGGCAGGGTCAGCGTGAGGTCGGCCAGCGCCTTGGGCACGCCGGGCGAAGTCGGTACGCCGAACGTCAGCGCGCCGCTGCCGGCCTTGACCAGGAACGAGTCGCCGTGGCCGTGGTAGCAGCCCTCGAACTTGACGATGCGCGCGCGCCCGGTGGCGCCGCGCGCCAGGCGGATCGCCGACAGCGTCGCCTCGGTGCCTGAGTTGACCATCCGCACCATCTCGCAGCCCGGCACCAGTCGCGCGATGGCTTCGGCCATCGTCACTTCCAGCGGATTGGGCGTGCCGAAGCTCAGCCCGTCTCGCGCGGTGCGCAGGACCGCGTCGAGTACCGCGGGGTGGTTGTGGCCTACGATCATCGGGCCCCAAGAGCCGACGTAGTCGATGTAGCGGTTGCCGTCGACGTCGAACAGGTGCGCGCCCTCCGCGCGCTGCACGAAGAACGGCGTGCCCCCGACCGACTTGAACGCGCGCACCGGCGAGTTGACGCCTCCGGGCATCAATGACTGCGCGCGGGCGAACAGGGCCTGGGAGCGATCTGTATTCATGTGTGGTCTTCTCCGTCCTTCATGGCGCTGCGCGCGGGCGCGGCGTCCTGTGCCAGTTGGCTTTCGTGTCCTTGCAGGAGTTCCTTCCTTGCAGGAGGGGTTTCAGCTGCGATGCCTTGTTCCCGAAGCGATGCCCTTTGCGATGCGAGGCCGGCTTCTCCTGCGCGCAAGGGATCGGTGGGCTGGACACGCTCGCCACCCTTGAAGCACGCCAGATAGGCTCGCGCCGCTGCCACCGGATCGAGGGCCTCGAACACACCGCTGATCACCGCGAGCAGGTCGGCGCCGGCATCGACCAGTGATCCTGCATTGTCGGGGGTGATGCCCCCGATCGCCACCCGGGGCAGCCCGAAGCGCGCGGATTGCGCGAGCAGGCCCGGCGTGGCGCGGCGCGCCTTGGGCTTGGTCGGGGAGGCGAAGAACGCGCCGAAGGCAAGGTAGCTCGCACCATCCCGGGCCGCGGCCTCGGCCAGGCCCAGGTCGTCGTAACACGATGCGCCGAGGATGGCGTCGTCGCCCATGGCCTGCCGTGCTTCGCGCAGGGCTCCGTCGGCTTCGCCCAGATGCGCGCCGTCTGCACCGATCTGTGCGGCCAGCTGCCAGTCGTCGTTGATCAGCAGGGGCACGCCGGCCTCCCTGCACAGCTGCAGCAGCGCGCCGGCCTGTTCCTGCCGCAGCGCGCGACCGGCGGACTTGTTGCGGTACTGCAGCAGCGTCGCGAGCCCGATGACTTCGCCAACCCGCGCCACCAAACGCGCGGTGTCGTCGTCGTCGGGCGTGATCAGGTACAGACCGCGCGGGGCGGGACCTGCTGCGGCTTCGCCGCGGCGCGGCCAGCGGGAATTCATCGTCGCGGTTTCCTGCGGGGGCGCGGGGTGGGACAATGCGCCTTTCCGCACCGAACGCCCCGCCGGGCCACCATTATCCGATGAACGAGACCGCCGTCGCCTACCGCACCTGGATGTGCGTCGTTTGCGGCTTCATCTACGACGAAGCGGTCGGGCTGCCCGAAGAAGGCATCGCCCCCGGTACGCGCTGGGAAGACGTCCCGGATACCTGGACATGCCCCGACTGCGGCGTGACCAAGGACGACTTCGAGATGATGCTGGCTTGAAGCCCGCTGACCCGGGCGTGGTCAGCTGACGCGTCCGGCGCCGCCGAGTTCCACCAGCTTCGCGCGCACCTTCATCGCGTCGCGGGCGCGCGGATGCAGCTGCAGGTAGCGCGCGAGATCGGCGCGTGCGCCGCTGTTGTGGCCCATATGCAGGTAGCCCAGGCCGCGATCGCGCAGCGCGTCGGCATCGTTCGGCGACAGTTTCAGCAATCGATCCGCGCTGCGTGTGGCGCGCTCCCAGTCGCCGCCTTCGCTGTAGACACCGTGCAGGTTGCGCAGCACGCGCATGAGGATGGCGCGGTGCGACGCCGGGTTCAGGATCTGCGACAGCGCTTCATCATCCGGCGCGTCGCCGCCCAGGTGCGGGCGCGCACGCTGGCGCAATTCGTCGACATCGAGCGGGCGTCCGCGGTTGAACGGATCCATCACCAGCACGCCGTCGTCCACCGGCAACCGCACCAGGAAGTGGCCGGGGAACGACACGCCGTCGAGCGGTACGCCGAGCCTGCGCGCAACCTCCATCTGCACCAGCGCCAGCGAGAGAGGATTGCCGCGCCTGCGCTCGAACACCTCGTTGAGGTAGCTGTTGCGCGGGTCGTAGTAGCGATCGTGGTCGCCGGCGTAGCCGAGCTCCTCGAACAGGTGTCGGTTGATCGCCCGCATCTTCAGCGCCCAATGCCCGATCGCGTCGATCTCGTCGCGCATGCCGGCCGCGTGGCCCTGCAACAGGGCGTCGTACTGGCCGGCATCGAGATCGGGGTATTCGTCGCGCGCGATCAGCAGCGCGGTGCCAAGCAGCGGCAGCGATGCGTCGTCGAGCCTGGCGAGCGAGTTCCAGTCGGGAAGTGCGATGCGGTCACGCATGCGGCAAGCCTGCGCCGCGCCCATGCACGTCGCAAGTGCGAACGCCCATTCAGTCGTCGCCAGCGTGAATCCCGGGGCCGAAACGCAGCTCCACGCCGTTCACAAGGCCCATCCGCGCAGCGTTGCCCGCATTGAGTTCCAGGACATAGCGTGCCGGCGCATCGCTGGGATAAGGAGGGCAGCGGTCGCCCGCGGAGCATGGCGGCACGTCACGCTGCTGCGATACCAGCCGGCGCTGATCGTCGAAATACAGGATGTCGAGCGGGATCCGGGTGTTCTTCATCCAGTAGGCCTGTGGCTCCAGGGCATCGTGGATGAACAGCATCCCGCGATCCGCGGGAAGTTCGTCGCGGAACATCAGGCCGCGGGCGCGCTCGGCGTCGTCGTCGGCGATTTCCACCTCGTAGCGGTGCCCGTCGAGTTCGACCCAGCTGCCGCTCGCGCAGGCAGTGGCCAGCAGGCTGGAAGCGCAGAGCGCCAGGTGGGCGAGAACGTGGATGGATCGCATCGGTCGGGTCCGCCGTCTTTGCAAAGGGTCTTGCGGCACCTTCGGGCAGGCCGGGAGCGGGCGTCAAGGCCGGCAACGCAAAAAAAGTCGTCGTCCCCCTTCCAAATTCCTCACGGCCCATGCACAATGCGCGCCCCGCCAAGGAGCGGTCGGCGCAAGCCGGCAGGACCTGACGGAGAGGACGAAAAATACGCTTCACAAGGTGTTGACGTCCTCCGAAACCGCGCTAGAATGTGCGGCTCCCCAGACGGGAAGGCCTTCGGGCCAAAACTGAAAGGGCGCTGAAATCAACCTCGAAATTGGGTGTTGACGAAAGCAGAAACCGCGCTATCATGGGCGGCTCACCTCGACGAAAGTCGCGGCGACAACGGAAGCAGGCGCTGAGGCCGCTTCCAGGATCTTTGACAGTGTGCGCAGGTGACTTGTGCGGGCGTCTGGCAGGTGGATGACTGTCCATTTGCAGGGCGTTCGTAACAGAGTCTCCAAATCAATTCAAATGCAAGCAATTGCAAGCGAGTGGTTCTGGAGCTCGGTGACGACGACTGCACTCAAGAAATTGGCCAAAGTCCTTCGGGACCGAAAGCCGCAAAACTTAAGTGAAGAGTTTGATCCTGGCTCAGAGTGAACGCTGGCGGTAGGCCTAACACATGCAAGTCGAACGGCAGCACAGGGGAGCTTGCTCCCTGGGTGGCGAGTGGCGGACGGGTGAGGAATACATCGGAATCTACCCTGTCGTGGGGGATAACCTCGGGAAACCGGGACTAATACCGCATACGACCTTCGGGTGAAAGTAGGGGATCGCAAGACCTTACGCGATTGGATGAGCCGATGTCGGATTAGCTTGTTGGTGAGGTAAAGGCTCACCAAGGCGACGATCCGTAGCTGGTCTGAGAGGATGATCAGCCACACTGGAACTGAGACACGGTCCAGACTCCTACGGGAGGCAGCAGTGGGGAATATTGGACAATGGGCGCAAGCCTGATCCAGCCATACCGCGTGAGTGAAGAAGGCCTTCGGGTTGTAAAGCTCTTTTGTTGGGAAAGAAATCCTGTCGGCTAATACCCGGTAGGGATGACGGTACCCAAAGAATAAGCACCGGCTAACTTCGTGCCAGCAGCCGCGGTAATACGAAGGGTGCAAGCGTTACTCGGAATTACTGGGCGTAAAGCGTGCGTAGGTGGTTTGTTAAGTCTGATGTGAAAGCCCTGGGCTCAACCTGGGAATTGCATTGGATACTGGCAGGCTAGAGTGCGGTAGAGGGTAGTGGAATTCCCGGTGTAGCAGTGAAATGCGTAGAGATCGGGAGGAACATCTGTGGCGAAGGCGACTACCTGGACCAGCACTGACACTGAGGCACGAAAGCGTGGGGAGCAAACAGGATTAGATACCCTGGTAGTCCACGCCCTAAACGATGCGAACTGGATGTTGGGAGCAATCTGGCTCTCAGTATCGAAGCTAACGCGTTAAGTTCGCCGCCTGGGGAGTACGGTCGCAAGACTGAAACTCAAAGGAATTGACGGGGGCCCGCACAAGCGGTGGAGTATGTGGTTTAATTCGATGCAACGCGAAGAACCTTACCTGGCCTTGACATGTCTGGAACCCCTGAGAGATCGGGGGGTGCCTTCGGGAACCAGAACACAGGTGCTGCATGGCTGTCGTCAGCTCGTGTCGTGAGATGTTGGGTTAAGTCCCGCAACGAGCGCAACCCTTGTCCTTAGTTGCCAGCACGTAATGGTGGGAACTCTAAGGAGACCGCCGGTGACAAACCGGAGGAAGGTGGGGATGACGTCAAGTCATCATGGCCCTTACGGCCAGGGCTACACACGTACTACAATGGGAAGGACAGAGGGCTGCGAACCCGCGAGGGCAAGCCAATCCCAGAAACCTTCTCTCAGTCCGGATCGGAGTCTGCAACTCGACTCCGTGAAGTCGGAATCGCTAGTAATCGCAGATCAGCATTGCTGCGGTGAATACGTTCCCGGGCCTTGTACACACCGCCCGTCACACCATGGGAGTTTGTTGCACCAGAAGCAGGTAGCTTAACCTTCGGGAGGGCGCTTGCCACGGTGTGGCCGATGACTGGGGTGAAGTCGTAACAAGGTAGCCGTATCGGAAGGTGCGGCTGGATCACCTCCTTTAGAGATGTAAGACAAGGCACAGCATGTGCTTGTCAGACGTCCGCACAAGTGACCTGCATCCAGGAGTTCCACGGCGAATCGCCGGGGGACCGACCCCTTTTGGGGCCATAGCTCAGCTGGGAGAGCACCTGCTTTGCAAGCAGGGGGTCGTCGGTTCGATCCCGACTGGCTCCACCAACTGGCAATGAAGCATTGGGTCTGTAGCTCAGGTGGTTAGAGCGCACCCCTGATAAGGGTGAGGCCGGTGGTTCGAGTCCTCCCAGACCCACCATCCTGGATGTCAATAGCGCACACAAAGATCTGATTGGGTTCCGGCATTGTGGCCGGGATCCTGTTCTTTGAAAAAATGGGACGTAGCGAGCGTTTGAGACGAATGTCCATACGTGTCGTAGAGGCTAAGGCGGGGCCCTAGAGGCCCTACATTTGAAGTTGTCGTATCTATTCGCAAGCGATAACCCTGAGGCGACTTGGGGTTATATGGTCAAGCGAATAAGCGCACACGGTGGATGCCTTGGCGGTCAGAGGCGATGAAGGACGTGGCAGCCTGCGAAAAGTGTCGGGGAGCTGGCAACAAGCTTTGATCCGGCAATGTCCGAATGGGGAAACCCACTCCGCAAGGAGTATCCATGAGTGAATACATAGCTCATGGAAGCGAACCCGGTGAACTGAAATATCTAAGTAACCGGAGGAAAAGAAATCAACCGAGATTCCCCCAGTAGCGACGAGCGAACGGGGAGCAGCCCAAAAGTTATTCCGGTTCTAGCAAAACAGTCTGGAAAGACTGGCCATAGAAGGTGACAGCCCTGTATGCGAAAGGGCCGGAATGATGAAAAGTGAGTAGGGCGGGGCACGTGAAACCCTGTCTGAACATGGGGGGACCATCCTCCAAGGCTAAATACTCCTGACCGACCGATAGTGAACCAGTACCGTGAGGGAAAGGCGAAAAGAACCCTGGTGAAGGGAGTGAAATAGACCCTGAAACCGTGTGCGTACAAGCAGTAGGAGCTCCGCAAGGAGTGACTGCGTACCTTTTGTATAATGGGTCAGCGACTTACTGTTCGTGGCGAGCTTAACCGTATAGGGGAGGCGAAGGGAAACCGAGTCTGATAAGGGCGCATAGTCGCGGGCAGTAGACCCGAAACCGGGTGATCTAGTCATGGCCAGGGTGAAGGTTGAGTAACATCAACTGGAGGCCCGAACCCACGTCTGTTGCAAAAGACGGGGATGAGCTGTGATTAGGAGTGAAAAGCTAATCGAACCCGGAGATAGCTGGTTCTCCTCGAAAGCTATTTAGGTAGCGCCTCGGACGAATACTGCTGGGGGTAGAGCACTGTTATGGCTAGGGGGTCATTGCGACTTACCAAACCATGGCAAACTCCGAATACCAGCACGTACTATCCGGGAGACACACGGCGGGTGCTAACGTTCGTCGTGAAAAGGGAAACAACCCAGACCCACAGCTAAGGTCCCAAATTACCGCTAAGTGGAAAACGATGTGGAAAGGCACAGACAGCCAGGAGGTTGGCTTAGAAGCAGCCATCCTTTAAAGAAAGCGTAATAGCTCACTGGTCGAGTCGGTCTGCGCGGAAGATTTAACGGGGCTAAGCGGTAAACCGAAGCTTGGGGTGCATCACTTTGTGATGCGCGGTAGAGGAGCGTTCCGTAAGCCGTTGAAGGTGGATTGAGAAGTCTGCTGGAGGTATCGGAAGTGCGAATGCTGACATGAGTAACGATAATGCGGGTGAAAAGCCCGCACGCCGAAAGCCCAAGGTTTCCTTGCGCAACGTTAATCGACGCAGGGTGAGTCGGCCCCTAAGGCGAGGCAGAAATGCGTAGTCGATGGGAAGCAGGTTAATATTCCTGCACCTCGCATAAGTGCGATGGAGGGACGGAGAAGGTTAGGTCTACCAGGCGTTGGTTGTCCTGGGGAAAGGAGGTAGGGATGGATCTTTGGCAAATCCGGGATCCTTTATTCCGAGCACCGAGACGAGCTCATTAGAGCGAAGTGACTGATACCACGCTTCCAGGAAAAGCTCCTAAGCTTCAGCTTATGCAGACCGTACCGTAAACCGACACAGGTGGGTAGGATGAGAATTCTCAGGCGCTTGAGAGAACTCGGGTGAAGGAACTAGGCAACATGGCACCGTAACTTCGGGAGAAGGTGCGCCCTTTTTGGTGGCTACATGCGTAGCTGAGCTGAGAGGGGCCGCAGTGACCAGGCCGCTGCGACTGTTTATCAAAAACACAGCACTCTGCAAACACGAAAGTGGACGTATAGGGTGTGACGCCTGCCCGGTGCTGGAAGGTTAATTGATGGGGTCAGCCGCAAGGCGAAGCTCTTGATCGAAGCCCCAGTAAACGGCGGCCGTAACTATAACGGTCCTAAGGTAGCGAAATTCCTTGTCGGGTAAGTTCCGACCTGCACGAATGGCGTAACGACAGCGGCGCTGTCTCCACCCGAGACTCAGTGAAATTGAAATCGCTGTGAAGATGCAGCGTTCCCGTGGCAAGACGGAAAGACCCCGTGAACCTTTACTATAGCTTTACACTGAACGTTGAGTTCGTCTGTGTAGGATAGGTGGGAGGCTGTGAAACCCTGGCGCTAGCTGGGGTGGAGCCAACCTTGAAATACCACCCTGTCGTGCTTGACGTTCTAACCTGGGCCCGTAATCCGGGTCGGGGACCGTGTATGGTGGGTAGTTTGACTGGGGCGGTCTCCTCCCAAAGAGTAACGGAGGAGCTCGAAGGTACGCTCAGCGCGGTCGGACATCGCGCACTGTGTGCAAAGGCATAAGCGTGCTTGACTGCAAGATCGACGGATCAAGCAGGTAGGAAACTAGGACTTAGTGATCCGGTGGTTCTGTATGGAAGGGCCATCGCTCAACGGATAAAAGGTACTCCGGGGATAACAGGCTGATACCGCCCAAGAGTTCATATCGACGGCGGTGTTTGGCACCTCGATGTCGGCTCATCACATCCTGGGGCTGTAGTCGGTCCCAAGGGTATGGCTGTTCGCCATTTAAAGTGGTACGCGAGCTGGGTTCAGAACGTCGTGAGACAGTTCGGTCCCTATCTGCCATGGGCGTTGGAGATTTGAGAGGGGCTGCTCCTAGTACGAGAGGACCGGAGTGGACGAATCTCTGGTGTTCCGGTTGTCACGCCAGTGGCATTGCCGGGTAGCTATATTCGGAAGCGATAACCGCTGAAAGCATCTAAGCGGGAAGCGCGCCTCAAGATGAGATCTCCCGGGGCACAAGCCCCCTAAAGGAACCATCAAGACTAGGTGGTTGATAGGCAGGGTGTGTAAGCACAGCAATGTGTTGAGCTAACCTGTACTAATGATCCGTGTGGCTTGACCATATAACCTCAAGTGGCCTTGGACTCGACGACACGTCGATGTTCGACCCAAACAGTTTCGCTACGTCCCAACTTATTCGCCAACGGCAAGCCGCTACATGGGCTTGTTCCGAGGCAACCAACGAGAGCGTGTGCGCATTACTAAGGCCAATTGATCGGCTTCGCGACCCTCCACCCTCTCCCTGGTGACAATAGCTGCGTGGAACCACCCGATCCCATCCCGAACTCGGAAGTGAAACGCGCACGCGCCGATGGTAGTGTGTATTTAGCATGCGAGAGTAGGTCATTGCCAGGGTCTTTACCCCGAAACCCCGTAGCCCAAGGCTGCGGGGTTTCTTTTTTGTTCTTCTGAAATCGGTGTAGCTATTTCTGCTGCTACGTTCGGCCAGGAGCCGACGTCCCCCCGCTTTTAGTAGCGGGGCGATTTAGAGTCCGGGGTGGATGGTAGTGGATGCCAG
>NZ_JBHRYF010000007.1:0-1681 GCF_042648885.1 Luteimonas notoginsengisoli | reverse complement strand
CTTTCGCAGATTCGACAATGAGACTGGATATGTTGTTGAGTGCGTTCCAGCTATTGAGCTGCTGGCTATATCGAGCCCTGAGGCTGCTCAATGGTGGCGTACTCACGCTCCAGCACTCTTGCAGCCAGGTCAATGCTTCATGTTCCAAGCAGGCGTGGGTCTTGTTCTTCCGTCGAGCGCGCCCTAACAATTCATTCAAGCCGAACCCGCTTCGCGGGTCGGCTTAATTCAGGTGTTAGGCCGCTCGGGACACATCAAAGGCTGTGCGGTTTTGGTGCGCCTGACAGTGCACGGCGCAAGCCTGTCACTCCAGACACGATCGCAGTCGGTCTGTCCTCGATAGTCCCTGGCGCAAGCCGCTGGCTCACGGACACACTTGCCATTGCTCCCTCCAGATCGCATCCGGCGCAAGCGCGTCCCCCGGCAAGATCTGTCGTAAAGTTCGCCTCGGTGGGGCGTCGTTTCTTCGGCCGGCGGCCTAACAGTTCAATCAAGCCGAACCCGCTTCGCGGGTCGGCTTATTTCAAGGCGTTAGGCCTCACACGGAGCATCACGGTGAAATCGATCAAGGCACTTCTGATCCTCGGGTTCGTCTTCCTCACCAACGGGATTACATTTCTCATTGTGGGTTTGACTACTCACATGACGGCTTTTTGGACACTCGGCCCCTCGCTCATGGCGCTTGGCGTCGTTTTCTTGGCCATTTCAAAATCTCGCAAGTATTCCCACGGCAGTCCCTCTTCGCCATCAGGCAGTGAGGCCTAACAATTCGTCCAAGCCGACGCCGCTTCGCGGCGCGGCTTAACTCAGGTGTTAGGCCGCTCGGGACACATCAAGGGCTGTGCGGTTCTGGTGCGCCTGACAGTGCACGGCGCAGGCCTGTCACTCCAGACACGATCGCAGTCGGTCTGGCCTCGATAGTCCCTGGCGCAAGCCGCTGGCTCACGGACGGGCTTGCCGTTGCTCCCTCCAGATCGCTTCCGGTGCAAGCGCGTCCTTCGGCAAGTTCTGGCGTAAAGTTCGCCGCGGTGGGGCGTCGTCTCTTCGGCCGGCGGCCTAACAGTTCAATCAAGCCGAACCCGCTTCGCGGGTCGGCTTATTTCAAGGTGTTAGGCCGCGGAGGAAGATATGTTGTACTCGGTAGATAGCAACAACTACATCGACTACATTCCTCACGCAAAGGAGTACGCGGCATGGCGCGACCGACTTCCACAGAGCGACTTCCAGGCAATCTGGGATGATCTTTCCGGGCGAGTTTCGGGCTCAGAGATCCAAACCTCTAGCTGGATTCCTGGCGCCGATTGGTCGGGCACAGTGTTTCAGCCCATCTATGACAAAGCATGCGATCAAGACCCCGTGGCTTCAGCCAAGTTCTTTGGGCTGATTCTTTGGGAGGTTGTACGCAGCCATGAGAGCGCGTGGGGTTTCGGTCGCTACAAGCTTGGAGACGTACCGATTGAAGGCATGACCTACTTTAGGCTCAACAACCCGCCGCCCCACTGATGGAGCCGCGCCCTAACAATTCGTTCAAGCCGAACGCGCTTCGCTACACCAACAGCATGGCAGAACAGCTTGCCATGTTGTTGGCTCCGCTACGCACGTCGGCTTAACTCAAGCGTTAGGCCGCTCGGGACACATCAAAGGCTGTGCGGTTTTGGTGCGCCTGCCAGTGCACGGCGCA
>NZ_JBHRYF010000006.1:0-6286 GCF_042648885.1 Luteimonas notoginsengisoli | reverse complement strand
CCAATCTCCTTGTCGTTGGGGATTGGACTCCAGATCGCGGCGCTACTCAAAGGTGGGGGGACGTCGAATGTAATCGCAACCTGGCAGTCACTCGAACGGTCACTTGTGGCTCTCGCAGCGGCCTAACAATTCGTCCAAGCCGACGCCGCTTCGCGGCGCGGCTTAACTCAGGTGTTAGGCGGCTATGACCCTTCTCTGGATCGTCATTGCACTAGCTGTTTCG
Organism: Luteimonas notoginsengisoli; assembly: GCF_042648885.1. Lineage (NCBI taxonomy): Bacteria > Pseudomonadati > Pseudomonadota > Gammaproteobacteria > Lysobacterales > Lysobacteraceae > Luteimonas > Luteimonas notoginsengisoli. The sequence goes on along the minus strand of NZ_JBHRYF010000006.1, from coordinate 6,063 downwards.
TCTCCTGCTGGCACAGGCAACGCAGCCTGCTCACAACTGGATCCGGAGCTCCTTCACTGCCCAGCACCGGAGGCCCCTCGGATCACCGAGCTTCGCGAGGGTAGGGTGACCCTGGAGCTCTATATCGATCCAGACGGGTCAGTTCGCTCCTCCAAGGTCCTTACGTCGTCCGGCCATCCCGCTTGGGCTAGTGCCGCTCAGGCAGCGGTGGCAGAGTGGCGCTATGTGGCGGGTTCGGGGTCTCGTACGCGGGAGGTTCCCTTTGACTTCCTGTTTAGTGTCCCGTAGCCGCCTAACAATGCGTTCAAGCCGAAGCCGCTTCGTTCCACCAACCACATGGCAGGTCAAGCTTGCCATGTGGTTGGCTCCACTACGCGTCTCGGCTTAACTTAGGTGTTAGGCCTTGTTTCCCGCACTGTTGTCGTCGGGTTCCAGGCGATCTGTAGCGCATCGCTCATCCGCAGCGTTTGCACCTCGCACGCGCGGTGCAGGCATCGGCTATCAGCCCTTCAGCACCTCGGCTTCGGACAGGCGCGGCTCTTCGCAAGATTCGACCTACCGGGTCGGCTTCGGGCAGTGCGCGGTGCGAGTTCTTGGCCGCGCGCATGGTGCGTTTCGGCAGCACCAGACACGGCGCTTGTTGTACTGTTCGCCTCAGGGGTTGGGCTGCCGCACGTCGGGCGCAGGCGCCAGGGAACGGCGGCCTAACGAGTCGTTCAAGCCGATGCCGCTTCGCGGCACGGCTTAACTCTGGTGTTAGGCCGCTCTGGAGGCCTTCTCTCGTGGAGATATCTGCCCATATCCGCAGTGGCTTTGACGTCCACGAGCTCGTCGTTTCAACCGACGGGACTTCGCGACCGCTCGTCATCTCTGCTAAGCCTTCCGGTCGAGGCAGTGCCGTTAATGGAGGCGAGCTTTTGATGGCTGCACTCGCAACCTGCTACTGCAATGACCTGTACCGTGAAGCCTCCCGACTGGGTGTCCCGATCGCGGGCTGTGAGGTGCGGGTACAGGGCTATTTCGACGGCGTTGGTCTTGCCGCCCAGAGCGTTACGTACTCAGCCGTCGTGGAGTCCTCAGCGCCGGCGGCCCAGGTCGAGGCTTTACTGTCTGAGACGGATCGGCTGGCGGAGGTCCATAACACACTCAGGACCGGTTGCGCCGTCAATCGTGTTGCATGGCATGGGTTCGCGGCCTAACAATGCGTTCAAGCCGAACCCGCTTCGTTACGCGGCCCAGGCGGCAGGTAAAGCTTGCCACCTGGTCCACTCCACTGCGCGGGTCGGCTTAACTTAGGTGTTAGGCACCGGAATCATTCTCCAGGCAACTGATCGATGGATGAAAGACTACTCAAGAGATACCGCGAGTACGCAAGCACGGAAGAAGCGTTCGCCGTTCTCCTCGTAAAAAAGCACCTCGCGCAAGCGAAAGGCCACTGGGTTGATGTCGTCAGCTGCCGTCGCTACGAAATGTCGCCCGACAATATGCACTTTAGATTCGTAGTTGGCGGCTTGTTCAAGAGAAAAATTCACCCAAAGTACCCGCCGAGATCCGACTACACGATCAATGGCAAGTTTGATGAGCGTGGCTACTACCTGATGACACGCGCCATAACTTGGGAAACGGCCCATACTGATATTGAGCAGCAAAAGACAAAGCATGTCGCGCCCCTAAAGTTCGAGATCAAGGGCGTTAGCTACGACAAAAATGCAGGCAACAAGGGCTTTTTCCGAGACGACGCACCGCCAGAGATCAAGGCTCTCGCGGACAACCTTAACGACCGGACAAACCCGCTATGGGACAGGGCTCTACAGTATGCCAATGCACCAGAGTTTGTTTATGAGGTTCGTCATGCCCGAGTCCTCCCGTCCGGTGCCTAACAATTCATTCAAGCCGAACCCGCTTCGCGGGTCGGCTTAATTCAAGCGTTAGGCCGCTCGGGACACATCAAAGGCTGTGCGGTTTTGGTGCGCCTGCCAGTGCACGGCGCAAGCCTGTCACTCCAGACACGATCGCAGTCGGTCTGTCCTCGATACTCCCTGGCGCAGGCCGCTGGCTCACGGACGGGCTTGCCATTGCTCCCTCCAGATCGCTTCCGGTGCAAGCGCGTCCTTCGGCAAGATCTGTCGTAAAGTTCGCCGCGGTGGGGCGTCGTCTCTTCGGCCGGCGGCCTAACAGTTCAATCAAGCCGAACCCGCTTCGCGGGTCGGCTTATTTCAAGGTGTTAGGCGCTAGTGATCGACTCCGACGAGCTCCATGCGATTCTGCACAAGGCACTTGAGGACACCTCTCAAGTGTTCACCGGCCATGTCCAGGATGCGGACGCTTATATCGCAGAGGGTAAAGATCACCTCCTCGCGCATGTTCTTGATCCGCCTGTGCTGGCGGTGGCAGTGCCAAACGATCATGCGCGTTCCTGCAAAGTGACAATTGACAGACTTGAGGGTTATGCCCTGGCCAGCTCAGAGAGCTACTGGTTGCTCTACTGCCCCGAGGACCGACTGTTCTGGTTGGCCTGGGGTTCTGATCCGCTTAACCTCAGCCTATCGGGCTTCAGCGGGACGGATGCCCTTGAAGTCTGGCTATGCTAGCGCCTAACAATGCGTTCAAGCCGACACCGCATCGGGGCGCAAACCACATGGCAGGTATAGCTTGCCATGTGCTTCACGCCCCGCTGCGGCGCGGCTTAACTTAGGTGTTAGGCCGCTCGGGACACATCAAAGGCTGTGCGGTTTTGGTGCGCCTGACAGTGCACGGCGCAAGCCTGTCACTCCAGACACGATCGCAGTCGGTCTGTCCTCGATAGTCCCTGGCGCAGGCCGCTGGCTCACGGACACACTTGCCATTGCTCCCTCCAGATCGCGTCCGGCGCAAGCGCGTCTTCCGGCCAGTTCTGTCATAAAGTTCGCTGCGGTGGGGCGTCGTCTCTTCGGCCGGCGGCCTAACAGTTCAATCAAGCCGAACCCGCTTCGCGGGTCGGCTTATTTCAAGGTGTTATGCGTGGGTAGGCGTTTCTTGTGTGATGTCGCTGTAGCTCGCTCGCACTTGGTTGCAAGTATTGTTGGCGTACGGCACAGCCCGCACTCGCCGTCTGCACTGGCGCCGACACACGGGTTGTTGTTCGGCGGTTTGGACGGCGCCGCCTGGCCCAGCGAGATCATCGGCCCAGATGGGCGGCGCACTTGGCGTCACTGACCCGGCTTTGGCGGGTGGCACGCCCGGCGCCGGTCGCGGCACCTCCCCTCGCTGGCGTTCCTTTCATTCGGTTACGACAGGCTCCCGATTTTTGCGGGAACCGTTGCACGCCTTCACTTCGCCAGATACCTTGGCGCATAACAGTTCGTTCAAGCCGAAGCCGCTTCGCGGCTCGGCTTAACTCAGGTGTTAGGCCGCAAGTGAGAGGTCATTGAGAGTCTTCGCAGCCATCCTCATACTGACCATCGCAGCCGCGATCAATCTCTTTGCCATCAAATTCGGCATGGAGGACACGCGACCCATAGTGCGTTTCTCCTCGGTGGCATCTGGATCTCTTGCAATCCTTTGCGCCATCGCGACACCGGGAGCAATCCTTCGCTTTTTGCTATCTGCTGACACATTGGCGCTTACACATATATTCATTGCAGGCGCAGCTCTATTCACCTGCATTTCTCTTGCTCTAGATATTGCAATTGCCATCAGGCTGCAACGTAGTGCGGCCTAACAATTCGTTCAACCCGAACCCGCTTCGTTCCACCAACAACATGGCAGATAAAGCTTGCCATGTTGTTGGCTGCACTACGCAGGTCGGGTTAACTCAGGTGTTAGGGCTCAAATGGTCGCATCAATCACGCTGTCGGATTCACAAGCAAAGAAAAGGATGCGTGAGCTATGGCCGGTTTACGCGCCAAACTGGCTAGGCTCAACCGGTAGATGGGTCAGACTTTTGCCGTTCCCTGTTAGGAACGGACCTCGTCAACCATATCTTCATCATCCAGGCGGAGCGCTAGTCACAAATCCGGACGGGATGTTTGGTGCATTCTGTGAGCACCACGTCGATCTACTTGTAATCGAGCATTGCAGTACGCTCCAGAACTTCTATGACAAGAGATCCCGTTACACCACTAGCCACGATGGTTTGCTGCTCGCTTTGCCGCGGCCTTGGAGAGAGGATTGGCTTGGAACCATCCATGGAGGTCGAGGTGGTAAGAAGCTTGAGTTTGGGAAGATTGTTGAGCTGAGTCGAAAGAGCACCTTCAAGCCTTGGGAAGGCCGTCCTTACTACCACGGCGCTCCGGACAACGAGAGTGACTGGAAGTTTCCAATTAGGAGCGTGCTCTGTTGCTACTTTCTGAAGCCAAAGGATTTCGCACGGGTCCGTGACAGCGGAAATCTGATCCCGCGTCACGAGTACATTAGCAAGCATGGTCGCCTTGGCCAGATAAATCATCCCAAGTTTAGAGAGTGGCTCAGTGCGGCGCTTGCGGCAAAGCAGGTCTATTGAGCCCTAACAATTCATTCAAGCCGAACCCGCTTCGCGGGTCGGCTTAATTCAGGTGTTAGCGCCCACTACCAGCCATCGCCGAGCCACAAGCTGCCAAGAGCATCCCACTATGAAGATGACATTTGCACTCGCCGCCATCCTCCTCTCAATCAGCTTCGTCGCTGATGCCCAGGATTGCGACTGGCAGGTCAGCCGAAAGATCGATCCTATGACTGACAAAGAGCAATGCCTGATATCTTCATCTAGCGCAGCCATCTCGCTATTCGCAGACAAAGACAGCATCTCGTTCGTTACAGGTAGCGTCTATTCACGCCACGGCGGCAGCGATGGCTTGCGCGTGCGCATCGATGAGAACACAGCAATTAGCATATCGCCACGAGGACGCTCAACCAGCAACTTCGAGGAAGACGCGCGTAATGCGTTGCGAGAGATTTTTACGGGCGCTCGCCTTCGCACGTCCTATCTTGACTATCCATCCAACAAGTCTGGCGATGCTCAAATTTGCAACCTGCCAGAACTCTTAGCAGATTGCGGCGCCCCACTGGAGCGTCTAAAGGACACGCGCAGCCAAGCGGAAATAATCAGAGACATGACGCGGTGACGTGGGCGCTAACAATTCGTTCAAGCCGAACTTGCTTCGTTACACCAAAGCCATGGCAGAAAAAGCTTGCCATGGCTTTGGCTCCACTACGCAAGTCGGCTTAACTCAGGCGTTAGGCCGCTCGGGACACATCAAAGGCTGTGCGGTTTTGGTGCGCCTGCCAGTGCACGGCGCAAGCCTGTCACTCCAGACACGATCGCAGTCGGTCTGTCCTCGATAGTCCCTGGCGCAGGCCGCTGGCTCACGGACACACTTGCCATTGCTCCCTCCAGATCGCGTCCGGCGCAAGCGCGTCCTTCGGCCAAATCTGTCGTAAAGTTCGGCCCGGTGGGGCGTCGCCTCTTCGGCCGGCGGCCTAACAGTTCAATCAAGCCGAACCCGCTTCGCGGGTCGGCTTATTTCAAGGTGTTAGGCATCAGGGGGAAAGTTCGTGGCGCCGGACACAATCTTTGGCATTGCTATCGCGGCTGTGGTCGTCATAGGGCTGGTGGCCAAGCTGCTACCCAAGAGCCGACCCAAGTCGCAGTTCTTTAAGTGCTCGCGGTGCAATACGGCGTCGCGCCACAACGACCGCACCATCGAGGCCTGGCGCAACAACAAGACCAAGTTCTTCTGCCAAGCCTGTCACAGCAAATGGCTTGCCTCTCAGCCGCCGCGCGTGCGGGAGCAATTCTCTTCCCGCAGCTCCGCGTCTGGCAGTTCCGGCTGCCTCGGTGTCGTGGCATTGTTTGCATTGTTACCGCTGGGCGGCGGCCTACTCATGTGGGCTGTTGCCTAACAATTCGTTCAAGCCGAACTTGCTTCGTTACACCAAAGCTATGGCAGGAAAAGCTTGCCATAGCTTTGGCTCCACTACGCAAGTCGGCTTAACTCAGGTGTTAGGCCGCTCGGGACACATCAAAAGCTGTGCGGTTTTGGTGCGCCTGCCAGTGCACGGCGCAAGCCTGTCACTCCAGACACGATCGCAGTCGGTCTGTCCTCG
>NZ_JBHRYF010000005.1:0-3175 GCF_042648885.1 Luteimonas notoginsengisoli | reverse complement strand
CAAGTGTGTCTGTGAGCCAGCGGCTTGCGCCATGGACTGTCGAGGCTCGGCGGACTGCGATCGTGCCTGGAGTGACAGACTTGCGCCGTGAGCTGTCAGGCGCACGAAAACCGCACAGCCTTTGATGTGTCCCGAGCGGCCTAACACTTGAGTTAAGCCGCGCCGCGAAGCGGCGTCGGCTTGAATGAATGGTTAGGCGCCACCGCACGGTCCCACTTGGCAATCGGTGGGTCTCGTCGCATTCCACACCTCAATGAGCTTGTGCTTCGAATGTTGGTGCCAGTACCTGACTTTGTCTAGCACATCGGGAGACGGCTGCCCCCTGAGAAGCCTGCAGTCTTCGATCGCGAAGCTAGCATTCAAGTCTGGCGCACGCACATGAAAGTGAGGCGGTGGATGCTCGTCAGGATAGATCTCTAGCCTAAGCCCGTTCAGCCGCTCTACCAACTGCTTCCCTTGAAGAAGAATTGGTTCGCCGTTGCGGAAGAAAATGTAGCAGGGACCATGCAACATGGCCTCAAGCCACAATGCCCACTCGTCAAATCCGTCGAGTGTCGTCGGGTCGGCAAGCTCGAATCGCCCGGCTTCCTTTAGCTGATCCTTCGAGATAGCCATTAGTGGCGCCTAACACCTGAGTTAAGCCGCGCCGCGAAGCGGCGTCGGCTTGGACGAATTGTTAGAGCGCACGCCGGACCTCTTCGAGTTCTTGCTCGGTGTGCGGCGTATCCCATTTGGACAGCCAGCAGAAGGATAGGCCAGCCCGCTCCGCGATCTTCTTGAAGGTCTCCAACTCCCGTTGGGTTGGCACGTAATGCTCTGGGATGAAGTGCATGAGCCCAACCGGCCTTCGGAGCGAGAAGCCGGATACGAGCTCCCTGACCAGCGACCGAAGGGTTTCCCGGATCCGGGTAAAGTCCTTCAGTTCAGCCCGCCGATTGTCCAGAGCGTGGCAGTCCCGGCGAATAGTGTGACCCTCACCCACGACACTTCCGGTGAAATGCTCCGGGTAGACCTGGATGTAGATAAGTGGACGACGGAAAATCTGCACAGTGCGCTCTAACACCTTGAGTTAAGCCGAGCCGCGAAGCGGCTTCGGCTTGAACGAACTGTTAGGCCGCCGGCCGAAGGACTGACGCCCCACCGAAGCGAACTTTACGCCAGAACTGGCCGGAAGACGCGCTTGCACCGGATGCGATCGGGAGGAGGCAATTGCGACTCCATCCGTGAACCAGCGGCTTGCGCGAAGAGCCGTCGCGAGTGAGTTGACTGTGCTAGCGACTCGAACGACAGGCCTGCGCCGTGAACCGTCAGACGCACGAAACCGCACAGCCATTGCACTTTCCCGAGCGGCCTAACACTTGAGTTAACCCGACCCGCTGCCACGACAATCGTGAGCCTGCATTGGAGCAGCTTGCAGCACGTTTGAACGAAGCAACGAAGCGGGTTCGGGTTGAACGAACTGTTAGACCTCACCAACGGTGAACTGTCAGACCTTGGCCTTACCGAAAGTGTATCAACGGACGATCCGGAAGCCACAGAGCGATCAGATCACCGCGAACCCGGCCTTACCCGGAACCTTTGGAGCGCGAAACAAGCCGAAGCCAGGCGGCATCACGAGCAATAAGCGTTCCGAAGTACAACTCAAGCGCCGGATCTTCTTTTGGTGAGGGCTAACACCTTGAAATAAGCCGACCCGCGAAGCGGGTTCGGCTTGATTGAACGGTTAGGCCGCCGGCCGAAGAGATGACGCCCCACCGAGGCGAACTTTACGACAGATTTGGCCGAAGGACGCGCTTGCGCCGGACGCGATCTGGAGGCAGCAATGGCAAGCCCGTCCGTGAGCCAGCGGCTTGCGCCAGGGACTATCGAGGACAGACCGACTGCGATCCTGTCTGGAGTGACAGGCTTGCGCCGTGCACTGTCAGGGGCACCAAAACCGCACAGCCTTTGATGTGTCCCGAGCGGCCTAACGCTAGAATTAAGCCGCGCCGCGAAGCGGCGTCGGCTTGAATGAATTGTTAGGCCGCACGTCAATTGGCACGGCAATAGGTGTTTACCACGGTTCGGTCATCCGGGTTGCGTGACGACGAATCCTGCATCTCGACGGCTATCGGCCCATCTGGCTCTTGGGGCCATTTGTCCCGAGCCTGAGGCCCGTACACAAGCATGATTCCCGCAGGTGGATCTCCGAGCAAGAAGGAATCTCTAGGTTGACCCATTACGGCAACCACTTGGGCAAGAGTCATGCCTGGCTGAACCTCGAGACAGTTTTCGCGAGTCTGATCGCACCCCGAAAGAAGAAGCAAGAAGCTCAGCGCTGGAAGGAGTTCTTTCACGGAGTTCGAGTGCGGCCTAACACCCTAAGTTAAGCCGCGCTGCGCAGTGGAGCAGAGCACATGGCAAGCTGCACCTGCCATGTGCTTTGCGTAACGAAGCGGCGTCGGCTTGAACGCATTGTTAGGCCTCACTCTTTCGAGGCGCGGACACCTTTTGTGAGGATTGTCTTCGGCCTCTCGGCCTCGCCGCTAGCCACATCTACCTTGACGCAGCGCAAAATTGTTGGGTCCTCAGCGTGCTGGAACCAAAGCTCTCTGATAGATTCATTCGTTTGGAGTACCTGCACAAGCGTGCCGTAACCAGAAGGCTTACGAACCTCCGGAAGGATCATGTTGAACCACTTGCGATTTGTAGCCACGAGTCTCTCCTTTATGAGGCCTAACACCTAAGTTAAGCCGACGTGCGTAGCGGAGGCAACAACATGGCAAGCTCTACCTGCCATGTTGTTGGTGTAGCGAAGCGCGTTCGGCTTGAACGCATTGTTAGGCCTCATTTGCCACCCCAGCGCCACCGAGGTGGCTCGCCCTTTAACCAACAGATCGCCACAAGAACGATAGAAAGGGCGAGAACGAAAAGGGTGAACCCATTGGGATCAGAATCAGGTGGAATCCGAAGGAAGATAGTGACTAGCCCGCATAGGTACGCAAGCAAAACCAACCAGCCCTGCCACACCCGTGGGAAGCCCCATCCCCAACCGAATGTCTTGGCAGGAAACCAGTAGTTCTTCTGCTTTTCCATGACTTGTCCTGGAACTCCCTATGAGGCCTAACACCTTGAAATAAGCCGACCCGCGAAGCGGGTTCGGCTTGATTGAACTGTTAGGCCGCCGGCCGAAGAG
>NZ_JBHRYF010000004.1:0-111588 GCF_042648885.1 Luteimonas notoginsengisoli | reverse complement strand
CGGTGCTTCACCGGGAGGTACTGCAGTGATCTTAAGGGTTGCCATAAATCCGTTTAGCGCCCTAACGCCTGAGTTAAGCCGACTTGCGTAGCGGAGCCAAACACATGGCAAGATTTTTCTGCCATGTGTTTGGTGTAGCGAAGCAAGTTCGGCTTGAACGAATTGTTAGGCCGCTAGCACCGACCCTTGAGATAGAAGGCACAAGCCCTTGCGTCAGAGGCTACTGCTGTGTCTTGGCTGGACGCAAGATCTCTGACGCGCTGTAACTCACGGTTGCCACCGATCACCGCTGCGACTTGGATAGCGCGCCTGGTCAGCTCAGGCAGTTCCGATTGCATGGCGACGTTGACCGCAAGAACAGCACGCTCTTGAAATGACGGAATTGATGAGGCCAACTCACCGACGATGTCTTGAAGGTGAGAGACGCCGACGTAACCGGCAGGCGCGCTGCGTGTCTGGGCCCACGTGAAGGACGGGCCATGTGGCCCGCGTGTTACCAACCAAAGCCAAATCTCATCTGTCGGGTCGCCACCGAGCCGGATAATTTCATTGGCGAGTATTTGGTTCACTAGGGTCTATCCATAGCGGCCTAACACCTGAGTTAAGCCGCGCCGCGAAGCGGCGTCGGCTTGGACGAATTGTTAGGGCGCACTACCGTTAGTCCCGGAGTTGCGCCCATGTAAAAGCCAGTTGCGCTGAATTGCCAAGACCACTCCTACGATCAAGAGCGTAGCGGGCAGCCAGACAGCCGCAAAGACCACAAGCTGAAAGCCCCAATTGTTTGCGTACAGATCACCACTTGCCGCGTCAGCAAGCAGAGATCTAGTCCGGAAATAGAACATGACACCCGCACAAATCACGGCTGCAGATAGTTCAGCCGCAACCAGCTTCCAGAAGGCGATATGTCGATGTCCTGTCATATGTGCGCCCTAACGCCTGAATTAAGCCGCGCCGCGAAGCGGCGTCGGCTTGAATGAATTGTTAGGCCGCAGAGTGTGCCACTTGAATGTAAAGCTTCTCTGTGCCCTGCCTGACATCAAGAAAGTATGCGGTCTTGCAGCCCCTGCATACGGCAGGGTGGTCCTCATCGCTGCCTCGCTGATTTGCGAGGACCACTGCAAGGACAGGATGACCACAGGATGGACAGCAGAAAGCCACGTTGTTGCCATGCGGATCAGCGGCAATCTCATCACCCTCTGCATCCAATATCAGGAAGTCCGTGATCTTCAAAGATTGCGGCCCTCTTGTTCTGCGGCCTAACACCTGAGTTAAGCCGCGCCGCGAAGCGGCGTCGGCTTGGACGAATTGTTAGGCATCAGGCCTTGTGCAATCACATGCCGCACCGTGTAAAGCCCGGTGATATCGATCACTGTGTGCACGATGATGGCAGGGACGAGACCGGCGAAGTGGGCAATTGCCGCGAGCACGAGACTGACGGCGAACAAGCCCGCCGCTTGGAGCAGAACGCGACGGCTCAAGCCGTTAAAGCGATACGCCTTGGTGTGAGCCAGAACAAAGAGGGCCGAGGATAGCCACACCCCGAGTAATGTCTGCAAAGCGCCGCGAAACAGAATCTCTTCTCCGATTCCGGCGGCAGGAGCGAGGAGGAGAGGATTCCAGCCGCGAAGGTCCAAGCGGCTATAGCTCTCGATCGTGTGTTTGGCGACGGGGCGCTTCGACGCTAGCTTGTAGCCCAGCCAAGCATTGAGGCACGCGAGAGCACTTAGGCCAAGTGCAACGATCGCTTCCTGGGCAAAGGAAAGGCGGGAAAGGAATAGAGAGGAAAAGCTCGTTCCGGTGGCGGCGCAGAGCAGGAATGCCGCCAAGACCATGAGCGCACACAGCGACCATTGGCGGCAAAGCCCGACCTTCTTCTCAGATATCTCACTTGCCGACATGGTGTCCCCTGATGCCTAACACCTTGAAATAAGCCGACCCGCGAAGCGGGTTCGGCTTGATTGAACTGTTAGGCCGCCGGCCGAAGAGACGATGCCCCACCGAGGCGAACTTTACGACAGATTTGGCCGAAGGACGCGCTTGCGCCGGACGCGATCTGGAGGGAGCAATGGCAAGTGTGTCTGTGAGCCAGCGGCTTGCGCCATGGACTGTCGAGGCTCGGCGGACTGCGATCGTGCCTGGAGTGACAGGCTTGCGCCGTGAGCTGTCAGGCGCACGAAAACCGCACAGCCTTTGATGTGTCCCGAGCGGCCTAACGCCTTGAGTTAAGCCGAGCCACGAAGTGGCTTCGGCTTGAACGAATTGTTAGGCCGCCGGCCGAAGAGGCGACGCCCCACCGAGGCGAACTTTACGACAGATCTTGCCGGAGGGCGCGCTTGCGCCGGCTGCGATCGGGAGGGAGCAATTGCGACCCCATCCGCGAGCCAGCGGCTTGCGCGAGAAGCCGTCGGGAGTGAATGGCTGCGCTAGCGCCTGGAGGGACAGGCTTGCGCCAAGAAGTGCCAGCTGCACGAACGAGCACGGCATTGGCACTTGCCCGAGCGGCCTAACGCCTGAATTAAGCCGACCCGCGAAGCGGGTTCGGCTTGAATGAATTGTTAGGGCCCAGACTAGTCAAGGCACATGCCCGCGACTACTGTGCCCACCTCTATTTTGTCGTAGCAGCCATAAATGTCATGGGTGTCTCTTTGGCAGGTGCCAGTCGAGCGGGAGCCAACCACACTGCTCTCTGGTGCCTTGCACAGTCCTTGGCACTCCGAGTTATCCGAGCAGACCCTGCCCGCATCTGGGAAAGGCTTGACGCATGCGGGAGTGCTAAACATACCGACGCCCCGGACGGAACCACCCTCAGCCTTGCATTTCTCCTGATCGATCTTGGCAAGAGCCGCGGCGCGAGAGCGCTCCACGCTTCTTTGCATGTGCCAATCGCGCCAAGAACTGCAACCGCACATGAGAAATACGGCAATCAGAACTATGAGTGCGCGATTGCTCGACATGGGCCCTAACACCTTGAAATAAGCCGACCCGCGAAGCGGGTTCGGCTTGATTGAACTGTTAGGCCGCCGGCCGAAGAGACGACGCCCCACCGCGGCGAACTTTACGACAGATTGGCCGAAGGACGCGCTTGCGCCGGACGCGATCTGGAGGGAGCAATGGCAAGCCCGTCCGTGAGCCAGCGGCTTGCGCCATGGGCTATCGAGGACAGACCGACTGCGATCGTGTCTGGAGTGACAGGCTTGCGCCGTGCACTGTCAGGCGCACCAAAACCGCACAGCCTTTGATGTGTCCCGAGCGGCCTAACGCCTGAGTTAAGCCGAACTGCGTAGTGGAGCCAAAGGCATGGCAAGCTTCTCCTGCCATGCCTTTGGTGTAACGAAGTAGTTTCGGCTTGAACGAATTGTTAGGCCACTCACGAGTGACCTGGATGGAACCCGCCTTGTACACCGGACGTAGGATCATTGAACTCAACCCGCAAGGACTCGACGATCTGCAACGCCGTTTCAGTTGCATCTGAACCATTGGACTCTTGAAGGGCATTGGCGACATGACGGATTACGTCCGCGAGCATGATGCCCCACGCAGCCGGCTCATTGCGCCCTTGAGAATCCCACATGCCCACATTGAGGGTGCAGTGAAGTCCTTGCTCAGCAATCCATCCGCTAATCATCTGGATGGCTTTGTCATCTCGCTGTGCGGCAGGTGGAATGACGAGAGTCTTCATGAGGGGCCTAACGCTCAAGTTAAGCCGAATTGCAGCGCGTAGCCGGCAACATGGCAAGCTCTTTCTGCCATGTTGACGGCGTAGCGATGCAATTTCGGCTTGAACGCAATGTTAGGTGCCACCTTTGAGTCCTCCGAAGAAACCTTTGCGGTAGTGGCCCAATGTGTCATTGCAGCGGGCCATGATCTCCCGCTCAACAGCGCGTGGTGATAGGTCGTAGCGGAGAGCAATAGCCTTTGCGACATGCTTGGCTGTGTCCGCAAGGATTTCTCCCCAGGCCGCGGCCTCTCCCGCACTCTCACCCGGTGGGTAGAGCCCCATGTTGAGTGACACGAGGAGGTCTTGTCTCGTAACCCAGACCCGAGCCACCTCAACAGCATCCGAGTCATCGGCTGCATCGTCTGGTAAAGGCAGTTCTCGTTCCATGGCACCTAACGCTTGAATTAAGCCGAGCCGCGAAGCGGGTTCGGCTTGAATGAATTGTTAGGCGGCAACCGACTCACTTGTACGGGCTCCAACAAAAGTTGAAGCGGTTGTTCATGTGTACGTACACAACGCGAACTGGACACCTCTTGAACTTCCCGGGGCCAGCGTGGACTACGTCGTAGCTAGCCTGAAGGTCGCCCTTGGTGTAGTGGTTGGTGTATAGGTCGATTAGCAGCAGTACGCGAAGCTTTGCCTGGGTGGTACTGACCTTGCACAACTTACGCAACTCTGATGTGTTCGGGCCGCCCAATAGGCTCCCGGAGCCTAGTGGAGATCTGACGGCTAACTCCATCACAGAAGGATTCGTCCCGCCAACTCTAAAATCAATGCGCTTCGGCTTTTGCGAGCCGTATACCGAGACGTGATGTTGACGTGTGACGGCCCCGAATCTGCCTTTCATGAAAGCGTATAGGATCGGATCGATCAGCATCTCTCGGTGAGCAGGCGGGCGGTGATAATCCTGCAAAAGATGCAAGATCTCTACACCCGCGGCGGTGACTTCTTCAATGTTCAACCGATCTCTCCATTGCCGCCTAACACCTTGAAATAAGCCGACCCGCGAAGCGGGTTCGGCTTGATTGAACTGTTAGGCCGCCGGCCGAAGAAACGACGCCCCACCGCGGCGAACTTTACGACAGATTTGGCCGAAGGACGCGCTTGCGCCGGACGCGATCTGGAGGCAGCAATGGCAAGCCCGTCCGTGAGCCAGCGGCTTGCGCCATGGGCTATCGAGGACAGACCGACTGCGATCGTGTCTGGAGTGACAGGCTTGCGCCGTGCACTGTCAGGCGCACCAAAACCGCACAGCCTTTGATGTGTCCCGAGCGGCCTAACACCTGAGTTAACCCGACCCGCCGCCACGACAACCGTGATCCTGCATTGGAACAGCTGCAACATGATTGAACGAAGCAACGAAGCGGGTTCGGGTTGAACGATTTGTTAGGCCGCCGGCCGAAGAGACGACGCCCCATCGAGGCGAACTTTACGACAGAACTGGCCGGAAGACGCGCCTGCGCCGGATGCGATCGGGAGGAAGCAATTGCCACCCCATCCGTTGAGCCAGCGGCTTGCGCGAAGAGCCGTCGCGAGTGAGTTGACTGCGCTGGCGACTGGAGCGACAGGCTTGCGCCAGGACGTGCCAGCTGCACGACCGATCACGGCATAGCACTTGCCCGAGCGGCCTAACACCTGGAGTTAAGCCGCACCGGAGCGCGCAGCGCGGAGGGAACGCCAATCGCGCAGCGATTGGGGTGTCGGCTTGAACGACTTGTTAGGGTGCAGCTGACCATGCGTGCGAGCCTGCGCGTATCCCATGCGGAAGAGCTGCAGACGTCCAGCGTTGGATCAGCTGCCCATCATCCGCGCCCACAACCTTCCCGAAAAGCGGTGAACGCCGGACCGCAAAGCACGCTTTGCGGCGCCTGCGTCGCACCGCTTTTCTAGCAGAAATTTCGAGTGCCGGGAAGTCGGTCGATGCCGCGACGTCGTGTCAGAAAGCCCCGATGCCACCCGGGCCTTTCTCACCGGTGGTGAAGCTGTTGGACGCAGCAGCCTAACAACTATTCGGCCTCTTGGACGAGGCGTTGCGCGGAGTATGCCTCTGGAGTCCACGGTTGCCAATCGGGAAAATCCTACCGGAGATCAGTGCTTTGGATGATGGACGCCTCGCATTTCGGGAGCCAGAGTTGCAACGCTATCAGTCCATGGAGCGGGCGTATGAGTTACGGGGCGGATCAAGACGGTGTAACGGGGAAAATCGGACCGCCGATGCTGCTGGACCAGGTGCGACAGCGGTTGCGGGTGAAGCATTACAGCGTGCGGACGGAGCAGGCGTATGTGGGCTGGATCCGGCGTTTCATCCTGGCCAACGGCAAGCGCCATCCGCGCGAGATGGGCGAGCGCGAGGTGGAGGCGTTCCTGACCCTCCTGGCCACGAAGGGCAACGTGGCGGCGGGCACCCAGAACCAGGCGCTGTCGGCGTTGCTGTTCCTTTATCGCGAAGTCCTCAAATTGGAGTTGCCGTGGATGGAGTCGGTGGTCCGTGCCAAGCGGCCGCGGCGGATTCCGGTAGTGCTGTCGCGCGAGGAGGTCACACGTCTGCTCTCGGCGATGGAAGGCCCTGCCTGGCTGATGGCGGCGTTGCTCTACGGCACCGGGATGCGGTTGATGGAATGCATCCGCCTGCGGGTGAAGGACGTCGACTTTGGTCGGGGCGAGATCGTGGTGCGCGACGGCAAGGGCGGCAAGGACCGCCGCGTGCCGCTGCCGCTGCGGCTGCGTGAACCCCTGCAGGCGGCGATCGAGCACGCCTGCCTGGTGCACGCATCGGATCTGGCCGAAGGGCTCGGTGAAGCCTGGTTGCCGCATGCGCTGGCGCGCAAGTATTCGAATGCGGCGCGGGAAACGGGCTGGCAGTATGTCTTCCCGTCGCCGCAACGCTCGGTCGATCCGCGTTCGGGGAAGATGCGCCGCCATCACGTCGACGACAGCGTGTTGCAGCGGGCGGTGCGCGGCGCGCGCAAGTTGGCCATGATCGACAAGCCGGCCACCTGCCACACCCTGCGGCATTCATTCGCCACCCACCTGCTGGAGGCAGGTCATGACATCCGCACGGTGCAGGAGCTGCTCGGCCACAAGGACGTGGCCACGACGCAGATCTACACCCACGTGCTGGGGCGCGGCGCCGGTGCGGTGCTCAGCCCGCTGGATCGCTAGTCCCGGAGATCCACGTGTTGCTGGCGATCGAAGCGCCAGTGCCATGGCTCGTAGACGATGCCATGGGGGTTGTCGCGCGGATAGCTCATGGCGAGCCCATGCGCGCCGGCATGGCGGCCAAGCCAGTCGAAGGCGGCCGTGCGTTCGAACGACGGCTCGGCCGGAGGCTCGCCCGGCGTGCCGATGTCCAAGGCGTGGCCGGAGTGGTGCTCGGAATAACCCGGCGCCGCGTTGACGGTGAGGATCTGTTGCACCTCCTGCCCAAGCGCGAGCTTGCGTTCGAAGATGCCCAGCTGGTAGTCGTGGCTGCGATAGCCGGAAATCGCTTCGAGCACGATGCCGTCGCGCAACGCGGCGTCGCGCAGGCGCTGCCAGGCGCGCGCGGCGTCGACGTGCAGCCAGAGCGGCCGGCGGAAACGGTCGAACCCGGCGAATGCCAGCCATGCGGGCTCCGCGACCAGGCCCAGCGCTGTGCGCTCGGCATAGGCACCCGAATCGATCCCAAGGCGTTCGAGGCGCGCCTCGAGCCGGCGCAGGGGCAGCACCGGGACGCGCTCGATTCCCGGGCGGGCGCGCGCGGGCCGTGGGGTGAGCACGTCGAGTGCGGCGCGGATGCCGGGCTCGCGCATCAGGCGCGGAACCAGCGGCTGCAGGCCTTCAGGCAGGGCGGCCGCGAGATACCGGCCATCGCGCTTGCGCCGCAGCACGTGGCGCGCGCGGGCCAGGTACCGCGCATCGCAATTGCTGCGTGCGCGCAGCAGGCCGCCGGGCCAGAGTTCGATCTCCGGCGTATTGACCAGCACCTGGGCCTGTCCGCGCATGCGGGCAGGTTAGCGGCGTGCGTGCGGCGGTGCCAGTTCCTGCAGGCGCAGCAGCAGGGCCTGGGGCTGGCGCGGCTGCAGCATCAGGTCGTAGCCCTGGGTAGTGGGCAGGTACAACACGCGTGGGCCGCCGGCCATCGCCAGCAGGGCCTTGCGGCGGTTGCGCAGAAGGAACCAGCCGCTGCGGAAGCCCGGCAAGCCGGTGCCGTTGGTCTTGAGCATCGGCTTGCACTCGGGGTGCTCGTCGAGGTCGATGACGCGCGCCTGCTGCAGCTGCAGCGCGCTCCATTCGAGCTTGCGCGTGTAGAACGTCGTCGCGATCTCAAACCCTGCGCCATCGAGCCCGACATGATGCCGGCGCAGGGCGCGGGCGATGACCCAATGGATCGCCAGGCACAGGACGAGGAGGCCCATCACGATCGCGACGTTGGTCAGCCACGCACTGTTGGCGATCAGCTGCCCGGTGCCGGAATCGTTGGCGACAAAAGCCAGCGCAGCCACCGTGATCGCGACCGGCAGGACCACCACCAACAGGAACAGCCACAGTCGCGTCCGGGAGGAAGCGGGCTGGAGTTGCCAGGCAGAGGTCGTTTCCATCGAGGACCTCCGGTCGGGGAAGCAGAGGAGGGCGGGCGTGGGGTTCGACGCGAGGGGTCCGCGGCTGTTCGGCCAGCTGAGCTGTCGCGCGGAGCGTTGCTTCACATCGGGCGCGGCGGCTCAGTCGGTGCTGCGCGCCTGGATCCAGCGTGCGACGTCGGCGATCAGCCCCGGGTCGACGTGGCCGGGCTGCTGGTATTGCGCCAACCCCTGCTCGCTTTCGACCGCGATGCCGAAGTGGTTGAGCGTGGGGTACAGCTTGAACGCGACGTCCGGGGTGTCGTGGAAGCCGCCTTTCCAGCGCTGCCAGTCGGCGTCGACGACCTGGATGTCCTGCGCACCCTGCAGGACCAGCATCGGCACCGCAATGGCCTTGGCTTCCGCGACCGGGTCCACGGTCTCGGTGCTGCGCCAGTATGCGACAGGCTGGCCAAGCGGGGTATCGCCCGGCGCGATCTCGTCGCCGGCGCGGATCGCGGCCACCTGGCCCTTGAGCCTGGCGATGGCCGCGGCTTCCTCGTCGCTGGTCTTCGCATCGTCGAGCACGGCCAGGCGGATGTTCTGTTCGACCAGGATGTCGAGCAGCGGCCGGGCCGGCGCCGCGAGCAGCACCAGCCCGGCGACGTGACCCGATTGTGCGGCGATCCGTGGCGCCATCATCGCGCCCAGGCTGTGGCCGAGCACGAACACGCGCGCCGGGTCGACGCCCGGAACATTGCGCAATGCGGCGACCGCGACGACGGCGTCTTCGGTGGTCTCGCTGTCGACGGTGACCTGGCCGCCGGCGTAGTCCTGCGGACGCGCCTTGCTGCGCTTGTCGTAGCGCAGCACCGCGATGCCCTGTGCCGCCAGGCCGCGGGCGATGTCGAGGAAGGGACGGTTGGGGCCAACGGTCTCGTCGCGGTCCTGCGGGCCCGAACCGTGCACGAGCACGACCGCCGGCACGGCGGCGTCGGCGCCCGCGGCTTTCGGCATTGCCAGCGTGCCGGGCAGGGCGCGCTCGCCGTCGCCCACCGCGAAATCGCGTTCGCTGTAAGTGGTGTCGATGGCCGCGGCCGGTGCTTCGGTGGGCGGCTGGGCAGCGGGCGCGTAGTGCAGGCCGGCCACCTTGCCGTCACCGTCAATGGCGATGGTGGCGTCGACGCTGGCCTGCTCGCGATGGATGCGGACCACGACCACCGTCATGCCCGACTGCGTCGACACCTTCGGTGCATCGCGGCTGGTCTGCCTGCCGGCCGCGGCGAGTTGCTGCTGCACGGCGGCGAGCTTGTCCGCTCCCAGGGCCGCCTTCATCTGCGGCGAGAATTCGGCCGTGGCGGCCTCGTACTCGCCGGCCTCCACGTGGTCCAGCAGGCGGGTGGCGATCGCCACGGCGTCGGCGTCGTCCATGGCGGCGAACGCCGGAAGCCCCGGCAGGCACAGCAACAATGCCAGCAACATCGATTGCAGGTAGCGCATCTCAGCTCTCCTTCTTGAGGAACATCCGCAGGGTATCGGCCGGGCTGGACTGCACGACCGACACCAGTTCCCAGCCCAGCGCACCCAGCTTTTCCAGTTCGGCCTGCGCCCGATCCGCGAGCTTGTCGCCGAACAGCCGGTAGGGCAGGTCCACGACCTTGTATTGCCAACGCGTACTCATTGCTCCGTCTCCTGTTTTCCGTTCGCGGGACCGCCCTTGCCCTTCGGCAGGCGGCCGGCCTTGCGCAATGACTCGCGCAGCACGTATTCGATCTGGGCGTTGAGGCTGCGCAGCTCGTCGTCGGCCCAGCGCTGCGCGGCGGCGAGCACGTCGGCGCTGATGCGCAGCGGATAGGCCTTCTTTTCGCTCACGGCCGGCCGCGCGCCTTGCGCCGGGCCGCGAAGAACGACAGCAGCACCGCCACGACCATCGCGTTGACCAGCACCACCATCGCCACCACCACCAGCGTCGCGCGACCGCGGTCGTCGCCGGCCCACCACAGGCCGGCGGCAGCGACCAGGCCCACGGAGCCCACGGCGTCCATCAGCCGGGCCAGCCTGCGATCGAGCATGGCCTTGGCCGGGGAAACCGCGGATGCACCGTCTCCCCGCGTCCGGACGCGGCGCAGCATCCATGCGATGCCGAACGCCGGCAGGCTGGAGAGCGCGAACACGACAGCGGCGAGGTTGACGGTGTCCAAGCCGGCCTCAGTACAGCGAACCGGCGTTGAGCACCGGCTGGGTGGCGCGATCGCTGCACAGCACGACCAGCAAGTTGCTCACCATGTTCGCCTTGCGTTCCTCGTCGAGTTCGACCACGCCGTTCTTCTGCAGCTCGGCGAGCGCCATCTCGACCATGCCCACCGCGCCGGCGACGATCCGCGTGCGCGCGGAGATGATCGCGTTGGCCTGCTGCCGCTGCAGCATCGCCTGGGCGATCTCGGGCGCATATGCCAGGTGGCTGATGCGCGCGTCGAGCACCTGCACGCCGGCGTCGGCCAGGCGCTCGGATAGCTCGTCGCGCAGGTGCTGGCTGATCTCGGTGGCGTGGCTGCGCAGCGCGACCTGCCCATCGTCGTGCTGGTCGTAGGGATAGCTGGTGGCCATCGTGCGCAGCGCCGATTCGGACTGGATGTGCACGAAGCTTTCGTAGTCGTCGACGTTGTAGACCGCTTCGGCCGAATCCACCACCTGCCACACGATCACCGCGGCGATCTCGATCGGGCTGCCGTCGAGTTCGTTGACCTTGAGCTTGCCGCTCTCGAAGTTGCGCACGCGCATCGACACCTTGCGCTTGCCGTAGAACGGGTTGCTCCAACGCAGGCCGTTGTCCTTGACCGTGCCGACGTACTTGCCGAACAGGCTCAGCACCGCCGCCTGGTTGGGTTCGACCTTGTACAGGCCGATCAGGCTCAGCAAGGCGATCAGGCCCAGCAGCACGCCGCCCAGCGCCCGCCAGCCGGAAACCACGCCGTTGTCGGGATCTGGACCGATGCCGGTGATGACCATGCAGGCGCCGAGGATCGCCAACAGCAGGACACCGAGCAGGAACGGAATGCCGGGCAGGGAGCGGATCGGGTTCTCTTTCATCGTGGTTTCTCGTCGTCCCCAATGGACGATCAATTGATATCAAATTGATATCAGAAGTGCAAGCGGTCCGCCGCGGACGGCTGGCGGAGCTTTAACCCTCCGCGCAGGTCTTTCCGGGCACGGGGCGTGGTCCTGCCAGGATTTCGTTTCGATGCCCCCGCAACCGTCTGGCAGTGCAGCGCCGCTTGGGCATGTGACTTCGGGATCAGTCGCCGACCGCTGCGGACGTGCCCGGACCCGGGTTGAGATAGAGCAGCGGCGCCGGCGCGAATTCGCCGGTGGCGAAGAGCCCGCGTCCGGCCGCATCCCAGCCCAGCGCCTCGGCCTGCGGCAGCCAGGGCAGGTCGTGAACGACCGGCTTGCGTGCCACCGCGCGGTCCCAGGATTCTTCTCCCCGGCGCCGGTACAGCAGGACTTCGTTGTAGGTCATCACCGCCAGGCGCCGCCCGTCCGGGGCGATGTCGGCGGCGGTGACCTGGTGGCGGATGCGCGCCATGCGCGGGTTGGCGCGCAGCGCTTCGGCGTCCGGCACCGGCACGCCGGCCAGCACCCCCAGCCTGCGCGCGACCTGGACGTCGTTGTCGCGCGGCCGCAGCGGCAGCGCGAACAGTTCCGGCGGCGTGCGCTTCTTGGAGACCAGCAGGATTTCGCCGCGCTGCGCGTCGACCGCCACCGCTTCGCAGTCGCGCGCGCCGTCTGGCCAGCGGAAGACGATCGACCACGCAGGCCGCAGCGGCGCGCGTTGCGCGGCCTCGTCCAGCGATGCGGGTTCCTCGATCACGTGCAGCTGCAGGCTGCGGCGCAGGCCGCCGTTGTCGCCGGTGTCCGCCACCAGCAGGTAGCGGCGGCCGTCGAGTTCGAACGCGGCGATGTCTTCCCAGTCGGTCTTGGCGACGCCGGCGACCCGGAACGTCGCCCGCAGTCCGCCGCGGCTGCCGACCGCGAACAGGCGGCCATCGTTGCCGCCATCGTCGAGCATCCACAGCACGTCCTCGTGCACGCGCGAGGCGGCCAGGCCGCTGACTTCGTCGAGCCGCACGTCGAGCAGCATCCCCGACAGCTGGGCGAACGGCGGCGGCTGCGCGGTGCAGGCCAGCAGCAGTGTCGACGCGAGCAGCGGCACGCACAGGCGGCGGAGGGAACGGAACCTCATGGCGCCAGCATCGCATGGCGCGGCACCGGCGCGAAGCGTCGCAGCCGGTGCGAGCGCGGCCGCTAGAATGCAGTGACAATGCCCCGTGGCGGCGCCGATCGCCACGACACGACAGGGAATCCACGCGCAATGAACGACTCCAATGGCTACGCCGTCTTTTTCTTCCCGCAGGCACTGGAAGTGCTGGGCGAAGCGGTCAAGCCCTACCTGCAGGACGGCCCGGCCGGGGCCCACGTGCTGTGCAACGAGATCGATACCGGCGGCTCGCTGGTGGAGATGACGCTTCGCGGGCGCGACACGGAAAACCGCGAGCTGGCGCTGGAGCTGATGGTGCCGGTGAACATGGTGCGCATGGTGGTGTCGACCCGCAGCGACGAGAGCTTCGGCTTCGGCCCGCAGGTGGTCGCTGCCAGGCCCGAGCCGGTGGTGCCGGCAAACGTCGCTGAAACCACCGCTCCGACAGCCACTTCTCCGGCGGCATCCGGAGCGCCGCCGGCGCCCCAGGCGCCTGCCGCATCCGAAACGCCGCGGCCGACCGAGGCGCCGCAGAACCCCGGCGCGCCCGGAACATCAGAGGAATCCAAAAGCGGGAATCCCTCCTGATCCGACGACTGCCCGCCAGCCGGCGCTGCCGGTAACGGTCTCCAGGCGCCGAATCGCGATTCCGAATCTCCAGCCCCAGTCCCAGTCCAGGGTCTCTCGCTCCGATGCCCACCATCCTCCTCGTCGAAGACGAAGCCGCCATCGCTGACACCGTGCTCTATGCGCTGCGCGCCGAGGGCTTCGATGCGCAGCACTGCCTCACCGGGCAGGACGCGCTGCGCGCGGCGCGCGGACAGCACCACGACCTGGCGATCCTCGATGTCGGCCTGCCGGACATCGGCGGCTTTGCGCTGTGTCGCGAACTGCGGCGCGAACGCGACCTGCCGGTGATCTTCCTCACCGCGCGTGATGCCGAGGCCGACCGCGTGCTGGGCCTGGAGCTGGGCGCCGACGACTACGTGGTCAAGCCGTTCTCGCCGCGCGAACTGGTGGCCCGCGTGCGGGCGCTGCTGCGACGCACGCAGGGACATGCGGAGCCGTCTTCGCCGCGGGCGACGGGCGTGTTCGAGCACGATGCCGAAGGGCTGCGCATCCGCTACCGCGGCCACGCGCTCGACCTGACCCGCTACGAGTACGGCCTGCTCGCCGCGCTGCTGGCGCGCCCTGGCGCGGTGCTGTCGCGCGCGCAGCTGATGGATCGGGTCTGGGGCGATGCGCTGGACAGCGGCGACCGCACCGTCGACACCCACGTCAAGACGCTGCGGGCGAAGCTGCGCGCGCTGGCCCCGGACGCCGATCCGATCCACACCCATCGTGGCCTGGGCTACTCGCTCGACACGGCGGAGCGCTGACCGCATGGCCAGCCGGCGTGCGCGCGGATGAAGATCGGCCTGCGCATCCTGCTGGGGTACTTCGTCATCGTGGCGCTGGCCGCGTGGCTGCTGGGCAACGTGTTCGTGCAGCAGGTCAAGCCCGGCGTGCGCCAGGCGATGGAGGACACCCTGGCCGACACCGCCAACGTGCTGGCGGAACTGGCGACCGACGATGTCCTCGCCGGTCGCATCGACGACGGGCAGTTCGCCAGCCGCGTGCGCGGGCTGGCCGGCCGCGACATCGACGCGCGTATCTGGGGATTCCGCAAGCAGTCGGCCGACTATCGCGTGTACGTGACCGACGCGCGCGGCGTCGTGGTGTTCGACTCGACCGGGCGCGACGTCGGCCGTGACTACTCGCGCTGGAACGACGTCTACCTGACCCTGCGCGGGGAGTACGGCGCGCGATCCACCCGCAGCGATCCCGACGACGAGGACTCCACCGTGATGCACGTGGCCGCGCCGATCCGCGATGCCGACGGCCGCATCGTCGGCGTGCTGACCGTGGCCAAGCCGAACCAGGCGATCGCGCCGTTCATCGATCGCAGCCAGCAGGCGGTGCTGCGCTGGGGCCTGGTGCTGCTGGGCACGGCCCTGCTGGTCGGCGTGCTGGCGGCCTGGTGGCTGTCGCGGCAGGTCGGGCGGCTGCAGCGCTATGCGCAGGCGGTGACCGCGGGCGAACGCGTCCAGGCGCCGAAAGCCGCCGGGGAGTTCGGCGACCTCGGCCGCGCGCTGGAAACCATGCGCGACCGGCTCGAGGGCAAGCAGTACGTCGAGCAGTACGTGCACGCGCTCACGCACGAGCTCAAGAGCCCGCTGTCGGCGATCCGCGGCAGCGCGGAGCTGCTCGAGTCGCCGCTGCCCGAAGCCGACCGCCTGCGCTTCGTCGCCACCATCCGCGCGCAGGGCGAGCGGATGGCGCAGATGATCGACAAGCTGCTGGCGCTGGCGGCGGTCGAGCATCGCCAGCGCCTCGAGCAGCCCGAACCGGTCGCGCTGGCGGTGCTGGTCGAAGAAGCCGTGGCGCAGGTCGAGACCGAAGCCGCGGCAGCGGGCGTGTCGCTGGTCCGCGACGAAGTCGATCGCGCCGCGGTGGTCGAAGGCGACCCGTTCCTGCTGCGGCAGGCGATCGCCAACCTGCTCGACAACGCGATCGACTTTGCCCCACGGGGCAGCGCGATCGAAATTGCCCTGCGGCAAGGGGACAAGGCGGTACAGGTGTGCGTAGCCGATCGCGGTCCAGGCGTGCCCGATTACGCCATCGGCCGCGTGTTCGAACGGTTCTATTCGCTGCCGCGCCCGCAGGGTGGCAGCCGCAGCAGCGGCCTCGGGCTGTGCTTCGTTGCCCAGGTCGCCGAGCTGCACGACGGCCACGCGGCGCTGGCCAACCGCGACGGTGGCGGCGCCGTCGCCACGCTGGACCTGCCGAGCGCCACTGCCTCGTAGGAGCGGCTTCAGCCGCGAGCTTCAGATCCCTTCCTTGCGAGGCAGGAGAGGGTTGGGAGGGGGTGTGTCCCGGCTCACCGGAGCGGCGACGTCCGGTCCAGCCGACCCCCGCATCCCGAGGGCGAATCAAAAGCTGGCGGCTGAAGCCGCTCCTACGAGAGGGCGGGGCATTCGCGGGGACGCTTCACCGCCACTTCATCATCGCGCCATCGTCCCGCCGCGCGCGGCGCCCATCGTGCCGGCCTCACAACGACGAGGGGAAGCACGATGCGACTGGGCATGAAGATCCTGATGGTGCTGGGCCTGACCCTGGCCATCCTGGTGCCGCTGACGATGATCCGTGGTGTCATCCAGGAGCGCGAGGGCTATCGTGCGCAGGCGGTGGCGAACGTGGCGCGCAGCATCGCGGGGCGGCAGTCGTTCGCCGGGCCGGTGCTGGTGGTGCCGTACCGCGAACAGGTTGCCGTGGTTGAACGCGACAAGTATGGCGTCGAACAGACCGTGCAGCGCGTGGAGGAACGCCAGTGGGTGTTCTTCCCCAAGTGGCTGGACATCGGCGGCACGCTCAAGCCGGAGACCCGGCGCAGCGGGCTATACGAAGTGCGGGCTTACGCCTGGCACGGCCAGGCGCAGGCGGGCTTCGACGTGCGCATTCCAAACGACCCCGACGCCGCGCGCGTGCGCAGCATCGGCCAGCCACGCCTGGGCTACGCCATCGGCGACGTGCGCGGCTTGCGCGGCAAGCCGCGGCTGCGGGTGGATGGCCGCGAGCTCCAGGTGCTGCAGGGGCTGGACGAGCAGGGCGGCGGTGGCGTGCACGCGCTGTTGCCCGCGCCGCGTGCGGGCCAGCAACTGAAGCTGCAGAGCCGCTTCGACTTCAACCTCGCCGGCACCCAAGCGCTGGACGTGGTGCCGCTGGGCGACACCAACCGCGTCGTGCTCGATTCGTCCTGGCCGCACCCGAGCTCGGTCGGCACCCTGTCGCCGGGGACGCTGGAGGTCGGCGATGACGGGTTCCGCGCGCAATGGGAGCTGCCCGCGCTGGCGGCGAACACCCAGGCGCTGTACCTGCGCGGGATGCAGCGCGGCAAGGGATTCCCCGAGCCGGGCGCGCTGGCCGGAATCGATGGCATCGGCCTGGCGCTGATCGATCCGGTCGACGTGTACACCAAGGCCGACCGCGCCACCAAGTACGGACTGCTGTTCGTGGCGCTGACTTTCGTCGGCTTCTTCATGTTCGAACTGATCAAGCAGCTGCGGATCCACCCGATCCAGTACGGCCTGGTCGGCCTGGCGCTGGCGATCTTCTTCCTGCTGCTGGTCAGCCTGTCCGAGCACATCGCCTTCGGCTGGGCGTACCTGGTGGCGAGCGCCGCGTGCATCGGTCTGCTCGGCTTCTACCTGAGCGCAGTGCTGCGCAGCGTGCTGCGCGGCCTGGGTTTCGCGACGATGCTGGCCACGCTGTACGCGGCGCTCTACGGACTGCTGGTGTCGGAGGACAACGCGCTGGTGCTCGGCGCCGGCCTGCTGTTCGTGATCCTGGCGGCGATCATGGTGCTGACGCGCAAGGTCGACTGGTACCGGCTGTCGGCAACGCAGTGACGCCATCTTGCTCGACGTCATGCGGATGCGGCGGGGCAGGACGCCTCGCCGCACCGCGGCGATGCGCAACGCGTGTCGGAGCACCGTCGCCCGTCGGTGTTCCTGCCAGCCGTGATGTAAGCGATGCACTCGTAGGAGCGGCTTCAGCCGCGAGCTTCTGGGTCGGACTTCCCCGGCCACCCATCAAGAGCTCGCGGCTGAAGCCGCTCCTACGCGGTTCGTTTGCGGCCAACGATGCCGCGTGCCGCTCGCGGCTTCCGCCGCTCTCCTGCAGCGCTCAGGAGAACAGGCTCACGCCCGGCACCAGCCACAGCGACGCGCCCGCCAGCGCGCAGCCGATCGCGGTCGCCGCCAGCACGTCGCTGGGATAGTGCAGGCCGAGCACCACGCGCGACGCGGCGACGCCGGCGGCAAACGGCAGCAGCAGCCATGCAAGCAGCGGATAGTGCGCCACGGCCACAAGGCTGAAGGCGACCGCGTGCAACGTGTGTCCGGAGGGGAAGCTGAACTCGTCCAGCGGCGCGACCCAGGCGCGGATGCGCCCGTCGGCGGCGAACGGCCGGGGCCGGCGCGTCCAGCGCTTGAGCCGCTTGTACATCAGCAGCGCGACGATCCCCGTCACGGCCATGTGCAGCGATGCCAGCAGGCCGGCGTAGCCGTCGAACGCCACCAGCATCGCCATCAGCGCATACCAGAACGCGCCGTCGCCGAGCCGGCTGACGACGGCGAAAGCCTGCCGCACGCCGCTCCGGGCGCCGATCCGGTTCGCACGCAGGCACCAGCCGGCGTCGCTGGCCAGCATGCGGTTACGCGGCGGCGAGGCGGGCATGCGGCTTGCCCTGCGCCAGGCCGGCGAGAAGCTCGTCGAACGCGGCCGCCACGTCCTCGGGACGCAGCCGCGACACCGCTTCGCGCGCCGCGGCGCCCATCACGAAGCGCAGGTCGGCGTCGCCACCGATGTGGCGCGCCGCGGCGATGAATCCGTTTTCGTCTCCGGGTGAAACCGCCGCGCCGTGCGACCCGTCGCGCAGGTGTTCGTGGGTGGCGCCGTAGTCGTAGGCGATGGTCGGCACGCCGCTGGCCATCGCTTCGAGGGTGACGTTGCCGAACGTCTCCGACAGGCTCGGGAACAGGAACAGGTCGCCGCTGGCGAAATGCCGCGCGAGCGCCTCGCCGCGCTGCACGCCGCAAAAGATGAAGTCCGGGTGCTCGCGCTGCAGCTGCGCGCGCGCCGGGCCGTCGCCGACCCAGACGAAGCGCGCGTCCGGGCGCAGCCGCTGCAGTTCGCGAAAGGCGCGCACCGCGAGCGCGAGGTTCTTTTCCACCGCAATGCGACCGACGTGGATCGCCACCGGCGCGTCGTCGCTCACGCCCCACGATTGCCGCAGGGCGGCGTCGCGGAACGCCGGCTGGAACTGTCGCGTATCGACCGCGCGCGGCAGCAGCACCACGTTGTCGAAGCCACGGTTGCCCAGGAAGTCGCGCAGCTCGCGCGTCGGCACCAGGGTTGCGTCGGCGAGGTTGTGGAAATGGCGCATCCAGCCCAGCGCGACCGGCTGCAGGAAGGCCGCGCCGTAGTCGCGCATGTAGCGGTCGAAGCGGGTGTGGAAACCGCTGGCCGCCGGGATGCCCAGCCGTCGTGCGGCGCGCAGCGCGGACCACCCCAGCGGACCCTCGGTGGCGACGTAGATCGCGTCGGGGCGCGACTCTCGCCACAGCCGCTGCAGTTGCGCGGTGGCCGGCAGGCCGTACTTCAACCCCGGATAGCGCGGAAGGCCGGCGCCGCGCACCAGCGTTTCACCCGTTTCCGCGGCCTGCGCCGGCCACTGCTTGGGCCGTACGCGCGAGACCTCGTGGCCGCGGGCCTTCAGACCCTGTTCCAGGGCCTGCACCGTCAAAGCGACGCCGTTGACCTCGGGCGGCCAGGTTTCGGTGACGATCGCATGGTGCATCGCTGGCCTCGCGGAGGCGGTGGATGCAGGCATGGTCGCGACAGCCGATGAAACACGTGTTGCAGCGCGGTGGCGGTTCGGTGACAGACCGGCGGGCATTCATCTGCTGGTCCCACGGTCGCTGGATCCCCGGCTGTGCGAGGTTGACGAAACTCCGGGAATTTTCCGGAGCTACCACTCTCCGCACGAAGCGAGAATCGATTCGACGTCATCTCCGCGCAGGCGGGGATCCAGTGACTTGCCCTTGATGGGAGCGGGGTCGCCTCCGCGCACTACCGCGGCCCTGCTACAGCAGGTCGAACGCCAGCGCGATGTCCAGCGGCACCATGTGCGCCGGTTCGCCGGCGAGGTCCGCACGCAGCAGCGGACGTGGCTCGAGCCAGTTGCGCGCCAGCGCGATCGCCAGCGAACGGCCCTCGGCCGCGGCGTCCAGGCGCGGGATCTCGCGTGCGTCGTAACCGCGGTGGAGCAGCACGGCGATGCGCAACAGCGCCGCGGTGCGCCGCGCCGGCGCGAGCAGGCGTTCGGGCAGGACGTTGAACGCGGCTTTGGGTATCTTGCGGCGGTGGGTGCGCACCAGCGCGGCGATGAACTGCTGCTCCTGGCGCGAGAAGCCGGCGATGTCCGAATGTTCCAGCACGTAGGCGCCGTGTACGTGGTACTGGCTATGAGCGATCGCCAGGCCAAGCTCGTGCAGGCGCGCCGCCCAGCCGAGCATCAGGCGGTCGTCGGGGCCGAGCCGCCACGCCGCTGCGACCTGGTCGAAAAGCTGCAGCGCGGTGCCTTCCACCCGCAGCGCCTGGTCGGCGTCGATGCCATAGCGCAGCATCAGCGCGGCCACCGAAGCGTCGCGCGGATCCTCGTCGCGGTTCCTGCCCAGCATGTCGTGCAGCACGCCCTCGCGCAGCGCCGCCTTGCTCACCGCCATCCGATCCAGGCCCAGCGCGGCGAACGCCGCCTCGAGCACCAGCACGCCGCCAGCGATGATCGGCCGGCGCTCGTCCGAGAGCCCGGGCAGGTCGATGGCGTCGATGTGGCCGGCGCGCAGCAGCCGCTCGCGCACCTGTGGCAGCGCTTCGGCCGTCACCGAGCCCTTGGTGAGGTCCATCGCCGCGCAGATCTCGCCGATCGCCTTGTTGGTGCCCGAGGAGCCCAAGACCTCCTGCCAACCCAATGCGCGGTAGGTGCCTGCGAACTGCTGGAACTCGGCAGTGACCTCCACCAGCGCGTCGTTCCACTTCCGGCGCGTGAGCTTGCCGCTGTCGAAGAAGCGGCGGGTGCTGGCCACGCAGCCCACCTGCAGGCTCTCGCGCTCGATCGCGTCGAAGCCGGCGCCGATGATGCATTCGGTGGAGCCGCCGCCGATGTCGATCACCAGCCGCAGGTGGCCGTTCTTCGGCGGCTGCGCGTGGGCGACGCCGAGATACACCAGGCGCGCTTCCTCGCGGCCGGCGATGACTTCGATCGCGTGGCCGAGCGCCGTTTCCGCCGGCATCAGGAATGCCTGCGGCGCCGACAGCGCGCGCACGGTGTTGGTAGCGACCGCGCGCACGTGCTGCCGCGGGATGTCGCGGATGCGCTGGCCGAAGCGCGACAGGCATTCGAGCGCGCGCTGCCTCACTTCCAACGTCAGCCCGCCCTTGCCGTCCAGGCCCTCGGCCAGGCGCACGGTTTCGCGCAGCCGGTCGACCACGCGCAGTTGCCCGAGCGTGTAGCGCGCCACGACCATGTGGAAGCTGTTGGAGCCCAGGTCGATGGCGGCGAGCATGTCGCCGTCGCGCAGTGGTTCGGCGGTGGTGGGGACGAAGGCCGGTAGCGTGGCGGTGTTCGGACTCATGCGCAGATCTTCGCCAGCAGTGCGGCCTGCGCGGAGTGTGGCATGTCGCCTTCCCGCGGTTCGACCTTGCGGTAGCTGCCGTCGGCCTGCAGCTCCCAGGCGTTGAGGTTGTCGGCCAGGTAGTTGTCGAGCACCTCGTCCTGGATGCGGGCGGCGATCGCCGGGTCGAGGATCGGGAAGCCGGTCTCCACGCGCCGCAGCAGGTTGCGCTCGAGCCAGTCGGCGCTGGTGCAGAACAGGTCCGGGTCGCCGTCGTTGCCGAACCAGTACACCCGGCTGTGCTCGAGGAAGCGGCCGACGATCGAACGCACGCGGATGTTGTCCGACACGCCGGGCACGCCGGGGCGCAGGGTGCAGGCGCCGCGCACCACCAGGTCGATCTGCACGCCATCGCGTGAGGCCGCATACAGTGCCCGCATCACTTGCGGCTCGTTGAGGGCGTTCATCTTGGCG
Source organism: Luteimonas notoginsengisoli (assembly GCF_042648885.1). Classification (NCBI taxonomy): domain Bacteria; kingdom Pseudomonadati; phylum Pseudomonadota; class Gammaproteobacteria; order Lysobacterales; family Lysobacteraceae; genus Luteimonas; species Luteimonas notoginsengisoli. Next base: position 90,384 of record NZ_JBHRYF010000004.1, on the reverse strand, counting down.
ACGATGCGGCCGGCGCGGCCGGCGCGCGCATGCATGGCCTCGCGCTCGATCCGCGCGAGCACGCCGGCATGCAGGGTGAACGGCGACTGCAGCAGGCGTTCGAGCCGGATCGCCGGCGCGAGCCCAGACAGCTGCTGAAAGATGAGGTGCACGTCATTGCCGATCGCGGGGTCGGCGGTGATCAGTCCCAGGTCGGTGTAGGCGCGCGCGGTGCCGGCGTGGTAGTTGCCGGTGCCCAGGTGCACGTAGCGGCGCAGCTTGCGGCCCTCGCGGCGCACCACCAACAGCATCTTGGCGTGGGTCTTGTAGCCGACCACGCCGTAGACGACCTGCACGCCGGCCTCCTGCAGGCGGTCGGCGAAGGCGAGGTTGGCTTCCTCGTCGAAGCGCGCGCGCAGCTCCACCACCGCGGTCACGTCCTTGCCGTTGCGCGCCGCCTGCACCAGGTGCTCGATGATCGCCGAGTCCTTGGCGGTACGGTACAGGGTCTGCTTGATCGCCAGCACGTTCGGGTCGTCGGCGGCCTGGCGGATCAGCTCCAGCACGGGCGTGAACGCATCGAACGGGTGGTGCAGCAGCACGTCACCGGCGGCCACGCGTTCGAACATCGCGTCGCTCTCGGCCAGCTGCCGCGGCACGAACACCGGGTACTTCAGGTCGGGGCGGTCAACCTGGTCGTAGATCTGAATGATGCGGTTGAGGTTGACTGCGCCATGGATGCGGTAGACGGCATTGGCCGGCAGCTCGAAGTTCTCGAGCAGGGTCTGCACGATGGGCTTCGGGCAGTTGGCCGCGATCTCCAGCCGCATCGCCCGCAGGTAGCCGCGGCCGACCAGCTCGTCGCGCAGCGCAAGCGCGAGGTTCTCGACCTCGTCTTCGTCGACGATCAGCTCGGAGTTGCGGGTGACGCGGAACTGGTACGCGCCCTTGACCTCCATCCCCGGAAACATCTCGGCGACGAACTCCGACAGCACCGAGGACAGGAACACGAAGTCGTACTCGCCGCCCGACACCTTGTGCGGCATCTGGATGATGCGAGGCAGCGAGCGCGGGGCGCGCACGATGGCGAGGTGCCCTGTGCGCCCGAACGCATCCTTGCCCTTGAGCACGACGACGATGTTGAGCGACTTGTTGAGGATCTTCGGGAACGGGTGCGCCGGGTCGAGGCCAAGCGGCGACAGCACCGGCATGATCTCCTCGCGGAAATAGGCCCGCAGCCAGCGCCGCTGGCGCGCGTTCCACGTCTCGCGGCCGAGCACGCGCACGCCGCTGGCCGACAGCGCCGGGCGCAGTTCCTCGCTCCAGCACCGGTACTGCGCCTCGACCAGCTCGGCGGCCCGGTCGTGGATGCGCCGCAACAGCGTCGCCGGCGACATGCCGTCGGCGGCGACCGGCACCGCGAAATCCTGCGCATGGCGCACGGTCGCGGCGCGGATCTCGAAGAACTCGTCGAGGTTGGTGCAGGAGATGCACAGGAAACGCAGGCGCTCGAGCAGCGGCACCGACTCGTCCTGCGCCTGGGCCAGCACGCGGAAGTTGAAATCCAGCTGCGACAGTTCGCGGTTGAAGTACAGCGACGGGTCGCGCAGCGGGTCGTTGTCGGCCGGAGCCTCGACGGCGGGAACGGGAGGGTTCATGGAATGGATGCGGGAGTCGAGGGGGACGCGGCGGGTACCGGCGTGAACGCGCGGTCGCGCGCATGGACGCGTTCGGGCCCGAAGCGGCAGGCGAAGGTACTGCCGCTGCCGACCTCGCTCTGGATCCCGAGCCGCGCCTGGTGCAGTTGCAGGATGTGCTTGACGATCGCCAGGCCCAGGCCGGTGCCGCCCGATTCGCGCGAGCGGCTGGTGGAGACGCGGTAGAAGCGTTCGGTGATGCGTGGCAGGTGCGCGGCCGGGATGCCATAGCCGCTGTCGCGCACCGACAGCTCGGCGCCGCCGTCGGCGGTGCGCGCGAAGGTGATGGCGATGCTCCCGCCGGCGGGCGTGTAGCGCACCGCATTGCCGACCAGGTTGGAAAAAGCGCTGTGCAGTTCGCGCGTCGAGCCCAGCAGGTCGATGCCGGCGCGGTCCTCGACGCTGATGTCGTGCCGGCGCTGGCTCAGCGCCTCGGCCTCGCGCCGCAGCGTGACCAGCATCGAATCCATCGCCACTTCCTCGTCGACCACGCTGTCCTGGGCTTCGAGCCGCGACAGCGTCAGCAGGTCCTCCACCAGCTGGGTCATGCGCTGCGACTGGTGGCGCATCTCCTCCAGGATCGGCGCCCATTCGGGCTGGTCGCCGGGGTCGAGCATGTCGAGGTAGCCGTGCACCACCGTCAGCGGCGTGCGCAACTCGTGCGAGACGTTGGCCACGAAGTCGCGGCGCATCTGTTCCAGTCGCATCATCTTGCTCACGTCGCGCGCGACCAGCAGCCAGAGCTCATCGGAATACGGGATCAGGCGCAGGCTCAGGCGCAATGACGGGTCGACCGGCGATGCCGCGTCGAGCATCGGTTCGGCGTGGCGACCGGCGGCCAGCCAGCGTGAGACCGGCAGCGGCTGCAGGCGCTCGCCCAGCGCGCTGTCGACATCGTCGGGATAGCGCAGGCCCAGCAGCCCGGTGGCGGCATCGTTGAACCAGCGCACCCGCTGGCTGTTGCGTTCGATCACCACCACCGCGTCGGGCAGCGCGGCGGCGGCGGCGCTGTAGGCGCGCAGCATCTCGACCAGTCGTCGCTTGCGGCCGCGCATTTCCTCCTGGGTGCGGTAGAGCAGCCGGTCGAGCTCGTCCCAGACGCCATCGCCGCCGGACGGTTCTACGCGCTGGCGCGCGGTCAGCCGCAGCAGCACGCTGCGCAGCTTCCAGTAGTGCCAGGCGACGACCCCGAGTGCGGCAATGGCCAGTGCCATCCACGGCCGGCCGGCCAGCAGACCGGCCAGCAATGCCGTGACCAGCACCAGGGCGAGCAGGCCGAGCGTCCTGATCCAGGCGGAATGGATACGGGGAAGCATGGGTGGGAAGCCGGGATTGGGGATTTCGGGATTTCGGATTGGGGATCGAGGAAACGCGGAAGCGGGACTCTTCGGACTGATGGTAACCGTGCCGGCGCGCGCGCCGGCCAATCCACGATCCGGCGTTCTCTCGATCGCCGCAGGCCGGTCGTCCCAATCCGGCATCCGGGCCCTCAGACCGAGGCCGAGAACCGGTACCCGGAGCCGCGCACCGTCTGCACCATGCCGTCCAGCGCTGAGGGTTCCAGCGTCTTGCGCAGGCGCCGGATGTGGACGTCGACCGTTCGCTCCTCGACGTAGACGTTGCCGCCCCAGACGTGGTCGAGCAGCTGGGTGCGCGTGTAGACGCGCTCGGAGTGGGTCATGAAGAAATGCAGCAGGCGGTATTCGGTGGGGCCGATCTGGACCGGTTCGCCGTGCGCGAACACCCGGTGCGCGGTGCCGTCGATGCGCAGCGCGCCGACCACGACGCTGCCGTCCTCGTCGTCGTCGCGCGACCGGCGCATCACCGCGCGGATGCGCGCCAGCAGTTCGCGCGCCGAGAACGGCTTGACCACGTAGTCGTCGACCCCGGCTTCCAGGCCTCCGACTCGATCGTTCTCCTCGCCGCGCGCGGTGAGCATGATGATCGGGATCTCGCGGGTCAGCTCGTCGCGGCGCCAGCGGCGCGCCAGCTCGATGCCGCTGGTGCCGGGGAGCATCCAGTCGAGCAGGATCAGGTCCGGGACGCGATCGGCGATCGATTCCTGCGCCTCGCGCGCGTCGCCGGCGTGGGCGGGTTCGTATTCGCCCTTGCGCAGGGCGAAAGCGACCATGTCGCGGATCGCGGGTTCGTCATCGACGATCAGGATGCGCTTCTGCATGGCGTGTCGCGGCTGCCGCCCCGTGGTTCTTTCGATGCGGCCAGTAGACTACGTTTTTATGACGGACGCGTGACAGCTGCCCGACGGGGGCTATTCGCCGCCGACGCTATTGCCGATCCAGGTCCGGGTCGCGGACGCCCTGCCGCCGGAGTTCCAGCACCGACGGCGTGATCGCGGCGATCCGCGCATCGATGCGGGCGCGGGCGTAGTAGTCCAGGTCGCTGCGTTTCTTCAGGTTGTTGAGCTGCACCAGCGCCCGTTCCGGGCGGCCGTTGAGGTAAGCCGCTTCGGCCCAGGCCTCGCCGGCACGGATCGAATCCCCGGCGATCTCGTTCACCCGGGCGAAGGTGCTCTGGAACAGCGGGTCGTCGCTGGCGCTGGCGAGCTGCGGACGCAGGACGTCCTGCGCGCGCTTGCCCGCGGCGGCGTTGTTGCGTTCGGCGAGCACGCCGGCGTAGGTCAGCGCGACCGCCCGGTTACGGGGCATCCGTGCCAGCAGGTCCTCGAAGATCGCGTCGGCGGCCGCAGGGTCCCCTGCGCGGGCCCTGGATTGCGCCATCGCGAGCAGCAGCCAGCTGTCACCGGGATACTTTGCCAGCAGCGGCACCAGTTCCTTCGCCGCCTCGGCGCCGTGGCCTGCGAGCAGGTGCGCGTGGGCCAGGCCGTAGCGTTGCGCGGCGGTGAGCTCGCCGCTGCGGCGCATGCGCTCGTACTCGTTGATCGCCGCGGTGGGCGTGTTGGCGCTGAGCACGCGCAGGCGCTCGCGCACCCAGCCAAACTGGACGCTATCGCTGCCCGATGGCGCGGTGCTGATCTGGAGCGAGGACGGCAGCAGCGGGTTGTCGCTGGTCGTATACGCAGGCGTGAAGCGGGTGTCGCCGCTTTCTTCCATCTTGGCGGCGCGCTGCTTGGCCTCGGCGATGCGGGTGGTGTTCACGGGATGGCTGCGCAGGTAGTCCGGGGTGCGTTCCTTTTCGCCACCCTGGTTGCTGCGTTCCAGCGCCTGCATGCGCTCGAACATCTGCGCCATCGCCAGCGGGTCGTATCCGCTGCGCGCCATGGTGCGGATGCCGATCCGGTCCGCTTCCGATTCGTTGCTGCGGGTGTAGTTGATCTGGCGCTGCGCGGCGATGCCTTGGGCGCTGGCCATGGCCGCCATTGCCGCATCGCCGGAGGAGCTGCTGCCCGACTGGGCGATCGCGATCGCGCCCAGCATGGCCAGCAGGATCGGCACGCTGTCGCGCTGCGCGCGTTCGACGCTGCGCAGCACGTGCGACTGGGTCACGTGCGCGATCTCGTGTCCCAGCACGCCGGCCACCTCGTCCTCGGTGTCCGCCACCAGCACCAGTCCGGCATTGACGCCGACGTAGCCGCCCACGGTGGCAAAGGCGTTGACCTGGCGGTCCTTCATCATGAAGAAGGTGAAGTCCTGCCTGGGGTCGTCGCTGGCGGCGGCGAGCCGGTTGCCCAGCCCGCGCAGCCAGGCGTCGACCAGCGGATCCTCGAGGATGTAGTCGTAGTTGCGCAACTGGCTCAGCATCATCTGGCCATACGCCTTCTGGTCCGCGGGACTGAGCACCGTCCCGGCGGAAGAGCCGATGTCCGGCAGGCGCGCGCCCTCCTGCGCGGGCGCGCACATGCTGGCGACGGCGAACATCAGGGCGGCGACGGCAACGGTCAGGCGCATGGAGATCTCTTCGGTGGAGCAGAGGGGCAGCGTGCAGGATGGCGAGGGCCGCGTCGAGCGGCGTGAATCCGCGGTTAATCCGCTGTGCGCGATCATCAGCGTTCCATGGGCGAAGCTTGAACACCGGCCGGACAGCCGCATCCTTCGACCATGTACCGCTCGCCAAGTTCAGGAGCCCCGCCGTGAATGCCTCGCCTGCACCGCAGATCACCCTCTACACCAGCGCCATCTGCGGCTACTGCGTCGCGGCCAAGAATTTCCTCAAGAGCCGCGGCCTGAGCTGGAACGAAGTGCGGATCGACACCGATCCGGCCGAACGCGAAAAGATGGTGGCCCGCGCCCTCCGCACCAGCGTGCCGCAGATCTTCATCGGCGACACCCACGTCGGCGGCTACGACGACATGATGGCGCTGCACCGCGCCGGCAAGCTCGAGCCGTTGTTGGAAGGGCAGGCGCCTTAGGCGACACTGTCTGTCGCGGACCCGGCGGCAGCCAGCCGGGCAGGGCGATCCCCAACATCCACCAACGGACAGATTGAATGAGCAACGACAGTTCCGGCGACCGCATGGGCGAGTTCACCGCATTCCGCCAGCGCATGAACGAACGCATCCTGGCCGAGCCCAACCAGGTCGTGCGCCGCTTCTTCGCGCTCGACACCCAGGCCTACCAGGCCGGCGCGCTCGACGTGAAGACCAAGGAGCTGCTGGGCCTGGTGGCTTCGATGGTGCTGCGCTGCGACGACTGCATCAGTTACCACGTGGCCCAGTGCCGCGACGCGGGGGTCAACCGCGACGAGATGCTCGAGGCGTTCTCGGTGGGATTGGTGGTCGGCGGCAGCATCGTGATCCCCCACCTGCGCCGGGCCGTGGATTTCCTCGACCAGCTGGAGCAGGGCGCTGCCGCGCCGGTCGCGCACGACCACGGCTGAATCGCCGCATCCGCGCGGCGGATGCGATCTTGTGTGGACGGCGAGCGCGGGCGCGGTGGCAGCCCGTCCGGCATAATAAGAGGCTGCTTTACGCCTCCGACGCCCGGCACCCTGCCTTGCGTCCTTTTTGCATGGACCCCACACGCATGTCCCATACGATCACCGTCATCCGCGGCGATGGCATCGGCCCGGAAATCATGGACGCCACCCTCCACGTGCTCGACGCCATGGGCCTCGGCCTGGCCTACGAGGAGGCCGACGCGGGCATGGCCGCGCTCGACAAGCATGGTGAACTGCTGCCGCAGGCGACCATGGATTCGATCCGCGCCAACAAGGTCGCGCTCAAGAGCCCGCTGACCACGCCGGTCGGCGAAGGTTTCTCGTCGATCAACGTCGAGCTGCGCAAGCGCTTCGACCTGTACGCCAACGTGCGTCCGGCGATCTCGTTCCCGAACACCAAATCGCGCTTCTCCAGCGGCGTCGACCTGATCACCGTGCGAGAGAACACCGAAGGCGCGTACAGCGCCGAAGGCCAGGAGGTGTCCGCCGACGGCGATACCGCCACTTCGATCACCCGCACCACGCGCAAGGGCTCCGAGCGAATCGTCCGCTACGCCTTCGAACTCGCGCGCCGCACTGGCCGCAAGAAGGTAACGGTGGTGCACAAGGCCAACATCCTGAAGTCGACGTCGGGCCTGTTCCTGAAGGTCGCGCGCGAAGTGGCCGCGCAGTACCCGGATATCGAGTGCAACGAGTTGATCGTCGACAACACCTGCATGCAGCTGGTGATGCGCCCCGAGCAGTTCGACATCATCGTCACCACCAACCTGTTCGGCGACATCATCTCCGACCTGTGTGCCGGCTTGGTTGGTGGCCTCGGGCTGGCTCCGGGAGCCAACATCGGCACCGACGTCGCCGTGTTCGAAGCCGTGCACGGCTCGGCCCCCGACATCGCCGGCAAGGGCGTCGCCAATCCGTGCGCGCTGCTGCTCGGCGCGGCGCAGATGCTCGACCACCTGGGCATGCCAGCACAGGCGACCAAGCTGCGCACGGCGATCGTCGCCACGCTCGAAGCCAAGGATTCGCTGACCCCGGACCTGGGCGGAACCGGCACCACGATGTCTTTCGCCAAGGCGATCGCGAGCCGCGCGGCTGCCTGATCCAGACTGTGCGGATTCCGGACGGGGCGCTTCGGCGCCCCGTTTTGTTTTCCAAGGTGGTCCGAGCCCGAGTGTCCAAGGGGCGTCCAAAAAGGGCGAGCGATTTGTGCACACCGGGCAGGGAGCGTCCCCCCGGGTCCCGCTCGCGGGGGCTGACGATCGTGGTTTGCGATCCGGACGGTGCAATCGCGCCGGAAACCGTGCGGTCACCCCATTCCACCCGCGGCTGGAACGCTGACTTTCCATTCCCGGCAATCGACAGCATCGGCGCTGCGCCGCACAATCTCTGATCCTTCTATCCGGATAAAGCGATGCAAGCCCGCCCCAGTGCCATCGCGCTGACGCCGTTGCTGCTGTTCCTGGCGCTGTTCTTCGGCGCGGGGCTCTGGTTCACGGCCCAGGGCGAGGCGATGGGCTTCTACCAGCTCCGTGCCCCGGTGGCGATCCTGCCGGCGCTGGCCCTCGCGGCCTGGCTTGCGCACCGCCGCGGTCTCAAGGCGCTCGACACGCTGCTCGCGGGCATGGGCGACAGCAACGTGGTGCTGATGTGCCTGATCTTCCTGCTCGCCGGCGCGTTCGCGATGGTCTCCAAGGCGATCGGCTCGGTCGATGCGGTGGTCGCGCTGGGCCTGGGCGCGCTGCCCCCGGCGCTCATCCTGCCCGGGCTGTTCGTGGTCGCCGGCTTCGTGTCGCTGTCGATCGGTACCTCGATGGGCACGATCGCGGCGGTAGTGCCCATCGCGCTGGGCGTTGCCGACGCCGCCGGGCTGGACCGTGCGCTGGTCGTCGGCGCGGTGATCGGCGGGGCCATGTTCGGCGACAACCTGTCCGTGATCTCCGACACCACCATCGCCGCCACCCGCAGCCAGGGTTGCGAGATGCGCGACAAGTTCCGCGAGAACTTCAGGATCGCGCTGCCCGCCGCGCTGGCCACCGTCGTGCTGCTTGGCTTCCTCGGCGACGCGGCGCCGGTCGAGGCGCCGGACCCGGTTTCGAAGTGGCTGGTGGTGCCGTACCTGGCGGTGCTGGGCCTGGCGCTGAGCGGCCTCAACGTGATCGTGGTGCTGGGCATCGGCATCGCGCTGGCGGGCGCGTTCGGGTTCGTGCTGTCGCCGGGCTACGACTGGCAGGCCCTCGCCGGCGACATCTACCTCGGCTACGAAAGCATGGTCGAGATCACCCTGCTGTCGCTGCTGATCGGCGGGCTCGCGGCGCTGGCCAAGGCGCAAGGCGGCCTGCAGTGGCTGGCCGATGCGATCGCCCGCTTCGCCCGTGGGCATACCGGGCGGCGGGCGGGCGAGTTCAGCATCGCCGCGCTTTCCGCGCTGGGCGACGCCTTCACCGCCAACAACACCGTCGCGATCCTGGTCGGCGGCGGCGTGGCGAAGGACATCGCGCAGCGCCACGGCATCACGCCGCGCCGCTCGGCCAGCCTGCTCGATATCTTCGCCTGCGTGGTCCAGGGCGTACTGCCCTATGGCGCGCAGATCCTGCTGGCCGGTTCGCTGGCCGCCGTGTCGCCGCTGGCGCTGGCCGGCAAGGTGTACTACTGCTGGATCCTGGCCGCGGTGGCTGTCGGCTTCATGCTCTGGCCTGCGCGCCGGGCGGCGCTCGGAAAAGTGCCCGACGCCGCGTAGCCGCAAGGCAATGCCCTTGTAGGAGCGGCTTCAGCCGCGAGCTTTCCGATCGGCGATGCCATCCGCATGAAAGCTCGCGGCTGAAGCCGCTCCCACCGGGGTCCGTTCCGCCGCGTGACACCGGTCGGCAGGCCAAGAACGAAAAAAGGCGCCGAAGCGCCTTCTTCCGTCACAGCCTGCAATGTCAGTTGCGCGACTGCAGCTTCGACAGCAGTCGCAGGAACTCGATGTACAGCCACACCAGCGTGATCATCAGGCCGAACGCGCCGTACCATTCCATGTACTTCGGCGCGCCGCGCTCGACGCCGGTCTCGATGAAGTCGAAGTCCAGCACCAGGTTCAGCGCCGCGATCACCACCACGAACAGGCTGAAGCCGATGCCGACGATGCCGTTGCCGTGGATCATCGGGATCTCGACCCCGAAGAAGCCCAGCACAATGGTCGCCAGGTACACCAGCGCGATCCCGCCGGTGGCTGCGACCACGCCCATCTTGAAGTTCTCGGTCGCCTTGATCAGGCCCGAGCGGTAGGCCATCAGCAGCGCGAACAGGGTGCCGAACGTCAGCAGCACGGCCTGGAACGCGATGCCGGGATACTTGGCTTCGAAGACCGCCGAGATGCTGCCGAGGAAGAGGCCTTCCACCAGCGCGTACATGGGCGCGGTGACCGGCGCCCATTCCTTCTTGAAGATCGTGACCATCGCCAGGACGAAGCCGCCGATCAGGCCGCCCCAGAGATAGCCGCCGCCGGTCATGCCTTCGGCGGTGACCTCGACCTGGTTCCAGGCGAACGCCGCCGTGATCACGGCCAGGACGAGCAGCAGGCCGGTCTTGTTGACCGTGCCGTTGAGGGTCATCGCGCCGCTGGCGCGAGACACGACGGTGCCGCTGCCAAGATCGAGGAAAGTGGATTCCTTCAAAGCCGGGTTGCCGCTACGCATTGAGTCCTCGCAAGGAGTGTCTGTTCGGGCCAGATGTGAGGATACAGGGCTACCTGTTCAAGTGGCCACGAACTGAACGCCACGGAGGAATGCGGGCGGAGGAATGCCGTCGGACACAGCGTCGATCACGGAAGTCCGATCGGTCCGGGCTGGTGCGAAAGGCGGGACTCGAACCCGCACGCCTTGCGGCACTGGTACCTAAAACCAGGGCGTCTACCAATTCCGCCACTTTCGCGATGCAAGCGCCCGGCGGCGCAGGCGCATCTTACGCGCCGGCGCCGGCCGGCAAGTGCCGGGAAACCAAAAAAAAAGCGCCCGGTTACCCGGGCGCCTGAAGTTTGGTGGGCCGTCAAGGATTCGAACCTTGGACCTATTGATTAAGAGTCAACTGCTCTACCAACTGAGCTAACGGCCCCGAACTCGAATAATAACGCAGCCGCGCATGGCGCGACAATCTTTTTGCAGGCCGCGGTGCTCGCGGCCGATCGCGGTCCCGGTGCGTCCTGCGCCCGGCTCGCGGTAGGGTGGGGTGGCTGAGGGGACTCGAACCCCCGACATCTGGAATCACAATCCAGGACTCTAACCAACTGAGCTACAGCCACCATTGAAGCATTCCGGAGAGCCCGTCCCGGGCGTTCCGCCGACGCCATCGGCGCCGGTTGGATCTGATGCGTGGCGCGCCCGGCAGGACTCGAACCTGCAACCACCGGCTTAGAAGGCCGGTGCTCTATCCGGTTGAGCTACGGGCGCGTAGGCGCATGATAGCGGGCCGGACAGGGCCGTCGGCGGATGGTCGGGGTAGAGGGATTCGAACCCCCGACATCCTGCTCCCAAAGCAGGCGCGCTACCAGACTGCGCTATACCCCGCCGGTGCCGCACGGTTGGCTCGGGTTCCGCGGCAATGCCACCGCCGCGGAAGGCCGGCCATTGTCCGGAGCGGGCTGCGCGCTGTCAACGCGCGCGTGCCGGTCCGGCTGGCGGCCGGGCCCGGAATCGGCGAAACTAGTCCGTTCCGCCGTGCAGGCCGCGCTTGCGCGCCTTCGCCGCCCGGCGCCAGTTTCCAACATCATCCCGCGAAGGCCTCGCGGATCGCAGGAGAGGGTATGCCAGCTGTAGATGCACGTGTATCGGTGGAGTCCGTGGGCAATCTCGAACGCCGGATGACGTTCCGCCTTCCGACAGAGCGCTTCGAGGACCAGGTGGGCAGTCGCCTGCGGGACATCGCGCGCACCGCCCGGATCAAGGGCTTCCGCCCCGGCAAGGTCCCCGCCAAGGTCATCGAGCAGCGCTACGGCGAGCAGGTGCGCGGCGAGATCCTCGACGGCTTGCTCCGCGAAGGCTTCGACGAGGCGGTGCGCGACAACGCGTTGCGCCTGGCCGGCAGCCCGAGGATCGAGCGCAGCGAGGACGCCGGCGACAAGGAGTTGGCCTACGTGGCCACGTTCGAAGTGGTGCCGGACTTCGGCGAGATCGACGTGTCCAGGCTCAGCATCACCCGCCACACGGCCGAGGTGGCCGAAGCCGACATCGACCGCATGATCGAGAACCTGCGCATGCAGCGCCGCAGCTGGACCGCGGTGACGCGCCCGGCCCAGGCCGAGGACGCCGTCGACGTGGAAACCTGGTCGCAGGTCGGCGACGAGCGCCTGCCGGCCGAGGGCGCCGAGCGCGGCGTGACCGTGATCGGCACCGGCGGCATGTATCCGGAGATCGAGAACGCGCTGGTCGGCATGGCCAAGGGCGACGAGAAGACCGTGGAAGTGACCTTCCCCGCGGACTGGCGCGTCCCGCAGCTGGCCGGCAAGACCGCGCAGGTGCACGTGAAGATCGAACAGGTGTCCGAGCAGGTGCTGCCGGAAGTCGATGCGGCGTTCATTCGCAGCTTCGGCGTCAAGAGCGGCGAGCTGGACCAGTTCCGGTCGGACATCCGCGCCAATCTCGAGCGCGAGCTCAAGGGCGCGCTGATGAACCGGCTTCGCCGCCAGGTCGGCGAGAACCTTGCCAGCGCATACGCGGAAGTGGAAATGCCGCCGAAGCTGGTCGAGAACGAAGCCAGGGCGATGCTCCAGCAGGCGGTCGAGCAGGCGCGCCGTCAGGGTCAGCAGGCCGAAGTGCCGGACAATGCCCACGAGGGTTTCATGGACGCGGCCCGCAAGCGGGTCCTGGTCGGCCTGGTGGTGGGCGAGGTCGCCCGCCGCAACGAGCTGCGCCTGGATCCCAAGCGTCTGAACGAGACGCTGCGCCTGATCGCCTCGACCTACGAGGAGCCAGACCAGGTCGTTGAGTTGTACCGCAACGATCCCCAACTCATGTCGGGACTGCAGAACCGGGTGATGGAAGAGCAGGTGATCGACTGGATCGCCGAGCGCGCCCAGCACACGGAGCAGGCCATGTCCTTCCAGGAAGCGATCGGAAGCTGACGCGGTGCGGGTCCCCCGCTAGGCCTGCGCATCCATGCGCGGGTTTTCCAGCAACACCCAGGCAGGTAGACAGTGCACAAGCCCGAAACAGCGTTGAACCTCGTTCCCATGGTGGTCGAACAGACCAGCCGCGGCGAACGCGCCTACGACATCTATTCGCGCCTGCTCAAGGAGCGGGTGATCTTCCTCGTCGGCGCCATCGATGACCACATGGCGAACGTGATCGTCGCGCAGATGCTGTTCCTCGAGGCCGAGAACCCCGAGAAGGACATCAGCCTGTACATCAACTCGCCCGGCGGCGTCGTCACGGCCGGCATGTCGATCTACGACACCATGCAGTTCATCAAGCCCGATGTCAGCACGATCTGCATCGGCCAAGCGGCCAGCATGGGCGCGTTGCTGCTGGCGTCCGGCGCCAAGGGCAAGCGCTACGCGCTGCCCAACTCGCGGGTGATGATCCACCAGCCGTCCGGCGGTTCGCAGGGCCAGGCGACCGACATCGAGATCCAGGCGCGCGAGATCCTGACCCTGCGCCAGCGCCTGAACGAGATCCTTGCCCGCCACACCGGGCAGTCGTTCGAGACGATCGCCAACGACACCGAGCGCGACAACTTCAAGAGCGCCGAGGCGGCCAAGGAATACGGGCTGGTCGACGAGGTCCTGGAGCGGCGTCCGGAAGAGTCCATCCAGCCTTCGTAACTGACTGATTTCATTGAGGCATCCGGCGTCCCGCCCCCGCGTTTGCGGGAGCGGACGCTATGCTATTCTCGAACCGTAATCCGCAAAGATCGACCAAAGGCATGACCGAAGACAGACAAGGCCGTTCCGGCGACAACAGCAAGATCCTGTATTGCTCGTTTTGCGGGAAGAGCCAGCACGAGGTTCGCAAGCTGATTGCGGGCCCGAGCGTGTTCATCTGCGACGAATGCGTCGAGCTGTGCAACGACATCATCCGCGAGGAACTCGAGGAGAAGGCGCAGTCTGCGCGCAGCTCGCTGCCCAAGCCCAAGGAGATCCTGGAAGTCCTCGACCAGTACGTGATCGGCCAGGCGCGCGCCAAGCGCACGCTCGCGGTCGCCGTGTACAACCATTACAAGCGCATCGAGAGCCGGCAGAAGAACGACGACGTCGAACTGGCGAAGTCCAACATCCTGCTGGTCGGCCCGACCGGTTCGGGCAAGACGCTGCTGGCCGAAACGCTGGCGCGGATGCTCAACGTGCCGTTCACCATGGCCGATGCCACCACGCTGACCGAAGCCGGCTACGTCGGCGAGGACGTGGAGAACATCATCCAGAAGCTGCTGCAGAAATGCGACTACGACGTCGACAAGGCGCAGCAGGGCATCGTCTACATCGACGAGATCGACAAGATCTCGCGCAAGAGCGAGAACCCCTCGATCACCCGCGACGTGTCCGGCGAAGGCGTGCAGCAGGCCCTGCTCAAGCTGATCGAGGGCACCGTGGCCAGCGTGCCGCCGCAGGGCGGGCGCAAGCATCCGCAGCAGGAATTCCTGCAGGTCGACACCCGCAACATCCTGTTCATCGTCGGCGGCGCGTTCGCGGGGCTGGACAAGATCATCCAGCAGCGCAGCACCGATTCGAGCGGCATCGGTTTCGGCGCCAAGCTCAAGAGCGCCGAGCGCAAGGTCGAGGTGGGCAAGGTGCTGGCCGACGTCGAGCCCGAGGACCTGATCAAGTTCGGCCTGATCCCCGAGTTCGTCGGTCGCCTGCCGGTGGTCGCCACGCTCGAGGAGCTCGATGAGGCGGCGCTGGTCAAGATCCTGACCGAGCCGAAGAACGCGATCACCAAGCAGTTCCGCAAGCTGTTCGACATGGAAGGCGTGGAACTGGAGTTCCGCCAGGACGCACTCGCCGCGATCGCCCGCAAGGCGCTCAAGCGCAAGACCGGCGCCCGCGGCCTGCGGACCATCGTGGAGTCGGTGCTGCTGGACACGATGTACGACCTGCCCTCGCTGGAGAACGTCAGCAAGGTGGTCGTGGACGAATCGGTCATCGAACACAAGTCCGATCCGTACCTGATCTACCAGACGCCGCCGGCGGCGCCCAAAGTGGCCGCGGCCGAGTAGCCGGCCACGGCGAGTCACGGCGGCGAATTGCCGCCAAGCCGTTGATTCCATGGTGATCATGAAGGGCCGCTGCGATCCAGCGGCCCTTCCTGCTTGCATCGCCAGCCCGCGCGCCCCATAACGAAGCCATCGCCGCCGCAACCGCCGCGCGCGGTCCTTTTCGGAGTTCCCATGACCAGTTCCGCCCCACGTGAAACGCTCGATTCCGGACCCGGTCCGGCCCGGGACCTGCCGGTCCTGCCGCTGCGCGACGTGGTCGTGTTCCCGCACATGGTGATCCCGCTGTTCGTGGGTCGCGAGAAGTCCATCCGGGCCCTTGATCTGGCGATGGAAGCCGACAAGCGCATCCTCCTGGTCGCGCAGAAGTCCGCCGAAACCGACGACCCCGACGCTGGCGACCTGTACGAGATCGGCACGCTCGCCCAGGTGCTGCAGCTGCTCAAGCTCCCCGACGGCACGATCAAGGTGCTGGTCGAAGGCGTGTCGCGCGTGCGCGTGGACGCCATCGCCGAGCGCGACGGCTGCCTGGTGGGCAACGGCACCGCGGTGGAATCGCCGGGCACGCGCGATCCGCGCGAGGTCGAGGCCGTGGCGCGTTCGCTGATGAGCTTGTTCGAGCAGTACGTCAAGACCAATCGCAAGCTGCCGCCGGAACTGCTGCAGACGCTGTCGGGCATCGACGAGCCCGGCCGCCTCGCGGACACCATCGCGGCGCACCTGGGCGTGCGGCTGGCGGACAAGCAGCGCCTATTGGACACCATCGATGTCGCTGATCGCCTCGAGCTGCTGGTCGGCTTCGTCGACGGCGAGATCGACGTGCAGCAGATGGAGAAGCGCATCCGCGGCCGGGTGAAGTCGCAGATGGAGAAAAGCCAGCGCGAGTACTACCTCAACGAGCAGATGAAGGCGATCCAGAAGGAGCTTGGCGAGATCGACGACGCGCCGAACGACATCGAGGAGATCGCGCGCAAGATCGCGGGGGCGGGCATGCCCAAGGCAGTCGAAGCCAAGGCTCGCGCCGAGTTCAACAAGCTCAAGCAAATGTCGCCGATGTCGGCCGAAGCCGCGGTGGTGCGCAACTACCTCGAATGGGTGTTGGGCGTTCCGTGGAAGAAGCGCAGCAAGGTGCGCAAGGACCTGGCGGCCGCGCAGGAAGTGCTCGACGCCGACCACTACGGCCTGGACAAGGTCAAGGAAAGGATCCTCGAGTACCTCGCGGTGCAGACCCGGGTGAAGCAGATGAAGGGCGCAATCCTGTGCCTGGTCGGTCCGCCCGGCGTCGGCAAGACCTCGCTCGGGCAGTCGATCGCCAAGGCGACCAATCGCAAGTTCGTGCGCATGTCGCTGGGCGGCGTGCGCGACGAGGCCGAGATCCGCGGGCATCGGCGGACCTACGTCGGTTCCATGCCGGGGCGCATCGTGCAGAACCTCACCAAGGTCGGCACGCGGAATCCTCTTTTCATGCTCGACGAAATCGACAAGATGTCGATGGACTTCCGCGGCGATCCGTCGTCGGCGCTGCTGGAGGTGCTCGACCCCGAGCAGAACAATTCGTTCAACGACCATTACCTCGAAGTCGACCTCGACCTGTCGGAGGTGATGTTCGTGGCGACGTCCAACTCGCTCAACATCCCCGGCCCGCTGCTGGATCGCATGGAGGTCATTCGCATCCCCGGCTACACCGAGGACGAGAAGATCAACATCGCGATGCGCTATCTCGTGCCCAAGCAGATGAAGGCGAACGGCCTGCGCGAAGGCGAGTTGAAGATCGCCGAGAGTGCGATCCAGGACATCGTGCGCTACTACACGCGCGAGTCTGGCGTGCGCAACCTTGAACGCGAAATCGCCAAGATCTGCCGCAAGGTGGTCAAGGAGATCGCGCTGCAGGGCCCGCCGCCCGCGAGCGCTCGCAAGAGGAAGCCGCGCGCGCTCGGCGTGGCGTCGAAGAACCTCGAGAAATATCTGGGCGTGCAGCGGTTCGACTACGGTCGCGCGGAGCAGGACAACGAGATCGGCCTGGTCACCGGCCTGGCGTGGACCGAGGTGGGCGGCGACCTGCTGCAGATCGAGTCGACGCTTGTGCCGGGCAAGGGCAACCTGATCCTCACCGGCCAGCTCGGCGACGTGATGAAGGAATCGGCATCGGCGGCGCTGTCGGTGGTGCGCGCGCGCACCGACCGGCTGGGAATTGAACTGGACTTCCTGCAGAAGCTCGACGTGCACGTGCACGTGCCCGACGGCGCGACGCCAAAGGACGGACCGAGCGCGGGCATCGCGATGGCGACGTCGCTGGTCTCGACCCTGACCAAGATACCGGTGCGCGCCGACGTGGCGATGACTGGCGAAATCACGCTGCGTGGCAAGGTCACCGCAATCGGCGGCCTGAAGGAAAAGCTGCTCGCTGCGCTGCGTGGCGGCATCCGCACGGTGATCATCCCGGATGAAAACCGAAAGGACCTGGCCGACATCCCGAAGAGCGTCACCGAGACGATGAAGATCGTGCCGGTGAAATGGATCGACGAGGTGCTCGACCTCGCGCTGGAGCGGCCGCTTGCGCCCAAGGTGGTCGCCGAAGGCGTGGAAGAGGTGAGGCGGGAATCAGGCAAGGCGTCGGCACCCGCGGATGTCAAGCATTGACGTTTTTCCGTTTGCCATGAAAATGCACGGAAGCCCGGCGTTTTCCGCGGTTTTTTCGTATTGCACCCCCTATACCCCACTGGTATAACGGCCACAACCACGAAGCAGTCCACACACGTGCATCGGGTCACCAAGGTCCGGTAGACCTGCGCTGCGCGCAGGACGATCCGGCCACCACCATCGAGCGGGCGATTGTCCGCACAGGGAGTTTCCAGTCCAATGAACAAGAACGAATTGATCGACGCTGTTTCCGCCCACTCCGGCCTGTCCAAGGTCGATGCCGGCCGTGCGGTCGACGCCGTTGTCGGCTCGATCACCGGCGCGCTGAAGGCGGGCGAAAGCGTCAACCTCGTCGGTTTCGGCACCTTCGACGTGCGCGACCGTGCGGCCCGCACCGGGCGCAATCCGCGCACCGGCGAGGAGATCCAGATCGCGGCCGCGAAAAATCCTGCATTCAAGGCTGGCAAGGCGCTCAAGGATGCCGTAAACTGATCAGCCCGCCGGCCGGGTGAGTCTTACCGGTCAAGCCAGGCACCGGGTGCTTAGCTCAGCGGTAGAGCGTCTCCTTTACACGGAGAGGGTCGGGGGTTCGAAACCCTCAGCACCCACCAGTCGGGCGAGGCGCGAAGTTCAAGAGAAGCGGAGTGGTAGTTCAGTTGGTTAGAATGCTGGCCTGTCACGCCGGAGGTCGCGGGTTCGAGTCCCGTCCACTCCGCCAATCATCCAAAGAGGGCACCGGACACGGTGCCCTCTTTTTTTGTGCCGCTGCCCAGGTGGGGCCGGTCGGGTCCATTGCAGGTAAACTGGCCCGCTTCGTCCCGACATTGCCGACCGATGCTGCAGAAACTCCGCGAAAAAACCTCCGGCTGGATCGCCATGGTGGTCCTTGGGCTGCTGTGCATCCCGTTTGCCTTCTTCGGCATGGAGCAGTACCTCTTCCAGAACAACCAGACGTTCACCGCCAAGGTCGAGGCGCCGCCGAAGTGGTGGCAGTCGGCGCCGTCCTGGTGGCCGGTGACGATGCTGTGGCAGCGCGACGAGATCGACCAGAACGAGTTCCGCGACGCATTCGA
The DNA here is from genome assembly GCF_042648885.1 of Luteimonas notoginsengisoli. NCBI lineage: Bacteria > Pseudomonadati > Pseudomonadota > Gammaproteobacteria > Lysobacterales > Lysobacteraceae > Luteimonas > Luteimonas notoginsengisoli. The sequence continues at coordinate 71,960 of NZ_JBHRYF010000004.1, read as the reverse complement.
GCAGGCGCGCCAGCAGCAGCGCCAGGCGCTGGGCGACAATTTCGATCCACGCGAGTTCGAAAGCATCGACAACAAGCGCAAGGTGCTCGACGGGCTGGTCGACCAGTTGGTGATGCGGATGTCCGCCAAGCGCGCCGGCATCGCGGTGAGCGATGCGCAGGTGCGTGACGTGATCCAGTCGATCCCCGCGTTCCAGGTCGACGGCAAGTTCGATCCGCAGCGCTACCAGCTCGCCCTTGCGTCGCAGGTGCCGGCGATGTCGCCGCGCAGCTTCGAGCAGCGCATCCGCGAGGGCCTGCAGCAGGCGCTCGTTGCCAGCCAGGTCGCCGCTTCGGCGTTCGTGACCCCGTCGGAAATGGATCGGCTGATGAAGCTGATCGGCGAGCGCCGCGACGTGTCGTTCGTTGTGCTGCCGCCCCCGGCAGCGGACACCGCGCCGGTCACCGATGCCGAAGCCAGCCGCTGGTACGACGCCCACAAGGCTGAATACCGCGCGCCGGAAACCGTGTCGATCGAGTACGTGGACATCGACTCCGCCGCGCTGCCCGCGCCGGCGGCCGCCGACGAGGCGGCCTTGCGCGCGCGCTATGACCAGGAGAAGGCGCGCTTCGTCGACCCCGAGCAGCGCCTTGCCTCGCACATCCTGGTCAACGTGGCACCCGGAGCGGACGCCGGGGCGCGGAAGGCGGCCGAAGAAAAGGCCGCCAGGATTGCCGCCGAGGCGCGCAAGCCCGGTGCGGATTTCGCGGCGCTCGCCCGCGCGGAGTCCGATGACGCCGGCTCGAAGGAAAATGGCGGCGACCTGGGCTGGATCGCGCACGATGGCGGCATGGTCAAGCCGTTCGAGGACGCGCTGTTCGCGATGGAGGCGGGCGAGGTGAGTGCGCCGGTCAAGAGTGATTTCGGCTGGCACGTGATCCAGCTGCGCGAGGTCAAGAGCGGCAAGCAGACCTCGTTCGAGGACGCGCGCGAGCAGCTCGCGCGTGAGCAGGGCGACGTCGACCGCGAGCGCGCGTTCAACGAACTCACCGGCAAGCTGATCGACCAGGTATTGAAGAATCCCAGTGCGCTCGCACCCGCCGCGCGCGCGGTGAACCTGCCGGTGCAGAAGCTTGGGCCGTTCGCGCGCGGGCAGGGCACGGGGATCGCCGCCAACCAGGCGGTGGTGCGCGCGGCATTCTCCGAATCGCTGGTCCAGGACGGCACGGTGAGCGATCCGATCGAGATCGCTCCCGGGCACAGTGTCGTGCTCCGCGTCACCGCGCATACGCCGGAGCGCGCGCTGGCGCTGTCCGAGGTGAAGGACCGGGTGGCCGCCGAGATCCGCGGCGACCGCATGCGCAAGGCGACGCAGGCGGCGGCCGATGCGATGGTCGCCAAGCTCAAGGCCGGCGAGGCGCTGTCTGCCCTGGCGTCGGCGCAGGGCTTGGCCGCGCAGGACGTTCCCAACGTACCGCGGGGCGTGCCGGTGCCGGATCCGGCGGCGACGGAGGCATATTTCGAGGTGCCCGTCCCCGCGACCGGCAAGGTGTCGCCCGGCCGGGTCATGCTGGACAACGGCAGCGCGGTGGTGTTCGCGGTGACCAAGGTCACGCCGGGCGATCCGAAGGAAGCGTCGGAACAGGAACGCACCGCGCTGCGGCAGCAGCTCGCGCAGATTGCCGGCAACGAGGATGCCTCCGGCATGCTCAAGGCGCTGCGCAAGCGGATGAAGATCACGGTCGCCGAATCACGGCTCTGAGGCCGGCGCGATCAACAAAAAAGCCCGGCATTGCCGGGCTTTTTCTTTGCATGACTGGCGTCGTGGCGGCGCCGGGAGCAAGTGTGCCTAGTCGATCCCGCCCATGCCCACGACGCTGAAGCCGGCGTCGACATAGGTGACTTCGCCGGTGATGCCGGCCGCCAGGTCGGAACACAGGAACGCGGCGGCGTTGCCCACGTCCTCGATGGTGACGTTGCGGCGCAGCGGCGCCGTGGCTTCAAACGTGCTCAGCATCTTGCGGAAGTTGCCGACACCCGACGCGGCCAGGGTCTTGATCGGTCCGGCGGAGATCGCGTTGACGCGGGTGCCCTCCGGGCCAAGGTTGAGCGCCAGGTAGCGCACCGTCGATTCCAGGCTGGCCTTGGCCACGCCCATGACGTTGTAGTTCTGCAGCGCGCGGATCGAGCCCAGATAGCTCAGGGTCAGGATCGCGCCGTTGCGGCCCTTCATCTGGGGCCGCGCGGCTTTCGCCAGCGCCGCCAGCGAATAGGCTGAAATATCCTGGGCGATGGCGAAGTTCTCGCGGGTCAGGCCGTCGAGGAAATCGCCGCCGATCGCCTCGCGTGGGGCGTAGGCGATGCAGTGGACGAGGATGTCGAAACCGTCGGGCCAGTGCTTGCCGAGCTCGGCGAAACAGGTGTCGATCTGCTCGTCGGACGCCACGTCCAGCGGCAGCACGAGGTTGGAGCCGTACTCCTTCGCGGCGTCTTCCACGCGCGAGCGCAGCTTGTCGGTCTGGTAGGTGAGGGCCAGTTCGGCGCCCTGGCGGTGCATGGCCTCGGCGATGCCGGTGGCGATCGAGCGCTGGCTGGCGATGCCCGTGATCAGGGCGCGTTTGCCTTGCAGGAAACCCATGGTGTTCTCGCTGGTTGAGCTACCGCTCTATTCTGGCACGGCCGACAAGTTCGCGGCAGCGGCAGCGCCGGCGGCGGCTGCGGCCGCGACGGGTGCGTCGATCTGCAGGACATCGCCGGGCCGCAGCACCTCGGCGGCCGACAGGCCGTTGCGTTCGAGCAACTCGGCGCGACCCACGCCGTAGCGTTTGGCCAGGCGCCAGATCGAGTCGCCGCGCTGGACGGTGTGGGTGCGCGCCGATGGCGGGGACACGGTGCCGCCCTTCGCAGCGGCATCCGGCGACGGTTCGATGACCACGGCATCGGATGCGTCGGCAAGCGTGGTGACGCGCTCCGGTGGCGTCGCCGGGTCCACGGCGGCCATGCGGGTCGCCGCCACTGGTACCAGCACCTGCATCACGCGGCCACCCTTGGCGACGCGCCCGCTGGCGAACGCCGGGTTGATGCGCCTGACCTTGGCCGGGTCGAGCGCGTGCTGGCGCGCCCAGGCTTCGAGGCTGGTGGTGCCGGCGGGCAGTCGCTCGGGCGCGAGCACTGCCACCGGCCGATCCAGGGACTGCAGCCATTCGCCGCGGTCGTCGGCCTGGTCGAGCACGCAGGAGAGCGCGTGGAGCTTGCGCACGTAGGCCCGGGTGATCCCGGACAGCCCGACAAGCTTTTCCGGATCGGCGTCCATTGCACGCTGGCCGCTTTGCTTGAGTGCGCCGAGCACTCGGTACTCGCCCGCGTTGTAGGCCATCACCGCCAGCCGCCAGTCGCCGGCGAACATGCCGTGCAGGGTCTTGAGATAGCGGACCGCGGCTTGCGTGGATTCGACCGGCGACAGCCGGCCGTCGTAGCCGGGGCGGATCGCGATCTTGTGGTTGCGCGCGGTCAAGGCGATGAACTGCCACAGCCCGGCCGGCCCCGAGCCGCTGCGGGCGCCCGGCTTGTAGCCGCTCTCGACAAACGGGATCAGCGCGTATTCGGTCGGCAGGTGGGCCTGGCGCAATGCGTCGACCACGTAGCCGAACAGCGGCAGCACGTCGTCGTCATGGGCGGCCAGCCGTTTCGGGGCGCCGGCGAAGTGGCGCTGCCAGCGCTGGCTGGTTTCAGGCCCACACGAAGGGTCCGCCAGGCCTGCGCGGAAGCTGGCGTAGATGTCCCGGCCGTTGCGCGTGGCGGGCGAGGTGGCTTGGGAGGCAGGGGAGGCGGGCACCGCGGCAGTCGCGGCCGCGGGCGTGGTCCGGGATCCGGCGACCAAGGGTCCGCACAGCACGAACGCTCCAGCCAGCGTCAACGCCAGCCGTCGCGCGGCGGACCGCGTCATGCGCGGAATCCGTCTTTCCAGCGCCGAAGCGCGGCGAATGCGTCGACCCGGCCATCGATCGGATGCCCGGCGTGGCTCACGATCGCCGCGTGAACCGCGGGCACGTCGACGCGAAGGAACGGATTGGTCTCGCGTTCGGACGCGAGGTGGCTGGGGAGGGTGGGACGACCGGATTGGCGCATCGCCTGGGCTTCCTCGATGCGGCGCAGGAGCGCCGGGTTTTCGGGTTCGACCACGCGCGCGAACGCGGCGTTGGACAGGGTGTATTCGTGACCGCAGCAGACGCGGGTATCGCCGGGCAGGGCAGCCAGCTTGTCGAGCGAGGCCAGCATCTGCGCCGGCGTACCCTCGAACAGGCGCCCGCAACCGAGACTGAACAGCGTGTCCCCGCAAAACAAGAGCCCATCGCCGTGGAATGCGATGTGGCTCACGGTATGGCCCGGCACGGCGAGAACCTCGAAGCGCCAGTCGGCCAGCTCGACCCGGTCGCCATCGCCAACCCGCCGTGTCGCCATGTGGATCCGGTCGTCCTGCGGTCCGATCACCGGCAGCGACGGCCATCGCTCGAGCAGTTCCTGCACCCCGCCGATGTGGTCCGGGTGGTGGTGGGTCAGCAGGATCCCCGCCGGCTGCAGGCCGTCGGCGGCGGCGAAGACCGGGTCGGCCTGGCCCGGATCGACGACCAGGGCGCGCCCGGCTCCGTCGCGCAGCGTCCAGATGTAGTTGTCCTCGAACGCCGGCAGCGGCAGCAGGTGCATCGGGGGTGGTTCCCGGGATCGTTAGAATGGCGACCATGCCCCCCCTTTCCGCCACCGGTCAACCCGCGAGCCCCCGTGACTGGTTCCGCACCGACGCCGGGCTTGCCGTGCTCGAAAGCGAGCGGCCGGCCGTCGAGCGGGCCCTGGCCGAACGCCCCGCGCTGCCCTGGCTGTGGCTGGGCCCGGTCGAGCAGGTGACCCCGGTGGACGGCAGCGGCCTGCATCTGGTCGCCTCGGCCGATGGCTGGTCCGGCGACGCCCGGTGCGGCCTGCCGCTGCCGCTGGCCAGCGAGTCGATCGGCGTGGTCGTGCTGCAGCACGTGGCGGCGCGCGGCCGGGAGGGACGCGGGCTGTTCGCCGAATGCGCCCGCGTACTCGCGCCCGGAGGGCGGCTGTGGATTTTCGCGCTCAATCCCCTGGCGCCGTATCGCTGGTATTGGCGCGGCGCCGGGCTGGGCGCCGCCGAGCCCCTGACCTGGCGCCGCCGGATGCGCGAGGCCGGGCTGACGCCGGAGCCGGTGTCGCGGGGCCTGGGGCCCCGCTGGCAGGTCCGCGTCGCCCACGAACCGCAGGACGGCCCCGGCGTACGCGCGGCCTATGCGATCTGCGCCGAGAAGCGCGCATGGCCGCTGACGCCGGTGCGCCAGCGCCTCCGCTTGCCGCTGCCCGAAGGAATTCCCGCTGCATGAAACAGATCGAAATCCACACCGACGGGGCCTGCCTGGGCAATCCCGGCCCCGGCGGCTGGGCGGCGCTGCTGCGCTACGGCGCGCGCGAACGCGAACTGGCCGGCGGCGAAGCCCAGACCACCAACAATCGCATGGAGCTGATGGCCGCGATCATGGCGCTGGAAACGCTGACCGAGCCGTGCGGCGTGGTCCTGCACACCGATTCGCAGTACGTGCGGCAGGGCATCACCGAATGGATGCCGAACTGGGTGCGCCGCAACTGGAAGACTTCCGGCGGCGCGCCGGTCAAGAACCGCGATCTCTGGGAGCGACTGCATGCCGCGACCGCGCGCCATCGCATCGATTGGCGCTGGGTGAAGGGTCATTCCGGCGATCCCGACAACGAACGCGTCGACGTGCTTGCCCGCGACGAGGCGATCAGGCTCAGGGCCGTCGCGAGCGGGATGCTGTAGCTTCTCCCGATCCCCGATCCCCAATCCCCGATCCCCGATCCTTTCCCTGCCCCGACCATGCGCCAGATCATCCTCGACACCGAAACCACCGGCCTGGAATGGAAGAAGGGCAATCGCGTCGTCGAGATCGGCTGCGTGGAGATGGTCGAACGCCGCCCGACGGGGCGCACGTACCACCAGTACATCCACCCCGAACGCGAGTTCGAGCCCGGCGCGCAGGAAGTCACCGGCCTGACGCTGGAATTCCTTGCCGACAAGCCGAAGTTCGCCGCGATCGCCGACGAGTTCCTGGCCTTCATCGACGGCGCCGAGCTGGTGATCCACAACGCCGCGTTCGACGTCGGCTTCCTCGACCACGAACTGTCGCGGCTGGGCGACCACTACGGCCGCCTGCGCGACCACGCCCAGGTCCTCGATTCGCTGGAACTCGCGCGCCACCGCTATCCGGGCCAGCGCAACTCACTCGACGCACTGTGCCGGCGGCTGGGGGTGGACAATGCCCATCGGCAACTGCACGGCGCGCTGCTCGACGCGCAGCTGCTGGCCGAGGTCTACCTCGCGCTGACCGCCGGCCAGAGTGAAATCGGATTCGGCAGCATCGAGGTGGCGGAAACGCGCACGACCACGGTGTTCGTCAGCGCCGCCGCGCTCGCGCCGCGGCCGAGGATCGTGGTCGACGAGGCCGACCTGGTCGCACACGCGGCGCGGCTGGAAGCGATCCGCAGGAAAGCCGGCAGCGCGGTCTGGGACCTGTAGCGGGAATCTGTCGCCAGTGCGTTCGGGGTCCGTGGCGGCAAACACCCACGGCAAGTGGTCACGTCGCAAAAGTTCGCGTCCCGTGGGATGCGTGGCAGCCGCCATACGGCTACGCGTTCGCGAATCAGGCCATCACGGCCATGGCCGCTACCGCATGCGCACGACAGGTCAGTGGCGGCGCACCAGCACGACGGTGACGTTGTCGGAGCCGCCGCCGTCCAGCGCGGCGGCCACCAGGCCGTCGACGCACTCCTGGGCGCTGCATTCGGTGTGGGACAGCACCTGAGAGATGCCGCGGTCGTCGACCTCCTCGGTCAGGCCGTCGCTGCATAGCAGCAGCTGCATGCCCGGCAGCAGCTCGCCGGACAGGGTTTCGACGTTGAGGTTCTGCGGATCGGTCACGCCCAGCGCCTGGGTCACCACGTTGCGGTGCGGGTGGGTGCGTGCCTGGTCGACGGTGATCGTGCCCTGCGAGATCAGCTCCTGCACGTAGCTGTGGTCCTGCGACAGCTGCGCCAGCGTGCGCTCGTGCCACAGGTAGACGCGACTGTCGCCGACCCAGGCCACCTCGAAGTGGTTGCCGGCGATGCGCACGGCCACCACGGTGGTGCCCATGGGCAACGAGTCGCTGCGCTTGCGCGAGGCGCGGATGATCTCCTCGTCGGCGATCCGGATCGCCTGCGACAGCGGCGTGCCCTGGCGGATCTCGCGCACGATCGCCTCGCGCGCCAGCGCGCTGGCCACCTCGCCGTACTCGTGCCCGCCCATGCCATCGGCCACCAGCCACAGGCCCAGCTCGCTGTCGCCGTAGTAGGTGTCCTCGTTCAGCTCGCGCCGCAGGCCGACATGGGTCAGGTGTCCGAATTCGATCATGGGCAACTCTGGTGGCAGCGGCGGGCGGGAACCTTCTCGTCCCGGACAACGCGAAAACGGGGCTGAACAGGACGGAGGCGGGGCTCCGGTCGGCAAAGTAGGAAGACGTGCATGACGCTGGCGTGGAGGCGGCGCCTGGGGCCGATGGCCACGAAGGTTACAGGGCCGAAGGTCCGGCTTCGCTTCACCGGCATGCGAAAAATCCTCGGTGCGGGTCATTCCGGGGATTGCAGGGAACGGAAAACGCCCCGGCTTCCTGATGGTCGGCCGAACCAGGCCGAATCCATCCAATCCCTGTCCCCGGATACGCAAAACGCCCCTTTCGGGGCGCTGTGCGAATCTGGCGGAGAGGGGGGGATTCGAACCCCCGAGGCGCTATAAACGCCTGCCTGATTTCGAGTCAGGTACATTCAACCGCTCTGCCACCTCTCCGGAACTTCCCCGACGGCAGTGGCTGCTACCGGGGGCGCAATGATACGGGCCGCCGCCGTGGCGGACAAGGCGAGAACGGTACACTGGACGCCGTTCTCCCAGCCGCGAAGGGCCCATGTCCGAGATTTCCGTCCCCGTGTCGTTCGGCGAGCTGCTGGACAAGATCGCCATCCTGCAGATCAAGTCCGAGCGCATGTCCGATCCGGCCAAGCTGGCCAACGTCCGCAACGAGCTCGATGCCCTCGAAAAGACCTGGATGGCGCACCCCGCGGCCAGCGGCGACATCGCCCGGATGCGCGCCGATCTCAAGGCGGTCAACGAACGTCTGTGGGTGATCGAGGACGACATCCGCATCAAGGAGAAGGCGCAGGCCTTCGACGACGAGTTCATTCGCCTGGCCCGCAGCGTCTATGTCGAGAACGACACCCGCGCGCGGATCAAGAAGGAGATCAACCTCGCGCTCGGCTCCAGCTACGTCGAAGAAAAGTCCTACGAGGACTACGGGGCTGGCGGCGCCGCCTGAAGGATGGACGGGCGCGGCTCGAGGCCGCGCCTTCACGGGGTCAGGCGCGCGGGCCTTCAGGTCAGGACTCGAACTCTGTGCGGGGCGTCAGGCGTGGCGCGCAGCGTCACGCCGCCAGAGCGTAGGCGGACAGCGCGAAAGCCAGCAATGCCGCCGTCATCGCGACCAGCGACAACCGGTGTGTGCGCCGCAACTCCGTTTCCAGCTCGCCATTGCGCTGCTGCAGCGCCGCGAGCGTGGTTTCCAGCTGGTTCGCCCCCTGCTGCAGGGACGCCAGCGTGCGCTGCATTTCGCCTGCCAGCTGCTTGACCGCATCCGCGTTTTGCGTCGCCGCGTCCTGCAGCTCCTTGATCTGCTGCGGGATCTTGTCGGCGCCCTTGTCGCGCGTGAACATCGGCTTGGCCATCTGGATGATGTCCGGCAGGAACGGCGCGACGACCGTGAACCAGGCTGCCATCGGGCGGCACTCCTTGGGCGTTGAACGAGGGCGCGAGTATGCCAGTGCGCCTGGAAGGTCCTTGCGGGATGGCCTGGAGCGGCCCTCGGGGTGCGGCACCGAATCGCATCCGCATCGAGAGGATGTCCGCAGGAGCGGCCGAAGCCGCGAACCTCTTCGCGCCCACTGCATTTCCGCGTCGCCCGCGTCGCCGGCCAGAAGCTCGCGGCGGGCCCCGCTCCCGCGACGGGCGGGGAACTGGTTAACGTTCCGCTGCGAAGCGTTCGAACGCCGCCACGGCGTCCTGCACCGTCACCAGGTCCATCACGCCTTCGCGTTCGATCTTCGTGCCCCACTTGAGCTCGCGCGCCGGCTTGCCCAGGTACTTGCAGGCGGCATCGTCGTAGCGATCGACGCAGTAGCGGCGGTCGGAATAGGGGCCGCTGCGCGCCGGGTTGCTGGCCGCGTGCAGGCCGAGCACCTTGGTCCCCATCGCGTTGGCGATGTGCATCGGCCCCGAATCGGGCGTCATCACAAGGTCGGCGCGCTCGAGCAGGGCGGGCAGCTGCTTGAGCGTGTCCTTGCCGACCAGGTCCAGCGCCGGCGCCTGCATCGCGGACAAGATCGCGTCGGCGGTCGTACGCTCCAGCTCGCTGCGTCCGCCGCACAGCACGACGCGCCAGCCTCGCGTCGCGGCATGGTCGGCGACGGCGGCGTAGCGGTCGCTGCGCCAGTTGCGAAGGGCGTGGCTGGAGCATGGCGAAATCAGCAGCGTGGGCGCGCCGTCTTCCGGCCACTGCGCGCGCGCCCAGGCGCGGGCGTCGTCGGGTACCGGCAGGTTCCAGGCCACTTCGGTCTGCGCCAGCCCCAATGGCTCGCAGAAGCTGCCGATCGCATCGAGCACGTGGACTCCCGCGCGGGCGGGGATCCGTTCGTTGACGAACAGCCCGTGCAGGTCCTTGGAACGCGCGCCGTCGTAGCCGATGCGGCGCACCGCCGGCACGAACGCCGACAGCAGGTTGGCGCGCGCGGCGACCTGCATCTGCAACAGCGCGTCGAAGCGCTGGCCGCCGAAGTGCCGGCGCAGCGCGCGCATGCCTGCCAGGCCGGTGTTCTTGTCGTAGACGACGAAGTCCACGCCCTCCAGCCCTTCCAGCAACCTGTACTCGGCCTTGCCGATCACCCAGCTCAGCGCTGCGTCCGGCCAGGCGCGGCGCAGGGTGCGCACCAGAGGAACCACGTGCGTGGCATCACCGAGCGCCGACAGGCGCAGCAGGCAGATCGTGCGGGGGGCGGCCGCGGCCGGAACGGCGTGGATAACGGGATCGGAAGGCATGCGCTTGTTAGACTCACCGGATGGCCGCGTTCGATGCTACCGAAAGCCTGACGCCGTTCCGCGCCGGCCGCGGAGATCGCGGTGTGGGGTCGATTCTGTTCGACGCGACGCAGCTGCGGCAAGCCGATCCGCGCTGGTTCGACCCCGAGGCCTGGGGCGAGCGCGCGCAGCCGGTCGGCGACGGCGGCCGCGGCGGGGCGTGGTACATCGATGCCTCGCACGGCCCGTGCGTGCTGCGCCAGTACCTGCGCGGTGGCCTGGCTGCGAAAATCAGCCGCGACCGGTACCTGTGGCGCGACGCAGACCGGGTGCGCAGCTTCGCCGAGTTCAGGCTGCTGCGCGACCTGCTCAAGCAGGACCTGCCCGTGCCGCGACCGATCGCGGCCAGCTACACGCGCGAGGGGCCGTTGTATCGCGCCTCGATCCTGATGGAACGCCTGCTCGACGTGCGTTCGCTGGCCGACCTGGCCACCCTCGACGGCCACAGTGCACCCTGGGACCAGGCCGGGCGCCTGGTCGCGCGCTTCCATCGCGTCGGGCTCGACCACGCAGATCTCAACGCCCACAACCTGCTGTTCGACGCGGACGGGAAGGGCTGGATGATCGACTTCGATCGCAGCACGCTGCGGATCCCCGCCACCCGCTGGCGCGAAGGCAACCTGTCGCGGCTCAAGCGTTCCCTGCTCAAGCAGCGCGGGCATCGCACCGTGGCCGAGGTGGAGGAGGATTTCGCCCGCCTGCGCAAAGGCTACGACGAGCACTGGGATCGCGGCATCTGATGGACATCGGGATGGACGCGCGCTGATGGCCTGGTCGCTGCGCTTCCAGGGCGTGGGCAATGCCTCGGCGGTGGCGCTGGGGTCGCCGATGGCCACCATCGAGCGCGATGGCGCGCCGTGGCTGGCCATCGATTGCGGCGCCGAGGGCCTCACCGCGTATCTCGAACACTACGGCGAAGCGCCGCGCGCGCTGTTCGTGACCCACGTGCACCTGGACCATGTCGCCGGCTTCGAGCGGCTGTTCGTGGCCGACTATTTCGATTCGGCGCGCCGCGGCAAGACCCGGCTCTACGTGCCCGCGACGGTGGTGCCGCTGCTGCACCGGCGCGTGGGTGATTACCCGAACGTGCTGGCCGAAGGCGGCGCCAATTTCTGGGATGCGTTCCAGCTGGTGCCGGTCGGCGATGCGTTCTGGCATCACGGCGTGCGGCTGGAGGTCTTCCCGGTGCGCCACCACTGGCCCGAGACCGCTTACGGCCTGCGCCTGCGCGGCAGCCTGGTGTGGAGCGGGGACACCCGTCCGATCCCGGAAATGCTGGCCAGGCACGCCGACGCCGGCGAACTGGTCGCGCACGACTGCGCGCTGCACGGCAATCCTTCGCACAGCGGTATCGACGACCTCGAGCGCGAGTATCCCCACGAACTGCTCGAACGCTGCCTCTTCTACCACTACGCCGGCGTCGCCGACGGCCAGGCGCTGGCCGGGCGCGGGCACCGTGTGGCAACCCCGGGCGAAGTGGTCGCGCTGGCCGTGCCCACGGCCGAGCGGGAACAGCCGGCATGAATGCCGTGCTGGACGCGCCCGCGCTGCCGCTCGACCGCCTCGGCCGGCCGCTGCGCGACCTGCGCCTGTCGGTGATCGAAGCCTGCAACTTCCGCTGCGGCTACTGCATGCCCGCCGATCGCGTCCCCGAAGATCACGGCATGGACGCGGCATCACGCCTGTCGTTCGACGAGGTCGAGACGCTGGTGCGTGGTTTCGCGCGGCTGGGCGTGCACAAGCTGCGCCTGACCGGCGGCGAGCCGCTGCTGCGCAAGCGCCTGCCGGAACTGGTGGCGCGGCTGGCTGCCATCGACGGCATCGACGACCTGGCCCTGACCACTAACGGGGCGCTGCTGGCCAGGCGGGCGCGCGCGCTGCGCGAGGCCGGGCTGCGGCGGATCACGATCAGCCTCGACGCACTCGATCCGGCGCTGTTCCGCCGGCTCTCAGGCGACCGCGGCGAGCTGTCTGTCGTGCTGGCGGGCATCGCCGCCGCCCAGGACGCCGGCTTCGAGCGCATCAAGTTCAACTGCGTCGTGCAGCGTGGCGTCAACGACGACCAGGTGCTGCTTTTGGTCGAGCGCTTCCGAGGCAGCGGCCACATCGTGCGCTTCATCGAATACATGGACGTGGGCACCTGCAACGGCTGGGATGCCGCACGCGTCGTGCCGTCGGCGCAGCTGCGGGACCGCATCCATGCCCGCTGGCCGCTGCATGCGCTCGACGCGAACTACCGCGGCGAAGTCGCGTCGCGCTACGGTTTCGACGACGGCGCCGGCGAAGTCGGCTTCGTCGGTTCGATCAGCGCGCCGTTCTGCGGCGACTGCCACCGCGCCCGCGTCTCCGCCGACGGGCGTCTGTACACCTGTCTGTTCGCGGCCGAAGGTGCCGACCTGCGGCCTTGGCTGCGAGACGGCGATGCTGCGCTGGCCGACCACGTGGCCGGCCTGTGGACGCAGCGCAGTGACCGCTACAGCGAGCTGCGCGGACGCGCCAGCGCGTCGCGGCGGCATGTGGAGATGTTCCTGATCGGCGGATAGCTGCCGACCTGGCTGCCGCGCCGTGAAAGGCGCCCTGAAACAGTGTCCAGCATCGGCATGGCGAGCCAAGCTTTTTGTGGGAGCGGCTTCAGCCGCGAGCGTTTGGAGCCGCGGATCCGGCATCCGGTGATCGCGAATGCTTCGGAAGTCGACGCACGGGTTGTCATGCAAGCCCGCGGCTGCACTGCTGGCACCAACGTGGGCACCCTGGACAACGACTTACAATCGCCATGCCCGATCTTTGCCTTCCGTGACCATGCCACTGAAACCCGCACGCAAACTCAGCCACCTCGACGACAGCGGTCGCCCCGCGATGGTCGACGTCTCGGACAAGGCCGTCACCGCGCGCGAGGCCGTCGCCGAATGCCGGGTGAAATTCCCCCCCGCCGTCGCCGCGCAGCTGCGCGCGCAGGGGCTCAGGAGCGCCAAGGGCGGCATCGTCGAAACCGCGATCATCGCCGGTACCCTGGCGGTCAAGCGCACCTTTGATCTGATCCCGTTCTGCCACCCGCTGCCGATCGACGGCGTGCGCATCGGCATCGACTGGCACGGCGAACGCGAGCTGCGCATCGAATGCTCGGTGAAGACCGCCCACCGCACCGGCGTGGAGATGGAGGCGCTGACCGGCGCCACGGTCGCCGCGCTCACCGTCTACGACATGTGCAAGGCGCTGTCGCACGCGATCGTGATCGGCCCGGCGAAGCTGCTGGGCAAGCGCGGTGGCCGACATGATTTCGGCAGGACCGGCTGATGACGCGGGTCACCGTGCTGTACTTCGCCAGCCTGCGCGACGCGGCGGGCGTGGCCGGCGAACCAGTCGATTCCGGCGCAGCCAATCTGCGCGCGCTGTACGGCGAACTGCGCGAGCGCCACGGGTTCGCGTTGCCGGCCGAGCGGATGCGCGTCGCGGTGGGAGGCGCTTTCGCTGCATGGGACGACGCGCTGTCGGAGGGCAGCGAGGTCGCCTTCATTCCGCCGGTGAGCGGCGGATGAACACCGGCATGCCGCGCTTTTCGCTGTCGCCCGAAGCCTTCGAGATCGCACCGTTGCGCGACGCCCTGGGCGATGCCCGGGCGGGCGCGTTCGCGGCGTTCGAGGGCCGCGTGCGCAACCACAATGACGGTCGATCGGTGGATGGCCTGCATTACGAAGCCTACGTGGCACTGGCCGAAACCGAAGGCGAACGCGTGCTTGCCGAGGCGATCGAACGGTTCGACATCCTCGATGCGCGCTGCGTGCATCGCACCGGCGACCTCGCGATCGGTGACCTTGCCGTCTGGGTGGGTGTCACCGCCGCCCATCGCGACGCCGCCTTCGCCGCCTGTCGCTACGTCATCGACGAGGTCAAGGCGCGCGTCCCGATCTGGAAGCGCGAGCGCTACGCCGAGGGCGACGAGGACTGGCGGCACCCGTAGGTCGGGGCTACACCCACGACGCCAACGTCAACGTCAACGTCGCTTCCAGCGGCTACGGTCATGGCATGCATGGCTTGGAATCTTCCACGTCGAGGCTGCACCCCCGAACGCCCCTGACCGGGATGTCGCGAGGGAGTTCGCCAGATCGAGAGCCCTCGAGGGTGTAATCCCGCGCTGCGCGGACCCGACGGGTTTTCGTGTGAACGCCTAGTGGTCGGAAAATGGCTGGGACCCGCCGACTGTGCGACTGCCCGGAGGTCGATCGAAGAAGAGCCCCTCGGTAAGGGGCAGGGATCGGAAGCACATGCCGGTCCCCAAGGTTTGCGCAGCAAATCCTGGGACTTCAATGCGAAGCATTGAAAGGGCGATGACCCCGCCGGCTGACCTCGGCGCCCGCGTCGATCGATACCGTTGTTGCCGCGCCGGACGAATGTGTCCGGTGCGATGCGGACAAATGCCGTCGCCTCGGCTTGCGAAAATGAACAGCCGCCTGTCCGCCCAGGAGTTCCAGAGAAGAAAAAGGCGATGACCCCGCCGGCTGACCTCGGCGCCCGCGTCGATCGATACCGTTGCTGCCGCGCCGGACGAATGTGTCCGGTGCGATGCGGACAAATGCCGTCGCCACGGCTTGCGAAAATGAACAGCCGCCTGTCAGCGCAGGAGTTCCAGAGAAGAAAAAGGCGATGGCCCCGCCGGCTGACCTCGGCGCCCGCGTCGATCGATACCGTTGCTGCCTTCCGGCCCTGGCGGGGTTTTCGATCTAGCGTCGCGAGGGGCCGACGGGGCCACCATAGATGGCTGCGCGCGGGAACTGCGTGAGCGAGCGCGGGATTCTACCAGCATCGCGAGCGCTGATGTCCGGCCGGGGGATGCACTCGCCGCATCCATGTGCCTCGCCCTTCGGGCGGCTTCGCCGTGCAAATCGGCAGTCCTGCCGATTTGTCGAACCCGCAGGGATTCGCACCAGATCCCCTCTCCCCGCCACATACGCAAAACGCCCCTTGCGGGGCGCTTGACGGATGTGGCGGAGAGAGGGGGATTCGAACCCCCGAAGCGCGGTTTAGACGCTTACACACTTTCCAGGCGTGCTCCTTCAACCACTCGGACACCTCTCCGCTGGAACCTGAAGACGGCATTCCGGCCACGCTCAGGGGCGCAGATTCTAGCCTTGACCCGCGGGTATCACAACAAAGACCCGTCGCCACATCTCCGGGCGCGCCGCGGCGCGTCGACATCAGGGTAGGCAAGGTTCGCCGGGGCGCGGCAGAATGGCGCCATGTCCTACCTCGTCCTCGCCCGCAAGTGGCGCCCCAAGCGTTTCGCCGAACTGGTCGGGCAGGAGCACGTGGTCCGCGCGCTGTCCAACGCGCTCGATTCGGGCCGCGTGCACCACGCCTACCTGTTCACCGGCACGCGCGGCGTGGGCAAGACCACCATCGCGCGCATCTTCGCCAAGAGCCTGAACTGCGAGCGCGGCACGGGAGCCGATCCCTGCGGCGAGTGCGAGACCTGCCAGGCGATCGATGCCGGGCGCTACATCGACTTGCTGGAGATCGACGCGGCCTCCAATACCGGCGTCGACAACGTCCGCGAGCTGATCGAGAACGCGCAGTACATGCCGTCGCGCGGGCGCCACAAGGTCTACCTGATCGACGAAGTGCACATGCTGTCGAAGGCGGCGTTCAACGCGCTGCTCAAGACGCTCGAGGAGCCGCCGGAACACGTCAAGTTCCTGTTCGCCACCACCGATCCGGAAAAGTTGCTGGTGACGGTGCTGTCGCGCTGCCTGCAGTTCAACCTCAAGCGCCTGGACGAAGCGCAGATCGGCGGCCAGATCACCAAGATCCTCCAGGCCGAGGGCATCGCCGTCGAACCGGGCGCCGTGCACCAGCTGGCGAAAGCAGCGGACGGCAGCCTGCGCGACGGGCTGTCGCTGCTCGACCAGGCGATCGCCTACACCGGCGCCAACGGCGAGAACGCGCTGACCGACGCCGCGCTGGCGACCATGCTGGGCACGGTTGACCGCACCCGCGTCGGCGCGCTGCTGGGCGCGCTGGCCGCCGGCGATGGCAAGGCGCTGCTGGATGAAGTGGCGACGCTGGCCGAGCTCTCGCCGGACTGGGCCGGCGTGCTCGACGCGCTGGCCGAGGCGCTGCACCGGGTGCAGGTGAAGCAGCTGGTGCCGGAAAACGACGTCGAAGCCGGCGGCGTGGACGTCGAGGCGCTGGCGTCGAGCCTGCGCGCGGAAGTCGTGCAACTCTGGTACCAGATGGCGCTGGCCGGCCGCCGCGACCTGCACCTGGCGCCAAGCGCGCGCGCGGGCTTCGAGATGTGCCTGCTGCGGATGCTGGCCTTCCGCCCGGTCGAGGGCGACGTGGTGTCCGCGGGCGCGCCGGGCGCGACGCAACGCAGCCCGGGACCTGCCGCGGCACGTGCGGCGCTGGACATGGGCGCGGCTTCGGGATCGCCACCCGCGTCGCAACGGGCCCGCGCGCCATCGGCGCCCCCGCGCGCGCCGGGACGGGAATACGCAACGCCGGCGATCGCGTCACCGCCTCCGGTCGCAACCCCGCCCGCCACGGCGCAGCCCGCCGCGCAGGACAGCCCTGCGGCGGACATGCCGTCGCAACCCGCTGCGCCCGCCCGGCACGTCGCCACCGTGGACCTCGACGCGTCGTGCTGGCCCGACTTCGTCGCCGCGCTCGACCTGCGCGGCCCGGTGAAGGAGCTTGCCGCCAGCGCGGGCTTCATCGCTTGGTCCGACGGCGTGCTGCGACTGTCGCTGCCGCCGACCGACGACCATCTCAAGGCGCCGTTCCTGGTATCGCAGCTTGCGTCCGCGCTGGCGGTACCGCTCGGGATGCAGCCGCAGTTGCGCTTCGACGCCGCGCCGGGCGTGGCCGAAACCCTGCACGCGCGCAACGAGCGCCAGCGCGACGAACGCCAGGCTTCGGCCGAAAGCGCGTTCCTGGCCGATCCGCAGGTGCAGCGCCTGATGTCCCAGCGCGGCGCCAAGCTGGTGCCCGATTCGATACGCCCCTACGACGAATAGACCGGAAGAAAAGCCATGCGTGGAAACATCGCCCAGCTGATGCAGCAGGCGCAGAAGATGCAGGAAGACCTGCAGCGCGCCCAGGAAGAACTCGCCAACCTCGAAGTCACCGGCAACGCCGGCGGCGGCATGGTGTCGGTGACGCTCAGCGGCCGGATGGAATGCCGCAAGGTGCGCATCGATCCCGGCGCGCTGTCGGACCCGGAAATGGCCGAGGACCTGATTGCCGCCGCGTTCAACGACGCGGTCAACAAGGCCAATGCCGCGTCCCAGGAAAAGATGGGCGCCGCCACGGCGGGCATGCCGCTGCCGCCGGGCATGAAGCTGCCCTTCTGACGATGGCCGGCGCTGCTGCGCGCAAGGTATTCGAACGCGGGACCGGCTGACGTGTTCCGGCCACGCTACGGATACGCGGGCGCGGGTTGGGCGAAGCTGCTCGGCGTCCTGTGCCCGATGCTGCTCGTGCTGTTGTTGTTGCTGCGCGCCTTCCTGCCGCTGCCCGAGCCGATCCGCTGGCTCTGGGCCGCGACCGTGCTCGCCGCCTCGCTGTCGTGCGCGGTGGCGCTGATCCTGCTGATGATCGGGCCGTGGCAGAATCGCCTGGCCGGGATCGGACTTGGCCTCCTGGCGGGCGCGATCCTGCTGGTCCGCGAACCCGCCTACGCTTGGGCCGCGCACCTTTCGCGCCTGTTCTGACGCGCGCCGCGCCGGGCGCGGCGACCACACCCGACCGGATCCCGATGACCACCGCGCTGCTCGAACAACTGATCGAAGCCTTTCGCATCCTGCCCGGTGTCGGCCAGAAGACCGCGCAGCGCATGGCGTACCACGTGCTCGAGCGCGAGCGCGACGGCGGGCGGCGGCTGGCAGAGGTACTGGCTTCGTCGATCGAGCGCATCGGCCACTGCGTGCGCTGCCGGGATTTCAGCGAAACCGAAACCTGCGCCACCTGCGCCAGCGCCGCGCGCGATGCGCAGCAGCTGTGCGCGGTGGAATCGCCCGCGGACCGGCTCGTGATCGAACAGGCCACCGGCTATCGCGGGCTGTATTTCGTCCTGCAGGGGCGGCTCAGTCCGCTCGACGGCATCGGCCCGCGGGAGCTGGGCCTGGAGCAGCTGGCTTCGCGGCTGGCGACGGGCGAGGTGCAGGAACTGATCATCGCCACCAATCCGACGGTCGAGGGCGAGGCCACCGCGCATTACCTCGCACAGCTCGCCCGCAACCACGGCGTGCGCCCCAGTCGCCTGGCGCACGGCGTGCCGCTGGGCGGGGAGCTGGAGTACGTCGATCGCGGAACGCTGTCGCATGCGTTCGGGTCGCGGAGCGAGATGCCCTAGGGGGCACCGAATCGGAATTGGTGAATTAGGAATCGGGAATCGGGAAAAGCATGGAACTGCCGTCTCGAGCGCAACGAGGAAGCTATGGGCTTGCCCGGCAGAGCAGATCCCTCGCTGCGCTCGGGATGACAGGGTTACGCCTTCCGACATCCGATATCCCACATCCACATCCCCAGCCGCGAAGCCATCCATGACCGACACCATCTTCCACAAGATCATCCGCCGCGAGATCCCGGCCGACATCGTCTACGAGGACGACGGCCTGATCGCGTTCCGGGACATCGCGCCGCAGGCGCCGGTGCACGTGCTGTTCGTGCCGAAGGTCGACGTGGCCACGCTCAACGACGTCCAGGCCGACCAGGCCGCGGTGGTCGGCCGCCTGGCGTTCGCCGCCGCGCGCTATGCGAAGGAGCAGGGGTTTGCCGAGGACGGCTATCGCATTGTCATGAACTGCAATGACCACGGCGGGCAGACGGTGTTCCAGATCCACCTGCACCTGCTGGCCGGCGCACCGCTGGGACGCTTCGGCACGACAGGTTGAGCGCGGGCGGGAAGGCTTGGCGGGCCAATCGAGAGCCTTCGCGCTGGTACACGGCTGAACCGGATCCCAGGCGTCCGCGCTGGCGCGCGAGATGCTTCTGCCGTTGCAAGGCCAACCAGGGCCGTTGAGCTGCTTCAGCTGCTGACCCGCAAGCGTAAAGCCATCACGTCAAGGCGCGCGCGTGTCTGCGCAATTGTATGTTTGCGCGTAAATCGACCGGGCGCGTGAGTCCGGAAACCCGGACAGGCAGAAAAGAAAACGCCCGGAAACCCGGGCGTCCTCGTTCAATCGACCGCGCCGCTCACCACCAGCCCCACCACGGCCATGGCGCCGGGCGCGTCACCACGTTCACCCGCTCGCGGATCGGCCACAGGTAGACCACTTCGGCGGCGACGTGCGGGAAGCGGTAGTCGTAGCCGCCGATGCGGCGGTTCTCGTAGCCGTCGATGCGGCCGGTAAAGCTGACCTCGCGGTTCTTCTCGAAGATCGCAGGGTCGTAGAAACCGTCGCGGCAGGCGATGAAGCGCCCGCCCGTGTCGTCTTCGGCCCAGTACGGGCGGCCGCTGGCGGTCAGGCGGGTAGAGATGATTTCGAAGCAGGTGCGGTTTTCCTTGGGTTCGACCTGCACGATGCGCCCGCCCCAGCGCACCACGGCGCCAGTGCTCTCCTGTTGCGCCGCATCGCGCGGGGTGATCGGGTTGAAGTCGCCCTGCAGCGGCTTGGGCTGGGTGGCGCAGGCGGCGAGCAGGACGCTGGCAACGCAGGCCACTGCGAGAAGTCGGACGTTCATGCGGTCTCTCCGAAGCGTTTGATCGAATGCGGCGCGGATCAGGGACGATGCCGTCGCAGTGCGCGGACCAGTTCGTCCAGTTCGCGCGGCCCCTGTGTACGCCCGTCACCGTGAGCGTACCGCCATTGGGCGAAACGCGCGCTGAGCGATTCCAGGTCGGTGGCGGAGGGGCGGGAGGCGGCGACGCGCGCGGCCCATTCCCCGGCCGGTTCGTGCGGTGCGCGGCCCAGGCCCAGCCGGGCATAGCGGGCGCCGAGCCGGTGCCAGGCGCGCAGCAGGCGGTCGCGCTCGCGTTCGGCGCGGGCGGTCAGCCACAACATCCAGCCGATCGCCAACGCGGCCACGAGCGCGAACAGCGCGATCAGGCTGCGCTGGTCGAGGCGGTCGATGCCCAGCGGCTGCAGCAGCCGCTGCTGGCGCGCGGCGTCGAAGCCGAGCACGAGATCGTTCCAGCCGCGGCGCAGCCAGTCGCCCACGTCCAGCATCGGCGCCAGGCGACCGCCGAAGTTGCCGCTGGCGCGATCGGCGAGCGTGTCGTAGATCCGTTCGGGCGCGACCGCCGCGGTCGGGTCCACGCGCACCCAGCCGCGGCCGGCGAGCCAGACTTCGGCCCAGGCGTGCGCGTCGGACTTGCGCACCAGCCAGTAGTCGCCGTAGCGGTTCCGGTAGCCGCCCGCATAGCCGGTCACCACGCGCGCGGGAATGCCGGTCGCGCGCATCAGCACCACGAACGCCGAGCTGAAGTGCTCGCAGAAGCCCGCCTGCTGGTCGAACAGGAATTCGTCGACCGAGTGGCGGCCGGGCAACGGCGTGCTCAGGGTGTAGGCGAAATCGCTGCGGATCCAGGCCAGCGCACGTTCGACAATGGCCGCGTCGTTCGCGCCCGCCTTGCGGCGCCATTGCCGGGCGAGCGCGAGGGTGCGCGGGTTGTAGCCTTCGGGCAGGCGCAAGGCCATCTCGCGTAGCCGCGGATGCAGGCTGGCTTCGAACGCGACCGGCGCGGCGGAGCGCATCCGCCAGCGGGTCAACGTGACGAGCGGTCGCGGCGCTTCGAGACCGTAGTCGAGTCCCAGCCGGGTGCCTTCCGGGATCTGCGTGGGCAGGTCGAGCGCCACCATCTGCCGGGTCTCGGTGGGCTCCAGCGTCATTTCGTAGTCCCAGCTGCGCGCGGCATGCGTCGCCGGCGCCGGCGGCAGGCCCTGCAGCCGTTTCGCGGCAGTCCAGGTGCGGCCGTCGAAGTTCCACAGCACCGGGCCGCGCCAGTACAACTGCGACGGCGCGGGCGGGGGACCGAAGAACGTTGCCCGCAGCGCCGGGCTGTCGTCGTTCATGAAGTCGAGCCACTCGCCCGGCGACATGCGGTCCGACAGCCCGGGGCGGGCGAGCACGCGCTCGGGCACGCCCCACAGGGGTGTCGCGATGCGGGGGAAAAGCCAGAAGGCCGCCATCGCGAGCGGCAGGCCAATCGCGATCAGTCGCCACACGCCCAGCAGCCGGCGCCATGGCGGCAATGCGCGCATGGCATCGCCCGATTCGAGGTCCGCCAGTCGCAGCAGCGCGGCCAGAGCCAGCGTCGCACCGAGCAGGGCAAGCACGAGCGACAGCGGCCCCTGGTCGAGCAGGAACGTGGAGAACGGGGCGAACAGGGCGAAGCCGAGCAGGCTGCGGCCATCGCGCACGGTGGACAGTTCGACCGGCTTGATCGCGAGCATCGCCGCGAGCAGGGCGCAGCCGGTGTCGCGGCCGAGGACGAAATGCGAGCTGGCCATCACGTACCCCAGCAGCGCCAGCGCCAGCAGCAGGCGCAGCCACGCGGGCAGGCGATGGCGGCGGGTGGTGGCCGCGATCGCGCCGCCAAGCACGGCGATCGCGATCGCCATGGTGCCGGGCAGCTGCAGCAGCAGCGGCAGCAGGCAGGCGGCCGCGGCTGCGAGCGTCCACAGGCGGCTTTGTGGATCGAGCGCCATCGACCGCGCCGGCTTGCCCTTCGCAGCCGGCAGGACGGTGGAATCAGCGTGTGCCGACATCGCTGCCTCCCGCTTCGGGCAGCAGCGCCAGGGCGCGCAGGCAGGCGTGGCGATGGTCGGCGCCGCGCGCCGGTCCCAGCGCCTGCGTGGGCAACCGCAATGTCCACCGGCGGCCTTCGCGCTCGGCCTGGTCGACCCAGCGCGCCAGGCGTTGGATGCGGTCTTCCCATGCCAGCGCGTGCAGCGCGTGCCAGTCGAGCACGAGGTCGGCGCCGAGTGGTTGCTCGTACTCGCGCACCAGCAGCGTGCCGTGGCGGGCGGAGGGTTTCCACGCGATCGCGCGGCGCGCATCGCCGCGGCGATAGGCGCGCAAGTGGTGGACATCGTCGCCGGCCGGATGCAGGCGCGCCCGGCCGTTGTCGCCGCCGCCGTCCGGCAGGGGCGGGCCGTGTACCTCGGGCGCCGGGTAGACCAGCAGCGGCGATGCGGGCCACACCCACGCCCAGGCACGGGCGAGGCCCAGCGGGCGGGCGGTGGAAATGCGCACCCGCCCGGCATCGAGCCAGCCGCGCCGCGTGGTCGGAACCTGCAGCGTCGCGGTGCCCGCGCCGTTGTCCAGCGTGAGCACCGCTGTCGTGCCCAGGCATTCGACGCGCAGCCCGCGACGCGAGCGACCCGGTTGTGCCCGCGCGTGCACGTCCACGACCAGTGGCTTGCCGGCCGCGACCGGCTCGGCATCGATCGCCAGCACCTGCAGCCCGCTCAGCTGCAGGTGCGCGGCGAACAGGCTGGTGTTGGCGGTGCCCGCCAGCAGCATCGCCAGCAGCAATGCCGGATTGTTGTTGTAGTTGAGCGCGCCGGCCAGCATCGCCAGCAGCAGCAACAGGAAGAACCAGCCGAATGCGGTCGGCAGGATGTAGACGCGATGGCGGTCGAGCGCGACCGGCAGCGATTCACGATGCCGCGGCCGCGCCAGCGATTCGATGCGCTGGCGCCAGCCCGGTTTCACCCCCGCCGTCGTGCTCACGCTGCGCCCTAGTCGACCCGGACGCCGTGGAGGATTGCCTTGGCCAGCGTGTAGCCGTCGCCGGCGTCCGCATCGGCGACCAGACGATGCGCGGCGACCGCGGGGAACAGCGCCTGCACGTCTTCGGGCAGCACGTGCGCACGCCCGAGCAGCAGCGCGTACGCGCGCGCCGCGCGCAGCAGGGCGATGCCGGCGCGCGGCGACAGGCCGACGCGCACCCCGGGATGGTGGCGGCTGCGCGCCAGCAGCGACTGCACGTACACGACCAGCGCCTCGCTGGCATGCACGCCGGTGACCGCTTCGCGCAGCGCCTGCACGTCGTCGGCGCCGAGCACCGGGAGCGTCCGCGCGATCAGGTCGCGGCGGTCGCTGCCGGCGAGCAGTGCGCGCTCGGCGCCTTCGTCGGGATAGCCCAGCGTGAGCCGCAGCAGGAAGCGATCGAGCTGCGAGTCGGGCAGCGGGTAGGTGCCGGCGAGATCGACCGGATTCTGCGTGGCGATCACGAAGAACGGGTCGGGCAGCGCGTGCGTGGTGCCGTCCACGGTGACCTGGTGTTCGGCCATTGCCTCGAGCAGCGCGCTCTGGGTGCGCGGCGGCGCGCGGTTGATCTCGTCGGCCAGCAGCACGTGCGCGAACACGGGCCCTGGATGGAATTCGAAACGTTGCGCCTGCGCATCGAATACCGACACGCCGACAATGTCCGAGGGCAGCAGGTCCGAAGTGAACTGCACGCGCTGGAAGCCCAGCCCCAGGGTCGCCGCCATGGCGTGGGCCAGGGTGGTCTTGCCCAGGCCGGGCAGGTCCTCGATCAGCAGGTGTCCATCGGACAGCAAGGCGACGAATGCGAGCCGGACCTCGTGCGGCTTGCCGAGCACCAGGGTGTTCACCTGCGCCTGCGCGCGCTTCACCGCATCGCGAAGACCGTCGGTTAGCATGTGCCGCTGTTCGGGGATTGCGGTCATGCGTCGTCGCTCCCTGTGGAAGAAACCGAGTGTAGCGAGGTCGTTGCTGGATGCGGGAGCAGGGCTGGAAAAGGATCGACGCGCGCGTGCTGTTCATCGCACTCTGGGCCGGCGTGTCGCTGCTCAAGGTCGCGATGGCCGCGCGCCTGCCGCTGTTCGTCGACGAGGCGTTCTACTGGCAGGAGAGCCGGCACCTGTCGTGGGCGTACTCGGACCTGCCGGGGCTTACCGCATGGCTGATCCGGCTCGGCGATTTCATGTTCGGCGAGGGCAGGTTGGCTTTGCGCGCGCCCTTCCTGATCATCGCCGCGGCCCTTCCATGGCTGGTCGTGCGGATCACCGCGCGCGAATTCGACCCGCGCCACGCCTGGGTCGCCGGTATCGCCGCCGTGCTCTTGCCGCTGGCCGGCTCGCTCGGCCTGCTGGCCTTGCCGGACGTGCCGATGGCGCTGGCGACGCTGCTGTGCATCGATGCCGGCGCGCGCCTGCTGCGCAATGTCAGCGACGGCGCCTCGCTGCTGCTTGGCGCGGGACTTGCGATCGGCGCGCTCAGCCACTACCGCTTCATCGCCGTGATCGGCGTCGGATTCCTGGTGCTGTTGTCGATGCCTGCCGGCCGCCGCGCACTGGCCGATCCGCGGGTCTGGATCGCGATCGCCTTCGGCGCCGCCGCATGGACGCCGCTGATGGCGTGGAACATGGAGAACGCCGAAGCGGGCCTTCGTTTCCAGCTGGTCGATCGCCACCCGTGGGCGTTCCATGCCGATGGCCTGCTGTTCCTCGCCATCCAGGGTCTGCTGGTGACGCCGCCGCTGTTCGTCGCGCTGATGTCCGCCGCGTGTCGCCGCGGATGGTCCACCGACAGCCAGCGCTATTTCGCCTGGCTCGGCGGCCTGGTGGTGCTGGGGTTCTTCGCGCTCGGGTTCTTCGCCGACACGCGGCGCGTGAGCTTCCACTGGCCGCTGCCCGGCTACCTTGCGCTGTTGCCGCTGCTGCCGGCCGTGTTCTCGACCTGGGCACCGTGGCTGCGGCGGGTGGCGTGGGGCGTGGCCGGCTGCGGCCTGGTCGCGGTGCTGGGCTATTTCGCCGCGGTATCGACGCCGTCGCTGCGCGAGCAGTCGGCCGCGCTGAAATGGTATCCATCGAACTTTGCCGGTTGGGACACCCTCGCCGCGGAGGTGCGCGACCGGCGCGCGAAGATGCCGGAAGGCGCCCAGGTCGTCGCCGGCAACTTCAAGATCGGCGCAGAGCTGGGTTTTGCCCTCGGCGAGCCGGATATTCCCGCGCTGGAGCACCCGCTCAACCGCGCCCATGGCCGCGCGCCGCAGTTGCGGCTGTGGGGCCTGCAGCGCGAGCATCGGTTCGAACGCCCGACGCTGCTGGTCGCCGGCGCCACCGACGTGGAATACAAGCACCTGCTGCAGCGTTACCACGCGCTGTGCGCGCAGCTCGGGCCGCTGCCGAAGCCGCACGCGCTGAACATCGACCACGGCGCACAGCGCTACATGCTGTTCGAGTTCGACGGCAAACCGGCGAAAGCCGGCGCGCCCTGCATCACGCCGGCGATGGCGTGGATTGACGCGCCGGTGTCGGGCGCGCGGGTGGGGCAGATGTTCGAGGTGTCCGGCTGGGCGTTCAAGGATGGCGTCGGCCTGTCCGCGGTCGAGGTGCTGCTCGACGGCAAGCCGGTCGCGAAGGCCGAATACGGGTTGGCCAATCCCGGCGCGGCCGCGTACTGGAAGATCTCCACCGACCCGCAACATCCCAAGGTCGGTTTCCGCGCCCGCGTCGATGCGGGCAAGCTTGCGCCGGGGCGCCACTGGCTCGGACTGCGCCTGCACGGTCGCGACGGCAGCGTCGAGGACTGGAGCGAGCAGCCGATCTCGCTTCGTTGAGCCAGCGCCGGACGTGATTTCACGATGCTCCACGGATGGCCCGTTGCAACTGTGGGAGCGGCTTCAGCCGCGAACTTTCCTGATGTCGCCAGCCAGTTCCAGCTGCAAAAAAGCTAGCGGCTGAAACCGCTCCCACGATCGTTCTGCGGTCGACTTGCGGGTCCGGGCCTAGGGCAACGAGAATCCCGCCTCCCGCAGCAGGCCCGCTGTCTCGATCAGCGGCAACCCGACCAGCGCGGTCGGATCCCGTGATTCGACCGCCGCGAACAGCGCGATGCCGAGCCCTTCGGACTTGAAGCTTCCGGCGCAGTCGAACGGCTGTTCGGCGTCGACGTAGCGGGCGATCGCATCGCGCGCCAGCGTCCGGAACCGGACCGTGGTGGTGTCCAGCGCCGCGAAATGCCGGCCGCCGGGCCCCGCCAGCGCCACGGCGGTGCGGAATGCGATCGCACGCCCGGACATCGCAGCCAGCTGTTCGATCGCCCGTTCGCGATTGCCGGGCTTGCCCAGCGGCGCGCCGTCCAGTTCGGCGACCTGGTCGGAACCGATCACCCAGTCGCCCGGCCTGCCAACGGCCACCGCTTCGGCCTTGGCCAGCGCCAGGCGCGCCACCAGCAGCGTCGGCGTTTCGCCGGGCAACGGGGTTTCGTCGACCTCGGGTCGCTGGGTGTCGAACGGCAGCCGCAGGCGCGTGAGCAGCTCACGGCGGTAAGGGGAGGTGGAGGCCAGGACGAGCACGGTCAGGCCAGGGGCGCGCGGGCCCGTTCGATCTGGACGAGTTGCTGCTCGATGCGTCGGCGAGCCGCCTCGATCGAATCACGGACCGAGCGCAACTGATCCAGCGAGGCGTCGCCCCCGTGCTGCTGCAGCCAGAGGCGCTGGCGGAGCATTTCCTGCATCGCGTCGCGGACCGGATTGCCGTCGCTCCCGGCGATCGCCTCGATCTCGGCCCGGGCATCGCGCAATCGCGCTTCCAGGCCGTCGGCCGCGTCCAGCAGCTGCCCCAGCGCACGCTGGCGCTCGCCGCCCCGGCGGCGGCGATGCAGCAGCAGCACCAGGACAAGGACCACGGCGAGAGTGGCCAGCAGCGCGAGGATCGGGGTCAAGAAGGCGGCACCGGGACAGGCGAGGCCGCAGTCTGCCCCGCGGCGGGCGCGGCGGGCAAATTGGCAGGCCTCCCGGGGCCGCGGCAGGCGGCAGGGTTTGACACCCGGGGGGTCGATCCTTAACATTCCCCGGCTTATGTCTACAGATGTCCCCGAAAGCCTGGACGCTTGGCGCATGGTCGCGGCCCGGCGTGGCTTCACGGGGCGCCTGCCGTTGTCGTCGATGCCGCGCCTGTGTGATGCATTGTGCGACGACGAGGGCGAGGTGGCGTTCGCGCTGCAGTTCGACCGCGATTCGCTGCAGGTCCCCTACGTGGAACTGCGGATCGACGCCGCGCTGCCGCTGCAATGCCAGCGCACGCTGCAGCGCTTCGAGTTCCCGGTGGCGATCGTGCAGCGTCTGGGCCTGATCGCGGCCGGCAGCGATGATGAAGTCGAGGAAGCCGCGTTGCCGGAGGGCTACGAGGCGTTGCAGGTTCCCGAGGACGGGATGCTGCGGCCGGCGGAACTGGTGGAGGACGAACTGATCCTCGCCATTCCGGTGATCCCGGTGAAGCCTGGATCCGAGGCGGTCGAGCGCGACTGGCCGGTGCAGGCGGACGAGGAACTGCGCGCCAATCCGTTCGCGGCGCTGAAGGACCTGAAGAAGCACTAGCGGCAGATCGAACCAAGAGTGACCCGCAATACCATGTAATACCGCAGCACCCGCCAGGCCGCGCACCGCGCGATTCCTGGGCCGGCAAACCCCGTCATCGAACAAGTTTCGTAGTCAGACAATCCGTTTCTGGAGCAATCCCATGGCTGTGCAGAAGTCCCGCGTTTCCCCCGCCCGTCGTGGCCAGCGTCGTTCGCACGACTCGCTGACCGCCAAGCAGCTGGCCACCGACCCGACCTCGGGCGAGACCCACCTGCGCCACCACATCACCGCCGACGGCTACTACCGCGGCAAGCAGGTGATCGTGCCCAAGGCGCAGGTCGTCGAGGAAGACTGATCCTCGCCGCCCCGCCGCAAACCGGCGGCGGGCATGATCGAGCTTTGCAGCAACGCCCCGCAGCGTCCCGGCGTGCTGTTCGTCCGCCGGCGCGCGCTGGCAGGCACCACGTGAGGGCAGCACGAAGATGAGCGAGCAAGCCTCGAACCCGCGTATTTATTCGCGGATCGCCGGCACCGGAAGCTACCTGCCGGAAAAGGTGCTGACCAACGACGACCTGGCCAAGTTCGTCGACACCAGCGACGAATGGATCGCGTCGCGCACCGGCATTCGTGAGCGCCACGTCGCGGCCGAAGGCGAAACCACGGGCGATCTCGCCTACCACGCCTCCGTGCGTGCGCTGGAAGCGGCCGGCGTCGATGCCTCCGAACTCGACCTGATCGTGCTCGGCACCACCACGCCCGACCTCGTTTTTCCGTCCACCGCCTGCCTGCTGCAGCACCGGCTCGGTGCCAACGGCTGCGCCGCGTTCGACGTCAATGCCGCGTGCTCGGGCTTTGTCTACGCGCTGTCGGTGGCCGACAAGTTCATCCGCACGGGCAGCGCGAAGACGGTCCTGGTGGTCGGCGCGGAAACGCTCACCCGCATGGTCGACTGGAGCGAGCGCACCACCTGCGTGCTGTTCGGCGACGGCGCCGGCGCCGTGGTGCTCAAGGCCGATGCCGACACCGGCATCCTCAGCACCCACCTGCACGCCGACGGCGGCAAGAAGGAGCTGTTGTGGAACCCGGTCGGCGTCTCGGTCGGCTTCAAGGAAAACGAGAAGAACGCAGGCGTGCGCATCCGCATGGCCGGCAGCGAAGTCTTCAAGTACGCGGTGAAGGCGCTCGACGCGATCGTCGACGAGACGCTCGAAGCCAACGGCCTGGATCGCCATGCGCTCGACTGGCTGATCCCGCACCAGGCCAACCTGCGCATCATCGAAGCCACCGCCAAGCGGCTGGACATGCCGATGGACCGCGTCATCGTCACCGTCGACCGGCACGGCAATACGTCTTCGGGCTCGGTGCCGCTGGCACTCGACGAGGCGATCCGTTCCGGCAAGGTGCAACGCGGCCAGCTGCTGCTGCTCGAAGCCTTCGGCGGCGGATTCACCTGGGGCTCGGCGCTGCTGCGCTACTGAGCAAGCAGGCCCCGGGATTCGAACTCGGGATCACCGACGCAAAGGCCGCGAGAGATCGCGGCTTTTGCGTTTGCGAAGTGCGAATTCCCGACCGCCGGCCCCGCCCGTGACAATACGCCCGGGTACAGACATCGGCGCCGGTTCGCCCGTATCATCGCGGCTCGCTTTTTCCGCAGGATTGGCGCTTGACCGCTTCCACGCTCGCTTTCGTGTTCCCGGGCCAGGGCTCGCAGTCGCTGGCGATGCTGGCCGAACTTTCGGAGCTGCATCCGCTGGTGCGCGAAACCTTCGCCGAGGCTTCCGATGGCGCCGGTGCCGACCTGTGGGCGCTGTCGCAGCAGGGGCCCGAGGAACAGCTCAACCGGACCGAGTACACGCAGCCTGCGTTGCTCGCCGCCGGCGCCGCCGTGTGGCGTCTGTGGCAGCAGCAGGGTGGGGCGACGCCGCTTGCGCTGGCGGGCCACAGCCTCGGCGAATACACCGCGCTGGTCGCGGCCGACATGCTGTCGCTGCGCGACGCCGCGCACCTGGTGCGCATCCGCGGCCAGCTGATGCAGGAAGCCGCGCCTGCCGGCAGCGGCGCGATGGCGGCGGTGATCGGCGCCGACGACGAAACCGTGCGCAGCGCCTGCAGCGAAGCGTCGGGCGACCAAGTGGTGGTGCCTGCCAACTACAACTCGCCCGGCCAGATCGTCATTGGCGGCCACGCGGCCGCGGTCGACCGCGCGCTTGCGCTGCTGGCGGAGCAGGGCGTCCGCAAGACCGTGAAACTCGCGGTCAGCGTGCCGTCGCACACGCCGCTCATGCGCGAGGCGGCCAATCGCCTGTCCGAGACCATGGCCGCGCTGTCGTGGCGCGAGCCGCAGCTGCCGATCGTGCAGAACGTGGACGCCGAAGTGCACGAAGGACTCCAGTCGATCCGCGATGCGCTGGTGCGACAGCTTTATCTTCCGGTGCAGTGGAGCGGCGTGGTGCAAGCGCTCGCGGGCATGGGCGTCACGCGCGTGGCCGAGTGCGGCCCCGGCAAGGTGCTGACCGGGTTGGCCAGGCGCATCGACAAGTCGCTCGACGCACGTACGCTGGGAACTCCCGGCGACTTCGAGGCCGCCATAGCGGACTGGAAGGCCTGACCCGGGACCAGGCAGCGGCGCCAACTTCGCGCCGGCATTATCCCGCCAAGGCACCTGAGCACTTCCGCACCGACCCGCGCAGTTCCGCGGCGCACACATGTCATTCGAGGAATCCACGATGGACAAGACACTGACCGGCGAAATCGCGCTCGTCACCGGCGCCAGCCGCGGCATCGGCGCGGCAATCGCGGACGAACTGGCGGCGCGCGGCGCGACCGTGATCGGGACCGCGACCAGCGACGCCGGTGCGAGCGCCATCGGCGAACGCCTCGCTGCTTCGGGCGGGCACGGCCGCAGGCTCGATGTCGGCGAAGCGGGCGGGATCGAATCGCTCATCGATGCCATCGGCAAGGACTTCGGCGGCATCTCCATCCTGGTCAACAACGCGGGCATCACCCGCGACAACCTGTTGCTGCGGATGAAGGACGAGGAATGGCAGGCCATCCTCGACACCAACCTCACCAGCGTCTATCGCAGCTGCAAGGCGGTCATGCGCGGAATGATGAAGGCGCGTCGCGGCCGCATCATCAACATCGCCTCGGTTGTCGGCGTGACCGGCAATGCAGGCCAGGCCAACTACGCCGCAGCGAAGGCCGGCATCATCGCATTCAGTAAATCGATGGCGAAGGAAATCGGATCGCGCGGCGTCACGGTCAACGTGGTCGCCCCTGGATTCATCGCCACCGACATGACCCGTGACCTGCCCGAAGCCTCGAAGCAGGCGCTCGTCGGGCAGATCGCGCTCGGACGCCTTGGCGAACCGTCTGACATCGCGCAGGCCGTGGCCTTCCTCGCCGGCCCGTCGGCGGCCTACATCACCGGCGAAACGCTGCACGTCAACGGCGGCATGTACATGCCGTGACCCCGCAGGGTTGCCGGTCGACCGGATCTACTGCAGGAAAGGGGGCGCAAGCCCTTGAACGAAAAGGGGACGCCAACGCAGTGTCCAGCGCCCGGCTTTCCCTTACACTATCCCTTGAAACAGCCTCCACCGGAGCCAACAGCCAATGAGCAGCATCGAAGAACGCGTCAAGAAAATCGTCGTCGAACAACTGGGTGTCAAGGAAGAAGAAGTCAGCAACAGCGCTTCCTTCGTCGACGATCTCGGTGCCGACTCGCTGGACACCGTCGAACTGGTGATGGCGCTCGAGGAAGAGTTCGAGTGCGAGATCCCGGACGAGGAAGCCGAGAAGATCACCTCGGTGCAGCAGGCGATCGACTACATCAAGGCCCACGTCAAGGCCTGACGTCCTTGGGACATGCCCGGCGCCTGCGCCGGGCCTGCACGGCGGCAAGGGGCACGCGCACCTGCCGCCGTGTCGTGACTGACCGGGGCCGCACTTGCGGCCTCGGGCGTTTCTGGCGCACACCCGCCGCGACGCGGGACGCGCATCGCAATCGAATCCGCAACCGGAGCCTGCAATGTCAAAGCGTCGCGTCGTCATCACGGGTCTCGGCATCCTGTCGCCGGTCGGCAACGACCTGGCCTCGAGCTGGGACGGCATCGTCAACGGCCGTTCCGGGATCGGCCCGATCACCCACTTCGACGCCTCGGCCTTTGCCACGCGCATCTCCGGCGAAGTGAAGAATTTCGATCCGGCTGCCTGGATCGCGGCGAAGGACATCAAGAAGATGGATCCCTTCGTGCACTACGGCGTGGCCGCTTCGATGATGGCGATCCAGGACGCCGGGCTCGACATCGCCGCCGACCCCGAGAACATCGGCGTGGCCATTGGCGCCGGCATCGGTGGCCTGAAGGGCATCGAGGAAACCACGATCAAGTACCACGAGGGCGGCCCGCGCAAGGTGTCGCCGTTCTACGTGCCCAGCACGATCATCAACATGATCGCCGGCCAGGTCTCGATCATGACCGGCGCCAAGGGGCCGAACATCGCCGCGGTGACGGCGTGCACCACGGCCACCCACAACATCGGCCTGGCGATGCGCATGATCCAGTACGGCGAGGCCGAGGCGATGATCGCCGGCGGCGCCGAGTACGCCACCACGCCGACGTCGGTCGGCGGCTTCTGCGCGATGAAGGCGCTGTCCACCCGCAACGACGATCCGCAGGCCGCGTCGCGCCCCTGGGACGAAGGCCGGGACGGTTTCGTCATGGGCGACGGCGCGGGCATCCTGGTGATCGAGGAATACGAGCGCGCCAAGGCGCGCGGCGCGCGCATCTATGCCGAGCTCGCCGGTTTCGGCATGAGCGGCGACGCCTTCCACATGACCGCCCCCAGCGAGAACGGTGAAGGCGGCGCGCGCTGCATGCGCAACGCGATCCGCGATGCGGGCATCGACGTTTCCGAGATCGGTTACATCAACGCCCATGGCACTTCCACGCCCGCCGGCGACCTGGCCGAAACCATGGGCATCAAGAGCGTGCTTGGCGAGCATGCCTACGCGACGATGGTCAGCTCCACCAAGTCCATGACCGGCCACCTGCTCGGCGCAGCCGGCGGCGTGGAGGCGGTGTTCTCGGCGATGGCCCTGCATACCGGCGTGATCCCGCCGACGATCAATCTCGACAACCCGTCCGAAGGCTGCGACCTCGACTACGTGCCGCACACCGCGCGCGAGAAGCAGGTGGAGATCGCGATGTCGAACTCGTTCGGCTTCGGCGGCACCAACGGCTCGCTGGTGTTCCGTCGGGTCTGAGGACGACGGCACGTCGGGTCGTGCGCCCCGGCGGGGTGCAACCGCCGTGGAAGCAGGTCGGGCGACAGACCGGTCGTTGCAGCCGGTCCGGTGCCTTGCACGGGCGACGTGCGGACAACGACGATGGACCGCATTGCAGGTCCACCGGGTGGATCGGATCCGGTCGCGCAGCCGGATCGGTTTCACGATTTCACCGCCATTCGGTCGTCGTGAAACGCGCGCGGAATTGCGTTAGCCGCAAGCAGGAAGACCACGCCAGCCCAGGTCCCGGGCCGTGCACCAATCGCAGGCTGATCCGCTGATGCTCGTCATCCGAAACCTCCCCGCGGACACCGACCTCCTGGCCCTGCACCGACGCGCACCCGGGCGCTATCCGCTCTTGCTCGAATCGGTCGCCCATGGCACCGCGCAGGGGCGCTGGGACCTGCTGCTGGCGACCGATGGAGGCTCGCTGTCGCTGGGCGCGGACGGCGTGTTGCGCGCCGCCGGGGAAGTGGAGGTCGCTGGAGACTTCCTGTCGGCGCTCGACGCGCAGTGGAAACGCCTGAGAATTTTGCGCGAGGAACCGCGTTGGCCCTTCCGCGGCGGCTGGGCGCTGTTCCTCGCCTACGAACTGGCTGCGCAGGTCGAACCGGTGCTGGACCTGCCCGCCGCGCCGGGCGGGTTGCCAGTGGCCCTGGCGCTGCGATGTCCCGCCGCCGTGCTGCGCGACCACGCGACCGGTGAATGCATGGCGGTCGCGGAGGCGGGCCACGACGCCATGCTCGATCGCATCGCGGGCGACATCGAGACGACGCCCGCGATGCCCGCGTTGCCACCATGGCTGCCGCCGCAAAGTTGCGTGGAGGACCCGCCTGCCGCGTTCACCGATGGCGTCGCCCGCATCCTCGACTACCTCGCCGCCGGCGACGTCTTCCAGGCCAACCTGTCGCGGGGCTGGCAGGCGCAGTTCGATGTGCCGCTCGAACCGGGGCAGCTTCATGCGCGCCTGCGCGAAGCCAATCCCGCGCCGTTCGCGGGCCTGCTCGCCGGTGAGGGCTGGGCCGTGGTCAGCGCCTCGCCCGAACGTCTGGTGTCGGTGCGCGGCGACGTGGTCGAGACGCGCCCGATCGCGGGTACGCGCCCGCGCTTCGCTGGCGACGACGACACCGCGCGCATTCGCGAACTGGTCGGCCATCCCAAGGAGCGCGCCGAACACGTGATGCTGGTCGACCTGGAGCGCAACGACCTCGGCCGCGTGTGCGTGCCCGGCAGCATCGAGGTCGACGAACTGATGGCGGTGGAGAGCTACGCCCACGTGCACCACATCGTCAGCAACGTGCGCGGACGGCTGCGCGGCGATGCCACACCGGGCAGCGTGATCCGCGCGGTGTTCCCCGGCGGCACGATCACCGGCTGCCCGAAGGTGCGCTGCATGCAGGTGATCGCTGAACTCGAAGGCGTCGGCCGCGGCGCCTACACCGGTGCGCTGGGCTGGCTCAACCGCGACGGCGACCTGGACCTGAACATCCTCATTCGCAGCGCCGAAATCGAGGATCGCGAACAGGGCGGAAGCCGGCTGCGCTTTCGCACCGGCGCGGGCATCGTTGCCGACTCAGATCCGCAGCGCGAGCTCGACGAGACCCGCGCCAAGGCGCGCGGAATGCTCAAGGCGCTGTTCCCGTAGCGCGGCAGCCCATGGACCGGGACGCCGGTTGGTGTTGGTGGGGCGCGAGTCGGGCGCCCACGGCCGGCGTTTCGCAACCAGCAGACGCCGCGCTGCCGGAGAACCATCTGGCGATCGCCATCGCGCCCCGAGGGGGGCGAAGGAACGGTATCCTGAGCCCATGCATCCGACCCTCTTTTCTCCGGGCCCCGTGCCATGAACGCGCCGCGCAAGCGGTGGCACGGCCTGCGCGCCTTTTTCGTGCTGTCCGCGCTGCTGATCGGCGCGTTCGCTTACTGGGCCTGGGACCGCTACACCGGTTTCGCGGACACGCCGCTCGCCGGCGTGCAGGCTGGGGACAGCGTGGTGGTCGAGCAGGGCGACTCGTTTGCGCGCATGCTCAAGCGCCTGCGCGCGCAGGGCGTCAGCGAAGGCCACGACCTGGAATGGCAGCTGCTTGCGCGCCAGCTCGCGGCCGCCGGCAGGATCCAGGTCGGCGAGTATCCGCTCGACCCGGGCACCACGCCGCGCACGCTGCTGGTGAACATGCGCGACGGCAAGGTGCTGTCGTACCGGTTCACCATCGTCGAGGGCTGGAACATCCGCCAGCTGCGCGCAGCGTTGGCCAAGGCCAGGCCGTTGCGGCAGCAGGGCGCCCAGCTCGATGATGCCGCGCTGATGAAGACGCTCGGCCACGCCGGCCAGCACCCGGAGGGGCGCTTCCTGCCGGAGACCTACGTCTACACGCGCAACGACAGCGACCTGGATCTGCTTCGGCGCGCGCACGACGCCCTGGACAAGGCGCTCGACGCGGCCTGGCAGACGCGCGCGGCGGACCTGCCTTTGAAGTCGAAGGACGAGGCGCTGGTGCTCGCCTCGATCGTCGAGAAGGAAACCGGCATCGCCAGCGAGCGGCCGCAGATCGCCGGGGTGTTCCTGCGCCGTCTCGAGCTCGGCATGCGGCTGCAGACCGACCCCACCGTGATCTACGGGATGGGCAGCCGCTACGCCGGCAACCTGCGCAAGGCCGACCTGCTTGCCGACACGCCCTACAACACCTACACCCGCGACGGCCTGCCGCCGACGCCGATCGCGATGGTCGGCGCCGACGCGCTGCGGGCGGTCACCAGTCCCGCCGACGGCGACGCGCTGTACTTCGTCGCGGTCGGCGATGGCTCCGGCAAGCACGTGTTCTCCAGGACGCTGGCAGAGCACCAGGCCGCGGTGCGCGAGTACATCCGCCGCTACCGCGCGCAATACGGCCCGAAATGACGACGTTGCGATCCCACCCGCGCTTCGTCTCGTTGGAAGGCGGCGAGGGCGCCGGCAAGACCACCGTGCTGCACGCGCTGCGCGACGGGCTGCAGCGCGAGGGCGCGGAAGTGGTCAACACCCGCGAGCCAGGCGGCACCCCGCTGGCGGAAATGATCCGCGCCCTGCTGCTCGATCCCGCCCACGAACCGGCTGCGGCGGAAGCGGAGCTGTTGCTGATGTTCGCCGCACGCGCCCAGCACGTGCGTGAAACCATCGTCCCCGCACTGGAGCGCGGGGCGTGGGTGATCAGCGACCGCTTCACCGATTCGAGCTACGCCTACCAGGGCGGCGGTCGCGGCCTGGACGTCGACTTCATCGCCGAACTCGAGCGCCGGGTGGTGGGCCTGCAGCCGGGCCTGACCCTGCTGCTGGACGTGGATGTCGCCCAGGGGCGTGAGCGCACCCGCGGCCGCGACCTGGCGACCGGGGCCAATGGACCCGACCGCATCGAGCGCGAGCGCGACGAGTTCTTCGAACGCGTGCGCGCCACCTATCGCGCCCGCGCCGTGGCAGAACCCAATCGGTTCCGCGTGATCGATGCTTCGCAGCCGGCGCCGGCCGTCGCCGCGGACGCCGCCGCGCAGCTGCGTGCGTGGCGCGAGGCGACGGCGTGAGCGCAACGCAGCCGACCGAGCCTGCACTGGCGCCGTGGCAGCGGCGGGTCCACGACCACGCGGCCGCGGCGCTGGACGCAGGCAGACTCGGGCACGCGCAGCTGTTCTGCGGCCCGGCGCACATGGGCAAGCACGCCGTGGCGCTGCAGCTGGCGCGCCGCCTGATGTGTACGCGATCCGTCGCCGGTGGGGCGCCTTGCGGCCGGTGCCGCGGCTGCGAACTGATGGCGGCCGGCACCCACCCCGATTTCATGGACATCTCGTTCGTCCCGACCAGGGACGGGACCAAGCTGCGCACCGAGATCGTCATCGAGCAGATCCGCGCGCTATCGGAACAACTGACGCTGACGCCGCAGTTCGGCGGCGCGCAAGTCGCGATCATCGATCCGGCCGACATGATCAACCATGCCGCCAGCAACGCTCTGCTCAAGACGCTGGAGGAACCGGTCCCCGGCCGCCACCTGTGGCTGGTGACCGCGCGCCCGGAAAAACTGTCGGCGACCATCCGCAGCCGCTGCCAGCGGCTCGAGTTCCGCCTCCCGCCGCGCGACGAAGCGACGGTCTGGCTCCAGGCCCAGGGCCACGCGGGCAAGGCCGCCGACGAGGCGCTGGACGCCGCGCGCGGCCATCCCGGACTTGCCGATGCCTGGCTGCGCGACGGCGGCATCGCACTGCGGCGCGAAGTGGCCGCCGACCTCGGCAGGCTCGCGCGCGGCGAGCTGGGCGCGGTGGAGGCCGCGCAGCGCTGGACCGCGGGCGACGACGCGGCGATGCGCCTGCGCCATGCCGCCGATCTCGCGCTGGCCGAAGCCGCCAGCTTGACCACGCCAGTGCGAATGCGGAAGCTGGCCGCCTGGTTCGACGCGGCCAATCGCACCCGCGAGCTGCTGCAGACCACGGTGCGTGCCGACCTCGCGGTCACCGAACTGCTGCTGGCATGGGCGCAGGACCGCGCTTAACCGATCGCGGTCCGGATCGGCTGCGATCTTCAACGCACGGCCAGGATGGCCGCGCCGTCCTATCCGCGAGCCGGGATAGCGCGTCATGGACGGCATCGAATTCAACGGGAGACGTGCGGGCATGAATGCAACAGCGGGCGGCGCGAGACAGGGCATCCTGTCGCTGGCGGTCAAGGACAAGGCGCAGCTGTACGCGGCCTACATGCCGTACCTCAAGCACGGCGGCATCTTCGTGCCCACGCCCAAGCGCTACTTCCTCGGCGACGAAGTCTTCCTGCTGCTGACCCTGCCCGAATCCAGCGAGCGCCTGCCGGTGGCCGGCAAGGTGGTCTGGGCCACGCCGACCGGTGCGCAGGGCAACCGCGCCGCTGGGGTCGGCGTGCAGTTCGCCGATACGCCCGAGGGCGAGACGGTCAGGGGCCGCATCGAAACGCTGCTCGCCGGCGCGCTCGGCGCGGACAAGCAGACCCACACCATGTGACCGGCTGCCGGCGCCCGCATGCATCCGGCCCGAGGCCGGGCGCGGCGCGGCCGCCGCCACGGCGATTGCGACGATGATCAGCAACGAACTCGAAATCGAACCCTGGCGCACGCGCCTGCTGCGGGACGGTCGCGCGCAGGTTCGCGACTTCCTGCAGGCCTCCGCCGCCGAGCGCATTCGCGAGTGCCTCGAACACGAGGTGCCGTGGGAGGTGTCGCAGCGCGCCGACCTGGCGATGGAAGGGCCGCCTCCCGCGCCACGCGAGGATGGCGAACTGCTGCGTGCGGCGTACGCGCGGGCGCGCGACGGATTCGAGTTCGTGTTCGACCGCTACCGCATGGTCGAGGCGCTGCGTGATGGCCGCGATCCGGGGCTGCTGCTGCACGTGGTGCTGGATTTCCTCAACAGCCCGCAGTTCATCGAATTCACGCACGAGCTCACCGGCGACAGCCGCATCCGCATGGTCAGCGCGATGGCGGCGCGCTACCGGCCGGGCCATTTCCTCAACATGCACAACGACAGCGCGAGGGACGAGGACCGCGCGTTCGCCTACGTCATCAACCTGGGTCGCGGCTGGCAGGCCGATTGGGGTGGGCAACTGCAGTTCTTTGGCGAAGGCGGCGACATCGTCGAGACGTTCGTGCCGCACTGGAACTCGCTGAGCCTGTTCCGGGTGCCGCAGATGCACCAGGTCACGCTGGTCAGCCCTTGGGCGCGCGACGACCGCTACAGCATCGCGGGCTGGTTCAGGCGCTGAGTGCAGTCACTCGCAGGCTCCGGCAGTGTTGCAGGAGCGGCTTCAGCCGCGAGATTTTCGGGACTTCCCGGCGCTGTTCCGCGGCATGCGGTTCCGCGGTTCAACAATCGGGATCACGCCGAAGAGCTCGCGGCTGAAGCCGCTCCTACAAGACAGGTTCCGGTTGCGTGCGCGCCTCAGCCGCGCAGCGCCGGCGAATCCCAGCCCGCGCGCGGCGCGAAGCGGTCGCCGTGCTTGGATTGCAACGCCTGCAACCGGGCGAGCACCGCGTCGGCGCCGGTGTCGCGGATGTACTGGATCGGGCCGCCGCGGAACGGCGCGAAGCCGGTGCCGAAGATCACGCCGGCATCGAGCAGGTCCGCGTCGGCGACCACGCCATCGTGCAGCGCGGCCACGGCTTCGTTGAGCAGGGGCAGGATCAACCTGTCCTCGAGATCCTCGGGCGTCTTGTAGTCCTTCGGTACCTCGGGCTTCTTCGGCTTGCCTTCCGCCCACGCGTACAGACCCTGGCCGTCCTTCTTGCCGCGCTTGCCGGGTTCGGGCGGCGTCGCCAGCGCAGGCGGGATCTGCAGTCCGAGGAACGGCGCAAGTTCCTGGCCGACGCCGGAAGCGACATCCAGGCCCACCGTGTCGATCAGTTCGATCGGCCCCATCGGCATGCCGAACTTCACCGCGGCCTTGTCGATCACAGCGCCCGGAATGCCTTCCGAATACGCGGTCGCCGCTTCCAGCATGTATGGGAACAGCAGCCGGTTGACCAGGAAGCCAGGCGTGCCCGCCACCGGTACCGGCAGCTTGTCGATCGCCTTGCAGAACGCCGCGAGGCGCTGTTCGGTCTCGGGCGCCATCGCGTCGTGGTGGATGATCTCCACCAGCGGCATCAGCGCCACCGGGTTGAAGTAGTGCAGGCCGGCAAACTGCGCCGGGCGCTGGATGTGGCCGCGAAGTTCGAGCAGCGGGATCGACGAGGTGTTGGTCGTCAGCAGCGCATCGGGCTTCAGTCGCGGCTCGACCGTGGCGTAGAGCTCGCGCTTGGCCTCGGCCTGCTCGATGATCGCCTCGATCACCAGGTCCGCCTCGGGGATGCCGTCGCCGGCGAGGTCGGACCTGAGTCGCGCCGCGACCTCGGGCCGTTTCGCGTCGTCCTTCACCTTCTTGGCAAACAGTTCCTGCGCACGGACCTGCGCGCCATCGATGAAGCGCTGTTCACGATCCTGCAGCGTCACCTCGAAGCCCTTGTAGGCTGACCACGCCGCGATGTCGCCACCCATCACGCCGGCACCGACCACGTGCACGCGCCGGATGCCCGAGTCCTTGCCGCCGATGCCCTTGAGCCTTTCCTGCAGGAAGAACACGCGGGTCAGGTTGCGGGCCGTGGGCGTGCCGGCCAGCTTGATCACCGACTTGCGCTCGGCGGCGAGCAGCGCCTGGGTGCCGCCGCGGCTGCGGCGCCAGGTCTCGATCAGCGCATAGGGCGCGGGATAGTGTTCGCGGCGCGCCTTGCGCGCGACCTGCTTGGCCATCTGCGGCGCCAGGATCTGCCGCGCCGGCCAGGTATTGGTGGCCCAGGCGAGGAAGCGCTGCTTGAACGGCCGCGTGGCCCCCTTGAGGATCAGCGCGACCGCGGCATCCATCAGCAGCGCCGGCTCGACCACCTTGTCGACCAGTCCGATCGCCTTCGCGGCCGAGGCCGACAGCGTGCGGCCGGTCAGCATCATGTCGAATGCCGCAGGCGCGCCCACCAGCCGTGGCAGCCGCACGCTGCCGCCCCAGCCGGGATAGATGCCGAGCTTCACTTCCGGCAGGCCGATGCGGGTGGACGGGTCGTTCGAGGCCGCGCGGTAGTCGCAGGCCAGCGAGATCTCGGTGCCGCCGCCCATGCAGAAGCCGTGGATCGCCGACACCGTGGGGCAGCGCAGTTCGGCCAGGCGCTGGAACACCTGCTGGCCGCGACGGATGGAATCGCCGATCGTGCCCTTGGCGTCGAACTCCCGGAATTCGCGGATGTCCGCGCCGGCGATGAAGCCCTTGGCCTTGCCCGAGCGCAGGACCAGGCCCTTCGGCGGTTCCAGCGAGAGGCGCTCGAGCAG
The DNA here is from genome assembly GCF_042648885.1 of Luteimonas notoginsengisoli. Classification (NCBI taxonomy): domain Bacteria; kingdom Pseudomonadati; phylum Pseudomonadota; class Gammaproteobacteria; order Lysobacterales; family Lysobacteraceae; genus Luteimonas; species Luteimonas notoginsengisoli. Next base: position 31,343 of record NZ_JBHRYF010000004.1, on the reverse strand, counting down.
CGCCTCCAGCTCGATCAGCACGTCCTGGGCGAAGGTGTTGACCGACTCGCCGGCGCGGTCGAACGTGAGCACGACGATGCCGTCGTCGCGCTGCTCTGCTTGCCAGTGGCTGAAGCGCAGTCCGTCGAGCCCTGCAATCATGGGAATGGTCCGTTACGGTGACTGGGAGCCCGTTATCATCCCGATGATGTTCGATCGGCGTCAAATCGGCGCTTGAAACGCGCCGATCAACGGCCGATCGCGACGGCATGTCTTGCGGCAGGCGCGCCCGGTCCCCAGATACTGGAGGATGGCCCGGAACTTTCCTTCGCACGCCCATGTCATACCGCCCAGCCTGACGGCCGGGCCCCCAGGGAGCACCGGCCCGATGGCCGAAGTCGTGGACACACAACCCGGACAGGACCTGGACCAGGAACTGGTCCGCCGCGTGCAGCGTGGCGACAGCGCAGCGTTCGACCTGCTGGTGCGCAAGTACCAGCACCGGATCGCGGCGTTGATCGGGCGCTACATCAGCGACTGGAGCGAATGCCAGGACGTCGCCCAGGACACCTTCATTCGCGCCTACCGCGCGATCGGGAATTTCCGCGGTGACGCCCAGTTCTATACCTGGTTGCACCGCATCGCCGTGAATACCGCCAAGAACCACCTCGTCGCGCACAAGCGCCGCCCGCCCACCGATGACATCGAGATCAGCGACGCGGAGCAGTTCGATTCGGGCATCCGCCTGCGCGACACGGACACGCCCGAGCGCGAGCTGGCTCGCCAGCAGATGGAGCAGGTCGTGATGCGGGCCGTCGGTGCCTTGCCAGAGGAACTGCGCACTGCCATCACCCTGCGTGAAGTCGAGGGGCTGAGCTACGAGGAGATCGCGCAGCGCATGGATTGCCCCATCGGCACGGTGCGTTCGCGCATCTTTCGCGCCCGCGAAGCGATCGATGCGGAACTCAGGCCGCTGATGGATGTCGAAAGCCGGCCAGAACGTGCAGCCAGATGACCCAGCGTGACGAAATGATCCAGCCAGGCAACGAACCACAGACCGACAAACTCGACGACCACCATCGCCAACAGCTTTCGGCGATGCTCGACGGCGAACTGCTGCCCGACCAGGCCAAGTTCATGCTGCGCCGGCTCGAGCACGACGGGGACCTGGCCGCGTGCTGGGAGCGCTGGCAGGTCTGCGGCGACATCCTGCGCGGCCGCCACGATACGCTGCTGCCGGCCGATTTTTCGCGGCGCATTGCCGATGCGATTGCCGGCCAGCAGCAGCACGAATCGCCGGCGCAGGCGCCCGTTGCGGCCAGGCACCCGCGCTGGGCGCGCTGGGGCGGCGGCGCCGCGCTCGCCGCGTCGGTCGCGATGGTGGCGCTGTTCGTCGGACGCCAGGTCGCGGGACCCGAAACCGAGCCGGTCGTGCACAGCCAGGTCGTTGCGAGCGCGGGTGCGTCTGCCGCGGTGGAATCGCCGGTGATCCCGGTCAGGCCAGCGCCTTCGGCGCCGCTGCCCGGGCCCGACACCGCCAGCACGCTCGCCACCGCGGTCGCGGTGGCCGAAGTGCCGCGCCGCGCCGTCGAACGCCGCACCGCGCGCGCCCAGCAGCAGCGGGCCGCGACGCGATCGCGGCGCGTCGCGGCGGCGCAATCCCCGATGCGGGTGGCCGCCGCCAGCGCCTCGCCCCCGACGCAGGCCTCCGCGCCGCTTGCGCCAGCCGCTGGCGATGTCCAGCCCTCCGCCCCCGTCACCGCGCTGTTCGCCGCCGAGCCGGTCCAGCCGCGACCATGGCCGCGGGCCATCCTGCCGGGCTTCGCCGCGGACAGCGCCTTTTCCGCAAGCTATGGCCGAACGCGGCAGGAACATCCCTTCCATCCGTTCGAACCACGCGTGGAGCTGGAGCCGATGCCGGCCCAGCAGCCGCCTGCCGCCAGCGGGCCGCGCTGACCGCGGCACGCATGGCCGCTGTCGCGTCGCCGCCCTCGTTGGCGCTGCGGCGACCGATGTTTTTTCCCCTGCCGATATTGAAGGTGCTTCCCTGATGAAAGCCCCGCTGCAAACCGCTGTCCTGGTCGCCCTCACCGCCGCCGCGACCACGGCCGTCGTGCTTCCCGTCGCCACCGCGCAGCAGTCCACTGTGTCCTCGGCGCCAACGCCGGTCGCCGGCCTGCCGGACTTTTCCCAGCTGGTCGCGCAGGTCGGCCCGGGCGTGGTCAACGTGATGGCGGAAATGGGCGCGAAGGCCGCTCCCCGCCAGGTTCAGGCGCAGCCGGACATCCCCGACATCTTCCGCCGCTTCTTCGGCCCGGATGATTTTCCCTTTCCCGGCGGTCCGAGGCAGGGCCCGCAGCCGCGCGGCGCTTCGATGGGCAGCGGCTTCATCATCTCCTCCGACGGCTACGTGCTGACCAACCACCACGTCGTCGATGGCGCGGACGAGGTCAAGGTCAAGCTGTCCGACGGCCGCGAGTTCACCGCCAAGGTCGTGGGCAGCGACGAGCAGTCCGACGTCGCCCTGCTCAAGATCGCCGCCACCGGGCTGCCGGCGCTGCGCATCGGCGATTCCAACGCACTCAAGCCGGGACAATGGGCGATCGCGATCGGTTCGCCCTTCGGCCTCGATCACTCGGTCACCGCGGGCATCGTCAGCGCGGTCGGGCGCAGCAATCCCTACGCGGGGCAGAAGTACGTGCCCTTCATCCAGACCGACGTGGCGATCAACCAGGGCAACTCGGGTGGCCCGCTGCTCAACGTGCACGGCGAAGTGATCGGCATCAACTCGCAGATCTTCAGCAATTCCGGCGGCTACATGGGCGTCAGCTTCGCGATCCCGATCGACCTGGCGATGGGCGCGGTCAAGCAGCTCAAGGCAACCGGCAAGGTCAGCCGCGGCATGATCGGCGTGACGCTGCAGGCGATCGACGCCGAGTCGGCCAAGGGCCTGGGCCTTCCCGATACGCGCGGCGCGCTGATCAACGAGGTCACACCGGGCAGCGCGGGCGAAAAGGCCGGCCTGCGCGTCGGCGACGTGGTCCGCTCCATCGACGGCACGCAGATCCGCCAGTCGAGCGACCTGCCGCCGATCATCGGCGCGATGGCCCCGGGAGCCAGGACGACGCTCGGCATCCTGCGCGATGGCAAGCCCCGGGAAATCCAGGTCACGCTGGGCGAACTCGACCCGAGCCTGCTTCCCGGTGCTTCGCGCCAGCCCGGTCCTTCCCGGCCGGGCGACCAGCCGGAGACCCCGGCCAATCCTCTGGGCATCGTGGGCCAGGATCTCGACGCCGACGCTCGCCGGCAGGCGGGGCTGAAGCCGGACGAAGGCGTGGGCATTGCCCGCATCGACGGCCTGGCCGCGCGCGAGTCCGGCCTGCAGCCGGGCGACATCGTGCTGCGCGTGGGCAACCAGGCGGTTTCCAGCGCGTCCGGGCTCGGCCGCGCCCTGGCAGGCGTGAAGCCCGGGCAGACCGTCATGCTGCTGGTGCGCCGCGGGAATTCGACCCGCTTCTTCGCGGTGACTCCGCGGGCCGACGACGCCGAGTGAGCGTCGGCTTCGCCGGCTGTCCCCACGCAGCCCTGGCCGGATCCCCGCGCGTGGCCGCACCAGGGCACGCGCGGGGCGCCCGAGTAGCCTGCGGCCGGAGCGGGCATGCCTGCCGTGCGATAATGCCGCGTTTACCCCGCAAGGCCGCGACGTCGGCCGACACCGACGCCTCCCCATGCCCGATCCGATGCGGAATATCCGCAATTTCTCCATCATCGCCCACGTCGACCACGGCAAATCGACCCTGGCCGACCGCATCATCCAGATCTGTGGCGGCCTGACCGCGCGCGAGATGGAATCGCAGGTGCTCGACAACAATCCGATCGAGCGCGAGCGCGGCATCACGATCAAGGCCCAGTCCGTGTCGCTGCCGTACACCGCGCGCGACGGGCAGGTCTACCACCTGAACTTCATCGACACCCCCGGCCACGTCGACTTCAGCTACGAGGTCAGCCGTTCGCTGGCCGCCTGCGAGGGCGCGCTGCTCGTGGTGGACGCCGCGCAGGGCGTCGAGGCGCAGTCGGTCGCCAACTGCTACACGGCGGTCGAGCAGGGATTGGAAGTGGTGCCGGTGCTCAACAAGATCGACCTGCCCACCGCCGACATCGAGAAGGCCAAGGCCGAGATCGAAGCGGTGATCGGCATCGATGCGTCCGACGCCGTTGCGGTCAGCGCCAAGACCGGGCTCAACGTCGAGGACGTGCTCGAGGCGATCGTCACACGCATCCCGCCGCCGCAGCCGCGCGACACGGACAAGCTGCAGGCGCTGATCATCGATTCCTGGTTCGACAACTACCTGGGCGTGGTCTCGCTGGTGCGCGTGATGCAGGGTGAGATCAAGTCCGGCGACAAGATCCTGGTGATGTCCACCGGGCGCACGCACCAGGTGGACAAGGTCGGCGTGTTCACGCCCAAGCGCAAGGACATGCCGGCGCTGCGGGCCGGCGAGGTGGGCTGGATCAACGCTTCGATCAAGGACGTGCACGGCGCGCCGGTCGGCGACACGCTGACCCTCGCCGCGGACCCGGCCGCGAAGCCGCTGCCCGGCTTCCAGGAAATGCAGCCGCGCGTGTTCGCCGGCCTGTTCCCGGTCGACGCCGAGGACTACCCGGACCTGCGCGAAGCGCTGGACAAGCTGCGGCTCAACGACGCCGCGCTGCGCTTCGAGCCCGAGAGCTCGGAGGCGATGGGCTTCGGCTTCCGCTGCGGGTTCCTGGGCATGCTGCACATGGAGATCGTGCAGGAGCGCCTGGAGCGCGAATACGACCTCAACCTGATCAGCACCGCGCCGACGGTGATCTACGAAGTGCTGAAGACCGATGGCACGATCCTGCCGCTGGACAACCCGGCCAAGCTGCCGCCGGTGAACCAGATCGAGGAAGTCCGCGAGCCGATCATTCGCGCCAACATCCTGACCCCGCCCGATTACGTCGGCAACGTGATCACGCTGTGCGAGGAGAAGCGCGGCCGGCAGATCGGCATCACCTACATGGGCAGCCAGGTCCAGGTGGCCTACGAACTGCCGATGGCGGAGGTGGTGCTGGACTTCTTCGATCGCCTCAAGTCCGTCTCGCGCGGCTACGCGTCGCTGGACTACCACTTCCTGCGCTTCGACGTCGGCCCGTTCGTGCGCGTGGACACCCTGATCAACGGCGACAAGGTCGACGCGCTGTCGCTGATCGTGCACCGCAGCCACGCCGACCGACGCGGCCGCGAACTCACCGAAAAGATGAAGGAGTTGATCCCGCGGCAGATGTTCGACGTCGCGATCCAGGCCGCCGTCGGCTCGCAGGTCATCGCCCGCACCACGGTCAAGGCGATGCGCAAGAACGTGCTGGCCAAATGCTATGGTGGCGACGTGAGTCGCAAGAAGAAGCTCCTGGAAAAGCAGAAGGAAGGCAAGAAGCGGATGAAGCAGGTCGGCCGCGTGGAGATCCCGCAGGAAGCCTTCCTCGCCGTGTTGCAGCAGGACAAATAACCGGGGATCGGAGCAGGAAGGGAATCGTTCAGGCCGCAGGCCGTTCATTCCGCGCGCAACGAGGGACTTCCCGTGGCGCGGGCAGTGGCCTCGGCCGCGCAGGGACGACGGCTTCATTGTTCGCCCCTGTTGTTCCCGTTCCAGATTCCCGGTCCGGATGACCGCTCCAAAGGAACATCAATGCGCTGGTTCGAAATCGCCCTGGTCGTCCTCACCCTCCTCAGCGGCCTGGTCTGGCTGCTGGACAAGCTGTTCCTCGCCCAACGGCGGGCGGCGCACGCCGGCTTGCTCGACGATGGCCGGGACCCGTGGTACGTGGACTACGCCAAGGCGTTCTTCCCGGTGCTGGCGATCGTGCTGGTACTGCGCAGTTTCGTGGCCGAGCCGTTCCGCATTCCATCGAACTCGATGATGCCCACCCTGCTGACCGGCGACTTCATCCTGGTCAACAAGTTCGCCTATGGCCTGCGCCTGCCGATCAGCAACGCCAAGATCGTGCCGATCGGCGAGCCGGAGCGCGGCGACGTGGTGGTGTTCAAGCCGCCGCAGCACCCGGAGCAGGACTGGATCAAGCGCGTGATCGGGCTGCCGGGCGACACCATCGAGTACAAGGGCAACCAGGTGTTCGTGAACGGCCAGCCGTTCGGCTACGAGCGCGTGGGCGACTACGTCGGGGTGGGCAGCGGCGCCGAGATGACCGGGGCCAGCCTGCTGACCGAGCGCATCCCGGGCCGGCCGCACCAGGTGCTGGAGGTCGACCGCCTGCCGTTCGTCGACCAGGGGGAGCGGGGCGCGCAGGTGGTTCCGGCCGGGCACTATTTCGTCATGGGCGACAATCGTGATAGAAGCGACGACAGCCGGTTCTGGGGATTCCTGCCCGAGCAGAACATCCGGGGCAAGGCGTTCCTGGTCTGGCTGAATTGCGACAGCATCACCAACCTGTGCAAGCACAACTTCGACACGTCGCGGATCGGCAACCGGATTCCCTGATCCGCGGCAAGACATCCACTGGGGGAAAACTGATGAAACGCACGCAACGCGGCATGACGCTGCTGAGCTTTGTGGTCGTCCTGGGCGTGGTCGGCTTCTTCGCCTACATCGGCATGAAGCTGTTCCCGATGTACTCCGAGTACTACGCCGTCAAGCAGGCGCTCAGGGGCCTGCAGGCCGAGCCCGGCATCGCCAACCAGGATCCGGCCAGGATCAAGAACCTGTTCTTCCGCCGCCTCGACATCAGCTACTCGGACAACGTGAAGCCCGAGAACGTGAAGCTCGAGCGGAGCCAGAACGGCGGTCCCGGCTGGGACATGACCGTGGATTACGAAGTGCGCAAGGCGCTGGTGGCCAACCTCGACGTGGTCGGAAGGTTCCATGCCGACGGGAAGCTGGCCAACGTGGGCGATGGCGGCTGACGTCGAACCGATCCGCTTCGCCGGGCACGCCTTCGCCGACCAGGACCTGCTCGCGCAGGCGATGACCCATCGCAGCGCCGGAGTCCCGCACAACGAACGGCTGGAATTCCTCGGCGACGCGGTGGTCGGCCTGATCGTCGCCGAGGCGCTGTACCGGCGCTGGCCGAAGGCCGACGAGGGCGCGCTGACCCGGGCCCGCGCCGAACTGGTGCGCGAATCGTCACTGGCTGGCGTCGCCCGCACCCTCGAGCTGGGGTCCAAGCTGATCCTTGGCCCGGGCGAGATGAAGTCCGGTGGCCACCGCCGCGATTCGATCCTGTCCGATGCGCTGGAGGCCCTGGTAGGGGCGATCTACCTCGATGCCGGGTTCGAGGCCTGCCGCGCCGTGGTGTTGCCGTGGTTCGAGGCCGCCATCAACGACACGCCTGCCGGCAAGGTCGGCAAGGACGCCAAGACGCGGCTGCAGGAATGGCTGCAGGCCCGGCAGCGGGCGTTGCCCGCCTACGACCTGATCTCCGAATCGGGCGACGACCACGCGAAAGTGTTCCGCGTCGCCTGCACGCTGGTCGAACCGGCCTTGACCGCCGAAGGCGAGGGCGGATCGCGCCGCGCCGCGGAGCAGGCCGCTGCCGACGCCATCCTGGTACAGCTCGAGCGCGCCTAGGCGTCGGCCGCGACGCCTCCGGCAGTGTGTGGCGCAGGCCCGGCGCCTGCCAACCAACCCGCTCCACAAGGCGCGCCGCCTCCCGCCTACAATGCGCGCATGAATTCTCCCCCGCACCGCGCCGGCCACGTCGCCGTCATCGGCCGGCCCAATGTCGGCAAGTCCACCCTGGTCAACGCCCTGGTCGGCGCCAAGGTCAGCATCGTCTCCAACCGCCCGCAGACCACGCGCCACCGGTTGCTGGGCATCGCCACCTTCCCGGAAGGCCAGCTGCTGCTGGTCGACACGCCCGGCATCCATCGCGGCGAGGGCAAGCAGTCGTCGACCGCGATGCACCGGATGATGAACCGTGCCGCCCGCGGCGCGCTCGAGGGCGTCGATGCCGCGGTCCTGGTCGTCGAGGCCGGGCGCTGGGACGACGAGGACGCGCTCGCCTTCGAGGCGCTGCGCGACGCCGGGGTGCCGGTGGTGTTGGCGGTGAACCAGGTCGACCGCATCCGCGACAAGACGATGCTGTTGCCATACCTGCAGAAGGTCACCGAGGGGCGGAACTTCGCTGCCGTGCATCCAGTGTCGGCGCTCAAGCGCAACGGGCTGGAGGCACTGGTCGCCGCCCTGCTCGCGCTGCTGCCCGAGCAGCCGGCCCTGTACGGCGAGGACGAGATCACCGACAAGAGCCAGCGCTTCCTTGCCGGTGAACTCGTGCGCGAACAGCTCATGCGCCAGCTGGGCGCCGAGTTGCCGTATGCGACGACGGTGGAGATCGAATCGTTCACCGTCGACGGCACGATGCTGCGCATTGGCGCGGTGATCTGGGTCGAGCGCGACGGACAGAAGGCGATCGTGATCGGCAAGGGCGGCACGCGCCTGCGCGAGATCGGCACCAAGGCGCGCCAGGCGATGGAGCGACTGTTCGACAGCAAGGTTTTCCTGGAAACCTGGGTGCGCGTGCGCGCAGGCTGGTCCGACGATGAGGCCGCCCTGAAGACGCTTGGCTACGAATAGGACAGCGCGAACAGCGCGGGGGGGAGCCAGGACCGCGATCTCTTTCGCGGGTCGGACCCATCGCGGCCGTGGCCGCTCCCATACGAGTCGCTGCACGGACTGAGCATGCGCTACGACGCCGAGGCCGCCTACGTCCTGCACGCACGACCCTGGCGCGAGACCAGCGTGCTGCTGGAGCTGTTGACCGAACACCACGGCCGTATCGGCCTGGTCGCCCGCGGCGTGCAGGGTCCGAAGCGCCACGTGTTGCGTGCCGCGCTGCAGCCGCTGCAGCACATCCGTTTCGATGGCGTGCAGCGTGGCGAGCTGGCGCAGCTGCGCGGCGCCGAGGCGATCGATGCCGCTCCCCGCCTGTCCAGCGATGCCGCCCTGGCAGGCTTCTATGTCAGCGAGCTGATGCTGCGGCTGGCGCCGCGCCAGGACCCGTATTCGGGCCTGTACGAACTCTACGGACAGGTGCGCGAACGACTGCGCGCAGGCGCAGCGCTGGCATGGACGCTGCGCCGCTTCGAGCGCGACCTGATCGAGGCGCTCGGGTTCGGCTTCGACCTGTCGCACGATGGCGACGGCGCGCCTGTCGATCCGGCGGCGCGTTACCGCCTCGATCCCGAGCACGGACCGCGCCGGGTCCTGAGCGAACGCATCGACGGCGGTGGACGCAGCCGCACCGCCACCGGTCGGGCGCTGCTGGCGCTGGCCGGCGACCGGACACCCGAGGCCGACGACCTGGCGGGCCTGCGCCGCGTGCTGCGCGAGGTACTGGCGCACCACCTTGGCGGCCGCGGGTTGAAATCCTGGGAACTGATGAGTGAGCTGGGTCGTATCGCCGCGCCGACGCGCAGCGCTCAGGCCTCATCCGCGACCGACGCCGACGACAGCGTGTCCTGAGCAGCCGCGAGGAACCGCGCGAGCGCCTCTCCGCTCCGTGGCGCCTGCTGAAGCGCGGCGACCGACGCCGCCAGGCGCGCGGCACCGACGAAGCCACAGCTCGCGCGCAGGCGATGCAGCGCCGCGCGCAGCGTGTCGACATCGCCTGCACGCGCGGCAGCGTCCACGCCGGCACAGGCGCCCGGCAGTTCGCCCACGAACAGCTTGCGCAGCGCATCGACGTGCGCGCGTTCGCCATTGAGCGCGGCAAGCGCGGCCGCATCGTCCCAGGCCTGCTCGACTGCAGCGCCATGGAACGCAGGGGGCGGGAGTTCGCCGACGCGCAGGCCAAGGGCGTCGCGCACCGCGACCTGCAGCGTGGTGGCCGGCAGCGGCTTGACCAGCACCTCGCGGAAGCCGGCCTCGCGCAGCGCGGCGAGGATGCCCGGTTCCAGCGCGGCCGTATGCGCCAGCGCGGGGGCCCGGAGCCCGCGTGCGCGCAGCGACGACAGCAGGCCGGTGCCGTCGCCGTCGGGGAGGTTGGCATCGATCAGCCACAGGTCGTGGCGGTCCCGGTACCCGGCGAGGGCGAGCGCGGCCGCGCAGCTGCCGGCGACATCGACCTCGGCCGGTACGCCTTGCACGGCGGCGGCGAGGAATGCGGCGGTGGTGGGGTCGTCCTCGACCAGCAGGATCCTTGTCGTCATCTCGTCCTCCGTTGACTCGCGTGGCGCCCGGGCGGATGGATGTCGCGGCGCATCAGCGGGTGCTCACCTGCGCTCGGTATGCTGCGTCCATGCCCCGCGCGATCCTACTCCTGCTGATGCTGCTGCTGCTCGCCTGCGCGATGCCGTCGCAGGCGCGCATTGCCACCGCGCACATCGCGCGCGTGACCACGGCCGTGGCCACGCTGGAGGATGTCGAAGTCCGGCTGGACTGGCCCCGGGACGCCGGCAGCGGCCAACTGCGATTGCGCGCGGCCCGCGTCGACGCGCCGGACCTGGGCTACCGCTTCCGCTCGCTCGAGTGGGCATGTCCGCTCGAGCGTGATGGCCAGGGCGGATGGCGATGCGACGGCGCACTGCGCGCGATCGGCGGCAGGCCGTTCCGGCTTTCCGTGGCGCTGGCGACCGGAAGTACCGACGCCACGCTGTCGCGGGGCAGGGCGCGGCTGGCGGTGCATCGCAGTGCGGCCACTCCGGACGACACGACCATCGACCTGGCCCGCGTGCCGCTCGCCTGGGCGCAGGCGCTGGTGACGCAGGCCTGGGACGATGGCAGGCTGACTGCAGGCACGCTCGACGGACAGCTCGCGGTGCGCACCCCGGCGCGGAGTCCGCTGCGCGTCGACGGCACGCTGGTGCTGTCTGATGGCGGGCTCGAAACGCCCGACGGCAGCATCGCCGCCGCGCAGCTCGGCGGCCGCTTCCGCATCGACTATCGCAAGCCGGCCGGGGCAACGCTGCTGTCGCTCGACGGCGAACTGCGCGGGGGCCAGTTCCTGTACGGCACGACCTACGTGGTGCTGCCGGACCATGCAGTGCCGTTCGGCCTCGATGCCATGCAACGCGGCCAGCAGGGCTGGTCGCTTCCGTCGATCCACTGGGACGACGGCGCCGCACTGGCGGTGCGTGGCACCGCCGCATTCGCGCCCGGCAGCAGCCTGCAGGATCTCGATGTCGAGCTGCACAGCCGCGACCTGTCCGCGCTTGGCGCGCGCTATCTGTCGGGCTGGCTCGGCATCGCCGGGCTGCCCGACCTGGAGGCCAGCGGCGCGCTCGATGCGCGCGTGCGGCTGGCGGGCGGCGGGCTGTCGTCAGTCGACGCGCAGCTGCACGACATCACGATCGGCGCACCGGGCAAGGGCCTGGCGTTTACCGGGCTGGACGGCGACCTTCGCCTGTCCGGCGGGGCGCCGGTCGACAGCGAACTGCGCTGGCGTTCGGGTGCGCTGCAGGGCATCGCGTTTGGCCAAGCGAGGTTGCCGTGGCGCAGCGCCGGCGGCGAGCTTCGCTCGCGGGCGCCGGTCACCGTGCCGCTGCTGGGCGGGCAGGTACGGTTCGAAGACCTGGTCATACGGCCGCCGGCCGATGGGGATGGCCTGCGAATCGGTTTCGGGCTTGCACTGCAGGGTCTGCAACTCGGCGAGCTGTCGCAGTCGCTTGGAGGCCCGGCGTTTCGCGGCACGCTGGATGGCAGCATCCCGGCCGCGCGCTACGCCGGGGACCGCCTCGATTTCGACGGCGGGCTGTCGATGCGGGTGTTTGATGGCATCGTCGACGTCACCGCGCTGTCGATGGAGCGCCCGTTCGGGGTCGCCCCGACGCTATCGGCCGATCTCGGGCTGAATGGCCTGGACCTGATGGCGATCACGGAGGTGTTCGACTTCGGCAGCATCAGCGGCCGCCTCGACGGCCGCATCGACGGCCTGCGCCTGGTCGACTGGTCGCCGGTCACGTTCGACGCCGAGCTGCATACGGTGCGCCGTCGCGGGGTGCGCCAGCGCATCAGCCAGCGCGCGGTGCAGAACATCTCCAGCGTCGGCGACGCGTCGTTCGTGGGAAGCCTGCAGGCGCGGCTGATCGGTCTGTTCGACGATTTCGGCTACAGCCGGATCGGCATTTCCTGCCGGCTGGCGAACGAGGTCTGCGTGATGGGCGGCCTGGGTTCAGGCACCCGGGCCGGCGACGGCTTTACCATCGTCGAAGGCTCCGGGATTCCACGGCTGGACGTCGTCGGCTTCAACCGCAACGTTGACTGGCCAACCCTGGTCGAGCGGCTGGCCGCCGTCGGCAGCGGCGACGTCAAGCCCGTGTTCGAGTGATTCGTGCTGCAATGGGATCAGCAGGACAACTTCGCAAAACCGCACCGCACACCGAGGAGAAGCACATGCGCCGCTGGATGGGAATGCCGATTGCCGCTGCACTGGCCCTGACGGCCTGCGTCACGATCAACGTCTACTTCCCCGCCGCGGAGGCGCGCGAGGCGGCGAAGGAGTTCGTGGACAAGGTCATCGGCGAGGAGGGGCAGCCGTCGATGCCGGCCCCCGCACCCGAGGACCAGGACAGCGGCGGCGGTGGCATGGCGCTGCATTTCGACCCGCTGATGCTGCTGGGCATCGGGACCGCGCACGCCCAGGGCACGCCGGACATCAGCCTCAAGACGCCGGCCATCCAGGCGATCCAGGCGCGCATGGCCGCGCGCTTCGACGGCACCCTGCGCAAGCACTTCGATTCGGGCGCGCTGGGTTTCACCGGCAACGGCGAGGTCGCGGTGCGCGATGCGTCGAAGATCGCGCTGCCGGACCGGGTCAAGGTCAACCAGGCGGTCGCCGAACAGAACCGGGACGCCAACGCGGTGTACCGCGAGATCGCGGTGGCCAACAAGCATCCGGAGTGGGAGTCGCAGATCCGCGAGGTGTTCGCCAAGCAGTGGGTGGCGAGCGCGAAATCGGGTTGGTGGTACCAGTCGGGTGGGAGCTGGAAGCAGAAGTGAGATCGGGGCCCGCGTTGCGCCCGCGGCTCGGCTGACAGGCCGCGTAGGCGCTCGCTTCGCCCGACAGGTCTGATCCAGGCGGACCGCGCGCGGGCCGCGATACGGCGGCCTTCCCGCACTTCGGGCGAGGCCGGCGCAGCGCGCCAGGCTCGCATGCGCGGCGGCCGCGGCGGGGCGCATCTGCGACAATGCGCGGCCCTGTGCATGCAGCCCCTGCCACGTGGCCCGACTCGACCAGACTCCGTTCCCCGCCGACATCGTCGACCTGAGCCACGACGGCCGCGGCGTCGCCCGCCGCGACAATGGCAAGGCAGTGTTCATCGCCGGCGCGCTGCCGGGCGAGCGGGTGATGGCGCGGCAGACCGCGCGCTCACGCAGCTTCGACGAAGCGATGGCGCTCGAGGTGCTGGAGGGCTCGCCCGACCGCGTCCAACCACGCTGCGCCCACTTCGGCACCTGCGCCGGCTGCGCGCTGCAGCACCTGGACGAATCCAGGCAGATCCTCGCCAAGCAGCGGGTGCTGCAGGAAAACCTCGAGCGCATCGGGCACGTCACCCCGGATCTCCTGCTGCCACCGCTGACCGACGCGTCCTGGGGCTATCGCCGCAAGGGCCGGTTCTCGGTGCGGCGGGTGGAAAAGAAGGACAAGACCCTGGTCGGATTCCGCGAGCGCGATCCGCGCTTCGTCGCCGATCTGTCCGGATGCCACACCGTGCTGCCTTCGATCGCCGCCGCGATCCCGCTGCTGTCCGCGCTGGTCGATGGCCTGCAGGCGCGTCGCGACATTCCGCAGATCGAGTTCATCGCCGGCGACGCCACCGCCGACCACGATGGCGTGGCGCTGGTGTTCCGCCACCTGCAGCCGCTGACTGAAGGCGACCTCGCGGCGCTGCTCGCGTTCGCGCAGTCGCACCGCTTCGCGCTGTTCCTCCAGCCGGGCGGAGTGGATTCCGTGCATCCGCTGTGGCCCGCCGAGCCGCAGCTTTCGTTCCGGCTGCCGGCGTGGGACATCGAGCTGCGGTTCCGGCCGCTCGACTTCATCCAGGTCAATGCCGGGCTCAACGGCAAGATGATCGCGCGCACGCTCGAACTGCTCGACGTGCAGCCGGGCGAGCGCGTGCTCGACCTGTTCTGCGGTCTGGGCAACTTCACCCTGCCGCTGGCGCGCATCGCCGACGCCGTGGTGGGCGTGGAAGGCGACGCCGGCCTGGTGGCGCGCGCGCGCGAGAACGCCGCCCACAACGCGTTGGCCAACGCGCAGTTCCACGCCGCCGACCTTGCGCAGGATCTCTCGGGCCACGCCTGGATGCGCGCGGGATTCGACCGCCTGCTGCTGGATCCACCGCGCTCCGGCGCCGACGTGGTGCTCAAGCAGCTGCCGCTCAAAGGCCTGAAGCGGATCGTCTACGTCAGTTGCCATCCCGCGTCGCTGGCGCGCGATGCCGGTTACCTCGTCAACGAGCGCGGATGGAAGCTGCGCGCGGCGGGCGTGATGGACATGTTCCCGCATACCGCCCACGTGGAATCGATCGCGATGTTCGAGCCGTGACGTCGTGGCGGGCACTTCGTGAAGGGTGATTCGAAGTAGCCGATTTCCGCGACGGTGCTGCCGCGAGCGTCAAGCGGCGAGGTTCTCCGGAAGCTTGAATGAGGCTACCCCGCGATACCTGCTTTCACGAATCAACCATCCCCGATCACCATCACCAATTGCCGACACGCCCATGCCCATCGAGATCGAGCGCAAGTTTCTTGTCACCAGTGATGCCTGGCGCGCGCAGGCGCACGAAGTCGTGCCGATGGCCCAGGGCTACATCAACGACCAGGCGGCGATGGACAGCGGGGCGCAGCGGGCATCGGTGCGGGTGCGCATCGCCGGCGACGAGGCGTTCCTCAACCTGAAGTCTCGCGAGTCGGGCCACACCCGCCAGGAGTTCGACTACCCGATCCCGCTGGCGGACGGGCGCCAGCTGCTGGCGCTGTGCGTGGGCGGAATCGTCGAGAAGCACCGCCATCTGGTGCGCCACGCCGGGCACCTGTGGGAGGTGGACGAGTTCCTGGGCGAGAACGCGGGGCTGGTGGTGGCCGAGATCGAGCTCGAGGCCGCCGACGAACGCTTCGAGCACCCCGGTTGGCTCGGAACGGAGGTCACGGACGATGTCCGCTACTACAACCTTGCGCTGGCATCGCATCCGTTCATGCGCTGGTGATGTGCTGCGCGAGCGCACGAGGGGTTGCGTACGCCTTGGCGCGTCACCCCCGTGGGTCTATCGCTGCGGTTCGTGAGGCGACCCGGGAGCTCCTCCTACACCCATAACCCCGACTGCGCGACAATGGGGTTCGTCACTCCCGAAGGTCCAACCGCAT
The DNA here is from genome assembly GCF_042648885.1 of Luteimonas notoginsengisoli. NCBI lineage: Bacteria > Pseudomonadati > Pseudomonadota > Gammaproteobacteria > Lysobacterales > Lysobacteraceae > Luteimonas > Luteimonas notoginsengisoli. The sequence goes on along the minus strand of NZ_JBHRYF010000004.1, from coordinate 16,026 downwards.
GCTCGTGATCGGCATCGCCGGCACCGAACTCAACGCCCAGGAGCGCGACTGGCTGCAGCACGACGCCTGCGCCGGCGTGATCCTGTTCAAGCGCAACTTCGCCTCGAAAGCGCAGGTGGCCGAACTGTCCGCCGCGATCCGCCAAGCCGCGCCGCGTCCGCAGCTGGTCTGCGTCGACCAGGAAGGCGGGCGCGTGCAGCGCTTTCGCGAAGGCTACAGCGCGCTGCCGCCACTGGAGCAGTTCGGCCGACAGTACGCCGCCGATCCGGCCGCGGCGCTGGAGCGCGCGCAGGAGCACGCCTGGGTGATGGCCAGCGAAGTGCGCGCCAGCGGCGTGGACCTGAGCTTCGCGCCGGTGGTCGACCTCGGGCGCGGAAACCTGGCGATCGCCGACCGCGCGTTCTCCGACGATCCGCAGGTGGTCGCGGAATTCACCCGCGCCTATATCCGCGGGATGCATGCCGCGGGCATGGCGGCCACGATCAAGCACTTCCCCGGCCACGGCACGGTGCGCGAGGACACCCACTTCGACAGCGCCGTCGACAACCGCACGCTTGACGAGATGCGCGCCACCGACCTGGTGCCATTTGCAGCAGGCATCGCCGCTGGCGCGGATGCGGTGATGCTCGCGCACATCAGCTACCCGCAGGTGGCGCCGGAGCCCGCCGGCTACTCGCGGACCTGGATCGAGGACATCCTGCGCACGCAGATGGGTTTCCGCGGCGTGGTGTTTTCCGACGACATCGGCATGGCGGCTGCGTTCTCGGCTGGCGGGATCAAGGCGCGGGTCGATGCCCACCTCGACGCAGGCTGCGACGTCGTGCTGGTGTGTCATCCCGAGCTGGTGGAGGAATCGCTGGCCGCGGTACAAGGGCGCCAGTTGAACACGATGGCGCTCACCGGACTGATCGGCCGCGGCGCGCTGGGCTGGGACGGCCTGCTGGCGGATGCGCGCTACGCGCAGTCGCAGTCGCGCTTCGGGAGCATCGCATGAACGCGCCTCGGCTGGCCGACGTGCTCGGCGATGCGGACGTGATCCACGACCGTGCGGCGCTGGAAGCGGCGATCGACACGATGGCCGATGCGATCCACGACGACTACGCCGACGACGAGCGGCCGCCGCTGTTCGTCACCATCATGCATGGCGGCATGCCGTTCGCCGCGCAGCTGGCGTTCGCGCTGGGAGAGCGGGGCCTCGACGTCGAATTCGACTACCTGCACGCCACCCGCTATCGCGGCAACATCTCGGGATCGGGACTGGCGTGGCTGCATCGCCCGGCCACGCCGATGACCGGGCGGCGCGTGCTGCTGGTCGACGACATCCTCGACGAAGGCCATACGCTCAAGGCGGTCGGCCGCTGGTGCGAGGACCAGGGGGCGGCCGAGGTGCGCGTCGCGGTGCTGGCGGTGAAGGTGCACGACCGCTGCGTCGACGGTGTCTGCGCCAACTACGTCGGCGTGGAAGTGCCGGATCGCTACGTGTTCGGCTACGGCATGGATTTCCACGAACAGGGCCGCAACCTGCCGGCGATCTACGCGCTGGCGGAGTAGGCGCCAGCGCCGCCGCGACGGCTGCGTGGTGAAAAAAGCGCTCGCTCGACTCCGGGGCGAGAACTCCCGTCTCTCGCTTGCCCGATCGCACTCCTCGCCGTCACCGGCCGGGGTCCGTCGCGACCTGCAGGCCTTCGGGGCGAATGTCCCCCGGCATCCGCCTGCGGCAGCTGCCTCCTCCTTGATTTCGCCCCGAAGGCCTGCAGGCCACGCCGGCTGTCGATCACGCGCACCTCGGAACCCGAGTTCCGCGCTTCTACGGTGATCCCACGCAAGTCGGAACGTCGGATGCGAGTACGCTCGGGGCTTGGCAATGCACGGCGACCGCCGAAGGCGTTCCGCCGCGTGTGAACGTGGGCAGATCCCGCGACGTCCGGCCATTCCGCTCTGCGCTTCTGCCGTGCTTTCGGACCGCGTGTAACTGGAACGTCGGGTGCGAATGTCCTTGGGTGCGAAATCAAGGAGGAGGCATCGGCCGATCGGCCGAGGCCGGACATTCGCCCCAAGGGCATTCGTACCTGACGCACCCACTTAAGGACGAAGTGTTTCCCGCATCCGAAACGGAGGCAAAAAAAGGCCGCGATATTCGCGGCCTTTCCCGTTGCGGCTGGGGCGACTGCGATTACGCCAGGCCGGCCTGCTTCATCACTTCGGCGGCGTAGTCCTCGACCACCTTCTCGATGCCCTCGCCGACGGCCAGGCGCTGGAAGCCGACCACTTCGGCGCCGGCGGCCTGGAGTACGGCCTCGACCTTCTGGTTGGTGTCGAGCACGTAGTCCTGGCCGTAGAGCGTGACTTCGTTGACGATCTTGGCGATCTTGCCGCCGATGATCTTTTCCAGGATCTCGGCCGGCTTGGCGCGGTCCTTCTCGGACATCTTGGCCAGCTCGATTTCCTTTTCCTTGGCGACGAACTCGGCCGGGACGTCGGACGCCTTGACGTGCGGCGGGTTCATCGCCGCGATATGCATCGCCAGGCCGCGGGCCAGTTCGACGTCGCCGCCCTTGACCTCGACCAGCACGCCGATGCGGCCGCCATGCACGTAGGCGGCGACGTTGTTGTCGCTGTCGATGCGCGCCATGCGGCGCACCTGCACGTTCTCGCCGACCTTGGCGATCAGCTCGGCGCGGGCTTCCTCGACGGTCTTGCCATCGATGCTGGCGGATTTCAGCGCTTCGACGTCGGCGGCGCCCAGTGCGGCGTTGGCCACCGCCTCGGTGAAGGCAACGAAGCTGGTGTCCTTGGCGACGAAGTCGGTTTCGGAGTTGATCTCGACCAGGACCGCCTTACCGGCCGCCTGCGCCATCGCGACGCGGCCTTCGGCGGCGATGCGGCCGGCCTTCTTGTCGGCCTTGGCCAGGCCGGACTTGCGCAGCGCTTCGGCGGCTGCGTCGACGTCGCCGTTGGCTTCGGTGAGCGCCTTCTTGCATTCCATCATGCCGGCGCCGGTGCGCTCGCGCAGTTCCTTGACCAGGGATGCGGTGATTTCAGCCATGGGTAACACCTCGGATTTCGTGGGATGTGCGTGGGAGCGGCATCTGCCGCGGGCGTTCCAGGCCCCGGGACCCGTATGGGCTCCGGGTGGGCTGCCCCCGGCTGCATGACGCTGCCGGAGCGGGCGAAGCGCGCGGCTGAAGCCGCTCCTACAAGATTGGGAAGCAGCCGCGCACTCTGGCGCGGCTGCATGACCGACGGATTACTCCGCGGCAGGTGCCGCCGCTTCGGCGGCTGCTTCACCGGCCGGGGCTTCGGCCACGCCGTCGTCCTTGGCCGATGCGCGCGGAGCCTTCTTCGCCGGACCGCGGCGTGCGGGCTTGTCGCCATCGGCGTCGGCGAAGTCTTCCTCGCGCACGCTGGCGACGTTCGGCGCCGCGGCCTTGCCTTCCAGCACCGCGTCGGCGGCGGCGGCGGCGTACAGCTGCACCGCGCGGATGGCGTCGTCGTTGCCCGGGATCGGGTAATCGACCAGGGCCGGGTCGTAGTTGGTGTCGACCACCGCGATCACCGGGATGCCGAGCTTCTTGGCTTCCTTGATGGCGATGTCTTCGTGGCCGATGTCGATCACGAACAGCGCGTCGGGCAGGCGGTTCATTTCCTTGATGCCGCCCAGCGACGCCAGCAGCTTCTCGCGCTCGCGGCGCAGGCCGAGCACTTCATGCTTGACCAGCTTCTCGAAGCTGCCGTCGGTCTCGCCGGCTTCCAGCGTCTTCAGGCGGGCGACCGAGGCCTTCACGGTGCGGAAGTTGGTCAGCGTGCCGCCCAGCCAGCGCTGGGTCATGTACGGCATGCCGCAACGCTCGGCTTCTTCCTTGATCGCGTCGCGCGCGCTGCGCTTGGTGCCGACGAACAGGATCATGCCGCGCCTCTGGGCGATGCCGGAGATGAAATTCATCGCATCGCCGAACAGCGGCATGGTCTTTTCGAGGTTGATGATGTGGATCTTGCCGCGGGCGCCGAAGATGTACGGCGACATCTTGGGATTCCAGTAGCGGGTCTGGTGGCCGAAGTGCACGCCGGCTTCCAGCATCTGGCGCATGGTGATCTGGGGCATTGCTTTGACTCCTGGTATGGAACCGGCCGCCGGAAAGGGTAGGGCGGCTCGCCATCCAGCCCGCAAGGGCCGCCTGGCGAAAGGTTCCGGGGTTGGGCCTCCCCGCTGCCTCCGTGGCCGAACCCGGCTTTCTCGCTCGATCCGCGTGGATCGGTCGGGTAAGACAGGCACCCCGGCACGGGTGTTTGCAGCAGGTGTGGATTCGACGGTGACGCCCGTCGTGGGCGGTGTCCGGGAAGGCTCCCGGGCAACCGCGGAATTGTAGCGGTTGCCCGCCCGCGGGTAAACCTGCGCTGCCTCCGGGGAAAGGGCCGCTTCCCGCCAGGATCGCCTCGATCGAGCCTGGAGCCCCTCGGGGCGGCCGCGCCGACCGGCCACGCGGCAGCAGTGCGCCCCGATCGGCGATAATCGCGGCATGACCATCAACCTCAAGACCCCCGCCGAGATCGAGCAGATGCGCGCCGCCGGCCGCCTGGCCGCCGAGGTCCTGCAGGTCGTCGCCCCCCACGTGAAGCCCGGGGTGACCACCGAGGAGCTGGACCGCATCTGCCACGAGCACATCGTCAACGTCCAGCAGGCGACGCCGGCCAACGTCGGCTACCGCGGCTATCCCAAGGCGACCTGCATTTCGGTCAACAACGTCATTTGCCACGGCATCCCGAGCGAGGCGAAGGTGCTCAAGGACGGCGACATCGTGAACATCGATGTCACCGTCATCAAGGACGGCTGGCACGGCGACACGAGCCGCATGTACTTCGCCGGCACGCCGTCGGTGATGGCGCGGCGGCTGGTGGACACGACGTTCGAGGCGATGTGGCGCGGCATTCGCGCAGTGAAGCCGGGCGCCACGCTGGGCGACGTCGGCCACGCGATCCAGCAGTACGCCGAAGGCGAGCGCTTCTCGGTGGTGCGCGAGTACTGCGGCCACGGCATCGGCAAGGTCTACCACGACGAGCCGCAGGTGCTGCACTACGGCCGCCCCGGCGACGGGCTGGTGCTGCAGCCGGGCATGACCTTCACGATCGAACCGATGATCAACGAAGGCACGCGCCACACCCGGGTGCTGCCCGACGGCTGGACCGTGGTGACCAAGGATCGCAAGCTGTCCGCACAGTGGGAACACATGATCGCCGTGACCGACACCGGCGTGGATGTCCTCACGCTGGCGCCGGGCGACGACGCCGGCCGCTGACATGGCCGGCGGCGCTGGAGCCCGCGACGCGGCGTTTCCCGCAGGCGCGGACGAAGAGGCGGCCTGGCTGCTGCGCGTTCGCGAAACGCTTGCCGAGACCGATGCCGCGCTGGCGGCGCGCTTCGACAGCGGGGAGCCGGTCGAACGCCTGGTTGCTGCGCGTGCCCGCAGCATCGACGGACTGATCCGCGAGGCCTGGTCGCGCTGCATCCCGGCCGACGCGCAGCTCGCGCTGTTCGCCGTGGGCGGCTACGGCCGCGGCGAGCTGTTCCCGCATTCGGACATCGACCTGCTGGTGCTGGCCGCGGAGCCCGAGCAGCACGCGCGCCGCGAGGCGCTGGCCTGCCTGTTCGCCCTGCTGTGGGACATGGGGCTGCAGGCCAGCCACGCGGTGCGCTCGCCGGAGCAGTGCACACAGGCCGCGTCCGACCCGACGGTGCTCACGGCGCTGCTGGAAGCCCGTCCACTGGTCGCGGACATCGCCGACCGGGGCGCGCTGGAGGCATCGATCGCGCCCCAAAAGGTCTGGCCCGCGCGCGACTATTTCCTCGCCAAGGCCGACGAGCAGCGCCAGCGCCACGCGCGGTTCGGCGATACCTCGGACAACCTCGAACCCAACCTCAAGGACGGGCCGGGCGGATTGCGCGACCTGCACACGCTGGGGTGGATGGCGCTGCGCAGCTTTGGCGTGCGCGAGCGCGATGCGCTGGTCGGCCTGGGCCATCTGGGCGCGGACGAAGCCGCCGCGCTGGATCGCGAACACGAAGCGCTCGGCCGCCTGCGCTTCGGCCTGCACCTGGTCGCGGGGCGCCACGAGGAACGGCTGCGCTTCGACTACCAGAAAGCGCTGGCGGCGCACCTGGGCTACGCCGATGACGCCCGCAACCTGGGCGTCGAGCAGATGATGCAGGGGTTCTACCGGTCGGCGGCGATCGTGCGCCGGATCAACGACCGGCTGCTGCAGCGCTTCGAGGAGCATTTCGACGGGACCGCCGTTCCCGAACCGCTGGACGCGCGTTTCGAACTGCGCCGCGGCTACCTGGCCGCGCGCGATCCGCAGTGGCCGCACGGCGATGTCGCGCAGGTCTTCGAGCTGTTCGCCACCTGGGCGTCGCGGCCCGATGCGCGCGGCCTGCACTCGCAGACCGCGCGCGCGCTGGCCGAGGCGCTGGCCATCGTGCCGGCATACGCCGTGGCCGAACCGGCACTGCGCGACCGCTTCATGGCCCTGTTGCGCGGCGAGCGTCCGGTGCCCACGCTGGAGCGCATGGCCCGCCTGGGCGTGCTGGGGCGGTGGATCCCGGCGTTCGCGCAGGTGTCGGGGCGCATGCAGTTCGACCTGTTCCACGTCTACACCGTCGACCAGCACACGCTGGCGGTGCTGCGCAACCTCGCCTCGTTCGGCGATGCATCAACCGACGATCGCTTTTCGAAGGCGCACCAGGTCTGGCCGACGCTGCGCAAGCCCGAACTGCTGCTGCTGGCCGGCCTGTTCCACGACATCGCCAAGGGCCGCGGCGGCGACCATTCCGAAGTCGGCGCCGAGGACGCACAGGCGTTCTGCGCCGCGCACGCGCTGTCGGCCAGCGACGCCGCACTGGTCACATGGCTGGTGCGCAGGCACCTGTTGATGTCGATCACCGCGCAGAAGCAGGACATTTCCGACCCGGCGGTGATCCACCGGTTCGCGTCCGAGGTGGCCGACCGCGAGCGGCTGGATTACCTCTACCTGCTGACCTGCGCCGACATCGCCGGCACGTCGCCCAAGCTGTGGAACGCCTGGAAGGACCAGCTGCTCGCCGACCTGCGCGCGTCGACGCGGCTCGCATTGAGGCAGGGGCTCGAGCATCCGGTGGACGCGATCGAGCACATCGCCGAAACGCGCGCCGCGGTCCGCGGCCTGCTGTCCGCGCGCGGGATCGGTGAGGGCGAGGCCGACGCATTGTTCCTGCGTTTCCCGGAGCACGGCTTCCTGCGCGCGCGGCCCGACCAGATCGCCTGGCAGGCGCAGGCACTGCGCTCCGCCGCGCCGGGGGAGGTGGTGGTGGCGGTGCGCTCGCTGGATGCCGGCGACCACGCGCTCGAGGTATTCGTGCATTCGCCGGACCGGGACGGCCTGTTCGCCGCGATCGTGATCAGCCTCGATCGGCTGGGGCTGGAGATCCAGCAGGCGCGCGCGCTCGATGGCCCGGGCGAGACGATTTTCGACAGTTTCCAGGTGCTGCCCGGCGATACGCGCCAGCCGCCTTCGACCGCCGATATCGAACGCCGGCTGGCCGGCGCGCTGTCCGGCCCGCTCGAACGCATCCGCCCCGCGCGTCGTACCCAGCCGCGCCACCTGCGACATTTCCGCATCGTCCCGCGGATCCAGTTCGACGAGGGCCCGGACGGCGGCGAGACCGTGCTCAGCCTGGTCTGCACCGATCGCCCCGGCCTGCTGGCCGACATCGCACACGTGCTGCGCGCGCGCCGCCTGCGCGTGCAGGACGCGCGCATCGCCACGTTCGGCGAGCGCGCCGAAGACGTGTTCCGCCTGACCGAATCCGACAACAGCGCGCTCGATGCGGGCAGCCGCGCCGCCCTGCGCGACGCGCTGCTGTCCCGCATCGATGGAGAAGCGAACCGATGAGCCCGCCCAAGGCCCCTGCAAAGAAGACGGCCAGGAAGACAGCCAAGAAGACCGCCAAGTCGGCGGTGAAGAAGGAAGCGCCGAAGACATCGGCCAACGACGAACTCCGGTTCATGGTCGACAGCGCCTGGGAACGGCGCACGATGCTGACGCCCGAGGAGATGGAAGGCTCGACCCGGCCGGTGGTGGAGCGCGTGATCGACGGCCTGGAAAGCGGCGAGTTACGCGTCGCCGAACCCGACGGCCACGGCGGCTGGACCGTCAACGAGTGGCTGAAGAAGGCGGTGCTGCTGTACTTCCGCGTCCAGGACATGGAACTGGGCGAATCCTATCCGGCGCCGTTCTGGGACAAGATCCCGCTGCGCTTCGAGGATTTCGACGAAGCGAAATTCCGCAAGCTCGGCGTGCGCGTGCTGCCCGGTGTGATCGCGCGCTGCGGCAGCTACATCGGCAAGGACGTGGTGCTGATGCCGTCGTTCGTCAACATTGGCGCCCACATCGGCGCCGGCACGATGGTCGACACCTGGGCCACGGTGGGGTCCTGCGCGCAGGTCGGCAAGCACTGCCACATCTCCGGCGGCGCCGGCATTGGCGGCGTGCTGGAGCCGCTGCAGGCGGCCCCCACGATCATCGAGGACCACTGCTTCATCGGTGCGCGCTCCGAAGTGGTGGAAGGCGTGGTCGTCGGCCACCACAGCGTGATCGGCATGGGCGTGTTCCTCGGCCAGTCGACCCGCATCTACAATCGCGCCACCGGCGAGATCAGCTACGGCGTGGTGCCGCCGGGCAGCGTGGTGGTGTCGGGTTCGCTGCCGGCGGCCGATGGCTCGCATTCGCTGTACTGCGCGGTGATCGTCAAGCAGGTCGACGCCAGGACGCGTGCCAAGACATCGATCAACGAGCTGCTGCGCGGCCTTGCGGACTGAACGCAAACCGCGGCGGCGAGCATCCGCGGCGACAGGGCAAGAACACGAGGCGAAATCCAGGCCATGACCACGCTCTACGGACTGAACAACTGCGATACCTGCCGCAAGGCGCGCAAGTGGCTCGACCGCTTCGGCATCGCGCACGCATTCGTCGATTACCGCGACCACAAGCCGACGCCGGAAATGCTGGTGGCGTGGGCGGGGCAGGCGGGCGGCTTCGAGCCCCTGGTCAACAAGTCCTCGACCACGTGGCGGCAGCTGCCCGACAACCGCAAGGGCGCGGCCTCGGACGCGGAATGGAAGCTGCTGCTGCGCGAGTATCCGCAGTTGATCCGTCGACCGGTGGTGGTCACCGATGACGGCGCGATGACCCAGGGCTTCAGCGACAACGGCTTCAAGAAGCGCTTCGGCCTCTGACTTCGCGCTCCATCGAAAAAGATCGCGAACTGACGCAGGGGCGTGGATCCGGATCAGGCACCGTCGCCTGTTCCCCGAAGCGTTCGATCAACCTGCGCGCCTCGCCGAGGAATTGTCCACAAAGCGGGTACGCCCCGGGTCGGCGCGGGCAATCCGGCCTAGGATATGCGCATGAGCGACGTCTTCGATCTTGCGTGCGACCTGATCGCGCGGCCTTCCGTCACGCCCGACGACGCCGGCTGCCAGGAACTGGTCGCGCGACGCCTGCGCGGCGCGGGCTTCGGCTGCGAGCACCTGCGCTTCGGCGAGGTCGACAATCTCTGGGCGACGCACGGCACGGGCGATCCGGTGCTGGTGCTGCTGGGCCACACCGACGTGGTGCCGCCGGGTCCGCCCGAAGCGTGGGCGAGTGATCCTTTCAGGCCCGAGGTGCGCGGCGAGATGCTGCATGGGCGCGGCGCCGCCGACATGAAGGGCAGCGTGGCCGCGTTCGTCGTCGCGCTCGAACGCTTCGTGGCGCAGCATCCGGACCACGCCGGCACCATCGCGTTGTTGCTGACGTCGGACGAGGAAGGCGATGCCATCGATGGCGTACGCCGCGTTGCGCGGGTGTTGCACGAGCGCGGGCAGCGCATCGACTGGTGTATTACCGGCGAGCCGTCGTCGACGGCCGTCCTCGGCGACCTGCTGCGCGTCGGCCGCCGGGGTTCGCTCTCGGCCACGCTGGAAGTGCGCGGCGTGCAGGGCCACGTCGCCTATCCCGACAAGGCGCGCAATCCGGTGCACGCGGCGTTGCCAGCGCTGGCCGAACTGGTCGCGCGCCGCTGGGACGATGGCTTCGAAAGCTTTCCGCCGACCAGCCTGCAGGTGAGCAACGCCTCCGCCGGCACCGGCGCGGGCAACGTGATCCCCGGCCGGATGCAGGTGCTGTTCAACCTGCGCTACAACCCGCACTGGACGGCCGAGAAACTGGAGGCCGAGGTCGAAGCGATGTTCGAACGCCATGGCCTGGATTTCGAACTGTCCTGGCATCGCAGCGGCGAGCCGTTCTTCACCCCCGAAGGACCACTGCGAGCCGCCGCGCGCGAGGTGCTGGCGACATTCGCCGGCGCGATGCCCGAGGAGAGCACGGGCGGTGGAACCTCCGATGCGCGCTTCATCGCGCCGCTGGGCGCGCAATGCATCGAGATCGGCCCGGTCAACGCCAGCATCCACAAGATCGACGAACACGTGCGTGTGGCCGACCTGGAAGCGCTGTCCGACCTCTACCTGGCCCTGATCGAGCGCCTGCTTCCGTAGGTTCGCAGCCCGGACCCGCTCGAATCCCTGCAGGCGCGACGCGACCGGCACGACAACGGCCACCCGGAACTGCGGTGGCCGTTGTTTGGGGGGAACGCGAATGGTCAGGGCTTGCCGTGACCCTTGCCTCCACCGTTGCCGCTGTTGCCCTTTTTCTGGTTGCCCCTGCCCTTGTTGCCGTTGTTCTTGCCGGCATTGCCGTGGTTCCCGGCGCCCGCATTCCCGTGTCCCTTGCCCTGGCTGCCGGCGTTGTCGCGGGATCCGGGCCCACGGCCACCGTTCGAGCGCGACCAGTCGACGTGCACGGGTCGGTCGACCACGATCGTCTGGCCCCACCGGCCGTACGTGTCCACCTGCCCGCGCTTGAGCGCGTGGAATGCCGCCGACCCCGGCTTGATGCCCAGCCGCTTGGCGACCGCGCCCCAGCCCTGGCCGGGATGGCGGTCGTATTCATGGACGACGTCGACGCAGGGGATGCCCAGCGCGTGCGCGATCGCGCACGCGTAGTACACGTCGGCCGGCGCCCAGCCGCGATCATCGAGCAGGTCGACCAGCAGCGGACGCGGCGCTCCGTAGTAGCCCGACATCTCGTCGAGGAAGGGTTCGCGATGGTGCCGGCCGTAGTCGTCGATCTCGCCCAGCCGCGTGTCGACCCAGACGTCGCCGGTGCGAACGTTGTAGCCGACCGTCTGCGCCGGAATGGCAGCGGACGCGAGGCCAAGGCCAAGCGCGAGCGCCAATGCATGCAATCCGTGGTTCCTGGTCATGTCGCCAACTCCCGGTTTGGGTGATCGACAGTTTCCCCGCAGCGCATGAATCGGCGGTGATTGCATGCGTTGGCCCCGCGGGGCGGAGCCGCCGCGCCGCCGCTTGACCGTCGCCCGCGCGTCCGCTAGCTTTCGCCGCATGTCCCGTCGTCCCGCCACCGGCAACGCCCGCAACCGCAACAATCGCGGTTCGAATAATCGTGCGCGCAATCGGCGGGCGGGCGACCGGGCAGGGCACTAGCAAGACCTCCAGCCAGTCATCCCGAAACCCGCGCCCGGCGCGGGTTTTTCGCTTCCGCGCAGGGTGCTCCCACCGCCGGCCGTGGCCGGCACAAGGAGTCCACCATGTGTTCGATCCTCGGCGTGTTCGACCTGCGACCAGGCGCCGACCTGGTTCCGATGCGGCCGCTCGCGCTGTCGCTCTCGGCGCGTCAGCGCCACCGGGGCCCCGACTGGAGCGGCGTGCACGCCAGCTGCCGCGCGCTGCTCGTGCACGAGCGCCTGGCCATCGTCGATCCGGCCGGCGGCTCGCAGCCGATCCGGTCGGCGGACGGCGCGCTGGTGCTCGCGGTCAACGGCGAGATCTACAACCACCGCGAACTGGAGGATGCGCTGGGCGGCGAGTACGCCTTCCAGAGCGGGTCGGACTGCGAGGTGGTCAATGCCCTGTACGCGCACGACGCCGACCCCGGCGCGTGGCTGGATTGCCTCAACGGCATCTTCGCGTTCGCGCTGTGGGACGAAGTCCGCGGCCGCGCGGTGATCGCGCGTGATCCGGTCGGCGTGTGCCCGCTCTATTGGGGACACGATGGGGATGGCCGGCTTTGGGTGGCCTCGGAAATGAAGGCGCTGGTGCGGCTGTGCGACGACGTCGCGCAGTTCCCGCCCGGCCACTGGTACGACAGCGCAAACGGGCAGCTGCATCGCTACTACCGCAGGCCGTGGCGCGAGTACGAAGCGACCGTCGGCGTCGAGGTGGCGCCGCGGGAATTGCGCGAGGCGTTCGAGCGCGCCGTGCACCGGCAGATGATGAGCGATGTGCCCTATGGCGTGCTGCTGTCCGGCGGGCTCGACTCGTCGCTGGTCGCGGCCTGCGCCGCGCGCTTCGCGCGTCGACGGATCGAGGACGATGACGGCTCGGAAGCGTGGTGGCCGCGGCTGCACTCGTTCGCCATCGGCCTGGAAGGCTCGCCCGACCTCGCCGCCGCGCAGATCGCCGCCGATGCCCTCGGCACCGTGCACCACGGGTTCACCTACACGGTGGAAGAGGGCGTCGACGCGCTGCCGGACGTGATCCGCCACATCGAGAGCTTCGACGTCACCACGGTGCGTGCTTCGACGCCGATGTTCCTGCTGGCGCGGCGGATCAAGGCGATGGGCGTGAAGATGGTGCTCTCGGGCGAGGGCAGCGACGAGATCTTCGGCGGCTACCTGTACTTCCACAAAGCGCCGGACGCGCGCGCCTTCCACGAGGAAACGGTGCGCAAGCTCGATGCCCTGCACGAGTACGACTGCCTGCGCGCAAACAAGTCGATGATGGCCTGGGGCGTGGAGGCGCGGGTGCCGTTCCTGGACATCGAGTTCCTGGACGTGGCGATGCGCATGGATGCGCGCCACAAGATGGTGTCGACCCGCGCCGACGGCACGTGCCGGATCGAGAAGTCGGTGCTGCGCGAGGCATTCGCCGGCGAACTGCCGGATGAGATCCTGTGGCGGCAGAAGGAGCAGTTCAGCGATGGCGTCGGCTATGGCTGGATCGACGGCCTCAAGACGCTGGCGCAGGGGCAGGTGGCCGACGCGGAACTGGCCGCCGCGACGGAGCGGTTTCCGGTCAATCCGCCGACGACGAAGGAAGCGTACTGGTACCGGCGCCTGTTCGAGGACGCGTTTCCCGGCGAGGCCTGCGCGAGGACCGTTCCGGGCGGCAAGTCGATCGCGTGTTCGTCGCCGGTCGCCATCCAGTGGGATGCGGCGTTCGCGGCCGCGGCGGACCCGTCGGGACGCGCGGTGGCCGATATCCATCACGCCGCAATGCCCTGATCCCGCAGGCGGCGCCCGCAGGGAAGCGTGAGCGGATGTCTAGTGCGGGCGGAGGGTCAGGCGGTGCTCGGTTTCCCCGGGCAGGAACGGTGTCGCCGTGCCGTGGACCCAGTCCTCGTGCCCTGCACCCCAGAACGGCGACAGCGGATGGCCGCTCTGCCCGCCGGGCATGTGGATGATGCCGTCGGCCTCGTGGCCGGGTGAGACCACCATGCGCTCGGAAGCGCCGAAGGCGGGCGCTGCGACGCGCGGCATGTTGGCGTCGCCGTCGAGGCGGTCGGGCGGCATGCACAGCAGGCGCTCGCCCAACAGCGGAATCGCGGACGCCAGCGGGTGGCAGATGTGCGCGGTGTTGCGTTCGCCCCAGGTGCGCGCGGCAAGCGGACCGGCGGCGGACAGCTCGTCGCGGACCTCGCGCGCTGCGTCCTCCAGCAGCGCGTTCCAAGTGGCAAACCGCCGTGGCAGCAGGTGCGCAGGCCGTTGCTGCAGCAGCGGCCACGCGGTGCCCTCGATCTGCGACAGCTTCGGCATTTCGAATCCGTCTCCCAGCACGGCGAGCGCAGGCGCCGCCAGTCCCGACTCGATGCGCGCCACCACCGCCAGCCGCCAGGCGCGGACGATGCGATAGCTGGCCGAATCGGCGCTGGCGCGGCCGGGCCAGTGCCTGGAAGCATCGGCGAGGGCGGACAGCGCCGGTGATCCCGCGCCCTTGGCGTTGGCCTGCAGCAGTTGCCACCAGCGCCGCAGGAACAGCGCCCGGTCGTCGAGCTGGATCGCCAGCAGGTCGCGTTCGCTGAGCTTGTCCCGCGCCAACAAGCCGTCGCGAATCTGCGCCGCGCGCGCACCGAGGTCATAGCCGCCGTCGCCGACACGTGCCAGCTCTCCTTCGCCGACGACGCGGGCGTTGGCCGTCCATAGCCTGCCGTTCGCGGGATCGGCGAGCAACGGCGCGGTCGCGGTGGAGATGCGCCACGGATGGCATGCCGCCGCTGCCGACACCGCGCCGGATCGCACCGAGGTGTCGATCGCTGCGTCTTCGACCAGCCGCTGCGCCGAGCAAGCCGCGGTGCGCTGCGGCAGCGGACCCAGCAGTCGCCAGGCGATGCGTCCGCGGCTGTCCGCGATCAGCATGTTCTGGGTCGGGATCGCCGTGCGGTCGGCGGCGCGCTGCGCGGCGGCCAGGTCACCGGCGCGCGCGATCTCGACCAGGCCGAGGTTGAGCGCGCCGGGCAGGTGCGCGGTCCAGCGCAGGGCCAACGCGCTTCCGTCCGGCTCGCGCTCGAGGATCGGGCCCCAGGCGGTGTCCTCGACGACGAGCGTGGTGGCTGTCGCACCCGCCACGTCGATCGACTCGCGATGCGTCGTGACCGGTACGCAAGGCGCGGCCTTCTGCCCTCGCGTACAGGGCACGACCCGCTTCCAGTCCGTGGTGTCGACGTAGCTGTTGGTGAAGGCCCAGGCCACGTGGCCATTGCTGCCCACCACCACCGCAGGCAGGCCGGGCAGGGTGAAGCCCTGCACGTCGACCTTGCCGCCCGGGGCGCGCAGGTCCGGATAGCGCAGGCGTGCGCGGAACCAGATGCCCGGCGCGCGCAGGCCCAGGTGCATGTCATCGGCGACGATCGCGCGCCCGTCGCGCGTCAACGCGCCGGCCACGGCGAAGTTGTTGCTGCCGGGAGACAGGCCGGTGGCCGTCGGCATCGCTCGAACATCGTGGATCGGCAGGCCGGACGACAGCACGGCCATGCGCGGATCGCGGATGTCAGCGGGCATGCTGGCGAGCGCCGCCTCCGCGCCATCGCGGTCCGGCATCGGCAGCTTGCGAAGATCCACCTGCTCCGGGCCGGGCAGCGCCGCGTCGCCCAGCGCCCCGCCCTGCAGCGGCGCATCCCAGCGGGTGCCTTCGCGTGCCAGCAATGCATACAGCGGGGGCGGGAGGTGCTGGCGCAGCTTCCACAGCGCGAGCTCGCGGCCGCCATCCGCGTCCTGCAGGTCGAAGTACATCGCGTATCCGGCCAGCGCGGAGTCCTCCAGGCGCCAGGGGCGTGGCGACTGCTGCAACAGCAGGTACGGCCAAGGACGCGCGTGCAGTGCTGCCAGCCCGGCGTTGACGCCTTCGGTGTAGGCGCGCAGCGAGGCCAGGCGGTCGCCGGCGACCACACGGAGATATTCGGTCGCGCGGGCGCGCATGCGATGGACGCGGTGCCGCCGGTCGAAGTCGAGCGCAACCGGCCCGAACAGCGCGGACAGCTCGCCGGCCGCCGTGCGCCGCATCAGGTCCATTTCGAAGAATCGCTCCTGCGCGTGCACGTAGCCCAGCGCCCGCATCGCGTCGGCCTCGCTTGCGGCGTCGATGGTGACCACGCCCAGGCGGTCGCGCTGGACCGTTGCAGGCGCCGACAGGCCGGGCAGGGCGTGTTCGCCGTCGAGCTTCGGCAGGCTGGCCCGCAGCAGCAGCCAGGCCGCCAAGCCCGCGAGCGCAAGCAGCGCGACGACCAGCAAAGCGATGCGTTTTAGCCAGCGTGCCATGCGTTTTCCTTTCGATTTGCCGCAGGAGTGGCTTCAGCCGCGAACATTCGCTCCCTCCCCTGACCTGCCCCCGGTAGCCGTACCAACCATTACTGGGAGAGCCCGGGGTTGAAGGGTACTGCGGT
>NZ_JBHRYF010000003.1:0-66409 GCF_042648885.1 Luteimonas notoginsengisoli | reverse complement strand
CCTGGCGGTGAAAACATGCCAGAAAGTTCTACTTCCGTGGTGTCTACCTACCCGGGAAGCTTACGCATGGCGGCCTGCTGCTTCTGGCCTGGATCAGCACGACGACCTGCCCGCGACGACGCAGCCAGTCCCGCAACTCACGTTGCCAGGCTGGGGGTGCGACGTGCCGCCGCAGGTGATCGCCGAACATCCGCGCCATGAGCGCCAACAAGCGGGCGTCGATGGCGTCGGTCTTGGCCAGCTCCCCCGTGGCCCGGGCGAAGTCGCGCGCTTGGCGC
Organism: Luteimonas notoginsengisoli; assembly: GCF_042648885.1. Lineage (NCBI taxonomy): Bacteria > Pseudomonadati > Pseudomonadota > Gammaproteobacteria > Lysobacterales > Lysobacteraceae > Luteimonas > Luteimonas notoginsengisoli. Next base: position 66,131 of record NZ_JBHRYF010000003.1, on the reverse strand, counting down.
GGGTTGACCCGGGCGATCCACAGCCCGGCGTCGCAGCAGGCCTCCAGCAGCGGCTCCTCATAACCGCCGGTGGCTTCCACCACGATTCGGTTGGCAACCATCGCTTCCAGACGCTTGACCAGCTTGCCGATGCCCGCCCGGCTATTGGCAAAGCGCACTACACCAGACTCTCCATCCACGGCCAAATCCAGGTTGGCCTTGCCCACGTCGATTCCCGCTGCCTGCATGCCCGTTCTCCGTTAGAGTTGGCCGGTCGAGAGCATCGCGCCCGAGGCCCACGCTTATCGGTTCGAGGGGAACCTCGATCAACTGTTCGGGCGCAGGGCGCGAGATCCGGCGTGCGGCCCCTGCTGAATTACGGAGGGCTGACTCCGAGGCGTTATCGGGCGCGCACGCCGGGCTCTCGACTCTTACGGTAGGGGAAACTCAAGACATAAGGCGTTAGGCCGCACAGGATGATCATGGTTCCCATCGTCCCGATCGCTGAAGACATGGCCGAGAGCTTCCGTGCCTGTTTGGACACTGTCGCACGTGAGAAGAAGTATCTTGCACAGGTGGAGGCACTGCCGCTGGAGCGCGTTCGTGCCTTTGTTCAAGAGAGCGTTGCCACAGATGCAGTTCAGTTTGTCGCACTGGAAGCAGGGCGCGTAGTCGGGTGGGCAGACATCTTTCCTGCATGGGCACACGCGATCGCCCACTGTGGATTCCTTGGAATGGGTGTTCTCCCCGGCTACAGAGGCCGGGGCATCGGCAAGCGTCTGCTACAGGCCTGCATAGCCAAGGCTTGGTCCAAGGGCATCACGCGCGTCGAGTTGGAGGCGCGCATAGACAATGAGCGGGCTATCCGGCTCTACGAGTCTGCAGGGTTCGTGCATGAGGCGGTCAAGGTACACGCTATGCGGTTCGATGGCGTGTATTACGATGCTGTGCAAATGCGGCTACTGCGCAGTGTGGCCTAACCGCTCGTTCAAGAGGGACGGCTGCGCCGCCGCTTAACTCTGGCGTTAGGCCGCTCTGGAGGACCTTGTCTCGTGGAGATATCTGCCCATATCCGCAGCGGCTTAGACGTCCACGAGCTCGTCGTTTCAACCGACGGGACTTCGCGACCGCTCGCCATCTCTGCTAAGCCTTCCGGTCGATTCTTTCGCGTGGATGACTTCGAGCGCGTCCTGCACCGCGCACGCGGCCTTGTGGTGTCGCTTGACGAGGAGCCTGGCGTCAATCCGAGTATGGGCACACGGGAGTTCGGGCTGCGCGATCCCGACGGGTATCGCGTCATGGTCAGCGCGCTGCAGGCGGACTGACCATCGTGCAGTGCGTCTTGCGCGGCGACCTGGCCTGGCCGCGGCACGCCTATCGACAGAGGATCACGGACATCGACATACAACCGCGACGCTGCGAGCCTGGAGACGAAGCGGCCCTTGCCCTGGTTGGCAAGGCCACGTTCCTGGAAACGTTCGCAGGGGTGCTGGGCGGCAACGAAATCGTCGGTCACTGCGCCACGGCACACACGATCGAGCTGTATCGCACGTGGCTTGCGGACCCGTTTCATGCCGCGTGGCTCGTCGAGGCCAGCCCCGGCGAGGCGCCCGTCGGCTACATGGTGATCGCGCCGCCCCAACTGCCGTTGCCCGATACCTCCGGCGACCTGGAACTCAAGAGAATCTACGTGCTGAGCAGGTTCCAGGGAGGCGGTATCGGGAAGCGGCTCATTGCGGCTGCGGTCGCCCATTGCGCTTCCGTCCGCGCCAGGCGCCTGCTGCTGGGGGTGTATGCCGATAACCATTCGGCAATCGGATTCTACGAGCGCGCCGGCTTTCGCAAGCTTGGATCTCGCAGGTTCAACGTCGGTGGCAAGGATTATGACGACGACATCATGGGCATGCCGCTGGATGCCTAGTCCGCCGGGAATCCTCCAGTCATGACAAGGCCTGTCCCGGCATCGACCTAAGGAGACTGCAGTGCCGCAGCACGGAAAGATCGATTACGTCGAATTCCCTTCGCGTGATCTCGAGGGGACCAAGCGCTTCTTCGAACGCGCGTTCGGCTGGACGTTCGTCGATTACGGTCCGGACTACGTCGCGTTTTCGGATCAGGGGCTGGACGGCGGGTTCTATCGTTCAGACCTGGCGGCTCGCGTGCAAGCCGGTAGCGCGCTCATCGTGTTCTACAGCGAGGACCTCGAGGCCACGCTGGGCAAGGTCGAATCGGCTGGCGGCCGGGTAGTCAAGGCGATCTTCCCTTTCCCGGGCGGCCGCAGGTTCCATTTCACCGAGCCGGGCGGCAATGAGCTTGCCGTGTGGTCGGCGCTCGATCCCTGATCGTCGTCCGCATGGGTGCCCCTTCGCTGCGCAATCCAACAGTAAGCTCGTGCTTCCGTCGCTCGACAGGCAGCCCTTGAAAACATTCCTTATCGCCGCATTCGCTTGCCTGGCCGGCTTCAAGTTCCATTCCGTCATGGCCGAGGATCCGTCGCTGGACTTCGCGCGTGTGGCTGCCGCACTCATGTATGCGACCGTTTTCGGCTCGCCGCAGCTGTTCTGGCTGGCAACCTGCAGTCGCATCGTGCCGGGCTCCGCGCAGGCAAAGGTGGCGGCGCTGGTCGCTGCCGTGTTCGCCTTGCTGTCCATCTACTTCGGATCGGTCCCGGGCACGCAGCCGCCGTCCTGGGCGGGCGAAGCACATTTCGAGGTGCCGGCTGCGTTGCTGGTCGAGTGGTTCGTTGCGCTGATCGCCCTGGTTCCATTCCGGGCGGCGCGGCCTTCTACGGGGTAGCGTCCTGCGATTCAAAGAGCGCCCCAAGAAGGCAGGTGGCGTCATGCACCCATGCAAAGGCCGACGCCGCGCTTGCTTCAATCCTGCGAGCGCTTCGTGGGCTCGACCGCCCTGGTTGCGGAATCGGCAATCCGCCACAGGTACAGGCTGGCGTAGGTCCGGTACGGGCCCCAGCGCTCACCGCGCGCCGACAGTTCCTTGGGGGGCGGCATGGCATCGCCCTTGTCGACCACCTGCGCCCCCTTGCGGATGCCCAGGTCGTCGATCGGCAGCACGTCGGGGCGCCCGAGGCGGAACATCAGCATCATCTCGACGGTCCAGCGGCCGATCCCGCGAATGGGCACCAGGGCGGCGACGATGTCCGCTTCGGCCATCGTGGACATGCGCCGCAGTTCGGGGATCTCGCCGCGCGATTCGCGCAAGGCGAGGTCGCGCAGCGCCAATGTCTTGTTGCCCGACACGCCGCAGGCGCGCAGCGCGGCGTCATCGATCCGGTCGAGGGTGTCGCAGTGGAAACGGTCGCTGCCGATCGCCGTCTCGACGCGGCCGACGATGGTGGCGGCCGCCTTTCCGCTGAGCTGCTGGTAGAGGATCGCGCGCGCGAGCGCATCGACCGGATCGAACGATTTGCGCCAGCGCGGATCCGGGGCGATCGGGCCGATGCGCTTCATCCACGTCGCCAGCTTGCGGTCGCGTCGGGCAAGGTGCGCGTACGCGTCTTCCGTATCGAAGCCCCGCTTGTATCGTGGCATCGGCTTACCTCCGCAGTGCGTCGAGGGACCAGGCCAGCCAGGCCGCGATGAGCAACGAGCCGCCGAACGGCGCGGTATGCGCGGCCACTCCGGCGAAATGCGCCACGACCAGGCCGCCCGAGAACAGCAATGTGCCCAGCAGCATGGCGGCGAGCGCGATGCTGGCCAGGCGGCGCCGCGCCAGGTGCGCCAGCGCGGCCAGTGCAATGCCGTGGCCGAAGGCCATTGCAGCTGCGGACTGTAGCGATGCCTGCCCTGCCCCGCTGGCGACGTGGGACGCATAGGCGGACAGCGCCACCGACGCGGCCGCCAGGATCGCCCCGGCAAAAGCGAACCAGCGTGGCGCTGTCGTGGCTGGATGCGTGGCGGACGTGGAGTCGATCATGCGGTCCCCGGAAAGCAGCACGCCGCATCATGGATGCGGCGTGCCGGAAAAACGCGTGGCGCGGGACGCCTTACTTCAGGGTCCAGTAGACCTCGTACTCGCCTTCGGCGGTGAACGCCTTGTCGATGCCGTTCTTGTAGATCTCGTACGGGCGATCGGTGACCTCGTAGCCCTGGGTCAGCGCCCACGCGCGCAGCGCGTTGCGGACGTTGTCGAGCTCGGCCATGAAGCCGGTGTAGTAGGCGACCGCGGCGTGGCCGGCCTTGGTCTGCACGTATTCGACCGGCGCGCCGTCCGGGATCTTGACCACCAGCGGTTCGCCGGCAGCGGTCACCGGCGTCAGGGTGTCGACGGTGAAGACCAGTTCGCCGTCCTTCGCCGGTGCCTTGTCCTTCACATCGGCGTCGGCGACCTTCGCGTCCTTCGCCTCGTCGTCCTTCTTCTCGCTGGAACCGGCCTTGCGCACCGGCTGGGCGATGTCGAAGGTGTAGTTCTCGCGTCCGAGTTCGGTGGAGATGATGCGCATGGGGCCGGCGGCAACCAGGCCGTTGGCCTCCATGGTGCGCTTGATCCACTCCATGTTCGACTTCATCGAGTTCTTGATGGTTTCGTTGTTGCGCTCGATCGAGCCGGCCTTGACCACCAGCAGGTCCTCGGCCGGGCGCTGCACCTCGGCCATGCCGCGCATCTTGCTGCCCTTCACGGCGTAGTCGACGTTGGGGACCGCGGCCAGCATGTTGCTCAGGCGCGCGAGGCCGAGCTTCATGTCGTCGCCGACATGGCGGCTGACATAGAGGCCTGCGTAGCGGCCGATCAGGTTCCAGCCGTACTCGACGTCGTAGGTCTGGGTGATTTCGACGTTGCGCTTGACCGCGCCGCGGCCGGTCGGGGTCAGCGTGAACTCGGTGACCTTGTCGTGGCCGCGGCGATCATCCTCGATCGCGTACTTGACGCTCTTGCCCGGCACCGACTCGACGATCTCCCAGCTGCCGTTGCCGACCTGCGAGACGTCGGACGCGTAGGTCAGCTTGGCGCCCACGCCCGAAGGCGGGCCGGAGATGTCGAGCTTGACGCCCGGATCGCGCAGGACCACCGCGTTCCAGTCCTTGAAGCGGCGCAGGCTGTTGATCGTGTCAAACACGATCGTCATCTTGCGGTTGGTTTCGACGCTTTCGCTGAGGTGACGGCTGGACGGCAGGACGAGGCCCACGATCAGCATCAGGACGATAACGATCGCGAACGAAATCAGGATCTCGATGAGACGGGTCATTCAGGGTTCTCCAGGACCATTTCCGGCCGTGCCGGGCGCAGACGGGCAATCGTAGCAATTTGAGCGGTGGCGGGCGAGATTTTTGGCGGACCGATCTCGGGATGGCGGCTCGATGGCCTCGCGCAGGGGTGCCGCAGCTTTCCAGGGAGAGCCGTGCTGGAGCTGTGGGCCGCTATCGGCACGGCTGGGGCGCGGGCGCGCAAGCCGAGCCTGGACAGCGTAAGCGCACGCCGCTTGCGATCCACTAAACTCGCGCGCTCGCGAATGCCCGGCGCGCTGCGCCGGGCCGGGCATCCTGTCGATCAGACCAGCTGCAGCTCGAACGCCTTGAGCACAGCGCGGGTGCGGTCGCGCATGCCGAGCTTGGACAGGGTGAGCGGCCGCTGCTTGCGCGCCACTGGCGCGCGCGGCCGCGAACGCCCGGCGCGCTGCGCCGGGCCGGGCACCCGCCGATCAGACCAGCTGCAGCTCGAACGCCTTGAGCACCGCGCGGGTGCGGTCACGCACGCCGAGCTTGGACAGGGTGAGCGGCCGCTGCTTGCGCGCCACTGGCGCGCGCGGCCGCGAACGCCCGGCGCGCTGCGCCGGGCCGGGCATCCCGCCGATCAGACCAGCTGCAGTTCGAACGCCTTGAGCACCGCGCGGGTGCGGTCGCGCACGCCGAGCTTGGACAGGATGTTCGACACGTGGTTCTTGATCGTGCCCTCCGCCACGCCCAGCGAATTGGCGATCTCCTTGTTGGAGAAGCCGCTGGCCATCAGGCGCAGGATTTCGGTTTCGCGATCGGTCAGCGGGTCGGGCCGGTCCAGGCTGACGAAATCGTTGCGCATGTGCTCCAGGCCCGACAGCAGGCGCTGGGTCACCGCCGGCTGCACCAGCGAGCCGCCGCCGGACACGGTGCGGATGGCGCCCACCAGCTGTTCCAGCGAAACGTCCTTGAGCAGGTAGCCCTTGGCGCCCGCCTTGAGGCCGGCCAGCACCAGCTGGTCGTCGTCGAAGGTGGTCAGGATGATGGTCGGCGGCAGCGCGTTCAGGTGGGCGAGCGCCTGCAGCGCCTCCAGGCCGGACATCACCGGCATGCGCATGTCCATCAGCACCACATCGGGCTTGACCTGCGGGATCAATTCGACCGCCTGCCGCCCGTCGTTGGCTTCCGCGACCACTTCGATGCCGTCGTCCAGGCCGAGCAGCGAGCGGATGCCCTGCCGCACCAGGGTTTGATCGTCCACCAGACAGACACGAATCATGCCGTTGCCTCCCAATCCTTCGAGTCAGGGAAGCCCGCCCGCGGCGGCACCTCCGCGGTGCGGGATGCACCCTGTATGGCCGCGTTGCGCGCGATTGCCGCTGCGTCCCGAACAGATGCCCGGGACGCCATCATCAGATTGGCATTTCGCTCCGGACCGGCAACGGGCCCGGCGCACATCGGGCCGACCGGCCGTGGCGCGACCACGATCATGCCGCCGCCACCGGACGCGGAGCCAGCTTGGCCAGGCCCGGGCGTCCGCGCGGCAGGTGCAGCCGCAGGGTGAAACCCTGCCCCGGCGCGGATTCGACCTCCAGCTCGCCGCCGTACGTCGCCAGCCGCTCGCGCATGCCCGCCAGGCCGTTGCCGGCGTCGGGGTTCTCGGTGCCGCGGCCATCGTCACGCGCCTGCAGGCGGATCGCCTCGCCGTCCCAGCCGTAGCGCAGGCGCAGCACCTGCGCCTGAGCGTGGCGCACGGCGTTGGTGATGATTTCCTGGGTGCAGCGCAGCAGCACGTGGGCGCGCTCGGGATCGTCGAGCAGGAAGGGTTTGGGCATCTCCATGTCGATGCGCAGCCCGGGCACGTTGTCGGCCAGCGGGAGGAGCGTGGCGGCCATGTCGATGGCGTCGTTGCCGCGGATCTGGCTGACCGCCTCGCGCACGTCGCTGAGCAGCAGCCGCGCCAGGGTGTGGGCCTGGCCGACGTGTTCGTGCGCCTTGCCCTCGGTGAGGTGGCTGGCGACTTCCAGGTTCAGGCTCAGCGCGGTGAGGTGGTGGCCGAGCAGGTCGTGGAGTTCGCGCGAGATGCGGGTGCGTTCGTTGACCCGGGCGCTCTCCGCCAGCAGGGCGCGGGTCGCGCGCAGCTCGGCGTTCAGGCGGCGTTGCTCATCGCGCGCCTGCGCCTGCTGGCGGGCGACCATGCTGGTGACGAACACGAACCCCGCGAAGCCCACGTAGAGGATCGCCTGCATCAGCGCTTCGAACCACGAAAAGCCCAGCGCGCCCATATACACCGGGACCACCACCAGCTCGCTCAGCGCAAGCACCGCAATGCCGACCGGCAGCGGCAACAGCCACGGCAGCACGCAGGCCACCACCATCAGCAGGATGCTGCCCAGGCCGCTGCCGCTGTAGTAGCTGATGGCGATGGCGCTGCCGGTCAGCAGCACCAGCAGCAGGTAGTCGAAGGCACTGCCTCGACGCACGCTGAGGGCGCGGGTCAACCAGGCGTAGCTGAAGCCGAACGTGGCCCAGGCCAGCCAGGCCTGCCAGCCCAGCGTGGCCGCGACCAGGGCCTCGTCGACCGGCTCCGCGAGCTGCGAGAGCAACAGCAGCGGCAGCCCCACCACGGCCCAGGTGAACAGGCCGGCATAGCGCAACAGGCGGGTCGGGTCGAGGCGCGCGAACATACCCCATGGTAGGCGCAAAGCGGCGGGAAACGACCCTCCAGAAGTCATGCCCGCACGCCCGCGGAGGTCGCCCCCACCTGCCGGCCGTGCGATAATCCGGCCGCGGCCAAGCGCCCGTTTCGTTACCTCCGGCCAATGCCGCAATATTTGAAGCAAGGGAGTCAGGAATGTCGATCGTCGTCCGCGACGTGCGCGAGCACGAGCTGGATTCCATCCTTGCCCTGAACAACGCCGCCGGCCCCGCCATCCTGCCCCTCGATGCCGCGAGGCTGCGCTGGTTCTTCGACACCGCCGAATACTTCCGCGTCGCCGTCCGCGACGACACGCTGTCGGGGTTCCTGGTCGGATTCGGTTCCGACAGCGGGCACGACAGCAGCAACTTCCGCTGGTTCCAGGAGCGCCACGGGCGCTTCTTCTACATCGACCGCATCGTGGTGGCCAGCCGCCGCCGCGGTGGCGGCCTGGGTCGCGCGTTCTATGCCGACGTCCAGAGCTACGCGGAACTGCGCTATCCGCAGCTGGCCTGTGAGGTGTTCATCGAACACGACAGCGACCCGGCGCGCGTGTTCCACGGCAGCTTCGGTTTCCACGAGGTCGGCCAGCACGTGATGCCGGGCCGCGACGGCGACCCCTCGGGCATCCGCGCCTCGATGCTGATCAAGGAACTGTGCAGTTACGCCTGGGTGCGCGAGCACTACGGCGAGCGGCTGCCCGACGTCCCGTGGCTGACGCAGCCCCGGCCGCCTGTCGCCGCGCCCCACCGCGCGACGGGAACCTGAGCGTGGGCGCGCCCTCCGCTCCGCCCACCCACGACTACGAACCGGCCGGCGAGCTCAAGATCGGCCAGGTGGGTGTCGCCAACCTGCGCGTGCGCACGCTCGACGTCGCCCGCCTGGCCACGGAAATGGCCGACCGGGTCAAGCGCGCGCCCAAACTGTTCGCCCGCGCGGCGGTGATCGTCGATTTCGGCGGCCTGGCCGCCACCCCCGACGCCGCGACGGCGCGCGCGCTGCTCGACGGTCTGCGCAGCGCCGGCGTGCTGCCGGTGGCGCTGGCCTACGGCAGCAGCGACAACGAAAAGCTGTCGGTGGAGCTGGGTTTGCCATTGCTGGCCAAATTCCGGGCGCAGTACGAATCGGCGGCAGAACCGCCGGCAGCGGCTTCCGTTGGAGCGGCTCCAGCCGCGAGTTCCGCCTCCTCACGCAAGATCGCGACTGAAGCCGACCCCGCAAGGCCAGACGCGGGCGAGGCCAGGGCCTCGGCCCCCGCCGGCCAGCCAGGCCTGATCCAGGCCACGCCGGTCCGCTCCGGCCAGCAGGTCTACGCCGACAACCGCGACCTGACCGTGCTGGCCACCGTGGGCGCCGGCGCCGAAGTCATCGCCGACGGCTCGGTGCACATCTACGGCACCCTGCGCGGCCGCGCGCTCGCGGGCGCGCAGGGCAACGAAAAGGCACGTATCTTCTGTCGGGCGTTCCACGCCGAACTGGTCGCCATCGCCGGCAACTACAAGGTGCTGGAAGAGATCCCGAAGGAACTGCACGGCAAGGCGGTGCAGGTGTGGCTGGACGGCGGGCAGCTTAAGATCGCGGCACTGGAGTGAGCGTCGTGACCGGCGGTTCGCGATCGCGGACCGCATCCACCGGCAATCACCGCGCCGCGTCCCTGCTCTTTCGAATCACCCATCACCAATCACAAGAATAAAAAACGGAGAAGTCCTTTGGCTGAAATCATCGTAGTCACCTCGGGCAAGGGCGGCGTCGGCAAGACCACCAGCAGCGCCAGCCTGGCATGCGGCCTGGCGCGCCGCGGCAAGAAGGTCGTGGTGATCGACTTCGACGTCGGCCTGCGCAACCTCGACCTGATCATGGGCTGCGAGCGCCGGGTGGTGTACGACTTCGTCAACGTCACCCAGGGCGAAGCCTCGCTGCGGCAGTCGCTGATCAAGGACAAGCGCTTCGACAACCTGTTCGTGCTCGCCGCCTCGCAGACCCGCGACAAGGACGCGCTGACCAAGGAAGGCGTGGAGAAGGTGCTCAAGGACCTCGCCGATGACGGCTTCGAATACATCATCTGCGACTCGCCGGCCGGCATCGAGAAGGGCGCGTTCCTGGCGATGTACTTCGCCGACCAGGCGGTGGTGGTGGTGAACCCCGAAGTGTCCAGCGTCCGCGACTCCGACCGGATCCTCGGCCTGCTCGATTCCAAGACCCGCCACGCCGAGAACGGCGAACCGGTCAAGGCCAACCTGCTGCTGACCCGTTACAACCCGCAGCGCGTCGAGGGCGGCGAGATGCTGTCGATCAAGGACGTCGAGGAAGTGCTGGGCCTGAAGACGATCGGCGTGATCCCCGAATCGGGCGATGTCCTCAATGCGTCCAACAAGGGCGAGCCGGTGATCCTGGACATGGAATCGATGGCCGGCCAGGCCTACGACGACGCCGTCGCGCGGCTGATGGGCGAGGACCGCCCCATGCGCTTCACCCAGCTGGAGAAGAAGGGCTTCTTCAGCAAGATCTTCGGGGGTTGAGCATGGGCATGTTCGATTTCCTCAAGGCCAAGAAGAACACCGCCTCGATCGCCAAGGACCGCCTGCGGATCATCATCGCGCAGGAGCGCACCAACCGCAGCGGACCCGACTACCTGCCGCTGCTGCAGCGCGAACTGCTGGAAGTGATCCGCAAGTACGTCAGCGTCGACGTCGACGCGGTCAAGGTGGACGTGGTCAAGGACGGCGAGCACGACGTGCTCGACATCTCGGTCGCCCTCCCCGAAGGGCGCGCGGCGGCGGTTTGACGCCGGCGTCGCTGTCGGCTCGACCAGCCGCCTTGCCGCCCCTGGGATATCCGAAGCCCTCCCCTTTCGAGGGAGGCCGGGTGGCGATGGGAGTCCATCCGCTGCAGTGAACCGATGCATGCACCGCGCCGAACCCCATTCCCACTCCAGTCCGTCCGACCCTCAGGCACGGCCTGCGGCCGTTGCCGACGGCGCGGGCCAGCCGCTGGCAAACACGCCTGATCCGCTTGAAGCGGAGCGGGCCGGGAGCGGATCGGACGAGATCGCGGCAACAAGGTTGGACAAGGACGTGCTGCGCCTGCGCGACATTGCGTACGCCGACGCCGCCGCCCTGCTCGCCCGCTACGACCTGCGCCTCGAACGCGTGGCCGACGGCGAACCGATTCCTGGCAGCTACTGGGGCGAAGACGAGGCCGGGTTGATCGGCCAAGTGGTGCACGTGCGCGATGACACGCCCGTGCATTCGCTGCTGCACGAAGCCTGCCACCTCATCGTGCTGCCGCCCGAGCGCCGCGCGGCGGTGCATACCGACGCCACCGACTCGATCGAGGAAGAAGACGCGGTCTGCGTGCTGCAGGCGTTGCTCGGGGACGCCCTGCCCGGCGTCGGCCGCGCGCGCGTGCTGGCCGACATGGATGCCTGGGGCTATACGTTCCGGCTCGGCTCGGCTGCCGCCTATTTCGAACGCGACGCGGCGGCAGCCTGGCACTGGCTGCAGGCATGCGGCCTTGTAGGCGCGGACAAGACGCTGCGGATTCCCGCGGCATCGGGCGAAGACCCCGGCGACGCCACGCAGGCGGGTTGATCCGGAAGCTGCCGCACGACGACGCGGCGCCGCCTGCACGCGGCGCGCCTTGCCTGCGCTGCACCGGCAGCACGATCGCGATAATTCACCGCGATTGCATCCGCGCTGTACGCCGATTGGCGGCTTGCGCTGCGATCGTCGCGATGGGCGCCCGTCCGCTGTCGCAGCGCGGCGGCTTCTGCAAGCATCGTCGATCCCGCACGCGGCGGACGATCGACCACGTCACCGTCGACGCGGAAATCCGAACCCCCGGATCCAGGGTCCTCCGTGCGACGCGCGCGGCTCGAACGCCCGCGTCCGCCGTCTTCAGGAAAGTGCCAATGCCCGTTGCCACGCGCCCCCTGTTCGCTGCCATCCCCGCCCTGTTCGCTGCTGCCACGATTGCGCCGGTCGCGGCGCAGTCGACGATGGCCGACCCGGGCGCGATGTTCGACGGGACGATGGCGGTGGCGCGCCTGTCGGATGCGGAGGCCAGCTGCGAGCAGCTCTACGCCGAAGCCACCCACCTGGAACGCACGGTCGCCGCAATGCCCAAGCCGGAGGATCCCGCCACGCTGGCGATGAAGATGCAGGCCGACATGCGCGAGGCGCAGCACAGGATGGTGGCCGGGCAGCGCGCGCGCAGCCTCGGCACGTCGCTGCTGTCGCTGGTGCCGGGCGGGGGCATGGTGGCCGGCGCGGTGTCCTCGCTGGGCAGCAGGGGCGCCGGCACGGCCGCGCTCGACAAGACGATCGAGGAGTCTATGCGCGCGCAGCAGGACAGCGTGGCGGCGATGATGGCCATGTCGCGGCTGCAGGCGCGGCAGGGCTACGTCACCCAGCTGTTCGTCGAGCGCGGTTGCAAGCCCTCGCAGCTCGACGCCGCCGCGGTCGCCGTGGCCGCTGCCGCCCTGGGAGACAGCGGCGCGGTTGCGATCGAACATTCGACCACAGCGAAGCCTGCCGGCGACGCGCAAGGCGCGGCGCGCTTGGATGGACAGGTACGGGAGGCTGTCGTCTCGCAAACGCGCCTGCCAGCCGGCACGCGGGAAGCCGAGCAGACGCCTTCCGCTCCCATGGTTCCGGATGAAAACGGGGCCGGCGCAGCTTCGGACACCGACGCTGCGACAGACACGCCGGGTGCGGGCGACGCCTGAGCCCGCCGCATATCGCCCGAGCGCACGCGTCGCGCCCACCATCCCGGATCCGCACCGGACGCGGCGATGACGCGACACCACATGCACGCGGCATTGCTTAGCGTCGTCGTTCCTCCCGCGCACCCGCGCCGAACGGATCGATGACCGACTTCACCCTGCTCACCCTCAACATCCACCAGGGCTTCAGCGCGCTCAACCGGCGCTTCATCCTTGCCGAGCTGCGCGAAGCGGTGCGCGCCGTGGCGGCCGACGTGGTCTGCCTGCAGGAGGTCCTGGGCGCGCACGAACCGCATGCGCAGCGGCACACGGACTGGCCGCCGGTGCCGCACTACGAATTCATCGCCGATACGCTGTGGCCGCAGTTCGCCTACGGGCGCAACGCGGTGTATCCGGAAGGCCATCACGGCAACGCGGTGCTGTCGAAATTCCCGATCGCGCGCCACCTCAACCACGACGTGTCGGTGCCTGCGGCAGAGCAGCGCGGGATGCTCTGGTGCGTGCTGGACGTGCCGGGGCAGTCGCTGCAGATCCATGCCATCTGCGTGCACCTGGGCCTGCGCGAATCGCACCGGCGTCTGCAGCTGGAGGCGCTGTGCCGGCTGGTGAGCGAACACGTGCCAAGCGATGCGCCGCTGCTGGTCGCCGGCGACTTCAACGACTGGCGCCGGCGCGCCGACGCGCTGCTGGCGCGCTGTGGGCTGGATGAAGTGTTCGTCGCCGCCACCGGCCGCCTTGCGCGCACGTTCCCGGCGCGGATGCCGCTGCTGCCGCTGGATCGCATCTACGCGCGCAACATCGCCTCGGCACGGCCGCGGGTGCTGTCCGGCCGGCCGTGGTCGCACCTGTCTGATCACGCGCCGCTGCTCGTGGACGTCCGCACATGAGCCGCGGGCCCGCGCGCGACTGGATCGGCGGCAACCGCGTCGAACTGCTGGAAAACGGCGAGGCGTTCTTCCCGCGCGTCATGGCGGCGATCGAAGCGGCGCAGCGCGAAGTGCTGGTGGAGACCTTCATCCTGTTCGACGACAAGGTGGGGCGCCAGCTGCAGGCGGCGCTGGTCGCAGCCGCGCGCCGCGGCCTGCGGGTCGAACTGACGATCGACGGCTACGGATCGCCCGACCTCCCGCACGCGTTCACCGCTGCGCTGGTGGACGCCGGTGTCGGCCTTCGCTACTTCGATCCCAAGCCGCGGCTGCTGGGCATGCGCACCAACCTGTTCCGTCGCCTGCACCGCAAGATCACGGTCGTCGACGGGAAGACGGCCTTCGTGGGCGGGATCAACTTTTCCGCCGACCACCTCGCCGACTTCGGCGCCGAGGCCAAGCAGGACTACACCGTCGAGATCGCCGGGCCGGTGGTGGCGGTGATCCGCGCCTTCGCCCTCACTGCCCTGCACGCCCCGGCCGCGCCGCGCGGCTGGGAGCGCGTGCGGGACGAGACGCGCGCGAGCGACACCGAAGGCGGGGCGGACGTGCGCTTCGTGTGCCGCGACCGCCGCCACCCTACCGACATCGAGGACGCCTACATCCACGCGATCCGCGCAGCCCGGCACCGGGTGGTGATCGCCAACGCCTACTTCCTGCCCGGGTACCGGCTGCTGCACGAACTGCATCGCGCGGCGCGCCGTGGCGTGTCGGTGACGCTGCTGCTGCAGGGCAATCCGGACATGCCGATGGTCGCCAACGCCGCCCGTGGCCTGTATCCGTACCTGCTCGGGGGCGGCGTGCGCATCGTCGAATACTGCCAGCGCCCGCTGCACGCCAAGCTCGCGCTGGTCGACGACGACTGGGCGACGGTCGGCTCCAGCAACCTCGATCCGCTGAGCCTGTCGCTGAACCTGGAAGCCAACGTCCTGGTCCGCGATCGCGCATTCTGTGCGCATGTCCGCGACCGCCTGCAGTGGCTCGTGGACCACCACTGCCGCGAGATCGACGCCAGCGCGCTGCCCCCGCGCACGCCGCTGCGCACGCTGTCGCGGCTGGTGATGTTCCACGTCATCCGCCGCCTGCCGCGCTGGGCCGGACTGTGGCCGGCGCACACCCCGCGCGTGGTGGCGGTGTCGCCGGGAGAGGAGCCGCCGCAGTGAGCGCCCGGGCCACGTGGCGACGACTGCAGCCGCTGCTGGTGGTGGGGTTCCTGGTCGCCGCCGGCTGGCTGCTGTGGCGCCAGGCGCACGACATCGCGTGGAACGAGGTCGGTGCCGCGCTCGCGGCGTACCCGCCGTTGCAGCTCGGCGCCGCGGTGCTGGCTGGGCTCCTGGCGCACGCCTGCTATTGCGGACTCGACCTGCTCTCGCGCCGCATCGTCGGCCACGGACTGCCCTGGACGCGCACGCTGGCGATCGCGTTCGTCAGCTACGCGATGAACCTCAACATCGGCGGCACGCTCGGCGGGATCGGCTTCCGCTACCGGCTGTACGCGCGCAGCGGCGTGGACGTGGCCACGATCTCGCGGATCGTGGCCTTCGCCATCGCCGGCAACTGGTCGGGCTTCCTGCTGCTGGCCGGGCTCGTGTTCCTGTTCGCGCCGCTGCCGCTGCCATCGCAGTGGCACCTGGCGCAGGACGCGCAGCGGCTGCTCGGCGGCGGCATGCTCGCGCTGCTGGGCGGCGCGCTGGCGATGGCGGCCTGGTCGCCGCGGCGACACTGGACCTGGCGCGGCCAGGGCGTCGAGCTGCCGTCGTTCGGCCGTGCGCTGGCGCAGACCGCGATCGCGGCTGTCAGCTGGCTTGCGATCGCCAACCTGCTGCACCTGCTGCTGCCCGACGGCATCGGCTACTTCGACGCGCTGGGCGTGTTGTTGTGCAGCGTGCTGGCCAACCTGGTGATCCGCGTGCCCGGCAACCTCGGCGTGCTCGAGACCGTGTTCCTCGGCCTGCTGGGTGGGCGCGCCGGCGGCGCCGAAATCCTGGCCGCGCTGCTCGCGTACCGCGCCATGTTCTACCTCGGCCCGCTGCTGCTCGCCCTGGGTGTCTACGCGTGGCTGGAAGCCGGACGACGGCGCGGGCGGGACGCGTCCTAGGATCCTGTACGCGCCGCGCCGAGATCGAGCCTCACCCGCGTGCCGCGCGGTTCGCGCGGATCGATGCGCAGGCGCCAGCCGAGGTGCTCGCACAGGCGCGCGATCAGGTCCAGGCCAATGCCGCCGCCGTCGCGCCCCCCACCCCCACGGGCCATCCGCGCATAGATGGCGCTGATCTCCTCGGGCGACATGCCGTGGCCGGGGTCCTCGATCACCACCACCGCACCGGGCTCCAGGGCAATCGAGATCGTGCCGCGATCGCTGTTTTCGATCGCATTGCGCAGCAGGTTGCCGATCGCGGCCTGCACGATCGCCAGCGGCGCCAGCAGTTCGCAGGGGGCAAGCCCACGCACTTCCAGCTCGAGGTCCTTGTCGGCGCACAGGTGGCGGTGGTCGTCGACGATCTCCGGCAGCAACTGGTCGAGGCCGAAGCGGTCGCTGACCTGCGCCAGCCGCTGCGGATCCTTGGCCAGCACCAGCAGCAGTGACAGCAGCTCCTCGACGCCGCGCGCGGTACGCAGCACGCGCGAGAGCTGGTTGCGCACCGCATCGGGCGTGCCCGGCTGGCCGAGCGCCAGCTCGGTGGCGCCAGCGATCACCGCGATCGGCGTGCGCAGTTCGTGGCTGCTGCTGTCGATGAAGGCGCGCTCGCGCTCGACGAAGCGCTCGTTGCGCAGCAGGTAACCGTTGACCGCCTCCGAAATCACCACCAGCTCCGAACTCGCACGCTTGCCGACCGTCACGCGCTCGCCGGCGCGATCCGGGCGCAGCGCACCGATGTCGCCGGCGAGATCGGCGAGCGGCTTGACCAGGCGCCGCAGGCCCCAGGCGATCAGCAGTCCCGACAGCGCGAGGCCGCCAAGCGCGGATCCGACCATCAGCGTGGTCAGGTGGCGCTCGCGATCCTCGAACTCGGTGATGTCCAGGGTCAGGATCATCCGCCGCCCTTCGATGTCCTTGACCAGCACGACGCGCCTGCCGCCGTTGACGCGCACCTCGTCATGCAGGCCCGGGCCCAGCCGGGCCACCTGTGCCGGTGGCGCGCTCCCGCCGGGCTCGCCGTACAGCGCCACGTCGGCGGTATCGCGCCAGCGGTAGCCGGGGTCCTCGCCGCGGCGGCTCAGGTAATGGTCCAGTTCCGACTGCAGCAGCGAACTCCAGACCACCCGCTCGGCGCGCTCGTTGACCACGTTGCCGTGGTAGACCACCGCCAGCGACAGCAACAGCATGTAGGCCACCACCAGCAGCGTGATGCGCAGCCGCAGGCCGGTCCTACGCATCGACGGCACCGGCATCCTCGCCCTCGGATGGGGCGGCGATGCGGTATCCGACGCGCGGCAGGGTGTGGATCAGCTTGGCCTCGAACGGAGCGTCTACGCTGCGCCGGAGTTCGTAGACATGCGAACGCAGCATGTCGCCATCGGGCGGCTCGTCGCCCCACAGGGCGTGCTCGAGGCGCTCGCGGGTGACGGCCGCGGGGCTGGCCTGCATCAGCACTTCCAGCAGCTTGCGGCCGGCCGGGAACAGGTGCAGGTGCTTGCCGGCGCGGGTGGCCTCCAGCGTGGCCAGGTCCAGGCGCAGGTCGGCCACTTCCAGCACGCGCTTTCGTCCGCGGCCACCGGCGCGCGCGGCCAGCGCCTCGAGCCGCACCTCGAGCTCCGGCAGCGCGAACGGCTTGGTGAGGTAGTCGTCGGCGCCGGCCCGGAAGCCGGCGATCTTGTCGGGAAGTTCGTCGCGCGCGGTCAGCATGATCACCGGCGTGTCGCGGCCATGGTCTTCGCGCAGCCGCCGGATCACCTCCGGCCCGGCCAGCCCGGGCAGCATCCAGTCCAGCACCACCGCGTCATAGGCCTGCGTGCTGGCAAGGTGCAGGCCGGTGACGCCGTCGGGGGCGGCGTCGAGCACGTGTCCGCGCGCCTCGAAGTACTCGAACAGGTTGGCAACGATGTTGCGGTTGTCCTCGATGACCAGCAGCCGCATGGAAGCGTTCCTTGGATGGGCCGGAACCGGCTTTCGCGCAGCATCGCACCCCCGATGTCGAAATTGCATCGGAATGGCGCTTAACGGCGATCCAACCCGGCTCCTACGGCGCTCCGACAGCGGCGCCACCAAGATTGTCGCCGGTCCGGTCTTCCATGCCGGTGTCATCGCCATCGCTCCCAGCACGAGTCCGTCTTGGACAATCCGCTCTCGCCCGGCTCCAGCGCGTCACATGCTCGCGCGGCCCGCGCCGAACTCCCGGCTGGCATCGATCCACGCCGTCCCGGTGCCGCCGGTTGGGCCCGCACTGGCGTGCCGTCATGGCTCTGGTGGCAGCTGCTGCTGCCGCTGGCGGCATTCGCCGCCGCCAACTTCGTGTTGCTCCAGCTCGGCGGTGATCGCTGGATTGCCGGCCACCTCTACTTGTGGGAAGGGGGCCATTGGGCGCTGAAGGACAACCTCGTCACCAGCACCCTGATCCACCAGGGCGGCAAGCGGCTCAGCGCCTTCGCCTGGCTGGGCGTCGTGGCGTGTGCCCTGGTCGCGTGGCGGCGACCGGCCTGGCGTTCGTGGCGAACACCGCTGCTGTACCTCGCGCTGGCGGTTTTGCTGTCCACCAGCATCGTGGCCTGGATGAAATCCTGGACCCACGTCGACTGCCCCTGGGACCTGGTCGGTTTCGGCGGCACGCGCAGCTACCACGACCTGCTGGCCGCCCTGCCTGCACACGCTGCGCTTGGGCGGTGCTTTCCCGCCGGCCATGCGAGTGCGGGGTATGCCTGGCTCGCGCTGTTCTTCTTCCTTGGCGAGACGCGCCCGCAGTGGCGCTGGAAGGGGTTCGCGGCAGCATTTGGCGCGGGCATGGTCTTCGGCATCGCCCAGCAGTTGCGAGGGGCCCACTTCGTGTCGCACGACCTCTGGACGCTGCTGATCTGCTGGCTGATGGCAGTACTGCTGCATCGGGTAATGTTCGCCCGGCGCACGCCCGTGCAGGCCGCGAGTGCAGCTGCCCCGGCGAGCCGAACGCCATGAACGCCGTTGCCCAGGCCACCGCGCCAGCCGCCGCCAGCCGCATGGCATGGCTGCGCCGCCGTCCCATGATTTCCACCGAACTGCTGGCGCTGCTCGCCAGCCTGTTCTTCACCGTCGCCTGCAACTACGAGCTTTGGCACACGCTTGTCGCCGACCTGCACGCGCATGCCAGGCTGGTGGTGGCGGTGTTCGTCTTCGTCACCGCGCTGCAGGCATTCCTGCTCGGGCTGGTGCTGGGGCGCTGGACGGCGAAGCCGCTGCTGACGGTGTTGTTCGCGACCACCGCCTTTGCCGCCTATTTCATGGGCACCTACAAGGTGTACCTGGACCCGGACATGATCCGCAACGTCCTGGAAACCGACCCGGGCGAAGCCAGCGAACTGGTCGTCTCGGGCCTGGTGCTGCCGTTGCTGGGGCTGGCCGCGCTGCCGATCGTGGCCCTGTGGCGGCTGCGGCTGCGCCGACGGACGCTGCTCCGGGCCGCGTGGATCCGCCTGGCCTTCCTCGCCGGGATGCTTCTGCTGGCGGCGGGCGGAGCGCTGCTCGCATTCCAGGATCTCTCGGCGCTAGCCCGCAACCATCGCGAGGTGCGTTACCTGGTCACCCCGGCCAACTACGTGGCGTCGCTGTCCAAGGTGCTGCTGGCCACGCCGCCCGGCCCGGCCAAACCGCTGCAGCCGATCGGCGAAGATGCCCACGAGCTGCCGCGTGCATCCGGCACGCGACCGCGCCTGCTGGTGTTCGTGCTCGGCGAAACCGTGCGCGCACAGAACTGGGGGCTGGATGGCTATATTCGCCAGACCACGCCGCGGCTGTCCGCAATGAAGGACGTCATCAACTTCCCCGACGTCGAGTCCTGCGGCACCAGCACCGCGGTCTCGTTGCCGTGCATGTTCTCGCCGCAGGGTCGCCACGCTTACGACGCGAAGATGATCCGCAGCCACCAGTCGCTGCTGCATGTCCTGCAGCGTGCCGGCGTGCAGGTGCTATGGCGCGACAACCAGTCCGGATGCAAGCGCGTCTGCGACGGACTGGAGTTCGAATCGACGTCCAACGCCGCTGATCCGGCACTGTGCAACGGCAAGCGCTGCTTCGACGAAATCCTGCTGTCAGGCCTGCAGGCGCGGATCGTGCCGGACGGCCGCGACCGCATCGTCGTCCTGCATATGCTCGGCAACCACGGGCCGGCGTACTACCAGCGCTACCCGCCGGCATTCCGTCGTTTCACCCCCACCTGCGACACCGAGCAACTGGGCGATTGCAGCCGCCAGCAGATCGTCAACAGCTACGACAACGCGGTGCTCTACACCGACCACGTGGTCGCCAGCGCGATCGACCTGCTCCGCAACCAGCCCGGCTACGACAGTGCGCTGGTGTACGTGTCCGACCACGGCGAATCGCTGGGCGAGGACGGCCTGTTCCTGCACGGAGTGCCGCGCGCGATCGCGCCCAGCCAGCAGACCCACGTACCGATGGTGATGTGGCTTTCGCCGGGCTTCGCCGGCCAGCAGGGACTCGACCTGGCGTGCGTGCGCGACGCCGCGGATGCTTCGGCCAGCCACGACAACCTGTTCCCCACCATCCTGGGCATGTTCGAGGTCCAGACCGCCATCTACGATCCGAAGCTCGACCTGCTGCGCCGCTGCAAACACGCATGACCGTGGACAAGGAGGCGTTGGGAACACGCGCATTCGCCAAAGTCCCCGAAGTCACCCTCGGCTTCTGGATCATCAAGGTGCTGGTGACGACGCTGGGCGAAACCGGCGGCGACGCGGTGACGATGTCGATGCAACTGGGCTACGCGGCCGGCACCGCGATCTTCCTGGTGCTGTTCGCCGTCGCAGTCGTGGTACAGGTCCGCGCCGAGCGCTTCCACCCATTCCCGTACTGGACGGCGATCATCATGTCCACGACGGTGGGCACCACGCTGGCCGACCTGGTCGACCGCTCGCTGGGGATCGGCTACGCGGGCGGCAGCATCCTGCTCGTGCTGCTCCTGCTGGCCTCGCTCGCGCTGTGGAAGCACAGCACGGGCTCGATCGACGTGGGCAGTGTCGCGTCGACCCGTGCCGGGACGTTCTACTGGGTGACCATCGCGTTCTCGCAGACCCTGGGCACCGCGCTCGGCGACTGGTCCGCGGACTCGGCTGGACTCGGCTACGCTGGCGGCGCGCTGCTGTTCGGATCGCTGCTGTTGCTGGTGGCGCTGGCGTACTTCAGGACATCGATCCCGCGCACCGTGCTGTTCTGGACCGCCTTCGTCCTCACCCGTCCGCTCGGCGCGGTGGTGGGCGACTTGCTGGACAAGCCGCCGCAGCACGGGGGCCTGGGACTGGACCGCTATGGCGCCAGTGCGGTGCTGCTGGCGCTGGTCGCGACGTTGGTGATGGTGCTTCCACAACGGCCGGCGCGGCGCGCACACTGATCGCTGTCCGGCGCGGCTTCGCGTTGCCGGACCGGCGGACCATCCATCACGATACGGAGGAGCGGCAATGGGCCACGGCATGGGCTGGTTCCACTGGGCGCTGCTGTCCGCCTGCTTCGCCGCGCTCACCGCGATCTTCGCCAAGCTCGGCCTGCAGCGCGTCGATTCGGATTTCGCCACGCTGATCCGCACGGTGGTGATCGTGGTCGTGCTGGGGGCCTTCGTCGCGGGGACGGGGAAGCTGGGCAACCCGCTCGCGCTGCCGCGGTCGACGCTGTGGTTCCTGGTGCTGTCGGCGCTCGCAACCGGCGCCTCCTGGGTCTGCTACTTCCGCGCACTGCAACTGGGCAATGCATCGCAGGTCGCGCCGGTGGACAAGCTCAGCGTGGTCCTGGTGGCGGTCTTCGCGTTCGCGTTCCTGCGCGAACGGCCGAGCCCGCGCGAATGGCTGGGGATCGCGCTGGTCGGTGCAGGCGTGCTGGTGCTGGGCTTCCGTCGCTGAGCCGTCGCGTCGCGCCGCCCACGCTTGCGACCGGAGCGGCCACCCACTAGCCTGCAGCCTTCCTGCCACGGCCCCGGGGAATTCCGTGACCTATCGCCACCTCCTGCTCGCCCTGTCCGTCGCCGGCGTGCTGGCGCTGTCCGCGTGCAAGCGCGAACCGTCGACCGACACCGCCATTCCCAAGGACGAGACCGCGGACCAGTTCATCGAACGGGTCAACGGCGAACTCAGGGCGATGTACCCGGAGATCACCGCCGCACAGTGGATTTCCAACACCTACATCACCGACGACAGCAAGCTGATCGCGGCCAAGTCCAACGAACGCTTCCTGACCCAGCTCAACGACTGGCTCGAGCAGGCCAAGCGCTTCGAGGGCAAGGAGATGTCCCCGCCGACCGCGCGCGCGATCAACCTGCTCAAGATCGGCACCTCGATGCCGCCGCCGCAGGACCCGGAGAAGCTGGCCGAACTGACCCGCATCGCCACCGACATGGAAGGCATGTACGGCGCCGGCACGTACTGCACGGGGGAAGGCGACGCGGAAAACTGCCGCCAGCTCGGCGAGCTCGAGGACGTGCTGCGCAATGACCGCGACTACGACGACCAGCTCGACGCCTGGCGCGGCTGGCATTCCATCGCCAAGCCCATGCGCGACAAGTACACGCGGTTCGTCGAACTGGTCAACGAAGGCGCGCGCGACATGGGCTATGCCGACGCCGGCGAGATCTGGCGCTCGGGCTACGACATGCCGCCGACCCAGATCGGCCCGGAAACCGACCGCCTGTGGAACCAGGTCAAGCCGCTTTACGACCAGCTGCACTGCTATGCGCGCACGCGGCTCGAATCGAAGTATCCGGGCGAAGGCTCGGTCGACGGCCTGCTGCCCGCGCACCTGATGGGCAACATGTGGCAGCAGGACTGGAGCAACCTGTGGGACCTGCTCGAGCCCTACCCCAACGCCGGCAGCCTCGACATCACCGGCGCGTTGAAAAAGCAGTACGAAGCCGATCTCAATGAAATGCTGGTCAAGCAGAACGTCATGCTCGATACCGACGGCCGCGCGGAGGTGGTGCACGCCGCGCAGCTGGCGATGGCAAAGAAGATGGCCGAGCGCGCGCAGGACTTCTACGTCTCGCTGGGCATGCCCAAGCTGCCAGCGAGCTACTGGGAGAATTCGCAGTTCATCAAGCCGCGCGACCGCGACGTGGTCTGCCACGCCAGCGCCTGGGACATGAACATGAAAGGCGACGTGCGCACCAAGATGTGCATCAAGCCCAACGAGGAAGACTTCACCACGATCTACCACGAGCTTGGCCACCTGTACTACGACCTGGCCTACAACAAGCAGCCGCCGCTGTTCCAGGCCGGTGCCAACGACGGTTTCCACGAGGCGATCGGCGACACCATCGTGCTGGCGATGACGCCCAGCTACCTGCACTCGGTGGGCCTGGTGGGCGAGCAGCAGCAGGGCCACGACGCGCTGATCAACTCGCAGATGCGCATGGCGCTGGCGAAGGTGGCCTTCCTGCCGTTCGGGCTGATGATCGACCGCTGGCGCTGGGGCGTGTTCGACGGCTCGATCAAGCCGTCCGACTACAACACCGCCTGGTGGCAGCTCAAGGCGAAATACCAGGGCGTGGCGCCTGTCGAAGCGCGCGGCGAGGAATTCTTCGACCCGGGCGCGAAGTACCACGTGCCGGGCAACACGCCCTACACGCGCTACTTCCTGGCGCACATCCTGCAGTTCCAGTTCTACAAGTCGCTGTGCGACGCGGCCGGCTACAAGGGACCGCTCAACGAGTGCAGCTTCTACGGCAACAAGGTCGCCGGGCAGAAGTTCTGGGCGATGCTCGACAAGGGCGCCAGCCAGCCGTGGCAGAAGACGATGAAGGAGCTGACCGGCAGCGAGAAGCTCGACGCCGCCCCGGTGCTGGAGTACTTCGCGCCGCTGCAGGAATGGCTGAAGCAGCAGAACGAAGGCCAGTCCTGCGGCTGGCAGGTGCCTGCGCCGAAGCCTGCGCCAAGGGAAGACAAGCCCGCCGCGGCTTGAGTGCCTGCCCTTCCCCGGCGTGCGGGAGCGCGCGCCGTATCCAGGCACTGCCCGCGTTCTTCACGTTCGCGACGCCGGCCGATGCGCTGTCGCGGCCCGCGGCCGGCTCGCCCCCGTGTTCCGCCGCGCGCCCGCCGGCGTGATTGCCATGTGAACGTTTCCGTCACGGTCCGATTCGTATCGTTCCGGGTCGGTTCGGGCATCCGCACGCAGGGGGCATGTGATGACTGGGACATTGGAGGCGGAACGACGTCCGCAGCGCGGGGATGCCCTGGACGACGGCGCGGACGAGCCCATGCGGCGGATGCTGTCGGCGATGCAGGCGGTCGCGCAAGGGGATTTCACGGTCGAGCTGCCGGGCCACTGGGACGGCCTGGAAGGCCGGCTGGCCGACGCGTTCAACGAGGTGGTGCGCGGCAACCGCGCGCTCGCATCGGAACTCGGGCGCGTGGGCCAGAAGGTCGGTCGCGAAGGCATGACCCGGCAACGCATCGCCCTGCCCAACCGGCATGGCTGCTGGGGCACGATGGAGGAATCGGTCAACGACCTGGTCGACGATCTGGTGCGTCCGGTCGCCACCATCACCGAGGCGATTGCCGGCGTCGCCAAGGGCGACCTGACCCGCAGCGTGCCGCTCGAGTCCGACGGCCGCCCGCTGCAGGGCGAGTTCATGCGCTCGGCGATGATCGTCAACCGCATGATCGAGCAAATGGGCGAATTCAGCTCCGAGGTCACGCGCGTGGCGCTTGAAGTCGGCACCGCCGGCCGCCTCGGCGGACAGGCCAATGTCGCCGGCGTCTCCGGCGTCTGGAAGGAACTGACCGAGTCGGTCAACCAGATGGCCTCCAACCTCACCGCGCAGGTGCGCAACATCTCCGAGGTGACCATCGCGGTCGCCAACGGCGACCTGTCGCGCAAGATCACGGTGGACGTGCGCGGCGAGATCCTGCAGCTCAAGGAGGCCATCAACACGATGGTCGACCAGCTGCGCGGCTTCGCCTCCGAGGTCACGCGCGTGGCGCGCGAGGTCGGCACCGAAGGCAAGCTGGGCAACCAGGCGATCGTGCCCGGCGTCGCCGGAACCTGGAAGGACCTGACCGACTCGGTCAACGCGATGGCCTCCAATCTCACCAGCCAGGTCCGCAACATCGCCGAGGTGACCACGGCGGTGGCGCGCGGCGACCTGTCGCGCAAGATCGCGGTCGATGCGCAGGGCGAGATCCTGCAGCTCAAGGACACCATCAACACGATGGTCGACCAGTTGAACGGCTTCGCCGCGGAAGTGACGCGCGTGGCGCGCGAAGTCGGCACCGAGGGCAAGCTGGGCGGCCAGGCCCAGGTGCCCGACGTCGCCGGCACGTGGAAGGACCTGACCGACCACGTCAACTCGATGGCGTCCAACCTGACCAGCCAGGTCCGCAACATCGCCGAGGTCACCACCGCGGTCGCCAAGGGCGACCTGTCGCGCAAGATCACGGTGGACGTGCGCGGCGAGATCGCCGAGCTCAAGGACACCATCAACACGATGGTCGACCAGCTCAACAGCTTCGCCGCCGAGGTCACGCGCGTGGCGCGCGAGGTCGGCAGCGAGGGCAAGCTCGGCGGCCAGGCGCAGGTGCCCGGCGTCGACGGCACGTGGGCCGACCTGACCGACTCGGTCAACGCGATGGCGTCCAACCTGACCAGCCAGGTGCGCAACATCGCCGAGGTCACCACCGCGGTCGCCAAGGGCGACCTGTCGCGCAAGATCGCGGTCGATGCGCAGGGCGAGATCCTGCAGCTCAAGGACACCATCAACACGATGGTCGACCAGTTGAACGGCTTCGCCGCCGAGGTCACGCGCGTGGCGCGCGAGGTAGGCACCGAAGGCAAGCTCGGTGGCCAGGCCCAGGTGCCCGGCGTCGCCGGCACCTGGAAGGACCTGACCGACAACGTCAATTCGATGGCGACCAACCTCACCACCCAGGTGCGCAACATCGCCGAGGTCACCACCGCGGTGGCCAGGGGCGACCTGTCGCGCAAGATCGCGGTCGATGCGCAAGGAGAAATCCTGCAGCTCAAGGACACCATCAACACGATGGTCGACCAGTTGAACGGCTTCGCCGCCGAGGTCACGCGCGTGGCGCGCGAGGTCGGCACCGAGGGCAAGCTCGGCGGACAGGCGCAGGTGCCCGGCGTCGCCGGCACCTGGAAGGACCTCACCGACAACGTCAACTCGATGGCGACCAACCTCACCACCCAGGTGCGCAACATCGCCGAGGTGGCCACCGCGGTTGCCAAGGGCGACCTGTCGCGCAAGATCGCGGTCGACGTGAAGGGCGAGATCCTTGAGCTGAAGAACACGCTCAACACGATGGTCGACCAGCTCAACGGCTTCGCCGCCGAAGTCACGCGCGTGGCGCGCGAGGTCGGCACCGAGGGCAAGCTCGGCGGCCAGGCGCAGGTACCGGGCGTTGCCGGTACCTGGAAGGACCTGACCGACAACGTCAACTCGATGGCGACCAACCTCACCACCCAGGTGCGCGGCATCGCCAAGGTGGTGACCGCGGTGGCGACCGGCGACCTGCAGCAGAAGCTGACCGTGGAGGCGGCGGGCGAAATCGCCGCGCTGGCCGACACCATCAACGGCATGACCGACACGCTGGCGATCTTCGCCGACCAGGTCACCACCGTCGCCCGCGAAGTCGGCGTCGAGGGACGCCTCGGCGGGCAGGCCAACGTGCCCGGCACCGCGGGCATCTGGAAGAACCTGACGGCCAACGTCAACCAGCTCGCTGCCAACCTCACCACCCAGGTGCGCGCGATCGCCGAGGTCGCCACCGCGGTGACCCAGGGCGACCTGACCCGTTCGATCACGGTCGATGTCCGCGGCGAACTCGCCGATCTCAAGGACAACATGAACCTGATGATCGGCACCCTGCGCGCGACCACCGAGAGCAACAGCGAGCAGGACTGGCTGAAGACCAACCTGGCCAGTTTCAGCGGCATGATGCAGGGCCAGCGCGACCTGATCACGCTCGGCCAGATGCTGCTGTCGGAGCTGGCGCCGCTGGTGAACGCGCAGCAGGGCCTGATCTACATCGTCGACGCGAACGATGCCAGCCGCGAACCGCGCCTGCGCCAGCTCGCGCGCTACGCCGACGCGCCCGGAGCGCCTACGCCCGCCACGCTCGCGTTCGGCGAGGGGCTGGTCGGGCAATGCGCGGCGGAAGGCCGACTGATCCTGATCGACGACGTCCCGCAGGGCGCGGTGCAGATCGAATCCGGCCTGCTGAGCGCCGTGCCGAAGAACGTCATCGTGCTGCCGGTGCTGTTCGAGAAGCAGATCAAGGCGGTGCTCGAGCTTGCGTCGCTGTCGGGGTTCACGCCGTCGCAGCGGATCTTCCTCGAGCAGCTGTCGGGCAGCATCGGCATCGTGCTCAACACCATCGAATCGACGATGCGCACCGAGCGGCTGCTGTCGCAGTCGCAGCAGCTGGCCAGCGAATTGCAGGTGCAGCAGGATGAACTGCAGCAGACCAACGAGGAGATCGCGCTCAAGGCCCAGATGCTCGCCGAGCAGAAGGCCGAGGTCGAGCAGAAGAACCAGCAGATCGAGCACGCGCGGCGCGAACTGGAGGACAAGGCGGCCGAACTGGCGCTGACTTCGCGCTACAAGTCCGAGTTCCTCGCCAACATGTCGCACGAGCTGCGCACGCCGCTGAACTCGATCCTGATCCTCGGCCAGCAGCTGGCGGAGAACCCGGACGCCAACCTCAGCGGGCGCCAGGTCGAGTTCGCCAAGACCATCCACGCCGCCGGCACCGACCTGCTCAACCTGATCAGCGACATCCTCGACCTGTCGAAGATCGAATCGGGCACGGTCACCGTCGACAGCGAGACGGTGCGCTTCGCCCACCTCCGCGAGAACCTGATGCGCGCGTTCCGCCACGAGGCCGAGCGCCGCAACCTCGAGTTCACCATCGAGATCGACCCCGCCCTGGGGCCGGCGCTGAGCACCGACCCCAAGCGGCTGCAGCAGATCCTCAAGAACCTGCTCTCCAACGCCTTCAAGTTCACCCAGCACGGCAGCGTGCGGATGCGGGCCTACAAGGCCGACTCGGGCTGGTCACCGGGCAACGACGTGCTCGCCGCGTCCGGCACGGTGGTCGCACTGGAAGTCAGCGACACCGGCATCGGCATCTCGCCGGACAAGCAGAAGATCGTGTTCGAGGCGTTCCAGCAGGCCGATGCCGGCACGGCGCGCCAGTTCGGTGGCACCGGCCTCGGCCTGGCGATCAGCCGCGAGATCGCCGGCCTGCTCGGCGGTGAGCTGCAGCTGCGCAGCATGCCCGGCGCGGGCAGCACGTTCACCCTGTACCTGCCGCTGCACTACGCCGGCGCCGACCGCGTCCACGATGCGCGCGCGACCCGGCTGCAGGCGCAGACGGGCACGTCCGCGGAGGAAGCGCCGGCGGCACCGCTGGAGGCGGTGGCCGACGACCGCGCCCAGCCGGCCGGCGATGCGCCAACCCTGCTCCTGGTCGAGGACGACACGCGCTACGCGACGGTACTGCGCGACCTGGCGCGCGCGGAGGGCTTCCGAGTGCTGGTCGCCCACACCGGCGCCGAGGCGCTGCGACTGGTGCAGGACGAGCGCCCGACCGCGATCTGCCTCGACATCTTCCTGCCCGACATGCTCGGCTGGACGCTGCTGGCGCGACTCAAGCACGACGCCGCCACGCGCCACATCCCGGTGCAGATCCTCACCGTCGAGGAAGGTCGCCACCAGAGCCTGGAACGCGGCGCATTCTCCTACCTCGCCAAGCCGGCCAGCACCGAGGCCATCGGCGCTTCGCTGCAGCGCATCCGCGAGTACGCGATGCCGCGGGTCAAGCGCCTGCTGGTGGTGGAGGACGATGCCAACGAACGCATCGGCATCGAACAGCTCATCGGCCACGACGACATCACCATCGACACCGTCGGCAGCGGCGAGGATGCGCTGCAGGCGCTGGCCGGCGGCGGCTACGACTGCGTGGTGCTCGATCTGCGCCTGCCCGACATGACCGGCTTCGAGTTGCTCGACCGCATCCAGGAGCGCCCTGCCCTGCACGACCTGCCGATCGTCGTGTTCACCGGCAAGGAGCTCACCGCCGACGAGGAACAGCGGCTCAGGCGCGCCGCCAAGAGCGTGGTGATCAAGGGCGTCGAATCGCCCGAACGCCTGCTCGACGAGACCGCACTGTTCCTGCACCGTGTGATCGCCGACCTGCCGCCGGGCAAGCAGCGCATGGTCGAGCGGCTGCACGCCTCCGACGAGGTGCTCGCCGACAAGCGCGTGCTGGTGGTCGATGACGACGTGCGCAACATCTTCGCCATGTCCAGCGTGCTCGAACGCCACGGCATGCGGGTCAGCACCGCCGGCAACGGCCAGGAGGCAATCGAGAAGGTGGCCAGCGAGGGCGACATCGGCCTGGTGCTGATGGACATCATGATGCCCGGGATGGACGGCTACGACACGATGCGCGCGATCCGCGAACTGCCCGATTCGCGCGCCTTGCCGATCGTCGCCATCACCGCCAAGGCGATGAAGGGCGACCGCGAGAAGTGCCTGGAGGCCGGCGCGTCCGACTACCTGGCCAAGCCGGTGGTGACCGATGAACTGCTGGGCGTGCTGCGGCAATGGCTGCATCGTTGAACGCTTCCCCGCTCGATGCGCTGCCGCCGGTCGCGCGCAGTCCAGGTTCCGAGCCGGCCGGGATCCTGCTGGTCGACGACCAGCCCGGACGCCTGCTGACCTACCGCACGATCCTCGAGCCGCTCGGCGAGCGGCTGGTGCAGGCAAGCTCGGGCCGCGAGGCGCTCAAGTCGCTGATGGAGGACGACTTCGCGCTGATCCTGCTCGACGTCAACATGCCGGGCATGGACGGCTTCGAGACCGCGAGCCTGATCCACCAGCACCCGCGCTACGAGAAGATCCCGATCATCTTCGTCACCGCGGTCAACGTGTCCGACATGGACCGGCTGCAGGGCTACAAGCTTGGCGCGGTCGACTACGTGATGGTGCCGCTGATCCCGGAGATCCTGCGCGGCAAGGTCGAAGTGCTGGTCGAGCTGTACCGCAAGCGGCGCGAGCTGCAGGCGCTCAACGCCAGCCTGGCCGCGCAGAACCAGGCGCTGCAGCGCGAGAAGGCGCGCGAACTGGAAGCGCTCAACGAGTCGCTGCGCGTGGCCAACGAGGCGCTCGCCACGCGCAACGCCGAGCTGCAGAAGGAGGTCGCGGAGCGCGCGCGCGCCGAATCGCGGCTGCGCGACGTCGACCATCGCAAGGACGTGTTCCTGGCGACGCTCGCGCACGAGTTGCGCAATCCGCTTGCGCCGCTGCAGAACGCGCTCAACATCCGCCGCCTGCGCGGCAATGGCAACGCCGACCTGCTGCAGGACACGATGGAACGGCAGGTCGCGCTGCTGGTGCGGCTGATCGATGACTTGCTCGACATCGCCCGGATCACCCAGGACAAGCTGACCCTGGCGCGCGCCAACATCCGCCTGGCCGACGTCCTGCACGCCGCGGCCGAGATCGCCCAGCCGTGGCTCGACGCGGGCCACCACCGCTTCGAGCTGGCATTGCCGGCTGAGGATCTGTTCCTGCACGCCGACCTCGCGCGGCTCGCGCAGGTGTTCGCCAACCTGCTGAACAATGCCGCCAAGTACTCCGACCCGGGCAGCAGGATCGGCCTGGAGGCCGTCCTCGACGAGGACGGCGACGAAATCGTGGTGAGCGTGCACGACACCGGGATCGGCCTGGCGGGCGACCAGCTCGAGGCGGTGTTCGATGTCTTCCGCCAGGTCGACACCGCGATCGAACGCTCGCGCGGCGGTCTTGGCATCGGCCTGACCCTGGTGCAGAAGATCACCCGCATGCACGGCGGCCAGGTCGATGTGCAGAGCGCGGGACCCGGCACCGGCTGCACGTTTCGCGTGCGGCTGCCGCGCGTCGTTGCCTCGACGCCCGCGACGACCGCCGGCAACGCGGCGCCCGCCGATGCGCGCGCGACGAACGCGGAGCGCGGCGGCACGCCCGAGCGCCTGGCGCGCGTGCTGGTCGTCGACGACAACCGCGATGCGGCCGACACCCTGGCGATGATGGTGCAGGTGCTCGGACACGAGGTCGCACGGATCTACGACCCGGCCCAGGTCGAGGCCGAAGTCGATCGCTTCGCCCCGGACCTGGTCTTCCTCGATGTCGGCATGCCCGGGCGCAGCGGCTACGACATTGCCCGCAGCCTGCGCGACAGGCACGCGGGGTCCACGCTGGGCATCGTCGCGGTCACCGGCTGGGGGCAGCCCGACGACCGCGCCCGCACCCGTGACGCCGGCTTCGACGAGCACCTGACCAAGCCGCCGCAGCTCGAAGCGATCCAGCGCCTGTGCGCATGGGCCGGCGAACGGAGCGCGCGCGCGTGAGCATGCCGCCCATCACCTCGTGGATGGACCGGCTCGCGCACGACCTGCGCGGGCCGCTGGCGCCGATGCTGACCGCGATCTACCTGCTGCGCGAGGGCACGGCCCAGGGCAGGCAGCGCGATGACCTGCTGGCGCTCATGGAGCGCCAGGTGCAGCGGCTGGCGAGCATGATCGACGAGGTCAGCGACATCGGCCGCGCCGAAAAGGGACGCCTGGTCGGGCGCATGGAGCCGATCGACCTCGAACTGCTGCTGGGCGAAGTCGCCTCACGCCTGCACGCCGTGCCCCCCGAGATCTCGTTCGCGCCCGACACCCGCGGATCGCGCATCCGCGGCGACGTCCTGCGCATCGGCCAGCTGTTCCAGATCCTGCTGGGCCTGCAATTCTCCCGCCGTCACCCGGCCGCGGTGCGCGCGCAGCTCGCGCGCGACGGCACCGACCTGCGCATGACCTGCGTGGTGCATTGCCGGGACGCAGCAACGTTTCCGATTTCGTCGCTGCTGAGCCTCCCGCATCCCGAGCCGCAGGACGACTCGCTGGGCCTGGGGCTGATGATCGCCGCCGCGATCGCCGAGGCACACGGCGGCAGCCTGCAGGGCGGCGCAGCCGGCGCCGACACGATCGAACTGGTGCTGAGGCTGCCGGAGTACCCCGGCGACGACGACGCGCAAGAGCCGGCCCGGGCCGCGATCGACCCGGCCGCCCGGTGAGCAACGCCGGCGCCCATCGACGGCGCTGACGCGCTCGCGCACGGTGGCTACAGCCGTTCGGTTGGTTCCAGCGCCGCGGCTTCCGGCGTGCACTCGGGCACGTGGCGGCCGGCCATTCCCATTTCCCAGCGCCAGAACACCCAGCCCAGCAGCGCGAACAGCGCGGATCCCAGGGCGAGGTGCAGGCCCTTGTGGCTCAGCAACGGCGACAGCACGCCCGCGACGATCGCGTTCATCACCAGCCCGGTGAACGCCTGCAGCGACGAGGCCGATCCGCGCTGCCGCGGATACATGTCGAGCACCGCCAAAGTCAGGATCGGGAACACCAGCGCGATGCCGAACGACCCGATCGCCATCGGCAGTACCGCCCACGGGATCGACGGTACCGGCATGAACAGGTTGTAGGCCACGTTGACCGCCGCGCCCACGCCGCAGCAGGCAAATCCGATGTTGGCCAGCCGCGCGCCGCTGATCCTGCCGGCCATGCGCCCGGACGTGAATGCGCCCAGCATCATGCCGCCGATCATCGGGATGAAGAACCAGCCGAACTGGCGTTCGTTGAGCCGCATCAGGTCCATCACGAACGCCGGCGCCGAGGCGATGTACAGGAACAGCGCGCTGAAGTTGAACGTGCCCGAAGCCGCCAGCCGCTGGAAACGCGGATTGACGAAGATCGCCGCGTAGTCGCGCAGCAGGCGCCTGGGCGCCAGCGACAGCCGCATCTCCACCGGGTGGGTTTCCGGCAACGCCACCGACACCGCCAGTAACAACAGCACCGAGAACCCGACCAGGAACCAGAAGATCGCCGACCAGTGGCCCCAGCCCAGGATCCAGCCGCCGATGATCGGTGCGATCGCCGGCGCCACGCCGAAGATCATCGACACTTGGCTCATCAGCCTTTGCGCGTCGTCGCCGTGCAGGACGTCGCGGATCAGCGCGCGACCGACGATCAGGCCGACGCCCGCCGACAGTCCCTGCAGCGCGCGGAACGCCAGCAGCGTCGACAGGTCGCGCGACAGCGCGCAGCCCACCGACGCCAGGGTGAAGACGGCCAGCCCGCCGATGATCACCTTGCGCCGGCCGATCGCGTCGGACAGCGGCCCGTGCACCACGCTCATCAATGCATACGCGATCAGGTAGATGCTGATCGTCTGCTGCATCGCCAGCTTGTCGGCGCCAAGTTCCGCGCCGATGTGGTCGAAGGCCGGGAAGATCGTGTCGATCGAGAACGGGCCGAACATCGCCAGCCCGCCCAGCAGCAAGGCGAGGCGTCGAAGCGGGACGGTCGGGGTCGGCTGGGGAGTGGGCATGGGGGAGGCGCGGCAAGGAAACGAGTTCCCCCGCTCCGGCACCGAAGCGGCCGGCCATCTTACGCGGCATGGCGCTGGCGCCGCATGGATCGTCGCGGCGCGATGCGTTCAGCGGAGCTCCGCCCCTGCGCCTTTTTCCCGCCCCCGCCCCGAACGCCACATGCGGCCGGGCTATAATCGCCGCTGCACGCAGCGGGAGAAGCGACCAGGCCAGGACGGCATGGCGCTGCCGAAGGCGCAACGCCCGTAATCGCTCAGGCCCCAGACCGCCGCGCGCCACAACACTCTGGAGAGACCGGCGGCCGCCAGCGGCGCGAACCGGCGCCGAAGGGGCACGAAGCGCGCATTCCCCGGCCGCTTCCAAACTCTCAGGCAAAAGGACAGAGGGGCGCCCACCGTGCGGGTTCGCACGCCCGCTCACGCAGGCCAGCCCTGCTGGCCACCTACGGACGCCCTCCATGCCCACGACGCCTTCCCTGCGCGACCTCGAACACAACGAAGCGTTCGTCGAACGCCACATCGGCCCCAACGACGCCGAGATCGCGCACATGCTGCGCGTCGTCGGCCACGACTCGCTCGATGCGATGACCGATGCCATCGTCCCGGCCTCGATCCGGTCGAAGGACCCGCTCGCGCTGCCGCCGTCGCTGACCGAGGTCGACGCGCTGGCCCGGATCCGCGCCATCGCCGACAGGAACGAAGTGTTCCGCAGCTTCATCGGCCAGGGCTATTACGGCACTCATACGCCGAACGTCATCCTGCGCAACATCCTCGAGAACCCCGCCTGGTACACCGCGTACACCCCCTACCAGGCGGAAATCTCGCAGGGCCGCATGGAGGCGCTGATCAACTTCCAGACCATGGTCGCCGAATTGACCGGGATGGAGATCGCCAACGCGTCGCTGCTCGACGAAGCCACCGCGGCGGCCGAGGCGATGACGCTGGCCAAGCGTTCGTCGCGCTCGAAGTCCAACGTCTTCTTCGTCTCCAAGAACGTGCATCCGCAGACCCTGGAAGTGCTGCGCACCCGCGCCGACGGCCTCGGCATCGAACTGCACGTGGGCGACGACGCCGATGCGGCCAGCGTCGAAAGCTACGGCGTGCTGCTGCAGTACCCCGACACCTTCGGCCGCATCCACGCCTACAAGGCGCTGGTCGAGGCCGTGCACGCGCGTGGCGGCCTGGTGGCGGTGGCCACCGACCTGCTCGCGCTGACCCTGATTGCCGCGCCCGGCGAATGGGGCGCCGACATCGTGGTCGGCAATACCCAGCGCTTCGGCGTGCCGTTCGGCTTCGGCGGCCCGCACGCGGCGTTCATGGCCTGCCGCGACGCCTACAAGCGCTCGATGCCCGGGCGCCTGATCGGCGTGTCGGTCGACGCCGAGGGCAACCCGGCCTACCGCCTGACCCTGCAGACCCGCGAGCAGCACATCCGCCGCGAGAAGGCCACGTCCAACATCTGCACCGCCCAGGTGCTGCTGGCGGTGATGGCGAGCATGTACGCGGTCTACCACGGGCCCGATGGCCTGGTCCGTATCGCGCGCCGCACGCACCGGCTGGCGGCGATCCTGGCGGCGTCGCTGCGCAAGTGCGGCGTCGCAGTCGGCGCTGATTTCTTCGACACGCTGCACGTGGTCGACGTCGACGCCGCCGACATCCACGCCAGGGCTGCGAAGGTTGGCATCAACCTGCGCAAGATCGACGCCACCAGCGTCGGCATCAGCCTCGACGAGACCACGACCCGCGACGACGTGGTCGCGCTGGCGCAGCTGTTCGACGCCCAGGTCGACGACATCGACGCGCTGGACAGTGACACCGGCGATGCCCTGCCCGCTTCGCTGCTGCGCCAGTCGAAGTTCATGCGGCACCCGGTGTTCAACAGCCACCACAGCGAGCACGAGCTGCTGCGCTACATGCGCGCGCTCGCCGACAGGGACCTGGCGATGGACCGCACCATGATCCCGCTGGGCTCGTGCACGATGAAGCTCAACGCCACCGCCGAGATGATCCCGGTGACATGGCCCGAGTTCGGCAACCTGCATCCACTGGCGCCCGCGGGCCAGACCAGCGGTTACCAGGAGCTGGTCGACGGCCTGGAATCGATGCTGGCCGAGATCACCGGCTACGACGCGGTCAGCTTCCAGCCCAACTCCGGCGCACAGGGCGAGTTCGCCGGCCTGATGGCGATCCGCGCCTGGCACCAGTCGCGCGGCGAAGGCCATCGCGACATCTGCCTGATCCCCGAGTCCGCGCACGGCACCAACCCGGCGTCCGCGCAGATGTGCGGCATGACCGTCGTGGTCACGCGTTGCGACGCCAACGGCAACGTCGACGTCGAGGACATTCGTGCCAAGGCCGCGAAGCACGCCGACCGGCTGGCCGCGATCATGATCACCTACCCGTCCACGCACGGCGTGTTCGAGGAGGACGTGGTCGAGATCTGCGAGATCGTGCACGCGCACGGCGGGCAGGTGTACACCGACGGCGCCAACATGAACGCGCTGGTCGGCGTCGCGCGGCCTGGCAAGTGGGGTTCGGACGTCTCGCATCTCAACCTGCACAAGACCTTCTGCATCCCGCACGGCGGCGGCGGCCCCGGCGTCGGCCCGTGCGCGGTGAGGTCGCACCTGGCGCCGTTCCTGCCCAGGGCGTTCGGCGGCGAAGGCGGCGGCATGGTCAGCGCCGCGACCCACGGCAGCGCCAGCATCCTGCCGATCAGCTGGATGTACATCGCGCTGATGGGCGCAGGCGGCCTGCGCAAGGCCACCCAGGTCGCCCTGCTGAACGCCAACTACGTCGCGAAGAAGCTCGAACCGCACTACGAGACGCTCTACACCGGTCGCAACGGCCTGGTCGCGCACGAATGCATCCTCGACCTGCGCCCGCTCAAGGACGCCACCGGCATCGGCGCCGAGGACGTGGCCAAGCGCCTGATCGACTTCGGCTTCCACGCGCCCACGCTGTCGTTCCCGGTCGCCGGCACCCTGATGGTGGAGCCGACCGAGAGCGAATCGCAGCACGAGCTCGACCGCTTCATCGACGCGATGATCCAGATCCGCGACGAGATCCGCGCGGTGGAGGAAGGCAAGCTCGACCGCGAGGACAACCCGTTGCGCCACGCCCCGCACACGGCGGCGCAGGTCTCGGCCAGCGAATGGACCCACGCCTACCCGCGCGAACTGGCGGCATTCCCGCTGGCCAGCCTGCGCCTGCAGAAGTACTGGCCGCCGGTGGCGCGCGTGGACAACGTGCACGGCGACAAGAACGTGTTCTGCAGCTGCATCCCGGTGGGCTCGCCGGACGAGGAACCGGAGGCGTTCAGCGAGCCGGACGTGGTCTGATCCGCGACCGGCAGGATGCTCCACGGAAAGCCCCGCGATGCGGGGCTTTCGTTTTTCGGACCTTAGCTATCGGAAAGCAAGCGAAGTGCTGCGCTCCGAAACCGGACTGGCAACCCGTAGGAGCGGCTTCAGCCGCGAGCTTTTCCAGACACGAGTTGGCAGAGCTCGCGGCTGAAGCCGCTCCTACAAGGGC
Organism: Luteimonas notoginsengisoli; assembly: GCF_042648885.1. NCBI lineage: Bacteria > Pseudomonadati > Pseudomonadota > Gammaproteobacteria > Lysobacterales > Lysobacteraceae > Luteimonas > Luteimonas notoginsengisoli. Next base: position 29,547 of record NZ_JBHRYF010000003.1, on the reverse strand, counting down.
GATGCTTTCTGTCCGCGATGGCCCAGAGGTGGATCCGGGTGGGAAGGAAAAGCCCGCGGCTTCCGCCGCCCCCGCGAAGGCAGGCACCAACCGCGGATTCAGCGCGGCGGGCGCACGCGGAACACCGCGCTCATGCGCGGGTGGCTGGGCCTGGCGGTCTTCGGAATGCCGTGCTCGTGCGTGCGCTGCGAGGCATGGCTCATCACCAGCAGGCTGCCGTGCGCGAGGTCGACGTCGAACGCATCGCGGTGGTCGGCCTGCGCGCGGATGCGCATCCGGCGCGCGTCGCCCAGCGACACCAGCGCCAGCGGATGTCCCGGCACCAGGATGCGCAGCTTGTCGTGGTGCATCGCCACGCTGTCGCGACCGTCCCGGTAGAGGTTCATGCCCACCGCGGTGTACGGCGCTGGCGCCAGGGCCCGCACCCGCGCCAGCATGTCGGCGAAGGGGAGCGGGCTGTCCGGCGGCAATGCATCGAGCCAGTACGACGAGGTGAGCCGCGGAACATCGACTTCCCGGTCGTACATCATCCGCCGCTGCGACTTCCAGCTCGCCCCATCCCGCAGCGCCAGGAACCAGGCGTCGGCGGTGTCGGCATCGACGAACGAGGGCCAGTAGCGGATGCCGCCCTCGGCGTCGTCGAGCAGCCGGGTCATCGGGGACTCGAACAGGTCCATGGAGTTGGCCGGACCGCGCCGTCGCTGCGTATGGATGGTCATGGTGATGCGTTGCGTGTGCAGGAGGTTTCGAGGCTGTAGTCGCCGGGCTGGACGGCACCGGGCCGCCGTGGGATGGGCTCGCAGGGCTTGCCTGTGATCATCTTCCGGCGCCATGGCGACGGCCGTGATGCCTGCGCATAAGGCATCGCGGCCAGCGCCGATTGCTCGCTGGCCCGGGGTGGCGGGATTGCCGGCGTCGGGCGGTTCAATGGAAATCCCGCGATTCCGTGCGCAGGCCGCCGAGCATCGCGCTCAGGTCCTCGAGGTCGCGCGCGACCAGGTGCTCGACGCCGTCGACCTGCTCCCACCGCCCGCGCACGGCAAGCAGGGTCGAGCCCAGCAGCGCCTTGCGCCGTCGCAGTGCCACGTGCGGCCAGACGATCACGTTGACCATGCCGTGCTCGTCCTCCAGCGTGACGAAGATCGTGCCGCTGGCGGTCTGCGGGCGCTGGCGCTGGGTGACGATGCCGGCGGTGTACACGCTGCGGCCGTGGCGCTGGCCGTGCAGCTCGGCGGAGCCGAGCACGCGGCGCGCACGCAGCTGGGCGCGCAGCAGCGACAGCGGATGGGCTGCCAGCGACAGGCCGGTGGCGCGGTAGTCGGACAGGATTTCCTCGCCCATGCCCGGCGCGGGCAGCGCAATGGCGTCCTCGTCGGGGCTGCCCGGCAGCAGGGGCCGCTGGCGCTCGATGCCGGCCACCTGCCAGCGCGCGTCGTTGCGATGCCCGGCCAGGCTGCGCAGGGCACCGGCTTCGGCCAGCGCGCGGCGCGCTTTCTCGTCGAGGTTGGCGCGCAGGCACAGGTCGGCGACGTTGCGAAACGGAGCCTGCCTGCGCGCGTCGACGATGGCGTCGGCAACCTGTTCCGGGAGCCCGCGCACCTCGCGCAGGCCGAGGCGGATGGCCGGCTGTCCGGCCGGTTCCTGCTTCTTTCCGTGCGGGCGACCCTGGCCGCGATCGCTTGCAGGTGGCGATGCCATTTTCGGGTGAGAGGCATCGCGGCCCCGGTCGCTCCCGCCTTCGACGGCCCGGTCGTCCAGGGTGCAGTCCCACTGGCTGTGCGCCACGTCCACCGGCAGGAACGTCACGCCCTCGCGCGCGGCCTTGCCCCGTCGCGCGTCCTGCACGATCTGGCTCGGCGAATAGAAACCCATCGGCTGAGAATTGAGCAGCGCGCAGGCGAAGGCCGCGGGTTCATGGCGCTTGAGCCAGCAGCTGGCGTAGACCAGCTTGGCGAACGAGGCGGCGTGGCTCTGCGGGAAACCATACGAGCCGAAGCCCTTGATCTGCTCGAAGATCTGGTCGATGAACTCCGGCGCATAGTCCTGCTCCAGCATCAGCGCACGGATGCGTTCGCGGTGCGGCTCCATGTCGCCGCCGTGGCGCCAGGCGGCCATCGAACGCCGCAGGCCGTCGGCTTCCTCCGGCGTGTAGCCGGCGTGGATCACCAGTTCCATCACCTGCTCCTGGAACAGCGGCACGCCGAGCGTCGGGCCGAGGATTTCCTCGATGCCCGGCGACGGGTATGCCACCGGATCCTTGCCCTGCCGGCGGCGCAGGTAGGGATGCACCATGTCGCCCTGGATCGGCCCGGGCCGCACGATCGCCACCTCGACCACCAGGTCGTAGAACTTCCGCGGCCGCAGCCGCGGCAGCATCGCCATCTGCGCACGCGATTCGATCTGGAACACGCCGACGGTGTCGGCCAGGCAGATCATGTCGTAGGTCGCCTCGTCGCCGGATGGGATCGTGGCGATCTCCAGGTCGCGCCCCCGATGCACGCGCACCAGGTCCAGGGCCTTGCGCAGGCAGGTCAGCATGCCCAGGGCGAGGCAGTCGACCTTGAGCATGCCCATCGATTCCAGGTCGTCCTTTTCCCACTGGATGATGGTGCGGTCGTCCATCGCCGCGTTCTCCACCGGCACCAGCTGCCACAGCGGCTGGTCGGAGATCACGAAGCCGCCGACGTGCTGCGACAGGTGGCGCGGTCGGCCGCGCAGCATCTCGGTCACCGCCAGCACGCGCGCGACCAGGGCATTTTCGATATCGAACCCGGCCTCGCGCAGGCGCTGCTCCATCGGCGTCTCGCCGTTGCCCCAGCCGTAGCACTCGGCGAGCAGCGCGACCTGGTCCGGCGGCAGGCCGAAAGCCTTGGCGACATCGCGCACCGCGCTCTTGCCGCGGTAGCGGATCACGGTGGCGGCCAGCGCGGCGCGCGTGCGCCCGTACTTGCGGTAGACGTACTGGATCACCTCCTCGCGTCGTTCGTGCTCGAAGTCGACGTCGATGTCGGGCGGTTCGTTGCGCGCCCTGGACAGGAACCGCGCCAGCAGCAGGCGGCTTTCCACGGGGTTCACCGCGGTGATGCCCAGCGCGTAGCAGACCGCGGAGTTCGCGGAGGAGCCGCGGCCCTGGCAGAGGATGTTGTTGTCGTTGGCGAACCGGACGATGTCCTCGACGGTGAGGAAGAAGGCCTCGTAGCTGAGCTCGGCGATCAGCGCCAGTTCGGCTTCGACCTGCTTCACGACCTGCCCCGGAACGCCTTCCGGCCAGCGCCTGCGCAAGCCGGCTTCGGTGAGCTTGCGCAGGTGCGAAGCCGGGGTCTCGCCCTCGGGCACCAGCTCGGCCGGATAGTCGTATTTCACCTGGCGCAGGTTGAAGGTGCAGCGGCGCGCAAGTTCGACGGCGGCGGACAGCAGCTCCCGCCCGCCTTCGACCGGTGCGTGGATGTTTGCGAGCGCGCGGCGGGTGCGCAGGTGGCGCTCGCCGTTGCGGAACAGGTGCGCGCCGCATTCGGCCAGCGGCAGGCCGTGGCGGATGGCGGTGACCGTGTCCTGCAGCACGCGCTGGCGGCGCGTGGCCATGTGCACGTCGCCGGCGGCGACCGGCACCAATCGCAGGTGCCCGGCAAGTGCGAGCAGCTGTGCGAGGCGCGCCGCATCGTCGCGCTCGCGATGCAGTTCCACCGCAAGGTGCGCGCGGTCGCCGAAGATCCTGCGCAACCAGCCGCCTTCGTCCGGATCGGGCTCCGCGCCGGGCAGCCACATCGCGAACAGTCCGGTCGCGCCCTCGTCGAAGGCCTGCCTTTCGACATCGGCGCGGCCGAGGCGGTACTCGCCCTTCTCCGCCGCGCGGCGGGCCACGGTGATCAGCCGGCACAGCTGCGAGTAACCAGCGCGGTTCTCGACCAGCAGCACCAGCCGCAGCCCGTCGTCGAGGCGGAACTCGGCACCGACGACGAGGTGCACGCCCACGGTTTCCGCCGCGTCCAGGGCGCGCACGATGCCGGCCAGCGAACATTCGTCGGTGATCGCCAGTGCCTCGTAGCCGCACTGCTTCGCGCGCTCGAACAATTCCTCCGCGCTGGCCGCGCCGCGCAGGAAACTGAAATCCGACAGGCAGTGCAGTTCGGCGTAGGCCGGCGCGTCGCCGTGCGGATCGTCATTGGCCGCCCCGCGCAGGCGTTGGCGCATGCGCACGATGCGCGGCACGTGCGCTCCCGGTGTGTCGGGGGCGACGCCGGGAGGGAAATCGAATTCGTCCTGGATGCTCATGGCGCTTCGGCTTTCCGGCGCGCGCAGCCGTGGTCCCGCAGGCAACCTGGAAGCCTCGGTCGGCTCATGCGAACCAGCCGTGCAGCATCCAGCTTCCCTGTTCGCCCGCCGGGGCGAAGGCCCAGGCGCGCTGTCCCTGCGTGGTTTCGATGACGTAGTAGTCGCGGCGTGCGTCGTCGCCGTCCCACCAGCCGCTTTCCAGTCGCTCCGGACCGGAGACGATGCGCGGCTGCGAATCGCGCAGCGGGATGGGCCTGGCCAGCAGCCATGCCGGGCGCGGCGGGCGCGGCGGCGCGGGCTGCGTGCAAAGCGCGTCGTCGGCCGCGGCGGCGCGGCGCCAGGCCCGCTCCGGGCGCGGATCGCCGGCGGCAGCCATGCGCCAGACGGCCTCGTCGCCCAGGCGCGCGCGCAGGCGTTCGCGCAGCTGCGGCCACGGCAGCGCCTGCGCCGGGCGGCTGTCGAACAGGTCGCGCGAAGCCGGAACGAACGGAGGCAGTTCGCGTGCCAGCAGCCTCACCGCGATGACCGGTTTCGGAATCGACGCTTGTTCCAGGCGGCTGCGGGTGAGCTCGAACAGCACGCCCGGCTCACGCTCGGCGGCAAGCAGCCCCACCGTCACGTCGGTGTGGGTCTGTTCGTGCTCCAGCCGCAGCACGAAGCGCTGCACGCCGCCGTCGCGCACCGACAGGTACGTCGCCAGGTCGCCGGCCAGGCGGCGCAGCGGGAACAGCAGCGCCTGGTGGCTTTCCACTTCGTAGCCAAGTTCGATCCGGGCATCGAAATGATCCGGCGGCATGTAGCAGGCCAGCGGATCGTCGGCCTCGCCGTGCAGGCGGTCGAGATGGTCGAGCAGTTCGCTGCCGAAGCGTCGGCGCAGGCCATCGCGCGGCAGCGCGCGCAGGGCGCCGAGCGTGCGCACGCCCATCCGGTGCAGGCGTTCGCCGGCGTCGCCTGCGCCGTCGCGATCCGGCAAGGCCGCGCGGCGCACCGGCACCCGCGCCAGCGCTTCGTGCATCGCGGCGGCGGACGTCACCGCGAAGCCGTCGCGCAATCCGGCGAACACCAGCGCCGCGCGCGGCGTCGGCGCCAGCGCGATGCGGTGGCGGAACCCCAGACCGTCCAGTTCCTCGCGCAGCCGCGCCTCGAAGCGCGGCCACGGGCCGAACAGGCAGAAGCTCGCCCGCACCTCCAGCACGATCGCGCCCGGCCACTGCGCGCTGACCTGCGAACTGTGGCGGTAGGCCCACGCGGCGAGGAAACGCTGCCAGCGCGCGTCGGCGGACGCGTCGTGTTCGACCAGGGCGACATCGGACAGCAGCGCATGCGCCGCCGACAGGCGCATGCCGGGTTTCAGCCCGGCCTGGGCGGCAGCCTCGTTGACCGCATGCAGTTGGCGCAGGTGCGCGGGGCCGGAGACCAGCGCCAGCGGACGCTCCGGGTGGGGGGTGCGGCGCAGGACGGCGTCGAGCGCCAGTTGCGGCAGGTGGATGCAGGCCCAGAGCATGGCGTGCTCAACGGAGCCCTGCGAGGGCGGCGACTTTTACAGGAGCCACTTTTGCAAGGGCGACGCTTGTGGGTGCTGCCCTTGTGGGAGCGGCTTCAGCCGCGAGCGCTTGCCTTGGCTCCTCCCCCTGCGACGGCATGGGGAGGCTGGGAGGGGGGGCCGACGGTTCGCTGCGATGCCAAAGGCACCCCTCCCCAACCCTCCCCTGCCTCCGCAGGGGAGGGGGCAAAGCGCTCGCGGCTGAAGCCGCTCCCACGGGATTCTGCTGTGGGTTCGAAGAGCTCGCGGCTGAAGCCGCTCCTGCAAAAGCCGCTCCTGCAAAAGCCGCTCCTACAGAAGCCGCTTTTGCAAAAGCAGTTCCTGCGAAGGCAGGGCCGACGAACGCGCGGGTGGGCACGTTGCCGCCCCGGCACTTGCGCACGTGCCAGGCGCCCTGGGCGTGTTCGAGCCGCAGCGCGGCCGGGGACGGATTGGCGGCGTGCCTGCGGTCGCGGAAGGCGAAACCGAGGCAATCGCCCGTGTCGGCGGCCACCTGCAGGCGCCGCAGCGCCTGGGGGTCGGCCTGCAGCGGCCAGCCCAGCACGGCGCCGCAGGCCGCGCTGCGCAGGCATTGCTCGAAGGCCCACAGCGCGTTACGCGCATCGGCATCGACGATTTCGAGGAATCGCAGGTCCACGCCCGCCGCCTGCCACGCCGGTGCATACGGCAGGTAGGGCGGCGCCACCACCGCGACCACCATGCCCGCGCGGGTCATGCGCGCGATCGTGGGCAGCAGCAGCGACAGCTCGCCCACGCCGTCGGCCGGCAGCAGCAGTTCGCTCAGTGCGCGTCGCGGCCAGCCGCCCTGCGGCAGCAGTGCATCGAGCGCGGCGTGCCCGGTCGGCTCGCCCCCGGCTGCAGTGGCGGGCGCGCGGCCCGCACGCCACACGGTCTGCGCCGACAGCAGCGCATCGAGGCTCGGCACGGCAGTGGCTTCCACGGCGGCCATCAGTCGCTGCGCACCAGGCCGCAGTACAGGCCCTCGATGGCGAAGTCGCTGCCCGGTTCCACCACGATCGGCGCGTAGTCGGGATTGCGCGGCAGCAGGCGGACCTGCGATTTCGTCCGCTCGAGACGCTTGATGGTGACCTCGCCGTCGATCCGCGCCACCACCACCTGCCCGTTGCGCGCGTCGCGCGCGCGCTGCACCGCGACCAGGTCGCCGTCGAAGATGCCGTCGTCGCGCATCGAGTCGCCCTTCACCCGCAGCAGGTAGTCGGGCTTGTTGGCGAACAGCGCGCGGTCGAGCAGCACGTGGCGTTCCACGCCCGCGTCGGCGCCGATCGGCGCGCCGGCGGCGACGCGGCCCAGCACCGGCAACTCCATCCGGTCCTCGCGCAGTCTGGTGCGCGCGCCCCGGCCGCGGCCGCCGGCCAGGCGAATGCCGCGCGCCTCGTTGGGCCGCACGTCCAGGTAGCCGGCATCCTGCAGCCGCCGCACGTGCTTGTGCGCCGCGCACGCCTGGCGGAAGCCGAAGGCGTCGGCGATCTGCTGCAGCGTCGGCGGCAGGCCTTCACTGGCGTCGTGCTCGCGGATGAAGTCGAGCACGGCGCGCTGGCGGTCGGTGAGGTCGTCGGTCATGGGTAAAAATCTATTTACCTTTGCGGGCGGACGCAAGCCCCGTGTCGGGATCGATTGCGCCATTGCGCCGTCTCGCCGACCGAGACCGGAACAGGATCAGTCACTTGGCCCGACTTCCTGTGCATCGGGCTTGCTGCAGTCAGGTTGCTGAGCGCACCGGCATCGCCTCGCCGACCGGTTTCACGCGCCGCCGACCGGGCGCGCAGTTTCCTCGACATTCCCCACCCCCGGAGATGCCCATGTCCCGCGGAGACAAATCCAGCTACACCGACAAACAGAAGCGCCAGGCCTCGCACATCGAGGAGAGCGAGAAGAAGAAGGGTCGCAGCGAAGATTCGGCCGAACGCATCGCCTGGGCGACCGTCAACAAGCACGACGGTGGCGGCAAGAAGAAAAAGGACTAGCGCCCGGGATGGCCGCCCGCCGCAAGCTCCGCGTCGCCACGTTCAACGTCAACGGCATCCGTACGCGGTTGCCGCACCTGCTGCAATGGCTGGAACGCGAGCGGCCCGACGTCGCCTGCCTGCAGGAACTCAAGGCTGCGGACGAGGCTTTCCCCGCTGCGGAGATCGAAGCGGCGGGCTACGGCGCGCTGTGGGTCGGCCAGCGTTCGTGGAACGGCGTCGCGGTGCTGGTGCGCGACGCCGAACCGGTGGAAATCCGTCGCGTCCTGCCCGGCGACCGCGCCGACGAACAGAGCCGCTACCTGGAAGTCGCCGCGCACGGGATCGTGGTCGGCTGCCTGTACCTGCCCAACGGCAACCCGCAGCCGGGGCCGAAGTTCGACTACAAGCTGGGCTGGTTCGAACGCCTGCTCAAGCACGCGCGCAGCCTGGTGGGCTGCGGCCATCCGGTGGTGCTGGCCGGCGACTACAACGTGGTCCCGACCGACTTCGACATCTACGATCCGAAGCACTGGCGGCGCGACGCGCTGCTGCAGCCCGAGAGCCGCGAAGCCTACGCCCGGCTGCTCGCCCAGGGCTGGACCGATGCGATCCGCGCGTTGCATCCCGAGGAGCGCATCTACACCTTCTGGGACTATTTCCGGCAGCACTGGCAGCGCAATTCGGGGTTGCGCATCGACCACCTGCTGCTCAATCCGACGCTGCGTCCGCGCCTGCTCCAGGCCGGCGTCGACCGCTGGGTGCGCGACCTCGACAAGGCCAGCGACCACGCGCCGACCTGGATCGAGTTGAAGGCCGAAGCCGGGGTTCGCGGCGACACGGCGAAGCCGAAAGCCGACACGAAAACCGCCGCCCGGAAAGTTGCGACGAAGGCTCCTGCGAAGGCGCGCACGAAGAAAACCGCCGTCAGGAAGACAGCCGCCAAAAAGGTGCCCAAGGCGGCCGCGAAGAAGACGGCCACCAGGAAACCTACGAAGAAGCCGGCTTCATGACCGGAGGCTCATTCCTCCGCACATCGACAGGGCTGCAGGCATGCAGGGCAATCCCGAACCGCTTCCGTCTTCCCCGCGTCGGATGTCCTCCCGTCACCGAGGCGGCGCTCCGCGCCCTCCACCCTGACGCCATGCAATCGCAGCCTTGGCCGCCGCCAAGGCAATCGCAGGTTTCAGCGAGCTACATGCTCTTGTCGACGCCACCGCCGTCGCCGCCCCGACCATCCTCGCCTGCCTCGTCGAGATCCGGACGCAGCCCCGACGGCGGCTGCGGCTGATGGGTGCCGGTCACTTCGTTGCCCTCGCGGCGCGGATGGCCGGCCGGGACGTTACTGGGGCCGTTCGGGGGGTCTTGCAGGTTGCCGGTCTTCCGCGACGAATCGTCCTGCTGGTCTGGCTTGTTCATGGCTCCTCCGGTTGCATCGGATGTGCGTTCACACGTGGCATGCCCGCAGGCTAGGCGACGGGCGATGAAGGCGGCGCGTTCGACGGTTGCACGTCGCATTCACGTCGCCTTGCCCAGCATCGGCACGTGCGCACCAAGCCCGCGCGCCTTCCGCTGGCGTCACCCAGCGCATCCCTGCAGCCACGCAAACAGCCACCAGGAGCCAACGATGGACGCAATTACCTTCCTCACCAACGACCACAAGGTCGTTCGCGCCATGCTCGAGGAACTCGCCGCCACCACCAAGCGCGCAGTCAAGCGGCGCACCGAACTGCTGCAGAAGATCGCGGCCGAGCTCGAAGCGCACACCCAGATCGAGGAAGAGATCTTCTATCCCGCCTTCAAGGAGGCCGGCGAGAAGTCCGACGACGACAAGATGTTCTTCGAGGCGATGGAGGAACATCGCACCGCCGGCGACCTGGTGCTGCCCGACCTGCTGCAGACCGAAGTGGGTTCCGACCAGTTCAGCGGCCGGGCGAAGGTGCTCAAGGAACTGATCGACCACCACGCCAAGGAAGAGGAGAAGGAAATGTTCCCGCGCGCGCGCAAGCTGCTCGGCAAGGCCGAATTGAACGAGCTTGGCGAACGACTGGCCGCCCGCAAGGCCGAGCTCATCTGACCGCAAGCCATCGATGGGCTACGAGCGCAACTACGCATCCCAGGCGCCGGCACGGCCCGAAGTCGATGCGCTGCCCGGCGCGGTGGTGCTCGAATTCGGCACCGGCTGGTGCGGCCACTGCAGCGCCGCGCAGCCGGCGATCGAAACCGCGTTCGGTGAGCATCCGCGCGTCACGCACCTGAAGATCGAGGACGGCCCGGGACGTGCGCTCGGGCGCTCGTTCCGGGTCAAGCTGTGGCCTACGCTGGTGTTCCTGCGCGACGGCCAGGAAGTCGCGCGCGCGGTCAGGCCGCGTGATGTGGAAGACGTCGCCACGGGGCTGCGGCACATCGACCCCGACGGCGGCGCGACATGACCCCGCGCAGCGTGAAGCCGGCGCCGCGCTCGGCGCTGCTGATCGTCGACATGATCAATCCGCTCGACTTCCCCGGCGCTCCCGCGCTGCTGCGGCAGTCGATCCCGGTGGCGACGCGCATCGAGCGGCTCAAGCTGAGGATGAAATCGCGCGGGCAGCCGGCGATCTACGTCAACGACAACTTCAGCCACTGGCTGCGCGACTTCCACGAGCTGGTCGCGATCTGCAGCGAGCCCCGCGCGGCCGGCGCGGCGCTGGCAGCGACGCTCGCCCCGGAGCACGACGACTACCTGGTGCTCAAGCCCAAGCATTCGGGGTTCTTCGCCTCGCCGCTGGAGGTGCTGCTCGCGCAGCTCGACATCCGCCACGTGGTCGTCACCGGCATCGCCGGCGACGGCTGCGTGCTCGCCACCGCAACCGATGCGCACATGCACGACCTGGAGGTCAGCGTGCCCTCCGACTGCTGCGCCTCGATCAGCAAGGCGCGCAACGATCGGGCGCTGAGACTGCTGCGCGAATCGATGAAGATCGACACCAGACTGTCGCGCTACCTGTGATCCACCGTGGGCTGGTCGTGCAGCACGGCGCTCCCGCTCCGGCAACCATCCCATGCAGCACCGATGAACACCTCTGCTTCATCGGCTACGGGCGATCCTGTGCTTCATCTTCCGAGGCGCCAGAATGAATTCCCATACCGCTGAACCCGTTACCGTTTCCTCCGTCGACCTGTCGCGCTACCTCGGCACATGGTTCGAGATCGCGCGCCTGCCGATGCGCCACGAACCCGAAGACTTCACCGATATCACCGCGCACTATTCGCTGCAGGACGACGGCAAGGTGCGGGTGCGCAACCGCGCCCTGGACGGCAAGGGCGAACTGGAGGAATCGATCGGCGAAGCCACGGTCGTCGACCCCGGCAACAGCAAGCTGGAAGTGACGTTCCTGCCCGAAGGCCTGCGCTGGATCCCCTTCACCAAGGGCGACTACTGGATCCTGAAACTCGATCCGGACTACACCACCGCGCTGGTCGGCAGCCCCGACCGCAAGTACCTGTGGCTGCTGTCGCGCCAGCCGCAACTCGACCAGACCACCATGGAGCAGTACCTCGCCCACGCGCGCCAGCAAGGATTCGACCTCGACACGCTGATCCGGACGCCCCATACCGGACGCTCTACGGCCTGATTGGAAACGACCGAGCACCATCGCCGCACGCCGCAGTTGGCACTGGTCGATCCCCCCTAAGCTCCCATCGAACCCCGATACCAGCGCCAGACTTCTTCGGGCAGCAGCGGTTCCAATTCGATCCCCAGCGCCGCGTACGCATCCAGCGTGTCGCGCACCATCCGCTGCTGCGGCGACGGCCCCGCCAATCCCTCCAGTTCGTCGGGCGAGAGCTGCGCCTGCGTCCAGGCGAACAGGGGGTCGCTGCGCGCCAGCAACACCGGCCGCAGCCAGTCGCGCAGCGGCGCGTGCACGGCGTGGCCGCGCTGGACCAACGCGTCGACCGCCTGCGCCAGCTGCGGCGCGACGCCGCGAAACCATTCCGTATGCCCGGCCCCCTCCCGGCGCACGGTCAGGGGCGGCGGCGCGTTGTGCTCGGCCAGCGGGCGACGCAGCTCCAGCTCCAGGTCCCGCGCATCGCGCACGGTTTCGGTTTCCACCAGAACCGCGCGATCGATGTCGAAGAACTCGTACCAGCGTCGATGCAACTGCAGTAGTCGCGACAGGGGGTCGCGCGAGAACCCGATCTTGCAGTGGTCCTCCCACGTGCAAGGCAGCACGTAGACGAAGCATCTTCCGCCGGTCGCAGGCGCGGCGCTCATCGCACGCAGCCAGACCTCGAACCTTCCGCGGTGCGCGCCATGCGCCCTGCGCCAATGCGCCGGCGCCAGGCAAGACCATCGCGACGCCTGGAAACGCAGCCACCCATCTAGGACGCCTGCATCGCTTCCCGGGGCACGAAAGGCAGCATCGCGTGCACCCGCGTCGCCGCGATCGCCGCCTGTCCCACCGCCACCGAAATCTGGTTCAGCCCGCTGACCACGTCGCCGATCGCGAACAGCCCCGGCACGGCGGTCATCTGCTTGCCGTCCACGATGATCTCCCCGCCGTCCGACAGCGCGGCGCCTGCGGCCGCGGCGATGCCTGCGCTCGTCGTCGAACCCAGGAACGGATAGATGCTGTCGAAGACGATCGTTTCCCCATCCTGGCAGGTGTAACGGCAGCGTTCGCCGTCGAAGCCCAGCGTCCCGCCGGCCGGCAGCACCCGCACCCCGGCTGCGATCGCGTCGCGCATCGCATCCGCACCGTCGCCGTCGTTCGGCAGCAGGCAGACGCGTTTCGAGTAGGCGCGCAGGAACAGGCCGTGTGCGCCGATGTCCGCAGCCGGCCCGTACACGCCGATGCACGCGTCGCTGGCCTCGTATGCGTCGCAGATCGAGCACAGCCGCAGCGCCCCGCAGGCGACGGCATCCTCCACCCAGGGCGCCTCGGGCAGCTTGTCCGCCAGGCCGGTGGCGAGGATCACGCAGCGCGCGCGCCAAGACCGTGCGCCGTCCGAGAGCGTGAAGCCGTCGTCGTCGCGTTCGATCTTCCCGACCTCGGCGGACTCGAAGCGCGCCCCGAACTCCATCGCCTGCGCCTTCATCCGGCGCAGCAGCTCCACCCCGGCCACGCCATGCGGGAACCCGGGGCAGTTGTTGCTCTCCGGGATCCACTTCGCGCGGCTGTCCCCGGCATCGAGCACCAGGCACGAGCGCAGGAAGCGGCCCAGGTAGGTGGCCGCGGTCAATCCGGCCGGGCCGCCGCCGACCACGACGACATCGAATGGTGCCGTGGAATCGGCGGAGTGGGACATGGTCGGGCTTCCTCCAATCGGGATCGCCAGCGTAGGCGGCGGCGTGTCACGGACTCGTTACCCAGGGCAGTTGGCGAGCGTGGAGGAAAACGGCGGTCGCTGGATCGCCATGCGCGCGTGCTTCGCAGGCGACGTCCGCTTCCACCATGCCGGCTGCTGCCAGCCCCGGTGCACCGGTCGAGACAGGTTTCCGGCTTCAGGCCGTCGAGCGCACGCGATCCGCTGGTGCGGGCGGCGCCTCGGGCGGCTCCCAGCCGAAGACACTGCGACCGCCATAGGCGTGCGATTCGCGCCGCTCGCGCGCAATCAGCTCTTCCACCGTCGGACCCGACGCAGCGCTTTCCAGCCGCCGCGCCTGCGCATCCAGGCGCCGCAGCGCCGCGAGCTGCTCTTCGCGGCCCAGCTTCGCCGACTGCACCGCCGACTTGAGTACGCCGATGGTGTGGTCGTACACGCGCGTCGGCACCGGGAACGGATGCCGATCCTTGCCGCCGTGGGCGAGCGAGAAACGCGCCGGATCGGTGAAGCGGCACGGCGTGCCGTGCAGCACCTCGGCCACCATCGCCAGCGCGCGCACGGTGCGTGCGCCGACGCCGGGCACCTGCAGCAGTTGGGTGAAGTCGCGCGGTCCGTTTTCCGCAGCGGCGGCGAGATTGCCGTGCAGGCGTCGCAGCACGACATCGCTGCCGCGCACGTCGTGGTGGTCGGGCAGCGAAAGGTGCGGCAGCGGTGCGGACGCCAGTTGCGCAGCGGCCATCTCTTGCGCGGCGAACAGATCAGCCTGCGGTGCGATGCGAGCGACGGACACCGCCGCCGTCGCGGGCAGGACAGGCCCGTCGATGCGCGCGAACTCCCGCGCGATCCGCGCCGGCGACCAGTCCTGCAGCAACGCCACCTGGGCATCGCGCGAGGCGGCCGCGCGCCGGTCGGCGAGGTTGACGATGTTGCCCTGTCCCGGGCCATCGACCGCGGCGTGCGGATCGTCGACGAAACTTTCCAGCCCTTCCGACAGCCAGTGGTAGCGCCGCGCCTGCTTCGACGCGCCGTTCATGCCCTGCTGCACCACCACCCAGCGGCCGTCGTCGCTGACGATGAAACCGTGCAGGTAGAGGTCGAATCCGTCCTGCACCGCGGCACTGTCGACCTTGGCCACCAGCCGGCTGGCGCTTGCCAGCGCAACGCCATCGATGCCGGTGCGCTCGCCGACCGCGAGCAGTTCGGACGGCGTGGCGCGCGAATGGCGACCGCGGCCGCCACACACGTGCACGCCCAGTTCGCCCGACAGCGGCGCCAGTCCGCGCTTCAGCGCACCGATCACGCTGGTGGTGATGCCGGACGAATGCCAATCCATCCCCATCACCGCGCCGAACGACTGGAACCAGAACGGATGCGCGAGCCGCCGCAGCAGTTCATCGCGCCCGTATTCCAGCACGATCGCCTCGCAGACCAGCGCGCCGAGCCGCGTCATACGATCGGCCAGCCAGCGCGGAACGCGGCCGCCGTGCAACGGCAGGTCGGCGCTGCCGGTGCGGCGGCTCATGGACGGATTCTCGGGATCATGCGCAACATGATCGCCGCACCCGGTCTCGCCAGCGGCGACCGCGCGTGCCTCGCGCTGAATGGTTCAGCGAGCAAGACCACGGCGTACGGACACTGCTTTCACCCAGCGATCAGCGCCCGTCTTCCCCGTTACCCATGCCGCGACGCTCGGCGCCGCCGGCCTGCTGGCGGGTCCCGGTGGGGCCGGCGCTGCCGCCCGCACCCTCGCTGCGCCGCGCGTCGTCGTTCTCCCGGCCACGCAGCTGTGCATCGACATCGGCGCCCATTCCCTTCTGCTGCGCATGGCCGCCCGGCTGCCCCTGGTCCACGGGCCCGGTACCCTGGTTCATGCCGCCCTGCGGATTCTGCGCACCGCCCTGTCCGCCCATGCCTTGCTTCTGGTCCGGATCCTGCCGGTCCTGATCCTGGCCCTGGCTCTGATTCTTCTCTCGATTCTCGTTCGTCATTTCGTACTCCGTGTTGCCGGTGCCTTCCCGATGGCATGTTTCGTCGCTTCCGTCGGGCACAGCGCACCGGAGATGGCGCGGAAGCTGCGCCGGCCGATCGGCCGACACCCACGCTACGCAGGCAGGCATTAACAACCGGCGCAGCGGGGATGAAGTCGCGCTAACGCGACTCAGGAATGTGAATCGACACGCGCGCCGAAGCCGCAAGGGCGCATCGACGAGTGCGCTGCCAGCGCACGCAATCGTGCGGCGATCGATGGAGCCCCGGCCCCACCGTCGCCGCAACGCAGCGCGCACTGCAATGAACGACGAAGCCTGACGCTTGGCGACGAGCGCCCCCGCCCGGCGCCGCTCAGATCGCCTGCCCGCCCGACACCTCGATCCGCTGCGCGTTGACCCAGCGGTTCGCGCCTCCGAGCAGGCTGGCGATCATCGGGCCGATGTCGTCGGGCACGCCGACGCGGCCCAGCGCGGTCATGCCGGCCAGCTGGGCGTTGATCTCCAAGTTGTCGCGCACCGCGCCGCCGCCGAAGTCCGTCTCGATCGCGCCGGGCGCGACGACATTCGCGGTGATGCCGCGCGGGCCGAGCTCCTTGGCCAGGTAGTGGGTCAGCGTTTCCACCGCGGCCTTGGCCGCGGCGTACGCGGCGTAGCCGGGGTAGGCGAAGCGGGTGAGCCCGCTGGAGACGTTGACGATGCGGCCACCGTCGGCGATCAGCGGCAGCAAGGCCTGGGTGAGGAAGAACACGCCCTTGAAGTGCACGTCCACCAGCCCGTCGAACTGCGCTTGGGTGGTCTGCGCGAACGGCGCCACGGCGCCGTAGCCGGCGTTGTTGACCAGGTGGTCGAAGTCCTCGCGCTGCCAGGTTTCGCGCAGCGCGGCGCGCACCCGGTCGGCGAAGCGGGCGAAGGTCGACGCGTCCGCGGTATCGAGCGGCAGCGCGACCGCGCGGCGGCCGAGCGCGGCGATCGCGTCGACCACCACCTGCGCCTCCTCGGCCTGGCTGCGATAGGTAAACAGTACGTCGCCGCCTGAGCGGGCGACGGCGAGCGCGGTGTTGCGGCCGAGACCGCGGCTGCCGCCGGTGATGAGGGTGATCGTGGACATGATCGGGCTCCTGTGGGATACGAAGGGGTGGCGCTGGAAGGCAGGGACACAGCGTCTGCCCCGCGGCCCCGCGGCGGTTGCCGGAAGCTCCCGACTCCTTGCCCGATCCTCCGGCGGCACCCCGCGCGCACCCGTCGGCGTTAGGCTTGGCGCATGGACGCCTTGCTCGAAGCCATCCGCCGCCACGCCGACGCCCACCCCGCCGGCAGCCCCGTGGCCACCGCGATCCCGGGCCTGTACACGGTGCGCGCCACCGCCCCCAGCGAGCTCATGCACGACGTGCTCAAGCCGATGGTCTGCCTCGTCCGCCAGGGCGCCAAGCGCGTGACCCTGGACGCACGCGACTACGATTTCGCTGCCGGCGACTCGCTGCTCATCACAGCCGACGTGCCCACCACCAGCCGCATCACCCGCGCCGATGCCGCCGCGCCCTATTACTCGCTGGCGCTGGAACTCGACCCCGCGATCCTCGCCGACCTGGTGGCGCAGATGGGCCCGCCGCCGGCCGTCGACGAGGCGCCGGTGCGCGTGGACCCTACCGAAGACGACGTGCTCGACGCCGCGCTGCGGCTAATGGCGCTGCTCGACCGCCCCGCCACAGTCCCGGTGCTGGGCGCGCAGCGGGCGCGCGAGTTGCACTACTGGCTGCTGGCCGGGCGCCACGGCGACGCCATCCGCCGCCTCGGCTTTCCCGGCGGGCAGGTGCACCGCATCGCCCGCGCGGTGAAGCTGCTGCGGCGCGACTTCGCCCATGCGCTGCCGGTCGAGCGCCTCGCCGCCGAGGCCGGCATGAGTGCGTCGGCGTTCCACCAGCACTTCAAGCGCGTGACCTCGCTGTCGCCTCTGCAGTTCCAGAAGCGCCTGCGCCTGATCGAAGCCAGGCGCCTGCTGCACGCGCAGGGTGCCAGCGCGAGCAGCGCCGCGTATGCGGTGGGCTACGAAAGCGTGCCGCAGTTCACCCGCGAATACGGACGCATGTTCGGGGCGACGCCGGTGGCCGACGTGCGCGCGACGGAGCGGCTGCGCGCAGCGTCCTGAAACGAGCCGAGCGATGGGGCGGCGCGATGGCTGCCTTCCTGGCGAGGGCGACGCCGGTAGTTGGCAGCGCCGCGCCAGCCTATCGGCGTTCGCGCGACGGCGCCCCTTCGACCAGCGCCGCGAGATAGGGCGCGGTGCGACTTCCCTTGGCCGCAGCCACCTCCCGCGGCGTGCCGGCGGCGACGATGCGGCCGCCCTCCTCGCCCGCGCCGGGGCCGACGTCGATCACCCAGTCGGCGTCGGCGACCACGCGCATCTCGTGTTCGACCACCACCACCGTGTTGCCGGCGTCCACCAGGCCGTGCAGCTGCACCATCAGCCGGTCGACGTCGAGCGGATGCAGGCCGGTGGTCGGTTCGTCGAGCACGTAGAGGCTGTTGCCGCGCTGCGCGCGCTGCAGCTCGGTCGCCAGCTTGATGCGCTGCGCCTCGCCGCCCGACAGTTCGGTCGCCGGCTGGCCGAGGCGCAGGTACCCCAGGCCGATGGCCTGCAGCAGCGCCAGCGGCCTGGTCACCGCGGCTTCGCCCTCGAAGAACGCCAGCGCTTCCTCCACCGTCATCGCCAGCACCTGCGCGATGTTGCGCTCGCGCCAGGTGACCTCCAGGGTCTTGTCGTTGTAGCGCGCGCCGTGACAGGTCGGGCACGGCGCGTAGACGCTGGGCATGAACAGCAGTTCGACGCTGACGAAGCCCTCGCCCTCGCAGGTATCGCAGCGCCCCTTGGCGACGTTGAACGAGAATCGGCCGGCGTCGTAGCGACGCGCCTTCGCCTGTCTGGTCGCCGCGAACAGTTTGCGCACGTGGTCGAACAGGCCGGTGTAGGTCGCCAGGTTCGAGCGCGGCGTGCGGCCGATCGGCTTCTGGTCGACGTTGACCAGGCGCCGCAGGGCATCCGCGCCGGCGACGATGCGCCCACCGGTTTCCATCGCAACACTCGGGCGCAATTCGTCGCTCTCGCTCTCCTCCGGCTCGGGTTCGTGGCCCAGGTGCTGGCCGACCAGTTCGACCAGCGCCTGGCTGACCAGGCTCGACTTGCCCGACCCGGACACCCCGGTGACCGCGGTGAACACGCCCAGCGGGATCCGCGCGTCGAGTTCGTGCAGGTTGTTGCGGCGGATGCCGCGCAGCTCCAGCCACGCCTCTGGCGCACGCGGCGTGCGCGCACGCACCTGGCCACCGTCGAACAGGTAGCGCGCGGTGCGCGACGCCTTCACCTTCTCCAGCCCCTGCGGCGGCCCGCTGTAGAGCACGCGGCCGCCGTGCTGGCCTGCGTCGGGACCGACGTCCACCAGCCAGTCCGCGCGCCGCATCATCTCCAGGTCGTGCTCGACCACGAACAGGGTGTTGCCGGCGCGCCTGAGGGCGTCGAGCGCGCGGTGCAGCGCTTCGCTGTCGGCCGGATGCAGGCCCGCGGTCGGTTCGTCGAGCACGTACACCACGCCGAACAGGTTGGAGCGGATCTGCGTCGCCAGCCGCAGCCGCTGCAGCTCGCCCGGCGACAGCGTCGGCGTCGCACGATCCATCGACAGGTAGCCCAGGCCCAGCGCCTGCAGCGTGCCGATGCGCTCCACCAGGTCGTGCGCGAGCCGCTGCGCGGCGATGCGCTTTTCCTCCGACAGCTCCGGCGTGCGCCGCACGTCCGAACCGCCCGCATGCGCCGAGCCTCCCGCGGCGACGCGACGCGCGGTGTCCCTGCGCGAGGCGGCGCGGCTCAATGTCTTGTTGCCTGCGGCCACCGGTTCGAAGCGGCCTTCCGCCGCGGGCCGCAACACCTCCGCCATGCGGCCCAGCGAGAGCTGCGACAGCGTGCCGATGTCCATGCCGGCGAACGTCACCGACAGCGCCTCGCGCTTGAGCCTGCGGCCCTCGCACAGCGGGCACACGCTGCCGACCATGTAGCGCGCCACGCGCTTTTTCATCAGCGCGCTCTGGGTGGTGGCGAAGGTGTGCAGCACGTAGCGACGCGCGCCGGAGAACGTGCCCATGTAGGCCGGCTCGGTCTTGCGGCGCACCGCGGTGCGCGTCTCGGCCGGCGTGAAGCCGGGATAGACCGGCACCACCGGCTGCTCATCGGTGAACAGGATCCAGTCGCGGTCTTTCTTCGGCAGGTCGCGCCACGGCTTGTCGACGTCGTAGCCCAGCGTCACCAGGATGTCGCGCTGGTTCTGCCCGTGCCACGCCGGCGGCCAGGCCGCGATCGCGCGTTCGCGGATGGTCAGCGACGGGTCCGGGACCATCGACTGCTCGGTGACCGCGTACACGTGGCCCAGTCCGTGGCACTCGGGGCACGCGCCCTGCGTGGTGTTGGGCGAGAAGTCCTCGGCGTACAGCATCGGCTGCGACGGCGGATAGCGGCCGGCGCGCGAATACAGCATCCGCAGCAGGCTCGACAGCGTGGTCACGCTGCCGACCGACGAGCGCACGCTCGGCGTGCCGCGCTGCTGCTGCAGGGCCACCGCGGGCGGCAGGCCCTCGATCGAATCGACGTCAGGCACGCCGACCTGGTCGATCAGGCGCCGCGCGTACGGCGCCACCGACTCGAAGTAGCGCCGCTGCGCCTCGGCGTACAGGGTGCCGAACGCCAGCGACGACTTGCCCGAGCCCGACACGCCGGAAAACACCACCAGCGCATCGCGCGGCACGTCGACGTCGACGTCCTTGAGGTTGTGCTCGCGAGCGCCGCGGACGCGGATGAAGGCGTCGCGGTCGCGCGGCTCCCGCGTGCGGCGGGGCGTGGCGGGCGTGTGTCGGGTCATGGGGCGATACTGCTGAACGAGGGCGTCACGGGGGTGCGATGGTGCCACGCAGGCATGCGCCCTCCTCCGCGGACATCACGGTCGCGCGCGCTGGCACAATGATCCCGTCCATCCCTCGCAGAAGACCATGTCCGTGCATGCTCCGCTCCGCTGCCTCCTCGCTTTATCCATCTCCTTCGCGTTGCCCGCCGTCGCGCAGGTCCTGCCGGCCAAGGCCGCGCCCGCAGCCTCGCCGGTCGCACGGTTGCCGCTGGTCGTCGTGCACAAGTCTCCGACCTGCGGCTGCTGCACCGCGTGGGTGGCGCACATGCGCAAGGCCGGGTTCCCGGTGGACGTGCGCGAGGCGGCCGACGTGACGCCGGTGAAGCGCCGCGTCGGCGTGCCCGCCGGCAAGGAGTCGTGCCACACCGCGATGGTGGGCGGCTACTTCGTCGAAGGCCACGTTCCCGCCGCCGACGTGAAGCGGCTGCTGGCCGAGAAGCCCGACGCCAGGGGTGTGGCGGTGCCCGGCATGCCGATGGGGTCGCCGGGCATGGAAGTCCCCGGCGGCCAAATGCAGCCGTACGCGGTGGAACTGGTGAAGAGCGACGGCACCACCGAGGTGTTCTCGCGGCACGGGGCCGACCGCCCGCATTGAGCGCCACGGCGTTGGCCGCGGCACGCGTCAACGCTTTGGCGCCCGCGGCGCGATGGCTTGCTGGTCAACGGCCACTGGCCGGACGCGGACTGTTCGATGCCCGCCGAGGCGTTTGCGCCGCGGCGGGTCGATCCGGCGCTTGACGCGGCCGAAGCCGCAAGTCGATTCAGGGACGCAGGCGCAGCGTCGGATTCTCGTCGAGCGTGCCGTCTTCTTCGATCACCACGTACCGGCTACCGGTCTGGTCGAACAGCACGGGGATCGGCGCCTGGAACATCGGTCGGCGGACGAAGGCCAGTCGCCAGCGGAAGATTTCCAGCGCCTCCAGCGTGACCAGTTGCTCAGGCCGGAGGCCGGCGCGCAGCGCGGCCGGATCAGCGACGGGTGCGGGCTTGCGGCGTTCCGGCGTTCGGGCCGGGGCGGCCGACCCTCGCGCGGCCCAGGGGCCAAGGAGGACGGTGGACTGCATCTGGGGACTGGGCATGACTCGAATCCAGGGCGGCGCCGGGCGCCGGACGTTGCGGGAATGCGCCCGGACCATCCGGGCACGTATGCCCCCCTGCAAGCGGCGTGCCGCACCGCGACATCGGAGTCGCGTCTGTCCGGATGCGGCCCGCGGCGTCCGCGCAATCCGCCGGGCGCCGGGCGGGGTCGCAGCCCGCTGCGCTCGCAGCGAAGCGCCGGCTCCGACCCGGCTGTTCCTGCCCCACCAGGAGCCATAGCCCGTGGCCGCGCCCACCTCATGCGGGACCCAACCCAGCGGTTCCGCGCGGAAACGCCAATCCACCTGGCCGCCGCGATGATTCAGCCCCGCGCCGGCAGCACCCGCGGATTGCGCAGCACCGCCGCCGACACCAGCGACACCAGCACGCCGACCGGGAAGACCTCCGCGAACGTCATCGGCAGGCGAAACAGCGGATCGGCGTACTGCCGCCTGAACTCGTCCATCTGCGCCGTGAGCTTCGCCAGCGCCGCGGCGTCGGCGCCGCCCGCCTTCGCCTGCGCGATCGCCGACGCCGCGTAGTGGCCGGCGAAGTCGCCCACCACCGTCGCCTGCGCCAGCTCCCAGGCCAGCACGTAGAAGATCGCCGCGACCAGCGAGATCCCCAGGCCCAGGCCGAAGGCCGGCCAGAACCGGATCACCCCGCCGCGATCCGCGTCGCGGTGATGCTTGATCCCAACGAACACCGCGCTCAACGCCACCAGCATGCTCAGGTAGCCCAGCGCCATGCCGAGCCAGCCGTGCGGCATCTGCTTGCCGAACGCCAGCAGGGTGCCCCACATGCCGCCAGCCACCACCAGCCCCGCGATCACGCCGTACTTCAGGATGTTGCGCCCCATCGAACCGCTCCCTTGTCGTGGAAAGTGCGCCATTAGCGCCGGCGTTCGGGCGCCCGGCAATCGTCAAAACGGGTGATTCGGCCTGTTTCGTTCGAAATTTGCCCCATGGTCCCGCCATCCGCACGGGCCGACTGCAGCTCTCACCCGTTCCCGCCGTCTCTGCATCGGCGTCCCGGCCAACGCCTCCGCAGCAACTCCCTCCGCGGCAACCGAACCTGTCGCAAGTGGCCTGGGCCACGATTGCCCCCGGCCCGGGCTGTTCGCCACCACGGCCATCTGCCCCAGCGCCCAACCCCGCGATGGCCTACGGCACCAGTCCCAGCTCCCGCGCCTTGCGCAATGCCTCGGTCCGCCGCCGCGCGCCCAGCTTCTCGAACAGCCTGGCCACGTGGGTCTTCACCGTGTTGGGCGACACGTGCAGGTTGGCCGCGATCTGCTTGTTCGAATGCCCGGCCGCGATCTCCCGCAGCACCGCCACCTCGCGCGGACTGATCCCCAGCTCCGCCAGCGCCCGCGGATTGCCGTCGAACGCCGGCGCCGCCACCCGTCGCCCCAGCACCCGAGCGCCGATCCACAGCCCCAGCGCCAGGAACCCCGCGGCCAGCAGGAAGTCGTAGATGGCCCCCGCATGCACCCGCGCCATGCGCTGGTAGTCGAGCCACTGCAGCGCAAGCGTGCCGACCGCGAGCAGCAGGCCGTAAATGGCGACTTGTTTCCCCACGGGCGCCTCGCGCGGCCGGCATCGATCCCGGATCTTACAAGCCGCATCCACCAGAGGGATTGGGCGCAGACGCTTCACGGCTCCATTGATCTCCCCACCGTGTCCGGGTATCGCGCTCGACCGGCCACCTCCGGCGCAGGAATCCGTCGCCCTGTGCGGCGCGATCCCGTCGACCCTGTCCGGTGCCGCAATCCGGTCGGTCGTGTCCCGTGCCGTGATCCGGGCGGCCATGCAGTGTCGTGATCGGATTGGCGTGCGCCGGCGGCATGATCCACCGGTCCTGTGCAGCCAGATCGAGCTCGGCGCCGAGCGGGGTGGACGTATGCGCTCCAAACGCCCGATGCCTGCACCCGTCGCCAACACGCGCCGCGCGCATCGCCCGGCGCCTCGGCCCACGCCACCGCTCATGACCTCCAGCGCTTGTCGCCTGCCCTCGCCGCGCGCAGAGTGCCGCACTGATTCCCGCACCGGACCCGCTCGATGGCCAAGCACGCCTTCCGCATCGCCCTGCTCTCCGCCGCGCTCGCCCTCGCTGCCGGCTGCGCCCTCGCCGCCGACGCGGCCGCGCCGCCACAGGATTTCCTCGCCTCGCACCTGGACACCACCGTCGACCCGGGCGTGGACTTCTTCCAGTACGCCAACGGCGGCTGGCTGAAGGCGCATCCGATTCCGGCGTCGGAAGCCAGCTGGGGCATCGGCAACGAGGTCGACGACGAGCTGTACACGCGGCTGCGCGGGATCAGCGAGGCGGCCGCCGCCAAGCCGCAGGCGGCGGGCAGCGACCAGCAGAAGATCGGCGACTTCTGGGCCACGGCGATGGACACCGGCACCGCCGACCGCCTCGGCGTGCATCCGCTGGACGCGGAGCTGGCGCGCATCGATGCCATCGGCTCGAAGGACGACGTGCTCGACACCGTGTTCGCGTTCAAGCCGATCGGCGTCGGCGGCCTGTTCCGCATCGGCGTGGCCCAGGACGACAAGGACAGCGCCACCATGGCGGTGCAGGTCCACCAGGGCGGGCTCGGCCTGCCGGAGCGCGACTTCTACTTCAATCCCGAGGCCGGCGTGGCGGCGATCCGCGCCGCGTACGTCGCGCACATCGCGCGCACGTTCGAACTGCTGGGGCGCGACAAGACATCCGCGGGCGCCGCGGCCACGCAGGTGATGGCGTTCGAGATCGCGCTGGCCAAGGCCTCGCGCAAGCTCGAGGACCTGCGCGACCCCGAGAAGAACTACAACAAGGTCACACCCGCCGAGTTCACCGCCAAATACACGCCGTCGATCGACTGGACCGCGCGGCTGGCGGTCTGGAACCTGCACCCGTCCTACCTGATCGTCGGCCAGCCCGAGTTCTTCGCCGCCGAAGACAAACTGCTGGGCGAAACCCCGCTGCCGGTGCTGCAGGATTACCTGCGCTACCACCTGGTCGACGCCTACGCCGATTACCTGTCGAGCGAATTCGACGACGCGCACTTCGACTTCCACGGCAAGGTCATGTCCGGCCAGCAGGAGCAGCGCCCGCGCTGGAAGCGCGTGATCGACGAGGAGAACGACGCGCTGGGCATGGTGCTGGGGCGCATCTTCGTCGCGGACTATTTCCCCGAGGCGTCCAAGCAGCGTTACACCGCGCTGGTCGAGGCGATCCGCTCGACCTTCCGCGACCGCATCGAGCGGCTCGACTGGATGGGTGAGCAGACCAAGGCCAAGGCGCTGGCCAAGCTCGCCTCGGTCACGCCCAAGGTCGGCTACCCCGACAAGTGGAAGGACTCTTCCGCGCTGTCGATCGGCCGCGAGTCCTACGCCGCCAACGTCATGGCCGCGCAGCGCTGGCAGTTCGCCGACAACCTGTTGAAGTTCGGCAAGCCGGTCGACCGCACCGAATGGGAAATGACACCGCAGACCTACAACGCCTACTACAACCCGTCCAACAACGAGATCGTGCTGCCCGCTGCCATCTTCATGGTGCCCGGCGTGCCGGACGCGCAGGTCGACGACGCTGTCGCCTACGGCTACGTCGCCGCGAGCACGATCGGCCACGAGATCACCCACGGCTTCGACGACCAGGGCCGCCAGTACGACGCGCAGGGCAACCTGTCGGGCTGGTGGACGGACGAGGACACCACCCGCTTCAACGCCGCCGCGCAGAAGATGGTCAAGCAGTTCGACGCCTACGAGCCGCTGCCGGGCCTGCACATCAACGGCAAGGCCAGCCTGGGCGAGAACATCGCCGACTACGGCGGCGTGCTGCTGGGCCTGGAGGCGTTCAAGAAGACCGAGCAGTACGCGCGCGGCGAAAAGATCGGCGGCCTGACACCAACCCAGCGCTACTTCCTCGGCTACGCCTTGGGTTGGATGAGCCAGCAGCGCGAACAGCGCCTGCGCCAGCGCCTGCTCTCCGACGTGCACGCCCCCGCCAAGTGGCGCGTGCTTGGGCCGATGTCGAACATTCCCGAGTTCTACGAGGCCTTTGGCGTGAAGCCCGGACAGCCGATGTGGCGGGCGCCGGAGGAGCGGGTTCGGATCTGGTGAGGGGTTGGGCGGATAGGCGCGACGGCGATCAACCAGCAATGCCGGCCGCGCCGTTCAAACCATTGGAGTGCTCTCCGGAAAGCCGAAAAGCCTCTAGGAGCGGCCAACGTGCCCGAACTCCTTAACCGCGGGGATTGCGCGTGGCTGGGACGACCGCTTTCGGCCAGTAGCGGACGTTAACAAAATGACCCCTGACCCCAATCCTGTCCTATGGCGCGGGAGCGGGTTCGATTGCGCCGTCGAACAAGCTGTCAAGCATTGCCAGAGAGGCGTCGGAAAGCTCCTGGGTGAAGAGCAACGCTAATCGCGTTGTTGGGCGGGAACAACACACATAGAACAGATTGCGGTTCCTCTCGAACGCATCTTGCTTGCCGGACGGTACTCCTTCGGCCGACCATTGCAGGAACTGGTCGAAGTTGTACTTATTCCAGCCGCGTCCGAGAACGACCAGAACATTCTCGAACTCGTCGCCCTTCACGCTGTGCTTGGTTGCGAACGGGGTATGGCCGTCGATGAACCTGTCCAAGGCAATAATTTCCTTGTAGGGAACGTCCCGCAACTGCCGTATCTGTTGGACCCGGCGTGGCGGCTCTTCCCCTTCCTCACCATGCCACTCCGCGGCCTCGCCAAGCGCGACGAGCACAGCGTCCGGCGGTCGTGGACGCGCATGCTCGAGTATGTAGTCCAGCACTTGGCCTATCGTCCCATCGAGCCGGATTTTGGCGAGGCCCTCCATAGAGGAGAACCATGCAATCTTGTCCGCATGCGAAGAAACGGCAGGTGCCGAGCCGCCAAGCAACGAGAACATCTCCGCGAATCGCTTATGATGGAAAGCCGTGCATGCAGGTTCGAGCGCGTCGCAAAAGAACGCAATGAGCGGATCCTCTTTTTTGATGAACTGATCCGTATACGAAAAGATCTTGGTGATCGAATCGTAGCCCTGCTCTGAAGCAAGAACGTTGTGGGTGAGCATGAGAACCTTAGTTCGCTGGGGAGCCACGTTCCAGCCGTCAGATTCCAGCTTCTTGATGAGCGTCGCCAAGTAGGTATGGGCCACCTCGGCAGGGAGATCGCCTTTCCAGTGCCCGCCGCCCGCGCCGGATCGGCGTTCGCCTTGCCAGGCATTGGTGTGGAACGCAATCGCCGAACCAACTACACCCTCGTCCTTCACCGCTTGGGGCAGATCTGGTCTCATCCTGTTCAGGACATCAACTATCCTGGTCGCTGAACGGAAATTCGCCTTTTTGCCGATTTCCAGCAGCGCATCATGGGCGACGTGGCCGCATGTCTTGTCGTAGATGCGCTGCCAGTGATCACCGAACAAGCCGATCATGGGTCCGGCCGCGCGCCCGAGCAGATACT
Organism: Luteimonas notoginsengisoli; assembly: GCF_042648885.1. NCBI lineage: Bacteria > Pseudomonadati > Pseudomonadota > Gammaproteobacteria > Lysobacterales > Lysobacteraceae > Luteimonas > Luteimonas notoginsengisoli. The sequence continues at coordinate 2,982 of NZ_JBHRYF010000003.1, read as the reverse complement.
CGCTCATGCTGGTCATCACCGCTACGTCCGTATCTTGGTATTCGTCTATCAATACGAACGGATACTGCTGCGCAAGAAGCACTTGGAACTTCGCGTTCGGGAGCAGGGAGACCATCAATCCCAAGACGTCGTCATGGTGCAGGGTGACGGTGTTTGTGGTGACACGGCGGTGGCCGAGTTCGTACTCGACGGTCCGGCTGCCGATTCCGTCGACCTCGGCCAGCTTCTCTTTCCATTCCGGCATCGCCGCGACCAGTGACCTCAGCGCCGGCTGAAATTCCCTGATCAGCGACCAGCAGAACGCATGGATGGTGTCGACGAAGACCAGCGGGTCGCTGTCGATGCGGCTGTTGATGACGGCAGTGGCAGCGTTGGTGTAGGTGATGCAAGCGATGCGCTGGTGGTTCCTGCGCAGCTTGGGGCCCTCATGTTTAATGAGGTGCTTGAGCGCTTCCACCAGCGAATAGGTCTTGCCCGCGCCGGCGCCGGCTTCGAGCAGGAAGTTGCGGTGGTCTTGCAAGCATTGTGCGACATGTGCTTCCGCTTCCCGCGCGGCGATCAGTGCGGGGCTGGATTCGGGTACGGCATTCATGCAGCCACTTCCGCTTCGCCGAGTGGCGCGGGCACAGGGGGCAGGTCGCCTTCAGCGAGCCATACTAATCCGCCCCGGATGTAGCGCGGGATATTCCAGTCCTCATCGGACAGGGCATGGTTGAGTGCGAACTTGGATTTCTTCACCTCTTTCGCTTCCTCCCAAGCCTGGGTTTCCTTCTCCTGCTCGCCGGGTCCCGGCAGCGCGAAGAGTTCCGGGTTTGCCAGCATGAACGCATCTTCGAAGCTGCGGCCACAAGGGCCCGCCTCGGTCTCAGGACACTGGTACGCGAGCCGCAGCCGATTTTTGGTCTTGGCTGCATCATCGGCCACCAACAGTTCCGCAGGGGTGATGTCATTGTTGTCGTACCAGGACTTCAGGCACGCATTACTGGTCTTGTGTCCCTGCGACACTTGGCAGGCCACGAGCTTGCCGGCGCCGTTGGCCTTAACGCTGTCGAGGTCGGTGATGACCAAGGTCCGGAGCTCAAGGAACTTGACGAGGTCGAAGAAGATGTGCGCATAGGCGCCGCCGACTTCGACGACAGAGAGATACTGGCTACCGAGCTTTTTCCCCTCTGCAAGGTCCTTGTTCAACATCCGGATGATCCTTGGAAGCAGCAGTCTTTCCGTTGTGCCTTCGATCAGGACCGCTTTGTCTGCGAAGAACAGATCGCATCGAGTGAGGGTCATGTATTGATGCAGGAAGGTGCGATCTGGCTCAGGCTTACCGGCAAGCCCTTTCCTGAGATCCTTGACCTTGGTGCTGACGGTGCCGTTCTTGTCCGTGGAAGCCAGGAAATACCGGATCGTCTCGAAATGAGCTTCATTGGCGACATGGGACGAGTGCGTCGAAACGACAAACTGCACGGGCCACGACTCGCCGGTTTCCTCGCTGAATGCCGATGCAATGTCCGCGATTTTTCGGATGAAGACTTCCTGCATCTGCGGATGCAGGTGAACCTCAGGTTCCTCGATGAAGACGAGGTGCACCGAGGGCCGGGGCTCCATCGCAAGATAGAGCTTGAAGAACTCCCGGAGCTGCAGGAGGATCAGGATGATATTGCGCGTTCCTAGGCCGTTGTAGGCCTCGGGAAGATGGATGCCATTGGACCCGGTATACCGGACTTTAGTGTGGTTGGTCAGAAGCTTGGCGACGTCGAGAGTAGTTTCGGTCAGGAGCTTGGGGTCGTTGAGGCCTGGATAGCCAAATAGCGACAATGCGGGAAGCAACTGGTCGAGCTTCTCGTTGAAGTCGTCGCCGATCTTGTCTTGGATGGACTTGACCGCGACCTCGAGTTCTTGGGCGATGACATGGCTGTCCGTGTCGCCCGCGTTGCTCTTGGCAGTCGAGAACAGGTTCTCGAGCACCTTGCCGATGACTACGCGCTCTTTCTGGCTAGCGTCATCCAAGCCCCGCTGTGCGCTGATGAAGCCGCCGACGCACAGTTGCCTCAACGTCGACTTTTCAATGCCTTTTTCGTTGGTTTCATCGTTTGGGTCGACGGCGACGAAGGTGGTTTCGTACAGTGACGGAATGCGCTCGCGGAGGAGGCGGAAAAAGTCGGGTTTCGCATCCTCGTCCGTCTCCGCAAAATCGGAAAACAGATCGGGCATCTTGCCTTCCTTGAGCTGGTACCGGACGACGGCTAAGGCTTCTGTGCATTCGGGATCGAGGTCGACGATCAATTCGCTGAGCAGACCGAGGTGCTCGCCCTCTTCATACGAAAAACGAAGCCGGACTTCTATCGCAGGCAAGATCTTCCTTATCTCGTCCTCGTTCTCGCCCTTGGATTTTCGGAGATGGGACTCCCAGAACTGTTGGTAGCAGCAGAATGAGAAGTCCTCCAGAGAAAAGGAAGGCGTAGCATCGGATAGAAGGCGCTTCATTACTTCCGTCAAGGATGTTTTGCCGCTGTTATTGCGCCCGACGATGACGGTGGTTCGGTTCTCCAGAAGCAGCTGGACATCGTGCAGCAGCCTGAAATTCTTAGCTTCGATCTGCTTGAGATACATGATCAGTTCCCCCTTGAATCGCGCAATGGCCGAGGCCCACTGCAATCTGGTGAGACTGGGAGATTACGCCAAGAATTATCGCGACCTCCTCAGCGATCTCTCCTCATTCCAAGAATGACCGCTTTGGGTCGCATCACGCCTTGCTTCTGGGTGTAGGAGAAGCCTGACCAACCCTTCATCAGGAGTTGGGCATGGCAATTCTTCACACATCTCAGCACCACGAGCCCTGGAACAAGGGCAAGCTGATCGGGCAGAAGGCACCGCTCAAGCTGAAAGACATCTGGGGTATTCGCATTCGCCTTCAGCTCGGTGACCTGCCCCCGGTAGCCGTACCAACCATTACTGGGAGAGCCCGGGGTTGAAGGGTACTGCGGT
>NZ_JBHRYF010000002.1:140028-307625 GCF_042648885.1 Luteimonas notoginsengisoli | reverse complement strand
GATCTCGATTTCGTCGCCCACCTTGATGATCCCGCGCTCGATGCGCCCGGTCACCACCGTGCCGCGGCCCGAGATCGAGAACACGTCCTCGACCGGCATCAGGAACGGCTTGTCGATGTCGCGCTCCGGCTCCGGGATCCAGCTGTCCAGCGCTTCCACCAGCTGCAGGATCGACGGCACGCCGATCTCCGACTGGTCGCCTTCCAGCGCCTTGAGCGCCGAACCCTTGATGATCGGCGTGTCGTCGCCCGGGAACTCGTACTTGGAGAGCAACTCGCGCACCTCCATCTCCACCAGCTCCATCAGCTCGGCGTCGTCCACCATGTCCGCCTTGTTCAGGTAGACCACGATGTACGGCACGCCGACCTGGCGCGCCAGCAGGATGTGCTCGCGCGTCTGCGGCATCGGGCCGTCGGCCGCCGAGCACACCAGGATCGCGCCGTCCATCTGCGCCGCACCGGTGATCATGTTCTTCACGTAGTCGGCGTGGCCCGGGCAGTCGACGTGCGCGTAGTGGCGCGTCGGGCTTTCGTATTCCACGTGCGAGGTCGAAATCGTGATCCCGCGCGCCTTCTCTTCCGGCGCCTTGTCGATCGCGTCGTACGCCTTGAACTCGCCGCCAAACCGTTCCGCGCCAATCTTCGTCAGCGCCGCCGTCAGCGTCGTCTTCCCGTGGTCCACGTGACCGATCGTGCCCACGTTCACGTGGGGCTTGGTGCGCTCGAACTTACCCTTGGCCATGATTTCAATCTCGCTGACGTAGATGTGTGTATTGCTGTTGTGGAAGTTCGGCCGGGGTTGGCCGGACTCTCGCGGAGGCTTCCGCGCATGTGGTGCTCACGAATGGAATCGAACCATCGACCTCCTCCTTACCAAGGAGGTGCTCTACCGACTGAGCTACGTGAGCGATGAAACTGTGTGCGTGTCGCAGGGATATCAATGGAAGAGCAGCAGTGGAGCGGGAGACGGGAATCGAACCCGCACCATCAGCTTGGAAGGCTGAGGTTCTACCGTTGAACTACTCCCGCGACATGCGGAACCGGGTGGTGGAGGGAGGTGGATTCGAACCACCGAAGGCGTAAGCCAGCAGATTTACAGTCTGCCCCCGTTGGCCGCTTGGGTATCCCTCCGGTCTTTTGTGCAAACCCATGAAACAGCCCGCGATTTTGACGTGGGCCGGATTTCATGTCAACGGTGGACATCATCTTTCTTTGCCGGGCCGAGCGTTCCGGCGGTTCCCGGGGCGGCTTCGGCCGAGATCGGTCGCCGGTTTCTCAGGGCGCGACGGCGCCTTCGCCCGGAAGCGCCAGTGATTCGTCCGAATACAGCGCCACGTGGGGCACGCCGTCGGCGCCGATCCAGCCGCGCGCCATGCCTTCGGTGTTGAACGGCATCCCGACCTGGCCGTTGGCCGCCAGCACGATGGCGCCGCCGTCGCCGCCCATGGCCGGGATCTCCTGGTTGATCACCGCCGCGCCCGCCTGGGCCGGGGTTTCCTTCAGGTAGGCCATGCGCGCGCAGATCTCATGCGCCGCGGAGACACGGATGTAGAACTCGCCCCAGCCGGTCCCGGACACGGCGCACTGCGCATTGGCGTAGGTGCCGGCACCGATGATCGGGGAATCGCCGATGCGGCCGTAGCGCTTGTCGGTCATCCCGCCGGTCGACGTGCCGGCCGCCAGGCTGCCCTTCGCATCCAGCGCCAGTGCGCCGACGGTGCCGAAATGCCTGGCAACCTCCGGTTCGGCATGGGCCTGGCCTGCGGCGTCTTCCTTCAGCGCGCGCTGGAGCTGCTGCCAGCGCCGCTCGGTGCGGAAGTAGGACGGATCGACCAGTTCGACGCCCCGCTCCTTGGCGAACTTCTCCGCGCCGTCGCCGGCCATCATCACGTGCGGCGAGTGCTGCATGACCTCGCGGGCCAGCAGGATCGGGTTCCTGACGTGGTGCACGCCGGCAACTGCGCCGGCCATGCGGGTGGCGCCATCCATCAGCGAGGCGTCCAGCTCGTTGCGGCCGTCGTGGGTGAACACCGCTCCCTTGCCGGCGTTGAACAGCGGGTTGTCCTCGAGCACGGTGATCGCGGCGGTGACCGCGTCCAGCGCCGGCTTGCCCGCGGCGAGCTGCTCGTGGCCCTTGCGCAGCGCCTCGGTGATCGCGGCGCGCATCCCGGCCTCGTCGGCCTCGCTGGTGCCGTTGCGCTCAAGCCCGGCGCCGCCGTGGATCACCAGCATGGTGGCGGGGCTTTCGGCGGCGAACGCCGGAACGGCGGCCAGCAGCAGGAGGGCGGCACACAGCGGACGCAACGCATTCATGTGGGAATCCCGGAGCGGAAGAAGTCGAACGATTCTAGCGAGTGGCCGCGCGCGCGGCCGGAGTGGCTTCGCGCAGCACCAGCTTGCCCTGGCTTGCGGTGGCGATCTTTTCGAACGCGGGTGCCTGGACCTCCAGACCCGGCAGCCGCAGGCGGCTGCCCGCGCCGATGCCGATGACCCGCACCGCATCCAACTCCAGCGGCTGGCCGGGCTCGACCCGCCCCGGCGGCTGCGTCGGCTGCACCAGCCAGGCGAAGCCGTCCTGCACGCCGGGATACAGCCTGGAGATCCCGTCGCCATCGATGCACAGCGCCGCACTTTCGTCGATCCCGAGCCCGGCGACATCGGCAACGCCCTCGCTGCGCAGTCTGGCGACGAAGGCTACCAGGCGACCCAGGCGGTCGCGCTTGGCGAAATGGCTGTCGGTGATGACGTCCCGCAGCAACGGCAAGTGCAGGAAATCGCCGACCAGGGTCATGCCCGGGCCGAGCGGGTCGCGCAGCGCCACCTCGGAGGTGATGCTGCCGCCGTCCATCGCGCCGTAGCTCCAGGCGCCGAGGATCGCCAGGCCCGCACTGGTGCCGCCCAGCGGCTTGCCGTCTTGCACGTGGCGGTCGAGGACGTCGTTGAGCGGCGTGCCCTTCCAGTAGCGCACGTAATTGGCCTGGTCGCCGCCGGCGATGAAGATGCCGTCCGCCGCCTCGAGGGTCGCGAGCACCGCCGGGTCGCTGGCGGCCTTGCGGTCGCTGAAGACGAAGGTCTGCGCCGAAGCGACACCGCCGATCTCGCTGTAGAACTCGTCCTGCGCCTCGGCCGCGCCGGACGCGCGCAGGACCACGATATGGCCATGGCCGGCACGCTCGATCATCCAGCGCACGGCCTCGTGCGGCCATTCGCCGCCGCCGACCAGCATCAACCCCGGCTCCACGGGGTCCGGCGTGGCCATGGCCAGGTCACCGATCGTGTAGTAGCGGTAGCCATCGCCCTCGGCGACCGGTGCCGGTACCGGCGGCCCGGCCGTCGCCGCAGCCACGACCCCCGGCAGCAGGCACGCGGCCAGGACCACGCCGGCAAGCAGCCGCGACGGCGCGCGGCTCAGGGAAGCGGACAACTTCGCGAACAGGTGCATGCAGTCGATCCGTGTGGCAATGGCGGTCGTCAAGAAAGAGAAGACGAGCGGCCAGGGCCTTTCCCTACCCGGGGGCAAGGGCTCGCAGGCCACTGCCGCATCGCTGCGAATGACGATAACGTGACGCGATGGACGATTCCCTGGACGACTGGTTCGCACGCGAGATCCTCGTCCACGAGGGCGCGCTGGTGTCGTTCCTGCTTCGGGCCTGGCCCGATCGCGCCGAGATCCACGACCTGCGCCAGGAAGCCTACGTGCGGGTCTACGAGGCGGCCGGCAAGTGTCGCCCGACCACGCCGCGCGCCTTCCTGTTCACCACCGCCCGCCACCTGATCACGGACCGACTGCGTCGCGGGCGGGTGGTTTCGATCGAACCGGTGGGTGATCTGGACGCCTTGAACGTCTTGATAGACGAGGTGTCCCCGGAACGGCGGCTGGACGCGCACCAGACCCTGCACAGGCTGGCCGCGGCGTTCGACCGGCTGCCCCCGCGCTGCCGCGAGGTGATGTGGCTGCGCCGGGTCGAGGAATTGCCGCAGAAGGAGGTCGCCGCCCGGCTCGGCATCAGCGAGAAGACGGTGGAGAAACAGGTCGCCAAGGGAGTCCGGCTGATGGCCGGCTACTTCTATGGCAATGGAGAGGATCGTCGGGCCACGCGGCCCGCCGCGGAGGTCGGCGATGGAGCAGGACATGGACAGCAGCATCCGGATTGAACGCGCGGCCGCCGCATGGCTGGCCCGGCGCGACGCCGGCGGCTGGGCCGCGCGCGACCAGGACGAACTGGACGACTGGCTGGCCGCCTCCACCGCGCACCGCGTGGCATGGCTGCGCTTGCGGGCGGCCTGGCATGAAAGCGGCCGTCTCAAGGCGCTCGGCGCCGGCCTGCCCGCGGGCCAGGTGCCCGCGGCCGGGCGATGGGCGGCGCCCTCGTCGGCGGGCGGTCCGCCGGATCGTTCCACATGCGCGACGACGCGGTGGCTCGATCCTGGTGCGCCAGCAGGCGCGGTCCGACGGCAACCGGTCGATGCGGCGGCGCTGGTATTCGCGCCGAGGCGACTGAAGCCTCAATCCCGCCCGCGGCGTCTGCCTCGCCTCGCCGCCGTCGCCGCGATGGCGGCCGTCGGCATCTCGCTGCTGTTCGGCTGGGGCCTGCATTCGCCCGCCGTGCAGCCGGTGGCCTACGGCACCGCGGTCGGCGCCCTGGAGACGGCCGCGCTGGCGGACGGCTCCGAGGCCACGCTGAGCAGCGACAGCCGCATCGTCGTCGCGCTCTCGCGGCGCGAGCGCCACATCGACCTGCAGCGCGGCGAGGCGTTCTTCCACGCCGCCAAGGATGCGAAGCGGCCGTTCATCGTCGCCGCGGCCGGCCACCAGGCGATCGCGGTCGGGACCCGCTTCGCGGTGCGCCGCGACACCGACGGCATGCGGGTCGTGGTGACCGAAGGTCTGGTGCGGCTGGAATCCGAACCCGGCGCCGACGGCCGGCGCCAGCCCAGCCTGCTGCTGCCGGCCGGCAGCGTGGCGCTGGCCGGACCGCACGGCGTCGTGGTGCAGTCGGGCACCGTCGAACAGGCCAGGCAGGCGCTGAGCTGGCGCGAGGGCTTCCTCGCCTTCCACGACACGTCGCTGGCCGCCGCGGCCGCCGAGTTCAACCGCTACAACGCCCGCAAGATCGTCATCGGTGCGCCGTCGGTCGGCGCGCTGCGGGTCGGCGGCAGTTTCCGCTGGTCCAACGCCGAGGCCTTCGTCCGACTGCTGGAACAGGGATTCCCGGTGCGCGCCGAATACGGCGACAAGGCCATCGTGCTGCACGACCGCTAGGCCATGCCGGGCGCCTGCGGGCGCTGCGGCGGGGCAGGTGGGATTTGAGTCGTTCGTTCGTCACGTAAGGGGAGTAGCGGGCATCGCCCGCATCATCCGGGGAGGGGTCCTTTGTCCAGTCGAGTCCGCATGCTTCCGATCGCCGCAGCCTGCCTGCTTGCGATGTCCGCCTACGCGCAAGCCGAACCTGCGCGTCCCATCAACATTCCCGCCAGCGACCTGGTCACCGCGCTGGACAGCCTGGCCAGGCAGTCGGGCGCGCAGCTGATCTATCGCGCCGACCAGCTGCGCGGCGCGCGCACCCGCGGGGTGCAGGGCAACCTGCCGGCCGACGCGGCGCTGGACCGGCTGCTGCAGGACACCGGATACGTGCCCAGGCGCGATGCGTCGGGCGCGGTGGTGATCGTCAAGGGCGAACAGCACGCGCAGGCGGCACCGCGCCCGGCCTCGTCCCGCCCTGCCACGCCCCCGCCGCCCGAAGCAGCACCGGCGCCGGTACCGGAAACGACCGAGCTGCAGACGATCCAGGTCACCGGCTCGCGCATCCCGCGCGCCCAGATCGAAGGGCCGGCGCCGATCACCCAGATCACGGCCGAAGAGATCCAGGCCGCCGGCCTGACCTCCGTCCCGGACTTGCTGCGCTCGCTGAGCCAGAACAGCGGCAGCGTTTACGGCCAGCAGAACACCACCAACGCGCAGTCCACGCCCGGCTCCCAGGCCGTCGACCTGCGCGGCCTTGGCCCCAACCACACCCTGGTGCTGATCAACGGCCGCCGCATCGCCGACTTCCCGCTGCCACTGAACAGCCGCAGCAACTTCACCGACATCGGCAACATCCCGCTGGGGATGATCGACCGCGTCGAAGTGCTGACGGGCAGCGCATCGGCCGTCTACGGCTCCGACGCCATGGCCGGCGTGATCAACTTCATCCTCAAGAAGTCCACCGACGGCACCATCATCGATTACCGCTACGGCGACACCGAGCGCGGCGGCGGTGAATCCCACCGGCTGACGCTCACCAGCGGCTTCGAACGCGACGCCTTCAGCGGCATCGTCGGGGTGGAGCTGCTGGACAAGCAGCCGCTGTGGGGCACCGACCGCAGCGTGCAGGACTCGACGCTCGACGCGCCGACATCGCGCCGCCGGCTGCCCCGCATGATCGCCCAGCTCTACGACTGGGACGACGATGTCAACATCGCGCCCGCCGACGGATGCGCGGCGCTGGCGGGCCTGAACGAAGGCACCACGGTGTTGGCCGACGACCGCTTCGGCGAACCGTACTGCGGCAGCGAGCGCGCCATCGCGTATCGCACGATCCAGAACGAGCGCAAGGGCGCCAACGTCTACGGTTCGCTCGAATACCGTTTCTCCGATGCCTTGTCCTGGTTCGCGGACGTGCAGTTCGGACGGCAGAAGGTCAAGCTGCTCACCGGCACCAACGGCAACGACGTAACCAGCGACCACATGGCCTGGGAGTTCCACGACCCCGCCTCGACCGACAACAACGACAAGATCTTCTACAACGCCAACACCGGCCATTACGAGATCTGGTCGCGCCAGTTCGCGCCGGAGGAAGTGGGCGGGCTGGAAAACCGGATGAACAGCACCGAGCAGAAGACGCTGGCGGTGACGACCGGCTTCAATGGTGCATTCGGCGAGAACTGGGACTGGGAAGCGTCCTACAACCACTCCGAGTACAAGGCGGTGGTGAAGATGCCGCGCATCAAGGCCGACGTCGCCAACCGATTCTTCCTGGGCGAACGGCTGGGTTACGACGACGATGGCTACGCGATCTACCGGCCCGACCCGACACGCCTGTTCACGCCGCTGACGCCCGCCGAATTCGCCAGCTTCGGCGTGATGTCGACCTGGCATCCGGTGGCCAAGAACAACAACGTCAGCTTCACCGCCAACACGCCCGTCCTGTTCTCGATGCCGGCCGGCGACGTCGGCTTCGCCGGCGCGATCGAGTACGGCGAGCAGTCCTATCGCATCAACCCCGATCCGCTCGCGCTCACGGCCGACGCCTATTACGGCCCACGCTATGGCGACGGCAGCGGCAGCCGCGACCGCTGGAGCGCGGCGGGTGAACTGCGCCTGCCGCTGTTGTCCTCGCTGCAGGCCAGCGTGGCCGGCCGCTACGACCGCTACAGCTACGGCAACCAGGCGCCGGGCAAGTTCACCTACAGCGCCGGCCTGGAATGGCGTCCGGTCGACACGCTGCTGGTGCGCGGCTCATACGGCACCGGGTTCCGCGCTCCCGACATGCACTACCTGTTCGCGGGTGCGGATTACTACCGCACGCTGTCGACGGACTATTACCAGTGCCGCACCGACGAGCCGGATTTCAGCGACGGCGACTGCTATGACGACGGCACCTGGGACGCGAACACGTTCGACGTTTACGCCGGCAACATGCAGCTGGACGTGGAAACCAGCAAGTCGTTCACCGCGGGCTTCGTCTGGTCGCCGACCGCCGATTTCGACCTGGCGGTGGACTACTACAAGATCAGCATTTCCAACCAGGTCCAGGCGCAAAGCCGGGAACGGCTGCGGGTCGACGAGGCCAACTGCCGGCTCGGCGTCACCAACGATGGCACGCCGGTCGACATCACGTCGCCGACCTGCGTGGACGCGCTGGCCCGCGTCATCCGCGAGGATCCGACCGACCCCCTGAGCACCATCACCAGCGTCCACTTCGCCCCGATCAACATCGCCAACGAGGAAACCTCGGGCATCGACGTGACCGCCAACTACCGGTTGCGGACGGCCAGCGCCGGCAACTTCGACTTCAACGCGAACTACAACTGGGCCCACGAGCACACCCGCCGGCAATATCCGGGCGACCCGACCGAGGACATGCTGGACGTCAGCTTCAGCTCCACCACCCTGCCCCGCAGCAAGGGCAACGTCGGCGTGAGCTGGGACAACGGCGCCTGGGGCACCAGCCTGTTCGGCACCTACCTTGGGCGAGTGGCCAACTACGACAACGACGCGTGGACGCCGGCCACCTGGCGCTTCAACGCAGGCGCGCGCTACGACATCACCGACCACCTGCGCGTGTCGCTGTCGATCAACAACCTGCTCGACAAGATGCCGCCGAACGATCCCACTTGGGCCAACTATCCGTACTACGACACTTCGTGGTTCGACAGCATGGGCCGCAGCTACTACGTGCAGATCACCTGGAAGCTGGGCGGCGAGCCTCTGTAAGCGACCGATTGCTTCGCGGCATCGGCAGGGCCCGCCACCGGCGGGCCCTGTTGTTTCCGGGGATGCCGGCACTCGGCAAAGCCTGCGGCCGGGCACGACGGCCCCGCTTTCCATCCAGCATCCTGCAGCTGCGCGCGCGCTGGCTTGCCCACTGGATTCCTAGGCCGCGTCACGACAAGGCCCCGCAATGCGGGGCCCCGTGATGCCGACCGTGTATCGGGAAGTCAGACGTTGAAGCGGAAATGCAGCACGTCGCCTTCCTGCACGCGGTATTCCTTGCCTTCCAGGCGCAGGCGCCCGGCGTCGCGCGCGCCGGCTTCGCCGCGGTACTTGATGAAGTCGTCGTAGCCGATGGTCTCGGCGCGGATGAAGCCCTTCTCGAAGTCGGTGTGGATGACGCCGGCGGCCTGCGGCGCGGTCGAGCCGCCCTTGACCGTCCACGCCCGCACTTCCTTCACGCCCGCGGTGAAATAGGTCTGCAGCCCTAGCAGCTTGTAGGCCGCGCGGATCACGCGGTTCAGGCCCGGCTCCTCGAGACCGATGCTGGCCAGGAACTCGTCGCGATCGGCGTCGTCGAGCTGCGAGAACTCTTCCTCGATCGCCGCCGACACCGGCACCACTTCGGCGCCCTCGCCCGCCGCGCGCGCGCGCACTGCGTCCAGGTGCGGGTTGTCGTCGAAGCCGTCCTCGAGCACGTTGGCGACGTACATCACCGGCTTGAGCGTCAGCAGGAACAGGTCGCGCAGCTGGGCGTGGTCCTCGTCGGACAGCGCCAGCGCACGCGCCGGAGTGCCGGCATCGAGCGCGGCGCGCACACGCGCCAGCACTTCCACCCGCGCCTTCGCGTCCTTGTCGCCCGTCTTGGCCGAGCGTTCGGCGCGCTGCAGCGCCTTGTCGACCGAATCGAGGTCGGCGAGCGCCAGCTCGGTGTCGATCGTCTCGATGTCGGCGATCGGGTCGACCTTGTTGTTGACGTGGATGACGTCGTCGTTCTCGAAGCAGCGCACCACGTGGGTGATCGCGTCGACCTCGCGGATGTGGGCGAGGAACTTGTTGCCCAGGCCCTCGCCGCTGGCCGCGCCGGCGACCAGACCGGCGATGTCGACGAACTCGACCGCGGTCGGCAGCACCTTCTGCGGCTTGACGATCTCGGCCAGCGCATTGAGGCGCGGATCGGGCACGGGCACGACGCCGACGTTCGGCTCGATGGTGCAGAACGGGAAGTTGGCCGCGGCGATGCCCGCCTTGGTCAGCGCGTTGAAGAGGGTCGACTTGCCGACGTTCGGCAGGCCGACGATGCCGCATTTGATGCCCATGTGGATCCGGGGTCTGGAATTCGGGATTCGGGATTCGGAAAGCAGGCGCTTTCCAAATCCCGAATCCCCAATCCCTAATCCCTGCTCGTATGCAGCCGCTTCATCGCCTCATTGAAATCGCCCCGCACCGCCAGTGGCAGCACGTCGAGCGCATCGTCGATCGCCCTTGCGATTTCGATGTCGTCACCGGCGCTCGCGCGCCCCAGCACCCACGGGGTGACCTTGTCCTTGTGGCCGGGATGGCCGATGCCGATGCGCAGGCGATGGAACTTGCCGTGCCCGAGCAGGCGCATCGTGTCGCGCAGGCCGTTCTGGCCGCCGTGGCCACCGTCAAACTTCAGCCGCGCCACGCCGGGCGGCAGGTCGAGTTCGTCGTGCGCCAGCAGCGTTTGCTCCGGCTCGATCTTCCAGAACCGCATCGCCGCCAGCACCGACTTGCCGCTGAGGTTCATGAAGGTCGCCGGCTTGAGCAACCAGACGCTGCGGCCGTCGACGTCGACCTTGGCCGTCTCGCCGAACAGCTTGGCATCCACCTTGAAGCGTTCGCCCGCCTTGTCCGCGAGCACGTCGACAAAACGGAACCCGGCGTTGTGCCGGGTCCGTGCATGTTCGGGGCCGGGATTGCCCAGCCCGACGATGAGTCGCAAGCCTTCCATTCCAATCGCCCGCTGCACCGTGGCGGGTGCAGCGGGCGCTGCGACTACTTCTCTTCGCCTTCCGACGCGTCCTTGCTCTCGGCCTTCGGCGCCTCGGCGGCGGCTTCGTCGCCCTCGGCGGTTTCTTCGGCCTCGACGCGGCCATGGCGGGCCACGACCACGGCCACGTCATGGTCGGAACCCAGCTTGAGCTGCGGGATCTCGACGCCCTTGGGCAGCACCAGGTTCGACAGGTGGATCGTGTCGCCGAGCGCGAGGGTCGACAGGTCGACCTCGATGTTCAACGGCAGGTCGCCCGGCAGGCAGGCGATCGCGACTTCGGTCAGCTCGTGCATGATCACGACGTCGGCGGCCTTGCCGGCCGGCGAGGTGTCGCCGTTGACGAAGTGCAGCGGCACCGACATGCGGATCGCCTCGTTCTGGTTCACGCGCTGGAAGTCCAGGTGCATGATGATCTGCTTGTACGGATGGCGCTGCATGTCACGCAGCAGCACCTTCTCGACCTTGCCCTCGACGTCCAGGTCGATGATCGAGGAATAGAACCATTCCTTCTGGCTGGCGACCCAGGTCTTTTCCTGCTCGAGCTGGATGCTCTGCGGCTCGGCGCTGCCGCCGTAGATGATGGCCGGAATGCGGCCCGCACGACGCAGGCGGCGGCTCGCACCCTTCCCCTCGTCCTTGCGGCCGGTTGCCGTGAGTTTCTGATCGGACATTTCGTTTACTCGCTTTGCTTGTTGTTGACCGCCTCGCGGCGGTTGTGAAGCTCACCCGCGACCAGGCGAGCTGTCGTTCCCGGGATCGGGAATCGGGACTGGAGGCTCGATGCTTCGAATCCCCAATCCCCAATCACGCATCCCGGCCCTGAATCAATCCACGTACAGCGAACTCACCGACTCGCCGAACGCGATCCGGCGGATCGTTTCGGCCAGCAACTCGGCGACGCTGAGCTGGCGGATCCGGGGGCATTGCCTGGCCGCTTCCGACAGCGGGATCGTGTCGGTGACCACCAGTTCGTCGAGCTGCGACCGGGTGACGTTGTCGATCGCCGCGCCCGACAGCACCGGATGGGTGCAGTACGCGACCACCTTGGTCGCGCCCTGCGCCTTGAGCGCCGCCGCCGCCGCGCACAGGGTGCCTGCGGTGTCGACGATGTCGTCGACCAGCACGCAGGTCTTGCCGGCGACGTCGCCGATGATGTTCATCACCGTGGCCACGTTGGCCTTCGGGCGGCGCTTGTCGATGATCGCGAGGTCCGCGTCGTCCAGGCGCTTGGCGATGGCCCGGGCGCGCACCACGCCGCCGACGTCCGGCGAGACCACGATCAGGTTGTCGGTGCCGTGCGCGCGCCAGATGTCGGCCAGCAGCAGCGGCGAGGCGTAGACGTTGTCGACCGGGATGTCGAAGAAGCCCTGGATCTGGTCGGCGTGCAGGTCCACGGTCAGCATCTGGTCGGCGCCGGCCGCGGTGAACATCTTCGCCGCGACCTTGGCCGTGATCGGCACCCGGGACGAGCGCATGCGCCGGTCCTGGCGGGCGTAGCCGAAGTACGGCACCACCGCGGTGACGCTGCTGGCCGATGCGCGCTTGAGCGCGTCGATCAGGACCAGCAACTCCATGAAGTGCTCGGCCGTGGGCGCGCAGGTGGACTGCAGCACGAACACGTCCTGCCGGCGCACGTTCTCCTCGATCTCGACCTGGACCTCGCCGTCGGAGAACGTCGACACCAGCGCCTTGCCCTGGCGCACGCCCAGTTCGCGGCAAACCGCCTGGGCCAGCGGCCGGTTGGCGTTGCCGGAAAAGATCAGCAGGTCGCCGTCCTCGTTGTTCTTCATGGTGCTGACTCCGCTGCGCTCTGACCGTTGCGGTGGGGGGGAACCGTGATTGGCTCGCGACTGGTGATCCGGAAAAGCGGCGCGATCGCTGCTTCTGCAAATCCCCGATCGCGGATCGATCATGGCGGTGGCAGGGGCGGCAGGATTCGAACCTGCGAATGCCAGGATCAAAACCTGGTGCCTTGGGCCTCTTGGCGACGCCCCTGCAGTCTCAATATGGAATTTGCGTCGTCCCGCCTGCCTGCCGCTCTTGCCATGCCCGAAGCGCGTCGAGCAGCGGCGATTGCGCCGCGCCCCGCGCCATCCAGGCCTTGAGGCCCGCGGGCAATCGCGCCAGCGCCGCTTCGGCGGATTCCCGGTCGGGAAATTCGACGAAGCAACCGCTGCCCGTTCCGGTCAGCCGCGGCGATCCCACCCGTGCGAGCGCGGCGAACGCCGCTTCGACGGCGGGTTCGCGGCTGCGCAGCACGGGCTCGAAGGCGTTGCCGAGCGAAGCGCCTGAAACAAAGTCGGATATTGTCGCGGGCGGGGCATTTCGCGTCAATTCGGGTGCCTGGAAGAGTTCAGCGGTGGCGACGTGGACGCCGGGATCGGCGAGCACGTACCAGGCCGGCGGCAGGTCCAGCGGCGTCAGCCGTTCGCCGACCTCTTCGGCCCAGGCGTTGCGCCCGCGCACGAACACCGGCACGTCGGCGCCCAGCTGCAGGCCCAGCGCGGCCAGTCGTTCCAGCCCGAACTCCAGTCCCCACAGGCAGTCGAGAGCCTGCAGCACCGTGGCGGCGTCGGACGAGCCGCCGCCGAATCCACCACCGACCGGAATGCGCTTTTCGACGGCGATGTCGACACCCATCGCGATATTGGCCGCATTTTTCAGGATTTTCGCCGCGCGCACCACGAGGTCGTCTTCGGCTTCCACGTGCGGCGCCGAAGCGCCATGCCGTGCCACCACGCCGTCGGCCCGGCGCCGAAGCCGGATCGTGTCGCCCCAGTCCAGCAGCCGGAAGACGGTCTGCAGTCGGTGATAACCGTCGGGACGGCGGCCGACGATGCGCAGGCACAGGTTGAGCTTGGCCGGGGCCGGCCACGACGACCAGCCCGCTTCCGCCCCCCCTGCCGGCGTCACGGCGCTTCCGGCGCCCACGACCAGGTATCGATCGCCAGCCGCACCCGGGCGTCGCCTCGGGCGGCGTTGATTCGATCGGGCAACTGCAGCCGCTGGCCGCCCTCCGGCCCACCTGCGCCGGGATGCGCCTCGCGCCAGCCGAGATAGTCGACGATCCAGCCATCCTGTTCGATCCGCGCCAGCGTGCCGTCGGCGGTGAACTCGAGGCGGGCTGGGCCAAACGCCTGCACGTCCGCGCGCGCGCCCGCGGCCCAAGCCGCCAGCGCGCCCACCGGAACCTCCAGCCCGGTGGCTTCGCGCAGCAGGCGCACCACGTCGGTGTCGCTGCGCGGCCCGCCCGCGATGCCCTCGATCCGCGCCGAAGCGGCGTCGCCGGTGAGCCGCCAGCTCTGCCGGCTGACCGGCGCGCTCAAGGTCACGTTGTAGCGATCGGCCGACTGCCGCCACTCGATCCGGCCACTGCCGCCGTTGCGGCCGTTGGACAGCGCCACGCGGCCGTCGAACGCCAGCGTCGGCAACGCGTGCAATACCCGTTCGCGCGCCTGCTGGGCGGCGATGGCGGTTTTTTCGGCGGCGGTCGACAGTTCGCCGATCGCCACGCCCTTTCCGTGCGGGACGGTGACGCAACCTGCCAGCAGCAGGCAGGCGGCCGCGCAGGCGATACCGAGCCTGCTCATGCGCCGGTCTTTTCCAGCGCGCGCTTGAGCGAGCGGTTGTCGGGATCGAGCTTGCGCGCTTCCTCGAAATACCGACGCGCCTCGTCCTTGTGGCCGGTCACCCACAGCACTTCGCCCAGATGGGCGCCGATCTCCGCGTCCTTCTGCAGCGCGAAGGCGCGCCGCAGCTCGGCCAACGCCTCGTCGTTGCGGCCGAGCCGATACAGCACCCAGCCGTGGCTGTCGATGATCGCCGGGTTGTCGGGGTCGGCAACGCGGGCGCGGTCGATCAGCTGCAGCGCTTCTTCGTAACGCGTCGTGCGGTCGGCAAGCGTGTAGCCCAGCGCATTGAGCGTGGGGACGTTGTCGGGGTCGGCCACCAGGATCCGGCGCAGGTCCGCCTCGGCGCGGGCGATGTCGTCCCGGCGTTCCCACATCAGGCCGCGTGCGTACAGCAGTTCGGGCTCGTCGGGATAGGCGGCCAGTCCGCGCGCATAGGCGTCGAGCTCGCCACTGGCATCGCCGTCGTCCAGGCGCAGCTCGGCTTCCAGCAGGTAGCCGTCGCGGCGCGCATCGTCGTCGAGCGAGGCATCGGCCTGCAGTTCGCGCAGCGCGGCCCAGCTTTCCTGGTCCCGGTCCAGGTCGTGCAGCACCTTGGCGATGCGTAGCCGCGCCTGCGCTCGCGGCGGCCCGCCGGCGACGCTGCGGTACCACTCCAGCGCTTCGGCGTGGAGGTCGAGGAACTCTGCCGTCTGCCCGAGCAGCAGCCGGCGCGCGGGGTCGGGACTGGCGGCGCCCTGCTTCAACTCCTCGTAAAGCTCGCGCAGCGCCGGCTTGTCGTCGGCTTTGGCCAGCAGCGAGGCGCGCAGGCCGTAGAGCTGATCGTCCTGCGGTCCCTGCGCGAGGACGGCGGCGGCGGCCGCGCTGTCGCCCAGGGCGTCGTATTCCGAGGCGATCGACAGCCGCAGGTCGGGTGTCATCGGTTCGGTTTTCGCCAGCGTCGCCAGTACCGCGCGGGCCTGGTCCGGCTGGTCGGACTCGCGCAGCTGGCTGGCCCGCAGCAGGGCCACCCGCGGTTCGTCCGGGAAATGCTCGATCACGGCCGCGACGATGCGTTCGGCCAGGGCGGCGTCGCCCAGCCGCTGCGCCAGGCCGCCCATCACCAGCCAGGTCTGCAGGTCATCGGGAACCGCGTCGGCATCGACCAGTTCACCCAGCACCTGCGCGGTGGCCTTCGGATCCTTGCCGCCGCTGCCCATGGCCGCGACCGCGTAGCGCCAGCCCCGGGGGTCCGGGTCGCGCAGCAGCGATTCCAGCTGCCGGCGCGCGGCACCCAGCTTGTTGTCGCGCAGCGACAGAGTGGCCTCGGCCGCCCCCATGGCCAGCGAATGCGGGGCGCGCTGGCGCCACAGCTTCAGCGCGCGGGCGCTGCGGGCGTTGTCGTTGCCCAGCAGCGCGATGCGGGTGGCGCGCTCGGCCAGGCCGGCATCGCCCTCGACGCTGCGCGCGGCCTGCAGGTACCAGTCGGCCGCCTCGTCCAGGCGCCCGGCGTGCAGCGCGTACTCGCCGGCCATGGTGGCGGTCAGCGTGTCCGGCGTCATGGCCGGCGGCTCGGCGGCCTGCGCCGCCAGGGGCGCGAAACACGCGAACAGCAGCGTCGGGAGCAGGGTCGAAAGCGGGAAACGGAGGGTCACGGGCATCTGGCGCGGCCGGGCCGTAAAATGTCGGCCTCAAGTCCAACGAGCTTATCGCAAGCGCCTGAATGCAGGAGCGTCCAACCGCCTCCTCATCCGTGCAGCCCGCCCTCCATGAGCCTGTTCGCACTCGGCGTCAACCACCAGACCGCCCCGGTCGCATTGCGCGAGCGCGTCGCCTTCAACGACGACGCCGTCGTGCCGGCGCTGGCGGCCCTGCGCGCGCTGCCGCAGGTGCGCGAGGTGGCGTTGCTGTCCACCTGCAACCGGACCGAGCTGTACGCGGTGACCGACGACGACGGCGCCGCGCTGGTCGAGTGGCTGGCCACGCACCCTTCCGCGAATGCCGCCGGGCCGGGCCCCGCAGAGGCGCTGCACGCCTATCTGTATCGTCACCAGGACGGCGACGCGGTGCGGCACCTGTTCCGCGTCGCCACCGGGCTGGATTCGCTGGTGCTTGGCGAACCGCAGATCCTTGGCCAGGTCAAGCACGCCTGGGCCACCGCGCGCACCGCGGGTACCCTGGGCGGACAGCTCGACCGCCTGTTCCAGCACGCCTTCGTCACCGCCAAGCGCGCGCGCACCGAAACCCGCATCGGCAACAGCCCGGTGTCGGTGGCGTCGGTGGCGGTGCGGCTGGCGCAGGAATCGTTCGCGCAGCCGTCGGATTCGACCGTGCTCCTGATCGGCGCCGGCGAGACCATCGAACTGGCCGCGCGCCACCTCGCCCAGGCGAAGGTGAAGCAGCTGCTGGTCGCCAACCGGACCTACGCGCACGCGCAGGACCTGGCCATGCGTCACGGCGGCGTGGCGCTGCCGCTGGACGAGCTCGACCGCCACCTGTTCCTCGCCGACATCGTGTTCTCGGCCACGGCCAGCCGCACGCCGATCCTGTCGAAGGCGCAGGTCGCCGCGGCGCTGGCGGCGCGCCGGCACCGGCCGATGCTGCTGCTCGACCTCGCGGTGCCGCGGGACATCGCCCCGGACGTCGCCACGCTCAAGGATGCGTTCCTGTACACGGTCGACGACCTCGAGCGCGCGGTGGAAGACAACCGCCAGGGCCGCCGCGAGGCCGCGGAGGCCGCGGAGGCCATCGTCGACCTGCAGGTCGCCCGCTACGTCGAGGTGCTGGCCGCCGGCACCCGCAACGCACCGCTCAAGCGCCTGCGCGCACATGGCGAAAGCACGCGCGTCGAGGTGCTGGCGCGTGCCAGGCAGCAGCTCGCCGCGGGCCAGTCGCCCGAGGCGGTGCTCGATTTCCTCGCCCACACCCTCACCAACCGCCTGCTGCACGCGCCCACCGTGGCGCTGCGCGAAGCCGCGATCAGCGGCGACACTGAACTGATGCGCGCCGTCGACCGGCTCATGCACGGTGCGGGCGCCGACAAGGACGATGATGCTGCCGACCCTGCGCCGTAAGCTCGAGGCCCTGGCCGAACGACGCGACGAACTCGAACGCCTGCTCGCCGATCCCGGCGTCGCCGCCGACCAGGATCGTTTCCGGGCCTTTTCCCGCGAGTTCTCCCAGCTCGAACCGGTGGCCGCGGCGCTCGCCGAGGAACGCCGCGCGCGGGACGACCTCGCCGCCGCGCAGGCGATGCAGGCGGACCCCGAGCTGCGCGAACTCGCCGACGACGAAATCGAAGCCGCCAACGCGCGCCTGGCCGAACTCGACGACACGCTGATGGCGCTGCTGGTGCCGCGCGACGCACGCGACGAAGGCGACCTGTACCTCGAGATCCGCGCCGGCACCGGCGGCGACGAGGCCGCGATCTTCGCCGGCGACCTGCTGCGCATGTACACCCGTTACGCCGAGCGCCAGGGCTGGCGGATCGAGGTCGAGACGGCAAGTACCGGCGAGCACGGCGGCTTCCGCGAGGTCATCGCCCGCGTCGAGGGCCGTGGCGCCTACGCGCACCTGAAGTTCGAGTCCGGCACCCACCGCGTGCAGCGCGTGCCGGAAACCGAATCGCAGGGACGCATCCATACGTCGGCGGCGACCGTGGCGATCATCCCGATCGAGGAGGACGGCGCGCCGATCGAGATCAATCCCGCCGATCTCAAGGTCGACACTTTCCGTTCGTCCGGCGCCGGCGGCCAGCACGTCAACAAGACCGAATCGGCGATCCGCATCACCCACGTGCCCAGCGGCCTGGTGGTCGAGTCGCAGACCGAGCGCTCGCAGCACGCCAACCGCGACAAGGCGATGAAGCGGCTCAAGGCAATGCTGGTCGACGCCGAGGCCGCCCGGCAGGCCGCCGCCACTGCGCAGAGCCGCAAGCTGCAGGTCGGCAGCGGCGACCGCAGCCAGCGCATCCGCACCTACAACTATCCGCAGGGCCGCATCACCGACCACCGCGTCGACGGCCTGACCCTGTACGACCTGCCCAACGTGCTCGAAGGCGCCCTGGACCCGCTGGTCGAGCGCCTGTCGCGCGAACACCAGGCCGACGAACTCGCACGGCTGACCCAGGAGGCATGACCATGGACGCCCCGATGGGCACCACGGTTTCCCGCGCCGGCCCGGCCGACCTCGACGCGCTGGCGATGCTGTTCGATGCCTACCGCCAGTTCTACGGCCAGGCGCCGGACGTGCCGCGCGCGCGCCAATGGCTGCGCGAACGGCTGCGCTTCGGCGAATCGGTGGTGCTGGTCGCCCGGCGAGGCGGCACGGTGGCCGGCTTCGTCCAGCTCTATCCGATGTTTTCCTCGGTGCGGACGGCGCGGACCTGGATCCTCAACGACCTCTACGTGGATGCCGGCGCGCGCCGCCGCGGCGTGGCCCACCGGTTGCTCGATGCCGCCGCGGCGTTCGCACGCGAAGACGGGGCGGCGGGCATCAGCCTCGAGACCACCCGCGACAACGTCGCGGCGCGGGCCCTGTACTCCCACGCCGGCTGGCATGAAGACGCCACCCAGTGGTATTCGCTGTCCCTGGCCGACCCCACGGACACCGGGTCCGCGACGTAGCGCTCGCGGCGCTGACGCCGGCCATGCCGGCCGGCGGGACTTCAGGCGGCGATCGAATCGGTCGCCACGGCAACGGCGAGACGGTCGACGAGGCGGTCGACCGACGCTTCGGCATCCGCCAGCGAACGCGTCAGCCGCTCGCCGCCGAACTCGTCGTATTCGGCGGCCACCGCGTGCATGCGGGTGATGCCGATGTAGCCGAACGCGGTGCGGATCGATGGCTCGACGTGGTTCATGGCCTCGATCCGTCCGCCGGGCGCGTAGCCATGATCGCCGCGCGACCCGAGCACCACCAGTTGCTTGCCCATGTCCGCGAGCAGCGGCCAATACGGATCGCCGGCGCGGGTCCGGTCGAAGCCGAACGTCCGCCCGACCCGCACGATGTTGTCGATCCACGCCTTGAAGCCGGAGGGCACCCCGAAGTTGTACATCGGCACCCCCGCGACGATGAGATCGGCTTCAAGCAGCTCGTCCACCAGTCGGTCGCTCTGCGCGAGCACCTCCCGCATCCAGGGCTCGCGGCGTTCGGCGGGCGTGAACGCGGCATGGATCCAGTCGCCCGTCACCGGCGCCGGCGGCGCCAGCCCGATATCCCGATAGACGACCGGATCGCCAGGCCGCAGCGCTCGCCAGCGCGAGACGAAGCGCGCCGACAGGCGGCGTGTGTGGGAGCCGTGGGGGCGTTCGTCCGAGCGACCGGGCCGGGCGCTGGCATCGAGATGTAGCAGCCGAAACATTGGGATATCCTCCTGGACGGGCATATTTTCTTTGGCCATCCGACGGCCATGCCCCATGTTCATGGCGAAGCCTAAGCGCGACAAACGATGATTCTTCAGCCCTTCAGCGAATAAATTTTGCGCCGATGCCCTCCCGGAAACTGCCGCCGCTGACCCAGCTGCGCGCCTTCGAAGCCGCAGCCCGCCACCGCAGCTTCAAGCGGGCCGCGCTGGAGCTGTCGGTCACCCCGGCGGCGATCAGCCACCAGGTGCGCGAACTCGAATCGTCGATCGGCCTGCTCCTGTTCGAACGCCGCACCCGGGAAGTCGTGCCGACCGCGGCCGCGCTGCGTCTTCATCCGGTCCTGCGCGACGGGTTCGATGCATTCGCGGCGGCCCTGCACGCGCTCGCACCGGCCGCGAGCCAGACGGTCACCCTGTCGACAACGCCGGCCTTCGCCAGCCAGTGGCTGTTGCCGCGCCTGCCGGAGCTGCAGCGCCTGCATCCACGGATCGAACTGCGCCTGCACGCGAGCGACCGCGCCGTCGACCTGGCCGTGGACGACGTCGACCTCGCGCTGCGCTACGGCGACGGACCGTTCCCCGACCATGAAGCGCTGCGTTTCGCCGATGACAGGCTGCTGCCGGTCGCCAGCCCGGCACTGGGGCTGCGCGCGCCCGCGGAACTGGCCGGCCACCGGCTGATCCACTTCGAGTGGCGGCGCGATGCCGGGGACCGCCCCACCTGGCGGACCTGGATGCGGGGGGCCGGAATGGAGCATGCGGATGTCTCGCACGGCCTGCGCTTCAGCGAGGTGGCCCACGCGATCCAGGCAGCGGTGGCCGGACAGGGCGTCGCGCTGCTCAACGAGGTGCTGGTCGCCGATGCGCTCGCACTCGGCGTGCTGGTCGCGCCGTTCGGCCCGCAGCTCGAGGCGCCCGGCTGGACCCTGCTGCGCCAGCGCCATCGGCGCCCCGGCGTGGCGCAGCAGGCGGTCTGGGACTGGCTCGCCGGCCTTCGCGGCGTGGCGCCGTCCGAACGCGACGCGGCGATGGCGTAGGCTTCGCGCCATGACTGCGAACAACTCATTCATCCCGCTGTCGCTGTGCGTGCTCACCGTCTCCGACTCGCGCACGCTGGCCGAGGACAGTTCCGGCGACCAGCTCGTCGCGGCGCTGGAGGCAGAGGGACATCGGCTGCACGAGCGCGCGCTGCTGCCCGACGACCGCTACCGCCTGCGCGCCGTGGTGTCGCGCTGGATCGCCGAGGACGCCATCGATGGCGTGCTGGTCACCGGCGGCACCGGCTTCACCGGTCGCGATTCCACGCCCGAGGCGCTGCTGCCGCTGCTCGACAAGCAGATGCCCGGCTTCGGCGAGCTGTTCCGGGCGATCAGTTTCGAGGAAATCGGGACGTCGTCGCTGCAGTCGCGCGCGTTCGCGGGGTTGGCGAACGGGACGTTCGTGTTCTGCCTGCCCGGGTCGACGTCGGCCTGCCGCACGGCGTGGGACAGGATCATCCGCGCGCAGCTCGACGCCCGCACGCGCCCCTGCAACCTGGCGACGTTGAAGCCGCGCCTGCGGGAAAATCCGCAGGTCGATGCGCGGGCTTCCGGTCCGGAACGGTCCAAGAAGGAGTGAGCATGTCCATCGACCAGACCCTGCGACTGCTGGCCAAGGCGCGCGGCCTGAGCGTGGCCGACATCGCGACCGCGATCCCGCGGGCAGGCGTGGCCACGGTGTCGGCGTGGATGCGCGGCGAGAAGCTGCCCGGCCGCGACCAGCTCGACGCCCTCGCCCGCACTTTCGGCGTTCCCGCCGGTGCGCTGCTGTCGGAGCTCGCCAGCACCCTGGATCCCGCGCGCACGAGAGGCGAGCACGACCTGCTGGCCGCCTATCGCGATCTGGGCACCCGCCAGCAGGGCGCATTGCTGGAAGTCGCCCGGGGCATGGCCGGCCACAAGGCCGCGCGGAAGAATTCCTAGCGGGCCGTGATTCTGGCCGCAGGCACTGGGAGGATCACTGATCGAATATCGTCATGCATTACGCGACGGAAGCGATGAGCCACTGATCGCGGCGCTCCCAACGATGCATCGCGAAGAATCGCCGCGGTCGCCATCGCCCGGCATCGATCCGGCAACTGCCCCAGGAACCCGCATGAAGAAGCTCAAGCGCAAGGCGTACAAGAAGCAGCTCGAACCGATGCAGCTGGAGCTCGTCGCGATGGCGCGCTGGCTCGCGCACGCGGGCAAGCGCATCGTGGTGGTGCTCGAGGGCCGCGACACGGCCGGCAAGGGCGGCGTCATCGAGGCGATCTCCGAACACGTCAACCCGCGACAGTGCCGCGTCGTCGCGCTGCCCAAGCCCAACGACCGCGAGAGCACACAGTGGTACTTCCAGCGCTACGTGCCGCACCTGCCCGCGGCTGGCGAGCTCGTGCTGTTCGATCGCAGCTGGTACAACCGCGCCGGCGTTGAGAAGGTAATGGGCTTCGCCAGCGATGCGCAGGTCGAGGCCTTCCTGCAGCAGGCGCCGGTGTTCGAGAAGCTGCTGGTGGACGACGGCATCGTGCTGTTCAAGTACTGGCTGTGCACCGACCAGGCGCAACAGGAGGAACGCTTCGCCGAGCGCCTGGACGATCCGCTCAAGCGCTGGAAGCTGTCGCCCATCGACCTCACGGCGCGCAGCGCCTATGCCGATTACACCCGCGCGCGCGAAGCGATGCTGAAAGCGACGCATACCGGCCACGCGCCATGGACGCTGGTGGATTTCAACGACCAGAAGCGCGGCCGCCTGACGCTGATCCGCGACCTGCTCGACCGCCTGCCCGACACGCGCACGCCGCCCGCGCAGGTCGAGTTGCCGCCGCTGCCGGGCAGGCCGCGCAAGGAGCGCTACGGCGTGCTCGAACCGATCCCGACATTCGGCGAGTGAGTCGCACGAGCGTGCCGAGGGGCCGCGCGCCGGCGCACGCCTTCGCCTTCGCGCTGCTCGCCGTACTGGCCTGCAGTCGACCAGTGTCCGCGCAGACGCCGCAGACGCAGCCGGCGCGCGGGGAGCCGCCGCAGGAGGCAGTGGAGACGCTGGACGCGCTGCATGTCACCGCGCAGCGACCGCCGACGGCGCAGCAGCGATTGCAGGAACATCTGCAGCGCAACTGGCACCCGCCGCGCAGTGCCGAGCAGTTCGGGTTGGACGGCGGCGTCCCTGCGTGGCTCGGCCAGCAGCTGCTGCGCGGCATGACCGCGACCGCACGCACGCTGCCTGGGTGGAAGCGTCAGATCCAGCCGGCGATCGCGCGCCCGCCTCCGCTCGACGACGAGCAGATGGATCGTTCACAGGCTTGGGAGGCTGCGCCGCCTTCGCACGGCGCGCAGCCGCGCTGAGCGGGTCGGCACGCTCCGCACCCGTCGCGCTCAATCCGTGGTGAAGTCGCCCGCCTCGACCGCGGCGGCGTCGAGTTCCTCGCGATGCACGACCTCCACCCGGGCGTTCGCCGGGCCGACGTGGAGCCACTGCGCCAACGCGTCGATGGCCTCGTCCGTGCCTGCGGCGACCACCTCGACCTGTCCGTCGGGCAGGTTGCGCGCGTGGCCGCACAGTCCGAGCCGTCGCGCCTGCTCGCGGGTACTGGCGCGAAAGAACACGCCCTGCACCTTGCCGCTGACCAGGAAGCGCGCGGCGGCCATGGCGTCAGCCCTTGGCTTGGGCGGCTCCGGGTTCCACGGCAGGACCACCGGCGGCGGCGATCGCACCTTCGATGTCCCTGGCGCTGACCGGGCCGAGGAACTGCTTGGCGACCGTGCCGTCGGGCGCGATCAGGTACGTCATCGGCAGGCCGCGCGGGGTGGCAAAGTCGGCCGGCGGGTTGTAGACGTCGATGATCGCCACCGGGTAGACCACCGGATGCTTGCCAAGGAACGCGCGCAGGTCCTTGGGATCGATGTCCTCGTAGGCCAGACCGATGACTTCGACATGCTGGCGCATGGCGTCGAGCGCCGAGAGCTCCGGCATCTCCTCCAGGCACGGCGCGCACCAGGTGGCCCAGAAATTCACCACCACCCAATTGCCGCGATGTTCGGCCAGGTCGTACGGCTTGTCGTCGATGGTCGTGGTGCGCAGCGTCGGCTTCTCGACCTTGTCGGCGGCGTCGGCCGTCGGCGTCGGCGTTTCCGGCGCCTTGGCGATGCCTGCGGCAGGGACCTGCGTTTTCGCCGCATCCGGCGGCGGCGGCGCCGTAGCGTCATCGGCCGGGCGCTTGCAGGCGGCGAGCATGGCGGCCAGCAGGCACAGGGCGATCAGGCGGCGATGGGTCATGAGGGTTCCCTGGGAAGGTCGTAGAGACTGGAGACGCGGCGCTTGAGCAGGTCGCGCAGCGGAATGCGCAGTTCGTCCAGCGTGCGGATGGCGTTGAGACCCAGCGCGTCGTCCCGGCACGGCAGGTGCGCTTCGCTGATCGGGATGCGCAGGTTGCACGCTTCGTACAGTTCGGCCAGCGACAGGTCGTCGAGGTCGCGGGCCAGCAGCCACTCGCCCGATTCGGCGCGCGTGACCAGGCCGATCTCGCTCAGCTGCGCCAGCATCTGCTGCACCAGGGCGTCGGTGAGCATCGGCTCCATGCCCTGGATCTCGTCGCTGTGCAGGCCCTTGCCGTCCTGGCGCGCGATCGCGAAGCGCCCGAGCATGCGCAGCAGGCCGTAGAGTTCGTGCCCGATCGGCAGCCGCATCGACGCCGGCTGGTAGCGGAAGGCAGATACCGAGGAGGCGAACGAAGCGCCAAGCAGGATCGAGACCCAGCCGAAATAGATCCACAGCAGGAAGATCGGCGCGAAGGCGAGCTTCTGATAGATCTTCTCGTAGGCGCCGAAGCTGCCCAGATACAGGCCGATGCCCCATTTCACGAACTCCAGCAACAGCACCGCCAGCGCCGCGCCCGCCATGGCATGCCGCCACTGCACGGTGCGATGTGGCACGACGCGGTAGATCGCGGTGAACGCCATCCACTCGATCATCATCGGCGCCAGCTGCAGCATCACGCCTTCGAGCCACTGGCCCGAGGCGGAATTGAAGATGCCGAGCGCGAAGAATCGCGTCGACAGCGCAAGGCTGGCGGTAGCCACCAGGGCGCCCAGGGTCAGCACCGTCCAGTACACGAGGAAGCGGCTGAATTTCGGACGTGCGGTCTTCACCCGCCAGATCTTGTTGAACGTGGCCTCGACGCTGATCAGGGTGATCAACAAAGACGCCACCAGCGCGATCACGCCGACCGCGGTGAGCTTGTCGGTGTTCTGCGAGAAATCGCGCAGGTAGCCCTCGATCGCCCGCGCCGAGCCGGGCACGAAGTTCGAGAAGATGTAGTCGCTGAGCTTGTCGCTCCAGTCGGCGAATGCCGGGAACACTGACAGCACCCCGAACACCACCATCGACAGCGGCACCAGCGCGAACACCATCGTGAACGACAGCGCGCCGGCCGACTCGAACAGGCGGTCGTCGAGGAAGCGGCGCCACAGGAAGCGCAGGAACGTCCCCGACCGCGCGCGGTCGTGCATGCGTTCGCTCCAGCGGTAGAGGGTGTCGAGCGGCTCCATCGGGCGAAGGGTAGCAAAGGCGGTATGCGGGGATCGCGTGCCTGGGCGCCCTCGCCCGCCATCCGGCGCAGCGGGGATGGCGGCTTCGACGAATGGGTCACGCGCTGCGCTCGGTCCTGGCGAGCGCGACCGCTGGCCTGCCACACCATCGCGCAACGCACCCGACCTGCGACAATGCCGCCACTGACTGCACCGCGGCGAATGCCATGCCCGAGATCCTCGTCCTCTACTACAGCCGCGGCGGCTCCGTTGCCAGACTCGCGCGCCACGTCGCGCGCGGTATCGGCGAGGTCGAGGGCATGTCGGCGCGGTTGCGCACGGTGCCGCCGGTCGCGGCGGTGACCCAGGTGGCCGCGCCGCCGGTTCCCGAGGAAGGCGCGCCCTACGTGCAGCCGGCGGACCTGGACGAATGCGCGGGCCTGGTGCTCGGCAGCCCGACCCGCTTCGGCAACATGGCCGCGCCGCTGAAGCACTTCATCGACAGCCTCGGCGCGCAGTGGGCCAGCGGCACGCTGGTCGGCAAGCCGGCGGCGGTGTTCACCTCCACCGCGACCATGCACGGCGGGCAGGAATCGACGCTGCTGTC
The DNA here is from genome assembly GCF_042648885.1 of Luteimonas notoginsengisoli. NCBI lineage: Bacteria > Pseudomonadati > Pseudomonadota > Gammaproteobacteria > Lysobacterales > Lysobacteraceae > Luteimonas > Luteimonas notoginsengisoli. Next base: position 282,013 of record NZ_JBHRYF010000002.1, on the reverse strand, counting down.
GATGATGTTGCCGCTGCTCCACCACGGCTGCGTCATCGCGGGCATCCCGTTCACCGAAGGGCCGCTCAACACGACCCGCGGCGGCGGCACGCCCTACGGCGCCAGCCACGTCTCCGGCCTGCAGGACGACCCGCAACCCAGCGACGACGAAGCCCTGCTGGCGCGCGCGCTCGGCCGTCGCGTGGCCGCGATCGCGGCGAAACTCGCATGACCGCGTCCACGAGCTCGCGCGTCGTGCTGGCGGTGGCGCTGTTCGCGCTGTCGGTGCTGTACGCATTCTGGTTCCACGATGACCGGCACCGGCTCGCCGCGCTCCTGGTCTTCGCCCTGCCGCCGCTGCTCGCGCTGGCAGCCGTGCTGCGCGGCGGCGCCACGGCGTCGCGCGGCAGGTTCTGGGCCGGCGTCCTGGCCCTGTTCTGGTTTTCGCACGGCGTGATGGTGGCCTGGAGCCGACCGGCCGACGCCGGCTGGGCCTGGGGCGAGATCGTGCTGGCGCTGGCGGTCATCGTGGCGGCGAACTGGCCCGGCCTGCACGCGAAGTTCCGCAAGTAGAATCGCCCCTGCGCGGCCATGCCGCCGGGACGCGCGACCCACGACGCACATCGCGGCCACGCTCAGGATCGGCTGCAACCACTCTTTGCAATACGGATATCGGATATGGACGAACTTCTCGTCGTCACGACCGGCGGCACCATCGACAAGGTGTATTTCGACGACAAGTCCGACTACCAGGTCGGCGAACCGCAGATCGGACGCATCCTCGAGGAGCTGGGCGTGGCGTTCCGCTTCCGGGTGATCCCGATCATCCGCAAGGATTCGCTGCACATCGACGCCGGCGACCGCGAACTGCTGCGCGCCACGATCGCCGCGCAGCCGGCGCGGCAGGTGCTGGTTACCCACGGCACCGACACCATGGTCGACACCGCGAAGGTGCTCGCCACGATCGCCGACAAGACCATCGTCCTGACCGGCGCGCTGAACCCGGCCCGTTTCCGCGGCTCGGACGCCGAGTTCAACATCGGCTGCGCGGTCGGCGCGGTGCAATCGCTGGCCCCGGGCGTCTACATCGCCATGAACGGCCGCATCTGGGATCCGCTCAGGGTGCGCAAGAACGTCGACGCCAACCGCTTCGAAGCGCTCTGACCGTCCAGGGGTGACCTCGCGGCGCTTTTCCTGCGCCTGCCGCAGCACTGACAGCGCCAGCGAAGCGCCGGTTTTGGACCTACCCCAAAGCCGACGCGCGTCGTCGTCAGCGACGGGCCATCGGCGGCAGCGGGCCGCCGGTGTGCATGGCGCGCGTCTTTGCCGTTTCGCCCAGGAACGCCAGCGCGAATTGCGCGAACTTGACGCTCGGCTGCGCGGTGTCGCCCATCATCGCGAGCGTGTCGCTGGTGGTGTGGATGTACGGGAACGATCCGCCCGGGTCGCCGGCCTCGAACATCATCGCCGCCGGGTATCCGGCATTGGTCCACGACGCGTGGTCGGAACAGCCGTAGCCGCAGGTATAGGTGCCGCGCGTGTGCCCCAGCGGCGCCAGGTAGGCGTCGAAGAGCTGCACGAAGAAGGCCTTCAGGCTGGTGCTGGAATAGTCGGTGACCAGCTTCATGTCCTGCACCGCGCCGGCCCTGTAGTTGGTCATGTCGACCTGCAGCACGGCCACCACGTCGACACCGGCACCGCGGTACGCCTGGGCGATGGCGTTCGATCCCCGCAGCCCCACTTCTTCGGCGGCATACCCCATGAACTTGACCGTGCGCTTTGGCCGCCAGCCGCTGGCGAGCGCGATCCGCAGGGTCTCGGTCAGCACGGCGATGCCCGAGGCGTCGTCGTCGGCGCCGGGTGCGGACTGGACCGGGCTGCCACCGCCGTTGCCGTTGATCGAATCCAGGTGCGCGCCCAGCACCACCACTTCATCGGGCAGCGTGGTGCCGGCGATGGTCAGCACGACCGAGGGCTGCGTGGAGCAGGCGGCGCAGGCGGTGAACAATTCCGTGGTCACGTCGCTGCGCCCGGCCGCCATCGACGCCCAGGTGTCGCGGATCCACTCGGCGGATTCCCTACCCGTCGCGCTGGCGAAGTAGCGGTTCTGATAGCTCGACAGGTGGGCGATGGTGTCGCGGATGCGCGATTCGCGCACCTGCGGCAGCCAGTGAACCACCGTTGGCTGGTTGTCCAGCGCGTAGCTGGCCTGGGTCGCGGCGATCGCCGCGGTCGAACGATCCGAGCGCAGGAACGCCTCGGCTTTCTCGCGCGTATCGAACGCGAAAAACCCGCCGCAGCGCTGCTCGATGCGATGCACGAGGCCCGCGGCTTCCTCCAGCCGGGCCGCGTCGACTTCCGAAACGACCAGGTCGGTGCCGGTCGCATCGCGATGCGCCCGGCGTGGACGGGCGAGACCGGAAAGGCCACGGAATGTCTCACGCGAACTGACCAGGAAAACCTTGCGAGGTGATCCCGGCACGGTCGCCACCGGGACGGGCGCAATGGTCGACACCCGATCGTGCTGCTCCATTGCCCCGGTGCTCCGCGCAAGCAGTGCGGGCCGCGAGTGCGACGGGGCATGGCTCGGATCGACATCCGGAGCGCCCGAACAGGCCGCGCAGAGCAGCCCGGACAGGATGGAAACCAGTCCCCACAATCCGGTGCGTCGCATGGGCCACCTCCGCGCGCACGATAGCACCGCGGCAAGGCCCGGAATGCCCCGCCGATGCACGCGTTGGCCGTGGCCGATCAGCAGGAACGGGCGAAAGCACAGCGCGCCCCGCCCGTTCCCTCAAGCATCCGCCGACCCATGGTTCACCGGGTCAGAAGGTAACGCCCCAGCTGTCGATCCTGCCGGTATCGCCGCGTCCGCGGTCGGTGACCCGCAGCCGCCACGCGCCGTCCAGGTCTTCGGTCGACAGGTCAAGGGTGAAGCTTCGAATCAGGTCGTTGCCGCTGCCGCCCGTGCGGTTGTGCAGCAGGTAGGCGCTGCCGTCGGGCGCGATCAGGTCCACCCGCAGGTCGCCGATGTAGCTGTGGCGGATGTCGACGTCCACCTGCGCGTCGGCGGGCGCCTTGCCGCTGCGACCGACCACCGTGACGGCGCTGTACACCGTGGCGAAATCGCTGATCGCGACATCGTCGGCATTGGCGTAGGTCTGCACCCCGCCCCCGCCTGCGCCGGTGGCGTAGTCGCCAACCACGCTGACCCCCGAGAACGCGGAGTAGCCCTTGATCCGCACGTGCCAGGTACCGGCGGCAGGCGACGCAAAACTGCATGCCTCGCTGTTGCCGGACTTGTAGGGACGGCAGTCATAGGCGCTGTCGGTCGGCGCGCTGCCGAAGCGCACGTACAGGTCGGCGTCACCACTGCCGCCTGACATGGTGAACGCCAGGCTCGACGCGCCGGCAGGCACCTCCAGCGTGTAGGCCAGCGACTGGCCCGCGGCTCCGGACAGCCCGGTCACCGGCACGCCTTTCTCCAGCACGCCGCCTTCGCCGCCGGCCGTGACGGTCACCGCTCGCGTCCTGCTGCCGCTGGCGCCCGCGTCATCGGTGACCGTCAGCACCACGTCGTAGGTGCCCGCCGCGGCATAGGCGTGCGTCGGATTTGCCTGGCTCGACGTGCCGCCGTCGCCGAAGTCCCAGCTGCGCGAGGCGATGGCGCCGTCGCTGTCGCCGGAGGCATCGGTGAACGTCGCCGACAGCCCGTCCACCGCGACGCTGAAGTCGGCCACGGGCGATGCGTTGTCGCTGCCGCCGCCCGCGGTCTTGGCCAGCTCGCCGAGGAAGCCCAGGCCGAGCCGGGCCAGCGGCACGCTGGGCGCGGCGCTGCCGCCCATGTTGGCCAGGGTGTCGTCGGGCGTGTGGATGTCGTTGTTGAACCCGGCCTCGAACATCATCGCGGCCGGATAGCCGGCGCTGGTCCAGGATGCGTGGTCCGAACAGCCGTAACCGCAGGTGTAGGTGCCGCGGGTCAGGCCCAGCGGCGCGAGGTATTCGTCGAACACGTCGCGCACGAACTGCTGCAGGCCCGCGTTGCTGTTGTCGGTGATCAGCTGCATGTCCACGCCGGCGCCGATGGCGTAGTTGGTCATGTCCAGCTGCAGCACGCCCACCACGTTCTTGCCCTGTGACTGGAACGATTGCGCGATGGCGTTGGAGCCGCGCAGGCCGACCTCCTCGGCGGCATAGCCCATGAACTTCACCGTGCGCTTGGGCTGCCAGCCGTTGGCGAGCGCGACGCGGATCACTTCGGTGAGCGTGGCGATGCCGGAGGCGTCGTCGTCCGCGCCAGGCGCATCCATGGCATCGCCGCTGCCGGAATACGAAATTGAATCCAGGTGTCCGCCGAGCACGACGATTTCCCCGGGCAGCTCCGCGCCCTGCACGGTCAGGATCACCGAAGGCTGGGTGCTGCAGTTGTCGCAACCGGTGAACAGCTCGGCGCTAACGTCGCTGCGCCCCGCGGCCAATCCCAGCCAGGTGTCGCGGATCCATTCCGCGGCCGCCTGGCCGTGGCTGCTGGCGTAATAGCGGTTGGGCCAGGCCGTGGACAGGTGTTCGATGGTGTCGCGGATGTTGGCTTCCTGCACCTGCGCCAGCCAGGGATCGACCGTGTCCTGGTTATCGACCGTGTAGTCGGCCAGGAACACCGTGTCGCGCGCCAGCGCGGAGCGATCGGCCGCGATGAATGCCTCGGCTTCGGCGCGGGTGTCGAAGGCGAAATAGCCGCCGCAGCGCTTCTCGCGCTCGTGGACCACGATGCTGACCTCGCCAAGCTGGTTGGCCTGGACCCGCGCGACCACCAGGCGATTGCCGGCGGCATCCCGGCGCGCCATGCCATCGCGGGCGATCGCCTGCAGGCCGCCGCGCCAGGTGTCGTCCGACACCACGATGAAGACGGGGGCGAAAGGATCCTGCTGCGGGCCCAGCGCGGCGGTCTCGCCGGCATGCCCGGAGTCGCGCGCCGAAGCCTGCGTGGCCGGAAGGCCGCTCAGCAGGAGTCCGGCAAGCAGCCCGGCAAGAAGAGTGCGTGGTGTCATCGAGTCGCTCCTCTGCGATCCGCGGGCGCATTGCCGGCGGATCGATCGTTCTGGAATGGATGGGGCGGCAGGACTGCCCGCGAGAAGAAAAAGGCCCCGGTCTTTCGACCGGGGCCGTGTGCCACTTAGAACGTGATGCTCCAGCTGTCGATCTTGCCGGTGTCGCCGTTGGCGTTGTCCCTCACGCGCAGCTGCCAGTTACCGTTGATGTTCTCGCTCGACAGATTGACCGTGTAGGTCTTGATGATGTTGTCGGTGCTGCCACCGGAACGGTTGCTCAGCAGGTACAGGCTGCCGTCCGGCGCGACCAGGTCCACCCGGAGGTCGCCGATGTAGGTGTGCTTGATGTCCACCTTCACCTGCGTCGCCGAGGGCGCCTTGCCGCTGCGGCCGGAGACTGCGATCGGGCTGTTGACGGTTGCATTGTTGTTGATCGGATAGTCGGTCGTGTTCGAGTACGTCTGCGAACCACCGCCACCGCCGCCAGTGCCGTAATCGCCGACCAGGCTGACGCCCGAGAACGCCGAGTAGCCCTTGATGCGCACGTAGTAGGTGCCGGCCGACGGCGAGGCGAAGGTGCAGCTCTCGCTGTTGCCCGACTTGTAAGGGCGGCAGTCGTAGGAGCTGTCCGTCGGCGCGCTGCCGAACTTCACGTACAGGTCGGCATCGCCGCTGCCGCCGGACATCGTGAACACCAGGTTCGACGCGCCGGCGGGTACCGCCAGCGTGTACGCCAGCGACGCACCGGCCGAACCCGACTGGCTTCCCACCGGCACACCCTTGGTGAGGACCACCGTGCCCGGATTCGGACCCGGACCAGTGCCGCCGTCACAACTGACGCCGACCCCGGCGAACGCCGACGTCACGTCGGCCGCGCTGAAGCCCAGGTCGCTGGCTGCTTCCTCGACGCCGCAGGCGCCCTGGTCGAAGTCGGTGCTCGAGGTCCAGTAGTCGCGGTTGGCGCGCGCGAAGGCCTGGAACGCCTTCTGCGTGTTCCAGCCGCTCTTGTTGGCCAGCAGGTAGAACGCCTTGTTGTAGACGCCCGACGAGTAGTGCACGTCCATGCCGTTGTAGTAGTCGTCGGCATGGCCGATCGAAGCGCCGTCCTGCGGCGGGTTGGCCATGTAGCGCAACGCGCCGTTGCCCTTGAAGATCTGCGCGCCCACCAGGAAGTCGTTGCTGCCGCCGTTGAAGAAGTATTCGGCGGCCTCGCCGGCCATGTCCGAGAACGCCTCGTTGATGCCGCCCGACTGACCCGAATAGTTCAGGCCGGAGTTCTGCTCGGTGTAGCCGTGCGAAACCTCGTGCGCCGACACGTCGAGGCTGACCAACGGGTAGAACGTGCTGGCGCCGTCACCGAAGGTCATCGCCGAGCCGTCCCAGAACGCGTTCTCGTAGTTGCTGCTGTAGTGCACCTTCATCGTCAGCTTGAAGGTCAGCGGCGCCGAGCCGATGTAGGCGTCGAACATGTCGAAGATGACCTTGCCGAAGTAGTGCGCGTCGTTGAGCGGCGAGTAGGCGCCGTTGATCGACTTCACCGTGTTGCGCGGGCAGGTGTAGGCGAACGCGGTGCTGCCGCTGGTGCCGCCGTTGAGGTTGACCGTCTTCACCACGGAATTGTCCATGGTGCAGGTGCTGCCGCTCTGGGCGACATCGAGGAAGCCGTGGTCGGTGCCGTATTCGTACTGCCCGGTCTTCTGGTTGCCGCCGGGGCCGGTGCCGATCTCCGCGTTCTGCAGGTTGTCGTACTGCTTGAGGATGCGGCCGCTGTTGGCGTCGATGATCACCACAGGGCGGGTCGGGCTGCCGCCGTTGGCGGCATCGGCGAAGAACGTCACCACGTACGCCAGGTGCGCGCGGTCGTTGTCGTCGACGTACACCATCTTCCGGCTTTCCTCGCGCTCCACGCGCATCGCCAGCAGGCGGTTGCCCAGAGTCGCGCGCTTGGCGGTGGCCAGCGCCTGGGCACTGGTCAGCTTGGAGTCGGTGGTCGCCGGCAACTCGCTGTCCAGCCCACCCACCTTGCGTCCGAACATCGCGCGCACCTGGCCGCTGGCATCCTCGCTGACGACGATCTGCTCGCCGTACACCGGGATGCCGTTCCAGGTCTGGGTGTAGCGGTAGTTGCGCACGCCATTCTCGATGGCGCGGGCGTTGACCACGGCCAGCGCCGAGTCGGCGTCGAGCGAAAGCATCTCGGCATGGCGCAGGCCGGCCTGCTTGCTGACCCCGATGGCCACGCTTGCGTTGGCGTACTGGCTGTTGAGCGCGGCGACGTCCTGCTTCTGCAGGTCGACGCGGGTCGCGGCCTGGGCCGAGACCGCGGCCAGCGCGAGCGCGAGCGGTGTCACGACGTAGAGCGCGAGTGGATGGTTGCTGGAATGGATCACGATTGCATTTCTCCCGAATGGTTGGATATGTCGATCGCCGCATGGCGATCTCTCTCGACGCTTGTCCAACTGCACCGTCGCGGGCTTGTGTTGCCCGCATCCGGCTTGCGCACTGCTTCTTCTCGGAACCCGGCGACCAGCGGCGACGGCCCCCCGCCCGCTGGCTCAGGCACCTGCAGCTTCTTCAGATGTCGATCGTTGACGCGTCCGACGAACTTCCGGCGATCCAGGTCAACGCTGTCGGCGCGGCCCATGGATGCGATGCCCTGCCCGCCTTGCCCGTTCGCGGTGCAACAGCCACCGGCGCGACCGGCGAACGGAACGCTGCCGGGAACCGGCTTGAAGCGAAGCTTCGGAAAAGACCCGGCATCGATGGCCTCGTGCTGGAAGGAACCGCCGCTGGCGGAGAACCGATGGAACGGGTCGAACGCCGCCCATCGGGAACAGACGCATGACGCAATGCGTCCTGTATTGACGATAAATGACAGAGAAAAAAAGAAACACGCTGCAGGTGCAGCAATTTCCACCCATTAAGCGTGACCCACTGCGCGATTCGCGGATGTAGACGGTTACATCCGGAACTATTTCGTCGAGTTCTGTCTTCGGCGGTCTCGGGCTTCATGAACCTGTACACGGCAAGGGCCGTACGCACAGCCTCCTCACCGACAGCTGCTGGCGTCGCGAACCACCCGGTCGATGCGATGCCTGCCGGGCGCCGGAGGGTGCGAGCCGGTGGCGTCCAATTGGCCTGCCTTCCAAGGTCGGCTGACGCAGCCCCTCATCTTTCGCGAAGGGAGCTTTCTGCTCGCGGCCTGACGCCGCAGCGCGCCGCCACCTATCATCGGCGTTCCCCGGTTTCACGACGCCGCGATGCCGCAGTCCACGATGAGTCCCGCCGCCTCCGACCCGCGACTGGCCGGCCTGCCGCCCGCGGCACTGCCGCGCATGCAGGCGGCGATGCAGGCGATCCGGCAGGGTGATGCCGATTCGGTGCTGCGCCTGGCCGGCGAGGTTCTCGCCATGGCACCCGAGCATCCCGAGGCGCTGCGGCTGATCGGGATCGCGCACAACGCCAGCGGACGCCACGCGCAGGCGCGCGATGCGCTGCAGCGTTCGCACGACCGGCGCCCCGGTGATGCGCTGGTGCTGATCGACCTGGGCAACGCGCAGCAACGCTGTGGCGACCCGCAGACCGCGCGCGCGAGCTGGCACAAGGCCGGCGAACTGGCGCCCGGGCACCCGATGCCCTGGTACAACCTCGGCCGCGCCCTGCAGCTGGAGGGCCGCACCGGAGAGGCGATCGCCATGCTGTCGCGCGCGGTGGAACTGGCGCCGGACTTCATGCCCGCTCGGATCCTGCTGGGCGACGCGCTGGTGCACGCCGGGCGCTTCGAAGAGGCCGACGCCCACTACCGCGAGGCGCTATGGCGCAATCCCGCCTGCGGCGATGCCTGGCGCGGGCTGGCGAACATGAAGGTGCGGCCGCTGTCGGACGAGGATCGCGAGCAGCTCGCCCTTAATCACAGCCGCGCCGACATCGGGGAACCGGACCGCGTCGCGATGGGCTATGCGCTGGGCAAGGCCAGCGAGGACCACGGCCGCCACGAAGAAGCCTTCGCCGCGCTGCAGTCGGCGAACGCACGCTTGCAGCGCGAAGCGCCGTGGGATGCCGCGGGTTTCAGCGCGCGCGTGGACGCCATCATCGCCGCGACCGCGCAGCTGCCCGCGCCGATCGATCCCGCGCTCGGCGGCGAGGTGGTTTTCATCGTCGGCATGCCGCGTTCAGGCTCGACGCTGTTCGAGCAGATCCTCGCCGCGCATCCACAAGTGGAGGGCGCGAGCGAATTGCCCGACCTGGGCAACGTGCTGGACGAGGAGTCGGCGCGACGCGGGCGGCCGTTCCCGGAATGGATCGCCGAGGCCGACGCGGGCGACTGGCAGCGCCTGGGCCGCGACTACCTGCAGCGCACGGCGCGCTGGCGCGAACGGCGGCCGCGCTTCACCGACAAGATGCCGGAGAACTGGCTCCTCGCCGGCGTGCTGCGGGCGATGCTGCCGGCCGCAACCGTGCTCGAAACCCGGCGCGATCCGCTGGAAACCGCCTGGTCCTGCTACAAGCAGCATTTCTACCGGCTGCCGCATTTTTCCTGCGACTTCGACGACATCGCCGCGTTCATGCGCGACAGCCAGCGCGCGATGGCGGCCCGGCGCGAACGCGATCCGGCCCATGTGCCGCTGCAGTCGTACGAGGCGCTGCTGCGCGATCCGGAGACGGCGATCCGCGAGCTGCTCGATACCTGCGGCCTGGCATTCGATCCGGCGTGCCTCGCGTTCCATGCCGCGCCACGCAGCGTGCGCACTGCCAGCGCCACCCAGGTCAGGCAGCCGCTGCAAGCGGACACCGGCCGTGCCGGCGGCTATGGCGCACTGCTCGATCCGCTGCGTGCCGCGTTGGCGCGCGTCGGCCTGTCCTGAGCCGCCCTCGACGGCGGAGTGTTCTCAGGCCCCGCACATGCGAACGGGCGGGGACATGCCCCGCCCGTTCAAGCTTCCCTGCGTCCGTTCGGATGCCGGTCCCGGCCGTGGCCGGGACTGGATGCGATCAGAAGGTCACGCTCCAGCTGTTCAGCATTCCGGTGTCGCCCCTGCCGTTGTCCTTGACGCGCAGGTTCCAGGTGCCGTTGAGGCTTTCCCCGGACAGGTCGACCGTGTAGGTCTTGTTGATGTTGTTGCTGCTGCCGCCGGTGCGGTTGTGCAGCACGTACGCGGTGCCGTCCGGGGCCACCAGGTCGACCTTGAGATCGCCGATGTAGCTGTGGGTGATGTCGACCTTCACTTCGGTTTCGGCGAGGCCGGAACCGGTGCGATCGGCGACCGTGACCGGACTGCGGAACGAGCCGTAGTCGTTGATCACGAAGTCGTCACCGTTGGTGTAGGTCTGCACTTCGTCGCCACCCGGATCGCCGCCATCGCCGTCGTAAGCACCGACGAGGGTCACGCCGCTGTACGAGGTGTACGCCTTCACCCGGACGTAGTACGTGCCCGCCGAGGGAGTCGGGAACTCGCACACTTCCGAGTTGCCGGACTTGTACGGGCGGCAGTCGTACACCGTATCCGTCGCTTCCTCGCCAAACTTCACGTACAGGTCGGCGTCACCCGTGCCCCCGGAAATGGTGAAGCTCAGGTTCGCCGCGCCCGCCGGGACGTCCAGCGTGTACCGCAACGCGTGGCCGGAGGCGATTTCCATGCCGGTCACCGGCACGCCGTTCTCCAGCGCGACCGGATCCGGGTCAGGCGGCGGGCCGCCACCGCATTCGACATCGACGCCGGCGAACGCCGCGGTCACGTCGGCCTTGGTGTAGCCCAGGTCTTCGGCCGCCGTCTCCACGCCGCAGGCGGCGTCGTAGAAGTTGACGTCCGGGGTCCAGTAATCGCGGTTGGCGCCCGCGAAGGCCAGGAACGCCTTCTGCGTGTCCCAGCCATCGGTGTTCGCCAGCAGGTAGAACGCCCGGTTGAACACGCCCGACGAGTAATGCACGTTGAGGCCGTCGTAGTAGTCGTTGGCGCTGCCGATCGAGATGCCGTCGAGGGTCGGATCCTCGAAGTAGCGCAGCGCCTCGCCCGGCGCCTTGAAGATCTCGCCACCCACCAGGAAGTCGTTCTCGCCCTTGAAGAAGAACTCCGCGGCTTCGCCGGCGATGTCGGAGAACGACTCGTTGATGCCGCCCGACTGGCCCGAATAGATCAGCCCCGAGTTCTGCTCGGTGAAGCCGTGGGAGACCTCGTGCGCGAGCACGTCGAGGCCGACCAGCGGGTAGAAGGTGCTGGCGCCATCGCCGAAGTACATCGTCTGCGTGGCCGGCTCCCAGAACGCGTTCTCGTAGTTGGTGCTGTAGTGCACCTTCAGCGTCACCTTGCCGGTCAGCGGCGAGGTCTGCAGGTAGTCGCTGTACATGTCGAACACGACGTGGCCGAAGAAGTGCGCGTCGTTGAGCGGCGCGAACGCGCCGTTGATCGCCTCGACCGTGTTGCGCGGGCAGGTGTACGTCCAGGGCGTCGAACCGGTTTCGCCGTGGTTGAGGTTGATCGTGGTGACCTTCTCGCTGTCCATCGTGCAGTTGGCGCCGTTTTCCTGGACGTCAAGGAAGCCGAAGTCGGTGCCGTACTCGTACTGTCCGGTCTTCTCGTTGCCGCCGGGGCCGGTGCCGATCTCCGCGTTCTGCAGCGCGTCGAACTGCCTGAGGATGGCGCCGCTGGCGGCGTCCACGATCACCTTGGGGCTGGTCGGCGAGCCGCCCTTCGCGGCATCGGCGAAGAAGGACACTTCCCAGGCCATGTGGGCGCGGTTGTCGTCGTCGATGAAGACGACCTGGCGCGATTTCTCGGCCTTGACCCGCATGGCCAGCAGGCGGCTGCCGAGGGCGGCGCGCTTGGCGACCGCGAGCGCCTGGGCGCTGCTGACCTTGGCCGCCACGGCGGGCAGTTCCCTCTCGAGGCCGGCCACCTTGCGGCCGAACAGCGCGCGGACGGCGCCATTGGCGTCTTCGCTGACCACCACGTGCTCGCCGTAGATCGGCACGCCGCGGAAGGTCTGCTGGTAGCGGGTGTTGCGCACGCCATCGCGGAGGGTGCGGGCGTTGAGCACGGTCAGGCCGGAGTCCGGTCCGAGGCCGAGCATCTCCGCATGGCGGATGCTGGCCTGCTTGCTGACGCCGATCGCGACGCTGGCCTGGGCGTAGCGGCTGTTGAGGCTGGCGACATCCCCCTGGTGCAGGTTGACCCGCGTGGCGGCATGGGCCGACATCGCCATGCAGGCGAGTGCCAGCGGCGTGATGGTGACGAGCTGTAGGGAACGCTTCTTTGAGTGGATCACTCTTTGGATCTCCCGATGGGTTGGACGTGCGACCGGCCGCGTGGCCGGTCCTCTCTCTTGCTTTCCAACGACTGCGCCCGGTCGCCCCCCGCGGCCGTCGCACCCCTGCTGCTGTCTGCCGTCCGGTATCCGGACACCGCGGGTGTCCTTGGGACCCCCGGGGCGCGATGGATGGCCATCGCTTCCTCCGCAGCTTCGTGCCGCACGAACCTCCTTCAACGAAGAAGTGAAACCAAGCGGGACCGGTCTGGAACGGTCCCGACACACCATGGACACAGGACCGGCATCGACGCGGGCGTCGCCCCGGGCCGGCCGCGAAGGCCGAGCGGAAACGAGGTTCCCCGACACCGCAGGCCAGTACGGGACGCATCCCGGAAATGACCCTGTGCGTCCCGATACTGACCAAAAACGGCAACTCAGCGGGCGTTCACACTGCAATTGCCGCCGCGAATTGATCAATCTGTGACGAATATCACATTAATGGCCAACCCAAGCCTCAGGGTGCATGGCCGCCCGCCGTACGTGCCGGCGGTGCGCCCGGCCAATGCGGCGGCGGCCGCATCCGGAGATGCAGCCGCGGGGCAACGAGGTATCCGCACCATGCGATGCGGAGTCCACCGGCTGGCGGAGACCGGCGGGGAAAAGCGACCGCGCGATCGCGCGATTGCGCTACAGCATTCCGGTTTCGAGCTTGGCCGCGTCGGACATCATCGCCCGGTTCCACGGCGGGTCGAACACCAGCTCGACGTCGGTGTCGGTGACTGTCGGGATCATCTCCAGCTTGCTGCGCACGTCATCGACCAGGATGTCGCCCATGCCGCAGCCCGGCGCGGTGAGCGTCATCTTCACTTCCACCAGGCGATTGCCGTCCTCGCCGTGGGTGACGTTGGCTTCGTAGACCAGCCCCAGGTCGACCACGTTGATCGGGATCTCGGGATCGAAGCACGTCCGCAGTTGCTGCCACACCAGCTTCTCCACCGCGTCGTCGCTGGCGTCCTCGGGCAGCGAGAGCGGTTCGGCCGGCTCCTTGCCGATCGCATCGCCGTCCTGGCCGGCGATGCGGAACAGGTTGCCCTCGATGAAGACCGTGTAGCTCCCGCCGAGCGCCTGGGTGATGTAGCCGACGCTGCCCGCCGGCAAGGTCACGACGTCGCCCTGCGGCACCAGGACGGCGCTGCAATCGCGTTCCAGGCGGACGGGTTCGCTGCTGCGGGAATACATGGTCGGTCGTGGGCCTGTAGTGGGTGCTGTCCGGAAAGGTCGTGGCCGCCGGACGGCGGTACAGGCCCAGGATGGTGGCGGCCGCTCGCCGCGCAAGGGCGCCATTGTATCGCCGCCCGGGCGGTATGCTGTCCGGCTTTCGCCTCGACGACCGGCCGATGCCCCCGCTTGCGCCCCGCCCCCTGCCCTTGCTCGCACTCTTCCTGCTGCTGCTCGGCAGCGTCGGCATCGCCGCCGGATGGGTGCTGTCGTCGCAGGCTGTGGGCGGGCAGGCGAGCTGGATCGCCGTGCTGGCCGCGCTTGATGCGGCGCTGATGCTGCGCCTGGGCACGATGCGTCCCGGCTGGGCGCGCGCCGCGGCCGCGGTAGCGGGCACGATGCTGGCCATTGGTCTGGCCAACTGGGGCATCGTCGCCTCGGAGATGGGCGCGCCCATGGGCCTGTTGCCATGGGAATCACTGTTCCGGCTGGGCCCCGGTTTCGTGTGGCTCCTTACGAAGCTCGCGAACGGCCCCGTCGATTTCGCATGGTGGGGCGCTGCACTGGTCGTCGCGGCGGTTGCATCGCGCTGAGCACGGGGAAAACTGCATCCAGGCTCTGCCTGAAAAGCACCAGCGCCTGCTCGATCTGGGGCACCGACAACCCGCCAAAGCCCATCAGCAGTCCGCCGCGATCCTGCGGGCGCAGGTAGTAGGGCGCGATCGAATACAGGCCCAAGCCCTGTCCCTGGGCATGCCGCACCAGCGCGTCGACTTGCGCGTCGCCCCGGCCGGGCAGCCAGACCACCAGGTGCATGCCCGCCTGCGAATCCTCGATCTGCAGCCGTCCACGGCTGCAGGCGCGCAGCCCGTCGATGAGCGCTTCACGGCGGAGCTTGAGCTGCTGCGCGGTCAGCCGCAGGTGGCGTTCGAAACCACCGCTGGCGATGAAATGGGCCAGCGCTGCCTGCTCGATTCCGGGCGAGGAAAAGTCCGCCATCCATTTCGCGGCGATAAAGTCCCGCCGCAGCTGCGGCGGCATCACCAGATAGCCCAGCCGCAGGGCCGGGAACATCGCCTTGGAAAACGTGCCGACGTAGACCACGCGGTTGTCGCGGTCCAGCGACCGCAGGGCGGGCACGGGCTTGCCCTCATAGCGGAACTCGCCGTCGTAGTCGTCCTCGAAGATCCACGCGCCGGTGCGGGACGCGTGCCCGAGCAGCTCCGTGCGCCGGCGCAACGACATCACCGCGCCGGTGGGAAACTGGTGCGACGGGGTGACGCACACGAGCTTCGTTCGACGCTGGACGATTTCGCCGACCACCAGTCCCTGGGCATCGACGCCCACGGCTTGCATGGACGCGCCTCGCGAAAGCAGCACCTTGCGGATGGCGTCGTAATGCGGCTCCTCGATCGCGACGGTGTCGCCCGGGTCGAGCAGCACGTCGGCGATCAGGGCGATCGCCTGCTGCGTGCCGCCGACGATCAGGATGTCCTGCGGCGAGACGTGCACGCCGCGCCGGCGCGCCAGGTAGTCGCAGGTCGCCTCGCGCAGCGCCAGGAGCCCCTGGGAAGGCGGGTACTTGGGGGAGGTGTACTGCGCCGCCCGCGACAGCTCGCGCGCCCATGCGGTAGTAAGCGCGGGATTGGTCATCGGCACGCCGTACTGGAAGCTGTGCACCGCCCCGGTCACGTCGCGGCCCGGGATGGCCGAGTGGTCGTGGCAATCGCGCATCCGCCGCGCGCGCACCGACTGCGGCCCGATCTCCTGCTGGACCACAGGCGGCGGCGGGGGCGCCTCCGGCAGTGGATGCGCGATGTAGCTGCCCGAGCCGGTGCGGCCGTCGATGAAGCCTTCGGCGCGCAGTTGTTCGTAGGCCGCCAGCACCGTGTTGCGCGACAGGCCCAGTTCCTGCGCCAGCAGTCGCGTGGGCGGCAGGCGCGTGCCGCCGCAGGCCCCGCCGCGCATCGCCGCCTTCAGCGCGCGGGTGAGCTGGGCGTGCAGCGGGCCATCGCCGTCGAGTTCCAGGTACATCGGTTGCTCCGCGGGCATTGGCCCTATTCCAATCGAACCGATTGGCCCTTGATAGTGCCATTGCGGCGGTTCCTCATAGGGCCAATTCCACCGGAGGCCAAACGATGACCCTGCTGTTGGCTCCAGCTTCGTTCGGGGCGCGCGCCCCAGCCGCGCGCGTGCCCGGGTTCCTCGTCGCTGGCGTTGGCGGAGCGGTCGTCGACCTGGCCGTGGCCGCCGCCTACTGGGCGCAGTTCCAGGTCGATCCGATCCGCATCCCGCAGGGGATCGCCGCGTGGTTCATCGGACAGGCCGCCTACGCCGGTGGCACGGCGACAGCCTGGTTCGGACTGCTGGCCTATTGCGCCCTGATGTGCGGCGCGTGCGCGCTGTACCAGAGCGCAGCCCGGCGATGGTCCGTGCTGCGGCGAAGCCCGTGGGTGTATGGCAGCGCGTATGGCGCCTTGGCCTATGGCGTCATCTTCTGGATCGCGTCGCCGCTGCTGACCGGCGAAACCGGGTCGACCAGGCCCGACTGGATTGCGCTGTGCGTGGCCACCTACGTCGTGGCGATCGGGATGCCGGCGGCCCTTGTGGCGCGTGCGGGGCTGGGCGGTAAACGCCGCTGATACAAGCGCCGGCCCCCTCTTCGACCTCTGCCTGATCAATCGCTGCCGGTCTTCCCCGGTGGCGCGACGTGGCGAGTCCGCGCGGACGACGATCGCGCGTCGCGTTCCCGATTCCCGGCTGCTGCACATTTTTTCCCCGGCGCGATGCACAGCGGCGCAGGTTAAGGATTCGTAATTTCAGTCGACCCGCATCGCGATGCCGCGGCGCGGGCCTTATCCGAAAACCGGAACGACTGGAGAGAATCCGAGATGACCTTGCAGACCCACAAACTCCGCGACGCAATTGCGGTCGCGCTCGTCGCTGGCGCAACCGGCGTCGCCGGCAGCGGCGCTGCCTTCGCACAGGACCAGAACCAGGACACCAGCGCCGACGACGCCACCACCCTCGATCGCATCGAGGTCACCGGTTCGCGCCTGAAGCGCTCCGAGATCGAAGGCGCCCTGCCGGTCACGGTCATCGACCGCGCCCAGATCGACGCCAGCGGCGAAGTCTCCGTGTCTGATTACCTGCGTACCACCAACTTCAACTCGGTCGGCCAGTTCCGCCCGCAGTCGGGCAGCTCGGCCCAGGCCGGCGCGTTCGCCGACCTGCGCGGCCTCGGCAGCCAGCGCACCCTGGTGCTGATCGATGGACATCGCGCGCCGAAGGCGCCGTTCGCGGCGGGCGCCGGCACCGACCTCAACGCCATCCCGCTGGCGGCCGTCGAGCGCATCGAAGTACTGACCGACGGCGCCTCGGCCGTGTACGGCGCCGACGCGGTCGGCGGGGTGATCAACCTGATCCTGCGCAAGGACTACAACGGCGCCCAGGTCACCATCGGAAAATCGAGCCCGAAGTGGGGCCCGACCGACGAAGCCTCGATCCTGTTCGGCGTCAGCGGCGACCGCGGCCACATCGTCGGCGGCTTCTCGCACAACCGCCGCGCCATGATCTTCACCAATACCCGTCCGTGGGGCAGCGAACCCGGCGCCAGCACCTTCGGCAACAACTATTTCTCGGTCGACGCCGACGGCAACATCGTCAACTCCAACTTCGTCAACGGCATCGACTTCTACAATCCGGTTGAAGGTGGCTGCACCAACGAGGATTTCTACATCAGCCCGATCAACGGCCGCTGCGTGTACGACTTCAACGCCACAGCCGCCGACGAGGCCAGCTACGGCAACAAGGCGTTCTTCCTCAACGGCGAAGTGCAGATCAACGACGACTGGTCGACCTACCTCAGCACCACCGTCACCAACGCCGGCAGCTTCGGCCGCTACGCGCCCGTGCCGGGCGTGGTCGTCATCGCGCCGGACGCGGCGCAGAACCCGGTGCCGGGCGCCACGACCTACCTCTACCACCGCTTCGCCGCCGCGGGTAACCGTGACACCGAAACCAACGCCAACGCCTACGACATCCTGCTCGGGTTCCGCGGCACCGTTGGCGACACGGTGGATGTCGACGTGGGCGTGCGCTACAACACCTATCGCTACGACGAGTTCGGCCGCAACTTCATCGTCGGCTCGCTGGCCGAACAGGCGATCAACGACGGCCGCTACAATATCTACGATCCGGGAGCCACGCCGGTCGACGTGCTGAACTCGATCAAGGCCACGACCACCCGCAACAGCGTGTTCACCACCAAGGAAGCCTTCGGCAACATCACCTTCAACGACGTGTTCGAGATGGGCGGCGGCAGCGCCGGCCTGGTCGTTGGTGGCGAGTTCCGCAAGGAAGACTACGCCGACATCTTCGACTCGCTGTCGTCGGCCGGCGTGATCCTCGGCAGCTCGGGCGCTTCTTCCGGCGGCGGCCGGGAGGTCAGTTCGATCTATGCGGAAATGCTGCTGCCGTTCACCTCGACCCTCGAGGCCGACATCGCGGGCCGCTACGAGAAGTATTCGGACTACGGCAGCAACTTCGCCCCGAAGGTCGCGCTGCGCTGGCATCCGATCGACAGCCTGACCCTGCGTGGTTCGGTGGGCCGTGGCTTCGTCGCCCCGACCTTGGACATCATCACCCAGGAAACCGCGTTCTCGGCCGACTCGGTGTTCGATCCGGCCACGTGCCTGTTCTTCGGTGCCGACACCGCAGAGGACTGCGCGGCGTTCGGCGGGGACGACCCGGTGCAGGTCAATGCGTTCCGCGAGAAGGCCGAGGGCCTGGGCGCCGAAGAATCGAGCCAGTACTCGTTGGGCGTCGTATGGGATGCCACCGACTGGCTCAACGTGACCGTCGATTACTGGAACATCAAGATCGAGGAGCGCATCGCATTCTTCAGCTCGCAGCAGTTGATCAACATCGACAACGGCGACGATTCGACCCCGATGCCCGGCGCGCCCTGCTCGCTGACCCGCGACCCGAACCGCGGCAACGCAGTGGTGGAAGTCCACAACTGCTTCTTCAACCAGGGCGAAGTCAAGACCGATGGCCTGGACCTGACCCTGCGTACCAACTTCGACCTGGCCGGCGCCGGCAGGTTGACCAACGTGCTGCAGGCCAGCTGGTCGCACGAGTTCACCATCGACGGCGGCGCCGACCAGGTGCAGTCGCAGGGCTTCCCGGCCGTTCGCGCAACGCTCAACAACCAATGGCAGCGCGGCGACTGGGGCGTGGGCTACATCGCCCGCTACATCGGCTCCAATGGGTCTGGGGCGAGCGCGACGGAAAGCTACCTCACGCACGACCTGCAGGCGAGCGTGGAGCTGCCGTGGAACGCGAAGTTCACCGTCGGCGTCAACAACGTCGGCGACAAGATGCCGGAGTTGATCAGCTTCAACGGTCGCCCCTTCAACTTCTTCCTGTACGACGCTTACGGCCGCACCCCCTACGTCCGGTACGAACAGCGCTTCTGAGAACTCCCTGCGAGCGCACGGGGAGGGGTTCGCCCCTCCCCTTTTTTTGGCGCCGCGCGACTTTTGAAGTTCCGGGGGCGGCCGCGATGCCGCGCACCGCCGCACACTCGGGCGGAACCGCAACAAGGGACCATGTTTGCAAGACCCGCGGAACAGCATGCCGATGCGCCAGCGCCGATGCTTGTTCCCCGTCTGCGGTGCTTCCCTCTCCAGGCAAGGGCGACGAGGCTGCAGCCATTCCAGAACATGCAGCGACCAACGCCCGTCCGCGGACATCGGCCCGACCCCAATCGGGCCGTTCTTTTTTTCGGAGATTGGCACCTGCGGCATCCGCGCGATTGGCGCTCCCGCCGCGATGGGCCCGCGGATAACGTCGTCGCATGGATATCCGCATCCGACCCGATTACCGCCGACCCTTGGGCATGCCGCCGGGGATCGCCTTCCACGCGCTGCAGTTCGCCGGTTCGCTGCAACTGGAACCGACCGACGGGCGCTGCCTGCACGTCGTCCACGCGCGCGGTCGTGGCACGCGGCTGCAGGTGCCGGCCGGATGGCTGACGCTGTGCATGCCGCTGACGGGCTGCCTCCAGTTCGAGACCGCGGAAACATGCTGGGAACTTCCTGCAGGCCAGCTGCAGGCCTGGCGCGATGCGCCCGTCCGCGTGAGCGACCACCGCTCGGGCGCGTGGCTGGCCCTGGCGGGGCCAATGGCTGCCTGGCATCGCCACTTGCAGTTTTCGGCGCAGGTTCGCCCGGAAATGTTCCCGATGCGCTGCCCGTGCAGCCGCGATCTGCGCCGGCTCCTGGTCATGCTGGCGCGGTCGGTGCGCGCAGGATCCGCCATGCAGCGGGATCCGGCGAGGCTGGTCGAGGCGGTATGCACGGCCGTGCTGGAACAACAGCAGGATCTCGCCAACCGGGTGCCGCTCTGCAGCGGTCGCACCCTGCAGCGACGCCAGCAGACCATGTTGCGCCTGCTGCGCGTGCGCCACCTGATCGAGACCAGTCGTGGCGAACGCCCCGACCTGGTCAGGCTGGCGCGCAGTGCCAGCTACTCCCCCTGGCACCTGATCCGCATCCATCGCGATGTGTTCGGAGAGACTCCGTCCGAATACGCAGCGAGGCTCCGCCTGCTCCAGACCTGGGCGCTGGTCCAGGACACCAGCACGGCCATCTGCGAAATATCGGAGGCGCTCGGTTTCGAGAGCCAGAGCGCATTCTGTCGCTCGTTCAAGAAGTCCTTCGGCTGCACCACGACCCAGGTGCGCAAGACGCAACGCGATGGACGTTCGCTCGCCGCGTAGCGCGGGCATTCTCGACCACGTTGACGCAATCCGTTCCCTCGCCCCAACAGGACACCCGATGCCCAACCATGTGATCGACGCGCGCGCCGACAGGCTCACCCTCGCCGCGCACTGGACGCTCGGCGGCATCGCCGTCGGCACGCTGGACCTGGCCTTTGCATGGGCCTTCTGGCAGCCGCACGGCGTCGGCCTGGCGCGCATCCTGCAGTCGATCTCGGCGGGCGTGCTCGGCAACGCGAGCTTCAATGGGGGCTTGGCCACCGTGGCGCTCGGCGCTGGCCTGCATTACTTCATCGCCTGCATGTTCGTCGTGGCGTACTTCCTGGCGAGCCTGCGCGTGGCGGCGCTGCGCAGGCGCCCCGTCGCCTGTGGGCTGGCCTACGGGGTGCTGTTGTACCTGGTCATGAACTTCGTCGTTTTGCCGCTTTCCGCGACCGGCCTGCCGGACTTCGGCAACGTGCCGTGGGTCGCGAGCAGCGTCGTGATGCACGCCGTGTTCGGGCTGATGTGCGGACTATGCGTACGCTGGAGCGCGATCCGTGCCGAAGCCATGCCCACGCGAGCGGACGCTCCTCCCACGCCGGTGTGAGCGTTCGTGGAGCTGCCTTGCCACCTCCTTGCCGCAGTGATCGCCCATCGAGCAGACGATCGGGGCGCCAGCCCATCCCAGGGCTGCGTCAATGCCCGCCGTCGAGCGCCTTGACCTCGCTGACCAGTGCGCTCGCCATCTCCGCGCCGTCGCCGTAGAGCATGCGGGTGTTGTCGGCATAGAACAGCGCGTTCTCGATCCCGGCGAAGCCGGTGCCCTTGCCACGCTTGATGACGATGGTGTTCTTCGAATCCACCACGTCGAGGATCGGCATGCCGTAGATCGGCGATGCCGGGTCGGTCTTGGCCACGGGGTTGACCACGTCGTTGGCGCCGATCACCAGTGAGACGTCGGTGTTGGCGAATTCGGGATTGATGTCGTCCATGTCGACGATCAGGTCGTAGGGGACGCCGGCCTCGGCAAGCAGCACGTTCATGTGTCCGGGCATGCGTCCGGCGACGGGGTGGATCGCGAACTTCACCTTGACCCCGCGCTCCATCAGCTTCTTCGCCAGCTCCCAGATCTTGTGCTGGGCCTGCGCCACGGCCATGCCGTAGCCGGGCACGATCACCACGCGCTCGGCGAACGCCATCATCGCGGCGGCGTCCCCGGCCTCGATCGGCTTCTGCGCGCCGCTGATCTCCTGCGCCTGGCCGCCTCCGCCGAAATTGGAGAACAGCACGCTCTTGATCGAACGGTTCATCGCCTTGGCCATCAAGCGTGTCAGCAGCATGCCGGCCGCGCCGACCATCATGCCGGCGATGATCAGCGCCTCGTTTCCGAGCACGTAACCCTCGAACGCCACCGCCAGGCCCGTCAGCGCGTTGTACAGCGAGATCACCACCGGCATGTCGGCGCCGCCGATGGGCAGCGTCATCAGCACGCCGAGCACGAGGGCGGCGATGAAGAACGCGATGATGAGCGTTTGTCCAAGGCCGGGCACGCCGAGCGAATGCACCACCATGCCGCCCAGCACGACGGCGGCCACCGCGACCGCGGCATTGAACATCTGCTGGCCCGGGAATGTATAACGCTTGTCCATGCGCCCGTCGAGCTTGGCCCAGGCGATGATCGACCCCGACAGCGAGACCGCGCCGATCAGCGCGCCCACCACGCCCAGCACCAGCGTGCTCTTCGAAGGCGCCGCGCCGACACCGGCGAACCGCAGCAGTTCCACCGCGCCGATGGCGGCGGCCGAGCCGCCACCCATGCCGTTGAACAGCGCCACCATCTGCGGCATGTCGGTGATGGCCACCTTCTTGCCCCACACCCAGGTCAGCGCGATGCCGATCACCGCCGCGGCCACGATCAGGCCGAGGTTGTGCAGCCCCGGCAGGAACAGTGTCGCCACGGTGGCGATCACCATGCCCACCCCCGCCCAGCGGATGCCGCTGCGCGCGGTGAGCGGCGAGGCCATCCGCTGCAGGCCGAGCAGAAACAGGGTCGCGGCGACCAGGTAGCTGGCCTTCACCGCCAGCAGCAACAGTTCCGGCAGCGTCCAGCTCACGGCTTGGCCTCCGACTGCGTGGGGGCCTTCTTGCTGGACTTGAACATGTCCAGCATGCGCTCGGTGACGACGTAGCCGCCGGCGGCGTTACCGGCGCCCAGCACGACCGCGAGGAAACCGATCACCTTCTCCAGCGGCGTGTCGGCGTGCCCAAGCACCACCATGGCGCCGATCAGCACGATCCCGTGGATGAAGTTGCTGCCCGACATCAGCGGGGTATGCAGGATCACCGGTACCCGCGAAATGATCACGTTACCGGCGATCGCCGCCAGCATGAAGATATAAAGAATCACGAAGGCATGCGCCCCGAAGCCGTCGCCCATCGCCGCTCTCCCCATCCCGGTTTCCCGCATCATAACCGTCCCCGCCGCATCCGCTGGGGCGGCGGTGTCAACGCAGCCGGCGCCGGTGCGTTTCCAGGTCAATTCCCGTTCCATGCGGCGCCGATGACATGCCACAGGCTACGCTCCACGAGTGCTCCGTCCAGGGCCCGACCCGTCGCGCCGCGCGACGGCTCGCTGTCCGGACAGCCCCCGTTGCCCGCGCCGCCGTTAAGCTCGACCCGGTGAGCACCGAAGCCGACGCCATTGCCGATCCCGTCGCAGCCACCGGCGATGCGACGCGGGCGCACGCCACGCTCGACGGTTTCCTGGGCGGCGTCGGGCCGCGCGCTTTCCGCTTCGCCGAGGCCGGCCTGCGTCACCGCGAGGACGCGATGGACGCGGTACAGGAGGCGATGATGAAGATGCTCGCCTATCGCGACCGACCTGCGGACGAATGGACGCCACTGTTCTGGAGCATCCTGCGCAGTCGAATCATCGACGTGCAGCGGCGGCGCACGTTCCGCCTGGGCTGGCTGGGAAACGCCGGCCCCGGCGGCGAGGATGCCAGCCTGGACTGGGCCGACGAGGGCGCCGGTCCCGCGCGCACCCACGACGGACGCGAGGCCTACGGCCGGCTGGTGGCGGCATTGCGCGAGCTGCCGCGACGCCAGCGCGAGGCGTTCACGCTGCGCGTGCTGGAGGAGTTCGACG
Organism: Luteimonas notoginsengisoli; assembly: GCF_042648885.1. Taxonomy (NCBI): domain Bacteria; kingdom Pseudomonadati; phylum Pseudomonadota; class Gammaproteobacteria; order Lysobacterales; family Lysobacteraceae; genus Luteimonas; species Luteimonas notoginsengisoli. The sequence goes on along the minus strand of NZ_JBHRYF010000002.1, from coordinate 258,609 downwards.
TCGCCGACACGGCGCGGATCATGAAGTGCAGCGAGGGTTCCGTGAAGACCCACCTGTCGCGTGCCCGCGCGTCTCTGCAACGGCAACTGGAGGATTTCGCATGAGCAACGACAACCGCGACGCAAGCTTCGACGCGGCGATGCGGCAACTGCACGAGTCGGCCGTCGACCGAGTCTCCGGACGCACGCGGCTGCAGCTCCAGCAAGCGCCGCGCACGACGCCGGCGACGTCGCGGGCATGGCCGCAACGCCACGCCTGGCCGCTGGCGGCTTCGTTCGCCGCCGTGCTGGCATTGATGATCGGCATGCAGCTGGGCAACGGGCCCGCGCCCGCGCCCGCAGCGTCGGCGACCGTTGCCGATGCCGATGCGGAGATCGACGCCGTGCTCGACGAAAACCCCGACCTCTATGTGTGGCTGGCGTCCAACGACGCATACGCCCTGGCAATGGACTGACCCATGCACACCCTGCCGACCCTTGTCCTTGCCATGGCCGCGTTGATGTCCTGCGCGGCGATGGCGGCCTCTCCGTCTCCTGCCGACGCAAAAGACACCGCCACGCCGATGCCCGCCTGGGAACAGCTCACGCAGGCGCAGCGCGACGCACTCATCGCACCCCTGCGCGCGCGCTGGAACGACAGCCCCGAACGACGCGCGCGCATGTACGAGTACGCGCAGCGCTGGCAAAACATGACGCCGGAACAGCGCAAGCGTGCCCACCGCGGCATGAAGCGCTGGAAGCATATGGATCCCGGACAGCGGGCGCAGGCGCGCGCGCTGTTCCAGAAGATGCGAGGCATGTCGAAGGAGGATCGCAGCGAACTGCGCGAGCAGTGGCACGCGATGACGCCGGAACAGCGCCGCCAGTGGGTCGAACGGAATCCGCCGGTCGAACGCTAGGGCCGCAGGCCTGGCCCCTGGAGCGGCTTCAGCCGCGAGGCTTCGATCATGCTCCGCAATGGCATTGCCTGGACGGAGATGACATTCGAACGCGACGCATCGGCTCTCGCGGGAGACTGAGCCGCGAGCTTGGGATCGTTTGCGCAAGCAGCAGACGTTCGGCGACTGGCGGCTGCAGCCACTTCTGCAAGCCAATTTCATTCGTCGTACCCGCGAATGCGGGGAGACAGCGACCTTGGCTTGGCTGCGGGCAAAAGCTCGCGGCTGAAACCGCTCCTGCAAGCGACGAGGGCGGCGATCGCCCAGGATCAGGCCGGCGGGCTTGGCCAGACGGTCTTTGCCAGCAGCTCGTCGTTCCAGTCGAAAGCGAGCACGCCGTCCCGGAGCAGGAGCGAGACGAAGTTGAAGACGTTGCGCGCATACATCTCGCTGGCGTGCAGCGCGCCGCCGCTGGCCAGGTTCAACGGGCCCGCGATGACCACGCCGCCGTGCTCGACGGTTTGCCCCGGCTGCGTCAGCTCGCAGTTGCCGCCGGCCTCGGCGGCCAGGTCGACGATCACGCTGCCGGGCTTCATCCCGGTAACCATCGCCGCGGAAATGATCTTCGGCGCAGGGCGGCCTGGCACCGCTGCGGTGCAGACGATGACGTCGATGCCCTTGAGGTGCTCGCCCAGTCGGCGCTGCTGCTCGGCGCGCTCCTCGTCGGTGAGCTGGCGCGCGTAGCCGCCTTCGCCCGCGGCGCTGACGCCGAGGTCGAGGAATTTGCCGCCCAGCGATTCGATCTGTTCGCGTGTTTCCGGACGCACGTCGAAGCACTCCACCTGCGCCCCCAGCCGCCTGGCAGTGGCCACCGCCTGCAGCCCGGCCACGCCGGCGCCGACGATCAGCACCTTCGACGGCCGGATCGTGCCCGCGGCGGTGGTCAGCATCGGGAAGAACCGGGGCGCCAGCTGCGCGCCGATCAGCACTGCCTTGTAGCCGGCCATGCCGGCCTGCGAGCTGAGGATGTCCATTGCCTGCGCGCGGGTGGTGCGTGGCAGCCGTTCGAGCGGGAAGGCGACGATCGCGTTCGCGCGCAGCGCCTCGGCGCGCGCCGGGTCGGCGTCGGGCTGCAGGCTGCCGACCAGGACCGCGCCCCGCTTCAGGCGCGCGATCGCCGCCGGGCCGGGCGGCTGCACGCACAGCGCGACATCGGCCTGCGCCAGCGCCGCTTCGGTGTCGTCGACCAGCTGCGCGCCAGCGTCGGCGTAGGCGGCGTCCGGGAAGTGCGCGCCATCGCCCGATCCGCGTTCGACCCGCACGGTGGCACCGGCGGCGACGAACTTCCTGCAGGTTTCCGGGGTGACGGCGACGCGCCGCTCGCCGGGCGCGGTCTCGCGTGCGATACCGATCGTCACTGTCATGCCTGGCTCCGAGGTCCGGTCGTTCGCCATCGTAGCGAATCGCCCGCGGCGGTGCGATTGCACCGCGGGGCCCGGGCATCGGTGCTGCCTGCCCGGCTCGCGCCGGCTCAGTTGACCGTGGCGGCCGCCGGCACCTCGTTGAGCCGCTGCCAGAGCTGCTTCATCGCCTCGTCGAACGGCGCGTCCACCGAGCGCACGATCGCTTGCCCGTTGCCGACCAGCAGCGCGAGCTCTTCCGGCGACACCACCATCTTGCGCGCGCCGCGGCGGTTGACGATCAACAGCCGCGAAGTCAGCGGACTGATCCATGCCACGCGCGCGGCGGTCTCGCGACCTTCATCGTCGACCAGGCGCAGCCCCTGCCCGGCACGCAGCCGGCGCATGCGCGCGGCGATGGCAGGATCGAACTCCAGCGCGTCGTGGCCGCCCACGACGCGCAGGATCGGCGGCTTCTGCTCGTCATCGAACGCGTCGGCGCCGCCTTCGTCGGCGCGCGGCACGTGCACCTTGCGCACCGTGTCGGGCAAGCCGAGCGCGGCGATGATGCGCGCCATCGAATCGCGCGCGCTGCCGGCATCGAGCCCGCAGCTCGAATAGCAGTCCACCAGCGGCGCCTGCAGTGCGAGCAGCTGGTCGGCCACCACCGCGCCGCGGGCGTGCGCGGCGTCGTTGTCGACCTGCACCATCGCGTCGCCCAGGGCGATGGCCGCGTGGTGGCGCGCCGAATCGGCGCCATCGCGCAGCCAGGTCTGGGTGAGGTAATGACGCCATTGGCCATCGAGGAAATTCGCGATCGCCTCGGTCAGCGGGCGATCGGCGACGCGCGAAGCCACCAGGCCTTCGGCGGCGCGACGCGCGTGCTGCAGGCGCTCGCGCCCGTGAATCGCCTCCGCGGTGCGCTTCTCGGCGAGTTCGGAACGCTTGCGCTGCTGGTCGAGCTGGTCGCGCAGCTCGGTGGCGGCCAGTTCGAAGATCGCCTGGTCGTCGTCGTACTCGGCGACCACGCGGTCGACCGCCTGCTCGGCGCGATCGAGCGTCTCGCGATCCTGCGGCGTGTCGCCGGCATTGCCGTCGCAGGCCTCGGTGAGCACGTCGAGCAAGCGCCGCGCCGGATGGCTGCGGCGATTGAACATCGAGTCGTCGGTCAGCGCGACCTTCAGGTACGGCACCACCAGCTTGCCGTACATGGCGCGGGCGCGCTGCATCAACTCGTTGGCCTCGACCAGCGACTGGAACAGGATGCCGACCAGGTCGATCGCGTCCTGTTCGTCATTGCTCAGCGCGGTGTCCTCGGGATCGAAGCCGAGCTGGCGGATACCGTCCAGGATTTCCTCGCGCAGCGCGCCGGCCAGCGCGTAGCCGCTTTCACCGGAAAGCGCGCGGACGAACGGCGCGGGGTCGTCGCCCTGCAGCATGCGCGCGACGTTGAGCAGGTCCTCGGTGCCCAGCACATGGTTGGCGGCGTCGGCGGCTGCGTGTTCCGCCGCCTGTCGCGCGGCCAGTTCACTCGCTTCGGCCTGGCGCGTGCGCCAGGTGCGCAATTGTTCGCGGACCACGTCGCGGTAGCGCGGCACGCGCCCGGCGAAGTCCGCCGCCTGCGGCGCTGCCCCGCCGGCGGCGGCCACCTGCGAGGCGATGGACGCACCGAACTGCTGCGCCGGCATCGGCCCCGCGAATCCGGGCATGCCCGCAGGCATCGCCTGGCCCTGCATCGGCATTGGCCCAGCGAAGCCCGGCCCCGCCTGGCCGCCTCCAGCGGGTTGCGCGTAGCCCTGCATGTGTTCGACCACGCCACCGTCGGGCACCCACAGCCCGTCACCGGCGCCCGCATCCGCGCGACCTGAAGCGGATGGCGCCGGCGCCGGCGCCATCCTGCCGCCGTAACGCTGGGGTTTCGCGGCGCCCATGCCGCCGAAGCCGGCCGCTTCGAGCGCTGCGTTGGCACGCTCGTAGATCGTGCCCAGCGCGTGCGGCAGGCGTTTTTCGTGCAGCCGGAACACCATCGTCCGCAGGCCCGGCGTCAGGTCGTCGTGCTCGAACAGGCCGGTGAAGGCCGCGACCGCCGCCTCCGGGCGCATCGGGTTGGCGCGCTTGCCGTGCGCGCCGAGCGCGTTGGCCAGCGATTGCAGGCGTTCGTCCATCATTTCAAGCGGGTGCAGGAACTGATGGTCGAGCAATTCCGTGGTCTGCTGGCCGGCGAGGTGGATTTCCAGCTCGTCCTCGGACATCAGGCTCAGGGACTTTTCCACCGTCTCGGTGGGCTTGGGATCCAGCCATCGGCCGAACTCGCGTTCGATCGCGTCGCGATAGCGCGTCGCCAGTTCGAGCGCGCGCTGGTGCAGCGCGGTGATCGCGACGCGGTCGTCCTGGTTTGCGCTGTAATCGTGGCCGGCCAGCGCCGCCAGCCTGACCTGCTCCTCGATGCTGCCCCAGAAGCCCGAGAGGACGCCGGCCATCTCCGTGAGCGCGTGGCGCTTGATGGTTTCGTAGACGCGCACCGCTTCGCTACCTGCGCGGTGCTGCGTCGGACGGGCCATCAGATCGGGGGCGTCGTGTTGCGTCATTTCGGGGGAGAATGCGCCAAGGCGGAATGCCCTAGCTGAATACGATCCATTAAGTGGAGCTTCATGTCTGTGACCCAGCCCGCAAATAGCCAAAACCCCTATTTTTCCACGCTCGAAACGCTTGATGCGCGGCGCTCGGTGCCGGCCCGGCAACTGGGCTTGCCGGGCCCGGACGATGCCACCGTACTGCGCCTGCTGCAATCGGCTTCGCGCGTGCCCGACCACGGCAAGCGGGTGCCGTTCCGTTTCCTGCGAATTGCCGGCGATGCGCGACTGGCGCTGGGTGAGGCGCTGGCTGCGATTACCCTGCACCGCGACCCGCTTGCGGGCGATGGGGCGATCGAGAAGGACCGCCAGCGCTTCAACCATGCGCCGCTGGTCATCGCGGTGATCGCGGTCCTCGACCCCGGCGACACCAAGATTCCTGAACAGGAACGGCTGCTGACCGCCGGTTGCGCCTGTTTCGCCCTGTTGCAGGCGGCCCAGGCGCTCGGCTTCGGAGCCAACTGGCTGACCGGCTGGCCTGCGTACGATCCGGACGTGCGCGTGCTGCTGGAACTGGGCGAACACGAGCGCGTGGTCGGCTTCATCCACATCGGGACGCCTGCGATGGCGGTGCCCGAGCGCGAACGCCCCGACCCGCGCACCCTGCTGACGGACTGGAGCCCGGCTTGAGCGTGCCGGCACCCGCGGCGCCGCGCCCGGCCCTCTACCTGGTCGACGCGAGCCTGTACGTCTTTCGCGCCTGGCATTCGATGCCCGACGAGTTCACGGACGCCGACGGGTGGCCGACCAATGCCGTGCACGGCTTCGCCCGCTTCCTGCTCGAACTGCTCGAGCGCGAACGCCCGCAGCACATCGTGGTCGCGTTCGACGAGGCGCTCGACAGCTGCTTTCGCAATGCGATCTATCCGGCCTACAAGGCCAACCGCGACCCGGCGCCGCCGGCGCTCAAGCGCCAGTTCGCGTACTGCCGGGCGCTGTGCGACGCGTTGGGCCTGGTCTCGCTGTCGCATTCGGACTACGAGGCCGACGACCTGATCGGCAGCGCCCTGCGCGAGGCGCGCGCGCACGGCCACCGCGGCGTGATCGTGTCGGCCGACAAGGACTTGTCGCAGCTGCTCGACGAGCACGACGAGCAGTGGGATTTCGCCCGCAACCAGCGCTGGGGCATGGCCGGGGTGAAGGCCCGCCACGGCGTGGAAGCCCGACAGATCGCCGACTACCTCGCCCTGAGCGGCGACGCGGTGGACAACATTCCGGGCGTGCCCGGCATCGGGGCCAAGACCGCCGCCGTGCTGCTGGCCCACTTCGGCAGCCTTGATGCGCTGCTGGACCGGATCGACGAAGTCGCGTTCCTGCGCTTCCGCGGCGCCGCACAGGCCGGGGCGAAACTGCGCTTGCACCGCGAGCAGGCGCTGCTGTGCCGGCAGCTGTCAACGATCGCGCTCGACGCGCCGCTGTCCGGCGCCGCGCCCCCGTTCCTGCGCGGCAGTGCCGACGCGGCGGTGCTGCTCGCGCTGTGCGAGGCGATGCGCTTCGGGCCGATGACGCGGCGGCGCCTGCAGACCGCCGCGGGCATCGGGTTTCCCGCCTCGTAGCGCGCCATCGGAGGCGCATCGGTCGTTTCCGATGGCCATTGCAGGTGCGCCGCATCGTCTGCAATCCGCCATCGCGGCGCGGTAGGATCGAGGCATGAACGAATCCGGCAACGAGTCGCCCCAGATCCTCTACCAGGGCGAATGGCTGCGCATGGTCAAGCGCGGCCAGTGGGAGTCCTGCGAACGCACGCACGGCAAGGACGGGCTCGCGGTGCTGGTCATCGCGGTGACGCCGGACGACCACGTGCTGTTCGTCGAGCAATACCGCGTGCCGCTGGGCGCGAAGACGATCGAGATGCCGGCCGGACTGGTCGGCGACGGCGAAGCCGGCGACACGCTCGAAAGCGCCGCGCGGCGCGAGCTGATCGAGGAAACGGGCTGGGAACCGGGCCGCATCGACGTGCTGCTGGTCGGCCCCACCACCGCCGGGATGAGCAATGAACGCATCGCCTTCGCGCGCGCCCGCGACCTGCGGAAGGTCGGCGATGGCGGCGGCGTCGACGACGAAAACATCACCGTGCACACCATCCCGCGCGCGCAGGCCCCGGCCTGGCTGATGCAGAAGTATGCCGAGGGCTACGAGCTGGACCTGAAGCTGTGGGCCGGGCTGTGGATGATCGAGCACAACCCGGATGGTTCACCGGCGGACTGAGGCCTGCCGTGGTCCGATTGGGCCTCAGGCGAAACCGTCCGTGGCCCGCACCAGCGCGTCGACGTTCTCGGGCTCGAACGCCGAATGCCCCGACGCCGCCGAGATGGCCAGCTCCGCCTTCGGCCAGGCCTTGTGCAGGTCCCAGGCGTTCTGGATCGGACAGACCACGTCGTAGCGGCCGTGGACGATGATGCCGGGGATGTCGGCGATCTTCGGCGCATCGCGCAGCAACTGGTCGTCGACCTCGAAGAAGCCGCCGTTGACGAAGTAGTGGTTCTCGATCCGCGCGAATGCCAGCGCGAAGCGTGCGTCCGCGTGGCTGTCGGCGAAGTCCGGGTCGATGTGCAGGAAACTCGTGGCGCCTTCCCACACGCTCCAGGCCCGGGCAGCGGCCAGGCGCACGGCCTCGTCTTCACTGGTCAGCCGGCGATGGAAGGCGGAAATCAGGTCGTGGCGTTCGACCTCCGGAATCGCCTTGATGTAGTGCTCCCAGGCATCGGGGAACAGGCGCGACGCACCCTCCTGGTAGAACCATTCCAGCTCCCAGCGCCGCAGCATGAAGATCCCGCGCAGCACCAGTTCGGTCACGTGCGACGGGTGCCTTTGCGCGTACGCGAGCGCCAGCGTGGAGCCCCAGGAGCCGCCAAACACCTGCCATTTGTCGATGCCGAGCCTGGTGCGCAGCTTCTCGATGTCCTCGACCAGGTCCCAGGTGGTGTTGTCGGTGAGGTCGGCGTGCAGCGTCGAGCGTCCGGCGCCGCGCTGGTCGAACAGCACGATGCGGTACTTCGCTGGGTCGTGGAAGCGTCGCATCTTGGCGCTGCAACCGCCGCCCGGGCCGCCGTGCAGCAGCACCACCGGCTTGCCGTCGGGATTGCCGCACTGCTCGAAGTAGAGCGTATGGCGGCTATCGACCTCGAGCCTGCCGGAGTCGAAGGGCTCGATCTCGGGATAGAGCGTGCGCATGCGTGGATTCCTGACAAAGCGTCCGGCGAGTTTATCAGTCGGTCCCGGGCTGCCCTGGCGGACGCGAGGCGATCGTGCCCGCGGGCGCGTCAGCGGTGTCCGAGGGTCACGCGATCGCGCTGTTCCAGATCGCACCGGGTGTCGACATCGACGAAGCCCACAGCCTCGAACAGCGCGCGCACCGCGGCGCCCTGCTGCCAGCCGTGTTCGACCAGCAGCCAGCCCTGGTCGCGCAGGTGCGCAGGAGCGGCGGCAACGATGGCGCGGATCGCGTCCAGCCCGTCGGCGCCGGATGCCAGGGCGGCGCGCGGCTCGAAGCGCAGGTCACCGCGCGCCAGGTGTGGATCGTCCTCGCTGATATAGGGCGGATTGCTGGCAACCAGGTCGAAACGTTCCCCGGCCAGCGGCGCGAACCAGTCGCCGTAGCGGAATTCGATATTGCCCACGCTCAGCGCCCGGGCGTTGCGGGCTGCGACCTCGAGCGCTGCGGCGCTGGCATCGCTGGCGACCAGCGTGGCATGCGGGCGTTCGCTTGCGATCGCGAGCGCAATCGCGCCGCTGCCGGTGCCGAGGTCGGCGACCCGCGCCGGCCGCTGCGGCGCGATGCGCGCCAGTGCGAGATCGACCAGCAATTCGGTTTCCGGTCGTGGAATGAGGGTGTCGGGGCCGACCGCCAGGTCGAAGCCCCAGAAGCCGCGCGTGCCCATCAGGTAGGCCACCGGTTCACCGGCGGCGCGACGTGCGACCAGATCCGCGAACCGGGCCGCGTCGGGCGCCGGCACCACCGCATCGCCGTGCGCGTACAGCCAGCCGCGGCTGCAACCCAGTACGTGCGCCAGCAGCAGCGCGGCCTCGCCGGCCTCGACGCTGGATCGCGCGACGCGCAGGCAGGCGTCTGCCGACATGTCGGCGTCGGTCTCAGCCACGACGCGTCTCGCGAGTTCCGGCCGCGCCGGCCGGCGCGGCCTCATGGAGCGCCAGGCGCTGCATCGCGGTCTGGAACATGGCGTCCTCGCTGGGTGGACGAACAAAGGAGGGGCATTGTGCCGCCAACCGTTCAACAACACCTTGCAATGCAGATAAGCCTGCTTGGCGCACTGCCATCGTCAGGAGCTCGAGATCCCCATAGTCGCAACCTATCGATAGAATCGATATAATCAATTTCACATATCGATAGGCCTCGCCTAATCTAGTCCCCGACGTCGGCAGCCGCCGGCCTTCCTGCAACCAACCGAGGAACCCCATGTCCGTCATCAATACCGAAATCAAGCCGTTCCGCGCCACCGCCTACCAGAACGGCGAGTTCATTGAAGTCACCGACGCCGACCTCAAGGGCAAGTGGTCCGTGGTGGTGTTCTACCCCGCCGACTTCACCTTCGTCTGCCCGACCGAGCTTGAAGACCTGGCCCTCAACCAGGAAGAGTTCGACAAGCTCGGCGTGCAGGTCTTCAGCGTGTCCACCGACACCCATTTCTCGCACAAGGCGTGGCATGACACTTCCGACGCGATCGGCAAGATCAAGTACGCGATGATCGGCGATCCGACCGGCACCATCACCAACAATTTCGAAGTGATGCGCCCGGGCGTCGGCCTGGCCGACCGCGGCACCTTCATCATCGATCCGCAGGGCGTGATCCAGGCCGTCGAGATCACCGCCGAGGGCATTGGCCGCGACGCGCTGGAACTGCTGCGCAAGGTCAAGGCCGCGCAGTACGTCGCCGCGCATCCGGGCGAGGTGTGCCCCGCCAAGTGGAAGGAAGGCGAGAAGACCCTGAAGCCGTCGCTGGACCTGGTCGGCAAGATCTAGGACCACGTCGCCAGCGTGGGAGCCGCCATGGCGATCGCTGCCATGGCCGCTTTCACCGGCGATTCCAACCCATCCCCGCGCAAGCGGGGATGGACCGGAGACCGTGCATGCGGCGCGGTTTGCGGTCCATCCCCACGCCGGCGGCGACCTGCCCCGCGCAGGACGCCCGCTACGCGTCTGCCCCGTACCGGAGAATCGAAGCCATGCTGGACGACGATCTGAAGACCCAACTCGCCGCCTACCTCGAGCGCCTGCAGCGGCCGGTCGTGCTGGTCGCCTCGCTGGACGACGGCGACAAGTCACGCGAGCTGCTGCAGTTGCTCGAGGACATCCGCGCGCTGTCGGACAAGGTGTCGATCGAAGTGCGCCGCGACGACGACCAGCGCAAGCCCTCGTTCGCGATCACCACGCCCGGCGAGGACATCGACGTGCGCTTCGCCGGCATCCCGCTGGGCCACGAGTTCACCTCGCTGGTGCTGGCCCTGCTGCAGGTCGGCGGACATCCGTCCAAGGCCGCGCCGGAGCTGCTCGACCAGGTGCGCGCGCTGCAGGGCGAATACCGCTTCGAGACCTATTTCTCGCTGTCGTGCCAGAACTGTCCGGACGTGGTCCAGGCGCTGAACCTGGCCGCCGTGCTGAACCCCGGCATCCACCATGTCGCGATCGACGGCGCGCTGTTCCAGGCCGAGGTGGAGGCGCGCGAGATCCTGTCGGTGCCGTCGGTCTACCTCAACGGCGAACTGTTCGACCAGGGCCGGATGAGCCTGGAGCAGATCGTGGCGAAGCTCGACACCGGCGCCGCGGCGCGCAAAGCCAGTGCGATCGCCGCGAAGGCGCCATTCGACGTCCTCGTCGTGGGCGGCGGCCCCGCCGGCGCCGCGGCCGCGGTGTACGCCGCGCGCAAGGGCATCCGCACCGGCGTGGTCGCCGAGCGTTTCGGTGGCCAGGTGCTGGACACGATGGCGATCGAGAATTTCGTCTCGGTGCAGGAAACCGAGGGCCCGAAACTGGCCGCGCAGATGGAACAGCACGTGCGCCAGTACGAAGTGGACATCATGAACCTGCAGCGCGCGCAGGCGCTGGAACAGGACGCCGACGGCATCACCACGGTCAAGCTGGAAAGTGGCGCCTCGCTGCGCGCGCGTACGGTGGTGCTGTCCACCGGCGCCCGCTGGCGGCAGATGGGTGTGCCCGGAGAGGACCAGTACCGCAACAAGGGCGTGGCCTACTGCCCGCATTGCGACGGCCCGCTGTTCAAGGGCAAGCGCGTGGCGGTGATCGGCGGTGGCAACTCGGGCGTGGAGGCGGCGATCGACCTGGCCGGCCTGACCGCGCACGTCACCCTGATCGAGTTCGACGACAGGCTGCGTGCCGACGAGGTGCTGCAGCGCAAGCTGCGCAGCCTGGGCAACGTCCGCGTCATCACCTCCGGCCAGACCCTCGAGGTGCATGGAGACGGGAGCCGGGTCAATGCGCTTTCGTATCGTGACCGCGTCGGAGGCGATGTGCACCGCGTCGAGCTCGAGGGCGTGTTCGTGCAGATCGGCCTGCTGCCCAACACCGAGTGGCTGAAGGGCACGCTGCAGCTGTCGCAGCGCGGCGAGATCGAAGTCGACGCCGCCGGCCGCACGTCGCTGCCAGGCGTGTTCGCCGCCGGCGACGCCACCACCACGCCGTACAAGCAGATCGTGACCGCGATGGGAGACGGCGCGAAGGCTGCGCTGAGCGCGTTCGACCACCTGATCCGCACCAGCAGTCCGGCCGTGGAAACGAACGCCGAGGTCAAGGCGGCCTGATGTCGTGTCTCCACGCTCCCCTCTCCCGCCACGGAGGGAAGCATGGGCGGCCCCGCGGCGATCGAAACGTCCGCGGGGCGCGGCGTGATGGGAGGCAGCACCATGAACCTGCGTGACCTCAAGTACTTCGTCGCCCTCGCCGAGCACCTGCACTTCGGTCGCGCTGCCGCGGCGTGCTTCGTCAGCCAGCCCACGCTCTCCACCCAGGTTCGCAAGCTGGAAGAAGAGCTGGGCGTGCCGCTGGTCGAACGCGCGCCGCGCAAGGTGATGCTGACCCCCGCGGGGCGCGATGTCGCCGCGCGCGCGCGCAGCATCGTCGCCGACGTCGAACAGATGCGCCAGGCCGCGCGTCGCAGCGAGGATCCCGAAGCGGGCACGGTCACGCTCGGCATCTTCCCCACGCTGGGCCCCTACCTGCTGCCGCACGTGGTGCCCGGCATCCGCGCGCGTTTCCCGCAGCTGGAGCTGCTGCTGGTGGAGGAAAAAAGCGACGTGCTGCTCGCGCGCCTGCACGATGGCCGGCTGGATGCGGCGCTGCTCGCGCTGCCGGTCGCCGACGACCAACTGCACGTCGAGTTCCTGTTCGAGGAGCCTTTCGTCCTCGCGGTGCCGGAATCGCACGCGCTGGCGCGGCAGGACTCGCTGTCCCTGCGCGACCTGGCCGATGAGCGCCTGCTGCTGCTCGCCGACGGCCACTGCCTGCGCGACCAGGCCCTGGATGTGTGCCACATGGCCGGCGCCAGCGAGAAAGGCGAGTTTCAGGCCACCAGCCTGGAAACGCTGCGGCAGATGGTGGCGGCCGATGTGGGCGTGACGCTGCTGCCGACGCTCGCCGTCAAGCCGCCGGTCGCCCGTTCGTACAACATCCACCTGGTCCGGTTCCGCGACCACGCGCCCAGCCGGCGCATCGCCATGGTCTGGCGCAGGAGCTCGGCGATGGCGGGTTTCCTTGAACAGCTGGCCGAGGTATTCCGGCAACTGCCGCCAGACCTGCTCGTGCCCGATGCCGGGACGTCGCAGACGCATGCGCCGGGCGGACCCGGCGCGTGAGCCCGCGACTGGCCGCGGCGCTGCTGGTGCTTTGCGTCCTCGGCTGGTGGTACTCGCCGGTGTCGCCGCGCGTGCCAAGCCCCCCGTCGCCGGCCGCCGGCGCGGTGCCGCGATGTCCGCCCCCGCCTCGCGTGGCGCGCGGAGCGGAACCGTTGCAAAGCGAGCTTCCGCCCGACCTGCCCGCGTTCGAACTCGAGGTCGCGACGCTGCAACCGCTGGCGGGCTTCAGCCTCGATGCGCGGGTGCTCGGTCGCGCGGACTACGTCATGGACGCGGAGTCGTCGCTGTCGCCGACGGATCTCGCGCTGGGCTGGCAGGCGATGGCCGACCCCGCCGTGCTATCGCGGATGCGGATCGCGCAATCGGCGCGCTGGTACTCGTATCGTTGGGAAGGCGAAGCGCCCTTGCCGCCGGAGCAGATCCATCGCAGCTCGGCCAACATGCACATGATCCCCTTCGATGGCCGCGTCGCGCACACGCTGCGCAAGGTGCGCGAGGGAGACCGGGTCCGCATCGACGGCTGGCTGGTGGAAGCCACGACGCCGCAGGGGCGCCACTGGCGCAGTTCGCTCACCCGCTCCGACGCCGGCAATGGCGCGTGCGAGCTGATCTACGTCTGCGCGATCGAGATCGAGGGAACGTACTGAGGCCTTGCCCGGTCGGAGGACTGGAGGCACGGGCCGCGCTTCAGCGTCGCCGCCGGTCAGGCCGCCGGTTCAGGCGCGCGCGCGTCCTTTCAGGCCGGCCAGGAAGATGCCGGCCAGGCTCAGCGCCAGGCCGATCCATTCGCGCGGCTCGGTTGCGCGACCGAACAGCCAGACGTCCAGCACGAAGGCCACGACCGGCTGCAGCAACAGCAGCAGCCCGACCAGCGCCACGCGCAGGTGCGACATCGCGCGGGAGATCAGCACCCAGCTCAGGCAGTGGCCGAAGCCGGCCAGCGCCAGCAGCACCACCAGCGATTTCAGCGACGGAATCGCGAACTCCGCGCCCTCCGCCGCTGCCGCGCCGCCAAGAAACGTCGCGCTGACCAGGGCCGCGATCCCCAGGACCTGCGCGACCGGTGCCGGACGCGCGCGCTCGCCTTGGGCTTCGCGCTGCGAGCGACGCAGTGCCAGGTTGTAGGCGGCGTAGCACACGCCGGTACCGAGCCCCAGCCAGACGCCCCAGCGATACTGCGGCGGCAGCTGCGCCCAGTTCGAACCCAGCATCAGCCACAACCCCGCAAACGCCAGCAGCAGACCGAACAGGAAACGCGGGGTCAGGCGTTCGTGGAAGAACAGCGCACCCGCCAACGCCATGAAGAACACCTGCGCGTTGCCCAGCAGCGTCGCCAGCCCCGGGCCGACCAGCAGGATGCTGCGGTGCCAGAGCCAAAGATCGGCGGCGAAGAACGCGCCCGTGGCGGCGATCGATCCCCACGCCCGCCGTGTCAGGACCTGCCAGCCACCCGAGGCCACCACCCACGCCAGCAGCATCGCGCCGGCAAACGCCATGCGCCAGAACGCGGACACCGTCGGCGGTGTACCGGCCAGTTCGACCAGGATCCCGTTGGTGCCGATGATCGCGGCACCGGCCAGCATCCAGGCCAGGGCCCGGGGTTCGTTGCGCGAATGCGTCATCGATGCGGGTGCATGGGGCGCCGAAGCGGCGACGGCACATGGTAAGGACTTGCGTGCCCCACCTCCCCGTTTGCGGGCGCGGCTAGCGCGACGATCGTCTTCCCGAGGATCCTCGCGGACCTGGCCCCTGCGAAAGGGCGCGGCCCGGCATGTGTCCGGTCAGCTGAATACGGCCGGGGCCACGTGCACGCAATTGCGGCCGCCGCGCTTGGCGGCATACAGGGCCTTGTCGGCGCGGTCGATCGTTTCGGCCGGAAGTTCGTTGTGCAGTCGGGTCGCCACGCCGACGCTCACGGTCAGGCGCAGCGGCTGTCCTTCCCATTCCAGCATCAGCCCTTCGACGTCGGCGCGCAGCTGCTCGCCGACCATCCGCGCCGCCGCGCCGCCGCGCGCCGGCAGCACGGCGATGAATTCCTCTCCGCCGTAGCGGCCCAGCAGGTCACCCTCGCCCAGGGACCCGCGCAGCGCCTGCGCGACCGTGCGCAGGCAGTGATCGCCGCAGGCGTGACCATATTTGTCGTTGATGGCCTTGAAATGGTCCATGTCGACGAACAGCACCGAGATCGGCTGCCCATCGCGCTCGGCTTCGCCGAAGCTGCGCACCAGCCACTGGTCGATGGTGCGGCGGTTGAACGTGCCGGTCAGGGCGTCGAGCTCGGCCGAACGCCGCAGCTGGATCGCGGTCAGCGCCTGGTCGACGTGGACCAGGGCCAGGCGGATGAATTCGCCGGCCAGCGCCAGCTCCTCGGTGGTGAAACCCTCGCCACCGGCGCGCTCGAGCAGCAGCATGCCCCAGGCCGGTGCCCGGATCGGCAACGGCACCAGGGCTTCCATCGCCAGCGCGCCGTCGTCGCCCGCGCTCAGCGGCTGCTGCAGCGGAATGCCGTTGGCGGCGTGGCGCTTGAGCGACAGCTCGCGCTTGGCCAGGAACGCCTCGGCCTCGGCCTTGCGCGCGGCCGGCACCGACACCTGGACGTTGCGACCGTGATAACCGCGTGCCACCACCACCGCCTTCCCGGCGCGTACCAGCGGGACCAGGTGTTCGAGCAGCAGGTGGAAGGCGGTCCATTCGATGTCGCCCTCGGCGCAGCTGCGCAGCTTCACCTGGAACGCGGCGTTCAGGTCGGAGCGCGCGGCTTCGCGCTGCATCCGCCGTTCCGAGTCCAGTCGTGCCAGCTGGTCCCGGTCGCGCTGGTCGCGGTAGTCGCTGATGCGGTTGATCACCCCGACCGCGAGGATCGCCATGGCGCCGGCCAGCGCCAGCTGCTCGCCGGAACGCAGCCACGCCAGGTCCTGCAGGTAGCCCCACAGCATCAGCTGCCGGCCCGTGCCCGCGGCGATGGTCAGCACCGCCAGGATCGCCAGCGGCCAGCCCATCGGCAGGCGGCGGCGGGCGGCATCGAGCACCAGCCACAGGCATGCCAGCGCGCAGGCCGCGCGCGACAGCAGCGACAGCGGCAGCAACCAGCGCACCAGCGGCTGCAGGTCAAGCAGGCAGACCGCCGCCAGCACCGCCATCGCGATGCAGGCGATGTCGATGCCGCGCGTGATCCCGGGATGCAGCCGACGCGTACTTGCGTAGCGGAGCAGGAGCTGCGGCAGCGAGGCGCAGAGCAGGAACTGCAGCGCCAGCAGTCCCTGGACGCCCCACGCGGCCAGCCAGCGCAGCCCGTGCACCTGGTACAGGTGGCCGTTGATCGCCGACAGCGTGATCAGGGTCAGCGTGGCGCAGCCGAACAGGGTCAGGAACAACCGGTCGCGCGCCGCCGAGAACAGCGCCAGCGCCAGCAGCGCGAGGGTGAACAGGCTGGCGTAGATCGTCGCGCTGATCGCCACGCCCTGGCGCTCCATCCGCCAGGCCTCGGCATTGGCGACCACGCGCGGACGCAGCACGGCTGGCAGGTCGCCGGCGGCGCGCAGTTCGAGGTCGACATCGCCCTGCCAGCTGTAAGGCAGGGCGAATGCGTAGCCGGTCGGGAGCGGCCCGACGCCGGTGCGCGGGCTGAAGAATCCACGCGAGCTGCTGCTCCACTCGTCCCGGGCCAGCTGCACCCGTTCGACTGGCTTGCGCTCGATCCAGACCACCCAAGGATCGTCGCGGTCGGCGCGCTGCGGGAGGGTGAAATGCATGCGCACCACCGCGTCCGCCGAGCGGCCATCGACCACCAGGCCCTGCCCGTCCGCGGTGATCGGCGCATCCGGGCCTGGTCCCGCCGGCGCCAGCTGCACCGGGACCGTCTCGGCGCCGGGCAGGCCGCCGGCGACCGCGCTGGCCAACAGACCCAGCAACGCCAGCAGGCAAGCCCCGACCAGCCATTCGTGGCGCGAGGAATGGCGTAGCGTAGGCACGCTCATCGGCCAGTTCCGGGCAGGGTGGAGCCAACGGCGCGCTGCGGCGCCGCGGTCGTCCCGTCCTGTGGTGCTGTCTCCGACACCGAGTCGCCTCTGCCCCCGTCCATACGATGCCGCACGCAACATGCGTGCCAGTCGCCACGTACCGTCCTCCGGGACGGCTCGACCCTGCCCTCGCGAGGCGACCATCGAAGCACTCGCGGGCTGGTGGCCTCGGCTAAACTGTTGTTTTTCCCGGCCCCCCGCACATGAGCCACAGCACCGCCACCGGCGTCGGCGAACCCGCCGCGCCCGTCGAAAAGCAGGATTTCATCCGCCAGATCGTCCGCCAGGATCTGGCCGCGGGGAAGCACGCGGCCATCCGCACCCGCTTCCCGCCCGAACCCAACGGCTACCTGCACATCGGCCACGCCAAGGCGATCTGCCTGGATTTCGGCATCGCGGCCGAGTTCGGCGGGCTGTGCAACCTGCGTTTCGACGACACCAATCCGGCCAAGGAAGACCCGGAGTTCGTGCAGGCGATCCAGGACGACGTGCGCTGGCTGGGCTTCGAATGGGCCAGCCTGCGCCATGCCTCCGACTATTTCGAGGTGTTCTACCTCGCCGCCGAGAAGCTGATCGCCCAGGGCGACGCCTTCGTCTGCGACCTCAGCGCCGAGCAGGTACGGGAGTACCGCGGCACGCTGACCGAACCGGGCCGCAACTCGCCCTACCGCGACCGCGGCGTGGAGGAAAACCTGGACCTGTTCCGGCGCATGCGCGCCGGCGAGTTCCCGGATGGGGCGCGCACCCTGCGGGCGAAGATCGACATGGGCAGCGGCAACATCAACCTGCGCGACCCGGCGCTGTACCGGATCAAGAAGGTCGCGCACCAGAACACCGGTGACGCCTGGCCGATCTACCCGATGTATGACTTCGCCCATTCCCTGGGCGACGCGGTCGAGGGCATCACCCACTCGCTGTGCACCCTGGAGTTCGAGGATCACCGGCCGCTGTACGACTGGTGCGTGGAACGGGTCGATCTCGCCGGCTCGCCGGAGTTGCTCGCGCCGCTGCTGGCCAAGGGCCTGCCGAACGAGGCCGCCAGGCCGCGGCAGATCGAGTTCTCGCGCCTGAACATCAATTACACGGTGATGAGCAAGCGCAAGCTGGTGGCGATGGTCAACGATGGCCTGGTCGACGGCTGGGACGATCCGCGCATGCCCACCCTCCAGGGCCTGCGCCGCCGCGGCTACACGCCGGCGGCGCTGCGGCTGCTGGTCGACCGCGTCAGCATCAGCAAGCAGAACTCGGTGATCGACTTCTCGGTGCTGGAAGGCTGCCTGCGCGACGACCTCGATGCGCACGCGCCGCGCCGGATGGCGGTGGTCACGCCGCTGAAGTTCGTGCTGACCAACCTGCCCGAGGGGCATGCCGAGACGCTCTCGTTCGGCAACCACCCCAAGGACGAATCGTTCGGCACGCGCGAGGTGCCGTTCTCGCGCGAACTGTGGATCGAACACGACGACTTCGCCGAAGTGCCGCCCAAAGGCTGGAAGCGGCTGGTGCCCGGCGGCGAAGTACGCCTGCGCGGCGCCGGCATCGTGCGCTGCGACGAGGTGGTCAAGGACGACGCAGGCAACATCGTGGAACTGCGCGGCACGCTGGACCCCGAATCGCGGCCGGGCATGGAAGGTGCCAACCGCAAGATCAAGGGCACCATCCACTGGGTCGACGCGACGCGCGCGGTGCCGGCGGAAATCCGCCTCTACGACCGCCTCTTCTCGGTCGCCGACCCGGACGACGAGAGCGAAGGCAAGACCTACCGCGACCATCTCAATCCGGACTCGCGGAAGGTCGTGCAGGGGTATGTCGAGCCGGCGGCAGCGGACGCTGCGTCCGAAACGCACTTCCAGTTCGAGCGCACGGGCTATTTCGTCGCCGATCGCCGCGACCACCGCGCCGGCTCGCCGGTGTTCAACCGCAGCGTCAGCCTGCGCGACACGTGGTCCGCAACGCCATGACGTTGCGCGCGGCGAACGTCGGGATTCGCTCGATCGCCGCGTGCACGCGAGCTTCGTGGATGCAGAAGGGAGATTGACCATGCCGAAGTTGGTTCAGAAGGCCATCGCGCTGTGCCTGTTCGCCCTGCTGGCCGCCTGCACGGCCCCCGCCACCAACGGCGCCGCTGCCCCGTCGCAGCCCCAGGCCAAGCCGCCCCCGGAGATGTCGCGCCCGCTGCCTCCCGACCGGGTGCGCGAGGCCCCGGTGATCGACAGCCGCTGCAAGGTCGACGCCGACTGCGCGGTCAAGAACGTCGGCAACTGCTGCGGCGAGATGCCGGCATGCGTCAACAAGGACAGCCCCACCGACCCGGCAGCCGTGCAGTCGCAGTGTGCGAAGGACGGACGCATGGGCGTCTGCGGGTTCCGCCAGATCAGCAGTTGCTCGTGCAACGCCGGACGCTGCGAACCCGGGCGATCCTCCATGCCGTTGCAGTCACCATCGGAGACGACGTCCTGATGCTCTACGCACAGATCCACCTCACCCTGCCGGCGTGGGTGCACGAAGCAGTCGACGGCGCGCGCAGCTACGGTTCCGATGCGGAAAAAGTCTCGCTGGCGATCGAACTGTCGCGCCGCAACCTCGAAGCCCGCACCGGCGGCCCGTTCGGCGCGGCGGTCTTCAACGCCGACGACCGCCTCGTCGCGGTCGGGGTCAACGTGGTGCTGCCGCAGAACACGTCGCTGGGGCACGCGGAGACCATGGCCTACATGCTGGCCCAGCAAAGGCTGCAGCGCGCCCGGCTCAACCGCGACGAGGCCGGTGAACCCGAGGGCCGCTACACCCTGGCCACTTCGGCGCAGCCGTGCTGCCAGTGCTACGGCGCCACGATCTGGGCGGGCATCGATCGCCTGCTGATCAGCGCCCGCGCCGAGGACGTGATGGCGCTGACCGAGTTCGACGAGGGGCCGCTGCCCGCGGACTGGATCGGCGAGCTGGGCAAGCGCGGGATCGAGGTCGTGCGGGACATCCAGCGCGACGACGCGCGCGCGGTCCTGCGCGCCTACGGCGAACAGGGCGGCCGGCGTTACTGATGGCGGCCGCCGCTGTCGTCGGAGCGGCTTCTGCCGCGATCTCCCGACTCTCCAGAACCCGGAAACCTGCGACGGACGCCGCTTCGACATGAGCGATGCGAGATGACCGGACTGCTCTGCTATTGCCGCGCCGGTTTCGAGCCTGAACTGGCCGCCGAACTGACCGCGCGCGCGGCCGAGGTCGGCGTCTTCGGCCATGCGCGCACCGAGCGCGGAAGCGGGTTCGTGGTGTTCGCCACCGACCAGGCGGCAGCGCTGTCGCGCGCGTTGCCGTGGCGCGACCTGGTGTTCGCACGGCAGAAGCTGCAGCTGCTCGCCGAACTGCGCGGGCTGGATCCGAAGGACCGGATCGCGCCGATCCTCGCGGCGTTGCACGCCGACGCGGCGGGCTCCGTCCTGCCCGCCGGGCAAGACCCCGGAAACCGCTACGGCGAGCTGCTGGTGGAGCACCCCGACAGCGACGCCGGCAAACCGCTGTCGGGTCTGGCGCGCGCGTTCGGCAATGCGCTGCGCCCCGCGCTGCGCACGGCCGGCGTGCTCACCGCGCGTGACACCGCATCGCTGCCGCGCCTGCACGTGTGCTTCGTCGACGGCGACCACGCGTTCGTCGCCTGCAGCGATCCGTCCGACAGCGCACCGTGGCCGCTTGGCATCCCGCGCCTGCGGCTGCTGCCGGACGCGCCTTCGCGCTCGGCGCTGAAGCTCGAGGAAGCGCTGCTCACCCTGCTCGACGAAAGCGAACGCGGCCGCCTGCTACGCGAAGGCATGCGCGCCGCGGACCTCGGCGCCGCCCCCGGCGGCTGGACCTGGGTGCTTACCCGCCACGGCCTGCGCGTGAGCGCGGTCGACAACGGTCCGCTGCGCCAGCACGTGCTCGACACCGGGCTGGTCGAGCACCTGCGCGCCGACGGCTTCCAGTGGCAGCCGCCGCGTCCGCTGGACTGGATGGTCTGCGACATGGTCGAGCAGCCACGTCGCGTCGCCGAGCGCATGGCCACCTGGCTGCGCGAAGGCTGGTGCCGGCAATCGATCTTCAACCTCAAGCTGCCAATGAAGAAACGCTGGGACGAAACCCGGCTGTGCCTGGACCTGCTCGCCGCGCAGGCGCAGCGGCCGCTGGTGGTGCGCGCCCACCAGCTCTACCACGACCGCGAGGAAATCACGGTCTTCGCCGCGCTGGAATCCTGATCGCTCTCCGGACAACGGGCAGACCTTCATCCCGGCTACCGCAACCCTCGTGTCCGCTGCCAGCCCGCGTGAGTACGTGTCAGCTGCCCTTTGCACTACCGCGCGCCTGGCCCAGGCGCCTGACCGCTAGCGACGCGCCGATACGCACCTGCTGCGATCGCGCCCGCAGGATCGGCCCGTCGAGCAGAAGGCCGATCGGCAAAGCCCGACGCCTGGAAACCCGAATACGGGACATCGCCGTACGCCGCCAATCAGAGCGAATCGGGGTCGAAGGCGACCCCGTTCAGGGTCGGTTCCCGCAGTTGACGCTGGATTCATTGCCCCGGTCCTAGCGTGGCCGCGTCATCCCAGCCTGGAGATTGAAATGAACCGCATCCCGACCCGATCGCTATTGACCCTGGCCCTGCTCGGCGCGTTCGCCGCCGGCAGCGCGCGAGCGCAGGATGCCGTGCACCGGAGCGCCGCCACCGCGACCACCAAGGACGCGGCACAGGCCGCGGCCGCGGAAGCGGACGTTGCCCGCAACCAGGCCGAGGCGGCCCGCGACGCCGCGCAGCAGGCAGCCGCGAGCAAGCGCGGCGGCGCCCTGACCACCGAGGGGGACGCTAATGCCACGTACCACGCTTATGTCGCCGACCGCTCCTCGGTGCAGGCCGAACAGGCCGCACTGGACGCCACGCGGGCGGCCAACCAGGCCGGCGCCGCGCAGTCCGCCGCTGCCGGCGGCACGCGCCAGGCCGACCATGCCGTGCACCAGGCGCGCCAGGCCGCCAATGCCGCGCAGGCGGCGAGCACCCAGGCCACGGCGGCCGCAACCGATGCATCGCTCGCGGCCCAGGCGGCCACCGACGCGGTCAACACCCCACCAGCCCCGCCACCGCCGGCCCCCGTTGCGCCCACGGGGCCGACGCAACCGCTGGTCAGCGTCACCTCGGGACCGTCGAACTCCATCGTTGGCGATTACAAGATCGACTTCGCCGCGATGGACAGCAACGGCAACGGCAGCATCAGCCGCAGCGAAGCGAAGATCAACGCGACGCTGTCCGCGGAATTCGACGCGGTCGACAACAACCACGACGGCAAGCTCGACAGGCAGGAACTGAAAAGCTGGATGTAGACCGGCCGCAACCGCAAAAACGAAGCCCCGCGAACGCGGGGCTTTGCTTGTGCGCGAACCGCTGCATTTCGCCGCGCGGTCGCAACCACGAGGGTCCGGCTAGAGCCCCGCCGCGCGCCGCCACAGCGCGTCGGTGAGCGGCGGCAGCCGCCCGGCGAGCCCGAGCAGCGGTCCGCGCAACAGCGTGCGATGCATGCCGTCACTTGAGAACAGCCGGTTGATGCCGTCGAATGCGTGCGCGGCCAGCGCGTTCTCGCTGGTACGACCGCGTCCCCAGCGCGCCAGGCGCTGAGGCGACGTCCAGTCGGCGCGGCGTGCCTGCGCGACGGCGACCGCGTCGCGCAGCGCGGTCACGTCGCGCAGCCCGAGGTTGACACCCTGGCCTGCGAGCGGGTGCACCACATGGGCGGCATCGCCGACAACCAGGACCCGACCATGCACGCACGAGGATGCCAACTGCCGGCGCAGCGGGAACGCTACGCGCCTGGACACCGCGCGCATCGATCCCAGCCGCGCATCGAAGGCACGCGTGAGCTCACGCGCGAACGCGTCGTCGTCCAACGCCAGCACCTCGGCCGCGCGCGCATCGGGCAGCGTCCACACGATCGAACTGCGGCCCTGCGTGAAAGGCAGCACCGCCAACGGCCCCCCGGGCAGGAAGCGTTGCCAGGCGGTGTCCTCGTGCGGGCGCTGCGTATCGATGTATGCGACCACGCCGCGCTGGCCGTATTCATGGCGGCTGACCTCCCCGCCAGCGAGGCGGCGCAGCGTGGATTCGGCGCCGTCGGCGGCGATCGCGATGCGCGCGTCGATGCGGCTGCCATCGTGCAGGCGCAGGCGCACGCCTTCGTGATCCTGTTCCAGCGCCTCCACGCGCGCCGGCACCCGCACGTCGATCCCGGCGCGCGACAGCGCCGACCACAGTCGGTCGAGCAGCAGCGCGTTTTCGACGATCCAGCCCAGCCCTGCGCGGCCGGCCGCGTCCGCATCGAACACCAGCTCCCCGCCGCCCGCCGCATCCCATACCCGCATCCGCCGGTACGTCTGCGCGCGCGCATCGAGCACTTCGCGCCAGGCGCCGAACGTGTCGAGCAGCGCGGCGTTGTCGGGTGCGAAGGCGAACACGCGCAGGTCCGGATGCTCGCGCGACCAGGGCGCCGGTTCGCTGGCTTCCACCAGGGCGACATCCAGGCCGAGCCCGGCCAGCGCCAGCGCGCAGGCGGCGCCGACGACGCCGCCGCCCACGACCACGACCTCCTTGCGCGCGCCGCGGCTCACGAGGCCTTCCTGCACAGCGCCGGCACCTGCCCGCGATAGCCCATCGCGCCACCGACCAGCCAGGCCTGCGCAGAGGGCATCCGATCGAGCGCGAACAGTCCCAGGCTGCGCAGGGGACGCAGCAGCGGCGCATCGTTCGCGGTCAGGCGCGCCAGGCCGTCGCTCATCGCCAGCGTGCGCGCGCGGTCGTCTTCGCGCCTTTGAACATGCTCGGCCAGCAGGCCGGGGTCGCCCGGATCGGCGCCAGCGCCGCCGCGGGTTTCGATCAGTTCAGCCAGCGTCAGCGCGTCGCGCAGGCCCAGGTTAAAGCCCTGCGCACCGATCGGATGCAGGGTCTGCGCGGCGTTGCCGACCAATGCCGCGCGCGGGGCGATGGTGCTGCGCGCGACCGTCCGGATCGCAGGGTAGATGCTGCGCGCGCCGATCGATTCCAGGCGACCGACGCGCCAGCCGAACGCGCGCTGGATCCGATCGAGGAACGCCGTGTCATCCAGCGCCTGCACCGTTGCCGCCTCGTCGCGCGCCACCCCGTGGACGAGACCGAAGTGCCGGTCGCCCCGCGGCAGCAGCGCGGTCGGTCCGTGGTCGCCCAGTCGCTCGTATGCCGTGCCGTCGGGGGCGCGCGCCGCGCGCAGCCGGGCGACGAACAGGCTCTGCAGGTAGTCGTGCCGCTCCGCTTGGATGCCGAGCGCGTCGCGCACGGCGCTGCCGGTGCCGTCGGCAGCAACCAGCAGCCGCGCGCGGAGTCCGCGCTCGCCGCCCGCGTCGGCGATTCGGACCACGCGCGTCGAATCGTCGCCGCCCGCCAGGCCGACGAAGCGCGCGGGCCGGTAGCGGGTCAGCCGCTGCAGTTCCTGCAGCCTGCTTTCCAGAGCCTCGCCGAAGTCGCGCGCGACCACCACGCGGCCGAACGCCTCGCGTCCATAGTCAGCCGCCACCAGGCAGGCGCGGCCGAAATCGCCGCGGCGGCTGACGTGGATGCGGGTGATGGCGCCGGTGGGTGCGCTCAGCTTGGACATCACGCCCAACGCCTCCAGCGCGTTGACCGTGGCATCGGCGAAGCTGAGGTTGCGCTCGTCGAACACGGCCGGCAGCGCGCCGGCCGGGGCGGCTTCGACCATGCCGACGTCGAGCCCGATCCGGTCCAGGGCGATCGCCAGGCTGGCCCCGACCAGCCCGCCGCCGACGATCACCACGTCATGTTCTTTCCGCGCGACCACATGATTCATGCCGGCATGATAGTGGGTGCACCCGGTCCGGACGTGGTCCCGGCCACCTGGTGGCCGCCAGCGGGGGACGGGTTCGCCTCCCAGGCCGGGCCGCACGGGCGCGGCCCGCGCCATGTGCTCGTGTCCCGGCGCCGCGCTGCGCGCGTTTCCGGATCGGGCGCCCGTCAGGGACCGACGACGGGTCATTTCGCTAGAATGGTCGCATCCGCATCCCGCGACCGGAGCCGCCCCGCCCAATGAACGCCAACCTGCAACGCGTCATCGTCCTGTCCCTGCTCATCCTGCTGATGGCAGCGACGCGCTCGCACGTCTTCTCCCACTTCACGCCGGTGCCGGACGCGTCGTGGGCGGTGTTCTTCATCGGCGGCTTCTACCTGCGCAACTGGTCGCGCTGGGCGTTCCCGCTGCTGATGGTGCTGGCGGTGGCGATCGACTACGCCGTGATCACCAACCAGGGCATGAGCTTCTGGAGCCACTACTGCGTTTCACCGGGCTACTGGTTCCTGGTTCCCGCGCACCTCGCGATGTGGGTGGGCGGGTTTTGGCTGCGCCGCAATTACAGCGGCGCCAGCGTTGCATCGCTCGCCAGGCTGGCCTTCAGCTTCGTGGCAGCCACCGCGTTGTGCCACCTGCTCGCGCAGGGCGGCTTCTACTGGCTCAGCAACAGCGTTGCCGAGCCGACGTTCGCTGGCTGGGCCAAGAACTATGGCGACTGGTTCGCGCCCTATCTGCAGGGCACGGCGATGTTCGTGACCCTGGCGGCCCTGGCTCAGGTGGTGGGCGAACAGATCAGCAGGCACGCCCATCCGTTCGCACGCCGGATGAAGCACTGACCTCCCGCCATGGGCAACCGACTGTCGAAGATCTACACCCGCACCGGCGACGACGGCAGCACCGGTCTGGGCGACGGCAGCCGCGTTGGCAAGGACTCGGCGCGCGTGGCCGCCTACGGCACGGTCGACGAAGCCAATTCGACCATCGGCCTGCTGCTTGCAGCGGACGTCCCCGATGACATCCGCGAACTGCTGACCACGATCCAGCACCAGCTGTTCGACCTCGGCGGCGAGTTGTGCATCCCCGGGCATGCGGCGATCGACGATGCGGATATCGACCGCCTCGAGCAGCACCTGGACCACTACAACGACGCGCTGCCACCGCTGAAGGAATTCATCCTGCCCGGCGGCGGCGATGCCGCGGCGCGCTGCCACGTCGCGCGCACCGTGGTGCGGCGTGCAGAACGCGAAACCGTGGCGCTGGCGCGCGCGGAGACCGTCCGCCCGCAGCCGATCCGCTACCTCAACCGCCTCTCCGACCTGCTGTTCGTGCTCGCCCGCGTGCTGGCCCGGCACAGCGGCCACGGCGAAGTCATCTGGCAACACGAGCGGCGCAAGCCCCGGGCCTGACACCGGCCGGCCCTGAATCGCCATGCGCCTGCCGGTCTTCACCCACTCCGCCTGCCTCGACCACGATACCGGTCCCGGCCATTTCGAAACGTCGCAGCGGCTCGGCGCGGTGATCGACGCGCTGCGCCACGACGTCGACGATCTCGACTGGCGCGAAGCGCCCCGCGCGACCCGCGGCCAGCTGCTGCGCGTGCACCATGAATCGCTGCTCGACGCCGTGCTGGAAACGCAGCCGGCACAGCGCGTCGAACTGGACCCCGACACGATCCTGTCGCCGCAATCGGCGGAAGCGGCGCTGCGCGCAGCCGGCGCCGGCATCGCGGCCGTGGACGCGGTGATGGCCGGCGATACCACGGCCGCGTTCTGCGCGGTGCGGCCGCCGGGCCATCATGCGACGGCGCGGACGGCCATGGGTTTCTGCCTGTTCAACAACGTCGCGGTCGGTGCCGCCCACGCCCTGGAGGGGCATGGGCTTGCCCGGGTGGCGATCGCCGATTTCGATGTCCACCACGGCAACGGCACCCAGGCGATCTTCGAAGCCGAACCACGGGTGCAATACCTGAGTTCGCACCAGATGTCGCTGTATCCCGACACGGGCCACGTGCACGAGCGCGGCGTCGGCAACATCCGCAACGTGCCGCTGCCGCCGGGCACCGGCAGCCGTGGCTTCCGGGCCGCTTGGGAAGAGCACCTGCTGCCCGCGATCGACGCCTTCCGTCCGCAACTGCTGCTGGTCTCGGCCGGCTTCGATGCGCACTGGCGCGATCCGCTGGCGCAACTGCAGCTCGACGCCGAGGACTTCGCCTGGCTCACGACCGAGCTGCGTGGCCTCGCGGGCCGCCACGCTTCGGGTCGCCTGGTCTCCACGCTGGAGGGCGGGTACGACCTGCAGGCGCTGCGCGAATGCAGCGTGGCGCACGTCCGGGCACTGCGCGGAGACTGAAACGGAAGGGGTGCGTTCAGCTGGCGTTGCCGGGTCACTCTCCTCTGGCGGCCGGTTTTTGAACCACACGCACCCCACCGATGGCGCCGGGCATCGGCGTGCATTGCCGCTTGACGGGGGATGCGGCAAGCTAACCGCCGCTTTTCGTCGAACGGATGCCCGCGTGCGCCCTGTTTTCCGCTTGCTTCCGCTGCCGCTGTGCATCGCCCTTTCGCTGGCTGCCAATGCCGACGAAGACCGCCCCGAAAACTGGTCGCTGTGTCCCGTGCAGGATGCGGTCCCGGTGTTCGCTGACGCGCCGCCGTCGACGGGTGCCCCGGAAGATCGCGCGCTGCAGGACACCGACCTGGCCTGTGACAGCACCGAAGGCGTGATGGGCGGCACCGTGGTCTGCAAGGGCAACGTCACCCTGCATCGCGGCGACCAGTTCCTGCACGCCGACAACCTGCGCTTCGACCAGGCGAGTTCGCAGTACGCGGCCGAGGGCAACGTGCGCTACCAGGACTCGGGCATGCGCATGATTGCCGAGAGCGCGCACGGCGACCAGGAAAACGATACCCACCAGATCGACCGCGTCCGCTACCAGCTGATCGAGCGACGCGGCAACGGCGGTGCCGACAGCATCCGCATGGACGGCACCCAGGGCGCGCTGCTCGGCTCGACCTATTCGACCTGTCCGCCAAACGACCGCCAGTGGGAATTGCGCGCCAACCGCATCGACATCGACACCGAGTCGGGCTTCGGCACCGCGCGCAACGCGACCATCCGCGTCGGCAAGGTCCCGATCCTGTACGTGCCCTGGTTCCGGTTCCCGATCGACGATCGTCGCGTGACCGGCTTGCTCTACCCGAACGTGAGCCAGTCCGGGCGCAACGGCTTCGACTGGCGCCAGCCGATCTACCTCAACCTCGCGCCGAACTACGACATGACCCTGGAACCCAGGATCATGACCAAGCGCGGGCTAATGCTGAACACCGAATTCCGCTACCTCACGCCCACCGGCACCGGCGAGTTCGATATCGGCTACCTGCCGTCGGATGACCTGACCAGCCGCGAGCACGACCAGGAACTGGCCGAGTTCCTGGACCCGCAGAACATGTATCCGCTCGCCAATCGCCGCAAGGAGAATCGCGGACGCTTCCGGTTCCTGGGCAGGCAGAACATCAACCGTTCCTGGCAGGCGCGCGCCAACATCAACTGGATCAGCGATCCGCGCTACCTCGAGGACCTCAACAACAACCTCAGCACGATCTCCAACTACCGGGTCAACAGCGACATCGGCGTCTACGGCCGCGGACGCCACTGGGACGCCGGGCTGATGGCGGATTACTACCAGCTGGCCGACTACACCCTCTCGGAAACCAACCTGCCCTATTACCGCCTGCCGCGTGCCTACTTCAACTGGGAGCAGCCCTTCGGGCGCTGGTTCACCGCCGGCGTCAACGCCGAAGCGGCCCGGTTCGAGCACGTGGACAGCGACGCCCGCCCCGGCGGCAGCCGCATCGACCTCAAGCCCTACCTGAGCATGCCGCTCGGCGGCTCGAGCTGGTTCGTGACCCCGACCCTGGCCTGGCGCTATACCGGATACCAACTGGACCAGGACCTCGCCGACGATCTGGCGGGCCCCGGTGACAGTCCCGAAACCTCGCCCAGCCGCAGCCTGCCGATCAGCTCGATCGACGCCGGCCTGTACTTCGACCGCCACGTGAAGTTCCGCGGAGACGACTACGTCAACACGCTCGAGCCGCGGCTGTTCTACCTCAACGCGCCGTATCGCAACCAGGACAACCTGCCGATCTTCGACACCGGCCCGATGACCTTCAGCTGGGGCCAGCTGTTCCGCGACAACCGTTTCTCGGGTGCCGACCGCCAGACCGACGCCAACCAGCTGACCATGGCGGTGACCAGCCGCCTGATCCGCGAGTCGGACGGACGCGAAAAGCTGTCGGCGAGCCTCGGACAGATCCGCTACTTCGACGATTCCCGGGTCGGGCTGCGCTCCACCAGCCCGGTGCTGGAAAGCGGGCGCTCGGCGTGGATCACCGATGTCAGCTATGCGATCAACGACCGCTGGAACATCGGCGCCTCCTACCAGTGGGACCCCAAGTACGGACGCGAGGATCTGGCCAGCGTGCGCACGCGCTACCTGATCGGCGACGAGGGCATCGTCAACCTGAGCTATCGCTACCGCCGCAACTCAGGCAATGGCGAAGACCTGCTCGAACAGGCTGACCTGTCGTTCCTGTACCCGATCTCGCCGTCCTGGAGCCTGGTCGGGCGCTACTACTACTCGCTGCTGGACAACCAGCTGCTCGAAGGCATCGCTGGCGTGCAGTGGGACAGCTGCTGCCTGGCCGCCCGCCTCGTCGCCCGCCGCTACGTGCGCAATCGCACCGGCGACATGAACGATGCGATCCAGCTGGAGATCGAACTCAAGGGCCTGGGTTCGGCCGGACCGGACACGGAGAGCCGTTTGCGCCGTGCTATCCTCGGCTACTATCGCGAGGACCTCTACCTCGTGCCGCCGCCCGAAGTCCGCAGTGGCGACGACGACTCCCCCGACGACTCCCCATGAAGACACTTACTGCCTCATTCCTTGCCGTCGCCCTGCTGTTCGGCACGGCGGCGCACGCGCAGGTCCAGCCGCTGGATCGCATCGCCGCGGTCGTCGACGAAGATGTGATCCTGCAGAGCGAACTCGACCTGGCGCTCAACAACGTGCTGGCCCAGTACGCGGGCCGCCAGGACCAGCTGCCGCCGCGCGACATCCTGCAGCGACAGGTGCTCGAGCGCCTGATCCTGGTGCACCTGCAGTCGGCCCAGGCCAACCAGACCGGCGTGCGCGTCAGCGAAGAGGAGATCGATACCGCGATCTCCAACATCGCTGCGCAGAACAAGCTAAGCCCGGACCAGATGCGCCAGCAGCTGGCCAGCGATGGCATCTCCTACGACGACTTCCGCCGTTCGCTGCGCGACGAGCTGCTGAGCCAGCGGCTGCGGCAGCGCTTCGCGCAGACCCGGATCAGCGTGAGCGAGGCCGAGGTCGAAGCCGCGCTGGCGTCCCAGGACGGCGAGCAGTACCACCTCGCGCATATCCTGGTCGCCCTGCCCGACGGCGCCACGCCCGAGCAGATCGCGACCGGCCAGCAGAAGGTCGACGGGGTCAAGGCATTGCTCGACAAGGGCGAGATGACGTTCGCCGCCGCCGCGGTGCGCTATTCGGACAGCCCGAACGCGCTGGAAGGCGGCGACCTGGGCTGGCGCAGCCTGGACGAGATCCCGGCCGCCTTCGCCAACACGATCCGCGGCCTGCAGAAGGGCCAGGTGATCGGTCCGATCCGCGGCCCCAGCGGCTTCCAGCTGCTGCAGCTGGTCGAGACCCGCGCCAGCGACACCGCGGCCGCGCAGAGCGTCACCCAGTTCCAGGCGCGCCACATCCTGGTCCGCGACGAAAGCGGTGACGATGCAAAGGCCAAGGCCCGGATCGAGACCCTGCGCGCGCGCATCGCCGGCGGCGCCGATTTCACCGAAGTGGCGAAGGAGAGCTCCGACGACAGCTTCAGCAAGGACAAGGGCGGCGAGCTGGGCTGGTTCACGCAGGACCAGTTCGGGCCCGAGTTCGGCGCCGTGGTTGCCGCCCTGCAGGATGGCCAGGTCTCCGCGCCGTTCAAGACCCAGGCCGGCTGGCACATCGTCCAGCGCGAAGCCTCGCGCCAGACCGACGTCACCGACGACAATCGCCGCGCGCAGATGCGCGAGCGCATCGGCCAGCGCAAGCTCGAGGACGAGTGGAACCGCTACCTGCGCGAAATGCGCGGCGAAGCGTTCGTCGACATCCGCACCGGCACCCCGGCTGCCGCGGACGGCAACGGCGGCTGAGCGCATGCGTCCGCGGCTCGCGCTGGTCCCGGGCGAACCGGCCGGCGTCGGGCCGGAACTGTGCATCCGTGCGATGCACCAGCTCGACCCCATGGACGCCGAGATCGTCGTGTTCGGCGACCGCGACACGCTCGCGCGCGCAGCGCACGCCGTCGGTTTGCCGGTTGCGTTCGCGGCCGCCTATGAGCCCCATGCTCCACCGGGCACGATCCCGCTGATCGAGATCCCGAATGCTGCGGTCGCGGCGTTCGGTAGCCCTGACCCGGCGAACGCGCCCGCAGTCATCGCCGCGCTGGAGCGCGCCGCCGCGGCCTGCATTGCTCGCCAGTTCGATGGCCTGGTCACCGGTCCGGTGCACAAGGCCAGCATCAACGAGGGTGGCATCGCCTACTCCGGCACCACAGGGCTGCTGGCGCGGCAGGCCGGATGCGAGGTGGTGATGATGCTCGCCAACGACATCGTGCGCGTGGCGCTGGCCACCACCCACCTGCCGCTGCGCGAAGTCGCCGATGCGATCACGCCCGCCGGGCTGGAACGCACGCTGCGTATCCTCGATGCCGCGCTGCGCGGGGAGTTCGGCATTGCCGCGCCGGTAGTGGCGGTGCTCGGGCTCAATCCGCACGCCGGCGAGGCCGGCCACCTGGGCCGCGAGGAGATCGAGGTGATCGAACCGGTGCTCGAACGCCTGCGCGGTGAAGGCATGGTGCTGCATGGCCCGCTGCCGGCCGATACCGCCTTCCTGCCGGCCAAGCTGGAGGGCTTCGACGCCGTGCTGGCGATGTACCACGACCAGGGCCTGCCGGTGCTCAAGTACAGCGGCTTCGAACGCGCGGTAAACCTGACCCTCGGCCTGCCTTACCCGCGCGTCGCGGTCGACCATGGCACCGCGCTCGACCTCGCCGGCAAGGGCACCGCCGACCCGTCCAGCCTGATGGCGGCCATCGCCACCTGCACCCGGCTGTCGCGACCGCGCGCCCTGGCGCGGTTGCAGGCGGGCCAGGCATGAGCGACAGCGCCATGCAGCCGATCGGCTGGGAAGACTTCACGAAAGTCGAGCTGCGCGTCGGTCGCGTGCTGTCGGCCGAGCCGTTTCCGCAGGCGCGCAAGCCTGCCTACATCCTGCAGGTCGACTTCGGCCCGGACATCGGCGTGCGCAAGTCCAGCGCGCAGATCACCGTGCATTACCGGCCCGAGGACCTGGTGGGGCGGCTGGTGGTGGGGGTGGTCAATTTTCCGAGGAAACAGATCGGCCCCTTGATGTCCGAATGCCTGGTCACCGGCTTCCATGATGCCGATGGCCACGTCGTGCTGTGCGCGCCCGACCGCGACGTGCCGCCGGGAACCAAACTGCTGTGACCATTCCCGCATCGAGCACCTCCGCATGAGTACGCACGCAGGCGACCAGTTCCGCGCGCCGCCGAAGAAGTCGCTCGGCCAGCACTTCCTGCACGAGCGCAGCGTCGTCGACCGGATCATCCACGCCGTCGACCCCAAGCCAGGCGACCGGCTGGTCGAGATCGGCCCGGGCCAGGGCGCGATGACGTTCCCGCTGCTCGATCGTCACGGCGTGCTGACCGCGATCGAATTCGACCGCGACCTGCTGCAGCCGCTCGCGGCCGCTGCGCGCGCGCACGGCGAACTGACCCTGGTGCACGCGAACGTCCTGGACGTCGACTTCACCGCGTTGGCGGACGGCACGCCGATCCGCCTGGTCGGCAACCTGCCCTACAACCTGTCCTCGCCGATCCTGTTCCACGCGCTCGACCACGCCCCCGCGGTCCGCGACATGCACTTCATGCTGCAGAAGGAGGTCGTCGAACGTGCAGCCGCCGGCCCCGGCAGCAAGATCTACGGCCGGCTGAGCGTGATGCTGCAGGCGTTCTGCGAGGTCACCTCCCTGTTCACCGTCGGGCCCGGCGCGTTCCGGCCGCCGCCGAAGGTGGATTCGGCGGTGATGCGGCTGGTGCCGCGCGACCCGGCCCGGATCGGCATTGACGACCGCAAGCGTTTCGCCGACGTGGTCCGCGCCGCGTTCGGGCAGCGTCGCAAAACCCTGCGCAATGCGCTGCGCCTGGTCTGCGACGAGGCGGCGATGCGTGATGCCGGCGTGGACCCGCAGGCGCGCGCGGAACAGCTGGAAGTGGGCGATTTCGTGCGCCTGTCGAATCGGATTGCCGCGGCGTAGTCCAGGCGTTCACCGCAAGCCCTTACACTGTCGCCATGGACGAAACAGCGGACTACACCCTCGAAATCCAGATCGCCACCCGCTTCCTTGACGAGGAATCGGCGCCCGACGACGACCGCTACGTGTTCGCCTACACCATCCGCATCCGCAACCTTGGCCGCCTGCCGGCGCAGCTGCTCGCGCGGCACTGGGTGATCACTGATGCGAACGGCAAGGTCGAGGAAGTGCGCGGCGACGGCGTGGTCGGCGAACAGCCGCGGATCGAACCCGGCGAGCAGTTCACCTACACCTCCGGCGCCGTGCTGGAGGCGGCGGTGGGCACCATGCAGGGCAGCTACGACATGATCGGCGACGATGGCACGCATTTCGACGCGCCAATCCCGCCGTTCACGCTGTCCATGCCGCGGACCCTGCATTGAGGCGCGGGAAGGCGGCGACGTGAGCGTCTGGGCCATCGGCGACCTGCAGGGCTGCCTCGAACCGACGCAGCGCCTGCTTGAGAAGATCGCCTTCGATCCCGCGCGCGACAGGCTCTGGTTCTGCGGCGACCTGGTCAACCGCGGCGGCGAATCGCTGGAAACGCTGCGCCTGGTGCATTCGCTGCGCGACAGCGCGGTCAGCGTGCTCGGCAACCACGACCTGTCGCTGCTGGCGATCGCGGAGCGTCGCGAGGAAGACCAGCGCAAGGTCAATCCGGACCTGCGTCGGGTGCTGTTCGCGCCCGATCGCGACGTGCTGCTCGACTGGCTGCGCATGCAGCCTCTGGCGCACGTCGATCGCGAGCTGGGCTGGATGATGATCCACGCCGGCCTCGCCCCGAAATGGACCACGCAGCTGGCCGAGGAGCATGCGCGCGAGGTCGAAGCCCGCCTGCGCAACGGCAGCTATCGCAAGCTGTTCAAGCAGATGTAC
Source organism: Luteimonas notoginsengisoli (assembly GCF_042648885.1). Taxonomy (NCBI): domain Bacteria; kingdom Pseudomonadati; phylum Pseudomonadota; class Gammaproteobacteria; order Lysobacterales; family Lysobacteraceae; genus Luteimonas; species Luteimonas notoginsengisoli. The sequence continues at coordinate 224,687 of NZ_JBHRYF010000002.1, read as the reverse complement.
GGCGACCGTCCGGCATGGTCGCCGGGGCTCAAGGGCCTGGACCGCGAACGGGCAATCATCAACATCTTCACCCGCATGCGCTACTGCACGCCGCGCGGGCGGATCGCGTTCGAGGAAAAGAACACGCCCGGCACGCAGCAACCCGGCCTGTACCCCTGGTACGAGGTGCCGGGTCACGCCGAGCGCGACCTCAAGGTCGTCTGCGGCCACTGGAGCGCGCTGGGCCTGTTCATCGGCCACGGCGTCCACGCCATCGACACCGGCGCGGTCTGGGGCGGCAAGCTCACCGCGCTGCAACTTGACGCCGATGAGTTGCGCGTCGTGCAGGTGCCTGGCCGGGACGTGCCGGCGCCGTAGCCATCCTCGCCGGGGGCGGGGCGAGGCTGGTTCATCCTGCGATAGCGCAGCGTTCGCGCTTCATGCCCATCGCCGGCAAGCAGCCTGCCGCGGTCACCGGCAGCGACGCGCAAGCGCCTCGCGCCGCGTCGACCCGTCAGGCGCGCTCGTAGTCCACGAATTCGAACGCGAACGCATTTCGCTCGCCCTTCGGGTGCGCCTCGCGCGCGGTTTCACACCAATCACCCCGGTCGAAGCGCGGGAAGAAGGCATCCGCGCCGTCGACTGCCGTATCCACCCAGGTCAGGTGCATGTGCGTGGCCTGCGGCATCGCTAGCGCGAATACTTCGCCGCCGCCGATCACGCACAGTTCTTCGGCGGACTCGAGCTCGGCCGCGCGCAGCGCTTCGGCCAGCGTCGGCACCGACCGCATACCGGCGAATGGCGTGCGTCCCGTCCGCGTCAGCACGAGGTTCGTGCGGCCCGGCAGTGCGCGTCCCAGCGATTCCGCGGTCTTGCGGCCCATCAACAGCGGCTTGCCCAGCGTCAGCGCCTTGAAACGCTTGAGATCGTCCGACAGGTGCCACGGCAGCGCGTTGTCCTTGCCGATGGCGAAATCGCGGTCCAGCGCGGCAATGAATGAAACGATCACACCGCCACCGGGGCCTTGATCGCGGGCATCGGGTCGTAGCCTTCGACGGCGATGTCGTCGTAGGTGAATCCGAACATGTCGCGCACGTCCGGATTCAACCTCAGCGTCGGCAGTGCGCGCGGCGTGCGCGACAGCTGCTCGCGAGCCTGTTCGTAGTGGTTCGAATACAGGTGCGCGTCGCCCAGCGTGTGCACGAAGTCGCCGACCCCCAGGCCCGTCACCTGCGCCACCATATGCGTCAGCAGCGCGTAGCTGGCGATGTTGAACGGCACGCCGAGGAAGATGTCGCCGCTGCGCTGGTACAGCTGGCAGCTGAGCTTCCCGTCGACCACGTAGAACTGGAACAGCGCGTGGCACGGCATCAGCGCCATCTTCGGCAGGTCGGCGACGTTCCATGCGCTGATCACCAGCCGGCGCGAGTCCGGGTTGCGCCTGATCTCGTCGACCAGCCACTGGATCTGGTCGACCTCGCCGCCGTCCGCGGTTGCCCAGCGCCGCCATTGCTTGCCGTACACCGGCCCGAGTTCGCCATCGGCATCGGCCCATTCGTCCCAGATTCCGACCTTGTGGTTCTTGAGGTAGGCGATATTGGTGTCGCCTTGCAGGAACCACAGCAACTCGTGCACGATCGAGCGCAGGTGCAGCTTCTTGGTGGTGACCAACGGGAAGCCCTTGCTGAGGTCGAAACGCATCTGCCAGCCGAACACGCTGCGCGTGCCGGTGCCGGTGCGGTCGGACTTCTCGGCGCCGTGTTCCAGCACGTGGCGCAGCAGGTCGAGGTATTGCTTCACGCCGCACCCGCCTGCACGACCGGCTGGGGCTGCAATGTCGGCGCGCGCCGCGACATCCACAGCCACACCAGTCCGATCAGGATCAGCGGCAGGCTGAGCACCTGGCCCATGGTGAGCCAGCCGAACGCGAGATAGCCGATCTGCGGATCGGGCAGGCGCACGAACTCGACCGCGAACCGGAACGCGCCGTACAGCAGCGCGAACATCCCCGCCACCGCGTAGCGCGGCCGCGGCCTGCGTGAATACCACCAGAGGATCGCGAACATCGCCACGCCTTCGAGCCCGGCCTGGTACAGCTGCGAGGGATGTCGCGCGAACATGTCCAGCGCGCCTGCGTCGAACTGCGCGCGCAGCGCGGCGGGGTCGAGCCCGAGCTTCAGGATCTCAGGCGCCTGCGGGAACACCACACCCCAGCTGCCATCGGTCGGCTTGCCCCACAATTCGCCGTTGATGTAATTGCCCAGGCGCCCCAGGCCGAGTCCCGCCGGCACGAGCGGCGCGATGAAATCGGCGACGTCGAAGAAGTGCAGCTTCTGCCGCCGCGACCACAGCCACATGGCCACCATCACGCCGAGCAGCCCGCCGTGGAAACTCATGCCGCCTTCCCAGATCTTGAACACCTGCAGCGGATCGGCCAGGTATGTGGGCAGGTCGTAGAACAGGATGTAGCCGATGCGCCCGCCCAGCACCACGCCGAGCATCCCGTAGAACATCAGGTCGCCGAAGCCGTTGGCATCCACGCCCGGCAGCCGGCCTGCGCGCACGCGGCGCTGGCCGAGGAACCAGGCGACCGCGAACCCGAGCAGGTACATGATCCCGTACCAGTGCACGGCCAGCGGGCCGATCTGCAGCGCGATCGGGTCGATCTGGTTCAGTAGCAGCATCGGGGTCGGCGCTCCAGGATTCGTCGACGCCTATTGTGCCGCGACGCGGGGCGCGACGCTTGTCCACGGCACGTTCGCGAAGGCGCTGGCGATGACGTCGACCAGCGCGCGCACGGTCACAACACGCGCGGCAGGTCCGGGAGTTCGTTCTCGTCGGCATCGCCCGGGGTGCGCGGGAAGTGCGGGGCCAGCAGGTCCGCGATGGCCGCCACCCCGCCGACGATCGCCGCCTCCGGCTCGCCGGCACGCAGGCGTTCCTCCATCACCACGCAGGTCGCGCGCCACTGTTGCTCGCTGACCAGCACCGCGAGCCCGCGGTCGGCGACGATCTCGATCCGATGGTCGGCGAGCAGCAGGTAGACCAGCACGCCGTTGTTGCCGCGGGTATCCCAGACCCGCAGCTGCGAAAAAACCTCGTGCGCCCGCTCGCGCGCCTGCACGCCGTGCAGCACCCGCCGCAGCGGCAGTGCCGGTTCGACCGCGAAGCACACCTCGCCGGCATGCCGCGCCTCGCCCGCGGCGACCGCATCGGCGATTTTCTGCAGCGTGGCGGCGGGGAACATCGCCGCGGCCGCTGGGGCAAACAGGTGGCGAAGGACGCGGGAGAGGGGGTTCACCATCACCAGCTCCCCGAGGCGCCGCCGCCTCCGCTCATCCCGCCACCGCCGGACCAGCCACCGCCTCCGCCAAAGCCACCCGATCCGCCACCGAAGCCGCCGCCTCCACCCCAGCCACCTCCGCCACCGAACCCGCCCCAGCCGCCGTGGCGGGCATAGCTGCCCGCCGGCAGCCTGACCAGGCCGTAGAAGAATCCGATCAGCGCGGCCATGCCGCCGAGTCCAAGCAGCGACGACAGCAGCCACGCCACGCCGCCCGCGGCCGCGCCTGTCATCAGGCCGCGCACGCCGGCCGGCGTGCGACCAAACATCCTCCGCACGAAGCTGGCGGCGATGAACGCTGCGAACAGCGCGAATATCCAGTCCCCGCCGCCGCTGGGCTTGCCGCGGTTGTCGGCGATCGGCTCGGGCAGCGGCTCGCCGTCGATCAGCTTCACCAGCGCCGCGGTGGCATCCACCAGGCCGCCGCCGTAGTCGCCGGCACGGAACTTCGGCGCCATGTATTCCTGGATGATGCGGCCGGACGTGATGTCGGGAATGGCGCCTTCCAGCCCGTAGCCGGGCTGGATGCGGACCCGGCGGTCGTCCTTGGCCACGACCACCAGCACCGCGTCGTCGACGCCCTTGCGGCCGGGTTTCCACTGGTCGAACACGCGCTGGGTGTACTGCTCGATCGATTCGGGCCGGGTGCTGGGCACCATCAGCACCTGCAGCTGGCTGCCCTTGCGCTGCTGCAGGGCGAGCGCCTGCTGTTCGAGCTGCCTGGTCTGCGCCGGATCAAGCGTGCCGGTGGTATCGACCACCGGCGAGTCCATCGCTGGGACGGCCGCGAGCTGCTGCCCGCGCGCCTGCGACCAGGGCACGATCGCCAGCACCAGCGCCAGCAGCAACGCGCCGGCGCGAGCAGACTGCGGCGACATCATCCGGGTCGGCCGGTCAGTTGGCCGGTTGCGGCGCGGGCGCGGGTTGCGGCGGTTGCGGCGGCGGCGGCGCAGCCGGTGCAGCCCCGAAATCGACCGTGGGCGCGTCCTGGATCGCGCGTTCGTTCTCGACCGTGAAATTGGGCTTGGGCTGGTAGCCGAACATCTTGGCGACCAGGTTCTGCGGGAACGAGCGGATGTAGGTGTTGTAGTCCTGCACCAGCTGGATGTAACGGCCGCGCGCCACGGTGATCCGGTTCTCGGTGCCCTCGAGCTGGGTCTGAAGATCGAGGAACGCCTGGTCAGCCTTGAGGTTGGGATAGCTCTCCACCACCGCCATCAGCCGCGACAGGGCACCGGACAGTTCGCCCTGGGCCTGCTGGAACTGCTGCAGCGAGGCCGCATCGTCGGCATTGACGTTGATCTGCCCGACCTTGGCGCGCGCCTCGGTCACCTGGGTGAGCACCTGCTGCTCGTGCGACGCGTAACCCTTGACCGTGTTGACCAGGTTGGGGATCAGGTCGGCGCGGCGCTTGTACTGGTTCAGCACTTCCGACCAGCCGGCCTTGACCGCTTCGTCCTTCTGCTGGATCTGGTTGTACCCGCAGCCGCTGAGCAACGCGGCGAGCACCATCAACAGGATCACGCGCATGGTCGGGCTCCGCTGGAAAGAGCGCGCATTGCAGCACCCCGCGCCGGCCGGCGCAACGTCCGGGGCGGATACGCCGCCCCCGACGCGAAACGCTCCCTCAGGACGACCCGCTGCGCAGGCGCGCGCGGCGCTTGGCCCACAGGTTCAGCGATTCCACCGCGGCCGAGAAACCCATCGCGCCATAGATGTAGCCCTTGGGCAAGTGCACGCCCAGGCCATCGAGGAGCAGGTAGGCGCCGATCAGCACGATGAAGGCGAGCGCCAGCATCTTGATCGTCGGGTTGTTGTCGATGAACTGGCCCAGCGGGCGCGCGGCCAGCAGCATCACCGCCACCGCCAGCAGGATTGCCGCCACCATCACCGGCACGTACTGGTCGGCCATGCCGACCGCGGCGATCACCGAATCGAGCGAGAACACGATGTCGATCACCGCGATCTGCGCGATCACCGCGCCGAACGAGGTCACCGGCTTGGTGTGGATGTCCTCCGATTCGTCCTCGCCCGCGACCAGGTCGCGGATTTCCATCGTGCCCTTCACCAGCAGGAACACGCCTCCGAGGATCAGGATCAGGTCGCGCACCGAAACGCCCTGCCCGAACACCGTGAACAGGTCCTGCTTCATGTGCGCCAGGTAAGCCAGCGTGAGCAGCAGCGCGATGCGCGTCAGGCAGGCCACGGCGATGCCGAACTTGCGCGCGCGCTCTCGCTGGTGCGGCGGCAGGCGGCTGACCGCGATCGAGATGAACACGAGGTTGTCGATGCCCAGCACGATCTCGATCGAGCTCAACGTCAACAGCAGGATCCACACCTGCGGATCGGCCAGCATTTCCCAACTCATCAAGCGGTTTCCTTCAAGAATGACCCAGTGGCCTGTGGCGCGGAGCGCGGGGCGACGACGGCCACCGGCTTCACGTCCAGCGCGGCGCCAGGATCAGTCCCCAGCACAGCAATACGTTCATCATCAGCACGAACACGGCCGCGGACCCCATGTCCTTGGCGCGCCCGGCCAGCTCATGGTGTTCGGCGCCGTAGCGCTCGATCACCGCTTCGATCGCGGAGTTGAGCAGTTCCACGGCCAGCACCAGCAGCATGGAGCCGATCAGCAGGGCGCGCTCGACACCGTTGCCGCCCAGCCACGCGCCCAGCGGCGCGAGTACCACGAACAGGTAGACCTCGAGCCGGAACGACGACTCGTGCAACCACGCCGCGCGCAGGCCTTGCACGGACCAGACCGTGGCCTTCAGGATCCGTCCCGGTCCGCGCGGCAGGTGCCCGACCTCGTCGGCCACTTCAGCGCCCGCCATGGGCGACGGCGAGGTTGCGCTCCACGCGGCCGCGACGCGACGGATGCATCGCGGTGCGACGGCCGCCTGGTGCTGGAATCGATGGCATGGCTGGGATTGGCGCGGCGGCCGTGAGCCGGAATACCGCAATTTTGCCACATGGCCAGCAACCGCCGCCCAACGGCACGGTCCGAAACCCCGGATTTGCAATCAATTCCGGGCGCTGGTCCACTGGCCGCCCGCCCAGGGAGCCCCGCCATGCGACCCTTCACCGCGCCCGCGCTGCTGCTTGCCGCCGTGCTCTCCGCCTGCGCCGGCGCCGGCCCGACCACGACGCCAGCGCCGGTAGCTCCCACCGCCGGCGCGGTGTCGTCGCCCCAGTGGGCCGAGGACATGGCTCGGTTCGCCGCCGAAGACGCGCGCAACCCGCCGCCGGCGCACCCGATCGTGTTCACCGGCAGTTCTTCGGTGCGGATGTGGCAGACGCTGGCGGAGGATTTCCCCGATCGACCGGTGCTCAACCGCGGTTTCGGCGGCTCGCAGCTGCGCGACGCCACCTGGTATGCCGACGAGGTTGCCACCCGTTACCGGCCGCGCCAGGTCATGCTCTACGCGGGCGACAACGACATCGATGCCGGCCGCCCGCCGCAGCGGGTCCTGGCTGATTTCCGCGCCTTTGTCGCGCGGATCCGCCGCGACCTGCCGCGCGTTCCGATCGCCTACATCGCGATCAAGCCCAGTCCGGCGCGTTTCGACCAGCTGCCGGCGCAGCGCGAAGCCAACGCACTGGTGAAGGCCGAAGCGGCGCGGATGGACGGCGTCGACTTCATCGACGTCGCCACGCCGATGCTCGACGCCGACGGCCGCCCGCGCGCCGAACTGTTCGGCGACGACCACCTGCACATGAACGCCCGCGGCTACGCGCTGTGGCGGGAGATCGTGGCGCCGTACCTGCGATAAAGAAATCGCCGTTTCCCAGTCTCGCGAAGGCGACGCTTTCAACAGACGAGTGTGTCGTCATCCGGGAACACCTGTTCATTGCGACGCATCAACGTCGCTGGACGCTCGCCTTCGGGGCGACGACCCATCTCCTGCATGGCATCGGCGCAGTGCGCCTTGGACTTCGGTCTGCGATCCCGGAGTGCAATCCGCCTGCCACCAGCAGGCGGAACAACTGCGAAGGCGCACGACAACCATAGGGCCTTCCGAGCGCACGCACGCGCCCCCCGATCAGGACTCGCCGAATATCGCGGTGCCGCGACTGCCGTCGGGGCGGATCCAGCCGCGATACATGCCCGTGGTATTGAAGACCATTGCGATGCGGCCGTCCCGGTCCAGGGCGATCGCGCCGCCGTCGCCGCCCAGCTCCGGCACCGCGCCCAGGATCACCGCGTCGGTCGCGGCCTGCAGCGAATCGCCGCGATAGGCCATGCGCGCGGCGATGTCGTGGGCGACGGCGCAGCGGATGAAGAACTCCCCCCAGCCGGTGCCGGACACGCCGCAGCGTTCGTCCGCCCAGGTACCGGCGCCCACCAGCGGCGTGTCGCCCACCCGGCCCCAGCGCTTGTTGGTCATGCCGCCGGTCGACGTGGCGGTCGCGATGTGGCCGCGCGCATCCAGCGCCACCGCGCCGACAGTGCCGAAATACTTGCCCTTGAGATGATCCGCGGCATCGGCGTCGGCAAACTCGCGCGCTTGCGCCTGGTCCAGCTCGCGTCGGCGATGCGCGGTATCGAAGTACGTGTTGGGAACCTGCTCGATGTCGCCGCGCGTGCTGGCAAAGGCCTCCGCGCCGGCGCCGATCAGCATCACATGCGGCGAGTGCTCCATCACCGCGCGCGCCAGCGAGACCGGGTTGCGGATCGTGGTGACGCCGGCGACCGCGCCGGCGCGCCGCGTATGGCCGTCCATCACCGAGGCGTCCAGCGCGTGTTGCCCGTCGGCATCGAAGACCGCGCCGTGGCCGGCATTGAATCGTGGCGAGTCCTCAAGCGCGCGCACCGCGGCCTCGACCGCGTCGAGCGCTTCGCCTCCGCTGGCAAGCACGGCATGGCCGGCATCGAGTGCGGCATCGAGGTCGGCGCGGATCGCGCGTTCATCATCGACGCCAAGGCGGTCGCGTTCGATCACGCCGGCGCCGCCGTGGATGACCAGGGCGGTGCGGTGCTTGGGCGTCGTCGTATCCATGACGACAGGATAGGCGATCGGCAGGCGCCCTCGAAGAAGCTGTCGTGGGAGCGTCCTTCAATCGCGAGCTTTCTGCTCCCTTCCTGCGCACGCAAGGCGCCGGCGAGCTCTGCCCCGAAGAGCGCACGCCAGCGCTGGCAGCGGCGCAACTGTTGACCGTCCTCCCCAGGCCTGCCCATCGCCCAGGGATGGAGCCTGGAGAATCTCGCGGCTGGCCGCTCTTGCGTCGGACGCCACGGCCTATTGCTGTCGGAGGGCTTCGATCGGATCGAGCTGCGAGGCCTTGCGCGCCGGGTAGTAGCCGAAGAACAGGCCGGTGCTGATCGAGAACACCGCCGCCAGCGCCACCACCTGTCCGTTCAACGCCACCGGCAGTTCGCTGAACCGGCCGACCAGCAGCGCCCCGACCACGCCAATCCCGATGCCGATGACCCCGCCGATCAGCGAGATCAGCATCGCCTCGGCCAGGAACTGCCGGCGCACGTCGCCCGGGCCCGCGCCCACCGCCATGCGCAGGCCGATCTCGCGGATCCGCTCGGTCACCGACACCAGCATGATGTTCATGATGCCGATGCCGCCGATGATCAGGCAGATGGTCGCCACCGCGCCCAGCAGCTTGGACATCAGGTTGGTGGTCGCCGTGCGCGTGGCCACGATCTCGCTGATGTTGCGCACGCGGAAGTCGTCGTCGTCGCCGGGCCGGATCTTGTGCCGCTGGCGCAGCAGCGCCTCGACCTCGCCCTGCACGTAGTCGAGGTCATCGGCATTGGCGACGGTGAGCGCGATCTGCATCACCGCGTCCGGCGGCAGGCCCATCATCCCGAGCAGGCGGCGGCGTCCGGTTTCGAGCGGCACCATCACGATGTCGTCCTGGTCCTGGCCGAAGCCGCCCTGCCCTTTCGGCGCCAGCGTGCCGACCACGGTGAACGGCACCCGGCCCAGGCGGATGGTCTGGCCGACGCCGCTGTCGTCGCCGAACAGCGTGCGTCGCATGGTCTCGCCGATGATCACATGCTTGGCGGCGCTGCTGTAATCCTGCGGCTCGAAGCCGGCGCCTTCGCCGATCTGCCAGTCGTTGATCTGGAACCAGTCCGGCTGCACGCCCTGCCAGCTGGTTGCCGCGTTGTTCTCGGCGAACACCACCTGGGTGCCGCCGCGCAAGGCGCCGGCGACATACTGCACCTCCGGGATCTCGCTGCGGATCGCGTCGACGTCGCCCTCGCCAAGGGTGAAGAAGCTGCTCGCGCTCTGGCGCGCACCGCCCGACCCGCGGCCGGCACCGGGCGAGATGTCCAGGCGTTGCGAGCCCAGGCCCGAGACCAGGCTGTCGATCTCGCGCTGCGTGCCCTGCCCGACGGACACCATCACGATCACCGCCGCGATGCCGATGATCACGCCAAGCGAGGTCAGCGCGCTGCGCATCCAGTTGCCGCGCAGGGCGTGGATGGCGGTGCGGAGGATGTCGAGGAAGGTCATGGTTAGGGTTCGCGCTCTGGGCGGGTAGCGGATTCGGGGGTCGCGGATCAGGGGTCGCGGATCACGGGTTCGGGGCTGGACCGGGGGCCATGGTCTGGTTTGGCCTCAATGGCTCGACATGCTTTTGCATCGCGCGATCCGGGACTTGAGGGCACATCGAGCGCCGCGATGGATCTGACTGCAGCAGGCGCGAATCAAGATCACGCATCGCGCGGCTCCTCATGCAGCTCGCCGTCGTGCATCACGAACGTGCGATCGGCATGCGCGGCGACTTCCGCATCGTGGGTGATCAGCACCACCGTGTGTTCGGCGTCGCGCAGGCGCTTGAACAGGGCCAGGATCTCCTCGCCGGTCTTGCTGTCGAGCGCGCCGGTGGGTTCGTCGGCCAACAGGATCGGCGGCTGGTTGATCAGCGCTCGCGCGATCGCCACGCGCTGCTGCTGGCCACCGGACAGTTCGCTGGGCAGGTGCCCGGCGCGCTCGGCCAGGCCGACGGCGGCGAGCGCCGCTCGCGCGCGCTCGTGGCGCTCGGCCACCGGGATTCGCGCATAGCCCAGCGGCATCGCGACGTTGTCCAACGCAGTCATCCGCGGCAGCAGGTTGAAACCCTGGAACACGAAGCCGATCTTGTCCCGGCGCAGGGTCGCCAGTTCCTCCGCGTCGAGCGTCGACACGTCGACCCCGTCGCATTCGTAGCGGCCGCTGCTGGCGGTGTCCAGGCAGCCCACCAGGTTCATCAGCGTCGACTTGCCCGACCCCGACGGCCCCATGATCGCGACGAAGTCGCCGCGGTCGATGCGCAGGTCCACGCCCTTGAGCGCGACGACCTCGGCCTGCGTGCCTGGCGAATAGACCTTGTACAGACCGTGCGTTTCGATCACCGCGGTCCGGCTGGCGGCTGCGCTCACTGCCGCGCGCGCTCGCCGGTGACCACCACGTCGCCGGCCTGGATGTTGCCCGACACTTCCGTGCTGGTGCCGTCGCTGGCGCCGATACGCACCATCACCCGCTGTGGCATGTCGTCGACCAGCTTGTACAGCGGCGCGCGGCGCGCGCCGACCAGCGCCGACACCGCGGCATCCCACTGCCTGCGCCGGGCCTCGTCGAGCGAAGCGCGGAAACCGGCGAAATCCTGCTGGTAACGTTCCAGCATGCGTTGGCGAATCTGCGCCTGGATCGCGCCGTCTTCGCCGCCCGCGCTCCACTGTCCGCCGCCGCGGCCCCCGAACAGGCTGTTGCCGCCCCGGGGCGGTGCCGCCTGGCGCGCTGCCTGGCGCTCGCGGATCGCCGCGATCGCGGCGTCGAACGCGGCCTGCTGGGTCGCGTCCGGCTTCAGCGTCGCGGCGGTGCGGGCGAGATCGTCGGAGATCCCGCCGCCGTTGCCGCCGCTGCGCGCCGAGGCCGCCTGCGGGCGCGCCGCGGGGCCATCCTCCGCCGGCTTGTAGCGCAGCGCGGCGTTCGCCACCTTGAGCACGTTCTCGCGCTTGCTGACCTCGATCTCGGCATTGACCGTCAGGCCCGGCAGCAAGGTGCCGTCGCCGTTGTCGACGGTGACGACGACCGGGTAGGTGACCACGTTGTTGGTAGTCGTCGCGGACAGCCGCACCTGTTCGACGACGCCCTTGAACTGGCGGTCGGGAAAGGCGTCCGCGGTGAACGACACCGCCTGCCCCGCCTTGACCTGGCCGATGTCGGACTCGTCGACGGCCAGTTCGATCTTCATCTGCGACAGGTCTTCGGCGATGGTGAACAGCTCAGGCGCCTGCAGGCTCGCGGCAACGGTCTGGCCGGGCTCGATGGTGCGCGTGAGCACGACCCCGTCGACCGGCGAACGGATCACGGTGCGTCCGAGGTTGATGCGCGTGGTTTCCGTGGACGCGGTCTGCTGACGGATCTGCGCCTGCGCGGCGTTGACCTGCGCGCGTGCCTGGTCGCGCGCGGCGCGGGCAAGGTCGATGTCGCTCCTCGCCACGAGCTGCTGCGCGCCAAGCTCGGTCTTGCGGCGGTAATCGGCCTCGGCGTTGGCGAGCGTCGCCTGCGCCTGCCGGAGCGACGCCTGGGCGCTGGCGACCTGGGCATTGCCCTGGTTGATCTGCGCTTCGTAGGTGCTCGGGTCGATGCGTGCGATCACCTGGTCCTTGCTGACCTTGTCGTTGAAGTCCACCAGCACATCGGTGACCTGACCCGACACCTGGCTGCCCACGGTGACGGTGGAGATCGCACTCAGCGTGCCGGTCGCCGAAATCGCGACCCGGATGTCGCCGCGCTCGACCGTCGCGGTCCGCCAGGCGCCTTCGTCGGTGGCGCCGCGCTGCGAATTCCAGTACCACGCCGCGGACACCGCCAGCGCCGCCAGGACCGCGGCCACGATCGCGCGGCGCATCGTGCGGGACGGTGTCGGCTTCTTACGTGGTGTGGTCATGCGCTGCGTTCGCGGGGAGGATGTCAAGGTCAGTCAACGCGCGGGTGGAGGTCCGGTTGACAGCGTCCCGCGGCCACCGGCCGGAGCGGCCGGAAATCTTCAGCCACTTCGGGTCAGGACAGGACGTCGCGGGAAAAATCGATGGTCGCGACCGTTCCGACGCCGGGCGTGCTTTCCAGCGTCACGGTCCAGCGGAAACGGTCGCCCAGCCGGTGCACGATCGACAGGCCCATGCCCTTGCCGGCCGGATTGACCAGGTCGGCGCGATAGAACGGATCCCAGGCCTTCTGCAGGACCTGGGGTGACATGCCGATCCCGGTGTCGACGACGGCCACGCCGCCCGCGTCGATACGCACCTCGACGCGGCCGCGCTCGGTGAACACACAGGCGTTTTCCAGCAGCTGGCCGAGCATCACCGCCAGCACGCGGGGCGACGCATGCAGGCGCGGCGAAGCGGTCGCAACGATGTCCAGTTCCACCGGCTTGCCCGCCAGCAGCGGCCGCACCTTCTCGACCTCCTCGTCGACGATGGTGGCGACATCGAAGTCCTCGGTCAGCGGTGCATGCTCCTGTTCGCGCGCCAGGATGAGGAAAGCGTCGATGATCGCTTCCATGTCCCGCCCGGCCTGCTGCATCCGCAGCAAGGTGCGGTGCCCACGCGCCGGGATCTCGCTGTCGGCCAGCATCATGTCGGTGGCCACGCGGATGACGGTGAGCGGCGTGCGTAGCTCATGGCTGGCATCGCGGGTGAAGTCGCGCTCGCGGGCGACCAGGTCGCGGGTACGGCGAGTCAGCGCGCGCAGCGCGATGGTCAGCTGGCCGACCTCGCTGCCGCCTTCGACCGGCATCCGCCCGGGTGCGATGGGATACACGTCGGGATCGGCCGGGTTCCACCGCGCCACCTGTCGCGCCAGCCAGGTCACCGGGGTCACCAACCGCTTGGACGCGCGATAGGTCAACCACGTGGTCAGGTACACCGCGAGCAGGGCCAGCAGCATCGACACCAGCCCGGCTCGGCGGATGACCGTGTCGAGCAGGCCGAACGACATCACCAGGTACAGCCGCCCCTGCGGGCGTTCGTCGACGATCAACTTGCGGTTTCCGCCGGCAAGTTCGGAAATGCCGGTGCCGTAGCGTCGCAACTCCGTCGGCACGCGGTCCAGCAGTTTCCCCTCGGGGACGAAATAGCCGTGGATGACCGCCGAACGCGGCAGCGGATAGGCAGGATCCCGCGAACGCCCGTCCCAGAACCCTTCGACCTCGCCGCGCAGCTGCTGGTCGGTCAGCACGTCCTTGACGATGCTGGCGGTGACTGCCACTCCGATGACCACGGCGATGCTCGCCAGCATCACCTGCAGGATGAAGGCGTAGCGAAGCTTGCGCGGCAGCCCCTGCGGCACGGCGACGACCCGGCCGCGTCAGGCTGGCGGCTGCTCGATGTCGGCAATCCGGTAGCCGGCGCTCTGCACCGTGTGCAGCAGCGGCTTGTCGTACGGCTTGTCGATCGTCTTGCGCAGGTTGTACAGGTGGCTGCGCAGCGTGTCCGAATCGGGGAGGCTGTTGCCCCAGATCTCGCGTTCGATTTCCTGGCGGTTGACCACCCGCGGCGATTCGCGCATGAGGATCGTCAGCAGCTTCAGGCCGATGGGCGAGAGCTGAAGTTCGGTGCCGCCGCGGGTCGCGCGCAGCGAAGCGGGGTCGAGCACGAGGTCGGCGACCTTGAGCACTTCCGAACCCACCTGGCGGCGTTCGCGCCGGATCAGCGCCCGCAGCCGGGCTTCCAGTTCCTGGATCGCGAACGGCTTGGTGAGGTAATCGTCCGCGCCGGCCCCAAGGCCGGTGAGCTTTTCGTCGAGCGTGTCGCGCGCGGTCAGCATCAGCACCGGCGTCGACTTGCGCGCTTCCTCGCGCAGCCGCTTGCACACTTCGATGCCGTCGAGTCGCGGCAGCATCAGGTCGAGGACGACGACGTCGTAGGTGTTCTCGGCCGCGAGGCGATACCCGTCGAGGCCGTCGGAGGCGTAGTCGACCTCGAAGCCGCGGCCTTCCAGGTACTCACCCACCATTTCCGAGATGTTGCGGTTGTCCTCGACGATGAGGACGAGACCGCCTGGTTCCGATGATCCGCGCATACCTGCTCCAAAAAAGAGGGAAAAAAACGGTGTCTTCAGCTTTGTGAAGGCTGCCGTTTCCGGGTTGAAGGCGCCGTGAAGGCGCGTGCGGTCGCGCAATTCCGTTCAGCGGTGCTGTGCGCCTGCGCCCCAGGTGAAGCGCACCCGCAGGCCGCCGAGCGGCGATGCGTCCAGGGCGATGCGGCCGTGGCTGGCCTCGACCATTTCGCGCGCGATCGACAGGCCCAGGCCGCTGCCGCCGGCCTCGTCCAGGCGCTGGCCACGGACCAGCGCTTGTTCCAGCAGGTCCGGGGCGATGCCCGCGCCGTCGTCCTCGACCGACAGGCTGGTCCATTCCGGCCCCGCGGCGCCGGCGACCCGCACTTGGCGCCGCGCGTAGTTGACCGCGTTTTCGAGCACCGCGCCGACCACTTCGGACAGGTGTTCGCCCTGCATCGCCAGCTGCAGCCCGGCGGGAATGTCGATGGCGAAGGCGAGCCGGCCGCCCTTCTCGGTGTGTTCGAGCACGTTCACCAGGCGCTCGACCACCTCGCGCACGCGTGCGGTGGCGCCGGGCACGCGCCCGATCCGCGCCAGGCGCATCCGTGCCAGTTCGGCGTCCACGACGCGGCCGATCGCGGCGATGGCGCGATCCATGCCTTCGGCGGCGGCGTCCGCGCCGGCTTCGCGCGCCCGCCTGCTCTGCGCGGCCAGCGCAGCCAGCGGCGTCTTCAGCCCATGCGCCAAGTCCGCGGCGCGATGGCGCGCGAGCTCGAGTTCGCCGGCGCGCGCGTCGGCCAGCGAATTGATCGCCTGCACCAGCGGCTGGATCTCGCGCAGCCGCGCCGGCGGCAGGCGCGCCTCGGCATCGCTCTCCAGCTTCGCCAGGTCGCCGCGGATCCGCGCCAGCGGCGACAGTCCCAGGGTGACCTGCAGCCACGCCGCAGCCGACAGCACCGCCCACAGCGCCGCCAGGAACACCGCCAGCTCGCGCGCGAAGCCGGCGCGCGCGGCGGCCAGCGGCGCGGTGTCCTGGGCCACCTGCACCACCACCGGGGCGTGGTCCGAGTCGATGACCAGGCGACGTTCGAGCACCGCCACCGGCTGCCCAAAGGGACCCGGCGCGCGGCGCATCCGCCACGCATCGGTGGGAACGTCGGCGGGCACCGGCAACGCTGCATCCCACAGCGAGCGCGAGCGCAGCGCGCCCTCGTCCGCGCTCACTTGCCAGTAGTAGCCGCCGGCTGGCGTGTCCAGGCGCGGATCCGCCGGCTGCGCGGTGAGCGCCGGACTGCCCGTCGGTGACAGCTCGAGGCCTGCCACCACTACCAATGCGCCGCGCGTCATCTCTGCTTCGAGCTGGCGCTCCAGGTGCCGGCCGAACAGCAGCGTCATGAACGCCCACGCGATCGCCAGCGCCACCAGGATCGCCGCGGCCGCGACCAGCAGCAGGCGCCAGCGCAACGACCGCGCGATCACCCGGTCTGTTCCAGCAGGTAACCGAAACCGCGCCGGGTCGCGATGACCGCGCTGCCGAACTTGCGCCGCAGGCGCGCCACGATCGCCTCGATCGCGTTGGCATCGCCGCTTTCGCTGGCGCCGTACAGATGCTCGGCGAGTTCACCCGCCGGCACCGCGCGGCCCGGCTGGTGGGCGAGGTAGTCGAGCAGGCGGAATTCGAGCGGCGAGATCCGCGCCGGCGCGCCGTCGAAGGACGCGCTCATGCGCACCGTGTCCAGGCGCAATCGTCCGATCTCGATCACCGGCGACAGCTTGCCCGCGCCGCGCCGCACCAGGCCGCGCACGCGCGCGACCAGTTCGCCCATCTGGAACGGCTTTGCAAGATAGTCGTCCGCGCCTGCCTCGATGCCCTCGACCTTCTCGGTCCAGTCGCCGCGCGCGGACACCACGATCACCGGGAACATGCGTCCTGCGGCACGCCAGCGGCGCAGGACGGTCAGGCCGTCCAGCTTCGGCAGGCCGAGGTCGAGGATGACCGCGTCGTAGTCCTCCACCTCGCCCTGGTACCAGGCCGCGTCGCCGTCGGCGGCGACGTCCACCAGGAATCCGGCCGCCTCCAGCGCGCGCGCCAGGTCGGCGCCGATGTCGGGCTCGTCCTCGACGACCAGGCACCGCATCAATCGTCCTTGATCTTGAGCACCGCGCCGTTGCGCGCATCGAGCGTGAGCTTGCGGACGCGGCCGGTGGCGGTGAGCACCTTGACCTTGTATTCCCAGACGCCGTCGTCGCGCTCGAGCTCCACCTCGATGACGTCGCCGGGTACGCGGTGGGCGACGACTTCGAGCACCTGCGCCAGCGGCACGATCTCGCCGCGCCGGAGCAGTTCGCGCGCCTCGACGTGGTCGCTCTTGCCCGCCAGCACGACGGAAACGGGAAGCGCCGCCACAATGCCGACGGTCAACAGCAGCAGGGTCGGTCGAATGCGCACAAAGCCGGTCTGGATATTCATGGCGGGCAGCATGCGAGACCCCTCCTGACAGCAACCTGACACCGGCCGTGGCCGGGCTGTCAGCGGATCGAGTCTAGCCTTGCAGCGACTTCCGGGGAAACCGATCCATCATGCGGCGCAATCGCCACCACGCCCTCCTGCACGCCTGCCTGCTGGCCGCCGTTGCCTGCGCGCTCCCGGCCACGGCGCAGACGGTTGGCGAAGTGCGCTCGCGCACGGTCTACGCCGCCGATTATTTCGAAGACATCGCGCCGGCCAACGCCTACGACATGGTGCTGCGGGTGCCCGGGTTCACCATCGTCGAATCCGACGCCGACGTGCGCGGCTATGCCGGCGCCACCGGCAACGTGCTATTCGACGGCGCGCGCCCGACCAGCAAGCGCGAGGACACCGGCGCCCTGCTCAAGCGCATCCCGGCGCGCGCGGTGGAGCGCATCGAGCTGATCCACGCCGGCGCACCCGGCATCGACATGGGCGGCTACGCGGTACTGGCCAACGTGGTCCGGCGCAGCGACGCGAGCACCGCGTGGGCGGCCGAGGTCGGGCTTTCCGCCGCCACTGACGGCGCGACCGAACCGCGGGCGAAATTCGAGTATGGACGCCGCCGCGGCGACACCGCGCTGGACTTGTCGCTGAAGTCGGACAGCGAGGTCGACGACGACACCGGTCGCGGCAGCATCCGCACGCGGGAAGGCGCGGACATGTGGCGCCGTTCGCTGGATACGCGCGCCATCGAACGCGAGCAGGAAGCGACCGTCGGCTGGCGCCAGCCGCTCGCGTCCGGACGCCTGTCGCTGACCGGCGCCTTGCGCGGCGACGATGTGCGCACCACCACGCGCATCGGCGCATCGACCGTCGACGATGCCGAACGCATCCACGAGCGCGAACGCTATCGCGAGGCCGAGATCGGCGCGCGCTTCGTGCGCCAGTTCCGCGGGCGCACCACGTTCGAGGCCATGGCCAGCGTGCAGCGCGGCCGGCTCGATGAGCTGGAGCGCTCCCGCGAGGGCGACGACGACGAGCACTTCGTCGGGGAGACCGGCAGCGGCGAGACGATCGCCCGGGTCGGACTGACCCACGCGCGCTCGGACACGCTGTCGTTCAACGCGGCGCTGGAAGGCGCCTACAATTTCCTCGACGGCGACAGCCAGCTGCGCGAGAACGGCGTCGACGTTCCCGTCCCCGGTTCCGACGTGCGTATTCGCGAGCGGCGCAGCGAGGCCACGCTCGGCGCCACCTGGAGCCCCGCGCAGGACTGGACGATCGAACCGGGCCTGCGCCTGGAGCGCTCCGGCATTTCGCAGTCGGGCGACAGCCCGCTGCAGCGCAGCTTCACCTATGCCAAGCCGCGGCTGGCACTGCGCTGGAACGCGGGCGATGCGGACGAGTGGCGCTTGTCTCTCGCGCGCGAGGTCGGACAGCTCGACTTCAACGACTTCGTCGCCTCGGCGTCGCTCGACGGCGGCGGCGTCAGCGCCGGCAACGCCGGCCTGGAGCCGGACAAGACCTGGCGCGCGGTCCTGTCCTGGGAGCACCGCTTGGGCGAGGACGCGGCGGTGAGCCTGGTCTGGACCCACGACCGCATCGAGGACGTGATGGACCGGGTGCTCGTGGTCGCCGGCGACGACGTGTTCGATGCGCCGGGCAACATCGGCCGCGGCCGTCGCGACACGCTGTCACTGGACGTGTCCGCGCCGCTCGATGCCTGGCGCATAGCCGGCGGCCGCATCCGCGCCACCCTGCTGTGGCGCGACAGCCGCGTGACCGATCCGGTGACCGGCCGTGGGCGCGGCATCTCCGATGAGAAGCCGGTCGAGGGCGAGATCGGGTTTTCCCAGGAACTGCCGGCGCTGCGCGCGACCTGGGGCCTGCAGGTGGAGCACATCGCCGAACGCAAGACCAAGTACCGCCATGACCGCGTCACCCACGAATCCGAGGACGTGGGCTGGACCCTGTTCGCCGAACGCCGCATCGGCGAACACTGGCGGCTGCGCGCGGAAGCGACCGACCTGTTCGGGCGCGGCTTCAGCGAACGCCGCGAACAGTACGACGGCACCCGCGCCGACGGCGCGATCGAGGAGATCGAGACCCGCAGGCGGCGCACGCCGGGCGTGGTCAGTCTGACGATCCGTCGTAGTGTGGGTGGCTAGGCCAGCCTTGTGGCGGATCGAACCCGTAATAGCCACCGCCCTTGCGGAAGCGTTCCAGCCGCTCCAGCTCCGCCGGGTCGGACTTGCTGTCCCAGGTGCGCGCGCCGTTGCGCAGGTCGTCGGGGGTAAGCACCAGCGGCTCCCACACCGGCTCGCCCATCACGTCGTGCAGCGTATAGGTGAGCTGCGGCGTGTCGCCGGTCATGTCGAAGCGCATCAGCCCCACGTTCACCGAACGCGTCCAGGTGTCGCGCACGCGGACCTCCGGCGCCTGGCGGGTGTTCTTGGCCGCGGGCATCTGCGCCAGCGGCGATGAGCAGAAGTCGTAGATGTCGTAGCCGCCCTGCTGCGAGCGTGGGATGCAGTTGAGCTCGCCCATGTGCGAATCGCCCGAGATGCAGACCACCCCGCCGATGCCCTCGTCGCGGATGAAGTCGAACAGTTCGGTGCGCTCGGTCAAGTACACGCCCCAGGAATCGCCGCCCTCCTCGTTCTCCGCGCACGACCAGCCACCGCCGATCGCCAACACCTTGAACGGCGCGGTGCTGGCCTTGAGCTCGCGCTTGAGCCACGCCTTCTGCGCGGCGCCGAGCATGGTCTTGTTCGCATCGTCGGGCTTTGCGATCGGGTCGCGGTGGTAGCGACCATCGAGGACGAAGAAATCGACCCCGCCGTAGTGCTGGAGGAAATAGACGCCGGGATTGTCGCGTTCGCCGTACGACGGGTTGGCCCAGAAGCTGCGGAACACGCGCAGCGACTGCGCCTTGGACGCGCTGCGACCGTCCGAATCGTTGTAGCCGAAGTCGTGGTCGTCCCAGGTCGCCAGCTGCGGCACCGAGCGCAGCAGCGGTTCGAGCCGCTCGACCGTGCGCCCGCGCGCGTACAGGTCGACCAACGCGTCGGCCTGGTCGCTGTCGGCGTAGATGTTGTCGCCCAGCCACAGGAACATGTCCGGCTGCAGTGCGCGCACCGCGTTCCAGATCCTTTGCTCGGGGTCGAACTGGATCCGGCAGCAAGAGCCGAACGCGACCCGGAACTTCGCCGGCCCCGCGGGCGCGGTGCGGGTGTGGTGCGGCAGCGGCTGGTAGCGGTCGTGCTCGCCGGCGTAGCGCAGCCGGTACCAGTAGTCGGTGTCCGGCTGCAGGCCGTCGGCGCGCAGCACCACGCAGCCTTCGTCGTCCGCGGTCGCCGCTGCGGTGGGCCCTTCGATCACGGTGGCGAAGTCACGGTCGGTGGAATATTCCAGGGTCACGTCGAACAGGCCGCTGGCGCGCGTCCAGACCGTGAAATGGTCGGGGCCTGGGGCGCCGATCATCGGCCCCTGCAGCGCGCGTGGGTAGCCCACGGCGCGGGCGAAGGCGCGCGGCATGGCGGCCAGCAGCGCGGCCAGCCCTCCGGTCTTGAGAAATCTGCGACGACGCATGATCAATGTCCTCCTTCGGCGACGACGCGGTTGAGCACGTCCATCAGCGGTTGCTGGATCGCGCCGTTCGACACGCACACGTTGCCACCGTGCAGTTCGAGCGGGCCGCCGTCGACGGCCGTGGCGACGCCGCCGGCTTCCTGCACCAGGATCACGCCCGGCGCCATGTCCCACGCCATCAGCGCGCGTTCCCAGTAGGCGTCCCAGCGCCCGGACGCCACCCAGGCCATGTCGACCGAACACGCGCCCGTGCGGCGGATGCCGGCCGTCGCTTCGGTGAGCAGGGCCATCTCGCGCGCGAACAGCGGATGGTCGGGCTTGCCGGCGAACGGGATGCCGCAGGCGAGCACCGCCTCGACCAGCCTTCCGCGCGACGAGACGTGGATGCGCTGTCCGTTGCACCACGCGCCGCCGCCGAGTTCGGCGACGTAGAACTCGTCGAGCATCGGCAGGCAGGTGACGCCGGCCACGATCCGCCCGTCGCGCGCCAGCGCGACGTTGACGCCCCATAGCGGGCAGCCGAACAGGAAGTTGGTGGTGCCGTCGAGCGGGTCGACGATCCAGGTGTGGCCGCCGTCGCTGCCTTCGAACGCGCCGCCCTCCTCGCCGAGGAAACCGTAGCCCGGCCGCGCAGCGGACAGCAGCGTGCGGATGGTGCGCTCGGCCTCCTCGTCGGCGATCGACACCAGGTCCGCGGGGCCGCTCTTGCTGCGCACCTCAAGCTCCGTCAGGCGCGCGAAATGCGCCTTCAATCCGTCGCCGGCCGCGCGCGCGGCCTGCATCATCACCATCAGGTCGGGGGAAGCATTCAGCACGTGCAGCTCCTTTCGATCGAATCTAGTCGCGCAGTCGCGTGCGCCACAGACTGGTGGCCAGCAGCAGCGACAGCAGCGACGAGCCGATCCAGAACCAGATCGCCGGGCCGAACTCGTACACGCGCACGCCGTCGACCATGCGCATGCCGCCCTGGATGAGCGCGCCGGACACCTGTTCCTGGATCGCCGCGCCGATGTAGCTGAAGATCCCGATCACGCCCATCGCCGCGCCGGCCACCCGCTTGGGCGCGATGTCGACCGCGAACAGCCCGCCCAGCGACGTGACCAGCCCGGTCAGGCCCATGCCGAACAGCGCCATCGACAGCAGCAGCATGGGCATCGTTTCGGGGCCGAAGAAGAACAGGCACAGCCCGGCCAGCTCGACCAAGCCGAACAGCAGGTTCGCCGGCGGGCGCCGCGCGTTGAAGAACTTGTCGGACACGAAGCCGAACCCGATCGCGCCGGCGATGCCGGCCAGGGTGCTGGTCATCAGCAGCGTGCCGGCGGCCGGCAGCGAGAATCCGCGCGCTTCCTGCAGGTAGAGGATGCCCCAGGAGTTGATCGCGTAGCGCGTCACGTAGGTCGTGGCGCTGGCCAGGCACAGGATCCAGATCGCCGGAATCTTCAGGATCGACAGCTGCAGGGCGAGCACCGACTTCATGCCGGCCTTCGGCGCGCCATCGTAGCGGTCGTTCTTCCAGTCGCTGACCTGGGGCAGGCCGAGCGTGCGCGGCCGGTCCTGGATCAGCAGGTAGCAGCCCAGCGCGGTGGCGATGCCGACCAGTCCCGGGGCCCAGAAGCCCCAGCGCCAGCCCAGCACGCTGACCACGAGGCCGACGCCCAGGAACGTGAGGCCTTCGCCGATCGAATGCGCGGTGCTCCACACGCCGTAGATACGGCCGCGCTCGCGGTTGGAGAACCAGCCGGTCATCGCGACCACGCCACCGGGCGCGCCGAAGCTCTGGAACCAGCCGTTGAGCGCCCACAGCGTCACCGCCAGCCACAGCGTCGTGGCGAAGCCCATCGCCAGGTTGCACAGCGCGGTCATCATGAAGGCGAACGCAAGGAAGCGCTTCATGTTGGCGTGGTCGGCGAGGAAGCCGTTGGTCAGCTTGCCGATCGCATAGGTGTAGAACAGCGCCGAGCCGATCATGCCCAGCTCGCTGGGCGAGAACACGCCCGCGTCGATCAGCGGCTTCTTGACCACGCCCAGCGTCAGCCGGCAGGTGTAGATCAGTCCGTAGCCCAGGGTGATGGCCAGCATCACCCGCAGGCGATGGCGCCGGTACAGGCGGTCGATCTCGCCACGGTCACCGATCGGCTCGCGGTCCGCGCCGGTGGCGAAGAACCTTGCAATCGCGTTGCTCATGTCCGTCCGCCCCCGGCGCCAGCACTCATTTCATCATCGGCATGTTGAAGTCCCGCTCCGTCGCGCCGCCGCGCGGCCAGCGCTGGGTCACGATCTTGGTGCGCGTGTAGAAGCGCACGCCGTCCATCCCGTACTGGTTGAGGTCGCCGAAGCCCGAGCGCTTCCAGCCGCCGAAGCCGTGGTAGGCCACCGGCACCGGAATCGGCACGTTGATCCCGACCATTCCGACCTCGACGCGATCGGCGAACTCGCGCGCGGCGTCGCCGTTGCGGGTGAAGATGGTGACGCCGTTGCCGTACTGGTGGCGGCTGGGCAGCTCCAGCGCCTGCTCGAAGCTGTCGGCGCGCACGATCTGCAGCACCGGCCCGAAGATCTCCTCGTGATAGGTGCGCATGTCCGCGGTGACGCGGTCGAACAGGCAGGGCTTGAGGAAGAAGCCGTCCTCGTGCCCCGGCAGCGTGAAGCCGCGACCGTCGACCACCAGCTCGGCGCCCTCGGCCACGCCCAGCTGGATGTAGTCCTCGATCCGCGCCTTGTGCGCAGCGTTGACCACCGGCCCGTAGTGCGCGTCGGCGTCGAAGGACGTGCCCACGCGCAGTTCGGCGATCGCCGCCACCAGTCGTGCGCGCAGCAGCTCCGCGGTCTCCTCGCCCACCGGCACCACCACCGGCAGCGCCATGCAGCGCTCGCCGGCCGACCCGTAGGCCGCGCCCATCAGGTCGGCCACGACCTGGTCGAGGTCGGCGTCGGGCAGCACGATGCCGTGGTTCTTGGCCCCGCCCATGCACTGCATGCGCTTGCCGTGCGCGGCGCCGCGCGCGTAGACCTGCTGGGCGATGTCGGATGAGCCGACGAAGCTCACCGCCTTGATCAGCGGATGGGCGAGGATCGCCTCGACCACGTCCTTGTCGCCGTGCACCACGTTGAGTACGCCCTCGGGCAGGCCGGCCTCGAGCATCAGCTCGGCCAGCCGCACCGGCACCGAGGGATCGCGCTCGGAGGGCTTGAGGATGAAGGCGTTGCCGCTGGCGATCGCCGGGCCGAACATCCACATCGGGATCATCGCCGGGAAGTTGAACGGCGTGATGCCCGCCACCACGCCCAGCGGCTGGTGCGCCGAGTACACGTCGATGCCGGGGCCTGCGCCCTGCGTGTACTCGCCCTTGAGCAGGTGCGGGATGCCGCAGGAGAACTCGATCACTTCCAGCCCGCGCTGCAGGTCGCCGCGGGCGTCGGACAGCACCTTGCCGTGCTCGCTGGACAGCAGCCGGGCCAGCGCGTCCATGTCGCGCTCGAGCAGGCGCTTGAATTCGAACAGTACCCGTGCGCGCCGCTGCGGGTTGACCTGCGCCCATGTGCGCTGGCCTTCGACCGCGCTGGCCACTGCGCGGTCGAGCTCGGCCGCGTCGGCCAGGGCGACGCGCGCCTGCACGCGGCCGGCGTTGGGGTCGAAGACCTCGCCATGCCGGCCGGAGGTGCCGGCGACGCTGCGGCCGCCGATGAAATGTTCGATGTCGCGCATGTCGCTTTACCCTTCGTCCGGTTCCGCGGCCGGTGCCTGGTTGACGATCCATTCGTGCTCGGGATCGTTGCGGAACACCCAGCGCCGCTGAGGTCCGGCCATCACGTTGAGGTAATACAGGTCGTAGCCGTGCGGGGCGCCGACCGGGTGGTAGCCGCGCGGCACCATCACCACGTCGCCGTCCTCGACCGAGATGGTTTCGTCGAGCGAGCGGTCGTCGGTGTACACGCGCTGGATGGCGAAGCCCTGGCGCGGCTGCAGGCGGTGGTAATAGGTTTCCTCCAGCGCCGTTTCCTCGCCTGCTGTGGCGGTGTCGTGCTTGTGCGGCGGATAGCTGGACCAGTGCCCGCCCGGGGTGATCACCTCGACCACCAGCAGGCTGTCGGCCGGTTCGGTCTGCGGCAGGATGTTGCGCACGTGGCGGGTGTTGGTGCCGCTGCCGCGTACTTCGCGGCCCATCCGCGCCGCGTCGATCAGGCGCGCCTGGACGCCGCCGCGGCCTGGCGCGGTGCACACGGCCAGTTCCACGTCGCCGCGCGCGATCACCGCATAGGGCACGCCCGCCGGCACGTAGACCGCGCCGGGCGCCTGGTCCTCGAACGGCGTGGCGCGCCCGCCGACACCTTCGAACGACTCGCCGCCGGCGCTGATGTCGGCGCGGCCGGAGACCAGCACCAGGCAGGTCTCGCGCGTTGCCTCCTCGCTGGCGTGCACCTGGCCGTCGAGCAGGTGGGCGACGCGGAACCCCACGTGCTCCCAGCCGGCGCTCCGTGGCGTCACTTCCAGCACGGTGCCCGATGCGTCGGGCGCGTGCGGTCGAACCAGCAGCGACGAGTTCATTGCAGTCCCGCCTGCGCGGCCTCCTGCTTCAGGGTCTTGAGCCCAAGCTCGGCGTACCGGCGTGGATTGGCCTGCGCCGGGTCCTGCTCGGCCTCGATCACGATCCAGCCCGAATAATCGATCCGCGCCAGCTCGCGCATCACCGCGGCGTAGTCGAGGCCGCCGTCGCCGGGCACGGTGAACATGCCGGCGAGCACGCCGTCGAGGAAGCTCGCGCCGCGCTCGCGGACGCCGGCGAACACCTCCCGGCGCACGTCCTTGCAGTGCACGTGCGCGATACGGCGCGGGTGCGCGCGGATCACTTCCAGCGGATCGATGCCGCCCAGCGCCGCGTGCCCGGTGTCCAGCGTCAGCCCCACCGACGCGCCGGTGTGACGCAGCAGGGCATCGAGATCGGCGGCGCGCTCGACCACCGTGCCGAGGTGATGGTGATAAGCGAAGCGCACGCCCTGCGCCTGGACATGGTCGGCGACGCTGGTCATGCGTTCGCCGAACCAAGTCCATTGGTCGTCCTGCAGCCGCGGCGTTGCGTCCAGCGGCGTGCCGCGTGCGTCATGCACCGCGTTGCTGGTTTCGGCAAACACGAACGCAGTCGCGCCCAGCGCCTTGAGCAGCGACAGGTGCGGCTGCAGCGCGCGGATTTCTGCGTCGGCGTCGCGTTCCAGCAGCGCGCCGCTGTACCAGCCGCCGATGAGGTCCAGGCCGTGCCCACTGAGCAGCGCCACGAGTGCCGCGGGTTCGCGCGGGAAGCGCCCGCCCAGCTCGACGCCTTCGAAGCCTAGCTCCGCGATCTCGCTCAGGATGTCGTCCAGCGGCGTGTCGCCGCCCAGTTCGGGCATGTCATCGTTGGACCACGCGATCGGGCTGACGCCGAAGCGGATGCTCATGGCAGATTCCGTTTGAGGGGCACGCCGGCCTCGTAGGCCTGGCGCGCGATGTTGACTTCGGTGCGGTTGGAGACTTCCGGCACGGCCACGTCCCACCACCAGCCGCCGGCCTCGGTGGTCCGGCGCGGATCGGTGTCGATCACCACCACGCTGCTGCGATTGGCGGCGCGCGCGCGCGCCAGCGCCTCGCCCAGCTGCGCCACGCCCGTCACGTGCTCGGCCAGCGCGCCGAGGCTGCGCGCGTGCGCGGCGAAATCCACCTGCGCGGGCCGCGCGTGGCGCGCGTCGTCGAGCAGGTTGTTGAAGCCCGCGCCGCCGGTGGCGCGCTGCAGGCGGTCGATGCAGCCGAAGCCGCGGTTGTCGAGCACCACCACGACCAGCTTGAGCCCGAGCATCACCGAGGTCGCCAGCTCGGAGTTCATCATCAGGTAGCTGCCGTCGCCGACCAGCACCACCACTTCGCGCTGCGGCTCGGCCATCTTCACGCCCAGGCCGCCAGCGATCTCGTAGCCCATGCACGAATAGCCGTACTCGACGTGGTAGCCGCGCGGCGACGCGGTGCGCCACAGCTTGTGCAGTTCGCCCGGCAGCCCGCCGGCGGCGCAGACCACGATCGCATCGTCGGCCACGGCGGCCTGCACCGCGCCGAGCACCTGCGCGTCGCTGGGCAGGGCGTCGTCAGCGCCCGCCGCGGTTGCGGCGTCGACCTCCCCGTTCCAGGTCGCGATCGCCGCGGCGTCGCGCTGCATGACTTCGTCGTCGACGCGCCAGTCGCCGAGTCCTGCGCGCAGCGCTTCCAACACCAGCCGCGCGTCGCCGACCACCGCGGCCGCGCCGTGCTTGTGCGCGTCCTGCGGCTGCACGTTGACCTGGAACAACCGCGCCTGCGGAAACAGGCTGCGCGAGCCGGTGGTGAAATCCTGCAGCCGCGTGCCGATGCCCACGACGAGGTCGGCTGCATGCGCGACCGCGTTGGCCGCCGTCGAGCCGGTCACGCCGATCGCGCCAAGGTTGCGCGGATGGTCCCAGGGCAACGTACCCTTGCCCGCCTGCGTTTCCGCCACTGCCAGACCGGTGGCGTTGGCCAGCGCGGACAGCGCAGCCTCTGCCCCGCTATAGGCCACGCCCCCACCGCAGACCAGCAGCGGGCGGCGCGATCCGCGGACCGCATCGAGCAACGACTGCAATTCGTCGGCGTCCGCGGGTTGGCGGCGTTGCGGCCACAGCGCCGGTTCGAAGAACGATTCCGGATAGTCGAAGGCCTCGGCCTGCACGTCCTGGCAGAACGCCAGCGTCGCCGGCCCACACAGCGCCGGATCGCGCAGCACCGCCATCGCGCGCGGCAGCGCATCCATGATCTGTTCGGGGCGGGTGATGCGGTCGAAATAGCGCGACACCGGGCGGAAGCAGTCGTTCACCGACGCCGTGCCATCGATGCCGGATTCGAGCTGCTGCAACACCGGATCCGGCCGGCGCCCGGCGTACACGTCGCCTGGCAGCAGCAGCACGGGCAGCCGATTGACGTGCGCCAGCGCCGCGGCGGTGACCATGTTGGTCGCGCCGGGACCGATCGAGCTGGTGCACACCATCGCGCGCCTGCGCCGCATCTGCTTGGCATAGGCGATCGCGGCGTGCGCCATCGCCTGTTCGTTATGCGCGCGCCAGGTCGGCAGCGCGTCGCCGGCGGCGTGCAGCGCCTCGCCCAGGCCGGCGACGTTGCCGTGGCCGAAAATCGCCCACGCGCCGGCGAAGTACGGCACCCGTGCGCCGTCCACTACCACCTGCTGCGCAGCCAGCCAGCGCACGGTGGCCTGTGCGGCGGTTAGCACGATCGTGGGTGGCGTGTTCGTGTCGCTCATCGGGCGCAGTCCGCGGCGGCGTGGCGTTCGATGTTCGCACTCCTGGCCCGGCGCCATGCCTCCACCAGCACACCGAACCGGGCAGCGAGGTCGTCCACCGCCGCCTCGTCGTCGATTTCGCCGCCGAACCAGCGCGCGGCGGCGTCGGCGAAGATGGTGCGCCCCACCGCGAAACCCTTCACCAGCGGCCGCGCCGCCGCCACCTGGAACGAGGCGACCAGCTCCTCCTCCGGCGCCGACAGGCCGAGCAGCACCACGCCGCGGCAGTGCGCATCGTTGGCGACGATGGTGCGTTCGATGTTGCGCCACGCATCGGCGCTGTCGCTGGGTTCGAGCTTCCACCAGTCCGGTCGCATGCCCAGGTCGTAGAAGCGCTGGATCGCGCGCGCGACGGTGTGGTCGTCCACCGCGCCGGCGCGGGCGGCGATGATTTCCAGCAGCAGCTCGTGGCCGGTCTTGCGCGCAGCGTCCTGCAGCCGCAGCAGCTGGCGCTCCTGGCGTTCGCGCAGGTCGTCCGGATCGTCGGGGTGATAGAACGCCAGGCACTTCACCACGTGGTTGCGCGGCCAGGTCGCAAGTTCGGTGGCGACATCCGGGCTGCTTTCAAAATCCAGCGGGCGCGAGCCCGGCATCTCGATCGGCCGGCCGATCCAGTAGGGATAATCGGCCGCCGCTTCAAGTGCGCGCATGCCATAGCGGCCGTCGAGCAGCAGGCCGAAACCCGGCTGCCCGCGCGCGACCCGGTCCACCGCCCGGAGCGCCAGCGCCTTGAACGTCGCGATCCGTGCCGGATCCGCGCCGGCCTGCGCGCACAGCGCTTCGAACTGGCTGCGATGGTCCATCGCCAGCACCATCAGCTCGTCCCAGTCGCCGGCGCGCGTGGTGGCCCAGTGCAGCTGTTCCAGCGCGACGTCGTCGCGCAGC
Source organism: Luteimonas notoginsengisoli (assembly GCF_042648885.1). NCBI lineage: Bacteria > Pseudomonadati > Pseudomonadota > Gammaproteobacteria > Lysobacterales > Lysobacteraceae > Luteimonas > Luteimonas notoginsengisoli. The sequence continues at coordinate 196,097 of NZ_JBHRYF010000002.1, read as the reverse complement.
CGGAACGGGCGCTGATCCGATGCCAGGAACACCTGCAGCTCTTCCCAGGTCGGCATCGCCGGCGAGCAGCCGTGGCGCGAGACCACGATCGCGCCGCAGGCGTTGGCGTAGCGACAGCACGCGGCGAGCGGTTCGTCGCGCAGCCAGCCGCGCAGGAAGCCGGCCATGAACGCGTCACCGGCACCGAGCACGTTGAAGACCTCCACCTGCAAGCCCTCGCCGACCACGCCGTCGTCAAGGCGCGCGGGAATCGCATCGGGGAACGCAACGCAACCGTGTGGCCCGCGCTTGAGCACCAGCAGCGCCGACGTGCGTTCGCGGATCGCGCGCAGCGCGGCGAGCGTGTCGGTACCGCCGCCGAGGATGTGCACCTCCTCTTCGGTGCCGACGACCAGGTCGCACAGCGGCAGCACCTGCTGCAGGCGCGCGGTGACCGCGTCGTCGGCGACGAAGCGGTTCTCGCCCATGTCCCTGCCAGTCAGGCCCCACAGCACCGGGCGGTAGTCGATGTCGAAGACCACTTTCGCACCGGCCTGACTCGCGATCGTGCAGGCATGCACGCAGGCGTCGAACACGTTGGGGCGTGAAAGATGGGTGCCGTTGATCAGCACCGCGCCGGCCGAGCGGATGTAGTCGGGGTCGACGTCCGACACGTCCAGCGCCATGTCGGCGCAGTTCTCGCGGTAGAAGATCAGCGGGAACGTGTCCGGGTCGCGGATGCCGAGGAATACCAGCGCCGTCAGCCGCTCCGGATCGGTCGCCACGCCCGCCGTGGACACGCCCTCGCGCGCGAGCTGCTCGCGGATGAAGCGGCCGAAGTGGTCCGCGCCCACGCGCGACAGCAGCCCGGACCGCAGCCCGAGCCTGGCCGCGCCGACCGCGGTGTTGGTCGGGCTGCCGCCGATGTACTTGGCGAACGAGGCCATGTCCTCGAGCCGTCCGCCGACCTGCTCGCCATACAGGTCGATGCAGGAACGGCCGATGGTCACCAGCTCAAGTTGATGCTCCGACGCTGCCATGCAGGCCGCCCTCTTCCGGATCGCGGGCGTCCGTCGCCGGCGATGAATGTAAAATATATTCTATTCTTACATTCGAAGCAATATGCATTTCATTTTCGCGGGCGCTTCTTGGCCGGCTTGCGCGCCGCGCGCGGCGGCGCCTTCTCGCTGGCGGCGAAGGCGTACGAGATGACCAGCGCCTGCGCCAGGCACATCGAGGCCGACAGCGAGCGGAACTTGCGGATCTCCGCCTCGCGCACCTGCAGCACGAGCGTCGCCGGCTTCGCCACGGGGCTGACCAGGCTGTCGCTGATCGCCAGCACCTTGCAGCCGCTGTCCACGGCGGCGGCGACGGTCTGCAGGGTTTCCTCGGCGTACGGGTGGTAGCTGACCGCGATCAGCAGGTCTTCGGCGCGGATCGCGTGCACCTGCTGACGCGCCATGCCGCCGACGCTGTCGATGAACACCGTCTTCTTATCGACTTGGTGCAGCGAATAGGCCAGGTACGCGGCCACCGGGAACGAACGCCGCACGCCGGCGACGTACACGGTGTCCGCGTGCGCGATCAGCGCGACCGCCCCGGCCAGCGCCTCGCGACCGACGTGGCCGCCGAGGTTCTGCAGCGCCAGCACGTTGCCTTCGACGAACTCGGCCAGCACCTGGCCCGGATCGCCCACCGCCTTGCCGTCCACCGCGCGGGTGAACTCGCGCACGCGCTCGCTGTAACCCAGCGACGCGTTGCCCGACAGCAGGCCGTCGCGGAACAGCCGCTGCATCTGGGTAGCGCCGTCGAAGCCGAACGACTTGGCGAACCTGACGATGGCCGAGGGCTGCACGCCGGTGCGTTCGGCCAGCACCGCGAGGGTTTCCAGCGCGACCGCGTTGGGTTCGTCCAGCACGTAGCGCGCGATCTGCTGCAGGCGCTTGCTCAGCGATTCATAGCGCAGCAGGATCTCGGCGCGCAGTTCCTCCGCCGTGGCGGGCGGGGTCTTGGACTCGGCCATGAAGCCACTCCCTGGGTTGTCCGCCATCGCCGAGAGGCGGCCCGATGACGGTGTGGAATACCGGTTGCCGTTCTGGAAATTCTATTACAATATCGGAACGAACAGAATTTCCATCCCGGATTTCGCCGACCGGATCGCCGGAGCCCATTGTGGAACGAATCGACGTTGCGCTGATCGGCGCCGGGCGCATGGGCCAGATTCACGGTCCCAATGCCGCCCTGCACCCGGGCCTGAGGCTGAAGTACGTGGTCGACCCGCGCCCGGGCGCGGCGATGCCGCTGTGCGATCGCTTCGGCGCCACCGCCGCCACGCTGGATCGCGCGCTGGCCGATCCCGGCGTCGGCGCGGTGCTGGTCTGCAGCTCCACCGACCAGCACCTGGTCCATGCCCTGGCCGCGGTCGAGGCCGGCAAGGCGGTGTTCTGCGAGAAACCCATCGACCTCGACCTGCAGAAGGTGCTGCAGGCGCGCGCGCGTTTCGACGGCGCGCGCTTCCTGCTCGGCTTCAACCGCCGCTTCGACCCGGCCTTCCGCGCGCTCAAGCAGCGGCTCGACGCCGGCGACACCGGCCGCCTCGAAACCCTGCACCTGGTCAACCACGACCCGGCCGCGCCGCCGCCGGGGTTCGTGCCGACCAGCGGCGGGCTGTTCAAGGACTTCACCATTCACGACCTCGACCTCGCGCGCTGGCTGCTGGGCGAGGAACCGGTGCGGGTCTACACCGCCGCCAGTTGCCTGGTCGATCCGGAAATCGGCCGCCTCGACGACGTCGACACCGCGCGCACCCTGCTGAGCACGGCGTCCGGGCGCCTGTGCGTGATCTCCAACACCCGTCGCAGCGGCTACGGCTACGACCAGCGCATCGAAGCGTTCTGCTCGCGGGGCATGCTCCGCGCCGGCAACGTCCACGGCGACACCGTGTGCACACTGACGCCCGACGCCAGCACCGCCGCCGCGATCCTGCCGGGCTTCCCGGAACGCTACCGCGACGCCTACCGCGCCCAGATCGACCACTTCGCCGACGTGGTCCACGGCCGCGCCGAACCGCTGGTCGGCTACGCCGACGGCATCGCCGCGCTGGAGCTTGCCGAGGCCTGCCAGGCTTCGCTGCGTACCGGCACCGCCATCCAGCCATGAGGACGCACATGCACAGGATCGTACTGGTCGGGGCCGGCCGCATCGGCCGCATCCACGCCGCCAACGCCGCGGCCAGCCCGCGCATCGACCTGGCCGGGGTGGTCGATCCGGTCGCATCGGCCGCGCGGGCGCTCGCCGACGAGCACGCGACGTCGGTGACGACATTCGAGCAGGCGCTGGACGACCCCGGCATCGCCGGCGTAGTGATCGCCAGTTCCACCGACACCCACCTCGACTACAGCGTGCGCGCGGCGGCCGCGGGCAAGGCGATCTTCTGCGAGAAGCCGATCGACCACGACCCGGCTCGCGCGCGAGCGGCCGCGTCGGCGTTGTCCGGCGCCAGGTTGCTGCTTGCGTTCAACCGCCGCTTCGATCCCAACTTCCAGGCGCTCAAGGCGCGCCTGGACAGCGGCGCGATCGGCACGCTGGAAAGCCTGCAGATCACCTCCAACGATCCCTCGCCGCCGCCGGCGTCCTACATCGCCGTGTCCGGCGGCCTGTTCAAGGACATGGCGATCCACGATTTCGATATGGCGCGCTGGCTGCTCGGCGAGGAACCGGCCACCGTCTACGCCGCGGGCAGCTGCCTGGTCGATCCGGACATCGGCGCGCTGGGCGACATCGACACCGCGCGCACCGTGCTCACGACCGCGTCGGGAAGGCTGTGCGTGATTTCCAACAGCCGCCGCTCCGGTTTCGGCTACGACCAGCGCGTGGAGGCCTATGCGTCTGCCGGAATGGTGCGCGCGGACAACGTCGTCGAAAGCACGGTGCAGGTCTGGAGCGAGTCCGGCGCCGCCGCGGACCGCTTCCGCAACTTCTTCCTCGACCGCTACGCCGAGGCCTATCGCCGCGAGATGGACCACTTCGCCGACATCCTCGACGGCGCCGCGCCCATGGTCGGCTACGAGGATGGCGTCGCCGCGCTGGAACTGGCCGAAGCCGCGGCGCGGTCGCTCGCACAGGGGCAGCCCGTCGCGTTGTGATGCGCCCTCCCCTTCACCTCTTCGGCGAAAGGCGGAGAGTCACGGAGAAGTGCGGAAAGCGCCACGTCGCGTCAAGCAAAACGCCTTGGCAAGCGCCTGGCCTATCTGCCGAAGCCGATGATTGCGTAACTCATATGAGTTCTCCCTCGGTGGTGCGTCAGATTTGCGCCAGGCCGCCGTCGACGGCGAGCTCGCTTGCGGTCATGAAACTGCTGTCCGGCGACGCGAGAAAGGCCGCTGCCGCTCCGATCTCCGCCGGATCAGCCATGCGCTGGAGCGGATTCATCGAGGCGAACGCCTTCAGGCCCTCCTCGCCCACCGCGGCCTTCGCCAGTTCGGTCGCCGTCGGTCCGGGCGACAGCACGTTGACCCGGATGCCGGTGCCCTTCAGGTCCTCCGCCCAGGCCTTGGCGAGGTTGCGCACTGCCGCCTTGCTCGCGCTGTAGGCGCTGAATGCGGGGGCGCCCGTGGTGCCGGCACTCGATCCTGTCAGGATGATCGAACCGCCCTCGCTCATCAGCGGCAGCGCCTTCTGGACCGTGAAGATCGTACCCTTCACGTTGGTGTCGAAGGTTTCGTCGATGTGCTCGGCGGTGATCTCGCCAAGCGGAAGCAGGCTTCCCGTCCCCGCATTGGCGAAGACGATATCCAGGGTGCCGCGCTCGGCCTTCACCGCCGCATAGAGTCGGTCGAGGTCGGCCAGATTGGAGACCGAGCCCCGCACCGCACGGGCGTGGGGTCCAAGGTCTGCCAGGGCGGTGTCGAGTGCTTCCTGCCGGCGGCCGAAGATGAAGACGAAGGCACCCTCCTCGATGAAGCGCTTTGCCGCGGCACTGCCGATGCCGGTCGCGCCGCCGGTGATCACGGCGGTCTTTCCATTCAGTCTGTCCATGTCATGCATCCTTCGTTGGAGTTGTACGGATGGGGCGAGGTTTTTGGATCCGTGATCCAGGCTGCAGGGCGATCACGATCTCCCCGCGATGGCCGTACATCGCTCACGACTCGTTCCTGAAGAGGTCCTGGAAGATCAAAGGCCCCCAGCTCTTGTCCCCGCGCGCCTGCACAAGCGCGCCACCCTCTTCGAGCTTCCCGAGATTGACGGGCGCAAAACCGAGTTGTTCGGCAAGAGCTGCCACCGACGCTGCAGCACCTTCGTCGTCGCTCGACAGGAACACGACCCGCCGGCCGCCCCTGACGTGCGGATCGGCGGCCAGGGTGCGGGCGGGGAGATGATTGAAACCCTTCACCAGACGGGCGCCCGGGAAGGCTTGGGCGACGACGGCAGAGGAGACGCCAAACCCGTTCATCGCGTCGACGATCGTCTTGCCCTGCCAGCTCGCCAGATCCTTGGCGACCTCGCGATGTCCCTCGAAGAGAACCGCCAGAAAAATCACGTCCGCCTTGATCGCTTCCTGAAGCGTCTTGGGAACGACGGTGGATCCGATCGCCTGCGCCTGTGGCAACAGTGCTTCGGGCGGCCGCCGACTTGCGACGGCGACTTCGATGTTTTTCCGGGCGAAGGCGCGGGCGAGGGCTTGGCCGACGGCGCCGAAACCGATGATTGCGTAGCTCATGACAATTCTCCTTTCAGTGTCGGGATTGGGCCCGGGATGAACTTGGGGCCTTGACACATCAAGACAATTGGCAAAATACTGTTTAATACGATCTATTTTTTAGATACACATGCTCGACAACGTCACCATCAATCAACTGCGCGCATTTGTTGCGGTGTGCGACCAGGGAAGTTTCTCGGGTGCGGCGCGCAAACTCAGGCGCGCGCAGTCGGCGATCAGTCACGCGATCAAGGCACTCGAGAGCGCCTTTGATGTGGCGCTGTTCGAGCGCGACACGCGCAAAGCGACGCTCACGGCCGCAGGCCGCAGCCTCCTGCCCGATGCGCGCGCGGTGATTTCGCGCACCGAGGAAATGAAGACGCGCGCGCTTTCCATTGCCGAAGCCGGGGTGCCGCAGGTGTCGATCGCGGTGGATACGTACTTTCCGCGCGTACACCTGATTGAATGCCTGCGCAGCCTGCAGGCGGATTTTCCGACGGCTGCCATCAATCTGCACATGACGACCATGCAGGGCGGCGAGCGTCTGGTTCTCGACGGCATGTGCGCATTGGCGGTGACGATCGCGGACGTGCCGGATCTGAGCCAGGGCGCCATGGAGCGGCAGCATTTATGCGAGACGCACATGGTGACCGTCTGTGCGCCATCGCATCCGCTCGCGGCCATCGCGGGGCCGATCCCGCGGGAGGAATTCGGGCGGCACATCCAGCTCGTCGTCACCGACAACCAGCCCAATGCGGAAAAGACCCAGCAAGGGGTCGCCGGCGAACGCCAGTGGCATGTCGACGACCTCGGTGCGAAGCACGATCTGCTCAGGGGAGGCTTGTGCTGGGGGCACATGCCGCATCCCATGGTTGCGGAAGACCTCGCGGATGGGACGCTCGTTGAACTTCAACGGCGCGCATGGCACATGCGCCCGCTCACCTTCATGATCTCGCAGCGACGCGGGCACTCGTTTTCGCAATGCGAGACACGGCTGATCGAGCTTCTCGGCCAACCTCGGCGCATCCCGAAGGAAGCCGGCCGGCGCACCGTCCTGGCAGGACAGGTGTCAGGGACGAATGGGCTTACTTGAGCGCAAGCCAATGACCTGAAAAGAAACGCTGGCTCCAAATGCCAAGGTGAAGTTGCGAGACAACACCCTTCGCCCAGGGAGCCAGCTCCGATGCATCCTGCGCGCAATGCTTGCGCAGCAACGACGTGCCTTTCGCCGTCAAGTTGCCCGCAGCGACGCCTGCACCTTCTTCAATCTGCTCGCCAAAGACGAGTCGTTGGATCAGGTCGAAGCCCTGCACCCCGCGCATCGGGAGCGACTGTTGCCACGCACCGACTGTGCCGGTCAGAACACCGCGCGCAGGGTCAGCGTCCACCTCGGCGAGGAATTCTCGCGCTCGACCTCGTACGCATCCACATCGTAGGCCGCCTGGTTGGCGATGATCTCCGCGCCGTTGTCGCCGTCGAACCCGGCTTCGGCCTGCAGGCTGTCGGCGTCAAGCAGGTTGCTGCCGGTCAACCGCATCACCACGCTCTTCGACAGCCGCTTCTCGATGAACACCTCGAGGTTGCCGTCGTAGAGCTGGCTCTCGATTTCGCCGTAGGTGACGAAGCGCGACTCGCCCTGCTTCTGGTAGCTGAAGCCGAAGCTGGCATCCCAGCTGGGGATGTTCTGGGTCAGGCCGACGTTGTAGACGTAGGTGGGCTGGTAGTCGATCGCGATGCTCCCGCCGGTCGCCGGATCGTCGCGGTCCGACCACAGTCGCGTGTAGTTGGCGAAGACGCCGGTCTCTGCCAGCCCGATGAATCCCAGCGGCGTGGACAGGTCGAGCTCGATGCCATGCACCCTGGCATCGCCGATGTTGCGATAGGTGTACAGCGAGCCGGGGAAATCTTCCGGGTCCAGCCCGATATCGCTGACCGGCAGCCCGGTATTGACCAGGCCGATCAGGTCGGAAATGTCGCGGTAGAACAGGTTGATCCCGAAGATGCCGCGGTCCGGGAGGCGACGCTCGTAACCCAGGTCGAGCCCGATCGAGGTCTCGAAGTCCAGTTCCGGGTTGCCGATAGTGGCGTCCTCGTCACCCGGCGATTCCAGCGAGAACGCCGGGATCAGCTGGTCGATGCTGGGCCGGCGCACCGTGCGCGCGGCGCTGAAGCGCAGCTGGTCGGCGTCGCTGAGCTTCCATTGGATGTGCGCCGACGGGTTGAGCATGAACGCGTCGTTGTCAGCCTCCCCGGACACCGTGTCCTGGAGCACGCCGCCTTCGAGGAAATCGCTGCTGTAGCGCTGTTCGGTGCGCGTTTTTTCCGCGCGCACGCCGGTTTCGAGGTTGAGCGCGTCGTTGACCTCCCACTTGACCAGCGCGTAGCCGTCGAGCCGCCGCTCCTTGTAGCTGAAGCGGCCATCGTTGGTGGAGTAGTCGTCGTCGTCCAGGCCGTCGCCGATCACCAGGCTGTAATCGCGGTCCTTGCTCTTGGCGACCAGGCCGGCCTTGAACTGCGCGCCCTCGATGCCGATGGCTTCGGCCACGCCGTTCATCTGCCGGGTGACCGACGCGGCCACGCTCCATTCGACGTCGTCGGCATCGTTGTCCTCGCGGTTGACCAGGTTGTCGCTGGTCTCCTCGAAGGTATCTTCGATGCCTTCGTCGGTGAAGCTGTTGTAGCTGGCCTCGATGTCCAGCTGGGTCGACGGGTTGAGGTAGGTCTTGAACAGCGTCGACATGCCGAAGCTGTCCTGGCGGAAGTCGGCGTCCTGGAATTCGAGTTCCGGGTTGTCCATGTCCAGCCCGCCGACGCTGCCGTCGCCTTCGTAGATCTGCGTGTCCTGGTGTTCTTTGCGCTTGGTGGTGAGGGCGAAGGCATCCACGCGCAAGCTCGACTCCTCGGAGATGAGCCAGGTCACGTCGCCATTGAACGACACGTCGCGGGAATCGCGACTGTCCTGCTCCTCGGTACGCTCCACCGCCGAGGATGCCGCGGGATCGTCGAAATGCACCAGGCGCCGGCCGTCGCCGCGGCGTGCGACCTCCTCGTCGAAGCCGACCGAATCGCTTTCGAAAACTCCTTCGGTGACCTCCTTGTTGTTGTAGCGTTCCTGCGCATCGAGCGTCAGCGAGAAGAAAACCGTGTCGTCCTTGTTGCGGCCCGACCACGACACCGCGCCGTTGCCGCGGGACTTGTCGGCGTCGATGCTGTTGGTCACGCCGACGCGCGCGATCACCCCGGGCGGCAGGCTTTCGCCATCCTTGAGGATGATGTTGATGGTGCCGCCGATCCCCTGGCTGTCGATGTCGGCGCTGGGCGAGCGGATCACCTCGATCCGGTCGACGATTTCCGCCGGGATGCGATCGACGAACACGGTGCGGTCGTTGCCGGCGCCGGGAATCGGCCTGCCGTTGACCAGCACCTGGGTGAAGCCCTGGCCGAGGCCGCGCATCTGCGGCGCGTCGGACTCGCCGATGTCGCTGGTGAACGCCACGCCCGGCACGCGGCGCAACTGGTCGCCGACGGATACCGGTTCGAATTCGGCGAAGAATTCCTGTCCGTACACGAGTTCCGGCGCGGTGGTTTCGGTGCGGTTGCGGTACATGATCTCGCCGCTGACCACCACGGCCTGCAGCTCGGTGACGTCTTCGCCCGCCTCTCCCGCGGGTTCTTCCTGTGAGGCGGCGGCATCCTGCGGGGGCGCGGCATCCTGTGCGAGCGCATATGCCGGAACGATCGCGAGATTGCCGAGGATCAACGCCGTCAGCGCATTTCTATGGAGCTTCCGCATGTCTGGTCCCTCCCGAGGACTTCGGCCTGCGCGGACGGTGCCGTCCACGCCAGGCAACCCGTCCGGGAGATTACGAACAAACATTCCAAATTTCAACCGCTTTAGAATTTATCTTGCAAATCCGGGCCTGCCATGCGATTTTTGCCCCGGGGCGCCCGGCCCGGGCGGACCACGGACAAGCGCCTGACCTGGGGAATGGAACATGGAATCGCGGACCTGCTACAGCCTGATGACCGCCGGCATGCTGGCCCTTTGCGGCTGCGCGACGGCCGCAGAACCCGGCCCGGCGGCCGATGCGCAGCCGCTGCAGGCGCGGGCGACGTTCGGCCCGGTGGCCGGCGGCGAAGCCAATGCCGCGATCCTGGTGCGCGATCCCGGCGGCCCGGCGCACGGACACGTGGTCGCCGCCACCGGCCTGGGTGGCCTGGAGGTCTACGACCTGTCCGGCGAGCGGTTGGGGGCGACGCCCGCGGGCGAGGTCGTCGCGCTCGACGTGAGCTACGACGTGGCGATCGGCGACGGCGAGGCCACGCTGGTGGCGGCCGTGGATTCGACCAGCAACCACCTGCGCCTGTTTTCCATGCAGGGCGCGGAGCTGGTCGAAGTGGGCGCGCGCGCGATACCGCTGGGCTTCGCGGCCGAAGGCATCTGCCTGTTCCGCAATCCGCTCGACAGCGCCCTGTACGCCTTCGTGGTCGGCGACGGCGGCGAGGTCGACCAGCAGATCCTCTATGCCACCGCCGACGGCAAACTCGATGCCCGCCAGGTGCGCCGCATCAGCGTGCCCTCCCCGCTCAAACAATGCGTCGCCGACGGTCGCGGACAGGTCTACGCGTCCGAGGAAACCGTCGGCATCTGGCGCTTCGACGCGGATCCCGAGGCCGATGTGTCCGCCACCCTGGTCGACACGCCGCGCCTGGGCCACATCGAGGAGGAAGTCGGCGGCCTCGCGCTGCACGACGGTGGTGAAGGCAGCCGCTGGCTGCTCGCGTCCGACGCCTCCGCGGGCCGGATCAACGTCTACGACCGCGACCGCGACGACGCCTATGCCGGCAGCTTCGCGGTCGCCGCGACCGGTGGCGACGCCGCGATCGACGAACCCGGGCCGCTGTTCGCGTCGAACCGGGCGTTCGATCCGGGTTTCCCCAACGGCCTGCTGCTGGTCACCGACGAGGACGGGGCTGGTTTCAAGGCGGTTTCGATCGCCGGCGTGGCGACCGCGCTGGGACTCGCGCCGGGCGCCGCGGCCGCCGCCGAAACCGCCGCGCCACGGATGCCGGCGGTGACCGCCCTGGTCGAAACCGTGCCCGCGGGAAGCTACGGCGACGCCGCCGACGACCCGGCGATCTGGGCCAACCCCGACGACCCCGCCGCCAGCCTGGTGGTCGCCACCGACAAGAAGGCCGGCCTGTACGTGTACGACATGCAGGGCAAGGTCGTGCAGTTCCTGCCAGACGGCAAGATGAACAACGTCGACCTGCGCGAGGGCTTCGAACTGGGCGGCGAACGGGTGGTGCTGGTCACCGCCAGCAACCGCACCGACGACAGCATCGCGATCTACCGCCTCGATACCGCGAATCGTCGGCTGGTGGACGTCGCCGACGGCGTGCAGCCGACCGGCTTCGGCGATCCCTATGGCCTGTGCATGTACCGCAGCGCGCGCGACGGCGCCATGTACGTGTTCGTCAACGGCGACGACACCGGCAAGCGCCAGTGGCACCTGGTCGACGCCGGCAACGGCCGCGTTCGAGCCGACCCGGTGCGCGAGATGACCTTCGATTCGCAGACCGAGGGCTGCGTGGCGGACGACGACAGCGGCGTCCTGTACGTCAACGAGGAGGATGTCGCGATGTGGCGGATGCCGGCCGAGCCCGACGGCGGCGACCCCCGGACCGCCGTCCAGCGCGTGGCCGACAACCCGGCGATCCGCGACGACCTCGAGGGCGTGGGCATCTACCACCTCGGCGACGGTCGCGGCTACGTCGTCGTGTCGAGCCAGGGCAACGACACCTACGCGGTCTACCGGCTCGAAGGCGGGCAGGAATACCTGGGATCGTTCGCCGTGGTCGCCGACCCGGTGCGCGGCATCGACGGCATCTCCGAAACCGACGGGCTGGAGGTCACCAGCCGCAATCTGGGGCCCGGCTTCGAACACGGCGCGATGATCGCCCAGGACGGCCGCAACGTGATGCCGGTGGAGAACCAGAACTACAAGTACGTGCCCTGGGAATCGATCGCGCGCGCGCTCGGGCTCGAGATGCGCTGAGCGGCCTTGCGGCGCGACGGGCACGACAGCGACGGGTGGCGGCGCTAGGCTGGCGTCCCGCCACTGCCGGCCCGCCCCATGCCGTCCCTCGCCGAACGCATCCTGCCCGTGATCCTGCTGCTGGGATCGAACGTCTTCATGACCTTCGCCTGGTACGGGCACCTCAAGTACAAGTCCGCACCGATCTTCACGGTCATCATCGCCAGCTGGGGCATCGCGTTCTTCGAGTACATGCTGCAGGTGCCGGCCAACCGCTGGGGCAGCGCGGTGTACTCGGCGCCGCAGCTCAAGGGCATGCAGGAAGTGATCACGCTGGTGGTGTTCGCGGTGTTTTCGGCGTCCTACCTGGGCCAGTCGTTGAAGTGGAACCACTGGGCCGGCTTCGCGCTGATCGCGGTGGCCGCGTGGCTGATCTTCCTGGAATGAGCGCGCTCGGCGGCGAGCGAATTCCCGTGCCGTCTGGACAGGGCCTCAGAACCGGATGCGGCCGGCGAGGATGTCCCTGAACATCACCCAGTCCCCGGCGAACGAATAAAACGGATGCTTGAACGTGGCCGGGCGGTTCTTCTCGAAGAAGAAATGGCCGACCCAGGCGAAGCCGTAACCGCACAGCAGCGCGCCGAGCAGCCACCACGCGTTGCCGGTGGCGATCGTCATGGCCACCAGGGCCAGCACCCCGCAGCTGCCGATGAAATGCAGTCGCCGCGAGGTGCGGTTGGCGTGCTCACTCAGGTAGAACGGATAGAACTCGCGGAAGCTGGCGAAACGGGTCATGCCATCGATCTCCTGCACCTGCGCCGGAGCGCCCCACGCCGCGATGGATTCCCGTTGGGAATCAACGCGGCCGCATGGAGACGCCTACGGCGATTCCGCGGCCTTGGCGCGGTCCCAGTAGCGATCCTGCGCCTCCAGCGGCAGCGCCTGCAACGCCACGCCGTCACGCGCGGCCAGCGCTTCCATCGCGCGGAAACGGCGTTCGAACTTGGCATTCGCCCGGCGCAGCGCGCTGCCGACGTCGACCTTCGCATGCCGCGCCAGGTTGGCGCAGACGAACAGCAGGTCGCCGATCTCGTCCTCCAGGCGATCCTGCGCGGCAGGGTCTCCGGGATCCGCGGCCACGGCGGCGAACTCCACGCGCACTTCGTCGATCTCCTCGTGCAGCTTGTCGATCACCGGCGCCGGCGAGGGCCAGTCGAAGCCGACCCGCGCCGCGCGCTGTTGCAGCTTCACCGCGCGCTGCCACTCGGGCATGCCGCGAGCGATGCCGGCCAGCGCCGAGGCGTCGGTATCGCCCGCGCCGGTACGCTCGGCGCGCTTGATCTCCTCCCAGCTGCGCAGCACGCCTGCGGCATCGTGCTGCCGGTCGTCGCCAAACACGTGCGGATGCCGGCGCACCATCTTGTCGCCGATCGCCGCTGCCACGTCGGCGAACCCGAACGCGCCCTGCTCGGCCGCCATCTGCGCATGGAACACGACCTGCAGCAGCAGGTCGCCCAGTTCATCCTTCAGCGCCGGCAGGTCGTTGCGGTCGATCGCATCGGCGACCTCGTAGGCCTCCTCGATCGTGTACGGCGCGATGGTCGCGAAGGTCTGCTCCAGGTCCCACGGGCAGCCGCTTTCGCGGTCGCGCAGGCGGACCATGATGTCGAGCAGGCGCTGGAGGTTGGACGACGGGTTGCTCATTGCTTCCGGATGGTGACACGTGATGGCGCGGCGCTGGTGCGTGGTGTCAGGCCCGGGGCGATCCACCTTTCGATCGTCATTCCCGCGAAGGCGGGAATCCAGTGACCTTGGCAATGGCGCACCCTACCTCGTGAGCGAAGTCAGTGGATTCCTGCCTTCGCGGAATGACGGTATTTCCCTTCCCTCTATCGCCCGGAAGGTGATGCGCAGGATGCACAGTGGCCGCCCGGTGCGCACACCGTGGCGTTACGCGCGCTCGCCCAACCATTCCTTCCACGGCAGCGCCGGATCCCCCAACGCCATGAAGTCGCCGTTGAGCAGCGTGTCGCTCTGGTTGTAGCGCAGCGGGCGTCCGCGCGGGTCGAGCACCGCGCCGCCGGCGGCCTCGACGATCGCCTGCCCGGCGGCGGTGTCCCATTCGCTGGTCGGTCCGAAGCGCGGATAGACGTCCATTCCACCCTCCGCGAGGCGGCAGAACTTGAGCGAGGACCCCAGTGCCACCGGTTCGCCGGCCGCGCCGGTGGCGCTGGCGATGCGCTCCAGCAAGGCTTCTGTGCGCGCGTTGCGATGCGAGCGGCTCGCCGCGACGCGCAGCGGCGCTTGCGCCGGGGTGCGGGTACGCAACGCCACGTCGGCATCGCCATCGCGGCGGAATGCGCCGCGCCCGCGGGTGCCGTGCCAGAGCGCGCCGGTCACCGGCGCCTGGATCACGCCGAACACCACCTCGCCCTCGTCGACCAGCGCGATGTTGACGGTGAACTCGCCGTTGCGCTTGACGAACTCGCGGGTGCCGTCGAGCGGGTCGACCACCCAGAGCCGCGACCAGGTGCGCCGCAACAGCGTGGGGATGGTGTCCGCGGACTCCTCCGACAGCACGGGGATCTCCGGCGTCAGCGCTTCGAGCCGGTCGACGATGCATCGATGCGCGGCCAGGTCGGCAGCGGTGAGCGGGCTGTCGTCGGCCTTGTGTTCGACATCGAAGCAGGTGTCGTAGACGCGCAGGATCTCCGCCGCGGCCGCGCGCGCGGCCGCGATGACCGCTTCGCGCAGCGCGTCAGCAACCGGCATGGTGCCGCAGGTATTCGCGCACGATGAACAGCGCGGCGATGGAGCGGCCTTCCGAGAACTCCTCGCGCAGGATCAGCTCGTGCAGCGCATCGAGCTTCCACGGCACCACTTCGAGCTCTTCGGGTTCGTCGCCGGGCAGGCGCCTGGGATACAGGTCGCGCGCCAGCACCAGGTGGGTCTGGTGGCTCATGTAGGTAGGCGCCAAGGTCAACGCGCGTAGCACCTGCACCGAATTGGCGCCGTAGCCGGCCTCTTCCATCAGTTCGCGGTTTGCGGCGTGCTCGGGGGTCTCTCCCGCATCGATGCGGCCCTTGACCAGGCCCAGCTCGTAACGGTGCATCCCGGCGGCGTATTCGCGCACCAGCAGCACGGTGTCGTCGTCGAGCATCGGGACCACCGCCACCGCGCCGTGGCCGCGGCCGTGCAGGCGTTCGTAGCGGCGGCGTTCGCCGTTGCCGAACTCGAGGTCGAGCCGTTCCATGCGGTACGGTCCGGCGTCGTGCGCGGTGATGCCGTGGATGATCGGCAGGCGGCGGGTCATGGTCGCGGCCTGACGGCGACGCGCGCCCGCGCGCGACGGGCGATAATGGCGGAATGAGGAAAAAGGCTCACGATGCGTCGATTCTAAACGACGCGGCCTCCAGCGAGGCCGCAAACTGGCGTTCGCGCGACCTGGCCGTGCTCTGGCACCCGTGCACGCAGATGCGCGAGCATCCCGACACGCTGCCGCTGCTGCCGGTGGCACGGGGCGAAGGCGCCTGGCTGGTGGGCCACGACGGACAGCGCACGCTCGATGCGGTCAGCAGCTGGTGGACCAACCTGTTCGGCCACGCAGAACCGCGCATCGCCGAGGCCATCGCGCGCCAGGCGCGCACGCTGGAACAGGTGATCCTGGCAGGCTGCTCGCACCCGCCCGCGGTGGAGCTGGCCGAGCGCCTGCTCGCGATCGCGCCGCGCCAGGACGGGCGCGAACCGCTGGCCAAGGTGTTCTACGCCGACAACGGCTCGGCGGGGGTGGAGGTGGCGCTGAAGATGGCGTTCCACTGGTTCCGCAACCGCGGGGACGAGCCGCGGCGGACGAAGTTCGTCGCGCTGCAGAACGGCTACCACGGCGAGACCATCGGCGCGCTGTCGGTGAGCGACATTCCGCTGTACCGGCGCATCTATGCGCCGCTGCTGCTCGAACCCCTGTTCGCGCCGTCCCCCGACGCCTATGCCGCCCGCGACGGGCAGGACGCGGCGGCGTGCGCCGAAGACGCCGCCGACGCGCTGGCGCGGCTGCTCGACGACCATCCGGGCGAGGTCTGCGCGCTGATCCTGGAACCCCGCGTCCAGTGCGCCGGCGGCATGCGCATGCACCACGCGGTGTACCTGCGGCGCGTGCGCGAACTGTGCGACGTCCACGGCGTCCTGATGATCGCCGACGAGATCGCGGTCGGCTTCGGCCGGACCGGCACGATGTTCGCCTGCGAGCAGGCCCCGGCGGACGCGCGCATCGGCGGACGCGGTGGCATCCAGCCTGACCTGCTGTGCCTGTCGAAGGGCATCACCGGCGGTTTCCTGCCCCTGTGCGCGGTGCTGGCCACGCAATCGATCTACGACGGCTTCCTCGACGACTCGCGCGAGCGCGCTTTCCTGCATTCGCACAGCTACACCGGCAACCCGCTGGCCTGCGCGGCGGCGCTGGCGTCGCTGGACATTTTCGAAAGCGACAACGTGCTGGCACGCAATCGCGACACCGCCGCGAAGATGGCGAAGCTGGCCGCGCCGCTCACCGACCATCGCCACGTCGCCGACGTGCGCCAGGCCGGCATGATCGTGGCCTTCGAACTGACCCGCGACGGCAACCGGAGCACCCCGTTCGACCCGTCGCTGCGGGTCGGGCTGCGCGCGTACCGCGCCGCGCTCGAACGCGGCGTGCTGCTGCGCCCGCTCGGCGACATCCTGTACTGGATGCCGCCGTACTGCATCGACGACGAGCAGCTCGCCCTGCTGGCCGAGACCACGCGAGCGGCGATCGAGGCGGCGACCGCCGACGCGGGCTGACCAGGCTCGGGCGGCAAGGATGTTTGGCCACGGGTGACGCGATAACAGGGATCACGCAGATGAAAGAGGGAGAGCTGCACCGTTTCACCGATTCGCCCGAGCCGTGTTCATCCGAGCTCATCGTGGGCAGAAAAGGGGGCTTCGCGTGACTCCGGGGCGGGTCTCCCCTGATCGCACGCTTTGCCATGGCCTGACGGGTCCAACGCGACCTGCAGGCCTTCGGGGCAAATGTCCCCCGGCATCCGCCTGCGGCGCCTGCCTCCTCCTTGATTTTGCCCCGGAGACCTCCAGGCCGCGCGGGAAGATCGGATCGCAGGTGTTCCCGAAAACCGGACTACCCGGCTGTCGTTATGGACCGCCGGCAGGGCGGATCGCCGGGAGCGAATGCCCTTGGGTGCGAAATCAAGGGGGAGGCGACTGCCGAGGGCCGACGCCGGAGGACATTCGCGCCCAAGGGCAGTCGCTCCCGGCGCCCAATCGTTGCAGGCACGGCGCTCTTCGCCCACGCGGAAGAAGGGACAAAGAGGAGGCGATCCGATGCGCGTGAATCGTGCCTACGTCGATGTGCCGCTGGCAGTCGGGACACGGATCGCGCTGCCTGAAAGCGCCGCCGCTCACCTGTTGCGCGTGCTGCGCCTTGGCGTCGGCGACGGCTGTGTGCTGTTCAACGGCGACGGCAATGACTACGACGCGCGGATCGTGGCGGCGGACAAGCGCGGCGGACAAGTCGAAGTCACCGGCGAGCGTCCGGTGGCCAGCGAATCGCCGCTGCGCATCGTGCTGCTGCAGGGCATCGCGCGCGGCGAGAAGATGGACTGGATCGTGCAGAAGGCGACCGAACTGGGCGTGGCCGGATTCGTGCCGGTCAATTCGGACCGCAGCGAGGTCCGGCTCGACGGCGAACGCGCCGCCAGGCGCCTGGCGCACTGGCGTAGCGTCGTGGTCGCGGCGTGCGAACAGAGCGGCCGTGCGAGCGTGCCCGAAGTCGCATCGCCGCAGCCGCTGGCCGCGGCGCTGCCGCACCTGCCGCAAGGGAGCTTGCGCCTGATCCTGGATCCGGAGGCCGGCGACGGCATCGCGACTCTGCCAGGACCGGGCGTCTATTCGGTCGTCATCGCCATCGGTCCCGAAGGAGGCTGGTCTCCGCGTGATCGAACGGTCCTGGTTGGCGCCGGTTTCATCGGCGTGCGCCTTGGCCCGCGCATCCTGCGCACCGAGACCGCCGGCATGGCGGCGATCGTCGCGCTTCAATCGAGGTTCGGCGACCTGTAAGCGACGATCCATCCCGGCGTCGCGTGCCGGGGCATGGCCGCTGGCTCGCCTGGGTGCGAACGCTGTAGCGCGCGTATCGCGAGCCGTGCTGCTTACGCCGCCAGCGCTTCTCGCAGCGATGCTTCGACCGCGCCGATATCCGGGATCAGCGCCGCATCGTCGTTGAGCAGCACGCGCGCCTGCACGCCGTGCGGCAGCGGATCGACGTTGTCGCCGCCATCGGCGACCAGCGCGTCGCGCGACACGGTGACCAGGCGCGGGAAGCCCTGGGTCAGGATCGCGAAGTGCGGGAGCTTGCCGTCGCCGCCCAATGCCTTGAGCACGACCACCTTGCTGCCCAGGCCGCCGCGCTCTTCCGCCAGTCCGGCGATGCGCGCGAACGACACCAGCGGCAGCTGCCAGCCGCGCCAGCGGATCCGGCCGAGCAGCCAGGCTGGCGCATCGTCCACCGGCTCCGGGTCGGCGTACGACAGCACCTCGGAGATCGTGGCGTTGGGTAGCAGCAGGCGCGCGCCCTCGATCTGGATCAGCACGCCGCGGATGTCCTGTGCGGGTGCGCCCTGGGCAGGCGTGCCTTGGCTGGATGTGTTCATGCTTGCCTCGATGTCAGGACGGCCAGCGACCGGTGAGCAGGTCGGCGAGTGCGGCCGGCGGGGCGGTGATGGCGCCGCGCGCGATCAGCGCGGTCGATGCCGTCGCGTCGTAGCAGCCTTCCAGGGCCTGGCCCACGACCAACAGCCCGGCAGGCACCTGCTTCATTGCCGCGTCGACGCTGTCCAGGCTGCTGCCGCTGAGCAGCATCAGCGCACTGTCGCCGGCAGGCAGCGCGCCGAGCAGCGGGCGCGCACCGGCATCGTCGGCGACGAACATCAGCCGCGACCCCGAAAGCTCGATCGACAACTCCGGCGGAACGAAATAGACGGTGCCCGCTTCGGCCTCCTGCCCTGCCTCGGCGAGCGCCACCGGTAGCCGGGCGGCGCGCCCCATCTGCTTGACCAGGCGATCGTAGCGGCCGCCATCGAGCTGCAGCCGCACCAGCACCGGTCGCGGGAAACCTTCGGGGATGGCGGCCAGCAACTGCCGCACCGCGTCCGGTCCGCCGAGCCCGCCTTCCACCACCACCGCGCCGCGCAGCGGGCCGTGGCCGTAGCTGTCGACGTCGGCCAGCGACAGCCCGGAGACGCGCTGTTCGAGAGCTTCGAGATCGATCGCGGGGGCGTTCGTCGACGGCGCCTCGGCAAAGTCGCCGCCGGTTTCCAGCGATTCGACGGAGGCCAGCAACGCGTCGACGTCGACCAGTTCCAGCGTCGTGCCGCGCGTCGCTGGCGCCGCTTCGGCGCCCATGGCCGCGGATTCCGCACCTTCGAAATCGATGTCCGGCAGCGGGGTTGCGTCATCCATGCTTTCGATCGAGAAAGCAGCAACGTCGTCGCGGGACTGCGGGGCTTCCTCGCTGTCGTCAGGCAACGCTTCGAAGCTCAGCGTGTCGACGGAGAGCGCATCGATGTCGATGGCGTCGATGCCACCGTCGTCCGCGCCCAGCGGCTCGTCGGCGATCGCATAATCCGGCTCGGACGGCGGGTCGGCCGCCACCACATCTGCTTCCGCAAACTCATCCATCAGCGTGAGCTCGCTGGCGAAATCGCCTTCCAGCCGGACGTCGGGTTCCAGTCCGTCGTCGCGGGGAACTTCGCTGGCATGCTGCTGCGCCTCGTCCGCGAACGGGGCGATGTCCAGCCCGGCCGGGTTGCCCGGCGTGGGCAGGGGACCCGGCGACGGCTGCAGGTCGCCTTCCAGGTCCCAGCCCGGCGGCAGTACGTCGTCGTGCCGGTGCAGCTTGGCGGCGAGGTGCCGCACCCAGCGCGCCGCATCCCAGCCGCTGCGATTGGCTGCCAGTTCGACTTCGTCGAAGACCACGATGATGCCGGGCGTCGACAGCAGCGCCTCGTGGCGTTCGAGCGCGTCCTCGACTGCGGGCTCCAGCGCCACCAGCACCGCCTGTGGGCGGCTCGCGATCGCGTCGGCCGGGTCCGAAGACACGGGGTCGGCGATCAGGACGACTTCCGCGCCGGCCTGCACCAGCGCGTCGCCGAGACGATCGCGCGCCTCGCCCGCGCGCGCCAGCAACACCACGCGCGGCGCGGCCAGGTCAGTCATCGCCACGCGGCTGCAGCTCGAGCAATTCGTAGACGTTGCGCACGAGTTCGTTTTCCTGGTACGGCTTGCCGAGGTAGCGTTCGACGCCGATCTCGAAGGCGCGCTGGCGGTGCTTCTCGCCGGTGCGCGAGGTGATCATCACGATCGGCACGTTGCGCAGGCGCGGGTCGGCCTTCATCGCCGTGGCGAGTTCGTAGCCGTCCATGCGCGGCATCTCGATGTCGAGCAGCATCAGGTCGGGCACCCGGTCGGCCATGCGCTCGAGCGCATCGATGCCGTCGCGCGCGCTGGCCACCTCGAAGTTGTGGCGCTCAAGCACGCGACCGGTGACCTTGCGCATCGTCACCGAGTCGTCGACCACCATCACCAGCGGTACGCGATGCTCCGCCGCGGCCTGTGCGGGCTCGGTCTCGCGCGGCAGCGCGGCGCGGCGACGCACCAGCGGGGCGATGTCGAGGATCACCACGACGCTGCCGTCGCCCATGATCGTGGCGCCGAAGATGCCCGGGACCGACGCGACCTGGGGTCCGACCGGCTTGACCACGATTTCCCGGCTGCCGACGATCTGGTCGACCGCCACCGCCGCGCGCAGTTCGCCGGAGCGGATCAGCAGGACCGGCATCTGCATCTGGCCCTCGGCCCGGGCGACGCCGTGGCCGACGAGGCCGCCGAGGTCATGGACCACGTATTCCTCGCCGCCATAGCCGTAGGTCGTGCCCGGCTTGCCGAATTCGTCGCGGCCGATGCGCCCGACGCCGCGCACCGAGGCGATCGGCACCGCGAAGCTGGTCTCGCCGATGCGCACGAAGACCGCCTGGGTGACCGCCAGCGTCTGCGGCAGGCGCAGGGTGAACGTGGTGCCCTCGCCTTCGCGCGAGGCGATGTCGAGGGTGCCGCCGAGTTGCCTCACTTCGCTGGCGACGACGTCCATGCCGACGCCGCGGCCGGCGAGGCGACTGACTTCCTGGGCGGTGGAGAAGCCCGGCTCGAAGATCAGCATGTCGAGGTCGCTGTTGGCCAGCACCGCGTCGGCGCGGACCAGGCCGCGTTCCTCGCCGCGGCGGCGGATGGCGCCGCGGTCCAGACCGCGGCCGTCGTCGCCGACTTCGAGCACGACTTCGGACCCTTCCCGGCGCACGGCGATGCGCACCGCGCCTTCGTCCGACTTGTTCGCCTTGCGGCGCTGGTCCGGCGTTTCCAGACCGTGCGCGACCGCATTGCGCAACATGTGTTCCAGCGGCGCGGTCATGCGTTCGAGCACGTTGCGGTCGAGCTCGCCCTGGGCGCCGTCGAGCTTGAGCTGCACCTGCTTGCCGGTCTCGCCTGCGGCCTGGCGGACCACGCGGCGCAGGCGCGGTACCAGCGCGTCGAACGGCACCATGCGCGTGCGCATCAGGCCCTGCTGCAGGTCCGAGCTCACGCGCGACTGCTGCAGCAGCAGGGTTTCGTACTGCCGGGTCAGGTCGTCGAGCGTGCCCTGCAGGCTCGACATGTCGGCCGCCGACTCGCCCAGCGCGCGCGAGAGCTGCTGCAGGGTGGAGAAGCGGTCGAGTTCGAGCGGGTCGAACGTCGCGTCGGCGGTTTCATGCTCTCGCTGGTAGCGGGCGATGATCTGCGCCTCGGTCTCGATGTCGAGCCGGCGCAGCTGGTCGCGCAGACGCATGTTGGTCTGCTCCATCTCGCCCATGGCGCTGCGGAACGCGCCGAGCTGCTGCTCCAGGCGGGCGCGGTAGATCGCGACCTCACCGGCGTAGTTGACGAGCTGGTCGAGCAGGTCGGCGCGAATGCGCACCTGTTCCTGGGGCGCGCGCACGCTGATGTCGTCGTCGTCACCGGGCAGCGCATCGCCGATCGGCGCCGACAGCGGCTTGAGATCCTTGACCGGCTCCGGACCCGGCGACGCCTGCGCAGGCGCGACCTGCGACGGAGCGGCCGTGACGATCGCCGGACGACCGAGCGCGCGGGCGTTGAATTCCTCGATGAGCGCTTCGGACGGGTCGATCGCGCGGCGCGCGCCGACGCGGGTGATCATCGCGTGCAGGCGATCGAAACCGCGCTCCAGCAGCGGGATGCCGTCCTGGCCGAGTTCGCCGCGCAGCTCGACCACCGCTTCGAGCAGCGACTCCATGGCGTGGCCAAGTTCGCCCACGGCCATGATGCCGGCCATGCGCGCCCCGCCCTTGATGGTGTGCAGGTCGCGCTGCAGCCCGACCAGCGACTCGCGCTCGGTCGGGTGCTCGCGCAGCTGCGCCAGCAATCCGTCGGAATGGTCCAGCAGGTCGCCGGCTTCCTCGATGAAGATGTCGACCAATTCCGGATCGAGATCGCTGAAATCGAAAGGCGCGTCGGGATCCGGCGAGGCCACGAGCGCGCTGGCGAGGAGGGCGGCGACCGCAGGCTCCGTCGCGCTGCGATCCTGCTCTTCGACCGGGATCTTCTCGACCGCCGCACGCGCGGCCTCGATGCGCCCGGCTTCGGCGCTTTCCGCCTGCAGGCGCTCGGTTTCCGCGCGTTCGGCTTCGAGGCGTTCGGTTTCGAGGCGCTCGGATTCGGCCCGCCCGGCCTCGATGCGCTCGCTCTCGATGCGCTCGGCTTCGACACGCTCGGTCTCGGCGCGTTCGGCTTCGATGCGCTCGCTCTCGATACGTTCGGCTTCGAGGCGATCGGTCTCCACCCGTTCGGCTTCAACGCGCTCGGCTTCGACACGCTCGGCTTCCGCAAGCTCGGCCGCCAGGCGTTCGGATTCCGCCTGTTCCCGCGCGAGGCGATCGGCTTCCGCGTACTCCGCTTCCAGGCGCGCGTACTCGCGCGCCTCTTCCTCGGCAAGGCGCACGGCCTCGGCTTCGGCATGTTCCGCGGCGAGGCGGGTTTCTTCCAGGACACGCTCGGACTCGAGGCGGGCGATCTCGATGCGATCGACCTCCGCGCGCTCGGCGTCGAGGCGTTCGGCGTCGGTCGGAACCTCAACGCCGTCCCGCACGGGTCCGGCTTCGGGTTCGTCAAGACTTACGCCTTGCTCATCGCCAGAGTCGACCTCGAGACGCCCCGCTTCAAGCTGTTCGGCTTCAAGCTGTTCGGCTTCAAGCTGCTCGGCTTCGAGACGCTCGGGTTCAATGCTTTCGGCCTTGACGCGTTCCGCCTCAAGGCGCTCGGCTTCGGCTCGCTCGGATTCGAGACGTTCCGCTTCGAGACGCTCGGCTTCGACGCGTTCTGCTTCAAGGCGCTCGGCTGCGAGTCTTTCTGCTTCAACACGCTCGACTTCGAGACGCTCTGTTTCGAGGCGTTCGGCTTCAAGGCGTTCGGCTTCAAGGCGTTCGGCTTCAAGATGCTCGGCTTCAAGGCGTTCGACTTCAAGACGCTCGACTTCAAGACGCTCGGCTTCAATGCGCTCGGCTTCGATGCGGTCGGCTTCAACGCGTTCGGCTTGGAGGCGCTCTGCTTCGAGGCGCTCCGCTTCAAGGCGTTCGGCTTCAAGGCGTTCGGCTTCAAGGCGTTCGGCTTCAAGGCGCTCCGCTTCCAGACGCTCGCGTTCAAGACGCTCAGCTTCCAGGCTTGCATCGAGGCCGGGCTCTGCCGCGCCCGACTGCGCTTCCGCGATCGTGCGGTCGAGCGCATCCGGATCGCTGTAGGCCGCGAGGTCGTTGACGGTCAGTTCGACGCCGTCGTCGACCAGGCCGATCGACTCGATCGGCTCGGGAATCCCCGCGCCTTCCATCGGCGCGACCGCCTCGGGCAGGCTGTCGCGCAGCGCCACCAGGCGCGCGGCCAGCGCGGCGCATACCGGTACCTGCGGCGCGGTGGCATGCAGCGCGGCCACGGTGGCGCGGATCACGCCGGCCAGTTCGCCGACCGCTGCCACGCCCTCGCCACTGGCGATGTCGCGCGAGGCAAGCAGGCGCCGGATGTAGGCTTCCGCCGGGCTCAGCGCATCGGTGATCGCCGGCACTTCGGTCATCGCGAAGGCGCCGTTCATCGTGTGCACGGCGCGCAGCAGCGCATCGCTCGCGGCGGTCGGCGCGGACTGGGCCTGCGACAGCCACGCGTCGACGGTGGACAGGTGTCCCGCCACTTCGGCGTCGAGGATTTCCAGCAGCAGGGCGTCCACCGACGCCGGCATCGTGCCCTCGCCGGCCGTCGCCTCGGATGTCTCCGGCGCGGCTGCCGCTTCCACAACCGCGGCATCGGCGTCCACCGGGGCGGCCGCGACCGCCGGCGATGCGGCCACCAGGAAGGCTTCCTCGCCTTCCGCGATCCGGTCGGCGAGCGTCTGCATGCCTTCGATGTCGGCGCTGACCGCGGCGGTGCCGCGCAGCGCCGCAAGCAGCTGCGGCAGGGTGTAGAACGCCTGGTCGACCATCGCCACCACGGCCGGACTTGCCGGACGGGTCCGATCGAGCACGCGATTGAGCATGTTCTCGATCTTCCAGCTGAACTCGCCCAGGGCGCGCGCGCCCACCAGCCGTCCGCTGCCCTTCAGGGTATGGAACACGCGCCGGATCGAGCGCAGGCGCTCCAGGTCGTCGGGCCGCTCGCGCCAGACCGGCAGCATCTGGTCGAGGTTGTCGATCTCTTCGCCGAATTCCTCGAGGAACACCTCGCGGATCTCGTCGTCGATCTCGTCGCCGGTGGCTTCGAAGCCGCCCGCGGCGCCGGTTGCGACCGGCGCGGGTGCGTGTGCGTGTGCGGGTGCCGGGGTTGGCGCCGGAACCGCCACCTGCGCGGCGCGTGCCGGGTCGATGTCGATGAACGCCGCCACGTTGCGGTCGATGTCATCGGCCAGCGTCCGCGCGGCGTCCGCGTCCTCGTTTTGTCCGTCGTCCTGCTCCGTCGCAGCCGCTTCCGGCGCAGGCTGCGCTTCGGGCAGCGGCCAGTAGCCGAGGGATTCGAGGCTGCCGCGCGCGATCTCCAGGATGCTCTCGCGGTTGAGCCGGTTCTCGCGCAGCGCCTCGAGGTAGTACTCGAGGCTGGCCAGCGCATCGGCGAAGGTGTCGAGCTGTCGACCGTTGGGCACGCGCTTGCGGCCTAGCAGTTCGACCTCGGTGTACATGCGCACGCCGGCCAGGTACGCGGCCGCCTGCGGCAGTTCCAGCATCGCCATGGCGCCGGCGACTTCCTGCAGCAGGCGGGGCACCTCGACCAGTTCCGCGTGGTCCCAGCTGGTTTCGACGAAGGCGACGAATGCCTGGCGCGCATCGGCGAAGTTGGCGATCGCCTCGCGGGCGATGACCTCGAGCACCTTGCGCGATTCGTTCGAGAACAGGTCGTCCTGGTTGCCGCCTGCGCCCGCGTCGCTGTCGCCCAGGCGCGCGACCTGGTCGTCGAGCGTCGCGTCGACATAGAGCAGCGCACCGGCGACGTCGAGCAGCGCACCTTCGTCCGCGACGCGATCGCCGCGCACGATGGCGTCCATGGCGTCTCGCTGCTGCTGGACGACGTTCCGCGCCACGCCGAGGCCAAGCATGCCCAGGGTGTCGGCGACGCGTCCCAGCGCTTCGACCTGCGGCTGCAGGGCGGCGACATTGGGCGCGCTGCTGCGCAGGTGCAGGTCCAGCACGTCCTTGACCCGCAGCAGGTCTTCCTTCACCGCGGCGGACACCGTGTCGAGCAGCGCGCGGTTGCGGCCGCTCAGGCTGCCCTGGGCGTGGCTGATCTCGCTTTGCGTGGGCTGCGCGGCATCGAGGTCGAAGGTTTCGCGCAGTTCCTGCAGCGCCGGATGGCGGCTGTCGGCGTGGGCCACGTGGTAGAGCAACTGGCGGGTAGGTTCGAGCGTGGTTTCGGCACGCGGAATGCCGAAACCGTCGTCCTCGAACTGCCGGCGCGCCTCGCGCTGCACGCTGGCGAACGCCTGGCGCAGGCCGGGGGACGGCTTCAACGCCGCGTCGCGCAGCGCCGAGGCCACGGAGCCGGCAACCCACAGCATGCGCCGTGTTTCGTCCTGTTCGGTGCGCACGAACAGCGCATCGATCGCCGCGGAGATTTCCTCGGCGTCCTTCGGCGCGCCGTCCTCGGGCCATTCGGCAATGGCCGCGGAAAGGCGTTCGAGCAAGGGCAGGACTTCGGCGTTGCGCGCACGTCCCGCTGTCGCGGCGGGCAGGTTGGACGGCAGCGGACGGGCAAGGTCGGGCGCGAACAGCACGCTCTCGCTCAGGCCGGATTCGCCGCGGGCCGCACGCAGTTCGTTGAGCAGCGGCAGCAGGACGATCGGGATGTCCTTGTGGCCGCTCTGCAGGCGTTCCAGGTAGTCGGGCAACAGCACCACGCCCCGCATCAGGGTCGCGCAGGCGACATCGCGGTCCGCGACTTCACCGTGCTGCAGCGCCTGGGCGAGGCGCTCCATTTCCTCGGTGACCATCGCCGGCGCGTACAGCTCGACCATGCGCAGCGTGCCCTGCACCTGGTGCAGGTAGCTGGCGCAGAAGCGCATGCGGCTGGTGTCGGCGGGGTCGTCGACGAAGCCCTCGATCTCGATCCGCGCCTGGCGCAGGGTCTCGTCGAGCTCCGGCTTGACCCAGCCCAGCGTGGTGTAGTCGATCGCGTCGCGCAGCGCGGTCATCGCACGCCTCCGTGAAGGCCCGCGCACGCAAGGCGACGATGGTTGGCGATGCCGGTCATGCTATCGGTCGTCCCGCGCTCAGGCCGGCAGCTTGAAGTCTGCAACCGAACGCCGCAGGTCGGCGGCGAGCTGGGCCAGGTTGCCGATCGACTCGGCCGTCTGGTTGGCGCCCTGCGAGGTCTGCGCGGTGATCGACTGGATGGTGTTCATCGTCGCGGTGATGTTGGTCGCCGCGGCCGACTGCTGTTGCGAGGCGCTGGAGATGCCTTCGATGAGCTCGGCGAGGTTGGACGACACGTTTTCAATCTCGCCCAGCGCGGTACCGGCGTCCTCGGCCAGGCGCGCACCGGCGACCACCTCGGAGGTCGTCTGTTCCATCGAGCTGACCGCCTCGTTGGTGTCGGACTGAATCGCCTGCACCAGCGACTCGATGCGCTTGGTCGCGTTGGAGGAGCGTTCGGCCAGTCGCTGCACTTCGTCGGCCACCACCGCGAACCCGCGACCGGCCTCGCCCGCGGACGCCGCCTGGATGGCCGCGTTGAGCGCGAGGATGTTGGTCTGCTCGGAGATGTCGTTGATCAGTTCGACGATCGAGCCGATTTCCTGCGACGACTCGCCCAGGCGCTTGATGCGCTTGGAGGTTTCCTGGATCTGGTCGCGGATCGAGTCCATGCCGGCGATCGTCTCGCGCACCACGCCCGCGCCCTTGGTCGCGATCTGCACCGAGCGCTGCGCCACGTCGGCCGACTCGGCGGAGTTCTTCGACACCTGGTTGATGCTGGCTGCGATTTCGTTGATGCGGTCCGACGCGGAGGAAATCTCCTGCGCCTGGTGCTCCGCGGCCTCGGCCAGGTGCATGGCGGTGGCCTGCGTTTCCTGAGCGCTGGAGGCGACCTGCACCGAGGTGTCGTTGATCGTCTGCACCAGGCTGCGCAGCTGCTCGACGGCGAAGTTGATCGAGTCCGCGATCGCGCCGGTCATGTCCTCGGTCACCGTGGCCTTGACCGTCAGGTCGCCCTCGGCGAGCGAACCCATCTCGTCCAGCAGGCGCATGATCGCCTCCTGGTTGCGGTTGTTGAGTTCCATCGTGGTTTCGTAGCGCTGCCGCTGGGCGCGGTTGATGCTGAAGATCAGGCCGACGATCGACAGCAGGGCGAGCAGGCCGAACACGATGCTGATCCAGATGTTGCCCAGCAGGCTCTTGTCGCGCAGCGAGCCGAAGGCGGTGAAGGCCTGGAACAGGTCGCGGCTGTCGGCGAGCAGCTTGTCCGAACCGCTGGTGAGCGAAGCGGCCGCGTTCTGCGCGCTGAACAGCTTCTGCGAGCTGCCGAGGATCGCGTCGAGGTCCTTCTTCATCGTCGCCCACTGCGCGGTGGCCTGGTTGAGCGCCGCCACGGCATTGGAGTTCGACAGCGCCTGCACATTCATCGCCTGGTCGCCGGCCTTCAAGCCGGCCAGCACCTGTTCGAACACGTTGGCGTCACGCGCCAGCGCCTGGCCTGCCACCGCGGCGCCGGCACCGCCGGCGCGCACTTCGGTGACTCGGCGGGCAAGGTTTCCGGCCAGCACGTTCTGTCGAAGCGCGATGTAGATCTGCGACGACGGCGAGCCGCTGGACGACATCGCGCGTACCACCTCGTCGAGCTGCGCCTGCAGCTGCGGGATGGCCTGGGTGAAGCGGTCGGCGTTGCCGGCCAGCGCGAGCACCGCGGCTTCACTGGCGATCACCTGGTCGGCGTTCTTGGCCAGCGGCGCCCAGGTCTGGGCGACGGTGTCGATCGGCCCGGCGACTCCGGTGGTGTCGCCGAAGTTGCTGGCCAGGCCGCTGATGTCCGAATCGACCTCGGCCTTGGTCGCCTTGAACGCGGCGAAGGCTTCGCGGTTGCCCTCGACCGCCTCGCGCCCCTGGTTGGCCAGGCGCTGCGAGTTGAGCTGCAGGTTGGACGCCGAGGTGCTGGCGCCGCCGAGCCGAGCCGCCTTCCACGTGGCGTAACCGGTGTTCGCACCGAACACCACCAGTGAAATCGCCAGCACGATCAGCCAGAAGTTGGTACCCATGTTGCGGCCCTTGCCGGCAACGGTGTCCATAACAGTGCTCATGATGTGACCTCTGATCCTGCGGTGCGTGCTGTGCGGCGATCAGGCCGCGGCTTGTCTGAATTCGGGTGTGCGGGCCAGCCGGTCGAGGCTGAAGATCCCCCACGCGTGGTCGGCCAGCCGATAGGCCCGGTCGACGAAATGGGCGTAACGGCCCTGGGCGAGCGGGCTGGCCGGCAGTTCCTCGTCGGAGAGCACCTGCTCCTCGACGAACGAGCGCTGGCCGAACAGTTCGTCGATGGTGACCGCGACGTCGCCGCCGGGCTGGCGCACGATCAACACGCGCTGGCCTTCGTGCAGCACCGTCCGCTCGCCTTCGAGGAACTGCTTCAGGTCGACGGTCGGCAGCAGGTTGCCGCGGATGTTGGCGACGCCAAGCATCCAGGGCTGGGCGCCGGGAACCGGCGTGACCTGCGGCATCGGCAGGATTTCGACCACTTCGTCGAAACCCGACGCCAGCCGGCGCTGGCCGATGCGATAGCCGACGCCGCGCCACAGCCCCGGCGCGTCCAGCTGCTCCGGCAGGCCCGCGACGTGGACCAGGCTCTTGTGCTCGTAATCAAGCAGGATCGCGAACGGATCCAGCGGCGCGGCCGGCGCGTGGCGGTCGTGGTGGCGACGGCCCATCGTCAGGTACCGAGCAACTCGTTGATGCGGGCGATCAGGGCACCCTCGTCCGGCGGCTTGACGATGTAGTCGCGCGCGCCCTGGCGCATGCCCCAGGCCTTGTCGGTTTCCATCCCCTTGGTGCTGACGATCAGCACCGGGATGTTGCTGGTGGCGCCGTCGCGCGACAGCGCACGCGTGGCCTGGAAGCCGTTCATGCCCGGCAGCACCACGTCCATCAGCACCAGGTCGGGCAGCTCGCGCTTGCAGACCTCGATGCCGTCCTCGGCGCTGTGCGAGGACAGCACCTCGTGGCCGTTGCGCTGCAACAACTGGGTCAGCACCGCCGTATCGGTCGGTGAGTCCTCGATCAACAGGATTCTTGCCATTGTTTTGCCCTACCCCCCGGTCAGGCGGTGACGTGCTTGCGGATCGCGTCAAGGAGTTCCTCGCGCGTGAAAGGCTTGGTGACGTACTGCTCGGAGCCCACGATGCGGCCGCGCGCCTTGTCGAACAGGCCGTCCTTGGAGGACAGCATGATCACCGGCGTGTGCTTGAACATCTGGTTGTTCTTGATCAGCGCGCAGGTCTGGTAGCCGTCCAGGCGCGGCATCATGATGTCGACGAAAATGATCTGCGGCTTCTGGTCGGCGATCTTGGCCAGCGCCTCGAAGCCGTCGGTTGCGGTCGTGACTTCGGCGCCCTCCCGCTTGAGCAGGGTTTCGGCGGTGCGGCGGATGGTTTTCGAATCGTCGATCACCATCACCCGCAACCCCCCCAGGCTGCCGGCGCGACTGTCGTCTTGCGTCATCTTCGTATTCCCCCGTGCGCGGCGCTTCGTGAATACCGGCGTCGCTGCAAACCGTCTTATATCCCAGTCGGCCGCCACACTGTCAAGCGTTCGCTGCAGCGACGTCAAGCTAAATGCCACGCAGTGCGCAACATCGACCGGAGCGCCTGCTAACATTTGTCAGAATCTGCCGCGGAACGCTGGAAATGCCTCTCGACGTCATCGTCGTGATGGATCCGATCGGGTCCATCAAGATCGCCAAGGACTCCACGTTCGCCATGCTGCTGGAGGCGCAACGACGCGGCCATCGCCTGCACTACGTCATCCCCGGCGGCCTGTCGATGCGCGGCGGCGAGGCCGTGGCGCGGGTCGCGCCGTTGGCGGTGCGGGACGACCCGAAGCACTGGTTCGACCTGGGCGAGCCTTCGCGCCGGACACCGGGCCCCGGCGACGTCGTGCTGATGCGCAAGGACCCGCCGGTCGACGCCGATTTCATCCATGACACCCAGCTGCTGGGCTTCATGCAGCGCCAAGGCGCGCTGGTGGTGAACGATCCGCAGGGCCTGCGCGACTTCAACGAGAAGCTCGCCGCGCTGGAATTCCCGCAGTGCTGCCCGCCCACCCTGGTCAGCCGCGAGGCGGCCGCGCTCAAGGCCTTCGTCGGCGAGCACGGCGACGCGGTGCTCAAGCCGCTGGATGGCATGGGCGGGCGCTCGATCTTCCGCGCCCGCGCCGGCGAGTCCAACCTCAACGTCATCCTCGAGACGCTGACCGACGGCGGCCGACACCTGGCCATGGCCCAGCGCTATCTCCCGGAGATCGTGGAGGGCGACAAGCGGATCCTGCTCATCGATGGCGAGCCGGTCGACTACTGCTTGGCGCGGATCCCGCAGGGCGACGAGTTCCGCGGCAACCTGGCCGCCGGCGGCCGCGGCGAGGGGCGCCCGCTGACCGAGCGCGACCGCTGGATCGCCGCCCAGGTCGGGCCCAGGATGCGCGAGCGCGGGATGCGCTTCGTTGGCCTGGACGTGATCGGCGACTGGCTGACCGAGGTCAACGTGACCAGCCCGACCTGCATCCGCGAGCTGGACACGCAGTTCGGGCTGAATATCGCCGGGCAGCTGTTCGATGCGATCGAGCGCGCCACGCAGGGGCGGCAATAGGCGGCGACGCACCCTGCCTGGCCGCGGACGTCGCAACGGCGCGCCGCGCCGATGACCGGCGAAAAGCGGGTAGGCTTCCACGGCCGATCCAACGGCCGATCCCTCGCCTGCCCCGGTTCCTCGCCTGCCCGATTCCACGCATGTCCGTCCCCGCCGCCACCGCCCCCGTCATCGGCGACCGCCAGCGCCTGAGCGCGACCATGGTGCTGTCGCTGCTGCTGCACGGCATGCTGATCCTGGGTGTGGGCTTCGCGCTGGACGACGCCGCGCCGGTGTTGCCGACGCTGGACGTGATCCTGACCCAGACCCAGACCGAACTGACCCCGAAGCAGGCCGATTTCCTTGCCCAGGCCAACAACCAGGGCGGCGGCGAGCACGAAAAGACCAACCGCCCGCGCGATGCGCAGGCCGGGGTGGTAGCGCAGGCCGAATCCGGGGTCGCGCCGCGGCCGATGCGCGCGCAGTCGCCTTCGGCCCAGCCGCCGCCCGAGGCGCGCGTAGTCAGCAGCGCGCGCGCCGAAGACGCGATGCCGGCTCCGGACGCGCGTCCGGAGGCCGAGGACACGCCGCTGCCGCGCGGGCAGGAAAAGATCGACCACGACCTGGCGATGGCGCGGCTGGCGGCCGAGATCCACCTGCGTTCGGAACGCTATGCCAAGCGCCCGAAGCGCAAGTTCGTCTCGGCCAGCACCGCCGAGTACGCCTGGGCGGGCTATCTGCGCGCGTGGGTGGACCGGGTCGAACGCGTCGGCAACCTCAACTATCCCGACGAGGCGCGGCGCCGGAAGCTGGCCGGCACCCTGGTGATCAGCGTGGCGATCCGCCGCGACGGCTCGGTCGAGCGCGCCGACGTGATCCAGTCCAGCGGCATCCGGCTGCTGGACGCCGCCGCGCTGCGGATCGCCAAGCTCGCCGAGCCCTATCCGCCACTGCCCAGGACCGACGAGAACATCGACGTCCTGCACGTGACCCGCACCTGGAATTTCCTGCCAGGCGGCGAAATGCTCGACGAGCGCTGAGCGCTCACAGCCGTTCCCAGACCGGGCCCTCGCCGCGCCGCCAGAACACGCCGATCGCGCGCGCATACAGCTGCGATGCGGGGACCAGGCCGAAGTAGCGCCCGTCCAGACTGTTGCCGCGGTGGTCGCCAACGACCAGGACCTGGCCGTCGGGAACGACCAGCGCATCGATGTCAGGGCCACCACCGGCGCCGAGGTTCAGCCGCGCACGGCGCGCGCCGAACCGTTCGACGTCGAGATTGCCGGGCTCGCCCAGCGGCGTGCCATCGATCGACAGGTGGCCCTCGTGCAGCTCCACCCGGTCGCCGCCGACCGCAACCACGCGCTTGATCAGGCGCACACCATCGCGCGGCGACTTGAACACCGCGATGTCGCCCCGCCGCGGGGCGGCGCGCGGCACCAGGGTGACGTCGGTGAAAGGAATGCGCAGGCCATAGGCGCTCATATCGACCACGACGTGGTCGCCCGGCATCAGCGTGTATTCCATCGACCCGCTCGGCACGCCGTAGTGGTTGGCCAGCGACGTGCGCGCGATCGCCAGCAGCACCAGCATCACCAGCAGCCGGCTGCCCTCACCCAGGAGCCAGCCGCGCAGGCCGCGCGCCGGGCGCTTCGTTCGCTGGTCGCCTGCCGCTGCGTGGGCCATGCATCCGCTCCCTGGTGTGGTGGGGACAGTGACCTGCCGCGGTAGTCGAAGGTTCCCGCGCTCAGCGCGAATCGCGCAGCGCCTGCTGCTCGACGAGGGTCAGCGCGACCTGGTTGCGCAGGTAGGCGGGCTCGACGCGCTCGGGCGGCAGCGCTTCCCCGCGCGCGAAGGCGGTGGCTGCGAGCCGGGCGATATCGGACGCGCGCGGCAGCGCGGTGGCGTCGGCGCCCACGAGCCGCCCACCCAGGCTGCCCTGCAGCGCGCCCTCGCCGGCGGAGAAGCCGGTCCCGACGCCATGCCAGTTGCCTCCCCCGTCCGGCAGCGCGACCGCGCCGGGCGGCGAGACGGCTTCGGTCGACACGGCGACCAGCTCACCTTGGCGGCGCTCGAACGCGCCCGCATACACCTCACCCATGCGGGCGTCGATGGCGGCGAGAATCCGCGTCGCATCGCTGGGTGCGCCCGCCGCGAGCGCGGCGAGGGTCGAGACAGGCACCAGCGGCCGGTCGAGCGCCAGCGCGATGCCCTGGGCGATCGCGATCGCCAGGCGCACGCCGGTGAACGCGCCCGGTCCGCGCCCGACCGCGATCGCATCGAGCTGCGCCTTGGCCACGCCGGCTTCCGCCAGCAGCTGTTCCGCCCAGGGCAGCGCGAGTTCGGCGTGGCGCCGCGGCGCGATCTCGAAGCGCTCGCGCACGTCGCCGTCGACCCAGACGGCGACCGAGCAGCCCTCGGTGGCGGTTTCGAATGCGAGCAGCTTCATGGGAATCGGGAATCGGGAATCGGGAATCGGGAATCGGGAATCGGGAATCGGGAATCGGGAATCGGGAAGCAGCATGCAGCGGCTGCGTGGCATTGTCATCCCGAACGCGGCGAGGGATCTTCGGTTGGCGCCGCGGCGAGTGAGCGGCCATCGCCGCGCTCAAGAGGACACAACGCCGGATCAGCGCCGCAGTCGCACAAAAACCGCAGCTACCAATGCCCGATCGCCGAGGCCACGCTGCCGGCTGCACCGAAGAAGGCTTCCACGTCGGCCACGTTCCGGGTTTTGGGGAAAGGCGGCAGCGAGTCGAGGAACAGCCGGCCGTAGCTTTTTTCCCGCAGGCGCGGATCGCACAGCACCAGCACGCCACGATCGGTCTCGGTGCGGATCAGGCGACCGACGCCCTGCTTGAGCGCGATCACGGCCTGCGGCAGCTGTTCGTCACGGAAGGGATTGCCGCCGGCGCGGCGGATCGCGTCGAGGCGCGCTTCGAACACCGGGTCGTCGGGCGCGGCGAACGGCAGCTTGTCGATCACCACCACGCTCAGCGCGTCGCCGGCGACGTCCACGCCCTCGCGGAAACTGGCCGCACCCAGCAGTACGCCGTTGCCCGATTCGCGGAAACGCTGCAGCAGTTGCGCGCGCGGCGCCTGTCCCTGCACGAACAGCGGCCAAGGCCCGCCTTCCAGGATCTCGGCCGCTTCGCGCAGCGCGCGGTGCGAGGCGAACAGCACGAAGGCGCGGCCGTTGGACGCGTGCAGCACCGGCATCAGCGCGTCGGCGATGGCGGCGGTGTAGTCGCGCGCCGCCGGCTGCGGCAGCCGCGGTGGCAGGTAGCACAGTGCCTGCGAGGCCCAGTCGAACGGGCTGGGTGCGAGCAGCATCCGCGGCTGTTCCAGGCCCAGGCGGTTGGCGATGTGGTCGAAGCGGCCGTCGACCGCCAGCGTGGCCGACGTGAAGATCCAGGCCGCGCGCGAGCTCTCGCGGTGCGCGCGCAGCGGCCCCGACACGTCCAGCGGCGTGCGCTGCAGGCGGAAGCCGCGCGGGGAGAGTTCGTACCAGCGCACGTCGTCGTCGGGCCCGCCCCCGCTCGCGTCGTCGAGCTCACCATCGATGTCGCGCTCGACCCGCCAGCGCGCGATCCGCGCGAGTTGGTCCGTCGCCCGCGCGTGGCAGGCGTCGAAGCCGGGCGCGGCCTCGCGCAGCGGCGCGATCGCGGCGGCGAAGTCGGCCAGCGAATGCGACAGCGCGTCGAGCGCCTCGCGCACGCCGGGGTCCTGAAGCGCGCGCAGCCGGGTGCCGCGCGGCGGCAGTACTTCCATCGCCGCGCGCAGGGCGCGGGTGGCGTGTTCGAGCTCGCGCGCCGGCAGCTGCACGACCGCCAGCGAGCCTTCGACGTCCTTGCATTCGGCCAGGGCGTCGCGCCCGAGCTCGGCCAGCGGCCGCGCGCTCAGCGACTCGCCGAAGAACTGCGCGGCGAGGTCCGGCAGCTGGTGCGCCTCATCGACCACGAACGCCTGCGCACCGGGCAGGATCTCGCCGAAGCCTTCCTGCTTGAGCGCCAGGTCCGCCAGCAGCAGGTGGTGGTTCACCACCACCACGTCGGCGTTCTGCGCGCGCTGTCGCGCCTGGACCACGAAGCAGTCGCCCCAGAACGGGCACTCGCTGCCGAGGCAGTTCTCGGCGGTGGACGTGACCATCGGCAGCAGCGGCGAGTCGTCCGGCAGGCCCTCGAGTTCGGCCAGGTCTCCCATCCTGGTGCGCCCGCCCCAGGCGACGATGCGCTGGAACTGGGCGATCTGCTCGCGCACCGTGAAGCGTGGCTCGCCTTTCGCCCGCTCGAGCCGGTAGCGGCACAGGTAGTTTGCGCGGCCCTTCAGCAGCGCCGTCTTGATGCCCACGCCCAGGGCGTCGCGAACGCGCGGCAGATCGCGGTGGTAGAGCTGGTCCTGCAGCGCGCGAGTGCCGGTGGAAATGATGGTCTTCTGCCCCGACAGCAGCGCCGGGACGAGGTAGGCGAAGGTCTTGCCGGTGCCGGTACCGGCCTCGGCCAGCAGCATGCCGCGCGTGTCCAGTGCTTCGGCGACGGCGGCGGCGAGGTCCTGCTGCGACGGCCGAGGCGCGAAGGCCGGAATCTGCGTGGCCAGCACGCCGCCATCGGCCAGGGCGGCGCGGCTGCGGCTTGCCAGATCCTCCGTGACTCCGTCTTCCATTTCAGAAGCGGTTGACGCCGGCGACCGTGCACTGGTCGATGTGCGCCTTGGCCGCTGCCGCGCCGGCCGCGTCTCCAGCAAGGAGGCGCGCCTGTTCGAGGGTGGCCCAGTGGCGACGACACAGCGGACCGACCTGCGAACCGGTCTCGAACGCGCGGCGTGCCAGCGCCTCGGCCTTGGCGGGATCGCCGAGCAGCAGCGCGGCCTCGGCCCGTTCCTGCAGCAGGGCTGGATCGTCGGGGACGATCTCCAGCGCCTGGTCGAGCGCGCTGGCGGCGTCGGCGTAGTGCTGCTGCGATTCGAGGCGGGACGCCTGCTCGCGCAGGCCCTCCACCTTGGGGTCGCGCAGTGGCTGGATCGCCAGTTCTCCCTCGCCGTCGCCGGCGGCGGCGCGGACCGCGGCGACCTGCTGCTGCGGGGTGGCCGCGGTCAGCGGCGCGGGCGGCGGAGGAACCGGTTCGGAGGTCGCGCAGGCGGCCAGCACCAGGACGACGGCGGACAGCGCGCAGCGGCGCGCGACGGCGTGGA
Source organism: Luteimonas notoginsengisoli (assembly GCF_042648885.1). Taxonomy (NCBI): domain Bacteria; kingdom Pseudomonadati; phylum Pseudomonadota; class Gammaproteobacteria; order Lysobacterales; family Lysobacteraceae; genus Luteimonas; species Luteimonas notoginsengisoli. The sequence continues at coordinate 159,757 of NZ_JBHRYF010000002.1, read as the reverse complement.
TTCGAATGGACATCAGGGTTGCTCTTGCGACGGGGGAGGCGGGGCGGGCTGCTCGGGCACCTGCTTGGCCGGATCCTGCGGCGCCTTGCGATCGAGGCCGAACCAGCTGCGCCAGCCGCCACCCTGGTCTTCCTCGGGAAGCGCTTCAGGCTCGGCGTACACGCATGATTGGTACGGCGGCGCATAGCCCTTGGCGAACGGGAAGCGCCGCGCGCCCGGGCAGGACGCGTCGGTGCTGCTTGACTGCACCACCCACTGCCAGTCGAGGCCTTCGCCGCCGACCTTCAGCGGCGAGCTCGGCAGCCGCGAGAACAATCCCGACCAGACCCGCATCGCGCCGGTGGCGCCGTACAGGCCGGTCATCTCGTTCTGGTCGTTGCCGACCCAGACCACGGCCAGGTAGTCGCCGGTCCAGCCGGCGAACCAGCTGTCCCGGCCATCGTTGCTGGTGCCGGTCTTGCCCGCGGCATCGAGGCGGCCCAGGCCGTCGCGGACCAGCTGGTGGGCGGTGCCGTTGGTCACCGTGCGCTGCAGCGCGGTGGAGATCAGGCGCACAGCGATCGCGTCGCCCGGCTGCGCGGGCCCGGGTTCCTTGTCGTAGCGCTTGAGCATCCTGCCGTCGCGGTCGAGCACGCCCCGCACCAGGTGCAGCGGCTGGATCTCGCCGCCGGACGCCAGGAACTGGTACAGCTGCGCCATCGCGTACGGGCTCTGGTCGACCGCGCCCAGGATCAGCGAAGGATTGGGTTCGGCCTTGATGCCCGCCAGCTTGTCGAGCAGCATCGCCACGCGCTGCGGCTGCACCGCCATGCCCAGGCGCACCGTGGCCTGGTTGTAGGACTGCGACAGCGCATCGATCAGCCGCACGGTCCCGTGGCTGCGGCCGTCGGAGTTGCCCGGGCTCCAGCGCTTGCCGTTGCCCAGCGTCACGGTGACCGGCGAATCGTCGACCCAGCTGGCCAGCGACCACTGGTCTGGCGACGCCAGCGCCAGCATGTACACGAACGGCTTGAGCAGCGAGCCCACCGGACGCTGGGCCTCGATCGCACGGTTGAAGCCAGGCTGCCGGAATTGGCGGCTGCCCACCACCGCCAGCACGTCGCCGTTGTCGACGTCGGTCACCACCAGGCCGGCCTGCAGCGGCGGTCGCTTCCTGCCTTCCAGCGACTTGAGCGTGCGCGTCACCGCGCCTTCGGCGTAGGCCTGCGCAGCCGGCGACATGCCGGTCATGACCCGCAAGCCGGCGCCCTGCAGCACGTCGGCCGGGTAGTCGCGCACCAGCTGCCGGCGTACCAGGTCGACGTAGGCCGGGAACGGATTGGCCGAGGTGCTGCCGGGCGCATCGGTCACGCCCAGCGGCGCCTTGCGCGCACGTGCATATTCCGCGTCGTCGATCAGCGCCGGCTCGGACCCGTGCATCTTCGCCAGCACCAAATCGCGGCGCGCGCGCGCGGCTTCCGGGTGCCGGCGCGGATCGTAGGCAGACGGTCCCTTCACCATGCCGATCAGCATCGCGACCTGCGCGGTCGACAGGTCGCCCAGCTCGCGGCCGAACCAGAACTCGGCGCCGGCCGCAACGCCGCGGATCTCCTGCGAACCACGCTGGCCGAGGTAGACCTGGTTGAGGTAGGCCTCCAGGATGCTGCGCTTGTCGTAGCGCGCCTCGATCAGGAGGGCGAACAGAATCTCGTTGAACTTGCGGCTGAAGGTCTGCTCGCGGCCGATGCCGAGGATGCCCGAGCGCGCCAGCTGCTGGGTCAGGGTGCTGCCGCCCTGCCGGGCTTCACCCGACCTGACGTTGACGAAGGCCGCGCGCAGCATGCCGCTCAAGTCGATGCCATGGTGGTGGGCGAAGTCGCGGTCTTCCACCGCCTGCAGGCCGGTCACCAGCAGCTCGGGCACCTCCTCGATCCGGACCAGCTGCCGCTCTTCCTGGCTCTGGCCGTACAGGGTCGCGATGCGCGCGGGATCCAGTCGCACCGATTTGGCCGCCTTGCGGCTGCCGGCATCGCGCAGGCTGGCGACGCGCCCGCCGGACAGGGTGACTTCGACCCGGCTCGGGGCGACATCGCCGTCCACGTCGCGGAACCCGCGGTTGGCGATCACCCAGCGCGCGCCATCGTGCTGGTAGGTACCGGGGCGCTTGCCGCCATCCTCGCGATACGACGCTGCGGCCAGTTCGGTCTTGAGCGTCTGCGCATCCATCGCCACGCCCGGCGCCAGCTGCAGCGGGCGCGCGAACACCCGCGTCGGCACCTGCCAGCGCAGTTGGCCAAAGCGTTCGCTGACCTGATGGTTGAGATACAGGGTGTACGGGATCAGGAAGCCCAGGCCCAGCCCGATGGCTGCCAGCGTCCAGGTCAGCAGGCGTCGGCGCCAGTCCGGCGCGGTGCCGTCGCCGTTGAGCTCGTCCTCGTCTTCGTCGTAATCGATGCGGGCCACGGTACGGTTCGGAAAGGGAATGCGACAATGGCGCGCGCGCCGGGGAAGCAGCGAGTCTAGCGCAGACACCGCTGAACGCCGCTTGCACCGTTGGCTGCGGCAATCCCGTGCATGGCGCAAAATGCGCGTCCCGGACGCCGCCGGGAGCGGGCGCATGTCGTGCCAGCGCGTCCCTTCATTTCCGCCAGCCGGAGCACCGAGTTGCCGATTTCACTGGCTGATGCGCGTTTCCTGTTCGATCGCGCGACCGGCCTGGTCCGCCGCGGCTGGCTCAGCCTGCGCACGCGCGGCCTGAGCGCGAGCTGGCAGCGCGTGCGCGCGCAATTGCGCCGGGTGCCCGCGGCGCAGCGCGCGGCGCTGTATTTCCCCGCGGCGCAGCCGCGCGTTCCGGTGGCGCTGGCCACCAGCGACGCGCCGCTGGCCAGCATCGTCATCCCCGTCTACGGCCAGCTCGAACACACTCTGCGCTGCCTGCGCGCGCTCGCGGAGCTGCCGCCGCAGGCGCCCTTCGAAGTCATCGTGGTCGACGACGGTTCGCCGGACGACAGCGCCCGCGTGCTGCCGACGATCGCCGGCCTGCGCTACCACCGTCGCGCGGAGAACGGCGGCTTCGTCGCCGCCTGCAACGACGGCGCGGCGCTGGCGCGCGGCGAGTACCTGGTCTTCCTCAACAACGACACCGTCCCGCAGCCCGGCTGGCTCGACGCGCTGCTGCGGACCTTCGCCGAGCATCCCGGCACCGGGCTGGTGGGTGCGCAGTTGCTGTATCCGGACGGCAGGCTGCAGGAGGCGGGGGGCGTGGTGTTCGCCGACGGCAGCGGCTGGAACTATGGCCGACACCAGTCCCCGGTCGATCCCCGCTACGCGTACGTGCGCGACGTCGACTACGCCAGCGGCGCGGCCATCGCCATTCCGCGCGCGCTGTTCGAGCAACTGGGCATGTTCGACCTGCGCTACGCGCCGGCCTATTACGAGGACACCGACCTCGCATTCGCGGCCCGCGCGGCCGGCAGGCGCGTGGTGTACCAGCCGGCCGCGCGGGTGGTACACGACGAGGGCACGACCGCCGGAACCGACACGACCCATGGCGCCAAGGCCTACCAGGTCCGCAATCGCGAGCGCTTCGCATTACACCGTGCCGATGCCCTGCGCCATCAGCTTGCCGCCGATGTCGTGCCCTCGCCTGCCTGGCTGCATCGCGGCGGGAAGCAGGTGCTGGTGATCGACGCGCTGTCGCCGATGCCCGACCGCGACTCCGGATCCCTGCGCCTGGTCAACCTGATGCGCCTGCTGCGCGAGGAAGGCGCGCATGTGGTGTTTCTCCCCGCCGACCTGAAGCACGCGGGGCCCTACACCGACGCGCTGCAGGCCATCGGCGTGGAAACCTGGTTCGCACCGTTCGTCGCAAGCGTGCCAGCATGGCTGCGCGAACACGGGCCGCGCTTCGACAGCGTCATCGCCTGCCGCCACTACGTCGCGCGCGAATTCCTGCCGCTGCTGCGCGCATACGCACCGCGGGCGCAGCTGGTGTTCGACACGATCGACTTGCACTACCTGCGCGAGCAGCGCGCGGCCGACGTCGCGGGCGATGCCGCGAGGGCGCGCACCGCGCAGCGCACGCGCACGCTGGAACTGGAGGTGATCGCGCGCAGCGACCTGACGCTGGTGGTCAGCGAAGCCGAGCGCGCGCTGCTTGCCAACGATGCGCCTTCGGCGCGCGTAACCGTGCTGTCCAACCTGCACCGCATCGCCGGCCCCGGGGCGCCCTTCGCGCAGCGCCGGGACCTGGTGTTCGTCGGCGGCTTCCGCCATCCACCGAATGTCGACGCGGTGCGCTGGTTCGCCGGTGCCGTGTTTCCCCGGGTGCGCGCGCGATTGCCGGAGGTCCGTTTCCACTGCATCGGCGGCGACGTGGTCGAAGCGGTGGCCGCGCTGGCGGCGCGCGACGGGATCACCGTCCATGGCCACGTGCCGGACATCGCCCCCTACATGGACGGATGCCGGGTGGCGCTGGCGCCCTTGCGCTATGGCGCCGGGGTCAAGGGCAAGGTCAATCTCAGCATGGCCCACGGCCAGCCGGTGGTGGCGACGTCATGCGCGGTCGAAGGCATGCACACGCGCGATGGATACGACGTGCTGGTGGCGGACGACGCCGACGCCTTCGCCGACGCCGTGGTGCGGCTGCACGAGGATGAAGCGCTGTGGACGACGCTCAGCGCCAACGGGCTGGACAACGTCGCGCGCCATTTCTCGCTGGACGCCGCGCGCGACGCCGTGCGGCAGGTGTTCTTCGCGCCCGACGCCTGACAGGCGCGGGCGGGCCTGAGTGGTTGGCATGCCGCAGGGCGCACTCCGGACGTCCAGCGAACTCCGCCCTGCCTTGAGGCCTGTTAGCTGCGCTCAGCGCTGCGGCGCAGTGGCCGCGCGGATGCGGCGATCGAAATCGTCGAGTCCCGGCGTCGCCGGGTCCAGCGCGCGCGCCGAGGACAGGGCCGCGCTGGCGCCGCGCAGCTCGCCGGCGCCGAGGCGTTCGTCGCCGATCGCCAGCCAGCGGCCGGCCAGCCGGCGACGCGCCGATGCCAGCGCCGCCGCATCGGTTTCCAGGGCCACCCGCGCATCGAAGCAGGCGCGTGCGAGCCCAAGGTTGTTGGCACTCAGCCCGCGCTCGAAGCATTGCTTCGCGGCCGGCAGCAGGCGCGCGGTGGCCTTGCGCACGGCCGGATCGTCCGGTGCGATGGCGCGCGCGGCGCGCAGCTTGTCGAAGGCGCTGTCGCCCGGCGGCGCAAGCAGGTCCCCCCGGGCTTCGGCATCCTTCGCCTCGGCCAGCAGGCGCGCGACCCGGCGCCCGCGCTCGCGCGGCGGCACCTGGCTGCCCAGCCGCGCGTGCGCCTGCTGCGCGCGCGCGACGCGCTGCCCGGCCGTCGACACCGCGGTGATTTCCGGCGCCAGCGCACGCGCCTGAGCCAGCGCGGCGTCGGCGGCCGCGAAGCGGAAATCCGCGGCCATCGTTTCCGCGCGATGCGCCCATGCGACGGCCACGCGTTCGAGTCCCGCATCCGCATCGGCCTGCTGTCCGGCCGCGGCCAGCAGCCGGTAGCGCTCGGCGGCGCGCTCCAGGCGTCCGTCGCGCAGGTCGCTGGCAGCGTTGCGGCGCACGTCGTCAAGCTCCTCGTTCAATCGCGCCTGCGTGTCGGGCAGATCGACGTGGCCCGGGTCGAAGCTGCGCGCGGCGTCGATCGCGGCCGTGGCCTCGGCAAGCCTGCCTTCGCGCAGCTGTGCTCGCGCCTGCTGCAGCAGTTCGCCCAGGGCATCCTCGCGGCCCTCGAGCGCGCGGGTGTTTTCGGGCTGCAGCGCGAGGATGCGCTGGTACAGCGGCAGCGCGGCATCGGGATTGCCGGTCAGTTGCCCCGATTCCCGCGCCGCCTCGGCCCGTTTGAGCAGCCCCGGGATGCCGGCATGGGCCGCTTCGCGCTTGCGCAATGCCGTGGCCACCGCGGCAGCGTCGGCGCGCGGCACGGACAGCGAGCGGGCCAGCCGCAGCGACGCGTGCGCATCGGCGAACCGGTCCTGGGCCGTGGCCTGGCGCGCCTGCGCCAGCGCCGCTTCGGCCACCTCCGCCAGACCCGCCCGTGCCTCGTCGCGGTCCGGGTCGATCGCCAGGGCCGCGGCGTAGAGTTCGCGCGCGCCGCTGCCGTCGGCTGCCGTCAACCGGCCCTGCGCCAACGCCTGCGCCGCCTGCGCGCGCAGCGCCTGTGCCCGCGTCTGCGGCCACAGCCAGTCGGCAAGCGGCTTGCGCATCGCCATCACCAGCAGCACCGCCGCCAGCAGCACGCATCCCAGCAGCCAGGGCCACCCGCGTGCGGGCATGCGCGGGAGGCGACGAGGCCGCTCCCGGCGCGCGAAATCCAGGCCCCGCAGCGATCCCATGCCGGGCTCGCGACGGCCATCGCCGAAATCGGCGCCCTGCGCGTCCGGGTCGTTCGGCATGTCGCGTTCGTGGATCACCGGCGCAGCATAGAAGATGCCGCTGAACGCCGTCGTGACTGCGCAGCTCGCTCAGGCGCGACGCGTCTGCTGCACCCCCGGCACGCCTTCGATCTTGCCGAGCAGGCGCGAGAGCTGGCCGAAATCCTGCACCCGCACCTGCACGTGCAACCGCTGCTGGCCGTGGCGCCCGCTGTCGCTGCGGATCGACAGCACGTGCGCGTCTTCCTGCGCGATCAGGTTGGTCAGGTCCTTGAGCAGGTACTTGCGGTCGACCGCGTCGATCACCACCCCGGCTTCGTGCCCGCCGCCAGCCCGGCCCCACTCCACCGGCAGCACGCGCTGCGGGCTGGCGGCCGACAGGCGCATGAACGCGGCGCAGTCGCTGCGGTGCACGCTCACGCCGCGGCCGCGGGTGAGGTAGCCGGAGACGGCCTCGCCCGGCACCGGCTGGCAGCAGCGGGCGACCTGCACCAGCAGGTTGCCCACGCCGACGACCGTGAACGCCGACGCCGGCGTCTTCGCCTGCCGGCGCGGCGCGCGCACGGCAAGCTCGCCGTCCTCGGCAGCGGCGGGCTCGCGCGCGCCGCGCTCGTGTTCGAGCAGCGCGCGCGTGACCTGGTGCGGGCCGACGTCGCCCAGCGCGACCAGCACGTACAGGTCGTCGAGCGTGGCGGCGTTGAACTTCTGCAGCGCGGGCGCCGGATCGGCCTGCTGCAGGCCGAGGCGCTTGAGCTCCCTGTCGAGGAGATCGCGCCCGTCCTGCAGGTTGCGCGCGCGATCGAGCTTGTGGAACCAGCTGCGCACCTTCTCGCGCGAACGGGGGCTTGCGAGGAAGCCGTTGGCCGCCAGCAGCCAGTCGCGACGCGGCTCGGACACCTTGCCGGTCAGGATTTCGACCCGGTCGCCGCTGCGCAGCGCGTGGTCGAGCGGGACGATGCGGCCGTCGACCTTGGCCCCGCGGCAGCGATGGCCGACGTCGGTGTGCACGTGGTACGCGAAATCCAGCGGCGTGGCGCCGCGCGGCAGGTCGACGACCTCGCCGCGCGGGGTCAGGACGTAGATGCGGTCCTCGACCAGCTCGGTGTCGAGGCCGCCGGCCAGCTCGCCTGCGCCTTCCGCGCTGGCCTCGAGCAGCTTGCGCATCCATTCGATCTTGCGGTCGAGCGCCGCATTGCCGGCGGCCGAGCGCTGCGGGGCACCGCGCTCCGCGTAGCCATGTTCCTTGTAGCGCCAGTGCGCGGCCACGCCCAGTTCGGCCTGCGCGTGCATGTCGCGGGTGCGGATCTGCACTTCCAGCGTCTTGCCTTCCGGCCCGACCACCGCGGTGTGCAGCGAGCGGTAGTCGTTGTGCTTGGGGCGCGCGATGTAGTCGTCGAACTCGCTCGGGATCGGCATCCACAGCGCGTGCGCCACGCCGAGCGCCGCGTAGCAGGCCGGGATGTCGTCGACGAGTACCCGTACGGCCCTGAGGTCATAGAGCTCGCCGATCGGCACGTTCTTCTTCTGCATCTTCTTCCAGATGCTGTAGATGTGCTTGGGCCGTCCCGCGACCTCGGCTTCGATGCCCTGCGCCGCCAGCGCCTCGCGCAGTGTCCGCGTGACCTGATCGATGTACTGCTCGCGCCCGGCGCGCTTGTCGTCGAGCAGGCGCGCGATGCGGCGGTAGGTGTCAGGATCGAGATGACGGAACGCGAGGTCCTCCAGTTCCCACTTCAGCTGCCAGATGCCAAGGCGGTTGGCCAGCGGGGCGTGGATGTCGCGGGTGAGTTGCGCCAGCGCGCGGCGCTCGTCCTCCGGGCGCGACGACGCCGCGCGCAGTTGCGCCAGCTGTCGTGCCAGCAGGATCGGCACCACCCGCAGGTCGCGCACGATCGCCAGCAGCAGGCGGCGCAATCCCTCGGCGCTGCCTTGCCCGGATCGCTCGGCGTGCAGCGCCCACACCTGGTTGGCGGCGCGCTGGCCATCGAGCAGCGCGGCGACCGCCGGTTCGACATCAGCCAGCTTCGGCTCCAGCCGCGCCGCGGCATCGGGCAGCGAGTGCAGGATCGCGGCCAGGATCGCCTCGCCATCGGCATTGAGCAGCGCCAGCGAATCGAGCATGTCGCCGAGTTCGGCCGTGGCCGCGTCGGCGTTGTTCCCCGCGCCGTGCAAGGCTTCGTCCAGCAGTGACCGCAAGCGGCGCGGCAGGGCGGCGACGGCCGGGTGCGCGGCCAGGACTTGCTCGACGGTGTGGACAGGCGACGACACGCGCGTATCCGGCTGAAGGGAAGGTCTACACTAGCCGCCTCCCGACCCGAGGAACAGACCATGCGCTCGTCGATCCTGCTCGTGTTCACCCTGTTGCTCGGCTGCGCGCTGCCCGCGTTCGCACAGTCCCCGGCCGCGCAGCCGCCGATCGAACAGGCGATGACGCCCGAGCAGTTCAAGGCCGCCGGCCTCGACAAGCTCAGCGCCGACGAGCTGGCCAACCTCAACACCTGGTTGAACCGCACCATCACCACCGAGACCGCGCGCGCCGCCGAACAGGCCGCGGTGCAGGCCACCGAGAAGGTGGAAACGGAGAATCGCGGCTTCTTCCACTTCGGATCGTCCGACCCGATCGAGGCGAAAATCGCCGGTCAGTTCAGCGGCTTCCGCAAGGGCAACACCTACACCCTCGACAACGGCCAGCAGTGGCGCCAGACCGACACCGCTTCGCTGGCGGGTGTGCGGGTCGAAAACCCGGCCGTCAAGATCACGCCCAGCCTGATCGGCAACACGTGGTACCTGCGCATCGACGGCTACAACACCCGCGCCAAGGTCGAACGGATCAAGTGACGCCACGGCGCGTCCGCGACGCGGACGCCTCTGCCGTGGCGTCATCCCCGCGCAGGCGGGGATCCACTCTTTCCATGTGATGGTGCGTTCGCGTGGCGAACGCCTTTGCCACTGCGTCATCCCCGCGAAGCGGGCATCCAGTCCCTGCATGTGATGACGTGCTCGCGCAACGAACGCCCGTTCCACTGCCTCATCCCCGGAAAGCGGGACCCGGCGCGTCGGTCTGATGGCGCGCCCTTGGCGCGAAGGCCTCGCTTGCCGCCCGTAAATGGCGCAATTGGGTAACGCCGCGACTACTTTTCCGTGGAGCGGCTACAGCGGCTAACTCTCCGGAGCAGGGACGCGATCGGAAGCTCGCGGCTGAAGCCGCTCCCACCCGGAATCGAACGACGTCGGCCTCCATCGTCGCACCGTGCTGCGTCAGCGCGCTGCGCAGACGCCGCGACTGCTGCGCGGCGTCGCCTCACCGCAGCCGCGCAAGCCGCGCCGCGAGCTTCTTCGGCGAGACCCCGCCCTTGGCCCCAAGCTCCTGGGCGAACAGCGACACGCGCAGTTCCTCGATCTCCCAGCGCAGCGCTTGCCATCCCGGGTCATCGGAGCGGCCGGCGCTTTCCGCCTCGGCCAGGGCGTCGACGAAAGGCTTGATCTCGAGCATCCGCTGCTGGTCGCGCGGCGGATCGTTCAGCGCGCGCTGGGCGCGCGTGGCCAGCGCACGCAGGTAGCGCGGATACTCCGCCAGCGCCTGGGCGGGCACGTCGCGCAGGAAGCCCGGCGACACCAGCGCGGCCAGCTGCGCCTGCATGTCGTCGAGGTTGCCGCGCGCCCAGCCGACGAGTTTCGAATCCAGCCGCGCGCGCACCTCGGCCACGAGTCCGAGGATGGCCTCCGCCTGGCGCAGGCGCTCCATCGCCTCGCCGAACAGCGCCTTGGCGATCGCATCCCGGCGTGCGGCGAACGCGGCCGCGTCGCGGACGTCACCCAGCCCCTCTTCCGCCAACGCGGCAAAGGCGCCATCGACCAGGTCGTCGCGCAGGTGGTCGGCGGGCCGGCCTGCCTGCGACGCCCGCGGCGCGGCTGATTCGATCGCCGCATACAGCAGCGCAGTCTTCGGCGGCACCGGCAGCTGCTTGCGCGCCTGGCGCGCGCGGTCGGCAAGGGCCAGCACCAGCAGCCGGCGCACGCCGCGCGGATGGTGGCGGCGGGCTTCATCGCGATCGGCATGCACGTCGAGCGACACGGTCTGCCCGTCGTCGTGCAACGCCGGATACGCGGGGACGCCGCCGGCGCCGGGCACGGATTCGGGAATGGGCTGGTCCGGGAAGTCGGTCAACCCACCCTGCGCCAGTCCCTCCGCGGCGCGCGCCGCGAAAGCCGCGCGGGCGCGGGCGCCGAAGCGTTCGCGCAGATCATCGAGGTCGCGCGATTCGGCCAGCACGCTGCGGCCGTCGCCGTCGAGCAGGCGCAGGTTGGCGCGCAGGTGTGGCTCGAGCGCGGTTTCGTCGAAGTCCCCGCCCGCGACGTCGACGCCGGTCATGCGCTTGAGGAAGCGCGCCAGGGCGCCGGGGAACGCGTCGGTGTTCGCGTCCACCGGGCCGTGCGCCTCGGCGAACGCACGCGCGAAATCCGGCGCCGGCACGAAATTGCGGCGCAGCACCTTGGGCAGGGTGCGGATCATCGCCGCGGCCTTGTCGGCGACGAAGCCCGGCGCGAGCCAGGACAGCCGCGGCGCGTCCAGGGCGTTGAGCAGGTGCAGCGGCACCACCACCGTCATGCCGTCATCGACCGCGCCGGGTTCGAAGCGGTAGCGCAGCGCCAGGCGCGCGTCGCCGAGCGCGATGAAGGCCGGAAACAGGTCCGCGTCGGAGCCGTCGGCCACCAGCAGGTCATCGCGGCTCCATTCCAGCGCCTGCCTGCGCTCTGCCGGCAGCTTGGCGTACCACGCATCCAGCGCCTGTGCGCTGACGATCTCCGCGGGGATGCGGTCGCGATACCACTGCGCCATCCACTCCTCGTCCACCACCAGCCCGGCGCGGCGCTGCTTGGCTTCTTCCTCTTCGGCCTGCGCCAGCGCCATGCGATTGCGCGCGACGAAGGCGCTGCGGGTGTTGATCTCGCCGCTGACCAGCCCGTCGCGCACGAAGATCTCGCGCGCCTCCTCCGGATACAGGCCGCCGTAGTGGATCGGCTGCTTCGGCGCCAGGACCAGGCCGAACAGCGAGACCTGTTCGCTGCCGATCACGCGGCCCTGGCTGCGCGACCACCGTGGGTCGAAATGGCGGCGCGCGAGCAGGTGCGGCAATTCCGCGATCGCCCATTCCGGCTCGATCGCGGCGTTGGTCAGCGACCACACCTTCTCGGTGTCGAGCAGCGTGGCCGACAGCAGCCAGGGCGGCGGCCTGGAGGCCAGCGCGGAGCCGGGAAACAGCTGGAACTTGCGCCCGCGCGGCCCCTCGTACTGGCCACGCTCGAGGCGATGGCCGAGCTGTGTCGGCAGGCCGGCGATCAAGGCGCGGTGCAGGGTCGCGTAGGACGCAGCCGAAAGATGTCCGGCCACCTCTCCCTCACCGGTTCCTGTTGCCTCCGCGTTTGAAGTACCCGGACCGGGTCGGATTCGATCCGGCTTCCGCCTGCCCTGCGGCACAGGCGAAGGCGACGGCAACTCCTCCTTGCGCCCCTTTTTCGCAGGTGCGAATGAAAAGCTCGGCACCTCGCCCTTCTCTTCCCGCCAGCCAAGCTCTTCGCACTGCAGCTTCAGCTGCCGATGCAGCTCGCGCCACTCGCGCATGCGCAGGAACCCGAGGAAATTCCTGTCGCACCACTTGCGCAGCTGCGACTGCGTCATGTCCTCGTGCGCGACGCGGTACGCCTCCCAGAGCTTGAGGATGCCGACGAACTCCGATCTGGCATCGCGAAACTGCGCGTGCGCGGTGTCCGCGGCGCCGCGCTGGTCGGCCGGTCGCTCGCGCGGATCCTGGATGCCGAGGAACGACGCGATCGCCAGCATCTGGTGCAGGCAGCCGTGCGCCTGGGCGGCGACCAGCATCCGTGCCAGCTTCACGTCCACCGGCAGCCTGGCCATGGTGCGGCCGATCGCGGTCAGCCCGCGCTGCGCGTCGACCGCGCCGAGTTCGGCCAGCTGCTGCCAGCCGTCGGCGATGGCGCGCGGATCGGGCGGGTCGATGAATGGGAAGTCCTCGATCAGGCCAGCGTCCCGGCGCGGCGCCTCGGTCGTGCGCGCGCGTCGACGCTTGCCGGCCCGCTCGCCGTCGCCGCCCAGTCCCAGCGAAAGCATGCGCAGGATCACGCCGGCCAGCGCCGCGCGACGGATTTCCGGATCGGTGTACGCCGCGCGCGACTGGAAATCAGCTTCCGAATAGATCCGGAAGCAGGTCCCCGGCGCGATGCGGCCGCAGCGACCCTTGCGCTGGTCGGCGCTGGCCTGGCTGACCGGTTCGACGTGCAGGCGGTCGAGTTTCAGGCGCGGGCTGTAGCGTTTCACCCGCGCCAGGCCGGGATCGACCACGTAATGGATGCGCGGCACCGTCAATGAAGTCTCGGCGACATTGGTCGCCAGCACGATGCGGCGCTGCGGGCCGGGGCTGAACACCCGATCCTGGTCGCGCGCCGACAGCCGCGCGTACAGCGGCACCACTTCGGTGTGGCGGTACTTGCGGTGCTCAAGCGCCTGGTGCGCGTCGCGGATCTCGCGCTCGCCGGGCAGGAAGATCAAGGTGTCGCCCCATGCTCCGTTGGGGCCGGGACGTTCCCGCGCGATCTCGTCGCAGGCCGCGAGGATGCCGTCGAGTACGCTGCGCTCGCCATCGTCCTCGCCTTCCCCTTCCAGCGGCCGGTAGCGCACTTCCACCGGATAGCCGCGTCCTTCGACGTCCACCACCGGCGCGCCGCCGAAATGCGCGGCGAAGCGCTCGGTGTCGATGGTGGCCGAGGTCACGATCACCTTCAGGTCGCCGCGGCGCTGCAGCAGCTGCTTGAGATACCCGAGCAGGAAATCGATGTTGAGGCTGCGCTCGTGTGCCTCGTCGATGATGATGGTGTCGTAGGCCGACAGCCAGCGGTCGGAGGCGATCTCGGCCAGCAGGATGCCGTCGGTCATGAACTTGACCGCGGTGTCCGCCGACACGTTGTCCGAGAAACGCACTTGGAACCCGACCGCACCGCCCAGCGGCACCTGCAGTTCCTCGGCCACGCGACGCGCCACCGCCCGGGCGGCGATCCGGCGCGGCTGGGTGCAGGCGATCATGCCCGCGGCGCCGCGCCCGGCGGCCAGGCACAGTTTCGGCAGCTGGGTGGTCTTGCCCGAACCGGTCTCGCCGGCGATCACCACCACCGGTTGGTTGCGGATCAGTGCGACGATCTCGTCGGCATGCGTGGCGATCGGCAGGCCTGGATCGACGGTCGCCTGCGGCAGGCGCGCGGCGCGCGCCGCCCGGCGTTCGACCGATTGCGCCAGCGCCGTCTCGAACGCCGCGCGCGCGGCCGCGTCGGCCGGCGCTGCCTGGCTACGGCGCAGCAGCCCCTTCAGGCGCGCGGCATCGCGGCTGCAGGCGCCGTCGATGGCGTGCTGCGCCTGTCTTGACGCGGCACTTGCATTGGATTCGATAGGCTTCATTGATTGTCTTGACAGCAAGATTCGAATTCACATGCCTGCCGCCAGTGCCTATTGTGGCGTCATGCCCTTTCCAGGAGAAACCAGATGACCGAGTCACCCAGCAATGCGACGCCCGCCGGGACGCAGACCACGGCCTCGCCAGGACCCGGCGCCGGCGGCCCGGCCATCGATATCGGGATCGAGGCGGACGATCGCAAGCAGATCGCGCAGGGCCTGTCGGTGTTCCTGTCCGACGCCTACACGCTGTACCTGAAGACCCACAACTTCCACTGGAACGTCACCGGGCCGATGTTCAACGCCCTGCACAACATGTTCGAGGCCCAGTACACCGAACAGTGGACGGCGCTGGACGACATCGCCGAACGCATCCGCGCGCTGGGCTTCAACGCCCCGGGCTCGTATGCGGAATTCATCCGGCTGTCCACGATCAAGGAGGAGCCCGGCCTGACCGAGGCGCCCGACTGGCGCGAAATGGTGCGCCAGCTGGTGGTCGGCAACGAAGCGGTGTGCCGCACCGCGCGCACCGTGCTGGACGTGGCCGACGACGCCGACGACGCGCCCACCGAGGACCTGCTGACCCAGCGCCTGCACACCCACGAAAAATACGCCTGGATGCTGCGCTCGCTGCTGCAGTAAGACGACCTGGGGTATCCAGGGGCGCGGTCGTCGCAGGACGGCCGCGCCTTTTTCATTGCTCTCGTAGGAGCGGCGGAAGCCGCGAGCCTTTGCCCCTCCCCTGCGACGGCAGCGGGAGGCTGGGAGGGGGGTGCCCACGGTTCGCGCTGATTCTGTCGGCACCCCTCCCCAACCCTCCCCTGCCTTCGCAGGGGAGGGAGTCAACGGTTCGCTGCTTCCGCCGCTCCCGAGACATTGCCCCGCGGCGAATCCCGACGGCTCCAAACGGCAATCCCCGACCGACGCGCGACGCCGGCTTGCTACCCTTTCGACATGCACGACGCCGCCCTCCACGCCCTCCAGCAGGTCTTCGGCCACGCCGCCTTCCGCGGCGAGCAGGCCGCGATCGTCGAACACGTCACCACCGGCCACGACGCGCTGGTGCTGATGCCCACGGGCGGCGGCAAGTCGCTGTGCTACCAGATTCCGGCGATGCTGCGCGAGGGCTGCGGGATCGTGGTCTCGCCACTGATCGCGCTGATGCAGGACCAGGTGGAAGCGCTGCGCCAGCTGGGCGTGCGCGCCGAATACCTCAATTCCACGCTCGACGGCGAAACCTCCGCACGCGTCGAGCGCGAGCTGCTCGCCGGTGGGCTGGATCTTCTGTACGTCGCCCCGGAACGCCTGCTGACCCCGCGTTTCCTGTCGCTGCTGGAACGCAGCCGCATCGCCCTGTTCGCCATCGACGAGGCCCACTGCGTGTCGCAGTGGGGCCATGATTTCCGCCGCGAATACCGCGAACTGACCCTGTTGCACGAGCGCTGGCCCGATGTCCCCCGGATCGCGCTGACCGCCACCGCCGATCCGCCCACCCAGGCCGAGATCGCGGAACGACTGCAGCTGGAGGACGCGCGCCGATTCGTCAGTTCCTTCGACCGGCCCAACATCCGCTACACCGTGGTGCAGAAGGACAACGGCAGCGCGCAGCTGCGCGACTTCCTGGCCGCGCACCGGGGCGAGGCCGGCATCGTCTATTGCCTGTCGCGCAGGAAGGTCGAGAAGACCGCCGAGGCGCTGGTGGGCCTGGGCTTCGACGCGCTGCCCTACCACGCCGGCCTGGATGCGCAGACGCGCGCCGAAAACCAGCGCCGCTTCCTGCGCGAGGAAGGCGTGGTGATCGTGGCCACGATCGCCTTCGGCATGGGCATCGACAAGCCGGACGTGCGTTTCGTCGCCCACCTCGACCTGCCCAAGTCGATCGAGGGCTACTACCAGGAAACCGGCCGTGCCGGCCGCGACGGCGAACCGGCCGAGGCCTGGCTATGCCAGGGCCTGGGCGACGTGGTGCTGCTCAAGCAGATGATCGACAACTCCGAGGCTGGCGAGGAGCGCAAGCGGCTGGAGCGGCGCAAGCTCGACGCGCTGATCGGCTACTGCGAGACCATGCGTTGCCGGCGCCAGGTGCTGCTGGCCAATTTCGGCGAGGAATACGCTGCCAAGGGCGCGGGGCAGCCCTGCGGCAACTGCGACAACTGCCTGTCCCCGGCCGAGACCTGGGACGCCACCGTCGCCGCGCAGAAGGCGCTTTCGTGCGTGTACCGCAGCGGACAGCGCTTTGGCGTCGCCCACCTGGTGGACATCCTGCGCGGCGCGGACAGCGAGCGCCTGCGCCAATTCGGCCACGACCGGCTGTCGACGTTCGGCGTCGGTGCCGAACTCGATGCGCGCACCTGGCGCGGGGTGTTCCGGCAGCTGGTCGCCGCCGGGCTGCTCGACGTCGATACCGAAGGCTACGGCGGCCTGCGCCTGACCGATGCCAGTCGCGCGGTCCTGCGCGGCGAACAGACCGTCATGCTGCGCAAGGAGCTGCCCCGCCGGAAGCAGCGCGAACGCAGCCGCTCAGCCGCTTCGCCAGCGATCGAGCTGTCGCCCGCCGAACAGCCGCTGTTCGACGCGCTGCGCGAGCTGCGCACGCGCCTGGCCCGCGAGCAGAACGTGCCACCGTACGTGATCTTCCACGACACCACGCTGCGCGCGATCGCCGCGCTGCGTCCGGCCAGTGCCGGGGAGCTCGCCGGCGTCGGCGGCATCGGCAGCGGCAAGCTCGAACGCTACGGCGAACTGGTGCTGGCGGCCGTGGCTGATTCCGCCGCCTGAGACCGTCCTGGCCTGGCGCCTTGGCTTGCCGCTCGGGCCGCCTTTGCCCGGGTAGCCTGCGAGCCTTGACTGACATCACTGAGTTTTGTTCGACCGAGTTCTGCGGGTGCGACATGACGCGCGATGGCCGAGGTGACCGCCGAGCTGGCGGACGCACCGACAAGGGCGAAACGTCCAGCGCGATAGAAGGTGCGCCGGGCTGGGACGCTCGCGAACGCGAAACGGCTGTATTTCAGCGGCTTCTCAAGGGGTGGATCGAGTGGGGATACTACGGACAAGTGGTGGGCCGTGATGGATTCGAACCATCGACCAGCGGATTAAAAGTCCGATGCTCTACCGACTGAGCTAACGGCCCACATGCGCCCCGCTCGCGGGGGCGGCAATTCTACCGCACCGCGCCGCGGCGCCCCTACCCGGCGTAGCGGGTGGCATCGGGCGCCCCCGCGGCGGCGAAGCCTTCGGCGCGCAGGCGGCAGGCATCGCAATGCCCGCAGGCGCGGCCGCCGGCGTCGGCCTGGTAGCAGGACACGGTCTGCGCGAAATCCACCCCCAGGCGCCCGCCTTCGCGGACGATGTCGGCCTTGCTCATCCGCTGCAGGGGCGCGTGGACGCGAATGCCCGCCCCTTCCACCCCGGCCTTGGTGGCCAGGTTCGCCAACCGCTCGAACGCTTCGATGAACTCGGGCCGGCAGTCGGGGTAGCCGGAGTAGTCGACCGCATTGACGCCGCAGAAGATGTCGGCCGCGCCCAGCACTTCAGCCCAGCCCAGCGCCACCGACAGCATGATCGTATTGCGCGCGGGCACGTAGGTTGCCGGGATGGCCGGCGCGTCCGCGTCCAGGTTCGAATCCAGGGGAACATCGATGTCGGCGGTGAGCGCCGATCCGCCGATCGTGCGCAGGTCGACGTTGACGATCTTGTGCTCTGCCGCCCCGAGCGTCGCGACGACGCGCGCGGCAGCGTCCAGTTCGGACGTGTGGCGTTGGCCATACGCCACGCTGAGCGCATGCACGGCAAAGCCCTGCTCGCGCGCGATGGCCACGACGACGGCGGAGTCCATGCCACCGGAAACGAGGACGACTGCTTTTTTCATGATGGAAGATTGGGTTGCGGACGGAATCAGGAATCAGGAATCAGGAAAAGCGTAACGCGATTGCCTCGTCGTGCCCGTCAGTGCGAGAGCTGGCGACCTGGTCGTCCGGGACGCAGCGCGGATTTTCGCCCTGGAGGCCGTTGCAGACGATCGCGCCCATACCGAAATGATTGCGATTGTTGAGCGCTTCCTTGCGGGAGGCAGCATCCCTCGGTCACCAGGCATTCGTCTGTCGAGAAGCGCCCTTTCGCGGGAATGACGGGTACGCACAACCCGTCCAGTCCGCCGATCGTTCCGAATTGCCGCTTCCCGATCCTCAGCTCTCAACGCCCCGGCTCGTCGTTCCAAAGCAGCTTGTGCAGCTGCATCTGGAACTTCACCGGGAGGCGGTCGGCGACAATCCAGTCGGCCAGGTCGCGCGGCGCGAGTTCGGATTTGCTGGGCGAGAACAGCACGTCGCAGCGCTGGTCGAGGCCATGTTCGGCCAGCACGTCGCGCGCCCACTCGTAATCGGCGCGGCCGCAGAGCACGAACTTGACCTGGTCCAGCGGGGTCAGCAGCGGCAGATTCTCCCAGCGGTTGCGACCGACTTCGCCCGAGCCCGGGGTCTTGATGTCCAGCACCCGCGATACGCGCGGGTCGACGGCGGCAATGTCGATCGCACCGGACGTCTCCAGGGACACGACGTAGCCGGCATCGCACAGCCGCTGCAGCAGGATCGTGCAGCGCTTCTGCGACAGCGGTTCACCGCCCGTCACGCATACGTGGCGCACGCCATGGCGCGCGACCTCGGCGAGGATGGCGTCGATCTCCCACCACTGCCCGCCGTGGAAGGCGTACGCGGTGTCGCAGTACTGGCAGCGCAGGGGGCAGCCGGTCAGCCGCACGAATACGGTGGGCCAGCCTGCATCGCGGGCTTCGCCCTGCAGCGACAGGAAGATCTCGGTGATGCGCAGCCGGTCCGACGATGCGGCGGCGGCCGCGTCGATCGAAGCGGAAACGGCGTTCATTCGGGAATTGTAAGGTGTGTGCCGCGCTTGTTTCGGAGGCGCGGGCTTGATGCGCCGCCATCATCCGTTCGCGCAGGGAGCGGCGAGAAATCGCGGCCGTGCCTTCGTCCCGGCGGACAGGCGCTACTGCACCTGCGACAGCTGGATCGCGCGCAGTCTGTCCTCGGCGGTGCGCGCGGCATCGGTGCCGGGATAGCGCGTGGATACCTCCGACAGCGTCTTTTCGGCGTCGCCGAGCTGCTTCTGCCCGTACTGCGAAAGACCCACCTTCAGCAGCGCGCCCGGCGCCTTGTCGTGGGTCGGATAACGGTCGATCAACGCCTGGAACTGCTGTTGCGCCAGGGCATAGTTCTGGGTGACGTAATAGCTCTCACCGAGCCAGTAGTAGGCGTTGGGCGCATACGCACCGCTCGGGTGGGCCTGCAGGAAGTCCTGGAACAGCTGCGCCGACTCGGCATAGCGGCCGGCCTTGAGCGCATCGAACGCCACTTCGTAGGCGCCGCGCTCGTCCGCGGTCCGGGTCATCGCGCCTTGGTCTCCGTAGACCGCGGGCGCGGCTTCGGGCGCCGAGCCGGCAGTCGCGGCAGCGGCCGCCGCGGCGGGGGCGGTTGCGGCGGGAACGGAACCGGGATCAAGCGTCGGGCCGGGCGCCCCACCCTCCATCCGGTTGAGCCGTCCATCGAGATCGAGGTACTGGGCGCGGCTGGTCGACTCGAGCTGTTCGTTCTTGCGCTGCAGCTCTTCGATCTGCGAGCGCAACGCCTGCAGTTCGTTCTTGACCTGGGTGACCTGGTTGAGCAGATCCACGTTGCCGCGGTTATTGGCTGCCTGCTGCTCGAGCGCGGCCACGCGGTCGGCAAGGCTGGCGCGCTGCGCGGACGCGGGCGCGGCGACAAGGACGGAGCCGATCGCGGCGGCGATGGCGAGGCTGCGGAGCATCGTGATCGAAGGCATGGTCATGTCCGGAAGGACTTTCGG
>NZ_JBHRYF010000002.1:0-139972 GCF_042648885.1 Luteimonas notoginsengisoli | reverse complement strand
GCCGACGTCGTGACGCGGACTGCTTACTTCGCGGTGTAGACGATCTCGACGCGACGATTCTTGGCCCAGCAATCCTCGCCCGAATCGGTGCAGGTCGGGCGCTCTTCGCCGTAGCTGACCACGGTGATCTGGGCGCCGGAGCCGCCGTTGACCTGCAGGGCCGACGACACCGAGTTGGCACGACGCTCGCCGAGGCCCAGGTTGTAGTCGCGGCTGCCGCGCTCGTCGGCGTTGCCTTCCAGGGTCATGCGCGAGGACGGGCGGTCACGCAAGTACTTGGCGTGGCAGGCCATCGCGGCCTGGAACTCCGGACGCAGCGCGTCCTGGTCCAGGTCGAAGTACACCACCCGCTGGCGCAGGCAGGCATCAGTGTCGAGGTCGCCGGGGCCGTAAGCGCCGGGAGTGGTCGCACCGGTCTGGTCTACGACCCCGGTGCTCGGGCCGGTGTCGGCCGGCGGCACTTCCTTGACCTTCTTGGAACAGGCAACGGCTGCGGTGCAAAGCACGGCCGTCAAGAGCACGCGGGTAATGGTATTCATCTCGTCGAATCCTTTGCGTTGAAGGGGTGGTGCGGAAACGTCGGAAAAGCTTCGGGGTGGGGCTGTGCAGGGAACGTCAGCGCTGGGCGCGGAACGGGCCCCATGCCGGCTCCCGGACATCGCCATCGGCGAGTACCAGGCGCTGGCGGACGCGGCCATCTGCCGACACGGCATACAAAACGCCCCGCCGCCCCTCTCGCGCCGCATAGAGCACCATGCTGGCGTTCGGGGCGAAGCTCGGCGATTCGTCAAGGGACCCCGGCGACAGCGTGGACCAGCGCGGCGACCCCAGGCTGCGATCCAGCAGTGCAATACGGTACACGTTGCCACTGCCCTGCGCCACGGCGATCTTCTTGTCGTCGAACGACACCGTCGGGCTTGCGTTGTAGCGTCCCTGGAAAGTCACCCGCGTGGCGCCGCCGCCGCTGGCCGGCACCTGGTAGATCTGCGGCTGGCCGCCGCGGTCGGAGGTGAAATACAGGCTGCCGCCGTCGGCGCTCCAGGTCGGTTCGGTATCGATCCCGAACTGGTTGGTGATCTGGGTCAGCGCCTTGCTGCCAAGGTCCATCACGTAGATCTCCGGGTTGCCGCTGCGCGACAGGGTCAGCGCCAGGCGACGACCGTCGGGCGAGAACGCCGGCGAGCTGTTGATGCCGCGGAAGCTGGCGATCAGTTCGCGGCTGCCGGTGGTGATGTCCTGGATGTAGATCGAGGAATTGCCGCGTTCGAAACTGACATACGCCACCTTGCGGCCGTCCGGGCTCCACGACGGCGACAGCAGCGGCTCGGGCGACCGCACCACGGTCTGCGGGTTGTAGCCATCCGAGTCGGCGACCATCAGCGCATAGCGCGCGCCCTTGCCGGTGCCGGTCACGGTGATGTAGGCAATGCGGGTCCAGAACGCGCCGCGCACGCCGAGGATCTTCTCGTAGATCGCATCGGCCATCTGGTGGGCGACATCGCGCATCGCGCTCGAGCGCGCGGTCATCGCGAAACCGAGCAGCCGCTCCTGCTTGGCCACGTCGAACAGCTCGTACTCGACCCGATAGCTGCCCGAACCGGCGTCAAGCACGTGGCCGACGACGATGAAGTCCTGCTTGAGCAGGCGCCAGGTCGGGAACTGGATCTCGCCGCCGCGCGCGGGCTTTTCGACCATGTCGGCCGCCGGCAGGGTGCGGAACTGGCCCGAACGCGCCAGATCGGCCGCGACCACCGCCGCCACGTCGGTTTCCGGCGCCGTGCCGCCGCCCTGGTACGCCATCGGCACGACGGCGATCGGGAGCGCGGAAGCGTTGCCGCCCACGATGTCGATCTCCAGCCCGCGCTCCTGTGCCACGGTCGCCAGCGGCAACAGGAAGGCAAGGATCGCAGCGTAGACAGCGAAAAGGCGCGGGGATGCTTTCATGGGCAGGCCGTGGCTGGAAAACCTGAATGGTGGCAGGGTCTGTGTGAACGGCATCTCAAAGCTGAACACGGACTTGCCGCGGCGATCTTGACGCCACGGCCTCCGTACGCCGCTGGGGGGGACGGCGTGCATGCAACTTCGGCCGATGGAGGCGGCAGGGCAAACCGCTATTGCCCCGGAATGTTGCCGGGGCGGCTCCAGCCGCCAGCTTCGTCGCTGGACGCCCTGCGGAAAAGCCGATCGGCTTCGCGACCGGCTCAGCGCGGCGAGCACTCGGGTGTGCTCCTTGCGCGAGGTCTCTTTGTACTAGCGAGTGGAAAGGTGCTCGCGCCGTCACTGCGCAAACGCTTTTGGCTGTCGAGTGAAGAGCGGTTCGCCGCGCTCGCTTCGTCATCCGGTGCTTCGCGCCCCCTTCCCGCTCGCGGTAGAAGGGCTTCGCACCCAAGCCGCTAGCGGTCCTGCGCCTCGAAATTGAGGATCAGGTTGCGCTGGAAAACCGACTCGAAGCCGGCGTACGGCAGTGGCTTGGCCTTGAGCACCGCGGCCTCGACCGAACGGCGGCCGAGTTCGTCGTAGGGGCACGAGGGATCGACCTTGGCGCTCATCACGTCGCCGCCGGGCAGCTGGGTGATGTAGATGCGGCAGCGCTGGCCCTGAGGCACGTTTTCGGGCCGCGTCCAGTTGCGCAGCACCGCCTCCTGGATCGCCGCGGCATAGCGCGCCTGCAACCCCGCGTCGACGCCGTTGTTGCCCGGAGGCGGCGGCGCGCTCGCGGCGGAATCCGAGGCCTGCCTGGCCCGCACCTCGGCGATCTGCTTGAGCTTCTGCTCGGCCAATTTCGCCTCGCGCTCGGCCTTGGCGCGCTCAGCCTGCAGCTTCTTCAGTTTCTCGTCGCGCTGCTGTTCGGCGAGGCGGAACTTGCGCTCGGCCTCGTCCTGCTTCTTGCGCTCGGTCAGGTCGACCTGCTCCTGGCGACGCTTCTCTTCCTGCTCCCGCTCGCGGGTCTCGGCGGAAATCGCGTTGCGGTCCACCTTTTCCTGCTCGATCGGCGACGGCTCGGGCACGAAATCCTGCGCCTGCTGCTGCTTGGGCACCGGCGATTCCTGCGGCGCCGGTTCCGGCAGCGGCTGCGGCAGCGGCGCGGCGTCTTCCTTGACCTGCCGCGGCGGCGTCGGCTCGGGCTCGGGTTCTGGCAGCGGCTCGGGTTCGCGCGCCAGCGCGCGGCGCATCTGCGTGGACAACTCGCTGGTGTCCACCATTTCCGCGCTGATCGGCGAACCGGCGGCGGCGATCGGCGCGGCATCGCGCGTCCACCACAGGCCAATGAACATCAGCGCGAACAGGAACGCGTGCAGCGCGATCGCCAGCACCACGGCCAGGGTCGAGTCGGCGCGCGTTTCCCGCATTATTCGGCGCTCTGGTGCTGCGGATCGCTCATCAAGCCGACCTTTTCGACGCCGGCACGCTGCAGCAGCACAATCGCGTCCATGACCTTCTGGTAGTTGGCGCTGCCGTCACCGGCGACGAAGATCGCCTGCTTCGGGTTCTGGCCGACGATGGCGCGCACCCGGTCCTCCAGCTCCTGCGCACTGATCGCCTGTGGCCGGTCGCTGCCGGGCAGCACCAGGGCATAGGCGCCCGCGGCATCGACCTGCACCACCATCGGATCCTTGTCCTGTTCCAGCGACTTGGCGTTGGATTCGGGCAGCTCGACGTCGACGCCAAGGTTCATCAGCGGCGCGGTCACCATGAAGATGATCAGCAGCACCAGCATCACGTCGATGTAGGGCACGACGTTGATGTCGGCCTTGAGCTTGTGCTTGCGGATGCGACGGCCGTTGGCGTTCATGGCCATGTGGGTGTCACCTCATGTTCGCTGGGGACCGGCACGCGCAAACGCGCGTCGGCCGGCGCCGGGGTTGGGCCGCTCACTCTTCGAGGTGCGACTGGCGCTGCAGGATCGAGGAGAACTCTTCGGCGAACGCGTCGTAGCGGGTCGCAATGCGCTCGACCTTGGTGGCGAAGCGGTTGTAGGCCCACACCGCCGGGATCGCCGCGAACAGACCCATCGCCGTGGCGATCAGGGCCTCGGAAATGCCGGGCGCGACGCTGGCGATGGTCGCTTCCTTGACGTTGGCCAGCCCCTGGAACGAAATCATGATCCCCCACACCGTGCCGAACAGGCCCACGTAGGGGCTGATCGAACCGACGTTGGCGAGGAACTCCAGGTTGCGTTCCAGTCCGTCCAGCTCGCGCGACGTGGTCACGCGCATCGCGCGCTGCGCGCCCTCGAGCTGGATCCGGCTGTCCATGCCGCGGCGCTCGCGGATCCGGTTGAAGTCGCGGAATCCGCTTTCGAAGATCGCCTCCAGGCCGCCCGAATCGCGGCCGCGGCCCTGGGCGCCGGCGTACAGCTTCGACAGTTCGGCGCCCGACCAGAAGCGTTCCTCGAAGCGATCGGCCTCGTCCTCGGCGCGGCTGAGCAGGCTGCGCTTGCGGAAGATGATGACCCACGACGCGATCGACGCGATCAGCAGCAGGAGCATCACGAACTGCACCGGGATCGACGCGTGCAGGATCAGCTGGACGATGTCGAGGTGGTTGCCCGCGGACGCCGCCGCGCCGCTGGCCACGTTCGGGTCGGCCGCCAGCTCCACCGCGGAGGTCGCGGCCTCGTCCGGCAAGGGTTCGACCGAGGTCGCCTGCAGCAGTGCAAGTAGGGGCGTCATGGATGGGCTCCGGTGTCTGGATGGGGTCTGGCGCTGGCCGGGAAGCCAGGGTCAACGAATTCGGTTTGGACGGGCTGAATGTCGACGCGGATGATGCGCGCCGCGCGGGGAGTGGAAGCCGGACTGGTCACTGCGCGCCTTGTTCGAGGGACTTGAGTTCCTGGTACAGCGTTTCGGGAAGACCGCGCGGACGAAAGCCGGCGGCGTCCAGTGCCGCGACCTTCACTTCGGCGTCGAGCAGCAAGCGGCCGCCGCAGCGGATCTCCTGCGCGACCACCAGGCTCGCGTGGCGGCACTGGCGCAGCGCGACCGAGACATCCAGTGCATCGTCCAGCCGCGCCGGCGCGCGAAACTCGATCCGCATCGCCCGTACCGCGAACACCAGCCCGTGCTCGACCCGCAGCAGCTCCTGTCCGTAACCGCGCGCGCGCAGCCATTCGGTCCGCGCGCGCTCGAGGAACGCCAGGTACTGCGCGTGGTAGACCACGCCACCGGCGTCGGTATCTTCCCAATAGACCCGTGTCGGCCAACTGAACGGCAGCGATCCGGCGTTGCGCGATCCGGGAGTCAAGGACGTCCGTCCCCGGATTCGCCGGCTTCGAAGAGTTCCTGCGAAGCCCCGACTCCGGCGGCCGAGCCCGCCCGCGGGCGCAGCCCGAGGTGTCGGTACGCCTTGTGCGAAGCCATCCGCCCGCGTGCCGTGCGCACGAGAAAGCCCTGCTGGATCAGATAGGGCTCGATCACGTCCTCGAGCGTGCCGCGCTCCTCGCTCAGCGCCGCGGCCAGCGATTCGACGCCGACCGGGCCGCCATCGAAGCTCTCGATGATCAGGTGGAGCAGGCGCCGATCAAGATCGTCGAAGCCCTCGGGATCCACCTTCAGCATCAGCATCGCGGCGTTCGCGACCTCGTGGTCGATGCGGCCGCCGGCGCGCACCTGGGCGTAGTCGCGCACGCGGCGCAGCAGCCGGTTGGCGATGCGCGGCGTGCCGCGCGATCGGCGCGCGATCTCGCCGGCGCCCTCCGGCACGCAGTCGATGCCGAGGATCTGCGCCGAGCGCTTCACGATGCGCGTCAGCTCCTCGGCGCTGTAGAACTCCAGTCGCTGGACGATGCCGAAGCGGTCGCGCAGCGGCGCGGTCAGCAGGCCGGCGCGGGTGGTGGCGCCGATCAGGGTGAACGGAGGCAGGTCGATCTTGATCGAACGCGCCGCCGGGCCCTCGCCGATCATGATGTCGAGCTGGAAATCCTCCATCGCCGGGTACAGCACTTCCTCCACGACCGGCGAAAGGCGATGGATCTCGTCGATGAACAGCACGTCGTGCGGCTGCAGGTTGGTCAGCAGCGCGGCGAGGTCGCCGGCTTTCTCGATCACCGGGCCGGACGTCACCCGAAGGTTGACGCCCAGCTCGTTGGCGATGACGTGGCTGAGCGTGGTCTTGCCCAGCCCGGGCGGCCCGAAGATCAGCACGTGGTCGAGCGATTCGCCGCGATGCTTGGCGGCCTCGATATAGATCGAAAGCTGCTCGCGCACCGGCTGCTGGCCGAGGTATTCGGACAAAAGCCTGGGCCGGATGCTGGCCTCGATGGCCTCGTCTTCGCGCGTGGCGTCGGCGGCGATGATGCGGTCTTCGGTCATGCGCCTATGTTCGCACGGCGGCGCGGGGGCGCGCTTGTGGATGCTGTCGTGGGAGCGGCTTCAGCCGCGAGCTTTCGCCCCGTTCTTCGGCAGCTGGAAAAGCTCGCGGCTGAAGCCGCTCCCACAGGATCCGGCGACCGTAGAATGGGTAGAGCCAAAGGCCAAACCCATCGCCCGGCCGGGACCACGGGGCGCGGGTGATGGGTGTCGCTGCGCTCTACCCATCCTACGAAATGGCGCTCACCCCCCGGCAGGCCTCTGCGGCGATCGAGAACGAGCGCTTGCGCGCGGCGTGGTCGAAGATGTTGGCCGTCAGCAGCAGTTCGTCCGGGCGGTGACGGTCGGCGAACGCCGAAATGCCGACGCGCAGCTGGTCGCCATCGCCCAGAACTGTGCAGGCCAACGACTGCTCGACCATCGCCTTCTCGGCCGGGTTCCAGAACGCCTCGATGTCGTCGACCGGCGGCGGCACCAGCCCGGGCTGGCCGCGGCGCAGGCGCACGAAACTCTGCTGCTGCGTCGTGAACAGGCGT
The DNA here is from genome assembly GCF_042648885.1 of Luteimonas notoginsengisoli. Lineage (NCBI taxonomy): Bacteria > Pseudomonadati > Pseudomonadota > Gammaproteobacteria > Lysobacterales > Lysobacteraceae > Luteimonas > Luteimonas notoginsengisoli. Next base: position 133,128 of record NZ_JBHRYF010000002.1, on the reverse strand, counting down.
CTGGCCTCCGCCTCGCTGTCGGCGCCGACCACATTGAGGGCCAGCATCGCGTACGGCTTCGCCAGCCGCTTCGAAGGCCGGAAGTCCTGCCGGTACAGCGCCAGCGCCTGCTCCATCGCCGCCGGCGCGAAGTGCGAGGCGAAGGCGAACGGCAGCCCCATCGCCGCCGCCAGCTGCGCGCTGAACAGGCTCGACCCCAGCAGCCATACCGGCACCTCGATACCGCCGCCCGGCACCGCCTGCACCGGCTGGCCCGGACGCACGGGCTCGAAATAGCGCAGCAACTCGGTGACGTCCTGCGGAAACGCATCCGCCCCATCGAAGTAGCGTCGCAGCGCGCGCGTGGTGGCCTGGTCGGTGCCCGGCGCGCGGCCCAGGCCCAGGTCGATGCGGTCGGGGTACAAAGAGGCCAGGGTGCCGAACTGTTCGGCCACCTGCAGCGGCGCATGGTTGGGCAGCATGACCCCGCCCGCCCCGACCCGGATCGTCGACGTGCCGCCGGCCACGTATCCGATCAGCACCGCCGTCGCCGCGCTGGCGATGCCCGGCATGTTGTGGTGCTCGGCCAGCCAGTAGCGGTGATAACCGTGCGCCTCGGCATGGCGCGCGAGATCGAGCGTATTGGCGAACGCCTCGCGCGGCGTGCTGCCTTCAGTCACGGGGGCGAGGTCGAGGATCGAATACGGAATCATCGGGGAGGCTCCGGCGGGGATCCGGTGGATATCGGGACGGACCGGGCGTTTTGCCATGCCTGTGCGCGGGTTACTGGCCAACATCGGCGAAAGCCTGCGTTTCGGCGTTGGCGTTGGCGTTGGCTGCGGGCTTGGCTTTGGCCTTTGCCTTGGCGTTTTGAAGAACACACCATCCCACCTTTGTGGGCAGACCCAGAGGGCGGCGCACATGGATGTGCGCCGTTTTTCTATGAGGCAGGATGCCAATTAGAAAAATCCCTGCGTCAGTGAATCGCTTGGTTAGCTCTGTACCGGGAATCGTTTTTCTTTACTTCGGCGGAGAAAACGCTTTCCCCGTACACACCTCCCGCAGCAGCATCGCGTTACGCGGGATTTTTCTACGGGACATCCTGTCCCCTAGAAGAACGCCGCACATCCATGTGCGGCGCCCTCCGGGTCTGCGGGAAGGCGGTGTGGATTCATTTGTGGAAAAGATCAAAACCGGAGCAGGAGCAGAGCCGGGGCCGGGACCGGGCCGGATCAACTACCAACAGATGTCCGATCTGTACGCCACGCAGAAACGAAGACGCTAGATCTCGATCTGCGCCCCCAGCTCCACCAGCCGGTTGCCCGGGATCCGGAAGAATCCCGTCGCCGGCGCCGCGTTGCGGTGCATCAGCGCGAACAGCTTGTCGCGCCAGACCGGCATGCCGCGGTGGCGGCTGGCCACCACCGTTTCACGGCTGGCGAAGTACGTGGTGTCCATCGGGTCGAAGTGGATCCCGTCGCTGTCGCAGGAGCGCATCAGTGCCAATGGCACGTCCGGGGTTTCCATGAAGCCGAAGCGGATGATCACGCGATGGAAGTCCTCGGCGATCGACTCGATCTTCAGGCGCTGGCCGGGCGCCGCGTACGGGATGGACAGCGTTTCCACCGTCAGGAACACGTTGCGCTCGTGCAGCACCTTGTTGTGCTTGAGATTGTGCATCAGCGCATGCGGCACGACGCCGGGGTCGGCGGTCATGAAGATCGCGGTGCCGGGCACGCGCACCGGCGGCGCCAGCATCAGGCCGGGCAGGAAGCTGTCCAGGCCGATGCCCTCCTTGCGCACTTCCGCGTGCAGCAGCTCGCGGCCGCGGCGCCAGGTGCGCAGCATGGTGAACAGGACGATGCCGAGCACCACCGGGAACCAGCCGCCATCGAGGATCTTGGCGCCGTTGGCGATCAGGAAGCCGACGTCGGCGATGAAGAACAGCACGCACAGCGGCAGCACCCACTTGCGGCCGCGCGGCCACAGCGCGCGCGCCACCAGCGCCAGCAGCAGGGTGTCGATCAGCATCGTGCCCGAAACCGAGATGCCGTAGGCCGTGGCCAGCGCGTTCGAAGATCCGAATGCCAGCACCAGGCCGATCACCAGCACCGCCAGCATCCAGTTGATGCCGGGGATGTAGATCTGCCCGATCGTCTCGCTGGACGTGTGCTTGATCGCCATGCGCGGGATGTATCCCAGCTGCATCGCCTGGCGCGAAATCGAGAACGCGCCGGTGATGACCGCCTGCGATGCGATCACCGTCGCCGCCGTGGCGAGGATGATCATCGGCCAGCGCGCCCACTCCGGGACGCCGACGTAGAACGGGTTCTGGATCGCCTCCGGGTGCTCGAGCACCAGCGCGCCCTGCCCCAGGTAGTTGAGCATCAACGCCGGCAGGACGAAGTAGTACCAGGAATAGCGGATCGGCCGCGCGCCGAAATGGCCCATGTCGGTGTACAGCGCCTCGCCGCCGGTCACCGCCAGCACCACCGCGCCGAGGATGAAGACGCCGTGGAAATGGTGCACGTAGAAGAAGTGCAGCGCCCACCACGGATTGATCGCCTTGAGCACCTCCGGGGCATGAACGATGTTGAGAACGCCCAGCACCGCCAGCGACGCGAACCAGAGCATGGTCACCGGCCCGAATACCCTGCCGACTTTTTCGGTGCCGAAGCGCTGGGCCATGAACACCGTCAGCAGCACCACCACCACGATCGGCACGATCCAGTTGTGCAGCTGCGGCGCCACCACCTCCAGGCCCTCGACCGCGGAGAGCACCGAGATCGCCGGCGTGATCACGCCGTCGCCGAAGAACAGCGAGGCGCCGAAGATGCCGAGGATGCCGACCACGTAAGTCGATCGCGAGCCCTTGCGCAGCGTGCGCTGGGCGAGCGTCATCAGCGCCATGATGCCGCCCTCGCCCTCGTTGTCGGCGCGCATGATGATGGTCACGTACTTCACGGTGACCACCATCGTCAGCGCCCAGAACACCAGCGACAGGATGCCGAGCACGGTGTCGTGGTCGGCAACCAGGCCGTAGTGCGGCGAGAACGCCTGCTTGATCGTGTACAGCGGGCTGGTGCCGATGTCGCCGAAGACGACGCCGATTGCGCCGATCATCATCCCGGCGAGGCCCGCGTTGCCGTGCTTGTGGCCGTTTGCCGCAGCCGGAGCGTCAGTCGACATCGCTTGGGTTCCACGTTGCATTGCCCGGAAACCCGGGCGGGTTCGCATGAACCCTGGTCCGCCGATCGGCAATGCGTCTGGTTGCCGGGATACGAGGCCCGGGGCGCCGGTGATCGTTCATCATGACTCTCTTTTCGTCGCGGCGCGGCTCAACGCAGCGCGGACTGTAGCGCCTTGCGGATGATGGTTTCGGCAACGTCGCCCTCGGCGAACGCCTGCCGGGCCATACGCTGCGCCTCGGCCGGCTTGTAGCCGAGCTGCTGCAAGGCGATGGTGGCTTCCGACAGCGGGTCGGCGGCGACGTTGGCGGCGCCTGCCGCCGGGCCGCCGGCGGCAACGCCGGTGGCGACCATGTCGGCCATGCGTTCGCGCAGTTCGACGATCATGCGCTCGGCGGTCTTCTTGCCGATGCCGGGGATGCGGGTGAGCGCGGTGACGTCGCCGGCCTGCACCAGGCGCGCGAATTCGTCGACGCCAGCCCCAGACAGCACCGCCAGCGCGATCTTCGCGCCGATGCCGCTGACGCGCTGCACGTCGCGGAACAGGCGCCGTTCCGCTTCGCTCAGGAATCCGTACAGCGAGACGCTGTCTTCCTTCTGCGCGTAATGGGTGAACAACGACACCGGCTCGCCCACCGCCGGCAGGTCGTAGAACGTGCTCATCGGCGCCTCGAGCTCATAGCCGACGCCGTGCACGTCGACCACCAGCCACGGCGGTTGCTTGTGGATCAGGGTGCCCTTCAGGCGGCCGATCATGGCGCGCGCTCCAGGGTGTTGTCCCCGGACTTGCCTTCCCCGTCCCTGAGAACGGGGGAGACGAAGGATATTGCGCTTCCCTTGCGCAGGCGCGGATCTCCCCTGGCGCTGTTTGTACAAGGGGACGAAAGCACTGCAGCGTTCACTTGCGACTCCAGGCTTCGCGCGCGCTCACGCCCATGCGCTGCGCGCTGGCGCGCACGTGGGCGTGGGTGATGGCCACCGCGAGTGCATCGGCGGCGTCGGCCTGGAGCTTGCCTTTGAGGTTGAGCATGATCCCCACCATGTGCTGTACCTGCACCTTGTCCGCGCTGCCCTTGCCGACCACCGCCAGCTTGATCTCGCGCGCCGCGTACTCGTGCACCGGCAGATCATGCATCACCACCGCGCAGATTGCCGCGCCGCGCGCCTGCCCGAGCTTGAGCGCGGAGTCCGGATTGCGCGCCATGAAGACCTGTTCGATCGCGACTTCGTCGGGGCGATGCGCTTCGATCACCTCGCGCAATCCCGCCAGCAGCAGCTTCAGCCGCGCCGGCAGCTGGCCCTTGGCCGCCGCGTCGCCGACCAGCAGGTTCAGCGGCGCGTGGAACACATGCGTCGTCTTGCCGGCCGCGTCGACGTCGATGATGCCCACGCCGGTGCGCTGCGAACCCGGATCGATGCCGAGGATGCGGGTCATCGGGCGCGGCGAAGGGGGGCGGGCGATCGGACGGATGATGCGCACGCGGCGACGTCAGCCCTGCCGTGTCGATGCGTGACGCAGGCAATCGGGGCGCCCGCGGCTGCAGCCGCTCCCGCGGGATCCGCCGATCGGATCGCGCATCCCCGCTGGTCCATCAGGGTCTTCAACCGTAGGCGTCTTCGCCGAGCTCGGCGTTGCTGTAGACGTTCTGCACGTCGTCGAGGTCCTCGAGCCAGTCGAGCAGCTTGACCACCTGCTGCGCGGTCTCGCCGGACACGGCGATGTCATTGTCGGCGCGGAAGGTCACCTCGGCCTCGTCCGGCGCCACGCCCGCGGCCTTCATCGCGTCGCGCACCGCCTCGAACGACTCCACCGCGGTCAGCACGTCGATCGCGCCGTCTTCGGGGTACACCACCACGTCGTCCGCGCCGGCCTCGATCGCGGCATCGGTGATTTTCTCTTCGCTGGCCCCGCCGGCGAAATGCAGGACGCCCAGGCGCCTGAACATGAAGCCCACCGAGCCCTCGGTGCCGAGGTTGCCGCCGAACTTCCCAAACGCATGGCGCACGTCGGCCACCGTGCGCACCTTGTTGTCGGTCAGGCAGTCGACGATCACCGCCACCCCGCCGGGCGCATAGCCTTCGTAACGGATCTCTTCGTACGACACGCCTTCGAGTTCGCCGGTGGCCTTCCTGATCGCGCGCTCGATGACATCCTTGGTCATGTTGTGCGACAGGCCCTTGTCGATGGCCGTGCGCAGGCGCGGGTTGCTGGCCGCATCGCCGCCGCCGGCGCGGGCGGCCACGCCGATCTCGCGGATGATCTTGGTGAAGATCTTGCCGCGCTTGGCGTCTGAGGCGTTCTTGCGTGCTTCGATCGATGGGCCGCGACCCATGGGAAACCCCGGTCTTGCTGGAAAGCCGGCGATTTTACTGGAAGCCGGCCGGCAGGGCTCGCCAGGCAGTGGCTCAGGTCCCCGCCTGCGCCGGACGGCCGGCGCTGGGCCGCGCTCAGTGCCGGAACCGGCCGTCGCGCAGGAAAGAGCGGGACTGCGCGATCGCCTCGGCCGAGAACAGCAGGCCGCTGTGGCTGGCCTCGACCACCACGTGGTCGGCCAGCCGCGGGCTGCGGGTCTCCTCGACCGACACGGTGCCATCGTTGTCGCCATCGAACTGCGCCAGCAGGCCGCCCAGTCCATGGGCCAGGCAACCGGCGACCATCCCGACCTCGAAGCGATCCGGCCACTGCGCGCAGCCCTCCTGCAAGATCCGCGCGCTGCGCCCGAGCCACAGCGATGCCACCGGCCAGCGCGCGAGCTGCGCCGCCGCACTGCTGCCGCACACCGGCACGCCCAGGCAGACCACGCGGCGCACCGGCAGGTCCGGCTCGGCCGCCAGCGCCTGCAGTGCGACCAGGCCGCCGAGGCTGTGGGCGACGATGTCGGTTTCGCCGCCCTTGCGCAGTTGCCTGGCCAGCTGCGGCACCGCCTCATCCGGGCCGCCGACGATGCTGTGGTAGCCGAAGGTTTCCGGCACGAAGCCGTCCGCGCGCAGGCGCGCGCCGAACCACTGCATCGTCACCCCGGCCATCCAGATGCCGTGCAGCAGCAGAACACGGCTCGGAGCGGCGCCGGCCTGCACGCCTTCCCGCGCGCCGCCGGCGTCGCCACCGGAGTCAGGCGATGGCATCGTGCCTTCCTTCGCGACGCAGGATGAACTCGAGGTCGCGCACGCGACCCACCGGGAATTCGTATTCGCCGACCTTCGCGAACCCGTGCCGCGCATAGAAGCGCTGGGCGCCGGCGTTCCCGGACCACACCCCGATCCACAGCGTGCGCGGGCCATCGCGCTCGAGCCACTGGAGCGCGGCATCGAACAGTGCCCCGCCCATGCCGCCGTTCTGGTGCGCCCCGAGCACGTACAGGCGTTTGAGCTCGCCGTCGCCCGGCGCGACGCCAGGATGCGGCAGCCCGCAGGGTCCGGCGGCAGCGTGGCCGATCGCCTCGCCATCGCGTTCGAGCAGCCACACCGCGTACTGCGGATGCGACAGGATCACGCGCTGCCTGTCCACCGCGTAGGCGTCGGCGAGGAAGGCCTGCAGGTCCTCGGCCGGATAGAGGTGGCCGAAGGTTTCGACGAAGGTGCGGGCGGCAAGCGACGACAGGGTTTGCGCGTCGTCTGGCGTGGCGCGGCGGATGGCGGGAAGCTGGGGCATGGCGTCGAGGATTTCGTGGGAGCGGCTTCAGCGGCGAACTTTGGAACTGTCCGGTTTACCAGCGACTCGCGGCTGAAGCCGCCCTCACGGAGCCAATCGTGCTCGCTCAGCCGGCGACCTTGGGCCGCACCGCGATGTGCACCTCGGCAAGCTGCTTGTCGGGGATCGGCGACGGCGCGCCGGTCATCAGGCACTGCGCGGTGGTGGTCTTGGGGAAAGCGATCACGTCGCGGATCGATTCGGTGCCCGCCATGAGCGCGGCGATGCGGTCGATGCCGAAGGCAATGCCGCCGTGCGGCGGTGCGCCGAACTTCAGCGCGTCCAGCAGGAAGCCGAACTTCGCCTCGGCCTCTTCGGCGCCGATGCCCAGCAGTTCGAACACCGCGCTCTGCATCGACGAGCGGTGGATGCGGATGGAGCCGCCGCCGATCTCGTTGCCGTTGAGCACCATGTCGTAGCCGCGCGAGACCGCGGTCTTCGCGTTCGCGCGCAGGTCGGCTTCATCGTCGACCGCCGGGGCGGTGAAGGGGTGGTGCAGCGCGACGTAGCGGCTTTCGTCCTCGTCCCATTCGAACATCGGGAAGTCGGTCACCCACAGCGGCTTCCAGCCCTCGCCCACCAGGCCAAGGTCCTTGCCGACCTTCAGCCGCAGCGCGCCCATGAAATCACTGGCGACCTTGTACGTCGCCGCGCCGAACAGCAGCAGGTCGCCCGACTGCGCGCCGGTGGCCTGCAGGATCGCCGCCAGGGTCGCGTCGTCGAGGAACTTGGCGATCGGCGAGTTGACGCCTTCGCGGCCCTTGCCGGCGTCTTCGACCTTCATCCATGCAAGGCCCTTGGCCCCGTACTTCGCGGCGTGCGCGGCGAGTTCGTCGATCTGCTTGCGCGACAGCGATGCCGCGCCGGGCGCGCGCAGCGCGACCACGCGGCCATCGTCGGCGTTCGCCCAGTCGGTGAAGACCTTGAATTCGCTGTCCTTCACCAGTTCGGCAATGTCGACCAGCTCCATGTCGAAGCGCAGGTCCGGCTTGTCCGATCCGTAGCGGCGCATGGCCTCGGCATAGGTCATGCGCGGAAAATCCTCTCCCTCAGCTCCCAGCTCCACGTCCATCACCTCGCGGAACACCTCGCGGATCATCTCTTCGGTCGCGTCCTGCACCGTCTTCTCGTCGACCCACGCGAACTCCATGTCCAGCTGGGTGAACTCGAGCTGGCGGTCGGCGCGCAGGGCCTCGTCGCGGAAGCAGCGCGCGATCTGGTAGTAGCGGTCGAAGCCGGCCACCATCAGGATCTGCTTGAACAGCTGCGGCGACTGCGGCAGCGCGTAGAACTCGCCTGGATGCATGCGCGCCGGGACCAGGAAGTCGCGCGCGCCCTCGGGCGTGGCCTTGGTCAGGATCGGCGTCTCGATGTCCTGGAAGCCGCGCGCGTCGAGCCAGCGCCGCAGCGCCTGCACCAGCCGGATGCGGGTGCGCATCATCCGCTGCATCTTCGGCGTGCGCAGGTCGAGGTAGCGATACTTGAGACGGACATCCTCGCCAGCGTTCTCGTGGGCGTGGAACGGCAGCGGCTCGGCCTTGTTGAGCACTTCGATCGCGGTCGCGACCACTTCCACCTGGCCGGTGCGGATCTTGTTGTTGACGCTTTCGCGGCGGCGCACGGTGCCGGTCACGCGCAGGCAGTCCTCGTAGCCCACCTTGGCCGCGGTCGCGACCACCGCCGCGTTGCCCTCGCCGCCACCCGGCTCGGCCACCACTTGCACGATGCCCTCGTGGTCGCGCAGGTCGATGAAGCACAGGCCGCCGAGATCGCGGGCGACGTCGGCCCAGCCGCACAGGGTGACGGTCTGGCCGATCAGGGCCTCGTCAATGAGGCCGCAGAAATGGGTACGCATGGGGGCTCCGGGGGAGAATCGTCCGGACTGCGCCGGAAAGCCCCGCATTTTAGCCCGGGATGACGCGACCGGAAGTTGTGCTCAGGAAGCCGGCGTCGGCTTGGCCGGAGCGGCCTTCGCGGTTTCGACCGGCTTGGCGGCCGGTTTGGCAGCCGGCTGCGCGTCCGCGGCGGGCTTCGCGTCGGCCGTGGCGGCTTCCGGCTTGGCGGCCGCGCTTTCCTTGCCCTCTACCAGGTTGCGCTTCTTGTCGCCGTCCTTCTTGAAGTCGGTCTCGTACCAGCCGCTGCCCGCCAGCCGGAATGACGGCGCGGTCACCTGGCGGCGCACCTGCCCGCTCGCACCGCAGGACGGGCACGCGTCGGGATCGGGGTCGGACAGCTTCTGCAGGCGGTCGAAGTCATGGCCGCAGGCGGCACAGCGGTAGGCGTAGATCGGCATGGCGGATGGCGATGGTGGCTGGAGGCGCCAGTCTGGGGCCGCGGCGCGGGATTACAAGCGCTCCGGCGCCTGGCTGCCCCACGGCGGCGGCGGCAGGTCGACCGGTCGCGAGAGGTCGAACTCGACCCGGAACAGGCGCCCGCCCGGTCGCGAGAGCTCGTAGAGGAAGCGCTCGCCAGCCTTGACCTCCATCGCCCAGGTGTTGGTCACCGAGGCTTCCGAGCCTTCGCGCTCGAACAGCGCAATCGATGCGGCGTCCACCGGGAATTCCTGTCGCACCGCGGTGCCGGGCGCAACGGTGTCGCCGCCGTACATCGTCAGCACGTCCCAGCTGCCGTCGGGGTGGCGGTGATCGTGCTTGAGTCGCAGGCCGCCGGCGGTGCGAGTGATCACCCAAGTGCGCGAACGGTCGTCACCGACGTGGAATGGCACCCGCAACTCGTCCGCCGGCGCGTCACAGCCGCGCACGTGCATGACCAGTGTCTTTCCGGCGAACGCGTCCGGGCCGGGCGCCACGGGCTCGTCCGCGACGATGCGCCCGGCAAACGCCTGGCCGCAGTGGCTGGCGAGCGCGGCCATGAAAGCGTCGGCGGGTGCGGGCCCGGCCATCGGCGGCGGCGGCGAAGCGCAGGCGGACGGCGCCAGCGCGGCGAGGGTCAGCAGCACGATGCGGAGATTCATGCGGCCACGCTAGCCGACCGGGCAGGCGCGGGCAATCTCGCCGCCTCTCAAGCGCCGCGCGAAGCCTCGCCATCGGGCGGCGCGGGCCGCGCGTCATCGACGACCGCGGCGGCCACGCGCTCGGTCTTGTCCTTGTCCTCCGGATGCACGTAGGCGCCGTCGATCGGATCGACGTCGAACGGCATCCGCAGCACAAGCGACGGCAGCAAGGTGTTGAGGATCGTGTACAGGATCAGCGCCCCGGACAAGGTGCCGGAAATGCCGAAGCGGCTGTGCAGGATCTCCGCCAGCACCAGGGTGAACACCAGCGTTGGCGCCAGCGCCACCGACACCCGCAGCGTGCTGCGCCTGCGCTCGCCGCGGAAGATCATCCGCCGCTGCAGCCACACCATGCCCACCCGCAGCGGCAACACCACCGCGGTGATCACCAGGCCCAGCCCCAGCGCTTCCCAGCTCAGCGCGTCGGGCGAGATCAGGGTGCCGGCGTGGAAGAAGTAGAACGGCACGAAGAACGTCGCGAACAGGCGCAGCGCGTGGATGTTGTCGTTCGAGGCGAGCCGCGGCATCCGGATCCGCAGCAGGCGCGCGACCAGGCCGGCAATGAACGCGCCGACCAGGTAGTACACGCCGAGCTTGTAGGTGATGAAAGCAGCGAGGAACCCGACCATCACCAGCAGCGAGAATTCCGATCCCGGTGCGTGCGGCACGATCCAGCGGCCGAAGGCGACGAACAGCAGCGGCAACCCGACCAGCATCCCCAGCATCGCCAGCGACGAAACACCCAGTTGCAGCGGGTCGCCCGCCTGCAGCACCACGAACAGCGCCGCCAGCGCCAGCAGCTCGCCGGCGATCGCCTTGCTGGTGATCCAGAAGCGCTCTTCCTCGTCGAGCCCGAGCCGCTCCAGCGTGTCGAGGATGAAACCGGTCGACGGCGTCAGCAGCGCCAGCGCCAGCAGCGCAGCAGCCTGCCAGCCAAGGTCGAGGTAGCGCCACCCCAGCCAGGCCGCGCCCGACAGCATCACGATCCGGATCGCCAGGTGGGTCAGCAATGGCCACAGCCCGCGTCGCAGCGCGCGCAGGTCCACTTCGAGCCCGGCGAACAGGAACAGCGACGAGATCCCCAGCGTCGACAGCAGCGTCACCACCGGATCGTGCGTCTTCGCGCCCCAGGCCAGCATCGCGCCGATGCCGAATACCAGGCAGGTGATCGGCGCCGGGATCTTGAAACGCTGCAGCGCCCGCGGGATCACCAGCAGGCCGAAGATCAGCAGCAGATAGATCAGTTCCTGGTTCATGCGCGCTCCCTGCGCGGGCGTCGACCGGATCCGGCGGCGCTGGCCAGCGGCGCTCCGGCCCCGTGCGCGGCGCGCATTTGCCGAAGACTACGCGGCATCAGGCCGCTTCGTAGAGCGCCAGCAATTCCGCCTCCGCCGCGTCCATCTGCGCGCGGAGCGCCGCCTGGCGCGCGCCGAGCTCGGCCACGTGCTTGCCGCCGTCGGCGTAGGCGGCCGGGTCGGCGAGGCTGGACTCGATCTCGGCGATCTGCGCGGCCAGCGCCTCGACCTTCGATTCGGCCTGGGCCAGCTTGTGCGGATTGACCTTCGATGGCTTGGCCGCTTTCGCAGCCGGCGCGGGCGGCGCGGCGGGCGCCGCGGACGGGCGGTCGATGGCGGGGCGCGACCGCAGCCACGCGGCGTATTCGTCGAGGTCGCCGTCGAACGGCTTCACCACGCCCTCGGCGACGCGCCAGAAGGTGTCGCTGACCAGGCCGATCAGGTGTCGGTCGTGCGAGACCAGCACGATCGCGCCGGCGAAATCGCTCAGCGCTTCAGCCAGCGCCTCGCGCATCTCGAGATCGAGGTGGTTGGTCGGTTCATCGAGCAGCAGCACGTTGGGCTGCTGCCAGGCGATCAGCGACAGCGCCAGGCGCGCGCGCTCGCCGCCACTGAAGCCGTCGATGCTCTCGAACGCGCGGTCGCCGGGGAAACTCCATTTGCCCAGGAAGTTGCGGAAGTCCTGGATCGACGTGTTGGGCGAGAGCTCGCGCAGGTGGTCGATCGGCGAGGTGCCGGCGACCAGCGATTCGACGGTGTGCTGCGCGAAGTAGCCGATGCGCAGGTCCGGATGGGCGTAGCGCTCGCCCGACAGCAGCGGCAGTTCGCCGACCAGCGTCTTGACCAGGGTCGACTTGCCGGCGCCGTTGGGGCCGAGCAGGCCGATGCGGTCGCCCGCCTCGAGGCCGAAGCCGACGTCGTGCAGGATGGTGATCGCGCCGGCCCCTGCCGCGGGCGCGCGCGGGTCTGCCGCGTAGCCGCAATCGACATGGTTGAGCCGCATCAGCGCGTGCGGCAGCTTGTGCGGCGCCGGGAAGTCGATGCGCACCTCGCGTTCCGCGCGAACGCCCTCGGTGTTGGCCATCTTGGCCAGCCGCTTGACCCGCGACTGCGCCTGCTTGGCCTTCGCCGCGCTGGCGCTGAAACGGTCGATGAAGCTCTGCAGGTGCGCGCGTTCGGCCTGCACCTTCTCGTGGGTGATCTGCTGCAGCCGCAGCTGCTCCGAGCGCTGGTGCTCGAACGAGGTGTAGTCGCCGGTGTACAGCCTGGCCTTGCCGCCATGCAGGTGCAGCGTGTGGGTGGTGACGTTGTCGAGGAACTCGCGGTCGTGCGAGATCAGCAGCAGGGTGCCCGGATATTTCAGCAGCCACTGCTCCAGCCACAGCACCGCGTCGAGGTCGAGGTGGTTGGTCGGTTCGTCGAGCAGCAGCATGTCCGACGGCGTCATCAGCGCGCGCGCCAGGTTCAGGCGCACCCGCCAGCCGCCGGAGAACGTCGCCACCGCGTTGTGGTGGGTGTCAGCCGGAAATCCCAGGCCGTGCAGCAGTTTGCCGGCGCGCGCCGCGCCGTCATAGCCGCCGACTTCCTCGAGCCGGTGGTGGGCTTCGGCCACCGCTTCCCAGTCTTCGTTGGCGAAGGCGTTGGCCTCGGCCTGCAGCGCCGCGTGCACCACCGCGTCGCCCCCGAGCACGAAGTCGATCGCCGGATCGGGCAGCGAGGGCATCTCCTGGGCGATGCTCGCCACGCGCACCCGGGTGGGCAGGTCGAGGTCGCCCAGGTCGGCTTCCACCTCGCCGCGCACGGCGGCGAACAGGGACGACTTGCCCGTGCCGTTGCGACCGACCACGCCCACGCGCCAGCCGGCATGCAGGGTGAGGTCGACGTCGGACAGCAGCAGGCGCTCGCCGCGTCGCAGGGCGAAATTCTTGAAGGAGATCATGGGGCGCGCATTCTACAAGGCGCGGCAGCACCGCGACGGAAGCCTTTTGCACCAGCGGCCCCGTGGCTCTTGTGGGAGCGGCTTCAGCCGCGAGCTTTTGGTCGGACCCTCCCCCTGCAGAGGCGGGGAGCTGGGAGGAATGCACCACGATTGCAAGTGATCCTGAAGGGACCCCTCCCCAACCCTCCCCTGCCTTCGCAGGAGAGGGAGCAAATACCCATTGCAGCGCAGGGGGCGCCAACCCCACATCGTCATCCCCCCGAAAGCGGGAGGCGCCTTTCAACAGTCCGAAGGACGGGTCATCCAGTGACCTTGGCTCGTACGAGTCAGAAGCTCGCGGCTGAAGCCGCTCCCACCGGGTCAAGGCCTCGCAGTTGAGGCCGCTCCTGCACAAAGTGCGCGTCTGCAAACGTGCGCGGGCAGGCCATCGTTGCATCCATGGAATTATCTCTTCATGCAGATGGAGAGATTGCAGCGCCCCGCCCACCGTGCTAAACCGGATTTCCCCCTATGTCGTGCAAGGAATTTCCCGTGGCCCATCGTCCCGTTCCAACCCGCCTCGCGCTCGCCCTGCTGGGCATCCTGGCTGCAGCGCCCGCCCTCGCCCAGGACGCCACGCCGGATTCCGCCTCGCCCGCCACGGCCCAGGCGAGCACGCTCGACACCGTCATCGTCACCGGCACCCGGGTCAGCGATCGCACCGTGGCCGAATCGCAGTCGCCGATCGACATCCTCACCCCCGAGGCGCTGCAGGCCACCGGCACCACCGAACTGGCCACCGCCCTGGCGCGCGCGCTGCCTTCGCTCAACTTCCCGCGCCCGGCCGTCACCGACGGCACCAGCGCGATCCGCCCGGCGCAGCTGCGAGGGCTGTCGCCCGACCAGGTGCTGGTGCTGGTCAACGGCAAGCGCCGGCACGTCTCGGCGCTGCTCAACGTCAACGGCAGCATCGGGCGCGGTTCGTCGGCGGTGGACCTGAACGCGATCCCGGTGGCGGCGATCGCCCGGGTCGAGGTGCTGCGCGATGGCGCATCGGCGCAGTACGGTTCCGACGCCATCGCCGGGGTGGTCAACATCGTGCTCAAGGGCAGCGAGACCGGCGGCAGCCTGGCGGTGGACTTGGGCCAGTATTCGGCCGGAGACGGCACCCAGCACCAGATTTCCGGCAACACCGGATTGCGGTTCGCCGACGACCGCGGCTTCGTGCACGTCGCCGGGCAGGTCGGCCAGCAGGACGCCACCAACCGCGCCGGCCCGTTCCAGCCGTTCACCCCGACCACCCTGCCCAACCAGGGCAACAATCCCGGCCTCGGCGAAGTCGCCTACATCTACGGCGACCCGAAGGTGGACGCGGCCGCGGTCTCGGCCAACGCCGGATTCGATTTCAACGAGAACTTCGGCGCCTACGCCACCGCGATGGCCAGCAACCGCGACATCACCTCCTACGCCTTCCATCGCTCGCGCAACCACAGCGGCCAGGGCGAACTGCTGGCGCAGTTCTACCCCGACGGCTACGTCCCGGAGATCGCGATGCTGTCGCAGGACCGCTCGCTGGTCGCGGGTCTCAAGGGCGGCAACGATGCCGGCTGGAACTGGGACGTCAGCTACAACTACGGCTACAACCACATCGGCTTCCAGACCCGCAACACCATCAACTACAGCCTAGGCACCGCCAGCCCGACGGTGTTCTACGACGGCGCGCTCGAATACACCCAGAACGTGGTCAACGCCGACCTGACCAAGACCCTGGACTGGGGCCTGGCCTATCCCGCGACGCTGTCGTTCGGCGCCGAGTACCGGCGCGAGAAGTGGAACCAGTCGCCCGGGGCGCCGGCGTCGTACAGCAACGGCGGCGCGCAGGGCTTCCAGGGCTTCACGCCGACCAACTCCGGACATTTCGATCGCGACAGCTATGCCGTCTACGCGGGGCTGGAAGCCGACTTCACCGACAAATTCTCCGCCGGCATCGCCGGGCGCTACGAGGACTACAGCGACTTCGGCAGCGAGACCTCCGGCAAGCTGTCGGCGCGCTACGCCTTCACCGACGCGGTGGCGCTGCGTGGCACGGTCGCCAGCGGGTTCCGCGCGCCGTCGCTGTCGCAGCAGCACTACCAGGTCGTGACTTCGAACTACAACGGGGCGCTGGACCGGTTCTTCGACTCGGGCACGTTCCCGGCGACCAGCCCGGCCGCGCGGGCGCTGGGCGCCGAACCGCTGCAGGCCGAAACCTCGCTGTCCTACAGCCTGGGCCTGGTGCTGCAGCCGGTGGACCGGCTGTACATCACGATCGACGCCTACCAGATCGAGATCGACGACCGCATCGTGCTGTCGTCCAACCTGCTGGTGGGCGAGAACCCGGCCGCGCAGCAGCGGCTCGAAGACCTGGGCATCAACGGCGTCACCGCGCTGCGCTACTTCAACAACGCCATCGACACCCGCACCCGCGGCGTCGACGTGGTCGGCAGCTACGACGTCGCGCTCGACAGCGGCTCGCTCACCTTCACCGCCGGCTACAACTACAACAAGACCGAGATCACGCGGATCGCGCCCAACCCGGAGGTGCTCAACGAGCTGGGCGCCACGTTCTGGCGCGTGGGCCGCGACGAGCAGGGCCGGATCGAGGAGGGCTTCCCGCGCGACAAGGTCACCCTGGGCGCAAACTGGAACCTGCAGCGCTGGGGCTTCACCCTGGGCGCGACCCGCTACGGCGAGTTCACCACCAGGGTCAGCGAGAGTGGCAACCCGGCGCTCGACCAGACCTACGGCGCGAAGTGGACGGTGGACGCCTCGGCCAGCTTCAAGCCCAGCGACCAGTGGACGCTGACCCTGGGCGCGGACAACCTGCTGGACGAATACCCGGACCGCACGATCGCCGCCAACGCCAACCACAACCAGTTCCCGTACAGCAGCCAGTCGCCGACCGGCTTCAACGGTGCCTACGTGTACGGCAGGATCGCCTACAAGTGGTAACCGCCATCATCGGACAACCCGGCCGCACGTAGGAGCGGCGGAAGCCGCGAGCTCTCGCCATCGCCCTTCTCCCTGCAAACGCAGGGGAAGGCCGTGGTTGAGAGCGCCACGGTGGGAGCGGCTTGAGCCGCGAGCTTGCCATCGACGTCCACCGTTGCGCAAAGCTCGCGGTTGAAGCCGCTCCCACATGCATGCATGCATGCGTGATAGTGCGCGTTGCATCGATCGTGCCGGCCGGTCACTATCGTTTTCCGTCCCCCGCCGGACCCGCGATGCCGCATCACACCTCGCTGATCGCCATCCTGTGCGTCGGCTTCGTGCTTGCCTTCGTGCTGGGCATGGCCGCGCAGCGGCTGCGGCTGTCACCGCTGGTGGGGTACCTGATCGCCGGCGTCATCGCCGGCCCGTTCACCCCCGGCTTCGTCGGCGACCAGGAGCTGGCGCCGCAGCTGGCCGAGATCGGCGTGATCCTGCTGATGTTCGGTGTCGGCCTGCATTTCTCGCTGAAAGACCTGATGGCGGTGAAGTCGGTCGCCATCCCCGGCGCGGTCGGCCAGATCACCGTGGTGACGCTGCTCGGCCTGGGCCTGTCGCTGGCGATGGGCTGGCCGATGATCCACGGCGTGGTGTACGGCCTGTCGCTGTCGGTGGCCAGTACCGTGGTGGTGTTGCGTGCCATGGAGCAACGACGCCTGCTGGAAACGCGCCGCGGGCGGATCGCGATCGGCTGGCTGGTCGTGGAAGACCTGGCGATGGTGTTCGCGCTGGTGTTGCTGCCGGCGTTGGCGAGCGTCTTCGGCGAAGGCCAGAGCGCGGGCCTCGGCATCGGCGGCGTGTTCGCCACCCTGGGGCTGACCGTGCTCAAGGTCGGCGCGTTCGTCGCGGTGATGCTGCTGGTCGGCCGGCGCGTCATCCCGTGGGTGCTCGAGCGCGTCGCCGGCACCGGCTCGGGCGAACTGTTCACGCTGTGCGTGCTGGCCGTTGCGATGGGCGTGGCGTTCGGCGCCGCCGAGCTGTTCGGAGTGTCGTTCGCGCTCGGCGCGTTCTTCGCCGGCATCCTGCTCAACGAGTCGGAGTTCGGCCACAAGGCCGCGAACGATTCGTTGCCGATGCGCGACGCCTTCGCGGTGCTGTTCTTCGTGTCGGTGGGCATGCTGTTCGACCCGTCGATCGTGGTCGAGCGTCCCTGGCTGGTGCTGGCGACGTTCCTGATCATCATCGTCGGCAATGCGTCGGTGGCGATGCTGATCGTGAGCGTGCTGCGCCTGCCCAGGCTGACCGGATTGACCGTCGCCGTCAGCCTGTCCCAGATCGGCGAGTTTTCCTTCATCCTCGCCTCGCTCGGCGTCGACATGAAAGTGCTCACGCCGGACGCGCGCGACCTGATCCTCGCCGGCGCGCTGCTGTCGATCGTCGCCAACCCGATCCTGTTCGCGCTGCTCGACCGCTGGGAGGCACGCCAGGCCGCGCTCGCGGGGCCCGCGGACGAACCGGACGTGGTGGTGCTGCCGGAGACCATCACCGATCACGCCATCGTCGTCGGCTTCGGTCGCGTTGGCGACCAGCTCGCCCACCTGCTGCAGGCCCGCGGGGTACCGGTTGTGGTGATCGAGGAGGATGCCGACCGCGTTGCGCGCGCGCGCGCCGACGGCCTGCCCGCGATCCGCGGCAACGCGGCGGTCGAACGGGTGTTGCTCGAGGCCGCGCCGGAGCGCGCGCGACTGGCGGTGTTCGCGATTCCCAGGGCGCTGGAGGCTGGTGAGACGATCGCGCGGCTGAAGGCGCTTAATCCGCAGATCACCGTGCTTGCGCGGGCGCACAGCGACCTCGAGGTCAGGCACCTGCTCGAACACGGCGCGGACGGCGCGGTGCTGGCCGAGCGCGAACTGGCCTATTCGCTGGCTGAAATGGTGATGTCGATGCCGCCCTACCGCACGATGCGCGCGGCAAGCTGACATTGGCTGCCGTGGGGCAGCGTACGCCGCCCCACGGTCTTCGATGCCTCGATCGCGTTCAGCGCCTGGTGAATGCCAGGCGCCCGCCGTCGGCGTCCACCGATACGGTGTCGCCGCTGCCGAACTCGCCCGACAGGATCTTCGTCGCCAGCGGATTCTCCAGCTGCTGCTGGATCGCGCGCTTGAGCGGTCGTGCGCCGTAGACCGGGTCGAAGCCGACGCTGCCCAGCAGGTCGAACGCCCGGTCCGAGACCTCGATCCGGATGCCGCGTTCGCCCAGCCGCTTCTCCAGCCCGCGCATCTGGATCCGCGCGATCGACTTGATCTGCGCCTTGTCCAGCGGGTGGAAAACGACGATGTCGTCGAGCCGGTTGATGAACTCCGGGCGGAAATGCGCCTGCACCACCGCCATCACCGCCGCCTTCATCTGCATGTAGCCCTCGGCGGAATCGGCATCGACGCTGTTGTCGGCCATCTCCTGGATCCGGTGCGATCCCAGGTTGGAGGTCATCACGATCACGACGTTGCGGAAGTCCACCGTGCGGCCCTGGCCATCGGTGAGGCGGCCGTCGTCGAGCACCTGCAGCAGGATGTTGAACACGTCCGCGTGCGCCTTCTCGACCTCATCGAGCAGGATCACGCTGTACGGACGACGGCGCACGGCCTCGGTGAGGTATCCGCCCTCCTCGTAGCCGACGTAGCCCGGGGGCGCGCCGATCAGCCGCGCGACCGAATGCTTCTCCATGAACTCGCTCATGTCGATGCGGATCATCGCGTCGCTGGAGTCGAACAGGAATTCGGCCAGCGCCTTGCACAGCTCGGTCTTGCCCACGCCGGTGGGGCCCAGGAACAGGAACGAACCGGTCGGGCGACCGGGATCGGACAAGCCGGCGCGCGAGCGGCGGATGGCGTCGGACACGACCTTGATCGCCTCGTCCTGGCCGACCACGCGGCCGTGCAGCGCCGACTCCATGGCGAGCAGCTTCTCGCGTTCGCCCTCGAGCATCTTGCTGACCGGGATCCCGGTCCATCGCGATACCACTTCGGCGATTTCCTCGGCGGTGACCTTGTCCTGCAGCAGGGTGAAGCCCTTGGTCTCGGCTTCCTGCGCGGCCTTGAGCTCCTTCTCCAGCTCCGGAATCCGGCCGTACTGCAGTTCGCTCATGCGCGCGTAATCCTGCCGGCGCTGCGCGGCCTCGAGCTCCAGCTTCGCGGCCTCGATCTGCTCCTTGACCTTCGTCGCGCCCTGCAGCGTGGCCTTCTCGGCCTTCCACACTTCCTCGAGATCGTTGTAGTCGCGCTCCAGGGTCTCGATCTCGGCCTCCAGGTCGGCCAGGCGCTGCTTCGATTCGGCGTCCTTCTCCTTCTTCAGCGCCTCGCGCTGGATCTTGAGCTGGATCAGGCGGCGTTCCTTGCGGTCGAGTTCCTCCGGCTTGGAGTCGATCTCCATGCGGATGCGCGAGGCGGCCTCGTCCATCAGGTCGATCGCCTTGTCCGGCAGCTGGCGGTCGGCGATGTAGCGGTGCGACAGCGTCGCCGCGGCGACGATCGCCGGGTCGGTGATCTCGACCCCGTGGTGCACGGCGTACTTCTCCTTCAGGCCGCGCAGGATCGCGATCGTGTCCTCGACGCTCGGCTCGCCCACGAACACCTTCTGGAAGCGGCGCTCGAGCGCGGCGTCCTTCTCGACGTACTTGCGGTATTCGTCCAGCGTGGTCGCGCCGATGCAGTGCAGCTCACCGCGCGCAAGCGCGGGTTTCAGCATGTTGCCGGCGTCCATCGAGCCCTCGGCCTTGCCCGCGCCGACCATCGTGTGCAGCTCGTCGATGAACAGGATGATCTGGCCTTCGTTCTTGGCCAGGTCGTTGAGCACCGCCTTGAGCCGCTCCTCGAACTCGCCGCGGAACTTGGCGCCGGCGATCAGCGCGCCCATGTCGAGCGACAGCACGCGCTTGCCCTTGAGTCCTTCCGGCACCTCGCCGTTGACGATACGCTGCGCCAGGCCCTCCACGATCGCGGTCTTGCCCACGCCCGGTTCGCCGATCAGCACCGGGTTGTTCTTGGTCCGCCGCTGCAGCACCTGGATGGTGCGGCGGATTTCCTCGTCGCGGCCGATCACGGGATCGAGCTTGCCCTTCTCGCTGCGCGCGGTGAGGTCGATGGTGTACTTCTCCAGCGCCTGCCGCGCCTCCTCGGCGTTCTCGTCCTTGACCTTCTCGCCGCCGCGCATGCTGTCGATGGCGGCCTCGAGCCGCGGTTTGTCCGCGCCGGCAGCCTTGAGCGCGCGCCCGGCGTCGCCCTTGTCGTCGAGCGCGGCGAGCACGAACAGCTCCGAGGCGATGAAGGCATCCCCGCGCTGCTGGGCCAGCTTGTCGGTGACGTTGAGCAGGCGCGACAGGTCGTTGCCGACGGAAATGCTGCCTTCCTGGCCGGATACCTTCGGCAGCTTGTCGAGCGCTTCGGCCAGGCGCTCCCGCAGCACGGGCACGTTGACGCCGGCCTGCGCCAGCAGCGGCCGGGTGCCGCCGCCGGACTGGTCGAGCAGCGCCAGCAGCAGGTGGGCCGGTTCGATCAGGTTGTGGTCGCGGCCCACGGCCAGCGACTGCGCGTCAGCCAGCGCCTGCTGGAAACGCGAGGTGAGTTTGTCCATGCGCATGCTGGGGTCCTCGGAATCGGGATGGCCGGCGTGGCCGGCGATACCCCGGAAGATGAGGATGCGCGATGCGGTTTCAAGATTCGGTGAGATCAACCGCTGCGTCGCCGGCCCCGGACGGCGGCTGTCCGGCTGATACGCCTCGACGGGCCGCGACCCCGCTGCGCCCTACTTGGCCTTTTGCAGCGACAGCAGGCCCAGCACCACCGCCAGCGCAACGTAGGCGCCGACGAACTGCCCCATCACCGCCGCCGGCAATCCTTCCAACTGCCAAGGCAGGTAGATGCCGCCGCGCGGATCCACGGAATGGATCAGCCCGAACAGGGCGAGGGCAGCGGCGACGAGCAGGCAGCCGGCCGCCGCGCGCAGGCGCCCGTCGATCATCGCCACCAGCGTGGAGATCCACAGCATCGAGGTGATGATGAAGCCGTTGCCCAGCGCCAGGATCACCGCCAGTTCCGGCAGGCCGTGGCCGTCGACGGTGGTCGCGAGCCGCGCGAACTGCTCCGGCGCGATCCAGGCCGGATTGCCGGCCTTGATCGCCACGAGATAGGCCACCGACGGCAGGAAGCCCAGCACCATCGCCGCCGCGTGCTTTGGCGGCGTGGCCTGGAACGCCTGCACGGTGATGTCGATCGCCACGTAGACGATGATCGGCGCCAGCACCGCCAGCGGCAGCCACTGCACCAGCCCGGAGATCACCCCGAGCATGCCGCCGACGCCCACGAACAACCCGGTCAGCAGCGTGTACCCGCTGCGCGCGCCCATGTGCTTGTAGGCGGGCTGGCCGATGTACGGCGTGGTCTGCGCGACGCCGCCGCACACGCCCGCCACCAGCGTGGAGAACGCCTCGACCAGCAGCACGTCGCGGGTGCGGTAGTCGTCGCCCGCGGCGCGCGAGCTTTCGCTCACGTTGATACCGCCGACCACCATCAGCAGGCCGAAAGGCAGCAGCAGTGGCAGGTACGGCACGGTGGACGGCAGGCCGTCGACGAACGCCAGCGATGGCCACGGGATCGCGGCGTGCAGCGCGATCCCGCGCGGCAGCGCGAAGCCCGGCGCGCCGAGTCCGGCCAGGCCGAGCCCGTAGTACAGCGCGGTCCCGACCAGGAACGCGACCAGCACCCCGGGCAGGCGCACCGGCAGCCGACCCTTGGCGAACAGCACGTACAGCAGCAAGCCCAAGGTCACGAAGCCGACCACCGGAGAGCGGAAGGTTTCCACCAGCGGCAGGAAACCCATCAGCACCAGCGCGATGCCGGCGATCGATCCGAGCAGCGCCGCGCGCGGCGCGATCCGGGTGACCGCGTCGCCGCAGAACGACAGCACGAACTTCAGCGCGCCCATCACCACCAGCGAGGCGGCGCCAAGCTGCCAGGTGGCGATCGCCGCGGCCTGGTCGTCCATCCCGCCCTGCTTGAATGCCACGAACGCGGGCCCGAGCACCAGCAGCGCCATGCCGATGCTGGTGGGCGCGTCCAGTCCAAGCGGCATCGCCGTGACGTCGTCGCGGCCGGACTTCGCGGCCAGGCGTCGCGCCATCACCGTATAGACGAGGTTGCCAACCAGCACTCCGAGCGCTGTGCCGGGAAACATCCGCTGGAACACCACGTCGGCCGGCATCGCGAAGATCCCCACCAGGGCTGCGCTGATGAAGCCCAGGATCGACAGGTTGTCGACCACCAGGCCGAAGAAACCGTTGAGGTCTCCGGGAACGAACCAGCGGGGTTTGCTAGCAGGCATGCACGCTCCGACCAGAACCACGTGGGAGCGGCTCGAGCCGCGAGCTTTTGCTTTCCGGCACCGGCGTGCAAAAGCTCGCGGCTCCAGCCGCTCCCACGAGAACCCTGAATTTTTTCCCTAGAACTTGGCGGTGAACTCCACCCCGTAGGTCCGCGGCTCGTTGATGAACCCGGTGAGGTTGTTGAAGTCGATGCCGCCGACGATGCGCGTGGTGTCGGTGATGTTGCGCCCGAACAGCGCGACCTCGTAGTCGCCGTCGCGCCACAGATAGCCCATGCGTAGACCGCCTTCGAGCGACGCCTTGCCGCGGAATTCCTTCGACTCGTACAGGAAGAAGTTCACCTCGCTGCGGTAGGCCCAGTCGGTGTAGACGTAGAACTCGCCGCCCTCGCCCACCGGCATGCTCCAGCGCGCGGTGAGGTTGTGCACCCATTCGGGCGCCTGCGGCAGGGTGTTGCCGTCGATCACGAACAGGCCCGAGCCGGGCGCGGTCTCGGGATCGGTCACGGTGCAGCCGCCGCCGCAGCCGGGCACGGCCAGGCCGGGATCGTCGATCTCGGTGTCGTTGTAGCTGCTGCCCAGCGTCACCAGCAGACTGTCGGTGAGGTAGGCCTGCAGGTCGAGTTCGAAGCCCTGGCCGGTGGTCCGGTCGGCATTGAGCAGGGTCGCGGTATTGGACTGGCCGCCGACCGCGATCAGCTGCTGGCCATCAACCTGGTAGCGGAACACGTTGAAGCCGATGCGCGCGCGGCGGTCCCACAGGTCGGCCTTGATGCCGGCCTCCAGCGAAACCACCTCTTCCGAATCCGCGGTCGACACGCCGCCGTTGGGTGCGCCGGGCGCGGCGAACAGCAGCCGCCCCTGCACCGACGGTGCGCGGAAGCCCTTGGCCACGCGTGCGTACAGGTTGACGTCGTCGTTGAGCGCGAACACGCCGCTGAGGTCCCAGCTGACGTCGTCGACATCGGTGTCGACGGTGTACGGACCTCCGACCGGGGCGCCGAACGGCGCGGGTTCCAGCACGCTGGCGCTGAAGTCCTTCTGGTCCTTGGTGTAGCGCACGCCGCCGCGCAGCTGGAACGCATCGGTGACGTCGAAGTCGCCCGAGGCGAACACCGCCCACGCCTTGTTGCGCTGCTGCTGGATCGCATGGCCCGCCAGCGCGTTGCCGGCCAGCGAATCGAAATTGAAGCTGTCGATGGTGATGTCTTCGTCGAACCAGAACAGGCCGGCCTGCCAGTCGAAGCGGCCCAGCTCGTTGGACTCGATCCGGAATTCCTGGGTGACCTGGCGGTGGTCCGGCAGGCCATCGGCCGACTCGGATGCGAACGGAATGACGCCCGGGCCCGAATCTGGCAGGAACACCGCGCCGTAGCCGCCGTCGATGTCGCCGCGGTTGAGCGATTCGGCGGTCTCGTAGCCGGTGATCGAGTACAGCGTGTAGTCGCCGAGGTTCCAGCGCAGGCGCGCGCTGCCGCCCCAGGTTTCCAGGTCGGAGAAGTTGACGCCGTCGGTGGACACCTTGTCCCGGTCGAAGCCGTCGACGAAGTCGTTCGTGCCCGGCTTGATGATGTTGGCGCGGAACAGGCGCGCGGTGCCGTTCATGTCGCGCTTGTGCAGGTTCAGCAGCGCTTCGAACGCCTCGCCCTCGTACAGGAACTGCACGCGGGCTGCGGATTCGTCGAAGCCTTCGAAGCCCTCGTTCGGGCCCGGGTAGGTGTTGTCCACCCAGTCGTCGCGGCGCTGGTACAGCACCGACGCGCGCGCCGACCAGCGCTCGGTGAGCGGGCCGCCGACCGCGCCTTCCACGTTCCACAGGTTGTCGGTGCCGTAGGCCACGCGGGCGTAGCCGCCGAACTCCTGCGACGGCTTGGCCGATTCGAACTTGACCACGCCCGCCGGCGTGTTGCGCCCGAACAGCGTGCCCTGCGGGCCACGCAGCACTTCGATGCGCTCCAGGTCGAAGGCCGGGAAGCCCTTCAGCAGCGGGCTTTCCTGCACCACTTCGTCGTACACCAGCGAGACCGGCTGCGAGGCGTTGAGGTCGAAGTCGGTGTTGCCCAGCCCGCGGATGTAGAAGCGCGGGAACGCGCGTCCGTACGAGGATTCGATGTTGAGGCTCGGCACCCGGCCCGACAGGAAGCGGATGTCCGCGCCGCCCGAGGCGAGCACCGCGAGTTGCTCGGTGTCCACGGTGCTGATCGAGACGGGGACGTCCTGGACGTTCTCCACCCGTCGCTGGGCGGTGACCTCGACCGTATCCAGGGTCGCGGCCTGCCGCGTGGCGTCGCCCTGGGTGGATTCGGTCGTGTCCTGCGCGAACGCGGCGGCGGCCGGCAACAGCATGGCGATGGCGAACGCCAGCGCGTGCCTCGCGGGCAAGCGACCGGACGGGGGGGAGGGATGCGACATGGCGTGGAGGCTCCGCGGGAAAGGCGCGGCCGCGCAATGCGGCCTCGATGTGACCGGCATGTTGCGGCACGGCAACGCCGACGGCAACGCCCGTCGTGGCCGAGGCCGTCGGGAGCCAAAGTTCGGCCCCAGCCCGGGACAGGCGCGGGTGACGCCGTCGGGCACTGGCGGTCAGTCGGCGAGCGGCGTCGGCTGGATCAGTTCGATCCAGTAGCCGTCCGGATCCTTGATGAAGGCGATGCTGCGCATGCTGCCCTGCGACAGCGTCTTCTGGAACGGCACGCCCATCGCCTCCATTCGCGCGCACGCGGCGCGCACGTCGGGCACGCTGACGCAGATGTGGCCGAAGCCGCGCGGCTCGCTGTTGCCGTCGTGGTAGACCGGGCCGACTTGGGCTTCGGTGCCGTGGTTGTGGGTCAGTTCGAGCACGCCGCGCTGCCGCGCCAGCCATTCGCGCCGTGCTTCGTCGCCGTCTGGCATGTCGTCGAGCTCGGCCAGCACCAGGAAGTACAGCGAGAACTTCGCCTGCTCGAAATCCACCTTCCGCGCCAGCGAGAAGCCGAGCACGCGGGTGTAGAAATCCAGCGACGCATGCGGGTCGCGTACCCGCAGCATGGTGTGGTTGAAGACGAAGCCGGCGGTGGCGGCGTCGCGGATCGGGGCGACGCCTGCCACTTCGGCAAGGTCGGCGCGGGTCTGGGCAGTCATGGAGGGAACTCGGAAGGCGGGGCGTGCAGTGTCGACGCGCACGGGTCACGGCAATGTTACCGGCTGCCGGGGACGCCGTTGGTGGGGGCCGCTGCGACCGATGGATGCCGCGTAGTCGGGGCACGACTGAACCGGAGCGGCAGCAACCCTCTCTCGCCTGCTGGAGCGAATTCCCGCGTGCTGGCGGCCGAGATGAAAGCCATGAGCATGAGTTTTGGCTCTCGCAGACCGGCTGATTGTCACCAACGCCGGCCTGGATTCGATCTACAGGAATCGATCGCGGTCCGCTTCGGTGGGCAGGTAACACGCGTCCTTCCTGCCGAACCAGCGATAGCGGTTGCGTGCCAGCCAGCGATAGAGCGGATCGCGCAGTCCTCGTGGCACCACGCTCAGCGCGCGCGCAATGCGCCAGGCGCCGCCGAGCCGCGCCAGGACCGCGATGATGGCGTCGCTGTCGGTGGTGGCGCCCGCCGCGTCGAGCAGCAGGAACGACATCGGATCGTCCGGATCGAGCCCGTGCGCGGCGAGCAGCCGGCGCCCGGTATCGCCCTGCATCGCCGCGAACCGGAACCGCCGCGCGCGGTCATGGCGCAGCAGGAAGCCGACCCAGCCGCTGCACAGCGCGCAGGCGCCATCGAACACCACGATCGCGCCATCGGCGCCGGGCTCAGGCTGGCTGGTCGTTGTCGGCGGGCTCAAGCCAGCCCTCGTACTGGATCAGGCGCCCGCACAGCGGCAGCGCGGCCTCGACCTGGAAGGTGTAGCGCCCCGCATGCTCCGCTTCGCGGCAGTACACCCGGTCGAACAGCGCCGCCGGCAGCGGCAGCACGCCCAGCAGCCGCACGCCGCCGACCCGCCACCACAGCGCGTCGTCCTGCACGTGGAGCGCGAACCGGAAGCGCAGCGGGCCGAGCCGCTCCACCAGCATCCTGCCGTCGCGATGCAGGCGCGAGCGCATCGCCTGTCCGCCGAAATCGCGATGCCAGGTTTCGCTGGCCGGGCGCGCTTCGAAGGTCACCGAGGTCGCCACGTCGGCGCGCGCCGCAGGCAGGCCGGCGACCCTGGCACACAGGCGGCCCAGGGGATTGCGGCCGCGGTGGATGGTGGCGCGGCCGGCGTAGACGGCACGTCCGCGGACACCGTGCAGGGCGCGCACGCTTGGGGGCAGCGCATAGAACGAGGCCCCGAGCAGGGCCTGGAACAGGGTGGGCGTCATGTCATCCAGGCCAGGGTCGCGATGCGGCCGCTGCGGCCGTCGCGGCGATGGGAAAAGAAGCGTCGCGGATCGGAGATCGTGCATCGGTCGCCGCCGCGCACGGCCACCACGCCGGCTTCGGTCAGGCGAAGACGCGCCAGCGCGTACAGGTCGACCCGCCAATGGCCCGGGCGCGTGGCCACGAACGCCGCCTGCGCACGCGGATCGCGGGAAACAAAAGCGTCGAACACCTCTGCGCCGATCTCGTAGGCCTCCGGTCCCGCCGCCGGGCCCAGCCAGGCGACCAGGCCGGAAGCCGGCGTGCGCATCGCCGCCACCGTGGCCTCCAGCACGCCCGCCGCCAGCCCGCGCCAGCCCGCGTGCGCGGCGCCGACCTCGCTCCCGTCACGCGCGGCGAACACCACCGGCATGCAATCGGCGGTCAGGATCGCGAGCACGACGCCGGGGGCAGACGTGACCGCCGCGTCGGCCTCAGGCTCGACGTCTGCTGCGGATGTGTGTTCTGCAGATCCGGCAGCTTCGACTCGTCCCCTTGCCTGCGCAAAAGAGGGATCCACGGCATCGAAGCGCAGCACATGCGTGCCGTGCACCTGCCGCAGCCAGCGCGGCGACGATGGCAGGCCGGCGCGTTCGGCAAGTTCGACGCGGTTGCGCGCGACCGCCTCCGGGTCGTCGCCATCGGCGGCGCGCGCGTTGCCGAGGTTGAATCGGTCGAACGGCGGCTGCGAACTGCCCGCACCGCTGCGCAGGGTGGTGAAGGCGCGCATGTTCGCGGGGGCATCCCAGTCGGCGCGCAGCGCGAAGCCCTCCGCGTCGGAGGTCTCGCCCGGCTTGCGGTCTGAAACGGTGTACTCGGGAGACATCCGGCCTACCTGCGACAACGACCTATCGCCGCCCCGCCTGCGCCGCGCTGTCCTCGCGCAGCAGGCGCATGAGTTCCTGCATGTCCGGCGGCACCGGCGCGCTGCAGCGCAGCGGCTCGCCGCTGAGCGGATGGATGAATTCCAGCGTTTCGGCGTGCAGCGCCTGGCGCTTGAAGGCGCGCAGCGCGGCGATCAGTTCTTCCGACGCCGCGCGCGGCAGCCGCAGCGATCCGCCGTACAGCGGGTCGCCGACGATCGGATGCTTCAGGTGCGCCATGTGCACGCGGATCTGGTGGGTGCGGCCGGTTTCCAGGCGGCACTCCAACGCGGTGTGCGCGCGGAAGCGCTCGCGCAGGCGGTAGTGGGTGACGGCGTCGCGACCGTCGTCGCGAGCGGCCATGCGCAGGCGGTCGCGGGGATGGCGGTCGATCGCGGCGTTGGCGGTGCCGCCGCTGACCAGGGCGCCGACCACGATCGCCAGGTACTGCCGGTGCACGGCGCGCGCCGAGAGTTGCTCCACCAGCGCCGCGTGCGCCTGCAGCGTGCGCGCCACCACCATCACCCCGGAGGTGTCCTTGTCGAGCCGGTGCACGATGCCCGCGCGCGGCAGGGCCGCCAGCTTCGGGTCGCGGAACAGCAGCGCGTTGACCAGGGTGCCGTCCGGGTTGCCCGCGCCGGGATGCACCACCAGGCCGGCGGGCTTGTCGATGACGAAGACGTCGCGGTCCTCGTGCAGGATCGTAAGCGCGATATCTTCCGGCTCGGCCTCGGTCTGGGTGTCGAGTACCACGGCCAGCGTCACCTCTTCGCCGCCGCGGACCGGATCGCGCGGACGCACCTGCGCCCCGTCGAGCAGCGCGTCGCCGGACTTGATCCATTCGGCCAGGCGGGAACGCGAGAATTCGGGGAACAGGCCCGCCAGCACGGCGTCGAAGCGGCGGCCGGCATCGGCATCGGGCACGCGGGCGCTGCGCTGTTCGGGCTGGGCGCCTGCGGGCGCGGAGGAGCTGGGCATGGGGACGGTATCGGTTCAGGCGCGGACCGCGATGGCCATCACGGGCTGTTATTATCCGCCCTTCGTGCCTCCCGCGACCAATCGGCTTCCCATGACCCCACGCCTGCCCGCTTCGCGCCACATCCGCAATGTGATGCTCCTGATGCTGCTGGTGCTGTTCACCGCCTCCGGCTGCGCGCGCCTGAAGGGCATGTTCAAGGACAAGGAGGCCCTCGAGGGCCAGCCGGTCGAGGAGATCTACGCCAAGGGCCAGAAACAGATGCACGGCGGCAACTGGAACGGCGCGGTTACCACCTACAAGCGGCTGGTCGCGCAGTACCCGTACGGCGCCTACACCGAGCAGGCGCTGATGGAAACCGCCTACGCCCAGTACAAGAGCGGCAACAACGAGGAAGCGATTTCGTCGATCGACCGCTTCATCCGCACCTATCCCACCCACCGCAACATCGCCTACATGTACTACCTGCGCGGGCTGGTGAATTCCAACCGCGATACGGTGTTCCTGCAGAAGGTGTGGAAGCTCGACGCCAGCCGCCGCGACCTGGCCACGCCGATGCAGGGCTACAACGACCTCAACACCGTGGCCACCCGCTACCCGAACAGCCGCTACGCCCCCGACGCGCGCCAGCGCATGGTGGCACTTCGCAACCTGTTCGCGCGCCATGAAATGGAAGTGGGGCTGTATTACCTGCGCCGCGGGGCCAATGTCAGCGCCGTCGAACGCGCCAAGTACCTGCTGGAAACCTATCCGCAGAGCGAATTCCAGAACGACGCCGTCGCCCTGCTGGCCGAAGCCTACACCCGCCTGGGCAATGACACCCTGGCCGCGGACGCCAAGCGCGTGCTGCAGCAGAACGAACCGGGGCACCCCTACCTGACCGGGGATTGGCCGGACTATCCGTGGACGGTGCGCAAGCTCAATCCCTTCGCCGGCGAGAAGTCCGCGCTGGACAATGAAGAGAAATAGCCGAGTCGCAATGCCGCATCGAAACGCCGCCCCCGGGCGGCGTTTTTCGTTCCAGCGTGCTGGCCGCAAGGCCGGACTGCCGGGGACGCGCAGCGATTTGCTTCGGTTTTTGGCCCGCAGCCCACAGGCAAGGGCACGCTTCGCTGCTGCCCCCGCCTTATCCCCCGTAGCCGTTGCTGATCGGATAGCGCCGCTCGCGCCCGAATGCGCGCCGCGACACCTTCGGGCCCGGGGCGGCCTGGTGGCGCTTCCACTCGCTGGTGCGCACCAGCCGCAGGACGCGATCGACGGTGGTGGCGTCGAAGCCGGCAGCCACGATCTCGTCGCGCGCCTGCTCCTGGTCGACATGGCGCAGCAGGATCGCGTCGAGCACGTCGTAGGGCGGCAGTGAATCCTGGTCGAGCTGGTTCTCGCGCAGTTCCGCCGACGGCGGCCGCGCGATCACCGCCGGCGGGATCACCGGCGCCCCGGCCACGGCGTTGCGCCACTTGGCGACCGCGAACACTTCGGTCTTGTACAGGTCCTTGATCGGCGCGTAGCCGCCGCACATGTCGCCATAGATCGTCGCGTAGCCGACCGCGTACTCGCTCTTGTTGCCGGTGGTCAGCACCAGGCCGTGGAACTTGTTCGACAGCGCCATCAGCAGCGCGCCTCGGGTGCGCGACTGCAGGTTCTCCTCGGTGGTATCGGCCGGAAGGCCTTCGAACAGCTCGGCCAGCGCATCCAGGTAGCCCTGGAACGGCTTCTCGATCGGCAACGAGAGCAGCTTCACACCCAGCGCGTCGCACTGCTCCTGCGCCAGGTCGTTGGACAGCCCGGCGGTGTAGCGCGAGGGCATCCGCACCGCGGTCACGTTCTCTGCGCCCAGCGCATCGACCGCCATCGCCAGCACGACCGAAGAATCGATGCCGCCCGACAGGCCGAGCCAGGCCTTCTGGAAGCCGTTCTTGCGGCAGTAGTCGCGCGTCCCCAGCACGATCGCGCGCCACGCCAGCGCCTCGCGCCCTTCGTCGTCCTCCACCGGCCAGGCCACCGGCGTGAACGCACCGGCCTGCGCGTCGAAATCCGCGACCAGCCAGTGCGCCTCGAAGGCCCGCGCCGCGGGATGCACGTTGCCGCCCGCATCGGCCAGCAGCGACGCGCCGTCGAAGACCAGGCCGTCCTGGCCGCCGACCGTATTGAGGTAGGCGATGCCCACCCGATCGCCGTCCGCCAGCGTCTCGCGCGTGCGCGCCTCCAGCAGCGCGTCGCGCTGGGCGTGCTTGTCGCGCTCGAACGGCGAGGCGTTGGGCACCAGCACCAGCTGCGCGCCGGCTTCCACGGTCCGCGCCAGCGGCTCGGGGAACCACAGGTCCTCGCAGATCAGCACGCCGACGCCGACGCCCCCGACCTCGACCACGCAGGGCCCGCCATCGGGGTCGACGTCGAAATGGCGGCGCTCGTCGAACACCGCGTAGTTGGGCAGCTCGTGCTTGCGATACGTGGTCTCCACCGCGCCGTCGCGCAGCACGCTGACCGCGTTGTACACGATGCTGCCGGCCGACTGCGGCCAGCCGACCATCGCCACGATCCCCTCGACGCCGGCGGCGATGCGCAGCAGCGCCGCCTCGCAGTCGTTGAGGAACTGGGGCCGCGCCAGCAGGTCTTCCGGCGGGTACCCGCTCAATGCCAGTTCGGGGAACAGCACCACGTCGGCGCGGTGCTGGTCGCGCGCCTCGACGATCAGCGCCGCGATACGCTCGGCGTTGCGCGCGATGGCGCCGACGGGGAAGTCGAACTGGGCAAGGGCGATGCGGAGTTTCATCTTTCGCTCCAGAGAGTCAGGCGGCGCGCACGTCCCGCACGGCCTGTTCGACCACCTTCGGGTCGACGCCGCGCGCTTTCAGCGCTTCGGCCAGGCGCGCGGTTGCGTCCGTCGGCAGATATTCGGCTTCATCGCGGCGCAGGCACTCGCTGATGTAGGACTTGAGCAGCGTCTGGTACCCGGACATGCCTCGGATCGGCGCGATGGCCTTCATCGAGTCGACCACATCCTGCGGGATGCGCAGCGTGATCGAGGTCATCGGCCGGGCCTTCGACAGGCGGCGCTTGAGGGTGTCATTGAGCATATAAAGTCCCCTCTTGGGCAGTAGCGCGGCGCGCCTTAACCACGCGCACGACTTCCCCTTCGATCACCAGGTGCACGACGTAGAGCAGGCGTCCACCGGCATCGAATCCGATGACCGCATCGCGCGACTCATCGTTGCGCGATGCGTCCACCAGCACGAACAGCCGATCAAGGAACGCGGCGACTGCCTCCTCGAACGCCACGCCATGCTTGTGCACGTTTGCTCGCGCCTTGTCGGCGTTCCGGACAAACGTGTTTCCGTGGTACTCGAAATGCACATCCATGTCGGTTGCCATGCTGCGCCTACGTATTTACATTGTCAATACGAAACGACCGCCACGACTCCCTGCCGTGGCCCAGACAAAAGGCCGCCCGGAGGCGGCCTTTCACCGAAGCCAGGTCCTGGACCCTGCCTCAGCCGTTCAACCGCTTGGCGATCGCCGCGCCCAGGTCGCCGGGCGACTTCACCGTGGTCACGCCCGCCTTCTCCAGCGCGGCGAACTTGCCCTCGGCCGTGCCGGAGCCGCCGGAGGCGATCGCGCCGGCGTGGCCCATGCGCTTGCCCTTCGGGGCGCTGGCGCCGGCGATGAAGCCGACCACCGGCTTGGTCACGTATTCGCTGATGAACTCGGCCGCTTCTTCCTCGGCCGAACCACCGATCTCGCCGACCATGATGATGCCCTCGGTCTGCGCGTCGTCCTGGAACAGCTTCAGGCAGTCGATGAAGTTCAGGCCGTTGATCGGATCGCCGCCGATGCCGATCACCGTCGACTGGCCAAGGCCGGCGTCGGTGGTCTGCTTGACCGCTTCATAGGTCAGCGTGCCCGAGCGCGAGACGATCGCGATCTTGCCCGGCTTGTGGATGTGGCCCGGCATGATGCCGATCTTGCACTCGCCGGGGGTGATGATGCCCGGGCAGTTGGGGCCGACGAGCACGACGTCGTCGTAGCCCTTCAGCGTGTTCTTGACCCGCAGCATGTCCAGCACCGGGATGCCCTCGGTGATGCAGACGATGACCTTGATGCCGGCATCGGCCGCCTCGAGGATCGCGTCGGCCGCGTACGGCGGCGGCACGTAGATGACCGAGGCATTGGCGCCGGTGTCGGCGACCGCTTCGGCGACGGTGTTGAACACCGGCAGGCCGAGATGCTCGGTGCCGCCCTTGCCGGGGGTGACCCCGCCGACGACCTTGGTGCCGTAATCGAGCATCTGCTCGGCGTGGAAGCTGCCCTGGGTGCCGGTGAAGCCCTGGACGATGACCTTGGTGTTCTTGTTGACGAGAACGCTCATGTAGCGAAATCCTTGAATTGGTCGTGTGGGAGCAGCTTCAGCGGCGAGCTCTTCGGTATTTCGTTGGTGGCAAAAAGCTCGCGACTGAAGCCGCTCCCACAGTGATCTGTGGTTTTGGGGATCAGGCGGCCTTCGCCGCCGCGACCGCCTTCTTCGCGCCGTCGTTGATGTCGTCGGCCGGCGTGATCGCCAGGCCGCTCGACTTCAGCAGCGCCTTGCCCTCTTCGACGTTGGTGCCTTCCAGGCGCACGATCACCGGGACCTTGACGTCCACTTCCTTGACCGCGGCGATGATGCCCTCCGCGATCATGTCGCAGCGCACGATGCCGCCGAAGATGTTGACGAAGATCGCCTTCACGTCGTCGGACGACAGGATCAGCTTGAACGCCTCAGTCACGCGTTCCTTGGTCGCGCCGCCGCCGACGTCGAGGAAGTTCGCCGGCGTGCCGCCTTCGAGCTTGATCACGTCCATCGTCGCCATGGCAAGACCGGCGCCGTTGACCATGCAGCCGATGTTGCCGTCCATGGTCACGTAGTTGAGGTCGTACTGGCTGGCCTTCACTTCCGTCTCGTCTTCCTGGCGGATGTCGCGCATCGCGGCCAGGTCGGGGTGGCGGAAGGTGGCGTTGTCGTCGGAGTTGACCTTGCCGTCGAGCACGGCGAGGTCGCCGGACTTCAGGATCGCCAGCGGATTGAGCTCCACCAGCGCCAGGTCCTTCTCGTTGAACAGCTTGTACAGGCCCAGCATGATCTTGGAGAGCTGGCCGACCTGCTTGGCGGTCAGGCCCAGCGCGAACCCGAGGTCGCGGGTCTGGTAGGGCTGCAGGCCCTGGACGAAATTGACGTTGAGGGTCTGGATCGCGTCCGGGTTTTCCTCGGCGGTCTTCTCGATCTCGACGCCGCCGTCGGAGGAGGCGATGAAGGTCACCGACTGCGTGCCGCGGTCGACCAGGACCGAGAGATACAGCTCCTTGGCGATGTCGGTGGCCTGGGTCACCAGCACCGAATCGATCGGCAGCGCGACGCCGGCCGACTGGTAGGTTTCCATCTTGTGCCCGAGCATGCCCTTGGCGTACTCGCGCACCTCGTCCAGGGTGCGGGCGAGCTTGACGCCGCCGGCCTTGCCGCGGCCGCCGGCGTGGATCTGCGCCTTGACGACCCAGAAGTCGCCGCCGATTGCCTTCGCGGCGTCGACCGCCTCTTCCGGCGTGCGCGCGACGCGCCCGGCCGGGACTGCAATGCCGTAATCGGCAAACAACTGCTTCGCCTGGTATTCGTGGAAATTCATGTGGGGTCCGTGCGTGGGAGACAGGCCGGCCAGGGGCCGGACCGCGGGCGGCCGTCGCTGCCGGATCGGCAGTCGTTGGGCGCAGGCGGGCCCGCCATTCTCGCCGATGCGGCCGCCGCGGGCAAAACCGGCCTGGGTGGCAGGGGCGGCAGCGGCACCCGCAGGCCGGAGCCGTACTCCCCGACCCAGGGGTCAGGCGCGTCGCAACAGCCGGATTTCCCCGTAGGAGCGGCTTCAGCCGCGAGCTGTTGCCTTGGTCCATTCTCTGCGGGGCATTGGAGCCTCTCCCCCAACCGTCGCCTCGCGCCTCCGCTCCAGAGCAGGAGGCTGAAAAGGCGTCAGCCAAAGATTGTTGCCTTTCCCTCCCCCTGCGAAGGCAGGGGAGGTTGGGAGGGGGTGGTCACGGATCGCGGCGCTGCTGAAGACACCCCTCCCCAACCCTCCCCTGGCTTCGCAGGGGAGGGAGCCAGGAGCTCGCGGCTGAAGGCACTCCTACAAGTGCGGCTCTTCTTCGGAAGCGATCCGCAGACTTTGGCGACAGCCCGCGGCTGCAAACCGCCGCAACGGGTAAGGCCACGACGGCAGCGGCGCCATCGCCGCCCCTATACTCGACTCCACGCCCCGCCAGGACGCCCTTTTGCCGCGCAAGCAGCCGCCTCGCCCCAATGCCGCCGAAGATGCGCTGCGCCGCGAGCTGTACCTGTTCGCGCTGTACCGCACGCTCGAGGCCGCCCTGCTGGCGCTGATCGTGTTCAGCCCGATCGGCGGGCTGATCGGCGAGCCGCGCGACGTGGTCTTGGCCACCACCGTTGCCATCGCCTACCTGCCGATGTCGGTGGCGCTGCTGCTCGCCACGCGCCGCGACCGTTCCACGCTCGCCTGGCAGGCCTGCGTCGGGGTGGCGGTCGACATCGCCGTCGCGGCGCTGATTACCCACGCCATCCCCAGCGCCGCCCCGGGCGTTGCCATGATGCTGCTGTTCAACGTCGCTGCCGCAGCGTTGCTGGTGCCGCTCTGGCTGGGGATGAGCATCGCCGCCGCCGCCGCGGGCGCGATCGTGGGCGAATACGTGTGGGCTTCGCTCGCCGGCATCCCCGCCGAGCGCCCCTTCGCCGAAGTGCTGATGTTCTCGGTCAGCTTCTTCGCCATGGCCACGGTCAGCAACCTGCTCGGGCGGCAGATGCGCGAATCGCACGCGGTCGCCGACCTGCGCGCCGCCGAGGCGGCCAACCTCAACGAGGTCAACGGCCTGATCATCCGCCGCATGCGCATCGGCGTCCTGCTGGTCGACGGCAGCGGCTTCGTGCGCCTGGCCAACGAGGCGGCGCTGATGCTGCTGGGCGACATCGACCTGGTCGTCGACGGCAAGCCGCGCAACCTGCGCAACATCGCCCCGGATCTCGCCACGCGCCTGCACGACTGGCGCAAGAGCGCGGTGGTCAACGACGCCCCGCTGCTGCTGGGCAATGGCGACGAACAGGTCGAAGTCCTGCCCCGCTTCGCCCGCCTGCTCGTCGACGGCGAGACCACGCTGGTGTTCCTCGACGACACCTCGCTGCTCTCGCGCCGGGCCGAATCGCTGACCCTGGCCGCGATGGGCCGCTTCTCCGCCAGCCTCGCCCACGAGATCCGCAACCCGCTGGCGGCGATCAGCTACGCCACCCAGCTGCTCGAGGAATCGGCCAACCTCGACGACGGCGACCGCCGCCTGCTGCAGATCGTCCACCAGCAGTGCATGCGCACCAACGGCATCGTCGAAAGCGTCCTCGGCCTGGCCCGCCGCGAACGCGCGCAGCCCGAGAACCTGGACCTGGTCGCCTTCGTGCGCCGCTTCCTCGCCGACTACCTCGAGACGATCCCGCCGGACCTCGACGAGCTCAAGTTCAGCCACGGCATCGGCACGCTGCCGGTGCTGGTGGACCCCCGCCACCTGCAGCAGGTGCTCACGGTGCTGGTGCAGAACTCGCTGCGCTATGGGCGCATGCCCGGTCAGCCGGCGCGGGTGATCCTGCGGGTGGAGCGGCGCGGCGACAGCCCGGTAATCGAAGTCCTTGATCGCGGCCCCGGCATCCCCGACGCCGTGGTGGCACAGCTGTTCCGCCCCTTCTTCACCACCTCCGAGCACGGCACGGGCCTGGGCCTCTACATCGCCCGCGAACTGTGCCGCGCCAACGGCGCCAACCTCGAATACATCGCCGTCCCCGCCGGCGGCGCCTGCTTCCGCCTCACCCTCCCCGGCCCGGACGCCCTGCCGGTCCCGTAGCAGCCACGGCTTCGCGGGTCGGCGAAACCTCGGCCGCAGCGATGAAGCGCTTCGGCTGGAAGGTCGCTCCTGCAGGAGCGGCTCCAGCCGCGAGCTTTTTGCCATCCCCCTCCCCCTGCGGAGGCAGGGGGAGGCTGGGAGGGGGTTGCGTCAGCACCGGCGCAGCTCCCGGCGGGGATCGCGCGAGCCTGACGCAACCCCCTCCCCAACCCTCCCCTGCCTTCGCAGGGGAGGGAGCTCTCCTGGGAGCTCTTGCGGCAGCGCTTGTAGGAGCGGCTTCAGCCGCGAGCTCTTTCCGGCTCCCACCAAAAGTCACTGGATCCCCGCCTCCGCGGGGATGACAACGCCAATAAGAATGACAGCGCCATGGACCCGAGAAAAAGTCCCGTCGCCAGCCGCCCTGCCAGCCGCAACAATGCCGTGATCAGGCATTCCGTCCCTCGCCCACCCAATCCGGCAACGCCGCCCCCCCCCGCCGGCCCACCCCCGCACCGACAAAACCCGCAAAGCCGCACTGCAGCACAATCGCCCTGTGTCCTCAGTTCCCTGCAATGCGCGTAAAAGGCTTAAAATTGACCTCCTTGGTCACCTGGCCAATCCCCCAGTCAAGGTTTCCGTGAATGAGCGAGACGCGCAGCGCCCTGATCGTCGATGACGAACACGATATCCGCGAGCTGCTGGTCCTGACCCTGGGGCGGATGGGCCTGCGGACGGACACCGCGCCCACGCTGACCGCGGCCCGCGAGATGCTGGCCACTGTCTCCTACGACCTGTGCCTCACCGACATGCGCCTGCCCGACGGTTCCGGGCTGGAGCTGATCAGCGACATCTCCACCCGCTTCCCCAATACCCCGGTCGCGATGATCACCGCCTTCGGCAACGTCGAAGCCGCGGTCGAAGCGCTCAAGGCCGGCGCCTTCGACTTCGTCGCCAAACCGCTCGACATCAATGTCCTGCGCGGCCTGGTGCGGCAGGCGCTGGAACTCAATACCAAGCGCCAGGCCCAGCCCGAGGAGGCCAGCCGCCTGCTCGGCAACTCCGAGCCGATGGTGGCCCTGCGCCAGACCATCGCCAAGGTCGCGCGCAGCCAGGCCCCGGTGCACATCAGCGGCGAGTCCGGCACCGGCAAGGAACTGGTCGCCCGCACCATCCACGCCCAGGGCGCGCGCGCCGGCGGGCCGTTCGTGCCGGTGAACTGCGGCGCGATCCCCTCGGAGCTGATGGAAAGCGAGTTCTTCGGCCACAAGAAGGGCAGCTTCACCGGCGCCCATGCCGACAAGCCCGGCCTGTTCCAGGCGGCCGATGGCGGCACCCTGTTCCTCGACGAAGTGGCCGAACTGCCGCTGGCGATGCAGGTCAAGCTGCTGCGCGCGATCCAGGAAAAGAACATCCGCCCGGTCGGCGCCTCGGTGGAGGTGCCGGTGGACGTGCGCATCCTATCGGCGACCCACAAGGACCTGTCGGCGCTGGTCAACGAGGGCCGCTTCCGCCACGACCTGTACTACCGCATCAACGTCATCGGGCTCGACGTCCCGCCGCTGCGCGAACGCGCCGGCGACCTGCCGCTGCTGTCCGAGGCCATCCTGATGCGCCTGGCACACGCGATGAAGCGCGTCACGCCCAAGCTCTCGGCCGACGCCCTGGCCGCGCTCGAAACCTATCCGTTCCCCGGCAACGTGCGCGAGCTGGAGAACATCCTCGAACGCGCCCTGGCCCTGGCCGATGGCGACGCCATCCACGCCCAGGACCTGCGACTGCCCGCGCAGCAGGGGGCGACCCCGGCCGCGGTCGCGTCCGCCTTCGTCAGCGCCAACGCCTCGGCCGCCGGCAACCCCGGCGCCCCTAACACCCCGCCCGACCCGCGCACTCTTGGCCCGCGCGAAACCGCCAGCAGCGCCCTGCCCTCGTACATCGAAGAAATCGAACGCGCGGCCATCCAGCAGGCCCTGCAGGAAAACCGCTACAACAAAACCAAGGCCGCCGCCGCCCTCGGCATCACCTTCCGCGCCCTGCGCTACAAGCTCAAGAAGCTCGGCATCGACTAGCGGGAGCCGCTTCCGGCTGCCCTGCCGAGCTGCTGCCGGGTTCACCCGGTCTCCTTGCCACCGAGTGGGAAATTGTCGGCCCCCGGCTTCCCTACCCACCTGCCGACCTGCTCGCCGGCCCCCAGCCTTCCTGCCGGGCCGCTGTCCCGTCACACGGGCACCAGCCCACCCGGGAGGACAGGACACCACAGCCCTTCTCCCGCCTGCGGGAGAAGGTGGTGCGCAGCGACGGATGAGGGCGCGAGCGCAGCGAGCTCGCCTCACCAACCGCGGAAAGTGCGGGCGCCCAGGCTCCCGGCTTCCACGTCACCGTGATTCCGCGCCCCCGGAAGCCACCGATCCGATAGCCCGCCACGCCACCCGGTGACGCGAAGTGCCTACAAGCGCCCAACACGCCCGGTGCCGACCTCGCACGCGAGCCATCGCGCCGCCGGATCGCGCCAGCACTGACGTCCCCATCGCGCAATGACGAAAAACCGTGCTGTGACAAACGACACACTTCTGCCGAAGCGTCAAGAAACAAGTGACACTCCACGTCACCTGAGGTCAGCAGAAAGACCTTTAGCGTCACCTTCTGCTGCACCGCGCCAACGTCAATCCGTGAGCCCGATTGCAGATCGGGATGCGCAACTTCCCGGTGGCTGCATTGGCACGCGATGTGCGTATATTCCCCTGCACGTGCGGTGTCGCACGGCTGCCGAAGGACCGAAGCAGTTGGGGCCACACGGCACGTGAAGTTCTCAGACCACTCCTAGGGGATACACCATGAAGAACAACCAGCAAGGCTTCACCCTGATCGAACTGATGATCGTCGTCGCGATCATCGCCATCCTGGCCGCCATCGCGCTGCCGGCCTACAACAACTACCGCATCCGTTCGGCCAACAACGCCTGCCTGGGCGAGTCGAAGGCGTTCGCGAACGCCTGGGTCGCCGCCACCCTGTCCGACATGACCGTTCCGAATTTCGTGGCCGGCTCGTGTGCTAGCTTCACCATCGCTGGTACTACCGGCACCGGCAGCCCGGTTGATCCGGGCGACGCGACCACCTCTTGCGACATGACCTCGGGCACCTGCTCGGTCAACTAACGGTCTGGCGTAGCGCCAAACTGCAGTTGCTGAAAGCCCCTCGCAAGAGGGGCTTTTTTTGGTCGGCACACTCGCACACACACAATGCGAGAAGCGGCGCACAGTTCGATGCATAGGCGGTCGCACACCGCGCGCAGCGGCCATGATTGGCTCGGTTATTGCATCCAGTGATTCGGGATCAATAACGAGGCACGCTTCTCATGGTCAGCACACAGCGCGGCTTTACGTTGATCGAACTGATGATCGTGGTCGCGATCATCGCCATCCTGGCCGCCATCGCGCTCCCTGCCTACAATGAGTACCGCGTCCGTACGGCCGAGAACGCCTGCCTGGCGGAGACCAAGAATTACGCGGAGTTCGCATTGGTGGCGATCTACGACAATTCGACGCTGCCCATTCCAACCGTCGGCGCGTGCGATTCGATCGATCCGGCGGTTGACTTGGCCACGGACATCGCGGGAAGGCCGCGCGTCCCCGGAACGCGTGCCACCGTCTGCGACATGGATACGGCCAGCTGTTCGCTCAATCCGTAGCCATCACCTGTCCATGCGCGATGCCACTAAACCGCGCTCGATCCGTCTTCGACGATAATCCGGCCGTGTCGTCACAACAGGCAGCGCAGATGTCCCATGCCCGCAATCGGTTCCTCCTCATCGGCCTGATGATTTCCCTCATCGCCGGTCTGGCATTCACGCCTGGGCTGCCGGGTGGTTTTGTGTTCGACGATGTCCCGAACATCGAGAACAACGCCGCCATCAGAATGGAGCGGCTGGATGGGACCAGCCTGTACACGGCCATCGCGACACCCCAGATGTCCGGAAACATGCGGACACTTCCAACCCTGAGTTTCGCGCTGGATTACTGGCGCGCTGGCGGTGCGGACCCCGCCACGTTCCGGACCACAAACATCCTCATCCACGCCATCACAACGCTGGTACTGGCGTGGTTCTTCCGTGCCCTACTGCTGACTGCCGGCGTTCCCCCCGGCCGAACGCAATGGACCGCTGCAGCACTGGCACTGGCTTGGGCTCTACATCCCCTGCAGGTCTCATCAGTGCTCTACGCAGTCCAGCGGCTGCAGACGATGGGCACTTTGTTCCTGGTGCTGGCGCTGCTCGCCTACCTGAAAGCGCGAAACGCGCAGGAGGCACGCCAGCCAACGCGGACCTGGTGGATGCTGACCGCATTCTTGTGGGTACTTGCGATGAGCTGCAAGGAAGACACCGTCCTGTTGCCTGCCTACACGTTGGCACTGGAACTGACGGTCCTTGGATTCAGGAGTGCCGATGCCGACGGGCCCCGGCGCCTGCGCCGCGGCTACGCCATCGCCACGCTGGCCGGCATGGCGGCATATCTCTTCCTCGTGGCGCCCTATTTCTGGAGCACGGATGGCTACGGCGGAGAGCGTGAGTTCTCCACGCTGGAACGCCTGCTGACGCAACCCCGGGTGCTCTGCCTCTACTTGTGGCAAATCCTCGTGCCTTTGCCGGGTCACATGCCGTTCTATTACGACTGGCTCCAGCCCTCACGCGGCCTGCTGCAACCATGGACCACGCTGCCGGCCATCGCGGCGCTCCTGGCATTGCTCGCCACGGCGTGGCGCCTGCGCATGCGCTGGCCGCTGTTTTCACTGGGCGTGCTGCTGTTCTTTGCCGCCCACTTCATCACCAGCAACGTCGTCGGGGTGGAGCTCGCTTTCGAGCATCGCAACCACTTCGCCCTCATCGGCGCCGTCCTGGCCGTGGGCAGCCTGCTGTTCCACCTGTGCGACAAATTGCGCCTGCCCCATTCCGCTCTGGTCGCAGGTCCTGTGGTCGTGCTTGCAGGCCTGGCGCTTGCCACGGCATCGCGCGCGCATGACTGGCGCAGCAACCTGACACAGGCGCAAGCCAGCACCCAAAGCGCTCCCGGCTCCGGTCGGGCCTGGGTCTCACTGTGTGCCGAGTATCTGAAGGCAGGCGGCGGCCCCATTCCAGACAATCCCAATCTCGACAAGGCCATCGCCGCCTGCGAAAGGGGCGCAACGTCTGCGCCCGACATGCTCAACAGCACGGCAATGCTGGTTGCCCTCAAAAGCCTGCGGGGAGACCTCTCGGCACAAGATTGGAACCTGTTCCAGCAACGGCTCAGGACCACGTTCATGACGCGGGACAACCGGCGTGCGGTGCAGGTCCTGATGCACTACTCACGCAAAGGCGTCAAGCTGGACCAGCAGCAACTTCTCACGGCGATTTCAACCCTGACCCGGCGCATCGAGCAGACCCCATTCCAGCTGAGCAGCTACGGCTACTTCATCATGAACGACATGGGGCAGCCTGATCTGGCCTTGCCTTACTTCACGACTGCGATCCAGGCAATCCCCGCTGACGATCCGTTCCGCCGCCAGCTTGGTAGGGAGCTCCGCCAGATTGGGCGGCCGGACTTGGCCAACAGGATCGAACAAGCCGACCGATCCAAGCTCGGCGGCACGTCAGTGACACCGAACACAACTAGCGACTGAACCGAACATTTCGGGTCGCTATGTTGCTCCCCGCCTCCATTTTCGCCAAGCGACGGCAACTGCAAGCAGGATCGTTCCATCGGCCAACAAGGTCAGCACGCGAAGGACTGCAGCCAGCAACAAGGCTTCCTCGAACGAAAGCACCCCGCGCAATCCTTGGGCAAGCACAACCTCGCGTACTCCGAAGCCAGCCGGAGCGAACACGGCAAGGACCCCCGCAATGTGCGCAAGTGCGAGCACTGCCACAAAATGCGTCGCCGGAAAAGACGCGGCTTGCGGAAACAAGCCGATCACCAGCACATAGAAGGCGACGCCTATCGCCAGATGCGGAATGGCATGAAGAACCAGGAAGATGGCCGCTTGCATCGATTTCGACGCAACGCGGCTGCAGCGCAATGTGCGGGCGGTGATGGCCGCCATGACCGGCATCGCGGCGACCACCACGAGCACCGCGACAGGCATCCACCAGTACCACGCCTTGGCAAATTCCGGCGGCAACCATTGCCACGCGCCCAACTCTTCCGGGGAAAACAGCAGCAAGGCCACGCACGCACCCGCGAGGACGAACCCGGCTTGTTCCACGAAGACAGAAAGCACCAGCGCACGCATGTCGATGCGATGCCTCTGCACCAATGCCAGCTTTCCCATGAGCAGCCCGATCTTTCCGGGCAGGTAGCGTCCTGCCCAGGCCATCGCCTGCACGGGAATCCATTCGGCTGCTTGCAGCGATACGCCCTCGGCATGGGACAACCAGGCTTTCCACAGCAGCCCCAGCAGGGCCACCATCAGGATCCATGCGAGGAAGTACACGGCCGATTGCGGCACGAGCAACGAATCCATCGCCTTCGCCAGGTCCATGCCCGATCCGGACAGCGCCCAGGCGATGGCGATGATCACCGCTACGATGTATGCCTTCTTGAAGAGTGAACGGGCGCGTTCTGGAACCGAGATCATCGCCGTGGTGACAACGACAGGACCGTCCACGGCATTGGCTGCGCGACTCCCGTCACGCGGAAAAGACCATCGGCTTCGCGACGAAGCCCGTGACTCGACCAATGCTGGATGTGCCCGGGTGTGTTTCCGAGTTCACGTATGTACTTTCCGCGCAGGAGGTTCAGCGCCCGCCAGAGCGGTTCGCGCGGCGTCGAAACGACCGCCGCCTTCCGGGCCACCCGGTGCACCTCCGCCAAGGCCTGCCCCGGGTTTTCGAGATGCTCAAGCACCTCAAGCATCACCACGACGTCGACGGAGCGATCCGGCAAGGCCAGGTCGTATACGGACTGCCTCACGAAGGCCGTACCCGGATTGCGCGCGCGCGCCTTGTGAAGCAGCGTTTCGCCGACATCCGATCCGACGAAGTCCACCGCGGCGGGAAGACTCTCCCGCAAATTGAACGACGAGTATCCCGCCCCGCAGCCGATTTCCAGAACCAGGTCGCCGGGACGCACCTGCGGCAACAACAGTCGCCGCACGGCTGCATAAAAGCGATCCACCAGCCAACGTCCCGCACGTCCTTCAGCTTCGTACTTCCCGGTGAATTCAGCATCCGGGTCGTGCCCGTGCTCGCTGGCAAGCAGGTCAGTCATGTTCGACCTTGTAGGTCAGGGCCGTGATCTGCTCGGAAATCAAGCCAATGAGGAACACAATGACTGACGCGCTGAACAAGAGCGCGCTCATGTTGGTAAACCGGCCTTGGGTGACGAAGGTATACGCGTAATACGCAAGTCCGATGAGGAAGAAGGCCCCTGCCGTCGGCGCGAAAAGCTTCAGCGGTGAATACAGCGTGGCGATCTTGAAGATGATCAGGAGGAATCGAACGCCATCGCGCAGCGGGCGGATATGGCTCCTGCCAATCCGCTTGGCCACCGGGATCGGCACGTAGGCCACTGGATACGCGCTACGGAAGAACGCCATGGTGCTGGTGGTGGGATAGCTGAAACCGTTGGGCAGCAGATAGATGAACTCCCGGAACCTGCGTGCACGCACGGCACGGAAACCGGACGTGAGGTCCTTCACC
Source organism: Luteimonas notoginsengisoli (assembly GCF_042648885.1). Taxonomy (NCBI): domain Bacteria; kingdom Pseudomonadati; phylum Pseudomonadota; class Gammaproteobacteria; order Lysobacterales; family Lysobacteraceae; genus Luteimonas; species Luteimonas notoginsengisoli. The sequence goes on along the minus strand of NZ_JBHRYF010000002.1, from coordinate 88,925 downwards.
TCGAACCCGGTCATGCGGCTGGCCAGCCAGTTGTAGAAGGCGTTCGCAGCACCGCGATGTACGCCTGCCTGCCCGGCCCAGTCGCGGGCGCCAACCACCAGGTCGTAGCCCTCGCCCATCTTTGCCAACAGGCCATCGATACAGGCTGGATCGTGCTGGCCGTCCGCATCCATGAATACGAGAATCTCGCCGGTGGCGGAACGCGCGCCGCGCTTGATCGCCGCGCCGTTGCCCATGGAGTACGGACTGGAGAGCACCCGTGCGCCATACGATTCGGCCACCTCGGCCGTTTCGTCGGTAGAGCCATCGTCCACCACGATCAGCTCGGCTTCGGGCTGGGCCGCGCGCAGCCGCGGAAGCGTCTGGCGCAGGCCCTCGGCCTCGTTCTTGGCAGGCAGGATGACGGATAGGCGCATGGATTCCCCTCTTGCGGCAAGAGTAGCCGGAAATCGGCGCCGACTGGAGGCCGAACCTGTAGAACTGGGGCGTGCCTCCCTTTTGGCACATCACATGCTTGCGGTAAAGTCCGGGGCATTGAGGAGCAATGACATGAGTGCAGTCCCCACAGCCAACCTGGTCGGCATCACCGGCATCGCCCGCCGCCTGGTCTTGGACGGAGCGCTGGACGAGCCCACCGCCCGCGATGCGCTCGACAAGGCCACCGCCGCGCGCAAGCCGATCGCCGGCTACCTGCGCGAGCACAAGCTAGTCACCGCCACCCAGATGGCCGCGGCCAACTCCGCCGAGTTCGGGATGCCGGTGTTCGACCCGGCGGCGATGGACGGCGCGCAGAGTGCGGTCAAGCTGGTCAAGGAAGAGCTTCTCCAGAAGCACAACGTGCTGCCGCTGTTCAAGCGCGGCGGCAAGCTGTTCGTGGGCACTGCCGACCCGACCAACACCCATGCGCTGGACGAGATCAAGTTCCACACCAACCTGGTGGTGGAGCCGATCCTGGTGGCCGAGGACGCGATCCGCCATACCCTCGAGCTGTGGCTGCAGGCCAGCGACAGCTTCGGCGATTCGCTGGAGGATACCGAGGGGCTGGAAAATCTCGACATCGAATCCGGCGACGAGGAGCCGCGCGATGGCGCGGCGGCCGAGGGAAAGCAGGACGACACGCCGATCGTCAGGTTCGTCAACAAGGTGCTGATCGACGCGATCAAGCGCGGCGCCTCGGACATCCACTTCGAGCCCTACGAGAACGACTACCGCGTGCGCCTGCGCGTGGACGGCATCCTCAAGCAGACCGCGAAGATGCCGGTGAAGCTCAACCAGCGCATCAGCGCCCGCTTGAAGGTGCTGTCGCAGCTCGACATCGCCGAGAAGCGCGTCCCGCAGGACGGGCGCATGAAGCTCAACATCAGCAAGACCAAGCAGATCGATTTTCGCGTCAGCACCTTGCCCACGCTGTTCGGCGAAAAGGTGGTGCTGCGCATCCTGGACGCCAGCGCGGCCAAGTTGGGCATCGAGAAACTGGGCTACGAGCCGGACCAGCAGAAGTTGTTCCTGGATGCGATCCAGAAGCCCTACGGCATGGTGCTGGTCACTGGCCCTACCGGCTCGGGCAAGACGGTGAGCCTGTACACCGCGCTGGGCATCCTCAACGACGAGGAGCGCAACATCTCCACCGTGGAGGACCCGGTGGAAATCCGACTGCCGGGCGTCAACCAGGTGCAGCAGAACGAGCGCCGCGGCATGACCTTTGCCGCCGCGCTGCGCAGCTTTTTGCGCCAGGATCCGGACATCATCATGGTCGGCGAGATCCGCGACCTGGAGACCGCCGAGATCGCGATCAAGGCCGCGCAGACCGGGCACATGGTGTTGTCCACGCTGCACACCAACGACGCGCCGCAGACCATCGCCCGCCTGATGAACATGGGCATCGCGCCGTACAACATCACCAGCTCCGTGTCGCTGGTGATCGCCCAGCGCCTGGCGCGGCGGCTGTGCGAGAAGTGCAAGCGCCCGGTGGACCTCCCCGACCATGCCCTGCTGGCCGAAGGCTTCACCGACGACGAGGTGCATGAGGGCTTCACCGTGTACGAAGCGGCAGGCTGCGACGACTGCACCAGCGGCTACAAGGGCCGCACCGGCCTGTACCAGGTGATGCCGATGACCGACGAGATCGCGACCATCGTGCTGCAGGGCGGGAATGCAATCGAGATCGCGGCGGCGGCGCAGCGCTCGGGCATCCGGGATCTGCGGCAGTCGGCGCTGGCGAAGGTGAAGGCCGGGGTGACCAGCCTGGCGGAGATCAATCGCGTGACCAAGGATTAGGTGTTTCGGGGTGCGAGTTCCGGGTGTGGCTAAGCGCGGGCGGCCTTGCGGTGCCAGGGGACGGGAATCGACGGGTCGCGGCTTCTGCCGCTCCTACGGGGAAGCCCGGTTCCGCGAGCCGCAGGGGTGTAGAAGGAGCGCTTTGAGCGTGGAAGCGCTGGAATAGGGCAGCCGTCACATGGCGCGGCTTCACTTGCGCCCGCAACCCGCTACCATCGCAGGCTGGGGCTCCGGCGATGCCGGAATCTGGGGACCAAGGGGAAATACAGCATGGCCGTGACACGTTCAGCCGCCAAGACCGCCGCCGCCCGCGATGCCGCCAGGCCGGTGCGCGATGGCGTGACTTTGCAGATGTTCGTCTGGGAGGGCACCGACAAGCGCGGCAAGAAGATGAAGGGCGAGGCGCAGTCGCGCAGCGTCAACATGCTGCGCGCCGAGTTGCGCCGCCAGGGCATCCAGCCGCGCGTGGTGAAGCTCAAGGGCAAGCCGCTGTTCGGCGCCGCCGGCAAGCCGGTGTCGGCAAAGGATGTGGCGATCTTCAGCCGCCAGATCGCGACGATGATGAAGTCCGGCGTGCCGATCGTGATGGCGCTGGAGATCATCGGCAACGGCCAGAAGAACCCGCGGATGAAGAAGCTGGTCGACCAGGTGCGCCTCGATATCGAGGGCGGCTCGTCGATCTACGAGGCCATGAGCAAGCATCCGGTGCAGTTCGACGAGCTGTACCGCAACCTTGTACGCGCGGGCGAATCCTCCGGTGCGCTGGAAACCGTGCTCGAGACCATCGCCGACTACAAGGAAAGCATCGAGACCATCAAGGGCAAAATCAAGAAGGCGATGTTCTATCCTCTGGCGGTCATCGCGGTGGCTATCCTGGTCTGCGGCGTGCTGATGGTGTACGTGGTGCCGATCTTCAAGGAGCAGTTCGCAAGCTTCGGTGCCGACCTACCCGCCTTCACCAGCCTGGTCTTCGGCATCTCCGACATACTGGTAACTTGGTGGTGGGCGATCCTGGGCGTATTGCTGATTGGGTTCTTCAGCTTCATGTACACGTATAAGCGCTCGCCCAAATTGCAGGATGGCGTCGACCGGGTGCTGCTGAAGATCCCGGTAATTGGCCAGGTGCTGCACAACTCGTCCATCGCACGCTTCGCCCGCACCTTGGGCGTGACCTTCAAGGCCGGCGTGCCCTTGGTGGAGGCGATGGAGAGCGTCGCCGGCGCCACCGGCAACCGCGTCTACACCAACGCCGTCAACGACATGCGCAACGACGTGGCGGTGGGCTACCAGCTCAACGTGGCGATGAAGCAGGTCAACCTGTTCCCCAACATGGTCGTGCAGATGACGGCGATCGGCGAAGAGGCCGGCGCGCTGGATGCCATGCTGTTCAAGGTGGCCGAGTTCTACGAGCAGGAAGTGAACAACTCGGTGGACGCGATCACCAGCCTGATCGAGCCCTTCATCATGGTGATCATCGGCGGCCTGGTGGGCTCGATCGTGATCGCGATGTACCTGCCGATCTTCAAGATCGCCCTGACCGTGATGGGCTGAGCGCCCGATGGCGTTCCTCGACCAGAACCCGGGGCTCGGCTATCCGCTGGCCGCCGGCATGGGCTTGCTGGTGGGCAGCTTCCTCAACGTGGTGATCCTGCGCCTGCCGCGGCGGCTGGAGTGGGACTGGAAGCGCGACAGCCGCGAGATTCTCGGCGAGCCGGACCTGTACGACCCGCCGCCGCCGGGCATCGTGGTGGAACGCTCGCACTGCCCGCACTGCGGACACCAGCTGAGCTGGTACGAGAACATCCCGGTGCTCAGCTGGCTGGCGCTGCGCGGCAAGTGCCGCGCCTGCCATGCGCCCATCTCGCCGCAGTACCCGCTGGTGGAACTGCTGACCATGCTGCTGGTGGTGGCCTGCGTGTGGCGGTTCGGTTTCGGCTGGCAAGGGTTCGGCGCGATCGTGCTGACCTGCGTGCTGATCGCGCTGTCGGGCATCGACCTGCGCACCCAGCTGCTGCCCGACCAGCTGACGCTGCCGCTGATGTGGCTGGGGCTGATCGCCTCGGTCGACAACCTGTACATGCCGGCCAAGCCCGCGCTGGTGGGCGCGGTCATCGGCTACCTGAGCCTGTGGTCGGTGTGGTGGCTGTTCAAGCAGATCACCGGCAAGGAAGGCATGGGCCACGGCGACTTCAAGCTGCTGGCGGCGCTCGGCGCGTGGATCGGGCTGCAGGGCATCTTGCCGACCATCCTGCTGTCGTCGCTGGTCGGCGCGATCGTGGGCTCGATCTGGCTGGGAATGAAGGGCCGCGACCGCGCGACGCCGATTCCGTTCGGCCCCTACCTCGCGGTCGCCGGCTGGATCGTCTTCATGTGGGGCGAGCAGATCATCGGCGCGTACCGGCACTACGCCGGGATCTGACGTGGCGCGCGGTTGCGGCTGGCTGGCTGCTGGATACCTTCATCAGCCGCGCTAATAACTCCGACGCGACGCGTGGCCCCAGATCCGCCGCGCGCCTCGTGCGCCACCGGGCGATCGCCGGTGGGCGGACTCGATCATGTGAGTTGACCGATGACGCCCGGCTCGGTTGCGGAGTGCGTCAAGTGGCGGCGCGTCGCCCGGCTTCGCCGGCGGGCACTGCTGGGGGCGAGCAATCGACGTGAGCCGTCAGCGGCCGTCGAGCAGCCACAGCAATAACGCTGCGAAGACCACGACCAGCATGATCGTCAGCCAGCCGCGGCTGCCGGTATCGCCGGCGACCACGGTGGGGACGCGCCGGGGCTGGTTCGGCAGCGCGCCCGGCTTCAATGCCCCTTTGACCGGCGCCGCGCCGCGACGGACATGATCCACCGCTTCCTTCGCGGTCTTCAGGTCGAGATGCGGATTGGCCTGGCGCAGGAGCGCGATCGCGTTGACAAACTCGCCGCGCGCGACCGCTGCCGCAGCCGCGGGCGGGAACACGAACCCGCCTGCTTGCGCTGGCCCCGGGCCCGTCGTCTGGGCCTTGGCGTGCGCCTGGACCAGGTCGTGGGCGTCCTTCAGTCCCAGGCCGGTCGCCTGGCGCACTTGCTTGACCGCGCCGACCACGTCGCCGCGCGCGAATGCGGCGGCGGCTTCGGGCGGGAGCTGGATGCCGTTGGGCGACATGTGCGGTGCCGGGGTGGGTTTCGCGGACAGCTTACGGCACCGGAAACGCCTTCGTCTGACGTCCATCGGGGCTGGGTCCGGCAACTGACTCGGCGATCCTGAGAGACTCTGGATTCCCGCTTTGGCGGGAATGACGTGTGAAAGTGCATGGACCGTCATCGCCGCGAAAGCGGGGATCGCGTGGCTTGACCCCAAAAGCCTGCCCTCGAAGCGGTTTTTATCGGGGGTGGGGATCCAGTATGGCTCGGCGATCGTGAAAGACTCTGGCGCCGCTTTGGCGGGAATGAGGCAAGAACGTTTCTTGCGGAGGGCCAGGCTACGACAGGTGCCTAGGTCTTCGTCGGCTTGGCGCGGGGCGCAAGCCGTTGCTTGCGAAGCAAGCGCTCGGAGCGCATGACGTGAAGGACAAAGACCTTCTGGCCGTCATGGCGATGGAACACCCGGCAAGGCGACTCCACGATCTGCCGGTAACGCGAACGCTTGAGCTCCGCGGGTCGGCTGCCGCTGTCGGGGTGCTCTGCCAACTGCTCGACATGACGGAAGATGCGACGCACCAGATCCGCAGCCGCTGCAGGACTCTCGATGGCGATGTAATCCGCAACGGCGTCCAGGTCGGCCAATGCCGGCTCCGTCCAGATTATTTCAGCCATCGGGCGAGGCGCGTCCTGGCCTGGGCATGCGAAACCACGCGACCCTCCGCGACGGCAAGCTCGCCGCGGGCAATCCCCTCCAGGACGGCCATGCGCTGCTGCAGAAGCTCGTAGCTCTCGACGTCAACGAGATAGGCGCTGGGCAAGCCGTGCTGCGTGATGAGAATGGGCGTCTTGTCACGCTCGATGTCCGAGAGCAACTCGGTGGCCTGGCGCTTGAGGGTGGTGACGAGCTCGGTCCGCATGAAGTGACACTACAGTATCACTTCTCGACGCACAACAAGGAGGCGCCAATCGAGGTGTGTCGCTTTGCTCTGCCCATCTTTCATGTGCTCTGCGCGGCGCCGTGCCAACGTCGGGCAGGAGCTGGATTGAATTGGCGACACCGTGGTCACTTTCAGGATTTTCGGTGAGCCACGGCGACAGATCGGCGGCGCGCGATCGTGGACCGCCTGGCGCGGGACAAACAAAGAGCTCGCGGCTGAAGCCGCTCCCACAGGAGTGGCGGCCCCTCTGCGAAATGCCCTTGTGGGAGCGGCTTCAGCCGCGAGCTTTCCTGGCTTCCAAAAGCACAACGCCGGCACGAGGCCGGCGCTGCACGCACGCTTGGAATGGTGGCGAACGATCAGCCGGCGCGATCCCACTTGCCCAACGCGGCCATGCCGTTGTCGCGGGCGCGGGCGAAGACGGTGTTCTGCGCGCTCGCGAAATTGTTCACCAGGTCCTTCGACCAAAGTTGCAGCGCAGCCGACTGCATCGCACGGCCGTAGGAGAACGACAGCGGCCACGGGTTCGGGCCGAGGCGGTTCATCGCATCCAGGTGCGCGGTGGCGTCATCGTCGCTCTGGCCGCCGGAGAGGAACACGATGCCCGGCAGGATCGCCGGCACGGTCGACTTCAGGCACATCAGGGTGGCTTCGGCGACTTCGTCGACGCTGGCCTGTTCGTCGCAGCCCTTGCCCGGGACGACCATCGATGCCTTGAGGATGGTGCCCTCGAGGGCGACGTTCTGCTGGTACAGCGCGTCGAACAGCGAGCGCAGGGTGACCTCGGTGACCTCGAAGCAGGTTTCGATGTCGTGCTCGCCGTCCATCAGCACTTCCGGCTCCACCATCGGCACCAGGCCCTGCTCCTGGCACAGCGCCGCGTAGCGCGCCAGCGCGTGGCTGTTGGCCTCGATGCAGGTGCCCGACGGAACATCGTCGCCAATGTTGATCACCGCGCGCCACTTGGCGAAGCGGGCGCCGAGCTTGTAATACTCCTCGAGCCGCGCGCGCAGGCCGTCGAGGCCCTCGGTCACCACCTCGCCCGGGAAGCCGGCCAGCGCGTGGGTACCCTTGTCGACCTTGATGCCGGGGATCATGCCGTTGTCAGACATGTACTTCGCGAACGGCACGCCGTCCTTCGTCGACTGGCGGATCGTCTCGTCGAACATGATCGCGCCGCTGATGTGCTGGTTGAGGTTGGGCGTCGTCAGCAGCATCTCGCGATACGCGCGGCGGTTCTCCTCGGTGTTCTCAATCCCGACCCCCGCGAAGCGCTTGGCGATGGTGCCGGTGGATTCGTCGATGGCGATGATGCCCTTGCCCGGCGCGACCATGGCCAGGGCGGTTTCGGCAAGCTGTTCGATACTCATGTCGGAAGGCTCATGGGGCGGCGGAAAGACCCGCGATTATAGCCCGTGGCCGCGCGCGTTGGCCGTGCACCGCATGGGTCCGGCTTCAGGATTGGCCCTCTGCGCCGGCCCGCATGAAGGCGCCCAGGTCATCAATCCGGCATTGGGCGCCCGCGCCCACGCCAAAGACCGCGTACTCGGCCGCGAAGCCGGGCAGGCGGCCGGGGTTCTCCGGGCCGGGCACGTAGCGCCGCTGCGCGATCATCTGCACGAGTGCCGCAGCCATCTGCCGCGCCACGTTCCGGGACGGAAGCGATGCGCGGGATCGCAGGATGCGATAGGCGTCGGGAAACCCATCTGGCTTGATCACGTATCCCACAGTGACGCAGCCCTCGATGCCGGCTTTTACCAAGCTCCTGGGGTAGGCCGGGGCACGCTGTTCGCCAGCGTCTTCGAGCCGCCAGTAGCGACCGCCATCGTTGCTTTCCACGACCAGCGCCGGCCCCGCCCCGATGCCTGGCTGTTCCAGGACTGCATCTGGCTCATCGGCAAACGCCGGAACGGCCACCAGCGCCAGCAACGACAGCAGGCACGCGCAGATGCGCGGGGTCGGGTTCTTCATTGGAGTGCGTTTCCTGCTTACCGATAGCCGTCGTGGCAGTCTGGTTTGGGCCGGGTCCCTGCGCAAGCCGCTACGACGAGCGTCGCGCTCAAAGCTCCCCCAACCCCTCCGCGCGCCCGTCCTCGCCCACCTTCAGCAAACGCAGCGTGTTGGTCGCGCCGCGATGTTCCATGTGGTCGCCGCTGGTGAACATGATGTGGTCGCCGGCGTCGAGCAGGCCGGCGCGGTGCAGCGCCTGCACAGCGTCGCGCGCCGCTTCGCGGGTGGCCAGGCCGCGGCTGTCGAAGTCGATCGGGAACACGTCGCGCATCAGCGCCATCTGCCGGCGCGACCCGTCATGCCGCGACAGCGCGTAGATGGGAACGCTGGACCGGAACCGCGAGAGGAAGCGCGCGGTGCCGCCGGACTCGGTCATCGCCACGATCGCGCGCACCGCCATGTGCTCGGACAGGAACATCGCGGCCATCGCGATCGCCTGGTCGGCGCGCTGCATGTCGCGCGTGGCCTTGCCGAAATCGATGTCGGCCTCGAACTGCTTCTCGGCGCCGATGCAGATCCGCGCCATTGCCTCGACCGCCCGCACCGGGTAGTTGCCGGCCGCGCTTTCCGCCGACAGCATCACCGCATCGGTGCCGTCGATCACCGCGTTGGCGACGTCCAGCACCTCGGCGCGCGTCGGGATCGGGCTGTCGACCATCGACTGCAACATCTGGGTGGCGGTGATCACCACCCGGTTCTGCGCCAGCGACTCGCGGATGATCTTCTTCTGCAGGCCGGGCAGTTCGGCATCGCCGATTTCCACGCCCAGGTCGCCGCGGGCGACCATCACCACGTCGCTGGCCTCGACGATTTCCTCGAGGTTCTCGATCGCCTCTGCGCGCTCGATCTTCGACACCAGCGCGGCGTGGCTGCCGTGCGAGCGGGCGATTGTGCGCGCCTCTTCCATGTCGGCGGCGTTGCGGCAGAAAGACACCGCGATGAAGTCCGCGCCCATGCCGGCGGCGACGCCGATCAGTTCGCGGTCGCGGTCGGTGAGCGCGCCCAGCGACAGGCCGCCGCCGAGTCGGTTGAGCCCTTTGCGATTGGACAGCACGCTGTCGTTGATCACGCTGGTCACGATGCGCTGGCCTTCGATGCGTTCGACCGTCAGCTGCACGACGCCGTCGTCGAGCAGCAGCACGTCGCCGGGCCGCAGGTCCTGCGGCAGGGCGAGGTAGCTCACGCCGACCTGGGTTTCGTCGCCGGGGGGCGCGTCATCGCTGGCCAGCAGGTCGAAGCGCGCGCCCGCGCGCAGCACGACGCGGCCTTCTGCGAAGGTTTCGACGCGGATCTTGGGGCCCGGCAGGTCGGCCAGGATGCCGACTTCCACGCCCACCCGCGCGGCCGCATCGCGCACGGCCTGCGCCCGCGCCAGCTGCGAGGCCGGGTCGCCATGGGAAAAGTTGAGCCGCACCACGTCGACCCCGGCGCGCAGCAGCGCGTCGAGCACGCCGGGCGCATCGGTGGCCGGACCAAGGGTGGCGAGGATGCGGGTGCGGCGGCGGTGTTCGGACATGGGCTCGGATTGTCTGGGCGGTTGCCTCCATCCTAGCCCAGCATCGGCGCGGAACGCGGGACACCCGCCGTAGCAGAGGTCCCGCGCGGCGCGCGCCTGGACGCGCTACATGATGCAGCCGTTGTAGGCCCTGGAGTTGGACGTCACCACGCCCCAGCCGGGATCGCCGCAGCCCCACATGCGAAGACCGACGACCGTGCCGGCATCGTCGTGACACCACCGAGCCCGGGTAGCAGCAACCGGCGTCGCCCTTTGCGCCCGCCGTGCTTGCGGCGACGGCAATGACCGCGCCGAGCGCGACCAGCCTCGCGTTGCGCAGCCAAGATCGCGTTCCAGATCTGCCCATGACACACCCTCCATCCTGCGCGGCGGATCGCCGCGCAGCGGACGCTAGCAGCGGGGCCGGCGCGTGATGTAAGAGGCGCGTGAGGCCATCGTTGGACTGTGACCACGCGCGTATTCATGGGCTCGACGCAATCGCAGTCAGCCGCCGCGCTGTGCCAGGGCGGCCACCGCCGGCAAGGTCTTGCCTTCGAGAAATTCGAGGAACGCACCGCCACCGGTCGAGATATAGGACACGTCATCGGCGATGCCGTACTTGTCCACCGCGGCCAGGGTGTCACCGCCGCCGGCGATGGAAAATGCGCCGGACGCGGCGATCGCGCGCGCCAGGGTCTCGGTGCCCTTGCCGAAGGCGTCGAACTCGAACACGCCGACCGGGCCGTTCCAGACCACGGTGCCGGCGTCGGCGATCATCCGCGCGTAGCGCTGCGCGGTGTCCGGGCCGATGTCGAGCACCATGTCCTCGCCGTCGATCGCGTCCACGGCCTTCACCGTGGCCGGCGCATCGGCCTTGAACTCCGGCGCGACCACGACGTCCGTCGGCACGGGAATGTCGGCGCCGCGCGCCTTCGCGTCGGCCATGATCTTGCGCGCGGTTTCGACCAGGTCGGTCTCGACCAGCGACTTGCCAACGCCGTGGCCTTCGGCGGCGATGAAGGTGTTGGCGATGCCGCCGCCGACGATCAGCTGGTCCACCTTGCCGACCAGCGACGACAGCAATTCGAGCTTGGTGCTGACCTTGGAGCCGGCGACGATCGCCAGCAAGGGTCGCGCCGGGTGGTCGAGCGCCTTGGCCAGCGCGTCGAGTTCGCCCATCAGCAGCGGACCGCCCGCGGCCTGCTTCGCGAAGCGGATCACCCCATGAGTGGACGCCTGGGCGCGGTGCGCGGTGCCGAAGGCGTCCATGACGAACACGTCGCACAGCGCGGCGTAGCGCTTGGCCAGCGCTTCGTCGTCAGCCTTCTCGCCGTCGTTCATGCGGCAGTTCTCGAGCAGCACCAGCTGGCCGGGGGCGACGTCGACGCCGTCGAGGTAGTCGCGCACCAGCGGCACGTCGCGGCCGAGCAGCTCCGAGAGGCGCGCGGCCACCGGGGCCAGCGAATCGGCTTCGCTCCACGCGCCCTCCTTCGGCCGCCCCAGGTGCGACATCACCATCACAGCGGCGCCGGCGTCGAGCGCGGCGCGCAGGGTCGGCAGCGAGGCGGTGATGCGCTGGTCGGACGTGACCTTGCCGCCGTCGACGGGAACGTTGAGGTCCTGTCGGATCAGCACGCGCTTGCCGGACAGGTCGAGGTCGCTCATTCGCTGGATGGTCATGGGGTGTTCGTCGCTCGAAGGATGGAGGCAAGGTCGGTGGCCGGAGGGCACCGCCGCGCGAAGGCAATCAGCGCGGTGTCATTGTCCGGGTCCCCGGAATGGCTGGCAAACCGGCGCCATGGGAGCGAGGCCGCGTCCCGATCCACACGGTCGAGCCTGGCCTCGCCTGACTCTCGGCCGCACTTCCGCAAGCCCGCGAAGGCGTGGTTGTGTTTGACGCAGGTCAATGCGGCGACTGGTCGCGCCGCGCACGCTCGCAGGGATGGCCAACTGGTACCCGCTGTTCCTGCTGCTGCACCTGGCCTGCGCGATCGTGTTCGTGGGCGCGGTGGCATTCGAGGTGCTGGTACTCGAAGCGCTGCACCGGCAGTTCGATCACGACATCATGCGGCGGATCGAGGCAGCAGTGATGGCGCGGGCCCGCCGCTTCATGCCTTTCGTGGTCTTGCTGCTGTTCCTGAGCGGGTTTGCGCTGTTCGACATCCGCTGCAACGGCCTCGCCTGCCTCGGATCGCGTTTCGGCTGGCTGCTGTCGATCAAGGTGGGCCTGGCGTTTGCCGTGCTCGCGGTGTTCGTCACCGCGGTCCGCGCGGCTATGCGTGGGACAATGGATCCGTGCCGGTTCCGGCGCACGCACCACGTCGTGCTGTGCCTGATGGCCGGCATCGTGGTGCTCGCCAAGCTGATGTTCTATTGACGCCGACGCCACGCGCGACGAGCGCCGGGTCGTCTTCCTTCCCTTTCCTGCTTCCAGGAGTTACGCCATGTCCCAGGTCACCTTCCACGGCAATCCCGTCACCGTCGACGGCCACTTCCCCGTCGCCGGCGAGCAGGCGCGTCCGTTCACGCTGGTCGCCAAGGATCTGTCCGACGTGACGCTGGCGTCGTTCTCCGGCAAGCGCAAGCTGCTCAACATCTTCCCCAGCGTGGACACTGGCGTGTGCGCCACCGCGCTGCGCAGGTTCAACGAACTGGCATCCAAGCCGGACAACGTCGTGGTGCTCGGCATCTCCGCCGACCTGCCGTTCGCGCAGGCGCGCTTCTGCGGCGCCGAGGGCCTGGAGCGCGTGGTGATGCTGTCAACGATGCGCGGGCGCGAGTTCCTCGAAAGCTACGGCGTTGCGATCGCCGATGGCCCGCTGGGCGGCCTGGCCGCGCGCGCCGTGGTGGTGCTCGATGCCGACGACCGCATCGTCCATGCGCAGCTGGTGGGCGAGATCGGCGAGGAGCCGGACTACGACGCGGCGCTCGCGGCGCTGGCCTGAGCGCGCCACCCGAATCGGGCGGGCATCCTCTTCTTCGCTGCCGTGCGGGTCGGGATCCATTGATGCCGGCGTGGGAAAAGCTCGCGGCTGAAGCCGCTCCCACAAGAGCAGCGCTGCGCTCAGCCGCCGCGCAGCGACACTGCCGGGCCGAACGGCGAGCGCGTTTCGCCCGGCTCCGGCAGGCCCAGGCCGTAGCGCAGGCTGCGGCCGATGCGCCCTGCGTATTCGTGCAGCAGTTCGGCGTGTTCGGGCGCCAGCATCTCATCGGCAGTGGCGCGCCACAGTTCGAGCCATTCCACGAAGTGCTCGGTGGTGATCGGATGCGACCGGTGCGCAGCCATCGGGTTGCCGCGATAGGTGCCGGCGCGCAGCACCACCGAGGTCCAGAACGACACCAGCAGCGCCTTGTGTTCGTCCCAGTCGTCGACCGCGGCGTTGAACACCGGGCCGAGCGTGGGGTGGACCTGGATCCGGTCGTAGAAACGGTCGACGAGGGCCGTGATCTGGTCGTGGGTGGGAGGCGCGGGTGCTGGCATGGCGGGAAGATGCGGCCGCGGCGGGGAATCGCAAGCGGCGGCGCGCGAGGCAGGACGGCGGGAGCCGATTGTCCCTCGCCCGGGCCCGTCTCACCTTGATCCAGGTCAGGGCGGCGCGTGATCGCGCACGCCACACTGTGCACGTCCGTCTACGCGCCGCGCATCGTGACCCACGTCGTCACCGAAAACTGCATCAACTGCAAGCACACCGACTGCGTCGAGGTGTGCCCGGTCGACTGCTTCCACGAAGGCCCGAACTTCCTGGTCATCGACCCGGAAAGCTGCATCGACTGCACCCTGTGCGTGGCCGAATGCCCGGTGGGCGCGATCTATCCCGAGGACGACGTCCCCGCGGGCCAGGAGCAGTTCCTGGCGATCAACGCCGAACTGGCGCCGCTGTGGCCGGTGATCGACCGCAAGAAGCCGGCCATGCCCGATGCCAAGCAGTGGGACGGCGTGCCGGACAAGCTCAAGCTGCTGATCCGCTCGGCCGGCCTCTGACCTCGCGCCGGGCACGAGGTCCGGCAGTCGGAAGCGCCACCACGGGCGCGTAAGCTCGGCGCAGGGACTTGCGGGGGCACCTTCCGATGGCGACGCCACATTTCAGGCTCTGGCACGGCGCACTGTCGCGTCCGGCGCTGGGCCTGCTGCTTGCGCTGGCGCTGGCCCGCCTGCTGCTGCACCTGCTGACCAACGGCCAGTACGGCTTCCATCGCGACGAGCTCGCGCTGCTCGACGACGCGCATCACCTCGCCTGGGGATACGTGGCCTATCCCCCGCTGGTGCCATTCCTCGCCCACGTGTCGATGCAGCTGTTCGGCGATTCGCTCACCGCGTTCCGCGCGCCCTCGGCGCTGGCGCAGGCGCTGGCGATGCTGTTCGGCGGCCTGATCGCGCGCGAACTGGGCGGGCACCGCTTCGCGCAGGCGCTGGCGGCGATCGCGGTTGCCTGCGTTCCGTTCTCGCTGCTCGCCGGCTCGATGCTGCAGTACACCAGCCCCGACTACCTGTGGTGGGTGCTGGCGGCATGGCTGCTGCTGAAGCTGGCCAATGGCGACAACGATCCCTCCGCAAACCGGTGGTGGTGGCTGGGCCTCGGCGCCGTGATCGGACTGGGGATGATGACGCGCTACACGATGCTGTTCTGCGCGGCCGGCATCGTCGTGGCGATCCTGGCCACGCCGCTGCGGCGGCAGCTGGCCAGCCCTTGGCCGTGGGCGGGCGTGGCAGTGTCGCTGCTGGTGTTCGCGCCCAACGCGTGGTGGCAGTGGCAGCACGACTTCATCTACCTCGATTTCGTTCAGCACATCCACGCCCGCGACGTGCGCATCGGGCGCACCGGCGATTTCCTCGGCGGGCAGCTGATGCTCGGCGCGGGACCGCTGCTGGCATGGCTGTGGCTGGTCGGACTGGCGTGGCTGGCCTTCGCCGCATCGGCGCGGCAGTGGCGCGGGCTGGCCTGGCTGTACGCGATGGCGCTGCTCCTGTTCTGGCTCGCCAGTGCGCGCGACTACTACCTGGCGCCGGCGTATCCGATGCTGCTGGCGGCGGGCGCAGTGCTGGTGGAGCGCGGCATCGCACGCCTGCGCCCGCGCGCGGCGATGGCGGCGCGCGGCGCGATCGCGCTGCTGCTATTTGGCGCACTCTCGGCGGCGGCCGCAGTGGCGTTGCCGGTGGCACCGATCGGTTCGCCAGGCTGGCAGTTCAGCCGTGGGCTGCATGACAACTTCGCCGAGCAGGTCGGCTGGCCGGAGCTGGTCGCCCAGGTGGCCGCGGTGTACCACGCACTCCCCGAGGCCGAGCGCGCCCAGACCGCGATCTACGCCAACAACTATGGCGAAGCCGGCGCAATCAACCGCTACGGCCCGGCCCACGGGTTGCCGGTGGCGATCAGCGGCATCAACTCGTACTGGGCGCGCGGCTACGGCGACGCGCCGCCGGCGACGGTGATCGTGCTGGGCGACGATGCGAAAGGCATTGCCGACACGCCCGCCACCTGCACGCTGGCCGCGCGCCTGCGCATCCCGCACGGCGTGGAGAACGAGGAAAGCGGACATCCGGACATCTACGTCTGCCGCGACCTCAGGTTCGACTGGGCCAAGGCGTGGCCGCTGATGCGGAGCTTCGGCTGACTGGTGGAACGCGGTCGCGTGCCAGGGTTCGCGGCAAAAGGGGATCGAACGGGGCGCATGGGCTGGCGGCGTTCGATTCCCCTCGGTGACCGGGTTCGGCCGGATCCGGCGTGCCCTCATCCGCCCTTCGGGCACCTTCTCCCGTAAACGGGAGAAGGGCTTGGGGGTGCGAGGCGCTGCGCTACGTGACTTGCCAGTCGTGTCGCCCGCGGACGAGAACGAATGCGTTAATCCTTCTCCCGCCAGCGGGGGAAGGTGGTGCGCAGCGCCGGATGAGGGCGCGAGCAGCTTTTGCTTCTTCCCGGCAACCCCAAGCGAGCCTGGGGTCCGGCATCACCGCACTCGAACCCCTCGCCCGCTGGAACTTCCCCGGCAACTGGCAACGCCTGACCCGTCCGGCCCCGCGCGCCGACCGAAGAATCCCACGGCTCGCGCGCACGCGCGCATCCCAACAAAGAAAAAGCCCCGCAACCGCGGGGCTCCTTCAGTCGGCAACGAAGCGTCGCGGCGTTACTTCGCGATCACCCGCACCATTTCCAGGCACTTGTTCGAATAGCCCCACTCGTTGTCGTACCAGCTCACCAGCTTGACGAAGGTGGAGTCGAGCGCGATGCCGGCCTCGGCGTCGAAGATCGAGGTACGGGTATCGCCGCGGAAATCGGTGGCGACCACCTTGTCCTCCGTGTAACCCAGGATGCCCTTGAGCGCGCCTTCGCTCTGCGCCTTCATCTCAGCCTTGATCTCGTCGTAGCTGGCCGGGTTGTCCAGTTCCACGGTCAGGTCGACCACCGAGACGTCGGAGGTGGGCACGCGGAAGCTCATGCCGGTGAGCTTCTTGTTGAGCTCGGGAATCACCACGCCCACGGCCTTCGCCGCGCCGGTGCTCGACGGGATGATGTTCTCCAGGATGCCGCGGCCGCCGCGCCAGTCCTTGTTGGACGGGCCGTCGACGGTCTTCTGGGTGGCGGTGGCGGCGTGCACGGTGGTCATCAGGCCGCGCTTGATGCCCCACTTGTCGTGCAGCACCTTGGCGATCGGGGCCAGGCAGTTGGTGGTGCACGAGGCGTTGGAGATGATGGCCTCGCCCTTGTAGGTCTTGTCGTTGACGCCGTAGACGAACATCGGCGTGTCGTCCTTGGACGGGGCGGACAGGATCACCTTCTTCGCGCCGGCGTCGAGGTGCTTCTGCGCGGTTTCCTTGGTCAGGAACAGGCCGGTGGACTCGATCACCACGTCGGCGCCGACCTCGCTCCACTTCAGGTTGGCCGGGTCCCGCTCCTGGGTCAGGCGGATGCGCTTGCCGTTCACCACCAGGGTGCCGCCGTCGATCGAGACTTCGCCCTTGAAGCGGCCGTGCACGGAGTCGTACTGCAGCATGTAGGCCAGGTAATCGGGTTCGAGCAGGTCGTTGATGGCCACGATCTCGATGTCGTCCGCGAAGTTCTGCACTGCCGACCGCAGCACGTTGCGCCCGATGCGGCCGAAACCGTTGATACCAACCTTGATCGCCATGTCACGCTCCTGCAAGGAAAGACGGGGAAATAACGGGGAAAAGACGGACGGAAAGGAATAAAGCACGCTATTTTAGCCGTTTCCCGCCCGCGCTTTCAGCCCCGCCGAGTCCCTTACGCCATGAAAACGATGCCACGCCTGCTTCTCGCCGCTTTCCTGCTGCTGCTGGCGCCCGCCGCGCTGGGCTGGGCGCAGCTGGGCCACCGCCTGGTCGGCGAACTGGCGCAGCGCCACCTCACGCCCGGGGCCCGCGCGGAAGTCGCGCGGCTGCTGGCAGGCGAGTCGGATCCGACCCTGGGCGGCGTCGCCGCCTGGGCGGACACGCTGCGCGACGAGGATCCGCCGCGCTTCAAGGCCACATCGAAGTGGCACTACGTCAACACCGCGCCTGGCGCCGACTGCATCTACGACGCCGCCCGCGACTGCCCGGACGGCAACTGCGTGGTGGGCGCGATCGAACGGCAGCTGGCGATCCTCGGCGACCGCGACCAGCCGGCGGCCGCGCGCCGCGACGCGCTGAAATTCGTCGTGCACTTCGTCGGCGACGTGCACCAGCCCCTGCACGCCACCAACCACACCGATGGCGGCGGCAACGGCTACCAGATCAGCCTGCGAACCGACCTTGCGCCCGAGGCCTACGCCCGCAAGCACTACGCCGACGGCGTGATGGGCACCAACCTGCACTCAGTGTGGGACTACTACATCCTCGGCACCGCCGGCTTCGGGGCCGATCGCAAGGCGGTGACGCCGTACGCCGACCGCCTCGACACCCTGCCCTGGCCGCCGATGACCGAGGCCGGCCACAGCGCCCCGGAAGCCTGGGCCGGCGAGTCCTGCCGCCTGGTCGACGCGCGCGGGCTGTATCCCGCCGACACGCACAAGCTCGACCAGGCCTACCTGGACGAATACCGCCCGCTGGCCGAGCAGCGCGTGCGCCAGGCGGCGTACCGGCTGGCGCAGCTGCTCAACGAGACGCTGGGGCGTTGAACGTCGCCTCGTCGCTCACCAATCCCGTGCCAGCGTAGGAGCGGCGGAAGCCGCGACCGCCTGCAATCCCGAGTCGCGGCTCGCGCCGCCCAACGGACATAGGCGACCTGGTCGCCTGGGGGCAGCTACGGATCGCCAGCCGGCAATCCAAGCACGGCGCGCGCCCGCGGTTCGGTGCTGGTCATGCCGGCTTCGCGGCCAAGTTCGAGCGCCCGCGCCGGCGCCATGCCGCCTTCCCGCGCGGCCGCGATCGCGAGCAGCGCGCCAGCACGGTTGCCGGAGGCGCAGTGCACCAGCACCTTGCCCGGCGCGGCGTCGATTGCCTGCCACAGCGTGCGCGCGGCATCGGGCGTCAGGTCCTGCGGGCCGGCTATCGGGATGTGCCGGTAGGCCAGGCCCGCCGCCTGCACTTCGGCGGCTTCGTCGCGGCCGGGGCGCTCGGCATCCGGGCGCAGGTCGATCACGGTGGTGACGCCGTGCGCGGCGATGCTCGCCCAGTCGTCCGCGTTTGGCTGACCGGCGCTGTAGACGCGCGGCATCGGCTGACGATCAAGGATGGACGGCCTGGCGTCCGCTGCCGCGTCCACCGGCGTTTCAGGCGGCGCGGCGGCGAACGTGGGCGTCGCGAACAGCAGCGTGAGCAGGCAGGACGCGGCGGGTGCGATATGCGGGGCCAAGGCGTGCTCCTCGTGGTGTGGTGGGATGGTAGTCCCATCGAGGCGGGCCTTGGCGGCGAGTTCATGCGGAGCGATCACGCCGCGTGGCCGGCTGACACGATGCCCATGAACGCAGGTCGGAGGACCGGCCCCCGCGACTGCTCCCCCTGCATGCACCGCCACGCTGCGCGATACTGGCCTCCTGCCTCCGAAAGCCCGCCATGCGCCCCGAAGTCCTGCCCTTCCGCCACGCCAGCACCGGCACCTGGAGCTACCTGGTGCTCGATCCCGGCGCGGGCGAGGCGGCGCTGGTCGATCCGGTGCTGGACTACGACGCCGCGTCCGGCCGCATCTCCACGTCGTCGGCGCTGGCACTGGTGGACGCCACCCGCGCACGCGGCGCGAACGTGCGCTGGCTGCTGGAAACCCACGCCCACGCCGACCACGTTTCGGCCGCGCACTGGCTGAAGACCACGCACTTCCCCGATGCGCGGATCGCCATCGGTGCCGGCATCCGCACGGTCCAGTCCACGTTCCGCCCGATCTTCAACCTCGGCGAGCAGTTCCCGGTGGACGGTTCGCAGTTCGACCAGCTGTTTGCCGACGGCGACGCCTTCGCCATCGGCGGGATCGAAGCGCATGTAATCGCGGTGCCCGGCCATACCAGCGACAGCGTCGCGTATCGCATCGGTGACGCCTTGTTCACAGGCGATTCGCTGTTCATGCCCGACGGTGGGACTGCACGCTGCGATTTCCCCGGCGGCAGCGCGTCGGTGCTCTACCGTTCCATCCGGCGCCTGTACGAGGCCCTGCCCGACGACACGCGCGTGTTCGTCTGCCACGACTATGGCCCCGGCGGTCGCGAACCGGCCTGCGAGACGACAATCGGCGAACAGAAGCGCGCCAACATCCACGTCCGCAGCGACACTGCCGAGGACGACTACGTGCGCCTGCGCGAAGCGCGCGACGCCACGCTGGCGATGCCGGCGCTGATCATCCCCTCGGTGCAGGCCAACATCCGCGCCGGCGCGCTGCCCGACGCGGAGAACAACGGCATCCGGTACTTCAAGGTTCCGCTTGATACGTTGTAGCGCCCGAGCGCGGCGGCGTGCCGGCAGTCACCATCGTGCCCACGACCGCGTCTGCAAGGAAATCCCATGGCCACGCCACGCCTGTTGATCGCAATCGCGAACGTCCTGCTGCTCTCCGCCTGCGCCACCGGCCCGGCGCGCACGCAGGCGACAGCGGCCGGCGACGATGCGCCGGCGGAGGTCGCCAGTCCGGCGGATGTGACGGCGGTGCACGACGGCCACCTGCACGCCGCGCCGCCGCAGGCGCCCGCACTGGCCTCGCCGGTGGTGGTGCCTCTCGACGCCGCGTCGCTTGCCGCCCTGCCACGCGACGCGGTCACCGCCAACGTCCAGGGCGAAACGCTGAAGTGCGAGGGCGTCGCGCTGGCCGCATTGATGCGGGCTGCCGGCGCGATGCCTGCCGAACCGCTGCACGGCGCCCAGCTGGGCCGATACGTGCTGGTCGTTGGACGCGGCGGCGATCGCGTGCTCTTCTCGCTGTCGGAATTCGATCCCACGCTCGGCAACCGCAGCGCGTTCGTCGTTGACCGCTGCAACGGCCAGCAGCTGGACGGCACGACCGGGCCACTGCGCCTGGTGGTGCCTGACGATGCGCGCCCCGAACGCTGGGTGCGGCAGGTGCAGGCGATCACCGTGATCGTTGCGCCGTGATGGTTCACGACGGACGAGGAGTTCGCGGCTGAAGCCGCTCCCACGGATTGTAGCCGCCGCTCTTGTGGGAGCGGCTTCAGCCGCGAGTTCTTCGCATCCACCACCAAGACACGGAAGGCCCATGGCCGCTCGATTCCTGCTCACCCTTTTGCTGGCCTTCACCGCCTGTCTCGCCCCAGCGCGCGCCGCAGACGCGCCGTTGACCGTTTTCGCCGCCGCCAGCCTCAAGGAATCGATGGACGAAGCCGCGCTCGTCTTCCGGCGCGAAACCGGGCAGCAGGTGCGCGTGTCCTACGCCGGCAGTTCGGCGCTGGCGCGGCAGATCGAGCGCGGTGCGCCCGCGGACGTGTTCGTCTCCGCCGACGTGGACTGGATGGACGTGCTGCAGTCGCAGGGCTTGATCGACGCCCACACGCGCAGCGCGCTGCTCGGCAACACGCTGGTGCTGGTGGCGCCGAAGCACAGCGCGGCGCACGCGATCACCCTGGACCAAAGCGCCGACCTTCTGCCGCTCCTCGGCGAACGCGGCAGGATCGCGCTGGCCCTGGTCGACAGCGTGCCGGCCGGTCGCTACGCCAAGGCCGCGTTCGACTCGCTGGGCATGTGGGACGACCTGCGATCGCGCACCGCCGAGGCGGAAAACGTCCGCGCCGCGCTGCTGCTGGTTGCCCGCGGCGAAACTCCGCTGGGGGTGGTGTACGGCAGTGATGCACGCGCCGAGCCGCGGGTGAAGGTGCTCGGCACGTTTCCGGAACCCGCGCACCCGCCGATCGTGTATCCGGTGGCGAAGGTGAAGTCGAGCACGCATCCGCAGGCGGCGGTGTTCGTGCGCTGGCTTCGCACACCGCAAGCCATGCGCATCTTCCGGGAGCGCGGCTTCAGCGTGCGGTGAGCATGGCCAGATGTTGGTCGCATGGGCGTGCGTGCTTCGGGGAGCGCTCCGGGTCCTCAGGCCGGCACGCCCATAAATCCCTAAACTCGCAAGCTCATCAGCCCGCACGAAGGATCGGCCCGGTGCTTGCGAGGGCGAAACCGTTGAAAGTCGCGGCGCTCAAACCATCCCGCTTGACGTGGCCCCACGCATGTTCGACTTCACGCCCGCCGAACTCACCGCCATCGCACTGAGCCTGAAGGTCGCCACGGTCGCGGCGCTGGCGAGCCTGCCGCTGGGCATCGCCACCGGCTGGCTGCTGGCCCGCAAGCGCTTCTTCGGCAAGGCGCTGGTCGATGCGCTGGTCCACCTGCCGCTGGTGCTGCCGCCGGTCGTGGTCGGCTACGTGCTGCTGGTGGCGCTGGGCAACAACGGCGTGATCGGCAGCTTGCTCATGCAGCATTTCGGCATCGGCTTCGCGTTCCGCTGGACCGGTGCGGCGCTGGCGAGCGCGGTGATGGGCTTCCCGCTGATGGTGCGCACGATCCGGCTGTCGATCGAGGCTACCGACCGCCGCCTCGAACAGGCCGCGGCCACGCTCGGTGCGACCCCGTGGCGCGTGTTCCGCAGCGTGACGCTGCCGCTGGCGTGGCCAGGCATCGTCGCCGGTGCGGTGCTGGCGTTCGCCAAGGCACTGGGCGAGTTCGGCGCCACGATCACTTTCGTGTCCGCGATCCCCGGCGAGACGCAGACCATCTCCTCGGCGATCTACGGCCTGCTGCAGGTGCCCGGCGGCGACGCCGGCATCTGGCGGCTGGCGCTGGTGGCCGTCGGCATTTCGCTATTGGCGCTGCTGGCATCCGAATGGCTGGTGCGCCGCCAGCGCGGCGAGACGCACTGATGCTGGCGCTCGACATCGTGCTGGAACGCGGTGCGCGCAACGGCGGCGGTTTCCGTCGCCACGTCAGCATCCGCGACGACGCGCGCGTCATCGCGCTTGCCGGGCGTTCCGGCGCTGGCAAGACCTCGGTGCTGCACGCGATCGCGGGCCTGCTGACGCCGTGCGAGGGGCGGATCGAGGTCGACGGCCGCTGCCTGTTCGATTCGGTCGCCGGGATCGATGTCCCCGTGCACGCGCGCCACGTCGGCTACATGTTCCAGGACGCGCGCCTGTTCCCGCACCTGGATGTCCGCGGCAACCTGGGCTACGGCCGACGCGGCCAGGGCGCCGCCACGTTCGGATTCGACGACGTCGTCGCCCTGCTCGGCATCGGCGCCCTGCTCGAGCGCCGCACCACCCACCTGTCCGGTGGCGAAGCGCAACGCGTCGCGCTCGGCCGCGCCCTGCTGTCGCAGCCGCGCATCCTGCTGCTGGACGAACCGCTGACCAACCTCGACCAGGCCCGGCGCGAGGAGCTGATCCCCTATCTGCAGCGGGTGCGCGACGAAACAGCGCTGCCGATCGTCTACGTCAGCCACTCGGCCGATGAAGTCGAACGGCTGACACGGGCGGTGCATACGCTGGATTGACCTGGCTGGATTGGCATCGCCCACTCCCAGCGTCGGCGGGCCAGAGTTCGCCCCGCTCTGCACGACTTTAACCATGAGCGGGGTCCATGGATCCCCGCGTGACCAGACATACGTCTGTTGAAAGCCGCGGGGATGACGAGTGAGAACGACATCGCTTCGGCGCGACCCTCGTGGTTCTGCGGTGACTCTCGATGTTGCTGTTGCTGTTGTTGCGCGTGACTTTGACCTTCGGGGCCCCTCCGAAGCGGCGGAGCGGGCGGGCTAAACCCCGCAGGGGCGCCGCACATGGATGTGCGGCGTTTTCCGCGAGGGCAGGATGCCCTCTCGGAAAATTCCCGCCGGCTCCGCGAACCCGGTGCGCAGCGCCGGGCGCGAAGGCGGGGTGTGTTTTCTTTGCGCCAGGTTTCTTTGCACAAGCAAAGAAAGGTGGCTCGCGCCGTCACGGCGCGAAAGCTTTTGATGTGCAGCCAAAGATCAGCGCGTGTTCGCACCAGCCTCCTTCCGCACCACGCCCACCCGTCGCCTCCCCTCGCGACTGCTGAAACTGAAGGCATATTCCAGCCGCACCGGGACCCGCCGCACCGTGACGTCGGGCCCCGTGCAATCGCCAGAGTCGCGCCTGGCAAGCAGTTGCGGCGGAAACTCGCAGATCATCGCCGGCGTGAATTCCCAACCCAGCATCGCTTCAACCACCGCCTGCGCGTAGGCCCGCGCCTGCACCTCCCCGGTCTGCGCGCATTCGGGCGTCGCGTCGAACGGCATGACGCGGCTGACGTCGCCGTCCTCCGACAGCCAGATTTCCGCGCACACCGTGACATCAATCGCGCCCGCATCTTCGGCAAGCTCCGGGAACGCCGGTTCCGGCGCGGCCAGCGACACCGGCATCACGAAGAACTGCGTCGATTCCACCGCGTGGCGCGCGCCAGTCTGCGGCAGCAGCATCCGATGATCGATGCGGGCGCTGCGGCTGGCACAGCCTGTGGCGGCAACGACCAGTACCAGCGCGGCCATCACCTGGGCGCACCGGGCCGGTGCGCGCATCACCTCAGGCCTTGCCGCCGGCCGGCGCGCCGGCCGGCTTGTCCATCTCGAAAGTCACCGGCACCCGGATGCGGCCAGCCACCGGCTTGCCGTTTTCCATGGCCGGCTCGAACTTCCAGCCCTTTACCGCGTCCAGCGTGACCTGGTCGAACACGCCCGCCGGCTCGGACCTCTCGACGCGCGCGTCGGCCACGCTGCCATCGGCGGCGACGTCGATGAGCATGACGACCTTGCCCGTGGTCTTGCTGGCAGCGGCCCCCGCCGGATACTTGGGCGGCGTCGTGGTCTTCGACTGGATGTCCACGCGCGTCGCCGCATGTGCGCGGCCGCCGGCCTGCGCGACAACCGGCCGCGCCTGCGGATGCGGGACGGACTGCGCGGTGGTGTCTGCGATGCGTTCGGCCGGGCGCGCCGCCCAGGCCGCGTAGGCCGTCCCGGCGATCACGGAGCCGGCGAGAATCAGTCCAACCGTGGTCCGGCGCGCGCCGGGGCTTGGGTGCTTGAGCATGGCAATCCTCTCCTTCAACGGGTGGCCGCCGAACCAGTGGCAGGCCAGGGGCGCCGGCATCGCCGACAGTTGGGTTTTCACCATCGCCTCGCCATACGCGCGGCGCGACTGCGGATGGCGCGCGATGACGGTTTCGTCGCAGGCCAGTTCCTGGTCGCGGCGGAAGCGATCAGCGGCGATCCAGAACAAGGGGTTGAACCAGTACGCGCAGCGCAATCCAGCCATCAGCGCATTGCCGGCCACGTCAGCGCGGGCGCGGTGGATGCGTTCGTGGGCGAGGATCAGCGCGCGTTCGGCGGCGCTGTAACGCAGATCGAAATCGGCCGGCAGCACGATCCTGCCCCGCAGGCCCACCACCGCCGGCAGGCCGGCACTGCTCTCGGCGTGCAGCAACCCGTCGCGGTCGATGCGCAGCGTGCCGAGGCCGCGATGGAAGCGCCATTGCGCGGCGAGCTGCGACATTGCCGCCGCGACGGCGCCCGCGCACCAGATCGCCAGCCACCAGGGCACCAGCGCACCACCGGTTGCAGGCATGGCAACCATTGTGCCGGCGGCCAGCGCATCGCTAACCGCGCCTGAAAAAGACACGTGCACCACCGGCGCCGGAATCGACGCGGCCAGCACGGCCATCGGCACCAGCGACCACAGCAGGTACGCCACATTCGCGCCGAACATGGCCCGCAGCGGCCGGCGCAGCAGCAGCACCAGCACGATCACGGCGCTGCTGGCGCAGGTGCTTTCCAGCAGCCAGCGGAACACGTCAGCCTGCGTCATCGTCAATCTCCTCCAGCAGGCGGCGCAGCTCGGCGATATCGGCCTCGCTCAACCGGCCGCGCTGGCTGAAATGCGCCACCAGCGGGGCCACGCGCCCATCGAACAGGCGCTGCAGCAAGCCCTCGCTCTGCTGCGCCACCCAGGCCTCGCGGGCCAGAACCGGCGAATACAGGTATCGGCGGCCCTCCCGGGTCGCCTCGATCGCGCCCTTGTTGAGCAGACGGTTGAGCAGGGTCTTCACGGTCGGCTCGGCCCAGTCGGTGCTGGACGCAAGGGCGGCAACCACTTCTTCGGCGCTGCGCGGGTGGCGTTCCCACAGGACCTGCATGACCTGCGCTTCGGCATCGGTGACGGACATTCGTTTACACCTGTAATTTGTATCGATTACAGACGTAAATTCGAGCGATGTCAAGAGCCTGGTATTCGGGAGGAACGTCGGAGCGGCTTGGCCGGGCCGACCCCGGGCGTAACGCGATTCGTGCCAATGACGGGGCCAAGACGCATCAGGACACGGTGGCCCGGCGCGCGGCGCGCCGTCTTCGGTAGCGGGACGCGGGAGCGATGCGCCCCTAGCCGACCGAAAGCCGAGCTTTCGATCCCAGGGGATGGCAAGCCATCGTCTGCGACGCGCGCCCATCTCCCGCCCTCCGCCTATCGCCCGTGACCTCTCGTGCCTCACCTCTCGCTTTTCTCATCCGCTGCTCCGTTGTTCCTTGTTTCTTCTCCTTCCGCTTGCCCTGCTCGCCTGCCGCAAAGCCCTTCCTGAGATCCCAGGTTGGCGAGACATCCTTCCAACCCCCGGATTGCCGGCTCCGTCGTTTTCGATCGCACGACGTAGTGGCCCCGCTCGCTCCTTAACGTCGGCCGCCGTACCCTGCCGCGATGACCGAATTCCTCGATTCGCTGGATCTCGCCGTCGACCGCATGCTCGCCCGCCTTCCCGGGCCGCTGGTCGTCGGCGCCCCGCTGGGCATCGGCAAGCCGCACCGGTTGCTCAATGCGCTCTACGGTCGCGTCGAACGCGATCCGTCGCGCACGCTGCAGCTCTACACGGCGCTGTCGCTCGATCCACCCCCGCCCGGGAAGGGACTGGAAGGCCGCTTCCTCGCTCCGTTCGTCGCGCGCCATTTCGGCGAGGACTTCCCTCGGCTGGCTTACGTCGCCGCGCAGAAGCGCGACGCGCTGCCGGCCAACATCACGGTCGAAGAGTTCTACGTGCAATCGGGCGCGCTGCTGGGTTCGTCGCAGGCGCAGCGCCACTACGCGAGCCTGGATTACACCCATGTCGCGCGCGCGCTGGCAGACCGCGGCGTGAACTGCATCGTGCAAAAGGTCGCCGCCAATGCCGAAGGCACGCAGCTTTCCCTGTCGTCGAACACCGACCTGACCTTCGACGCGCTCGACGCCCTCGCTGCCGCTGGCGCGCCGCGTCCGCTGATGGTGGCGGAGATCGATCCGCTGCTGCCGTGGCTCGGCGGACCGGCCGCGGTCGCGCTCGACTTCTTCGATATCGTGGTCGCGCCACCGGCGCCGTTTCCGAAGCTGTTCGCGCTGCCTCGGCAGCCGGTCGGTGACGCCGAACACGCGATCGGCCTGTACGCCAGCGCGCTGGTTCGCGACGGCGGCACGCTACAGGTCGGCATCGGCGCGCTGTCGGACGCGCTGTGCCATGCGCTGGTGCTGCGCCACGCCGACAACGCGGGGTACCGGCGCGTGCTGCAGGCGCTCGATCCGGAACTCGAGCGGCACCCCGCCGTCATCGCCAGCGGCGGGCTGGAGCCGTTCGAGCAAGGCCTGTACGGCTGCAGCGAGATGATCAACGAAGGGTTCAAGCTGCTGGTCGAACGCGGGGTGATGCGGCGCCGCGTAGTCGACAAGCTGCCGCTGATGCAGCGCGTGAACGACGGCAGCGCCAGCGACCTGGACCGCGAGCTGGTCGACCGCGACGGCGAGTTCCTGCACGGCGCGTTCTACCTCGGATCGCAGGATTTCTACGACTGGCTGCGCGACCTGGACGACGAGGCGCGCAGTGGCATCGGCATGCGCCCGGTCAGCGAGGTCAACCAGCTGTACGGCGGCGACGAGATGCTCGAGCGCGCGCAGCGCCGCGACGCGCGCTTCTTCAACACCTGCATGATGGCCACCGCACTGGGCGCGGCGGTGTCCGACGGACTCGAGGACGGGCGCATCGTGTCCGGCGTCGGCGGCCAGTACAACTTCGTGGCGATGGCGCACGCCCTGCCCGACGCACGCTCGGTGCTGCTGCTGCGCGCGATGCGCGAAGCCGGCGGAAGCACGCTGTCCAACATCCGCTGGAACTACGGACACTGCACCATCCCGCGCCACCTGCGCGACCTCTACATCGACGAATACGGCATCGCCGACCTGCGCGGCAGGAACGACGAAGACTGCGTGATCGCGATGGCCGGCATCTCCGACGCGCGCCACCAGCGAGCGCTGCTGGAGACCGCGAAGCGCGACCGCAAGCTGCGCCCCGACTTCACGCCTCCCCAGGCGTGGTCGCGCAATACGCCGCAGCGCCTGCGCGAGGCGCTCGCGCCGTTCCGAAGCGACGGCACGCTGCCGGACTACCCGCTGGGCAGCGACTTCACCGAGGTCGAGCAGCGCCTGCTCAAG
Organism: Luteimonas notoginsengisoli; assembly: GCF_042648885.1. NCBI lineage: Bacteria > Pseudomonadati > Pseudomonadota > Gammaproteobacteria > Lysobacterales > Lysobacteraceae > Luteimonas > Luteimonas notoginsengisoli. The sequence goes on along the minus strand of NZ_JBHRYF010000002.1, from coordinate 61,211 downwards.
GCGCTGGGCTGGTTGAAGGCCAGCACCGGCAGTTTGGGTGGCAAGGCGCGCACGATCGTCGGCGCCCTGCTGTCATCCGGCGCCCGCGACAACGAGGCGATGGAACGGATGGGCCTGTCGGCGCCAAAAGGCGCCGCGGAATGGCTGCAGGCGAAGCTGCTGCGCCACGCGCTGGAAGTAGCGAAGCCGTAACTTGCGGCTACGCAGCGAGGGAAGGCCCGATGCACGCAACCATGTGCGAGATTGCCGGTGGCGTCAGCGACTACTTCAGCGAACGCGCGACCTCGACCACGTGCTCGACGGTGAATCCGAAGTGCGGCATCAGCGCTTCGATGGGCCCGCTGGCGCCGAACGTGTCGATGCCGACCACGGCGCCGTCCAGGCCCACGTACTTGCGCCAGAAATCGGTGACGCCTGCCTCCACGGCCACGCGCTTGCGGCAGGCGTCGGGCAGCACGGTTTCGCGATACGCGGCCGGCTGGCGGTCGAACACGTCGGTGCTGGGCATCGACACCACGCGCACCTTGTCGCCCAGCTGCCCGGCGGCCTGCATCGCCAGATCCACTTCCGAACCGGTCGCCACCAAGATCAGCTCCGGCGCGCCGTCGCTGTCGCGCAGCACGTAACCGCCGCGCACGATGTCCGCCACCTGCGCTTCGCTGCGCGGCTGGTGGGCAAGGTTCTGGCGCGAAAACACCAGGCAGCTCGGCCCGTCCCGGCGTTCGATCGCCGCGCGCCACGACACCGCGGACTCCACCGCGTCGCATGGGCGCCAGACATCGTTCTTCGGGATATGACGCAGGCTCGCCAGGTGTTCGATCGGCTGGTGCGTGGGGCCGTCCTCGCCCAGGCCGATCGAATCGTGGGTATAGACGTGGATCGCGTGCGCGCCCATCAGCGCGCTCATGCGCACGGCGTTGCGCGCGTAGTCGCTGAACACCAGGAACGTGGCGTCGTACGGAATGAAACCGCCGTGCACGGCCAGGCCGTTGCTGATCGCGGTCATCGCGAATTCGCGCACGCCGTAATACACGTAGTTGGCGCCGGCGTCGTCGCTGGCCACCGACTTGCTGCCGCTCCACAGGGTCAGGTTGGAGCTGGCCAGGTCGGCCGAGCCGCCGATCAGTTCGGGCAGGTGCGGCGCGAAGGCCTCGATCGCCATCTGCGAGGCCTTGCGCGAAGCGACCACCTTGCCTTCGGCCTGCAGCTTCGCGATGTAGGCATCGGCCACCGCGGCGAAGTCTTCAGGCAGTTCGGCGTGCGTGCGGCGCACCAGTTCCTCGGCCAGCTCCGGATGGCGCGTGGCGTACTGGTCGAACATCCGGTTCCACTGCTCCTCGCGCACCAGGCCCGCGTTGCCGGCGCGCCAGCCGTCGCGGATCTCCTGCGGGATCTCGAACGGACCGTGGTTCCAGCCCAGCGCCTTGCGCGTGGCCTCGACCTCGTCCTTGCCCAGCGCGGCGCCGTGCGAGGCTTCCTTGCCCGCCTTGCTCGGCGAGCCGAAGCCGATCGTGGTGCGGCAGCAGACCAGTACCGGCTTGTCGTCGTGTGCCAGCGCCTGCTCGATCGCGGCCTTGATCGCGTCGGCATCGTGGCCGTCGACGTCGCGGAGCACGCGCCAGCCGTAGGCTTCGAAGCGCGCCGGGGTGTCGTCGGTGAACCAGCCTTCGACCTCGCCGTCGATCGAGATGTGGTTGTCGTCCCAGAACGCGACCAGCTTGCCCAGCCCCAGGGTCCCGGCCAGCGATGCGGCTTCGTGCGAAATGCCTTCCATCATGCAGCCGTCGCCCATGAACACCCAGGTGCGATGGTCGACCACCGCGAACTCGGGGCGGTTGAAGCGCTGCGCCAGCACCTTCTCGGCCAGCGCCATGCCCACGGCGTTGGCGAAGCCCTGCCCGAGCGGCCCGGTGGTGGTTTCCACGCCCGGGGTCATGAAGTTCTCGGGATGGCCGGGGGTCTGCGATTCCAGCTGGCGGAAGCGCTTGATCTGCTCGATCGGCAGGTCGTAGCCCGACAGGTGCAGCAGCGCGTACTGCAACATCGAACCGTGCCCGTTGGAAAGCACGAAGCGGTCGCGGTTGAACCACTTCGGGTTGTTGGGGTTGTGGCCCAGGTAATCGTTCCAGAGCACCTCGGCGATGTCGGCCATGCCCATCGGCATGCCCGGATGGCCGGAATTGGCGGCCTGCACGGCGTCGATGGCGAGGAAGCGGATGGCGTTGGCGAGGTCGCGGCGGCTGGGCGTCGTCATGGGCGGCAATTCACGAGGGGCGGCGCCCGGCGATTCGCGGGCGGCCCATTGTCCCACGCTGCCGTGGCGAAGCAAAAATCCCGCGCTCGCGGGGAGCGCTCGAATTTCCGTCGACTAAGACGGGGATGCCGGGGGGACATTCACCCGAAAGCCGTCGTCTGCCTCGGTCGTCAGCGCGTGGCAGGGCCTGAGATCAACCGCCCCCGAAGCGGACAGAGCGCTCTGACAAGGCGCCAGAGCGCGACCCGCGCTACGCCATGGAGTCCTGCGCGGCGGCTTCGTCGAGCATCGTGGTTTCCGGTTCGCCCTTCGACACCATGGCCGCGATGCCCAGGTCGCCGGTCACGTTGACCACCGTGCGCGACATGTCGAGGAAGTGGTTCACGCCCAGGATCAGACCGATGCCTTCGGGCGGCACGCCCACCATCGCACAGATCAGCGCCACCACCGGCAGCGAACCCGATGGCACGCCCGCGGTTCCGATGCCGCCCAGGATGCAGACCAGCATCACCATCACCTGCTGGCCGATCGACAGTTCCACGCCGAAGAACTGGGCGAGGAAGATCACGGTCACGCCCTCGAACAGCGCGGTGCCGTTCTGGTTGGCGGTGGCACCGATGGTCAGCACGAACCGCGACACGCGCTTGGGCAGGCCCAGCTCGTCGTCGGCCACGCGCAGCGCGGTCGGCAGCGTGGCGTTGCTCGATGCGGTCGAGAACGCCATCAGCATCGCTTCCTGCACGCCCCTGAAGAACTTCACCGGCGAATAGCCGCCGATGAACCTCAGCGCCAGCGAGTACACCACCACCATGTGGATCACCAGCGCGCCGAACACCACCAGCACGTACGCGCCCAGCCGTACCAGAAGCTCCCAGCCGAAGAGCACGGCAAGGTTGAACATGAAGCAGAACACCGCATACGGCGCGAGCTTGATCACCAGGCCGATCAGGGTCATCGAGACTTCGAACAGGCCTTCGATCCCCCGGCGCAGCGTTTCGATCGCAGGCGTTGCCTTGCTGAGCACGATGCCGATGCCGAACATCAGCGCGAAGAACATCAGCGCGAGGATCGACGCATTACTCGATGCCGCGCCCACCACGTTGTCCGGCACGATCGACAGCAGCATCTCGATGCCGCTGGCCTGGCCCTTGCTGTCCTGCACGATGGCCTGCGCGCGCTCGGCGCCCTCGTTGAGCAGCTGCTGAGCGAGCACCGGGTCCACGCCCGCCCCCGGCTGGAACACGTTGACCATCACCAGGCCCAGCACCACCGCGATGCCCGACAGCAGGATCGTGTAGGCCAGCGTGCGCCAGCCGATGCGGCCGAGCGAGCGAATGTCGCCCATTTCCGATACGCCGACCACCAGAGCCGAGAACAGCAGCGGCACGATCAGCATGAAGATCAGGGTCAGGAACAGGGTCGCGAAGGGCTGCGTCGCGTAGCGGGTGACGTTCTGGATCCACGTCGCATCGGCGCCGACCGTGTAGTGCACGATCATCCCGGCGAGCAGGCCAAGGAAGAAGCCGATCCCGATCTTCCAGTGCAGCGGCATGGCCGCCTTGGCGGGCGTCGTCGGGTCGGTCATGGGCTTTTTTGCTCGTGGCGCGGGAAGGCCGGGAGCTTAGCAAACCGGGTCTCGGGTCACCGGCGGCGCAGTGGCATCGCTTTTTTCAGGGCCGGGACGCCCGGCGCGGGGCCCGGCCGGATCGCCGGTTTCGACCATGCCGGCCTCTACCCTGCCCGCTTCACACTTGCGGGCTTCACTCCTGCCGGCTTCAAGCTCGCGGGTTTGTGCCTGGCGGATACAGCGGCGCCAGCGGTTCCTCCGTTTGCGTCCTCCCACGCCCGCGCCAGCGCGGGCCAGCCGCGAACGCAGCGCGCAGGGCGGCCCGGGCCGCCGGGCCATCCCCATCGCCCCAGCGCGCACGCTGCAGGGCGGCGACGGCATCGCGTTGCGCGGCATCGTCCAGGCGCTCCCGAACCGCGTCGAGATCGGCGGCGGGTGGATCGGCCATCGCGCACAACACGTCGGCCACATCGCCGAAGTCGCCGCTGTCGAGCGCGCGCCGGAGGTCGCGGCGGTCCATGCCGACCGCACCGGTCTGCGCGGGTTCGATGCGCGCATCCCCTCGCGCCAAGCGCTGCGGCTTCCGCTGCAGCGCCCACACCAGCGTGGCCAGCCACAGCAGCGCGAAGCCGGCCGTCGCCCAGGCCCAGATCCGTGCATCGCCCTGCACGCTTGGCACGCGTGCCTCGCCGCCGTCCTGCAAGGCGTCGCTGCTGGCGATGCCAGGCGCTGCGGCAGGCGCGACGGTGCCCGGCGCGCCCGCTGCGACCTGCCACTGCAGGTCGGGCAGCGACGCCGTACGTGCAGTTGCCGCGCGCACGTCCCACCAGGCGATGCGCGGGCCGGGAATGCGCAGTGGTCCGGCGTGCGCGGGCACGATCGAGAACTTGCGCGTCACCGTGATTTTCGGCCGGCCGTCCTCGAAGGTTTCGTCGGTCTGCGCGGGCTCGGCGAACACCTGGGCGCCATCGATCGCAGGCAGCTCGATCTCCGGGAATTGCGCCGCCGTGGCGCCGTCGGCACGCGCCTCGATCGTCACCGTGGCCGCTTCACCGGCGCGCACGCGCTGCGGCGTGGCTACGTAGCGCAAACCCAGCCCGCGCAGCGGCAGCCAGGGCTGGGGCGCATTCGCGGGCACCGGACGCACGGTGACGAAACGCGGCGCACCGTTGGCGCTGAGCTCGCGCGAACCATCGCCGAACATGTCGTCGAAGAACCCGCCCGCGCCGCGTCCGATGAAGCGCGCGCCGGGGATCGTCAGCGGCCCGCTGCGCTCGGGGACCAGCAGGAAGCGGCGCTCCACGACCGTGTAGCGCTTGCCGCCCACCTCGCGCGTGTACTGCAGGTCGCTGCCGACGCGCTGCAGCGACGCGCCGTCGGGCGTGGCCTGGTCGAGCTGCCCGGAGACCAGCGGCGTGGCGTAGTACAGGCGCAGCGCGTAGCCCACCGATTGCTGCACGTACGGACTGTCATCGTCGATCTGGGCCTCGATGAAGGCCGCGCTGCCGGCGCGCGCGGGCGGCGCGGCTTCGGTCACGGTCAGCGGCAACGGCTGCGTCCGGTGCTTGCCGACGCGCAGCGCGGGCACCGTCAGTAGTCCTTCGCGCCGTGGCTGCAGGGCGACCGCGAACAGCATCCGGGTGCTCGCGTGGCCATCAATGATTTCGACCTGGCGGCTGCTGCTGTTGCCGCTGACCACGAAATCCTTGTCCAGCGGCGACCAGTCCGGCGCGCCGGCACTGGCGTCGTCGGTTTCGACGTTGAGGGTGAGGGTTTCGCCGAGCGCGACCTGGTCGCGGTCGATCCAGGCGCGCGTCTGCGCATGCGCGGCAAGGCTCGCGAACAGCAGCAGCAGGCAGGCCAGCGAGGTGTACCAGCGTGGCATCAGGGTTCTCCGGTCTTCTGGCGGCGCTCGTGTTCGAGCCGGAACTTGGCGCGCAGCAGGCCGCCCGGGTCGTCGGGCACGCGCCGCAGCCAGGCTTCGTTGGCGCGCTGCTTCTCGCGATCGGCCGGACTCGATGCCTTCGTGGGCGCGCCGGCTTGGGGCTTTCCGTCGTCGACGCGTCCGCCCTTCTCCGGCTCGCCCTGCAGGGCCTCCTGCATGCGTGCGCGCTGCTCCGCATCGGCCCTGCGCTGGGCCTCGGCATCGCCGGCCTTCGGCGGCGACTGCGTCGGCGACGGCTCCTGCTGGCCTTCGCCGCCGTCGCGCGGCTTTCCGTCATCGGACTTGTCCTGCGCGTCTCGCGGCCCCTCGCCCGAGTCCGGTGGCTGCTGGCCGGAATCCTCCTCCGGATTGGACTTGCCGTCGTTCGGCTTGCCGCTGTTTGGCGTCTTGTCCTGATCGCCGCGCCCCCCGGGCTGCTTCGAGGGCGGCGGCTTGCGTTGCATCGCAGCCTCGACCATCGCGCGATTGGCCTTGGCGTCGGCCATGCCCGGCTGCTGCCGCAGCGCTTCGTCGTAGGCCGCGATGGCATCCTCGTAGCGGCCGGCCTTCGCCAGGGCGTTGCCGCGGTTGTAGTCGGCGTCGGCTCCGGGCAGCGCGCGCCACGCATCGGCCGCGGCCTTGTAGTCGTCGCCGCGATAGGCCTCGGCCCCGGCCTGCATGCGCTCGTACCGGACCTGGTCGGCGCGGCGCCACAGCGTCCCCTCGTCCGCCGCCATCGCCACACGCCACGGCAGGCAGGCGCACAGCAGCAGCACCGCCACGCCCCCGCCGCGCCGGAACGCAAACAGCGCCAGCAGCATCAGCGGCAACAGCAGCCAGTAACCGTCATCGCGCCACGTCGCGGCCTTGCCGCCGAGCGCATCGCGCTCCGACGCCTGCACGTCGAGCACGCCGAGCGCATCCAGGTCTGCGGCGCCCGCCGTCAGCGTTTCGTAGCGGCCGCCGCCCGCGCTCGCCAATGCGCGCAGTGACGCGGCATCCAGTCGCGTGCGCGCGATCGCGCCCTGCGCGGTGCGATAGGCGGTGCCGGCCGACGAGCCGAGGCCGAGTGCCGACACGCGATAGCCGGCCCGCTTGGCATCCGCAGCGGCCGCGCGCGCGGCCGCGTCGGCATGGCTGCCGATCAGCAGGATCTCGCCGCCGGTAAAACCGGCCTGCCTGAGCAGCCGCATGGACTGCTCGATGCCGCGCGCGGCGTTGTCGCCATCCACCGGCATCACGTCCGGCGCCAGTGAATCGAGGAACAGCGCCACGTTGCCGGCGTCGCGGGTGAGCGGTGCCACGGTGTAGGCGTCGCCGGCGAACACCACCAGCCCCACCTGCCCGCCGCTGCGCTGGCTTAGCAGCGTCGCGAGCTTGGCACGCGCCTGCAGCAGCCGCGACGGCGGCAGGTCGCTGGCGAGCATGGCGCTGGACAGGTCGAGCGCGACCACCAGCGGCGCCTCGCCCTGCAGCAGTGGCTGGTCACCGTGACGCCAGCTCGGGCCGGCCAGCGCCAGCACGCCCAGGCCGAAACCGGAGAGCAGCATGCAAAGCGCGGCGATGCCGCGCCGGCTTTCGCCGCGGTCGAGCAGGTGCGGCAACAGGTGCGCATCCACCGCGCCGCGCCAGGCACTGTCACGCAGCCGGTGCCGGTGCCATGCCCAGGCGAGCAGCGGCAACGCCAGCAGCGCCCACAGCCACTGCGGACGCAGGAAGTGCAGCGCGTCGAACGCCTGTGCGATCGCCTGCGGGTTCATGCCGCGCCTCCCGGCTTCAGCCGCAGCCGCATGCCGCGTGGCAGGACGTAGCCAAGCAGCGCGCACATCAGCGCAGCGCCCAGCGGCCACGGATAACGTTCCAGGCGCGGTTGCACGCGTTCGCCGGGACGCTGCACGGGCTCGAGACGATTGATCTCGGCGTAGATGCCTGCCAGCTCGGCGGTGTCGCGGGCGCGGAATGCGCGGCCGCCGGTGATGTCGGCGATACGCTTGAGCGTGGCCTCGTCCATGCTGTCGTCACCGCCTGGCACCGGCAGGCGGAAGCCGAACACCGAGACGTCGCCGCCTTCGCCGCCGAAGGCGATGGTGTGCACGCGCACGCCGTTGTCGCGTGCCAGTTCGGCGGCCTTGACCGGTTCGAGCTGGCCGGCGTTGCTGACGCCGTCGGTCAGAAGGATCAGCACGCGTTGCCCGGCCGGCTGCGCGCGCAGGCGCTTGACCGCCAGTCCGATCGCGTCGCCGATCGCGGTCTCGCGCCCGGCCAGGCCGACCACGCTGTCGCGCAACTGCTGGCGCACGCTTTCGCGATCCAGTGTCAGCGGTGCCAGCGCGTACGCCTGCTGGCCGAAGACCAGCAGGCCGACGCGATCGCCCTGGCGGCGGTCGAGGAAGTCCGCGATCACCGCCTTCGCCGCGGTGAGGCGGTCGACGACGGTGTTGCCGAGCGTCATGTCTTCTTCGCCCATGCTGCCGGAGAGGTCGACGGCCAGCATCAGGTCGCGCCCGCTTTGCGGCGGCTGCACCGCTTCGCCCAGCTGCTGCGGCCGCGCCGCGGCCAGGCACAGCAGCAGCCACGCCAGCCACAGCCACCACGCCGCATGTCCGCCGCGCGCCAAGCCGCCGCGGCCCGCGATGGCATCGAGGCGCGCGCCGTAAGGCACCCTGAGCGCGGCGGACGCGCTGCGCGCGGCCGGCAGCAGGCGCCGCGCCAGCCACGGCAGCGGCAGGGCCAGCAGCAGCCAGGGCCAGGCGAAGCCCGCCAGCCAGTCGCCACCCAGGGCTGACCACCAGGCGCTCATCGCCGCAGCGCCATCAGTTCGAGATAGCGCCGGCGCGCGAGCGGCAGCAGCGCCGCCGCCGCGTCGTCGTCGATCTCGCGGCGAAATCCACCGTCGAGCAGTACGTGCCCGGCGCCAGCGGAAAACGGTGCCTTTGCGCTCGCGGCTTGCATGTCGCCGTCGAGGAACGCGAGCCACGCATCGCCCTGCAGGCGATCAGCCGCCGGGTCGCGCCGGCGCGCCGCGCGACGCAGCAGCTCGGACATCGCCGCGACGCGTTCGACCGGTGTCGCCGCCGCGTCCACGCGTTCGTCGAACAGGCGCACGATCGCAGCGCGCCGCCGCCGCGCGCGTAGCCACCACCACGCGGCGAACGCGAGCAGCACCAGCAGCACCGTCGCCAGCCACCACCAGCCCGGGGCCGGCGGCCACCAGGGCGGCGGCGGCGGCTGGTGGATGTCGCGCAGCGGCAGGTCCTGCATCGCCATCAGGCGGCCTGGGGACTGGCAGGCGACGACAGCCAGGATTCGCTGGGCGCGTCGCTGGACAGGAGCTGCACGCGAATGCCGCGCGCCGGCAGCGACGCCAGCGCGGCATCGATGGGCGCGACGAACTCATCGCGCCAGCGCTGTCGCGTCGCGGCGCTGCCGAGGTCGAGTTCCACCCTGTGCGCGGGCGTGGCGAATGGCAGCGGTGCGCGCGGCGGATCGCGCTCCAGCGGGTCGCCCAGCAGCAGCACGACAACCTCGCTGTGCATCGACAGCGCCGGCCAGCGCGAAGCCGGCACGTCGGCGATGCTGGCAGGGTCGGCCAGGACCACCATGCGTGAGCCCGGCCGCAGCAGTCGCGCGGCATGGTCGAGCGCGAGCGCCAGGCCGCCGTCTTCCCCGGGCGGCCCCGAATACCACCGTGCAAGCGCGTCGAGCACGCGCAGCGCGCCGCGCGGGCCCGCAGCAGGTGCCACCGGCGGTTCGGCCACGCTGCCGCGCAGCGCCGCGATCCGGTCGCCATCGCGCACCGCTGCCCATGCGGCCACCGCGCCGGCGCGCGCGGCCTGCACCGACTTGAAGCGCACCCGGGTGCCGAAATAGAGGGTCGGCGCGGTGTCGGCCACGATCAGCGTCAGCCGTTCGCGCTCGGCCTGGAACAGTTTGGTGTGCGGCTTGCCGCTGCGCGCGGTGAGCCGCCAGTCGATGTGGCGCGCGTCGTCCCCGATCGCGTATTCGCGCGATTCGGCGTACTCCATGCCGCGCCCGCGCAGCGGCGACGGCGCCTGCCCGCTCACTCCATGGCGGCCGCGCCGCGGCGGACGTCGACCCTGCGCGGCGGCGCGCAGCGCGACGAGCTCCGCGAGCGTGGGAACGATGCCGTCACTCATCGTGTGAACCGCGGTTCGCACGCGCCGGCAAACGTTCGAGTGACCACCAGCGTTTTGGCCAGGCATCGGCGGATGCCGCTACAGCCAGGAACCGCGATCGGTGCCAAGCAACAGTTCCCGGCCCGGACAGCAGCGAACGCAGCCGTTTCACGCTCGATTGGAGCCCATCGCGAGATCGCGCATGGCGCACGGCCCTCCGCGAAGCATCGCGGCCAGGACCGTTGCCACGGGACGTCCGGCGACCGGCCCCTGCGCTCACGGCAGCGGCACCTTGTCCAGCAGTCCGGCGACCAGCCGCTCGCCGTCCCAGCCTTCCGCCGTCGCCTCGTAGCTGGGCAGCACGCGATGGCGCAGCACGTCGGGTGCGATGGCGCGGATGTCGTCAGGGGTCACGAAATCGCGGCCCGCCAGCCAGGCGCGCGCACGTGCGCAGCGTTCGAGCGCGATCGAGCCGCGCGGACTTGCGCCCCAGCTGATGCGCCGCGCCAGTTCCGGGTCGTAGCGCGCGGCGTCGCGCGACGCGAGCACCAGTTCGATCAGGTAGCGCTCCAGCGGGGGAGCCACGTGCAGGTCGAGCACCGCGGCGCGCGCGGCGAACACGTCGGCCTGCGAAATCCGTTCGCACGCCACCGCTTCGACCTGCAGTCCCTGCCGGGCGCGCTCACGCGCCAGGCGCAGGATCTCGCCTTCGGCTTCGGCTTCCGGGTAGCCGATGCGCACGTACATCAGGAACCTGTCGAGCTGCGCCTCCGGCAGCGGGAACGTGCCTTCCTGCTCGATCGGATTCTGCGTCGCCATCACCAGGAACAGCGGCGGCAACGCGTAGGTCTGGCGGCCGACGGTCACCTGGCGCTCGCCCATCGCCTCGAGCAGCGCCGATTGCACCTTGGCCGGCGCGCGGTTGATCTCGTCGGCGAGCAGCACCGAATGGAAGATCGGGCCGGGCTGGAATTCGAACCGCCCGTCATGCGGCCGCCAGACCTCGGTGCCGGTCAGGTCGGCCGGCAGCAGGTCGGGCGTGAACTGGACGCGGGCGAAGTCGGCCTCCACGCGCGCGGCCAGCGACCGGATCGCGGTGGTCTTGGCCAGCCCGGGGGCGCCTTCAACCAGCAGGTGCCCGTCCGCAAGCAGCGCGATCAGCAGCCGCTCGACCAGTGCGGACTGGCCGACGATCTGCTTCGAAAGGTCATCGCGCAGGGCCGTGAACAGGCCATGCAGGCGCGGGATGTCTTGGCTGGATGTCTCCATGGATCGACCGTGCGGCGGCGCCCGGCTGGCGTCGGGCCCAGTTTGACCGAAGTGCGGCGCCATGGTTCCGGGCGGCGTTCAGCCAGGTGACAACTACACTGCCGGCTCGACGAATGGACAGACGATGCAAACCAGATCTGTCACCGCGTCGGGCGGAGCCAGCCGCCAGTTGCACGGGAGGTCGCACGAGCGCGAAGCTGCCGGCCGGAAATGCAAACGGGGCCCGAAGGCCCCGTCTGGTCCGCGTTGCGGCGCGCCTCAGTTGCGCTGCGCCACCCGCAGGATCTTCGGCGTGACGAACACCAGCAGTTCGGCCTTTTCCTTGCTGCGCGTCTTGCGCTTGAACAGGTTGCCCAGGAACGGGATATCGCCGAGGAACGGGATCTTGGACACGTCGTTCTGGTCCTTGAACTCGTACACGCCGCCAATCACCACCGTCTGGCCGTCGTCGACCAGCACCGCGGTGTTGACCTCACGGCGGGCGATGGTCGGCACGTAGCCGAAGTCGCCCAGGTCGATGCGGCCGTCCTGCTCGTTCTTGGTCACGAACATGTTCAGGAACACGCGGCCGTCGTTGGTGATGGTGGGCGTGACCTTGAGCTGCAGCAGCGCTTCCTTGAACTGCACGGTCGGCACGTTGTTGCTCTGGCCGCCGGTCACGGTGATGTAGCCGATCTCGCGGCCCTGGGTGATCACCGCTTCCTTCTGGTTGCTGGTGACCACGCGCGGGTTGGAGATGACCTCGCCGCGGCCTTCGGTCTGCAGTGCCGACAGTTCGACGTCGAGCAGGTAGCCGGCGTTGAGGATCGACAGCGCGAACGAACCGGCGCCGGCTAGCGTGGAGGGCAGGTTCACGCTCATGCCGCGCACGGCTTCAAAGGTGCTGTCGCCATTCATTACGGCGTCGCCACGCTCGACTGCGTTTTTGCCGGACACATCGGCGTTGCCACCAAAGCCAAGCGAACTGCGGTCGCCCGGCTTGCCGGTCGCGCCGTTGAAGCCGAACTTTGCTCCCAACTCACGGGCGAACGATTCGGTCGCGATGACGATGCGCGCTTCGATCACCACCTGGTCGACCGGGCGGTCGAGCTCGCTGACCAGGCTCTTGATGTTGCTGACGCGCTCCGGGATGTCGATCACCAGCAGCGTATTCGTGCGGCGGTCGAAGCTGATGCTGCCGCGCGAGGACAGGAAGCCGCGGCTCTGGTTGCCGTTGTTGCCACCCGAGCCGCCGCTGCCACCGCCGCCGGTCATGCTGTTCTTGCTCTCTTCGGTCAGCAGCTTGGCGATGTCCTCGGCACTGCCGTAGTTGACCGGGATGTACTCGGTCACCATCTCGGCGCGCTCCTCGATCGCGATGCGCGCGTCGGCCTTGTCCTGCTCGTACTTGGCGATTTCGACCTGCGGCGCCACCCAGATCACGTTGCCGCTGCGGCGCTTGTCCAGGCCCTTGGCCTGCAGGACGATGTCCAGCGCCTGGTCCCACGGCACGTTGTCCAGGCGCAGGGTCACGTCGCCCTGCACCGAGTCGGAGGCCACGATGTTCAGGTGCGACTCGTCGGCGATCAGCTTCAGCACCGTGCGCACGGCGATGTTCTGGAAGTCGAACGTCACCGGCTTGCCGGTGTACTTGCGCTCCAGCGGATCGGCGGCGCTGCTGCTGCGGGCGGCGGACTGCGGCGCGCCGACCGCACGTGCCGGCGCGCTGGCGCGCGGCACGATCTCGACGATGTAGTCGCGACCGGTCTGGTAGGCCATCGATTCGAACGGGCCGTTGGTGCTGAGCACGATCTGCGAACCGCTGCCCGCCTGGCTGGCGTCGATGCGCTGTACCGGGGTGGCGAAATCGGTGACGTTGAGCGGCCGCTGCAGCGCAGGCGACAGGCTCGCGTTGCCGACGTTGATGACCACGTCCGAACCCTGCTTGCGCAGGTCGGGCATCGCGCCATCGCCGCTGAACCGCATGATCAGCTTGCCCGAGCCGCCGTCGCCGCGCTTGAAGTCGATGCTGGAGACGGCGAGCCCACCAGCGACCTGCTTGGCCGGGTCGGCTGCCGCGGGAGCGGCGGCCTGCGCGACCGCGAGGTAGGACGCGCTCGTGGCGGGTTGCTCGGCGTGCACGGCGCCGAAGGCCGAGACCAGCCCCGCGACGAGACCGACCACGCTGGCTCGCAAGGGCATGGCGCGTCGGCTCTTCTGCAGGTGTTGCGCTTGGGTAACGGTCATCTGGCTTCCCCTATCAATTATCTTCGAGCGCAACCGACGCCGGCCTTTCCAGCCAGCCGCCCGCGCCATCCGGCACAAGTTCGACGAGTTCAATGCGATCTTCGCGAACGTCGGTCACGCGACCGTCGTTCTGCCCCATGTAGACGCCGGGCTGCACCCGGTACACGACCTTGTCGGGCGCAACCACCAGCCCGACCAGGCCGTTGCCGCGACCGATCGTACCGACCATGTCGAGGCTGTCGAGCGGGAACTGCTCGAGCGTCTGCTTGCGCCGGTGCGAATCCGGGCGCGGGCCGCTGCCACTGCCACTGTCCTGCGACGTGAACGCATCGCTGAACGGATCGCGCATGCCCTGCGCGGCGTATTCGAAGGTCTCGAACTGCTGCATCACCGGCAACGGGTCCAGCGGTGGGGCCGGCTTGGCCTTCACGTTGGCGACCCATTCCTCGAGGTTGGTCGCAGGTTCCGGACCGCTGGTGACGCTGCGGCCGCAGCCGCCAAGGACGAGTGCAAGCCCCAGGGCGAGCGCGCCGCGGATAACCACGTTCGACGTGCCCATGTCAGTGTCCTCCCTTCGCGCCCGCCGCAGCCGCATCGGCGGCTGCCGCGCTGGCCTGCTCGGCAGCCTCGTCTTCGTCGAGGTAGCGATAGGTCTTCACCGTGCCCGCGAGTTCGAGGCCGGAGTTGGGCCTGATCGAAGCCGCCGGATCCTTGTCGGCGTTCACCGGGCGCAGCGAGATATCGTGCATCGTCATGATCACCACGCGCGGCAGCGAGGCCACGCCGCTGACGAAGGCACCGAACTGGTGGTAGGTGCCCACCATCTTCAGCGCGATCGGCTTCTCGGCGTAGAACTCCTTCGGCGTTTCCGGGCCGGGCTGGAACAGCTCGTTCTGGATGCCGGTGGCCAGCGCGGTCTGGGAAATGTCGACGATCAGATCCGGCATCTCGGTCTTGCTCGGCAGCTGGCGCAGCATCTGCTGCAGCTGCTGCTCCATCTGCGCGAGCTGCTGCTTGAGCGGCTCCAGGTTGGCCGCGCGGCCCTGCTTGGTTTCGAACTCGACGCGCAATTCGGTCTCGCGCTGGTCGAGCTTCTCCAGCTGGTCGCCCTTGTCGCGGGTTACCACCCACCACAGCAGGCCGAAGATCAGCAGGCCGAGCAGCACGCAGAAGATGATCTTGTATTGCCGGGGCCAGCTGCCGGGGTTGTTGAGATCGAGCTCACTGATCTTCACTTTTCTCTGGCTCACGAGGCGGCTCCTTCTTGGGCAGGGGCAGCCGGCGTCACGCCCTCGGCCGGCGTCTCACCCACGGGTGGAACCGCATCGGGGACGCCATCGCCGTTCTCGTCCTTGGCCGCATTGGGGTTGGCCAGGGTGACGGTCAGCGTGAACGCATACGGGAGCCCCTTCACCATGCCCTTGGCCTCGATGATCGAGAGCTCGGGCTTGGTCATCCAGCCGGACCCTTCCAGGTTGCGCATGTAGGTGCTGACGCGCGCATTGGACTGCGAGCGACCTTCGAGCGTGAGCTTCTCGCCCTCCTGCTTGATGGAGGTCAGGACCACGCCGTCGGGGATGGTGCGCACCAGCGAATCGAACAGGTGCACCATCTGCGAGCGGTTGGCCTGCAGCTGCTCGATGACTTCCTTGCGCGCCAGCAGGCGGGCCTTCTGCTTGTCGAGCTCCTCGATTTCCTTGATCTTGCCGTTGACCTGCGTGATCTGTTCCTGCAGGTAGGCGTTACGGCCTTCCTGGCCCGAAATCTGGTTGTTGTAATAGGTGTTGACCAGGAACCACAGCACCAGGCCGGCCAGCGCGGCCAGGGCCAGCATCATGCCGAATTCCTTCTGGCGCACCTTGCGGCGTTCGGCACGCCACGGCAGCAGATTGATCCGGGCCATCAGTCGAAGCTCCTCAAGGCCAGGCCGCAGGCAATCATCAGCGCCGGGGCGTCCTGGGCCAGCGCATGCGCCTGTACGCGCGGGCCGAGGGTCATCTGCGCCAGCGGGTTGGCCACTACCGTCTGCACGCCCAGCTGCTCCTCGACCATCTCGGCCACGCCCGGGATCGAGGCGCAGCCGCCGGCCAGGACCACCTGGTCGACGCGGTTGAACTCGCTGCCGGCATAGAAGAACTGCAGCAGGCGGCTGATCTGCTGGACCAGCGCTTCCTTGAACGGCTCGAGCACTTCGATCTCGTAGCTTTCGGGCAGGCCGCCCTGTCGCTTGGCGAGGCCTGCCTCCTCGTAGCTCAGCCCGTAGCGGCGCATCACCTCGTCGGTGAGCTGCTTGCCGCCGAACACCTGTTCGCGCGAATACAGGCTGCGGCCGTTGCGCAGGATGTTGAGCGTGGTCATCGTCGCACCGACGTCGACCATCGCCACGATGCCGTCGTGCGGGATGTTGAGCGAATTGGCGAGCAGCGCGAAAGCGTTCTCGATGGCGAAGGCCTCGACGTCCATGATCCGTGCGGTCAGGCCGCCCAGTTCGAGCGCCGATGCACGCATCTCGACGTTTTCGGAGCGCGACGCAGCGAGCAGCACCTGCACCATCTCGGCGTTGCCCGGCATCATTCCCAGCACCTCGTAGTCGAGGTTCACTTCCTCGATCGGGTACGGGATGTAGTTGACCGCCTCGAGCTCGACCTGCGACTCCATGTCGTCGTCGTCCAGGTCCGCGGGCATGGGGATGATCTTGGTGATCACCGCCGAGCCGGCGACGGCCGCGGCGGCCTGCCTGGCGCGCGTGCCGGAGCGCGACACCGCGCGGCGGATGGCCTCGCCGACCGCCTCGACCTCGACGATGCTCTTTTCGACCACGGCATTGGGCGGCAGCGGCTCGACCGCGTAGTGCTCCACGCGGTACCGGTCACCCGACCGCGACAGCTGGAGCAGCTTGACGGCAGTCGAGCTGATGTCGACGCCGACGAGCGGTGCCTGACTTTTTGTGATGAGCCCCACGATTTCTCCCCTTGTCACGGGCGCTTACGCGCGCTTCGTGCCCCGTTGCATTAAATAACGGACTTTTCACCCCTTGGCAACTGCTCGATCTCAGGACCGTGCCCCTTGCCGCATTCCTGGCCCGCTTTCCAGACCGCCTTCCCCACCGCCGATCCGGGCAGGTCCCGAAGCCCGCTCCTCTATACTCCGCGCCTCCGAGTCCCGCAATGCGCGCCACAGGAAATTTCCACTGATGCCACGTTTTCGTCGTTTGCTGCGCTGGGCGCTGCTCGCTTCCCTCGCCGCGATCCTGTTGGGCGGCCTCGCCCTGGCGACACTGTACTTCGTCGTGTCCTCCAAGCTCCCCGACGTGCAGAGCCTGCGCCACATGGAAATGCAGGAGCCGATGTACGTCTATGCCAAGGACGGACGCCTGATGGCGCTGTTCGGCGAGACCCGGCGGTATCCCGTGGACATCGAACAGGTGCCCGAGCGCGTAAAACAGGCGTTCCTGGCGACCGAGGACGCGCGCTTCTACGAACACCACGGCGTCGACTACAAGGGCGTGGCCCGCGCGGTGTGGCTGCTCGCGACCACCAGCGACAAGCGCGTTCCGGGCGGATCGACGATCACCCAGCAGGTTGCGCGGCAGATCTTCCTGAGCTCGGAGTACAGCTACTCGCGGAAGCTGGCCGAGATGCTGCTGGCCATGAAGATGGAGCGCGAGCTGACCAAGGACGAGATCTTCGAGCTCTACCTCAACAAGTCGTTCTTCGGCAATCGCGCGTACGGCGTCGGCGCGGCGGCCGAGTTCTACTACGGCAAGACGCTCGACCAGCTGGACCTGGACGAAATGGCGTCGCTGGCGTCGATCCCGAAATTCCCGTCCAGCGGCAATCCATTGTCCAACCCCGAGCGCGCCCGCGAGCGGCGCGACAACTACGTGCTCAGCCGCATGGCCGAACTGGGGTTCATCTCCACGGCCGAAGCCGCGCAGGCCCGGGCGGTGCCGATGCACGCCAGCCCGCACGAGCGCCCGATCGAGGTGAACGCGCCCTACGTCGCGGAAATGGTCCGCCAGGAAATGGTGGCGCGCTACGGCGGCGACGTGCTGACCCGCGGCTACCACGTCACCACCACGATCGATCCGACCCTGCAGGCCGCTGCCGACCTCGCGATCCGCAACGGCCTGGAGATCTACGACCACCGGCATGGCTGGAACAAGATCGAACAGCATTTTGACCTCGCCGACGACGAGGACGCCGCGACCACGGCCGCGCGCCTGCGCCGCATTCCCGCGCAGGCAGGGCTGCTGCCGGCGGTGGTCACGCGCAGCGGGAACGGCAGCATCGACGTGGTGCTGGCCGACGAAACCACGCTGACGCTCGATGCCAGCACCAGCCGCTGGACCGGCCGTGCGCCGTCGGCGCTAGCCAAGCGCGGCGACATGGTCCGGGTACGCAGGATCGAGACGCCGGTGAAGAAGGCCGGCGACGAGAAGAAGGCAGGCAAGCCGGGCGAGGCTGCCGCGGCGACCGCCGATGCCGATGCCGAGACCGTCGCCGCGCCCGAGGTGAAGGTGTCCTGGCGCCTCGACCAGCTGCCGCGCGGGCAGTCGGCCCTGGTGTCGCTGAATCCCGAGAACGGCGCGCTGCTGGCCCTGTCCGGCGGTTTCAGCTTCGCCGGCAGCAAGTTCAACCGCGCCACCCAGGCGCGGCGCCAGCCCGGATCGAGCTTCAAGCCGTTCCTGTACGCCGCGGCGTTCGAGCGCGGCTACAACCCGGCCTCGATCGTGCTCGACGCGCCGGTGGTGTTCCGCATGCGCGGCGGCAAGGTGTGGCGGCCGCAGAACGACAGCGGCAACTTCGCCGGCCCGATGCGGCTGCGCGAAGCGCTGGTGCAATCGCGCAACCTGGTGTCGGTGCGCCTGCTCGACGCGATCGGGGTGGACTACGCGCGCCGCTACATCAGCCATTTCGGCATTGACGAAGCGCTGCTGCCGCCCAACCTGTCAATGTCGCTGGGCACCGCGTCGCTGCCGCCCATGGACATCGCGCGCGGCTATTCGGTGTTCGCCAATGGCGGCTTCCGGATCACGCCGTGGTTCATCGACGAGGTCCGCGACCGCGACAACAAGGTCATCTTCAAGGAAAAGCCGCCGACCGCGTGCCGCAGCTGCACCGCGACCGGCAGCACGCAGGCGGTCGTGGTCTCCAACGTCGTCGACGGGTTCAACCTCGGCCCGGCCAAGGACGCGTCGGCCAAGCCGGCCCAGGGTCCCGACGAGGCCACCAAGGCGCCGGAGCAGAAGCCGGCGCCCCCGCCCGCGGACACGGTGCTGGCACCGCGCGCGATTGATCCGCGCGTGGCCTACCAGATCGTGTCGATGATGCGCGACGTCGTGCAGCGCGGGACCGGGACCGCGGCGAAGGTCCTGGACCGCGAAGACGTGGCCGGCAAGACCGGTTCGACCAACGATTACCGCGACGCCTGGTTCTCCGGCCTTGGCGGCGACGTCGTCACCACCGTCTGGGTTGGCCGCGACGACTTCCGCTCGCTCGGCTACCGCGAGTACGGCGGCCGCGCGGCGCTGCCGATCTGGATCGAGTACATGCGTACCGCGCTGAAGGACCGGCCGATCATGCCCAACGACCCGCCCGAAGGCATGGTCAAGGTGTCGGTCGCGGCCAACGGCACGCTGATCCCCGGCGGCAGCGGCGGGATCACCGAATACGTGAAGGTAGAGGATCTCGAACGGATGCAGAACTACACCGACTACAGCAGCGACGAGACGCTGGACGAGGAAGCGTTCGACATTTTCTGACGCGCCCGCGCGCGGTCGCCAAGGCCGCGGGATCGGCTCGCGGTCCTGCCCGGTCGCGGGCCGTGGGGCGCCGGCGGCGGATCGACTTCCACGCGGCATCCTGTAAAGTCGAGGCGGATCTCCGGCTGGGAGGCAACATGCACCGCGCCCGTCAGCACGCCGAAACGCGCACGCGCGAACGCCGGCACCGCCTCGCCCACGAAGCCGCGAAGCTGATGGTCGAAGGCGGCATCCGCGATTTCCACCAGGCCAAGCTGAAAGCCGCCAGCCGGCTTGGCATCCACGACGACGCCTCGCTGCCGCGCAACCGCGAGATCGAGGACGCGCTGCGCGAGTACCAGCGCCTGTTCCTCGGCGACAGCCACCGCGCTGCCGTGCGCCTGCGCCGCGAGGCCGCGCTGCGCGCGCTGGAATTCTTCGCCGGCTTCGACGCTCGCCTGGTCGGGCCGGTGCTCGACGGCACCGCGGACGACAATTCTGCGGTCGCATTGCAGCTCTACGACGACGATCCGGACGCGGTGCCGCGCTTCCTCGAGGAGCACCGCATCCCCGCGGATGCCCGCAACCGCCACCTGCGCCTGGACCGCATGCGCGAGGGCGACTTCCCGGTCTGGATCTTCAGCGCCGAGGACCTGACGTTCGACCTGACCGTACTGCCGGCCGACGCCCTGCGCCAGGCACCGCTGTCAGGCATCGACGAGAAGCCGATGAGGCGCGCCTCTGCCGCGCAGCTGCGCGCCCTGCTGGCGCAGGACGAGATCGACGGTTACGAAGCCGGGAAGGATTGAACGACGCGCGCGCGGAATTTTTTGCAGCCGGAGAGCGCTGCGTCTGCGGATAGCGGTGGGCGGGATGCGAATGCCCTTGGAGGCGAAATCAAGGAGGAGGCGTTGGCCAAGGGCCGACGCCAGGGGACATTCGCCTCCAAGGGCATTCGCATCCCTGCATCCCGGTTTTTCGCGGTGGCAGTGGTTGCCGAGCAGATCTTGCCTTTCGGCAAGCCTGCAATCCGATAGCGCCGCCGCGTCCGGCGGGCGTTCGGGGCGAAATCAAGGGGGAGGCGTCGCCGCCAGGCGAACGCCGGAGGACATTCGCTCCGAAGGCCTGCCGGACGCGCGGGGCCCGTCAGGTAGCCGCGCGCAATCGAACACTTCCTACTCGACAATCGAACGAAAAACGCCCCGCAATGCGGGGCGTTTGCTTGTTGCGAGACGGGGCGCGGGAGATTCAGCGCTTGTCGACCGCCACGTAGTCGCGCACGTCGTGCCCGGTGTAGATCTGCCGCGGGCGGCCGATCTTGAATTCCGGATCCTCCTGCTGTTCCAGCCAGTGCGCGACCCAGCCCGCGGTGCGGGCGATGGCGAACATCACCGTGAACATCTCGGTCGGGATGCCCAGCGCCTTGTAGATGATGCCGGAGTAGAAGTCGACGTTCGGGTACAGCTTGCGCTGCACGAAGTAGTCGTCCTTGAGCGCGGCTTCCTCGAGCTTCATCGCCACTTCCAGCAGCGGATCGTCGACGCCCAGCTCCTCGAGCACCTGGTGGCACATCTCGCGGATGATCTTCGCGCGCGGGTCGAAGTTCTTGTAGACGCGGTGGCCGAAGCCCATCAGGCGGAAGCCCGACTCCTTGTCCTTGGCCTTGTCGACCGCCGACTGCACGTGCTTGGCGTTGCCGATCTCGGCCAGCATCTTGAGCACGGCCTCGTTGGCGCCGCCGTGCGCCGGGCCCCACAGCGCTGCCACGCCGGCGGCGATGCAGGCGTAGGGATTGGCGCCGGTGGAACCGACCAGGCGGACCGTGGAGGTGCTTGCGTTCTGCTCGTGGTCGGCGTGCAGGATGAACAGCAGGTCCAGCGCCTTGGCAGCGACCGGGTTCATCTCCAGCGGGCCGCTCGGCACTTCGAACATCATGTGCAGGAAGCGGTCGACGTACTCGAGGTTGTTGCGTGGATAGCGCAGCGGCCAGCCCACCGAGTGGCGGTGGCAGGCGGCGGCGATGGTCGGCAGCTTGGCGATCAGGCGGATCGCGGCCAGGCGGCGCTGCTGCGGATCGTCGTAGTCCAGGTCGTTGTGATAGAAGCTGGCCATCGAGCCGAGCATGCCGACCAGCATCGACATCGGATGCGCGTCGTGGCGGAAGCCACCGAGGAAGCCCTTGAAGGCTTCGTGCAGCATCGTGTGGTGGGTGACGTCGTGCTCGAAGCCGGTGAACGCCTGCTTGTCGGGCAGTTCGCCGTGCATCAGCAGGTAGGCGACCTCGAGGAAGCTCGAGTCTTTCGCCAGCTGTTCGATCGGATAGCCGCGGTACAGCAGCACGCCGGCGTCGCCGTCGATGTAGGTGATCGCCGAGCGGCACGAGGCCGTGGCGGTGAAGCCGGGATCGTAGGTGAAGCAGCCGGTTTCCTTCGGCAGCTTCGCGATTTCGATGCAGGGCGCCCCGAGCGTGCCGCGCGCCACGGGCAGCGTGACCGCCTTGTCGCCGGCGTTGAGCGTGACTTGGTCGATTGCAGTTGGTTCGGTCACTGGTGCACTCCTCGTGGCCCGCCCGGACACTGCTCGCTGGCCCTGGCAAGGGATGGATGGAAGCCGCGGCTTGCCGCGATGCAGCAATTATCGCACAGCACCGCGAAGCCCGAATCCGGCGAGGGAGACTTGCGGCCGGACGCAGTGTTCCGCGCTTTCGCGAGGCGCCACGCGCGACCGGAAACGACAACGGCCGCACTGTGGCGGCCGTCCGTGCGCGCAGGCGCGTTGTCCCGCGTGGTTACTTCGCGTAGCGCTTGCGGAACTTGTCCACGCGGCCGCTGGTATCCATGATCTTGTTCTGGCCCGTGTAGAACGGGTGGGTCGCCGACGAGATGTCGATCTTGACCAGCGGATACTCGTTGCCGTCGTCCCACTTGATCGTCTCCTTGCTGCCAAGGGTCGAGCGGGTGAGGAACTTGAAATCGGAAGTCACGTCCTGGAACACGACTTCGTTGTATTGGGGGTGGATGTCGGCCTTCATGGCGGCACCGGTTCTGCTGTGGACAAGAGCGGCATTTTAGCCCGGCTTTCCCGCCCGGCGCAAGCCACCTCAGGCGGCGCCCACCGCGCCCTGCACCAGGGCCTCGAAGCGCGCCTGGTCGTAGCGCAGCAGGATCCGCGCCCGGTCGGGCCGGCCGGTCTGGCGCTGCCAGTCGACGATCGTCGCCCCGCGGCTGTGGGGCCCGTCCAGGGCCACGTCCAGCGCGCGCTCGGCGGTTTCCAGCGCCCCGTCCGGCTGCAGCGCGTAGGCCATGGCCAACCCGTCGGCGGAATGCCAATGGTCTCCGCGGCGGTCCGCCGACCACTCGCGGGTCTTGCGCGAGATGCGTTCGTAGAAGGCCGCGACGTCACCGCCGCTGCGCAACCATTGCACCACCGAGTCGTGGTGCAGGCCGTGGGCGACGGTCGCCTCCCAGTCGGCGAGGTCGAAGCGGGGAAAAGCCTCGAAGACGATGTGCGCGGCCTCGGGGTCGAAATAGACGTTGAACTCGGCCGCCGGGGTGATGTTGCCGTGGCAGGTCACCGCGCCGCCCATCACCACCAGCCGCGCGATGCGCTCGGGCAGCGTGGGGTCGAGCTTCAGCGCCAGCGCGAGGTTGGTCAGCGGGCCCAGCGCGACCAGCAGCAGTTTCCCCGCGTGCTGGTGGGACAGACGCAGGATCGCGTGCGCGGCGTGTTCGGCTTCCGGCTGCCGGATCGCGGCCTCGTAGCCGACGTCGCCGAAGCCGTCCTGGCCGTGCACGTTGCCGGCGTCGGGAGAGGGATACAGCAGGGGCGCCTCGCAGCCGGCATACACGGGGATGTCGCTGCGACCGGCCACTTCGCATAGCTTCAGCGCATTGGCGACGGTATGGCGCAGGCCGACGTTGCCGGCGGCGATGGTGAGCCCGACCACGTCGTGGCGGGGGTCGGCGAAGGCCATCAAAAGCGCAAGCGCATCGTCGACGCCGGGATCGGTGTCGATCAACAGCGGAATCCGTTCGGTCATCTGATCGTTGCTCTGCTCGGCGGGTGAGTGTCGCACCCCCGGGCGCGGGGCGAAAGTTCGCCTGACCCGTTGATGGCAAGCATGGTGTTGGCAGGTCTAAGCCGAGGCGTAGCGCGCGGCGCCACCGATCCAGCGTTCGACCAGCCTGTCCGCGATTTCCGGCGCTTCGCGCTGCAGGCGTTCGCCGAATTCGTGCACCAACGGCAGCAGGTCGGCATCGCGGGCCAGGTCGGCGACGCGGAACGCGACGAGCCCGGTCTGCCGCGTGCCGAGGAGTTCGCCCGGGCCGCGCAGCTCCAGGTCCTTTTCGGCGATGACGAAGCCGTCACCGGTTTCGCGCATCGTCTCCAGTCGCTGCCGCGCCATCTGCGACAGCGGCGACTGGTACAGCAGCACGCAGCTCGATGCCGCGCTGCCACGGCCGACGCGGCCACGCAGCTGGTGCAACTGCGCCAGGCCGAGGCGCTCGGCATTTTCGACGATCATCAGCGAAGCGTTGGGAACGTCGACGCCGACCTCGATCACGGTCGTCGCCACCAGCAGGTCGAGCTCGCCGGCCTTGAACGCGCGCATCGCCGACTGCTTCTCGCCGGCCTTCATGCGTCCGTGCACGAAGCCGACCCGCAGTTCCGGCAGCGCCGCGGACAGCAGTTCGAACGTGCTTTGCGCCGCTTGGGCGACGATCTCGTCGGACTCGTCGATGAGCGTGCAGACCCAGTACGCCTGGCGGCCTTCCGCGCACGCGCCGCGAATGCGCTCGATCAGCTCCGGACGCCGCTGCGCGCCGAGCACCACGGTCTGCACCGGCGTGCGGCCCGGCGGCAGTTCGTCGATCGCCGAGACGTCCAGGTCGGCGTACGCGGCCATCGCCAGCGTGCGCGGGATCGGAGTGGCGGTCATCACCAGCTGGTGCGGCACGCGGCCGCCCTCGCCGCCCTTGTCGCGCAGGGCGAGGCGCTGGTGCACGCCGAAGCGGTGCTGCTCGTCGACGATCGCCAGCGCGAGGTCGCGGAACGCGACGCCCTCCTGCATCAGCGCGTGCGTGCCGACCACGACCTGCGCCCGGCCATCGGCAACCTCCGCCAGCGTCGTGGCGCGCGCGCGCCCGGTCACCTTGCCGGCGAGCCAGGCGATGCGCACGCCCAGCGGCTCGAGCCACGCGCGCAGGTTGGCCAGGTGCTGTTCGGCGAGCAGCTCGGTCGGCGCCATCAGCGCAACCTGGTGACCGCCTTCCACCGCGAGCATCGCAGCAAGCGCAGCGACTACGGTCTTGCCCGACCCCACGTCGCCCTGCACCAGGCGCAGCATCGGCACCGGCTTGCCCAGGTCGGCGCGGATCTGCGCGAACACCCTGTCCTGCGCGCCGGTCAGCGCGAAGGGCAACGTCGCCCGCAGGCGCTCTGGCAAGGCGCCGCCCTGGAGCACAGGCGCGGCATGCGCCTGCAGCGCGATGCGCTGGCGGCGCAGGCTCAGGTGGTGGGCAAGCAGCTCTTCCAGGGCCAGCCGGCGCTGTGCCGGATGGGTGCCGGCGATCAGCGCCGCGATGTCGGCGTCCTGCGGCGGGCGATGCATCGCCAGCAGCGCTTCGCGCAGCCCGGGCAAATCGCCTGCGGCGAGCCATTCGCGCGGCAGCAGTTCGAGCGTCGCCGCGTCGGGCAGGCGATCGAGCGCCTGCCCGATCAGCTTGCGCAGCGTGGCCGGCCCGACGCCTTCGATCGCCGGATAGACGGGGTCCAGGCGATCGCCGAGCGCGCCGGCTTCGTGATCGCCGACGACCCGGTAGCTGGGATGCACGATCTCCAGACCATGCTGTCCGAGCCGCGGCGTGCCATAGCAGCGCACGCGCGCACCGGGCTCGAACTGCGCGACCTGCGCCGCGCGGAAATGGAAGAAGCGCAGCACCAGGGTGGCGTTCGACTCGTCGCCGATCGCCACGCGCAGCATCGGCCGATAGCGGAAGCCGCGCTCGACCGCTTCGACCACGCCCTCGACCTGGGTCGCGATCCCCGCCTGCAGCGCGCGGATGGGACTCAGCCGGGTGCGGTCCTCGTATTGCCGCGGCAGTTGCAGCCACAGGTCCTGCAGCGTCGTCATCCCGCATGCGGCCAGCTTCTCCGCCACGCGCGGACCGACGCCCGGCAGGCAGGTCAGGGGGGCGTGGGCAGGATCAGGCGAGGCATCGGCAGCAGGAACCGGCATTGCACAAGGATGCCGGGATCGCATGCAAACAAAAACCCCGGCGATCCCCACCCGCGCGTGGGACTTGTCCGCAACGGCGCGTCGGGACTTGTCTCGCGTCGCGGCGCGTGGGCTTCGGCTGGCGGCCCACCACCGGATGGACGCCAGTTCGCGGCCGCCGCCGTATAGAATCGAATGCCAGCCAAGCCGCGTCGCACGATCCATCCACGCTCTCTGGCCGCCGATTTCCGCGCACGCAACAGCGCCTGCCGGGGCACGCCGGATCCTGCGGAGTCGCCACTGCGCTGGCGCTGCCGCTTTCCCATCCCGACCGCGGAGCCCCTGCCAACCGAGTCCTGTCCAAAGACCGCGATAACGAACGACGGCCCGCGCGACCGCGCGCGTGCCGGCCATCGCCGGTTGTCGCCCGTGATCCCCGTCCCTTCCAAGAGCCATGCCTGATGCCTGACCACGTCGTGCCAAGCGCCATCCTCTGGCTGCCCTTCGTGGCGAGCCTGGTGGTGTTCGCGTTGCGCGACCGCGGCCGCAACGTGGCGGCATGGCTGATGACCTCCACCGCCTTGGCCTGCCTGCTGCTCACCGCGCTGCTGTATCCGGCCATTGCCGGCGGCGACGCGCTGCGCCACGTGTTCGCATGGGCGCCTTCGCTGGGCCTGGATTTCACCCTGCGGGTGGACGGCTTCAGCTGGCTGTTCATGCTGCTGATCTGCGGCATCGGCATGCTGGTGGGCATCTACGCCCGTTACTACATGCCGGCGGACGATCCGCTGTCGCGGTTCTTCGCCCTGCTGCTGGTGTTCATGGGCGCGATGCTCGGCATCGTGATGTCGGGCAACGTGATCCAGCTGGTGTTCTTCTGGGAACTGACCAGCCTGCTGTCCTTCGTGCTGATCGGCTACTGGTACCACGGCGCCTCGGCACGCGATGGCGCGCGGATGGCGCTGATCGTCACCTCGGGCGGCGGGCTGTGCCTGCTGGCGGGCGTGCTGCTGCTCGGCCACATCGTCGGCAGCTACGACCTCGACGCGATCCTGGTGGCGGGCGACCTGGTGCGCGCGCACGCGCTGTACACGCCCGCGCTGGTGCTGGTGCTGCTGGGCGCACTGACCAAGAGCGCGCAGTTCCCGTTCCACTTCTGGCTGCCACATGCGATGTCGGCGCCGACGCCGGTGTCGGCCTACCTGCACTCGGCGACGATGGTGAAGGCAGGCGTGTTCCTGCTGGTGCGCTTCTGGCCGGTGCTGGCCGGCACCGATGAATGGTTCTGGATGGTGTCCTGTGCCGGTCTGGCTACCCTGGTGCTGGGTGCGTACGCCGCGATGTTCCAGCAGGACCTCAAGGCCGTGCTGGCGTATTCCACGATCAGCCACCTGGGCCTGATCACGATGCTGCTCGGCCTGGGCAGCACGCTGGGCGTGGTCGCGGCGATCTTCCACATCGTCAACCACGCCACCTTCAAGGCGTCGCTGTTCATGGCCGCCGGCGCGGTGGACCACGAGGCCGGGACGCGCGAGCTGCGCCGGCTGGGCGGCCTGCGGCGCTTCATGCCGATCACCGCGGCGCTGGCAGTCGTCGCGGGCGCGGCGATGGCGGGCGTGCCGCTGCTCAACGGCTTCCTGTCGAAGGAGATGTTCTTCGCCGAAACGCTGGCGGCGCAGCGCGGGGTGCTGGTCGACGTGGTGCCGCTGGTGCTGGCGATCGCGGCCAGCGCATTCGGCGTGACCTATTCGCTGCGCTTCGTGCGCGGCGTGTTCTTCGGTCCCGTGCCGCCACAGTTGCCGCGCCAGCCGCACGAGCCGCCGCGCTGGATGCGCGTGCCGATCGGGCTGCTGGCGCTGGCCTGCTTGCTGGTCGGGATCCTGCCGGCGCAGGTGATCGGCCCGTCGCTGGCAGCGGCCGCACAGTCGGTGCTGGGTGCGCAGACGCCGACCTACAGCCTGGCGATCTGGCACGGCTGGACGACGCCGCTGCAGATGAGCGTCGTCGCCTTCGTCGCCGGCTGCCTGCTGTACGCGGCGCTGCTGGGCTGCTTCAGGCGCGGCGGGGCCGCGCCTCTGGTCGGACGGATCAGCGGCAAACGGATCTTCGAACGCTTGCTGTCGGCCCTGACGGTGGACGTGCCGGGCTGGCTCGCGCGCTTCTTCCCCGGCAGGCGTCTGCAGCCGCAGTTGCTGCTGATCGTGCTGGCGGCGCTGCTGGCCGGCAGCCTGGCGGCGACCACCGCGCCGTTCGACGCGCCGTCGCCGCGCTGGGACAGCATCGATCCGGCATTCGCGCTGCTATGGCTGCTCGGCGTGGCGTGCGCGATCGGCGCCGCCACCCAGGCCAAGTTCCACCGTCTCGCGTCCCTGGTGCTCACCGGCGGCGCGGGGCTGGTGTCATGCATCAGTTTCGTGTGGTTGTCGGCGCCCGATCTGGCCGCCACCCAGCTGCTGGTGGAAGTGGTGACGACAATCCTGATCCTGCTTGGCCTGCGCTGGCTGCCCAAGCGCATCCAGGGGCTGTCACCCGATGGCCCGCTCACGCGCCTGAAACGCTGGCGCGACGCGCTGATCGCCCTGGTCGTGGGCGCCGGCGTGGCCAGCCTCGCGTACGCGGCGATGATGCACCCGGTCGAGGATTCGATTTCGCGGTTCTTCCTCGAGCGCGCCTATCTCGAAGGCGGCGGGCGCAACGTGGTCAACGTGATCCTGGTCGATTTCCGCGGCTTCGACACGCTGGGCGAGATCAGCGTGCTGGCGATCGTGGCGCTGACGGTGTTCGTGCTGCTGCGCCGTTTCCGTCCGGCGGCGGAAAGCATCAACTCGCTGCGCCGGCAGCGCCACAATTCGGTCTCTGACCTGGCCGGGTCCGACCGCGTCATCGACCAGTCGCTGGCCGACTACCTGATGATCCCGGGCTTGATCGTGCAACTGATGTTCCCGGTGATCCTGCTGTTCGGCCTTCACCTGTTCCTGCGCGGGCACGACCTGCCCGGCGGGGGCTTCGCCGCCGGCATCACGGTGTCGGTAGCGCTGATTCTGCTGTACATGGCGCGCGGTGCGCGCTGGGTCGAGACCCACCTGCGCGTGCGGCCGGTGCGCTGGATCGGCGCCGGCCTGCTGCTGGCGGTGGGGACCGGCCTGGGCTCGCTGCTGTTCGGGCATCCATTCCTGACCTCGCACTTCCAGTACGCCGAACTGCCGCTGTTCGGGCGCATCCCGCTCGCCACGGCGGTGCTGTTCGACCTGGGCGTGTTCTGCCTGGTGGTCGGCGCCACCACGCTGATGCTGGTGGCATTGGCGCACCAGTCGCTGCGGCGGCCGCGCGGCGGCACCATCGTGACCGCGGACGGCACGCTCGAAGCGGAGGGCCTCGGCTGATGGAACTGGTGCTGGCAATCGCCATCGGGGTGCTGGTCGCGTCCGGGACGTGGCTGCTGCTGCGTCCCCGCACCTTCCAGGTGATCATCGGGCTGACCCTGATCTCCTACGCGGTGAATCTTTTCATCTTCTCCATCGGCGGCCTGCGCACTGGCGCCGATCCGGTGTTGCGCGAGGTGGCGGGAAAGATCGAGCAGTACACCGATCCTCTGCCGCAGGCGCTGGTGCTGACTGCGATCGTGATCGGCTTCGCGACCACGGCGCTGTTCCTGGTGGTACTGCTGACCTCGCGAGGGTTGACCGGCAATGACCACGTCGACGGCGGGGACGGCACGCCGTGAGCCCGCACCTGGCCATCGCCCCGATCGTGCTGCCGCTGCTGGTGGCGGCGCTCCAGCTGATCGCCGGCGAACGCCGCCAGCGCACGGTGCTGGCATTGAGCCTGGCGTCGTGCCTGGGGCTGGTGGTGGTGGCGGCGATGCTGCTGCTGGCCGCGCAGCAGGGCGATGGCGCGATGGCCTCGGTCTACCGCATCGGCGACTGGCCGGCGCGCTTCGGCATCGTCCTGGTGGTCGATCGGCTGTCGGCGCTGATGGTGACGCTGACCGCGGTGGTCGCGCTCGCGGTGCTGCCGGCGGCGCTGGCGCGCTGGCAGCACCGCGGCAACTATTTCCAGCCGCTGTTCCAGTTCCTGCTGATGGGGCTCAACGGCGCGTTCCTGACCGGCGACCTGTTCAACCTGTTCGTGTTCTTCGAGGTGCTGCTGGCGGCGTCGTACGGACTTGCGCTGCACGGCTCGGGCGCGCGACGGGTCAGCGCCGGCCTGCATTACATCGTGGTCAACCTGACCGCATCGATGCTGTTCCTGCTCGGCGTGAGCCTGATCTTCGGCGTCACGGGCACCCTGAACATGGCGGCGCTGGCGGAAATGATCCCGACCGTGCCGGAGAACACGCGCTCGCTGCTGCATGCGGGCGCGGCGATCCTCGGCGTGGCCTTCCTGGTCAAGACCGCGATGTGGCCGCTGGGCTTCTGGCTGCCGCGCACCTACGCCGCGTCGGCGCCCGCGGTCGCCGCGATGTTCGCGCTGATGACCAAGGTCGGCATCTACGTGCTGCTGCGGCTGAGCCTGCTGCTGTTCGGCGACGGCGCGGGGCCGGCGTCCACCGGCTTCGGCAGCGGCTGGCTGCTGTGGGGCGGCGTGGCGACGATCGTCGCCGGCATCATCGGCATGCTCGGCGCGCGCGACCTGGGCAAGCTTGCCGGCTACAACGTGATCATTTCCTCGGGAACGCTGCTGGGCGCGATCGCGCTGCAGCAGCCTGCCGTCACCGCCGGCGCGCTGGCCTACCTCGTGGTCTCCACCCTGGGCATCGCCACGTTCTTCCTGGTCGCCGGCCTGGTCTCGCCGCAGGGCGAGGAAGAAGCCGATGACGCGCTGCAGCTGGAGCCTTACGAACCGGTGGACGCCGATGCGCGCAGCGCGACGCTGTATGCGGACGAGGACGAGAGCCGCGTGGTGATCCCGGCCCCGGTGGCGATGCTGGCGGTGAGCTTCCTGGCGTGCGCGCTGGTGCTGGCGGGCCTGCCGCCGCTGTCGGGCTTCCTCGCCAAGTTCGCCATGCTTTCGCCGATGCTCGGCACGCTCGCCCTGGACGCGGCGCCGCGGACCGTCACGCTGACGCTGTTCACGCTGGTGATCGTGGCCGGCTTCTGCACGGTGGTGGCGATGTGCCGCGCCGGCATCCACATCTTCTGGGCAGACCCGGACCGGCGCTTCCCGCAGGCGCGCGTCACCGAGGTCAGCGCGATCGTGCTGCTGCTGGGCCTGTGCCTGCTGCTGACCGTGCTGCCGCAGGCGCCGCTCGACTACCTGCACGATGCCGCGCGCCAGCTGCACGATCCGGCGCACTACATCCACGGCGTGCTGCCGGCGGGAGGCGCGCGCCCATGACCCGCTTCCGTCGCTGGCTGCCCTACCCGCTGCTGACCGCGCTGCTGGCGCTGATCTGGCTGGTGCTCAACCAGAGCCTGTCGCCGGGCATGGTCGTGCTCGGCATCGCACTGGGCATCGCGCTGGCCCGGGTGTTCGGCCTGTTGCGTCCGCCCAAGGCGCGCATCCGCCACTACCCGCTCGCGGCGCGGCTGCTGCTGCGGGTGGCGTTCGACATCGTGCGCTCGAATCTGGCCGTCGCCCGGCTGATCCTGCGCGGCGCCGGGGAAGTGCGTTCGGGCTTCGTCGCCATCCCGCTGACCCTCACCGACCACCACGGCCTGGCCGTGCTCGCCTGCATCATCACCTCCACGCCCGGCACGATCTGGGTCAGCTACGACGCCACCGCGAGCGTGCTGCTGATCCACGTCCTCGACCTGGTCGACGAAGGTGCCTGGGTCGGCATGATCCAGCAGCGCTACGAGCGTCCCCTGCTGGAGATCTTCCAATGAGCCACGCGCTGCTGTTCGTCGCGATCACGCTGGCCCAGGTCCTGCTGCTGCTGGCCATGGGCTTTTCGATCGTCCGCATGGTGCGCGGGCCGCGCGCGCAGGACCGCGTGGTGGCGCTCGACGCGCTGTACGTCAACGCGATGATCCTGCTGCTCACCATCGGCATCCGCACCGGCAGCATGCTCTACGTCGAGGCCGGGCTGGTCATCGCGCTGCTGGGATTCGCCAGCACCATGGCGCTGTCCAAGTTCCTGATGCGCGGCGAGGTGATCGAATGAGCCACCTCGATGCCCTGCCGCCGTGGGCGGCGATCGTGGTCGCGGTGCTGGTGCTGTCGGGTGCGCTGCTGGCCTTCGTCGGTTCGCTCGGCCTGCTGAGGCTGAAGAACTTCTACCAGCGCGTGCACGCGCCCACGCTCGGCACCACGCTTGGCACATTCTTCATGCTGGCCGGCTCGATCACCTGCTTCTCGGTGCTGCACGGGCGGCCGATCTACAACGAGATCCTGATCGGGGTGTTCCTCAGCGTGACCACCCCGATCACGCTGATGCTGCTGGTGCGTGCGGCGCTGTACCGCGACCGCGAGGAAGGCTCCGAGTACGTGCCGCAGGCGCCGGGCCGCGATTGAGTCGCGCGGGCGCCGCGATCCCGGTGCCACGCGGCACCGGGAAACCACGCAGCCCGGGATGTCAGAACTTCACCGCCACTTCGACGCCGTAGGTCCGTGGCTCGCTGACGCGCGCGCCGACGGTGCCGAGCACCGTCTTGCCGTAGGTGCCCAGCGAGTTGATGTACTGGTGGTCGAACAGGTTCCGGCCGTACACCGCCCAGGTCCAGTGGCCCCGCGGCGAGGTCCAGGCGAATCGCGCGTTGGTCAGCTGCTGCGATTCGCCCAGGTCGAGCGCCTCGCTGATGCCGCAAGTGCCCTGCGACTGCGACTCGTCGCTGCAGCGGGTCGCGCCGCGATAGGCGTGGCGCAGGGCGAAGCGCAGGTCGCCGGCGTCGTTCATCCGCCACAGGTAGTCCAGGCCCACCGCCGCCGACCACTTCGGGATTCCGGTGGCCTGGCCGCTGACGTCGATGCCTTCAGGCGTGATGTATTCCTTGTAGGTCGAATCGATGTACGACGCGTTGAAGTCCAGCGCCAGACCGTCGGTGACCTGCCAGCGGGTGTCGAAATCCAGGCCGTAGGCCTCCAGGTCCGAGGTGTCCACCACGTAGCGAGGGATCGACGTGGTCATGTCCAGCCGCACCGCCTGCCGGTTGTCGTAGACGTAGTAGAACGCCGACGCGTTGTACGACAGCCGCAGGTCCGGGAACGCCTGCTTGATGCCGGTCTCGAAGTTCCACACGTCCTCGTTGTCGAAATCGCTGCCGATCTGCAACGAGTTGAAGCCGCCGGCCTTGTAACCCTTGGCCAGCGAGGCGTAGGCCATGGTCTCGTCGTTGAAGTGGTAGTCGACGACGAAGCGCGGGCTCAGGTCGGTCCAGGAGTTGGAGGCCTTGTTGAGCACGCCCTTGTTGAGCATCGCCGGCGGATCGATGAAGGCGATGTCGAACATGAAGGTCTCGGGCGAGATCGGCAGCCCCATCTGGTTGAGCGCGGCAAACAGCCCGATCGCATCCAGCTGCGCCAGCGTCGCGTCGAGGGTCGGCGCCGAGCGCGGGTTGTTGAGCCAGCTGAAGTCCTTCTCATCGCGGGTCCAGCGCAGGCCGAAGGTCAGGTTGAGGCGGTCGGTGGCGTGCCAGATCACGTCGCCGAACACGGCGTAGGCCTTGGTCTCGCCGGTGTTGATGAACTTCTCGTTCCAGCGGTGTCCCATCAGGCTCAGCGGAATCCCGTTGGCCGCGGCCACGTCGCTGACGAAGCCGAACAGACGCCCCTGCGGATCGACGAACGGCGGCAGCCCCATGCCGAGGTTGCGCACGATCGTGTCGACCGCATCGGTATAGGTGTTGACCTCGCTGGTCTGGTCGGCGCTTTCCTGGAAGTAGCTCGCACCCGCCACCCAGTCGATGCGGTCGCTGCTGCCCCTGAACTTGAACTCCTGGTAGGCGCTGGTGTTGCTCTCGGTGTTGGTCGAGTCCACGTACAGGTCGCGGCGATTGGTGCCGTCCTCGTCGACCGCGGCGTTGGCCGAGTCGTAGTCGCGCCACGAGGTGGTGGACGTCAGCCCGCCCCATTCGAAGGCGTGGTCCACGATCAGGGTGACGCCGTCGAAGCGCCGGAACTCGCTGCTGCCGACGGCGTCGCTGACGGTCGGGATTTCGCGCGGGTCGAGATAGGCCGATTCGTCGACCGGCAGCCCCGGGATCCCGGGCGCCGGCGGCAGCGCGACGATGCCGGTGGTCGCCACCGCGCGCTGGTCGAGGCTTTCATGGTCCCAGCTGATCGTGGCGGTAGTGTTGTCGCCGAAGCGGGTGCGGAACGCCGCGCGCGTGGCCCAGTTGTTCTCCGGGTTGAGGTCCTCGCCGGTCACCGCGTCCTGGATCCAGCCGTCGCTGTGGTTGAACAGCCCGTTGATGCGGAACGCCGATTCCTCGCCCACCGGCTGGTTGAACATCGCCTCGAAGTACTGCTTGCCGTAATTGCCCAGGCGCAGTTTCGCCCGCGCCTCCTGCTCGTTGCCGGGCTTGCGGGTGATGATCGAGATCGCGCCGGCGGCGGTGTTGCGGCCGAACAGCGTGCCCTGCGGGCCCTTGAGCACCTCGATGCGCTCGACGTCGGTGAACGGCAGCAGCACGCCGCCACCGCGCCCGGCGTAGACGCCGTCGACGTAGATACCCACCGCGGGGTCGGTGCCGATGCCGAAGTCGTCGGTGCTGATGCCGCGCAGCTCGAAGCTCGGCTGCGTGGGCTGCTGGCTGTTGACCACCAGCCCGGGCACGAAGCTGTCGAGGTCGCCCAGGTCCTCGGCGGCGACGTCGTCGATGATCTGCGCATCGATCACCTGCAGCGCGATCGGCACATCCTGCAGTTCCTGTTCGCGACTCTGCGCGGTGACCACGATGCGGTCGAGGGTCAGGGCATCGTCGCGCGGCGCGGGATCGGTCGCCGATTGCGCCTGCGGCGCCGCGGCCGGTGCCGGCGAAGGCTGTTGCGCCAACGCCGCGAGGGGCAGGGCGCACGCGCCCAGCAGCGCGCGGCGCAGGCAGGTACAGAGGATTCCTTGCTTCGGCGACATCGTGTTCTCCCTTCCCCAGGTGTGTGCTGCAAGTGATGGTGTGTGTCGTTCGCGGGCGCGGCGTCCGCCGCGTCCGGCTCAGATCTGCCCGCAATCCCCTTCCATCGCCGCGATCCACGCGCGGATCAGCTCGACGCCTTCGCGGTGGACCGTATCGCGGCCCAGCTCCGGCATCCGCACCCCCGGATCGTCGCTGGCCATGCGGTAGACCAGGATCGACTCGTCCGGCTTGCCGGGGACGATGCCGAACCGATGGTCGCCGGTACCCTGCCCGGCCGCCACCGTTGGCTTGCACAGGCCAAGGTGGCGCGGCGGGTGGTCGCCGATGTCCAGCCACAGGCCCGACGTGTCCGCGGGCCCCTGTTCGTTGTGGCAGTGGCCGCAGTTGATGTCGAGGTAGGCGCGCGCGCGATCGTCGAGGCTCGCGTGCGCGGCGTCGCGCCAGTCGGCGTTGCGCGGCACGCCGCTGGCCGGGACCCCGCGCAGGTAGCCGATCTTCTGCAGGTGCGCGAGCTGGTTCTCGCGCCCATCGGCATAGGCGTAATCCTTGTTCAGGTGCCGCGCCTTCGGACCGAGCAGCTTGATCTCGCGCGTGGTGTTGTTGCTGGCATGGCAGCCGGCGCACTGGTTCTGGTCCGGCACTTCATAGACGAAGTCTTCGCGCTCCCCATCGGCCGCAACCAGCTGCAGCGGCACTTCGGCACCGGTGCGCGCGAGCGTCGCCTCGGTCTGCGCTTCGTTCCAGACGTACGGGATCGCCACCCAGCCCTGCTCCCGATGCACCATCAGCCGCGTCTCGATCATGCGCACGTTGCGCAGGTCGAGGCCTTCGCCGGCATGGTCGCGCGCGGTGTCGCCGGTGCGCGCGACCGCATCCGTGCCCTCGGCCAGGGGATAGAAGAATGTCTTGCTGATGATGGTGCCGACCGGAAAATCGAGCGCTTCGCGCGGCTGGTAGCGCGCGCTCGCGCCGTCTGGCATCCAGACGGTGCGCAGCTTGTGCGCGTAGTCGCTGAACAACGGCGTGTTGAGGTCGAACGGCACCACCCGGTCGTTCAGGGCCAGCGCGTCGCCGTCGCGATAGACGACGTTCCACGCGCTGAGCTTTTCCGGATAGCCATTGGCGTGGAAGGTGACCGGCGCGGGCGGCCGGGCGCAGGCCGCCAGAAGCAGGAACATCGCGAACAGCAGTCCCCTTGCGATCGTTCCCGCGAAGATCCCGCGGCATCGCCTTGCTCGCTTTGACCGGACGCAGCCACGCGCCGGCAAACGCAAGGTCACCGGCTTGCCGCCTTCCCGGGGGTGACGGCGGAAGAGGAGTTCGGCCATGCCCCTCAAGCCTGCTTCAGCTCCACCGCTGGCAGCGGATCGAGCCTGCAGTCGAACGGCTTGGCGTCCGAGGTCGGATTCTTGAACTTGTTGGGTGCGTCGGCGTTGAGCACGCCGGATGCGCCCTGAACGCAGATCTGCGGTCCGCCTTCGCGCTTGGCGTTGGCGTAGCCGTCCCAGAACACGTCGGGAAAATGGCCGTTGAGGCCGAACATCGCCATCTTCAACGCTTTCAGGTCCAGGCCGTCGGGCGAATCGCCGCCGCCGGAAAATCGGTTGTCGTGGATGAAGATCTGCTCCGGGTAGGGATCGAACTTCGCCGATGGCTTGTACTTGCTGTCGTAGCCGGCCGAGTAGTGGCTGGCGATCAGCACGTTGGCGGACTTGTTGTCGGCGATCTCGTTGTCGAAGATCTCGACCTGGTCGTTGGACATGATCACCACGCCCGAGCCGGCCGGCACCGCCGCCACCGCCGTGCCCTTGCGCCCGAAGTTGTCGGTGTTGTTCTTGAAGATGCGGTTCTTGAACACGCGCGCGGTGTGGCCGGGCTGCGGCAGGTCGGGCATGTTGAACACCAGGATCCCGCCGGTGTTCTCGGTTGCGACGTTGTCGTAGACGTCGGCATTGATGCAGTTCTCGATCTCGATACCGGCGACGTTGCGCTCGGCGCGGTTGCGGCGCACCACGACGTTCTGCGACTGACCCACGTAGATGCCGGCATCGGACGCGCCGATCACCACCGAATCCTCGATCAGCACGTTCCTGGTCTGCACCGGGTACAGGCCGTAGGCGCCGTTGTCGGTATCCGGCCCATTGGTCCACTCCACGCGCACCCCGCGGATGACGATGTCCTCGCCCTCGTTGACCTTCAGCCCGTCGCCCTTGCTGTCCTCGATCGCAAGGTTCTCCAGGGTGAAGCCGCTGGCGTTGACGATCAGGCCCTCGGCGCCGCTGCGCTGGTCCTTGAAGCTCAGCACGGTCTTGTCCATGCCGGCGCCGCGGATGGTCACCCCGTCCACGCGCAGGCTGAGGCTGCGGTCGAAGCTGAAGCGGCCGGCCGGGATCTCGATGACGTCGCCCGGTTTGGCATCCAGCAGCTGTTGCTGCAGGGTCTTCTGGTAGCCGGTGTCGGCGGACGCCGCCGGGGCGGCCGGGTCGGCGCCGCCACCCCCGCAAGCGGCCAGCAGCCCGCAGGCCGCCAGCGCGAACAGCATCGTCTTGCCCATCGATCCCTCCCCGGCCGCGCACGACGGCAGCCTTCCCCGCCACAGTCTCGACGCTCCCACCGGTGCCGGTGGAGGGCATTGGCGGCATACTGGGGGGGGTCAAAACGGACAAACTG
This sequence comes from Luteimonas notoginsengisoli, assembly GCF_042648885.1. NCBI lineage: Bacteria > Pseudomonadati > Pseudomonadota > Gammaproteobacteria > Lysobacterales > Lysobacteraceae > Luteimonas > Luteimonas notoginsengisoli. The sequence goes on along the minus strand of NZ_JBHRYF010000002.1, from coordinate 24,191 downwards.
GACGAACCGCATGCATCGCGACGCCGTCGACCCGCGTCTGACCGCCGCCAGCATCTCCACCAACATCCTCTCGGGACTGTGCCTGATGGCCGAGGACCGGGGCATCGGCTGCGAGCGGTGGTTCACCGGGCTGCGCCTGGCTCGCGCGCAGGTGGATGATGCATCGGTGCGTGTGTCCTATCGCCAGGCCAGCCGGGTGGTGCAGCGCGCGCTACACGATCTGTGCGAGCCCGACATCGGCCTGCGTCTGGGCCGGCAGCAGACCACCGGCAGCTTCGGCCTGCTCGGTCTGGCGATGATGACCGCGCGCACCTTCGGCGACGCGGTGGCGATCGGGCTGCAGTATTCGGCGGTTTCCGGCAGCCTGATGGACCTGGAGCTCGATGCGTCCGATCCGCGCGCCCTATGCTTCGTCGCCAGCCCGCGCGCGCCCGACGAGGCGATCCTGCCGTTCCTGTGCGAGGAACTGTTCGCCAGCACGCTGATGCTGTGCCGAGGCCTGGTCGGACCGTCGTTCCGGCCGCTGCGGCTGGAGCTGACCTATCCGGCGCCCGCCTACGCGCGCGAGTACGAAGCGCTGTTCGAATGCGAGGTGCGCTTCGGGATGCCGCGCAACCGCGAACTGGTGGACCCGGCGTGGATGTCACGGCGGCTGCCGGCGCACAATCCGGTCAGCGCCCAGCAAGCGCTCGCCCTGTGCCGGGCGCAAATGCCGCGCGGGCCGGCGAGCGGCGAAATCGTCGCCGCCGTGCGCCAGCTGCTGCGCGCGCGCCTGCACGAGGGCCCCGGGCTGGGCGACATCGCCGCCGAGCTGCACCTGACCGAACGCACCCTGCGCCGGCAGCTGGTCGCCGCCGGCAGCGGCTTTCGCGCGATCCACGACGAGGTGCGCAGCGAGCGCGCGCGTGAACTGCTGCGCCAGAGCGACCTGCCGATCGCCCAGGTCGGCGCCATCGTCGGATTCCGCGACGCGCGCGAGTTCCGGCGTGCCTTCAGGCGCTGGACCGGCGCAGCGCCCAGCGCGATGCGCACGATGCCCTGACGGCTTGCGGGAGCGGCTTCAGCCGCGAGCGCGGTGCTTCCGAGCCCAGTCCGGTCCGGCGATCCGGATGCAGGACTTGAAGCACTCCCGCGGACAAGACCTCAGCCGAGCACCATCACCGCATCGACCTCGAACGCCGAATCCTTGGGCAACGCCGCCACGCCGATGGTTGAACGCGCCGGATAGGGCTGCGCAAAGTATTCGGCCATCACCGCGTTCACCTCGGCGAACTGGCCCAGGTCGGTCAGGTACAGGCCGACGCGGACGATGTCGTCGAACGAGCCGCCGGCGGCTTCGCAGACCGCCTTGAGGTTGTCGAACGCGCGCCGCGCCTGCGCGCGGATGTCGCCCTCGACCAGCGCGCCGGTGGCCGGGTCGATCGGTGTCTGCCCCGACAGGTAAATGGTGTTGCCCGCGCGGACCGCCTGCGAGTACGGGCCGATGGCGGCGGGAGCTTGGTCGGAATGAATGGGCTGGCGAGACATCGCGGCTCCGGGATGGACAATGAACCGCGAAGCTTGAAGCCTCGGGTTTTGTTTGTCATCCCGCACAACGCGGACGGCCGTGCCTCATTCCACGAAGCAGCCTCCCCGCAAGACTGGCAAATGACGCGGGCATGCGGCCACGCCAGCCGTCCGCGCAACACGCATCGCGCCGCCTCAGAGCCTCTGTACGCCGTGCACCACCTGCAGGCGGCGGGTGCGGCGGATGACGTCGGCCAGGTGCTTGCGGCTCTTGACCTCGATCGAGAAGCGGATCGCGGCGATGTTGGTGTCGCGTTCGAGGTATTCGACGCCGTCGATGTTGGAGTGCGCCTCGGCGATCGCGGCGGCCACCTGCGCCAGCACGCCGGGGCTGTTCTCCACTTCCACCCGCAGCGCCGCGCTGAAATCACCGCTGACGTCGCGGTCCCAGCCAATGGCGACCCAGCGCTCCGGCGACTTGCGGTAGTCGGCGACGTTCGGGCATTCCATCCGGTGCACCATGATGCCGCGGCCGGTGGTGTGGTACCCCATGATCTCGTCGCCGGGGATTGGCATGCAGCACGAGGCGAAGGTGATGATGCCGCGCTCGTGGCCGGTGATCAGGATCCGGTCGCCGCTGCGGGGCATGGCGGCGGTGTCGAGCAGATCGAGCGTGCCGTCTTCGTCGCGGGTCAGCGACTGCGCCACCTGCGTCGGCATGCGGTTGCCCAGCGCGATGTCGGCCAGCAGTTCCTCCAGCCGCGGATAGCGCAGCTCGGCCAGGTAGGCCTCCAGCCGCGCGACCGGCAGGCGTTCGAGCGAGCTGCCCCTTTCCTCGAGCGCGCGGTCGAGCATCCGGTGGCCGAGCTGCACCGCATCCTCGTGTTCGAGGTGCTTGAGCTGGTGGCGGATCGCGGTGCGCGCCTTGCCGGTGACCACGAATTCCAGCCACTGCGGCTTGGGCATCGAGGATTTCGCGGTCACGATCTCCACCTTCTGCCCGCTCGCCAGCTTGGTGCGCAGCGGCACCAGCTTCTTGTCCACGCGCGCGGCCACGGCCTGGTTGCCCACGTCGGTATGTACCGCGTAGGCGAAATCGAGCGCGGTGGCGTTGCGCGGCAGCGCGAGGATGTCGCCGTTGGGCGTGAACAGGTAGACCTCGTCCGGGAACAGGTCGACCTTGACGTTTTCCAGGAACTCCAGCGACGAGCCGGTGCCGCGCTGCGACTCAAGCAGGCTGCTGATCCACGAATGCGCGCGCACCTGGGCGCTGTTGGGCGCTTCGCCGCCGTGCTTGTAGGTCCAGTGCGCGGCGATGCCGCGCTCGGCGATCAGGTCCATCTCCTGGGTGCGGATCTGCACCTCGATCGGCGAGCCGTAGGGGCCGAACAGCACCGTATGCAGCGACTGGTAGCCGTTGGCCTTGGGGATCGCGATGAAATCGCGGAAGCGTCCATCCAGCGGCTTGTAGACCGAATGCACCACGCCCAGCGCGTGGTAGCAGTCGGCGACCGTGCCGACGATCACGCGGAAGCCGAACACGTCCATCACCTGGGTGAAGGTCTTTCCCTCGGCCTGCATCTTGTTGTAGATGCTCCAGGGCGACTTCACCCGTCCTACCAGCCGATGCTGCAGGCCTTCGTTGGCGAGCTTCTGCGCCAGCTGCGCTTCGATCCTGGCCAGCGCCTCGCGCCGCAGCAGTGGCTGCGCGCGGATGCGCTTTTCCAGCACCGCGTGGCGGATCGGGTGCAGCGCGCGGAAGCCGAGGTCCTGCAGTTCGGCCTTGATCAGGTTCATGCCCAGGCGCTGGGCGATCGGGGCGTAGATCTCCAGCGTCTCGCGGGCGATGCGCTCGCGGGCTTCGGCCGTCTGCGCGCCCAGGGTGCGCATGTTGTGCAGGCGGTCGGCGAGCTTGATCAGGATCACGCGCAGGTCGCGCGCCATCGCCAGCAGCATCTTGCGGAAGCTTTCCGCAGCGGCTTCCTGGCGGTCCTGGAACTTGAGCTTGTCGAGCTTGGTGACGCCGTCGACCAGTTCGGCCACGGTCTCGCCGAACTCGGCCGCCAGCTGCGCGTGGTCGAGCGGCGTGTCCTCGATGGTGTCGTGCAGGATCGCCGCGACCAGGGTCTCGACGTCCACGTTCTGCTCGGCCAGCACCCGCGCCACCGCCACCGGGTGGGTGATGTAGGGTTCGCCGGACTTGCGCAGCTGCCCCGCATGCGCCGCCGCGCCCACCGCCCAGGCGCGGCGCAGCAGCGCCTTCTGCTCGGACGACAGGTAGCCGGTCGCGCTCTCCAGATCCAGGACGTAGTCGGGAACCGCGTCCTGGGCCGGCGCGGCATGCGCGAGTTGGGCGGGCTCGGCAGAGGTCATGGTGCGAGCCTAAGGCCAAACGGCGGGGATGGGGAATCGGGAGTCGGAAACCGGAACCGCAAGGCAGTGTCATCGCACCACGTCTGCGCCCGTTCAGGCGTCCAAACGGCAACGGCCCCGCTCTCGCGGGGCCGCCATGATCATGCGAGTCGGAGGGAGGGATGAATCGGTGGCATCGCCTCTGCGATCACCGGTTTCCGCTTCCCGATTCCGGTCTCTTACAGATCGTCGCCCTTGGACATGTCTTCGTCGGCGACCACTTCGGCGGCGGCCCATTCCAGCGCCTCGCGCTCCTTGCGCTCGCGCTCGGCCTTGTCGACGGCGTCGATGTACGGCTGGTCGATGCGGCGGGCAGCGATCTCGCGCAGGGCCAGCACGGTCGGCTTGTCGTCGTTCTCGGAATTGTCGATCTGAGCCTCGACGCCGTTGGCGAGTTGGCGCGCGCGCTTGGCGGCCATCATCACGAGCTCGAAACGGTTGTCGACCACTTCCAGGCAATCTTCCACGGTAATGCGGGCCATAACTCTCCCGGCGGCCGGTCGGGCCGTCGCTTCTCTAGACAGGGGGACGCGGAGTTTACGGGATGGTCCCGGTCGATACAAGCGTTGCTTCGGAAAATCAATCACTTGCAAGCACTTTCCGGGATGTGGAAAGGCTGCCGGCCCGCACGAGCGGCTTCAGCAGCGAGCCTTGCGGTCGCTCCCGCTGCAGAAGCCGCCGCCGAGGCGCCACTGCGGCACAAGCCAGCGACTATTCGCCCGCCAGCAGCGCGGCAATCAGCGCCGCGTGGCGCTTGGCCTGCGCTTCGCGCCGCAGCCGGCTGGCGGCGAAGATCGCGCACATCTCATCAACCGCGGTCTCGAAATGCTCGTTGACGATGACGTAGTCGAATTCCTCGAAATGCGACATCTCTTCGCGCGCGGCCGCCAGGCGCCGCGCCATGACCTCTTCGCTGTCCTGTCCGCGCTTGCGCATGCGGTGGTCGAGTGCCTCGCGCGACGGCGGCAGGATGAACACGCTGACCGCACCGGGCATCTGTTCGCGCACCTGGCGCGCGCCCTGCCAGTCGATTTCCAGCAGCACGTCGCGGCCTTCCGCCATGCGCGCCTCCACCGCCCGCTTCGCGGTGCCCTTCCAGTCGCCGTGCACCAGCGCGTACTCGAAGAAATCGCCGGCCTCGATCATGCGCTGGAATTCGTCGCGGCCGACGAAGTTGTAGTGCTCGGCGTGGTGCTCGCCCGGACGCGGAGCGCGCGAGGTGTAGGAAATCGACAGGCAGATGTTGGGGTCGCGCGCCAGGCAGGCGTTGACGATGCTGGATTTGCCGGCGCCCGACGGCGCCGCGACGATGAACAGGGTGCCGCGCATGGGCGCCGCGGCTGCGGGGTCGGGGATTCGGGAAGTCACGCGGCCGCCTCCGGATGACAGGACAGGCGCCCGGCGCCCGGCCAGCTTCCCCTGCCGATTGCGAAGCCCGGATCCCGGCTATTCAATGTTCTGCACCTGCTCGCGGATCTGGTCGATCAGCACCTTCAACTCCACCGCGATGTTGCTGGTGCGCGCGTCGACCGACTTGGAACCCAGGGTGTTGGCCTCGCGATTGAATTCCTGCAGCAGGAAATCGAGGCGGCGGCCGACCGGCTGGTCCTGGGTGAAGATGCGGCGGATTTCGACGACGTGGCTGTCGAGCCGATCGAGCTCCTCGTCGACGTCGAGCTTCTGCAGCCACATCACCAACTCCTGCTCGACGCGCCCCGGGTCCGCGGGCTGTGCGAGGTCGGCGATGCGTGCGTCAAGCTTGGCGCGCTGGCCGGCACGGATCAGCGGGATCAATTCGCGCACCTGCGCGGCCTGGGCGGCGATGCCGTCGACCCGTTCGAGGATCGCGGCGACAAGCTTGCCGCCCTCGCGCGCGCGCGCGGCGATGAACTCGTCGAGCACCTCGTCCAGCAACGCCATCGCTTCGGCGTGCAGCGCGGCGGGGTCTCCAGCCTTCGACTGCAGCACGCCGGGGAACTGCAGCAGGTCGGTGAACTGGGTGCGCAGCGCCGGGAAGCGTGCGTCGAGGCCATGGGCCAAGTCGCCCAGTTGCTGCAGCAGCGCATCGTTGACCTGCAGCGTGCCGCCGCCTTCGCCCGCGCGCAGGCGCAGCGTGAGATCGACCTTGCCGCGCGACACCCGCGCCGAAACGCGTTCGCGCAGGGCAGGCTCGAGCAGACGCAGCTCGTCGGGCAGGCGCACGCCCAGTTCGAGGAAGCGATGGTTGACCGCGCGCATCTCGCAGCCCAGCGTGCCCCATTCGGTGCTGCGTTCGCCGGCGGCGAAGGCGGTCATGCTGCGGATCATGCGGATTGCGGCTCGCGGCTTGGTACGGGCGGGAAGTATGCCATTGCGACAGCGCGGGCCGCCCGGACGGCCCCGATTCCGGCTCCGATTCCGACCGCGCCTGTTAGACTCACGCGCCCCGTTTCGGCGCTTCCGATGACCTCCATGACCCGTCCCAGCGGCCGCGCGCCCGACCAGCTGCGCGAGGTGCGCATCGAACGCGCGTTCACCCGCCACGCCGAAGGCTCGGTACTGGTGAGCTTCGGCGACACCCGCGTGCTGTGCACGGCCAGCGTCGAAAATCGCGTCCCGGGCTTCCTGCGCGGCAAGGGCGAAGGCTGGGTCACGGCCGAGTACGGCATGCTGCCGCGCTCGACCAACACCCGCAACGACCGCGAAGCCGCGCGCGGCAAGCAGGGCGGCCGCACGCTGGAAATCCAGCGCCTGATCGGCCGCACGCTGCGCGCCTGCGTCGACCGCCGCGCGCTGGGCGAACGCACCATCACCCTGGACTGCGACGTGCTGCAGGCCGACGGCGGCACCCGCACCGCGGCGATCACCGGCGCCTACGTGGCGCTGGTCGACGCCGTGCGCTGGCTGCAGTCGCGCAAGGACATCGCGCGCGATCCGATCTTCGGCGCCGTGGCCGCGGTGTCGGTCGGCGTCTATCGCGGCGTGCCGGTGCTCGACCTCGACTACGCCGAGGACAGCGACTGCGATACCGACATGAACGTGGTGATGAACGACGGTGGTGGCTTCATCGAACTGCAGGGCACCGCCGAAGGCCACGCTTTCCGCCGCGACGAGCTCGACGCCCTGCTCGGCCTGGCCGAACGCGGCATCGGCGAGCTGCTCGCCGCGCAGCGCGAGGCGCTCGCGCGCTAGCCGCATCGCGTCCCGCACATGACGCAGTCCATCGCCACCGTCGCGCTCGTCGTCGCCGACTACGACGAGGCCATCGCCTGGTTCACCGGCACGCTCGGCTTCAAGCTGCTGGAGGACGCGCCGCGCGGCGGCGGCAAGCGCTGGGTGCGGGTCGCGCCGCGCGGCGCAGGCGCGGCGCTGCTGCTCGCGCGCGCCGGCGACGACCACCAGCGCACGCGCGTCGGCGACCAGACCGGCGGCCGGGTCGGCTTCTTCCTCGAGACCGATGACTTCGCGCGCGACCACGCGGCAATGCGCGCGCGCGGCGTGCGCTTCGTCGAGTCGCCCAGGCACGAGGATTACGGAACCGTCGCCGTGTTCGAGGACCTGTACGGCAACCGCTGGGACCTGCTGGAAATGCGCCGGTGAGGCTGGTCGTCGCCAGCGGCAACCGCGGCAAGCTGGCGGAATTCACCGACCTGCTCGGCGACAGCGGGATCGAGGGCATCGCGCAGGGCGAACTCGGGGTCGAGGACATCGAGGAAACCGGCCTGACTTTCGTCGAGAACGCGCTGCTCAAGGCGCGCCACGCCGCGCGCCTCACCGGACTGCCGGCGCTGGCCGACGACTCGGGACTGTGCGTCGACGCGCTTGGCGGCGCGCCCGGCCTGTATTCGGCGCGCTATGCCGGCGGCCACGGCGACGCACAGGCCAACATCGACAAGCTGCTCGATGCGCTGCACGGGGTTCCCGACGAACTGCGCAGCGCACATTTCCACGCCACCATCGTGCTGCTGCGTCATGCCGAAGATCCCGAACCGCTGATCGCCCAGGGCAGCTGGCACGGCCGCATCCTGCGGGCGCGGCGCGGCACGGGGGGGTTCGGCTACGACCCGGTGTTCCTCGACCCCGAGCGCGGGCGGTCGGCGGCAGAAATCGATTCGGCGCTGAAGAACCGCCTCAGCCACCGCGGCCTCGCGCTGGCGGCGCTGCGCGACATGCTGCCGCGCTTGTAGGAGTGGCTTCGGTCCGAGCTTCGCCCACGCCCGGGGCGTCCGGCCTTCCAGGATGCTCGCGCCGCGCTTGCAACGACGCCCCGGTGAACCTCCCCTCGATCGCAGGAGAGGGAGCTGGACGGCAGCGGCGGAACTGCTTCGCCGAAGCGTTCCGCCGGCCGTCCCCACGTCGAACCTACAATGCCTGCCATGCTCACCCCGCCGCCGCTGTCGCTGTACGTCCACCTGCCCTGGTGCGTGCGCAAATGCCCGTACTGCGACTTCAACTCGCACGAATTCCGCGGCGCCGGCGGCACGCCGCCGTTCACGCAATACGTCGAGGCGCTGCTGGCGGACCTGGACTTCGACCTGCCGCTGGCCTGGGGCCGTACCGTGCACAGCGTGTTCTTCGGCGGCGGGACGCCAAGCCTGTTCCCGCCCGCAGCGATCGACGCGTTCCTGCAGGGCGCCAGCGCGCGCCTGCGCTTCGCGCCCGGGCTGGAGATCACGCTGGAAACCAATCCCGGCACGGCCGAACACGGCCGTTTCGAGCACTACCGCGCCACCGGCGTGAACCGGCTGAGCTTTGGCGTGCAGACCTTCGACGACGCGGTGCTCCAGCGCCTGGGCCGGATCCACGACAGCGCCGAGGCCGAGGCCGCGGTGCGGCTGGCCCGCGACGCGGGCTTCGACAATTTCAACCTCGACCTGATGTATGCGCTGCCCGGCCAGACCCTGGCGATGGCCGAGCACGACATCGAACGCGCCCTGGCGCTGCAGCCGGCGCATGTCTCCCACTACCAGCTCACGCTGGAACCGAACACGGTGTTCGCCGCCCGGCCGCCGCGCGACGTTCCCGACGAGGACAGCGCGTGGGACATGCAGGAACGCTGCCAGCAGATGCTCGCCGACGCCGGCTACGCGCAGTACGAAGTCAGCGCCTATTCCCGTCCCGATCGGCAATGCGCGCACAACCTCAACTACTGGCGCTTCGGTGACTACCTCGGCATCGGCGCCGGCGCCCACGGCAAGCTCACCCTGGGTTCGGAACAGGCGATCCGGCGGCGCTGGAAACACAAGCATCCGACGGCCTATCTCGCCACCGCGGGCACGGCGCAGGCGATCGGCGGCGACGAGGACATCGCGCCGGCGCGCCGGCCGTTCGAGTACATGCTCAATGCGCTGCGCCTGGTGGAGGGGTTCGGCCTGTCGCAGTTCGAGGCCCGCACCGGCCTGCCCCGCGCGGCGATCGCGGCCCCGCTGGCGCAAGCCCGGGCCCGCGACTGGCTGCACGTCGACGGCGACCGCGTGTTGCCGACGCCGCTCGGCCGCCGCTTCGGCAACGACGTGATCGCGCTGTTCCTGGACGGGTGAACGCCATACCCGGTCGTACAGGCCTTCGGCGCGGACGTTGGCCGAAGGGGCGTACGCCATCCGTACGCTGGCCCTCTCCACCTCCGGCGTGATAAGAAGCGCAACGGGGAGCACAATCGGATCCATGCCCATTTCGACGCCATCGAACGATGCCACGCCGCGCACGCTGGCAGCCGCCGGCTTGCCGCGTCGCGTGCGCAAGGCCCTGGAACACGCGCTTGGGCTGGTCTCGGTCGAACTGGACACCAGCCTGGGCACGATGCTCAAGGAATTCGAGCAGGAGCTGTTCCGCCTCGCCGACCTGGCGCGCAGCCCCGGCGTCGAGTCGGGCTACATGCAGACCCTGCGCACCCTGCGCATGAATCGCGCAGACCTCATCCCGCGTTTCATGCTCGAGCTGGAAGCCGGGGTCGCGGGCATACGCAGCGCGCGTTCGACCGATGACAGCCCGGCGGCGAGTACGCCGGTGCAGTTCCACAACCTCAGCCTGGTCGAGGATGAGGTCATGGACGAAGGCGCGGTGCTGCGCGAAGTCGCCACCCGCCAGGAATCGCGCGCCGCGCTGCCGCTGCACCTGCTGGGCCAGCGTTTCGGCGTGCTCGCCGGCAGCCCGGCCTTCGACGCCGAGCGCATCCCGCTGGGACCGCGCGCGCTGTGTCGCGCGATGCGCGACGCCAGCCAGACGCTCCAGGTGCCCTACGAGGCGCGCCTGCTGCTGTACCGGATTTTCGACCGCCAGGTGATGTCGGGCTACGCGCGCATCCTCGAGAAGCTCGACGATGCGATGGACGCGGAGGGCGTGCTGCCCGGCCTGACGTTCGTGCCGGTGCGCGCACGGGCCACGCCGCAGGGAGAACAGGCGGCAGCGGCTGCGGGCGCCCCCGGCTCCGCAGCCCGGGTCGAAGCTGGCCACGGAGGCGCGACGCCAGCCGGCGCCGAAGCGTCGCGCGATGGCGGCGATGCCGCTGCCGACGCGCCCTCGGACGCATCCGCCAACGGGCAAGCCGGCGCGGGCGCGCGGCCGGCGCCCGCTCCCGCCGCCGGCCGCCCGGGCAAGCGCTCGCCGTCCAGCCAGTCGCGTCCGCACACGGCCTGGATGGGCGAAGCCTGGGACGGCCCGGACGACGGCGCCGACGAACAGGCGTCGCTGGCCACGCTGCAGAAGCTCATGGCCGGGCGGCGCGCCCTCATCGGCAAGCTGCGCCCGCGCCAATCGGGCGGTCCGCGCGACGAATTGAGCACGCGCGACGTGTTCAGCGCGCTGGGCGCCCTGCAGGCGCAACCGCCCGCGGCCGCCGGCAACTCGCGCAGCCTGCAGGACGTCAAGCAGACCTTGCTGGCACAGGCACGGCAGCAGCACGGCAAGGGCGCGACGCTGTCGCAGCGCGACAACGACACCTTCGAACTGCTGTCGATGCTGTACGGGCAGATCGAGGAGGAGGTGCGCGCCGACGCGCCGGCCGCCGCGCTGATCCGCCGACTGCAGCTGCCGTTGCTGCGCGTCGCCCTGCAGGACCGCGCGTTCTTCGTGCGCGGCCAGCATCCGGCGCGGCGGCTGCTCAACACCGTCGCCGAATCCGCGGCCCGATGGCTGGACAAGGACGACTACGACCCGCAGATGCTGCTGCCGCTGCAGCAGGCCGTGACCCACGTCGTCGAGAATTACGACGGCGACGACGCCGTCTTCGACGCCAGCAACACCAAGCTCGAAACGCACCTGCAGGAGCAGGTGCGCAAGGCCGAGTTGCTCGAGCGCCGCCACGTCGAGGCAGCGCGCGGCAAGGAGAAGCTCGAGGTCGCCAAGGTGCGGGCAACCGAGACACTCGACGCGATCGTGGGTGACCGCCGCCTGGCCAAGTTCGTCCGCGCCCTGCTCCACCAGGCCTGGGCGGACGTGCTCACGCTGACATTGCTGCGCCAGGGCGAAGGTTCGGACGAGTGGCGCCGGCAGATGGAGGCCACCCAGAAGATCGTCCTCGCCTGCTGCAGCGACGATGCCGTCGTCGATCCCGCGCTGACCGCGCACGTCGCCAAGGCGCTCGGCCAGGTCGGCTACCACGCCGACGAGGCCGGGGTGATCGCGCAGCGCCTGACCCAGCGCGTGCCGGAAGGACAGGACGACCCTGCTTCGCGCACCGAGCTTGCCGTCAAGCTCAAGGCGCGCGCGCGGCTGGGCGAGGACCCGGCGAAGGCCAGGCGCCCCAAGCTGCCGCCGCGCACCCCGGAGGAGCAGGCCCGCTACGAACAGCTGCGGGTGATGCCGTTCGGCACCTGGATCGAGTTCGTGGTCAACCAGCAGGGCGACTTCGTGCGCCGGCGCCTGTCGTGGTTCAGCCCGGTCACCGACAACGCGCTGTTCGTCAACCAGCGCGGCCAGCGCATCGGCGAACATTCGCTCGACAGCCTGGGGCGCATGATCGCCGCCGGGCAGGCGCGGATCGTCACCGCCGAACGCGGACGCCTGGTCGACCGCGCCTGGCAGGCAGCGGTCAGCGCGCTGCGCAGCTTCGCCGGCCGTGGCGAAGAACCCGCGCTGCTGGAGCCGAAATGATCAACGAATTCCGCCGCGCGCGCCGCCGCAAGGCCGCCGACACGATTCTGGTCACCGACGCGATGACCGAACGCGTGGTCGGCCACATCGGCAACCTGTCCGAAAGCGGCCTGCTGCTGATCGCGAGCGAATCCCTGGTCGACGATGCGCTCTACCAGCTGCAGTTCGCGCTTCCCGGTGGCAAGGGCTCGCCGGCGACTGTGGAAGTGGGTGCGCACCTGCTGTGGATGGACCGTGCGAGCGCGCCAGGCCAGGCCTGGATCGGCTTCCGCTTCATCGCGGTGGCGCCGGCGCACCGAACGCTCCTGCAGAAGTGGATCGAAGCGCCCGGCAGCCACTACGAGTAGGGGTGCTCCTCGCCAGGCCGCGTGCTGGGGGCGATTACGGCGGAACCGATCGATCGATGCGCTGCGTAGCCGTAGCGAACTTTTCTTCGCGTCCGGAAGGAGTCCGATCCGTCAGCCGCGCTGATAGAGCACGCGCTCGGGCCGGTGCAGCGCGAAACCCTGCGCGTAATCGACGCCCAGTTCACGCAGCAGTTCGACCATCGCGGTGTCGGCCACCCATTCGGCCACGACATCGAGCCCGCGCTGGTGGCCGATCTCGGTGATGACGTCGACGATCGAACGGCTCATCGGATCGCTTCCGAGTTCGCGGATGAAGCTGCCGTCGATCTTGATCACGTCAACCGGCAGGTTCTTGAGATAGCCGAACGAGGACATGCCGGCGCCGAAGTCGTCGAGCGCAACCTGGCAACCGACCGCGCGCAGGCGTTCCATCACCCGCACCGCACGCAGCAGGTTGCGCACCGCCTCGGTTTCGGTGATCTCGAAGCACAGCCGTGACGGCGCCACGCCATGCCGGGCGATCAGGTCGATCACGTAATCGGCCAGGCCTTCGTCCTCGAGCGTGGACGCGGCCAGGTTGAGCGCGCAGCGTCCCGGCGCCCGCCCGCTGGCATGGAGGCGGTCGAAGTTCGCGATCGCCTCGCCGATCACCCAGCGATCCAGCGAGGGCATCATCCCGTAGCGCTCCGCTGCCGGCAGGAAAGCCCCCGGCGGCACGACCCGGCCCTCCTCGTCGCGCAGACGGACCAGCAGCTCGATGTAGGGGCCCTCCGCCGGCTGGCCCTGCAGCGGCAGGATCTCCTGGTAGTCGAGCAGCAGCCGGCCCTCGTCCACCACCCAGCGCAGGCGATTGGCCCACTCCATCTCGCCGCGGCGCTGCACCGCTTCGTCGTCGTGCGCGGAATACAGGTGGATCCGGTTGCGGCCATGGTCCTTGGCCATGTAGCAGGCCGCATCGGCGTGCGCGAAAACGTCCTCGAGACTCATGCCGGCGCGGTCGATCATGACCATGCCGATGCTCGCGCTGATCGTGTACGAGCGCTGCTCCCAGACGAAGACCAGTCCCTCGACGCGCGTGCGCAGGCGCTCGGCCAACGCCTGCGCCTGTTCGACGGAAACGCCCTGGGCGAGCACGCCGAACTCGTCCCCACCCAGTCGCGCCAGGAGGTCCTCGCTGCGCAGGTGCTCGGCCATCGTCAGCGCCAGTTGCCCCAGCAGCTGGTCGCCGGCGAGATGGCCGGACGTGTCGTTGATGAGCTTGAACTGGTCGAGGTCGATGTACAGCAGCGCAGCCGGCGCGTCGCCGCGGGCGACCGCCTGCAGCGTCCGGCGCACGCTGCGCTCGAACTCGCGGCGGTTGCACAGGCCCGTCAGCGCGTCATGCGTGGCCTGGTAGCTCAGCAATTCGGTGAGCTGCCGCTGCTCCGAGGTATCGCTGGCCACCACCAGCAGCCTGTCGAGTCCGCCGAGCTGCACCTGGCTGATCGAGGTCGAGGCCCAGAACCGGTCGCCGCCCAGGGTATTGAGCGTCGCGTCGACGTTGTTCCACTGCACGCCGCCTGCGGAGGCGGACAGCGCGTCCTTCAGCGCCGGATCCTCGAACAGCGCCATCAGCGTGGTCTCGCCTGCGGCCACGTCCTCGCCCAGACGCACCGATGCCGCCTCGTTGGCGTACACGATGCAGCCGTCGTCGGCCCGCGCCATCAGCACCAGCGCCGGCAGCAGGTCATTGAGGGTCCGGAAGCGCTCCTCGCTTTCGCGATAGCGCTCGGCGAGCTGGCGCCCCAGGGTCACCGCGCGCCTGCGCATGGTGGCGACCGACCACAGCAACAGCGCCAGCAGCATGCTGGCGATCGTCCCGGTCACGCCCATCAACCACAGCAGATCCGCATCGTAGCCGCGTCCGAGCGGCTGCAGCAGGACCTGCCAGTGGCGTTCTCCGAACGCGACGTCGCCGCCGAAGCTGCGAGCGTCGGGCACAGCGCCCGTGCCCGAATCGAACAGCGTCGCATTCGCGCCATCGGTGGTATCGAGCACGCGCACGCGATAGCGCCGCAGGGCTTCGCCAGGCAACGCCGCCAGCAGCATCGGGCGGACCCGCATGCTGATGCCCAGCGCCCCCAGCTCGCGCTCGCGCCGCTGCGCCACGTCCAGCGGACGCGGCCCGGCCCGATACGCCGGCAGCCGGACGACCACGCCCAGCGCATCGCGCGGGTCGCGGACCGGCTGGTGCAGCGGGAACGCCCCGGACATCACCGGCTGGTCGCTGTCGCGGGCGCGCAGCAGGGCGCGCAGGTTCGCCGGCTGCGCGGCCATGTCGAAACCCACCAGGCTGCGATTGCCGGCCAGCGGAACCACGCTTTCGTAGCGATAGCGCGGGCGGCCGCCGGGCTGCCCGGGATCCTCGCGACGCGCGAACACCGTGGCAACCAGGCTCGGCAGCACCTGCTGCGCGCGCAGGTTGTCGTGGATGTCGGCGAACTGCCGCGGGTCGATCTGGTCGTCGACCATGAACGCGGATTGCAGCGAGCGCAGCAGCAGTCCGCTGGTTTCCAGCTGGCGCTCCACCTGCGCCACGCTGCGCCGGGCAACCTGCGAATCCTGCAGCCGCGCCTCCGCCTGCAGGTTGCCGCGCTGGAGCAGCACGACGGCGCCGGTCACCAGCAAGCCGGCCAACAGCCCGAGCAGCGCGAAGGACCACGCGGGCATGCCGAGGAGGAGCGACTTCGCCGCCGCTTCCTCGGCCTGCAGCGGTGTCGCGGTTGGGGCAGAATGCCCGGACCCTTCCATCGTGCCCCGCCGATGAATGCAGAAGCTGCAATCCTATATGCCGAGCATCTGAATGTAATGAAATCCCGCGCCGACGCCGCCCTCGAGCGCGCCGGGCTGGAGCACCTGGTCGTCCCCAGCGGCACCCTGCACTACCAGCTGTTCGACGATCGCGACTATCCCTACGCCGTCAACCCGCAGTTCAAGGCCTGGCTGCCGCTGACCCGCAACCCCGGCAGCTGGCTGGTGCACACGCCCGGCGAAAGGCCGCGCCTGGTCTACCTGCAGCCGCACGACTACTGGCACGTGGTGCCCGAAGCCCCGAACGGATACTGGCTCGAACACTTCGACGTGGTGGTGATCCGCGAGCCCGTCGAGGCGCAGCAGCACCTGCCGAAAAACGCCGCCCGCTGCGCGATCCTCGGCGAGGCGCAGAGCGCGCTGGGCAAGTACGGCGCGTTCGCCCCCAACAATCCGCCGGCGGTCGTGGACTACCTCGAGTACCACCGCGCGTTCAAGACACCGTACGAAATCGCGATGATGCGCGAGGCCACCCGCCGCGGCGTGCGTGGCCACCTCGCCGCCGAGCGCGCCTTCCGCGCCGGCGCCAGCGAGTTCGGCATCCACCTGGCCTATTGCCAGGCCGCCGGACAGGAGGCCAGCGAGCTTCCGTACGGCAACATCGTGGCCCTCAACGAGCATGGCGCGGTGCTGCACTACACCGACTTCGGGCGATTGCCGCCCAAGCCGCTGCGCAGTTTCCTGATCGACGCCGGCGCCAGCCACGGCGGCTATGCCTGCGACATCACCCGGACCTACTCGGCGGACAAGGGCGATGAATTCCAATCGCTGGTCGACGCCGTCGACGCCGCGCAGCAGAACATGGGCGCGCAGGTCCGTGCCGGCGCGGACTACAAGCAGCTGCACCTGGATGCGCACCTCGCCCTGTCCGCGATCCTCAAGGATTTCGGCGTGATCCGGGTGTCGCCCGAGGAAGCCCTGGCCAGCGGCGTGAGCTCGGCGTTCTTCCCGCACGGGCTTGGCCATGGCATCGGCCTGCAGGTGCACGAGGTGGCGGGCTTCGCCGCGTCCGACGCCGGCGGCACCATTGCCAAGCCCGAGGGCCATCCCTACCTGCGCCTGACCCGCGTGCTCGAACCGGGCATGGTGGTGACCATCGAGCCGGGGATCTACTTCATCGACATGCTGCTGGAAAAGCTGAAGCAGGATGGGCACGCGGACGCCGTCGACTGGGCGCGCGTGGACGCGTTCCGTCCCTGCGGCGGCATCCGCATCGAGGACGACGTGGTCTGCACCGAGGGCGAGCCGATGAACCTGACGCGCGAGGAGTTCGCCATCGCCGGTTGAGTGTCTCGCCTCCTCTCGAGCGCGGCGCCATCGCGCATGGCTGCACTACCGGCAGCACCGAGTTCTCGATCGAAGAATCGTTGTAGCGCCCGCGTCGGCGCCGGGCGCAGCCACCGCTGGTTGTGGGAGCGGCTTCAGCCGCGAGCTCGTCGCAGGCTCGCCTTCGCAAGAGCCCTCGCGGCTGAAAAAACGGCTCCCGACGCATCAGGACCGCGACTCACCGCGCCGCCATGAACGCCTCGATCTCGTCGGCGCTGCGCGCCAGCCCGTCTGTCAGCACCTCGTGGCCGTCGGCGGTGACGAGCACGTCGTCCTCCGTGCGGATCCCGATACCGCGCCATTTCGCCGGGACCGACGTGTCGCCTGGCGACACGTAAAGACCCGGCTCGATCGTAAACACCATGCCCGGCTCGAGCAGGCGCGATTCGCCATCGATGCGGTAGTCACCGACATCGTGCACGTCCAGGCCCAGCCAGTGTCCGGTCTTGTGTGGAAAGAAGCGCCTGAGGCTGCCGTCGGCGATGGTCCTTGCCCGCTTGCCCTTGAGCAACCCGAGGCCGAGCAGTCCATCGGTCAGCACCTCGACCGCCGCAAGGTGGCCGGCTTCGTAGGCAACGCCCGGCCGTGCCTGGGCCAGCGCCGCGGCCTGCGCCGCGCCGACCAGGTCGTGCAGCGCGCGCTGTTCCCTGGTGAACCGACCGTTGACGGGGAAGGTGCGGGTGATGTCAGCCGCGTAGCCGCGGATTTCCGCGCCCGCGTCGATCAGCACCAGGTCGCCGTCCCTTGCCTGGGCGTTGTTGGCGATGTAGTGCAGCACGCAGCCGTTGGCGCCGGCGCCAACGATGGTGCCGTACGCCGGATGGCCGTCGTGGGCGCGGAACACGCGCTCGATCTCGGCCTGCAGTTCGTACTCGCGCACGCCCGGACGCGCCGCGCGCATCGCCGCCTCGTGGGCCAAGACGCTGACCGCCGCGGCACGCCGCATCAGCTTGAGCTCGTCGGGCGACTTGAACAGGCGCATCTCGTCGAGCAGGTGGCCCAGCTCGAGGAACTCGTGCGGCGACTGCGCGCCGCGCCGCGACTGCGCGCGCACGCGGTTGAGCCAGCCGATCAGCTTGAGGTCGAAATCGGTGTCGCGCCCGAAGTGGTAGTACACCCGCGTGCGGCCTTCGAGCAGGCCGGGCAGGATGTCGTCGATATCGTCGATCGGGTACGCGTCGTCCATGCCGAAGGCTTCGACCGCGCCCTCTGGCCCGGTGCGCGGGCCGTCCCAGGCCTCGCGCTCGGGATTGCGCTCGCGGCAGAACAGCAGGTTCTCGCCGTGCTTGCGTCCCGGAACCAGCACCAGCACCGCCTCCGGCTCGGGGAAGCCCGTCAGGTACAGCAAGTCGGAGTCCTGGCGGTAGGGATAGTGCGTATCCCGGCTGCGCACGCGTTCGGGCGCGGCGGGCAGCACCAGGATCGCGTCGTTGCCCGCCATGCGCATCAGCTGCTTGCGGCGCCGCGTATAGCTGGTGCGGGGAATCACGGGATTGCTGGCCATGGTGTTCCGGGAAAGTCGGGGCGCACCGGTCCGGGCGATTCGTCTGGCCAGCGCATCGGCCTGCCGTTCGCCTTTCAGTGCCCGCCGGTCAGTTGAGGTTCCTGCGATGCCGCGGACCGAGCGCACAGTCGCCGTGCAGCAGCAGCGTCGCCACGCGAACGAACTCTTCGATCTCGGCGAGCGCGGCCTCGTCCTCTTCATCGCCATCGTCCTGCGGCCGCGCGGCGGCGAGCCGGGCGATGTCGGCCAGCGCTTCCTGGCCTTCGTCGGACAACGGCGGTTCCTTGCCGGCCGCGAGGCCAAACGCGCCCAGGAAGCCGCGGCACCAGTCGAACAGCGCGCCGCTGCGTTCGGCCAGCCCGGCGTCATCGTCGGGCAGCAACAGTGCGAAACCGAAACTGCGGTCGTCGAGCTGTTCGGCGCTGGCCTGGGCCATCCGGTCCAAGGCGCTGCCTTCGACGACCGCGGGGAGCGTATCGTCGACCAGCAACCTGCCCAGCCATTCCGGACCCTCGCCACCGCCGCCAGCCAGCCAGCCGCACAGCGCGCCGTGCAGCTCGGACGCGCCGACGCCAAGGCCCAGGCTGCGGCTCGCGTCGTCGATTTCTTGCAGGGAAGGCAGGACCACGGACAAGGCAGGCGACCGGAAACCGGGGCCGCTAGTGTAGCAACGCCACTGGTGCAGCCGCGTCCGCTTGGCGTGCAGGCAACTGGATTACACTGCCGCAAGCCGCGTGGCGGCGGAGGGGCCCACCTTGATCGATCGCGCCGACCTGCTGATGCTGGGGATCCTGCTGCTGGTCCTTGGGCTGGGCGCGGCCCTGATCATCGTGATGGCGCTGCGACGGCGCAGCGAACGAGCCTATGTCGGTGCACTGCGGGAGCGCGAGGAGCGGCTGAAGCTCGCGCTCTGGGCCACCGGCGAGCATTACTGGGACTACGACCTGGTCGCCGACAAGCTGCACCGTTCGCAGCCCGACGAGACGGTGTCCGCGGACGGACTGCCGCGCTTGCCCCAGCGGGTCGACCTCGCGCAGGTGATCCACCCCGACGACCTGCCGCTGGCGCGCGAGCGCCTGCGCAAATACCTCGAAGGCGCGACCCCGATGTTCCGCTCCGAACATCGCGTGCTCGATGTCCACGGCGACTGGGTCTGGATCCGGGCGCGCGGCCGCGTCGTGGCGCGCGATGCCGACGGCGGCGTGCGGCGCGTAGCGGGAACCGCGCTCAACATCACCAACGACCGCCACGTCGAACGTGAGCGACGCATCGCCAGCGCCGTGCTGCGCCACATGAACGAAGCGGTGACGGTGCTCGACAGCGACTTCCGGTTCGTGTCCGTCAACCCGGCATTCACCCGCATGACCGGCTACGAGGACGAGCAGATCGCCGGCCGCGGCGCGGACCTGCTCGACAGCCCCCAGCACGACCAGGCGTTCTATCGCCACGTGCGCGACATCGCGACGCGGCAGGGGCGCTTCTCCGGGGAAATGTGGCAGCGGCGCAAGGACGGCGAGGAGTTCCTCTGCGCGATCGAGACCAGCGTCGTGCAGGAAGCCGAGGGCGAACCGCCGCTGTACGTCGCGGTGCTGAGCGACATCACCCAGCAGAAGCGCACCGAGCAGGAACTGCGCTACCTGGCCAACTTCGACACCCTGACCAACCTGCCCAACCGGACCCTGCTGTCGGAACGGCTGTCGCGGGCGATCGTGCGTGCACGGCGCGAGAACAACCGGGTCGCGGTCCTGTTCCTGGACCTGGACCGGTTCAAGGACATCAACGACTCGCTCGGCCACGCCGCCGGCGACCGCATCCTCCGATCCGCCGCCGTGCGCCTGCAGCAGACCGTGGGCCAGCACCACACCGTGGCGCGCCTGAGTGGCGACGAGTTCACCGTCGTGCTTGAAAACCTCGACAGCCTCGCTGACGCGGACCGGACCGCGCGCGAGATCATCATGGCGTTCGAGGCGCCGCTGATCATCGACGAGCGCCAGGAAATCTCGATCTCGCCGTCGATCGGCATCAGCGTGTACCCGGACCACGGCCAGGTTCCGACCGAGCTGCTCAAGCAGGCCGACACCGCGATGTACCAGGCCAAGGCCGCGGGTCGACGCACCTTCATCCGCTACGACGACGCGATGGACGTGTCGATCCGCCAGCGCGCCACCACCGCCGGCGCGCTGCGCAAGGTCATCGACCGCGGCGAGCTGCACCTGGTCTATCAGCCGCGGCTCGCGCTGGCGACGTCGCGCATCACTGGCGTCGAGGCGCTGTTGCGCTGGACCAGCCTCGAGCATGGCGAGATCCCGCCCAGCGTGTTCATCCCGCTCGCAGAGGAAAGCGGGCTGATCCTCGAAATCGGCGAATGGGTGCTGCGCGAAGCCTGCCTGACCCTGCAGCGCTGGCGCCAGCACGGTCTTGCCGACCTCAGCATCGCGGTCAACATGTCGGTGCTGCAGCTGCTGCGCGGCAATTTCCCCGACGTGGTCCGCCGGGTCCTGGCAGACACCGGGATCCCGCCCAGCGCGCTGGAACTGGAGCTCACCGAGAGCGTGCTCATGGCGAATGCGGTGCAGACGGCGAACAAGCTGCAGGCATTCCGCGAAATCGGCGTGTCCCTGGCGATCGACGACTTCGGGACCGGCTATTCCTCGCTGGCCTACCTCAAGCGGTTGCCGATCACGACCATCAAGATCGACAAGGAGTTCATCGGCGACCTGTCCCGCGACCCGGACGATGCCGCGATCACCAGCACGGTGATCACCATGGCCCATTCCCTGGGACTGAATGTCGTCGCCGAAGGCGTGGAGACGGAGGCGCAGTTCGACTTCCTGCGGGCCAAGGGCTGCGACGAGGTCCAGGGATTCTGGGTTTCCGCGCCGCGCGACGCGCACGAGTGCATGTCGTTCATCCAGCACTGGGGCCGGGCCCGCACTGTCGCGGTAGGGGCGCCGCCTTGACCGCCTCCCGCCGCGTGCCTATCGTGCCGGCATGGACAGCCCCGACGTGATCGAACAGCTGCGCGCCCTGGGCGAACGCTTCGACGCGCTCGCCGATCGCACCCGTCGGCTGGCCGAGGAAAACCGGAGCCTGCGCCAGCAGCAGGAGCAGCTGGCCGGGGAACGTTCCCAGCTGCTGGCGAAGAACGAACAGGCGCGTTCGCGCGTCGAGGCGATGATCGCGCGGCTCAAGTCGCTGGAGCAACACACGTGAGCGCGAGCGAGCCGACCAGCATCCGGGTGCTCGACCGCGAATACACGGTCGGGGTCGAGCCCGGCGAGCGCGACAGCCTGGTGGCGGCGGCCAAGCTCCTCGACACCCGGATGCGCGAAGTCCGCGGCGCCAACCGAATGGCCGCGGTCGATCGCGTCGCGGTCTTGGCCGCCCTCAATTTTGCGCACGAACTGCAGCAGTTGCGCGAGCAATCGGGTCATCGCGACCGCGAGATCGCGCGTACGCTGGCCGAACTCCAGCGCAAGCTGGACGCAGTGCTCGATGCCTGAGGCATCGGCGGCAACGCGCAGTCCGGCGCTGCTCCCCGTGATGAACGCCGGCCGACAAGCGGATCCGGTCGGACCGCTCAGCACGCTATACTTCGAGCGCGTCCTCTGCCGTGATCGACGGCGTGCACAAACATACGCCTTGTCCCTTAATGACGACCACGGGGGCGCAGCGGAAACCGGGTGTGCAAGCCCGCCTCGTAGCGGTAAGCCCGATGGAATCCCGGCGCTCCCACTTGAACCCCGGGTTCAAGGTCGTTTGGCATGCATCGACATGGCGGAGGACGTATTTTCCAGCGCCACCACACCCGTGAATGGATGGGTGGCGCCCGGCGCGGAACCGCCGTTGGCGGTGACCCCGTGAGCCGCGACGCCCGCGCATTGCGCCAGGCCCTCCGGCAACAACGCCGCGACACGCCGGCCAGCGAACGCATCGCTGCGGCGGAAGCCATCGCGCAGCGCCTGCTCGCACTGCCATTCACCCCCGAGCACGGCCATGTGGCCGGCTATTGGTCGATGGACGGCGAGATCAGCTTGCACGCCTGGCAGTTGCGCCTGCCCTCGAGCCTCATTTATTGCCTGCCGGTCCTGCACGGCGACCGCCTGCGCTTTGCGCCGTGGCGTCCCGGCGGCGCACTGGTTTCGAATCGTTACGGGATTCCGGAACCCGACGTATCGTCGGCCGACCTGATCGACGGGAATGACATGGCCCTGGTCATTGCGCCGCTGGTCGCGTTCGACGCCGGCTGCCGCCGCCTGGGAATGGGTGCCGGCTGGTACGATCGTGGCTTCGCATTCCGGCGCGATCGCGCCGCGCCGCCATGGCTGGTGGGCGCAGCGTTCGCCAGCCAGCAGGTCGAGGCGATCGCGGCCGAACCCTGGGACGTCCCCATGGACGCGGTCTGCACCGAGCGCGACACTTTCCTTGCCACGCCAGACGTCGAATGAGTCCACGCAAGCGCTATTGGCTGATGAAATCCGAACCGACGGATTTTTCGATCGACGACCTGCAACGCGTTGGCACCGAGCCGTGGACCGGGGTGCGCAACTACCAGGCGCGCAACTTCATGCGCGATGGCATGAAGGTCGGCGACGGCGTGCTGCTCTACCACTCCAATTGCGATGTCCCTGGCATCTACGGGGTCGCCGAAGTCGTCAGCACTGCCTATCCGGATCCGTCCCAGTTCGACAAGAAGTCCAAATACCACGACGCCAAGGCGACACGCGAACAGCCGCGCTGGTTCCTGGTCGATGTCGGATTCGTGCGCAAGCTCGCTACGCCGATCCCGCTGGACACCATCCGCGCCCATGCCGATGCGCTGGGGGAGGATTTCGCGCTGATCCGCAAAGGCACGCGCCTGTCGGTGCTGCCGGTCAGCGCCGCGCAGTGGAAGACGCTGCTCGCCCTGCCGTGAGGCGGATCCAGCGCAGCCGATCCTCAGGCCGCCCCCACGCTTTCGAAATCCAGCCCGGAACGTTCCCAACATGAGCGACGCAAAGCGATACGCCGCCGAAAAAGCCATCGACTACGTCGAGGACGGCATGCTCGTCGGAGTCGGCACCGGCTCGACCGTGGCGTACTTCATCGACGCCCTGGCCGGGATCAAGCACCGGATCCAGGGTGCCGTTTCCAGTTCCGAACAGAGCACCGCCCGGCTGCGCGGGCACGGCATCGAGGTCCTCGACCTCAACCACGCGGGCCAACTCGCGCTCTACGTCGACGGCGCCGATGAGTGCGACCCCCGTAGGTGCCTGATCAAGGGCGGCGGCGCCGCGCTGACCCGCGAGAAGATCATTGCCGAGGCGAGCGAGAAGTTCGTGTGCATCGTCGATCCTTCCAAGCAGGTTGCCGTCCTCGGCAAGTTTCCGCTACCGATCGAGGTGATTCCCATGGCCCGCAGCCTGGTGGCACGCGCGATCGTCGCGGCGACCGGCGCGCAGCCGGTCTGGCGCGAAGGCGTGGTGACCGACAACGGCAACTGGATCCTCGACATCCACGGCCTGGCCATCACCGAACCGCTGGTGCTCGAACGCGAACTCAACCAGATTCCCGGCGTGGTGAGCGTCGGCCTGTTCGCGCGGCGCCCAGCTGACGTGGTGATCGTGGGAACCGAGCCGCCAACCGTCTTCTAGCTGGCCCCCAGCCGACAGTTCGCGGTTTCGACGCGCCATGTGGACGGCGCGATGGCCCGTTGATCTCGCCGGGCAGAGCAAGCCGGGACCTTTTCCGCCGGTCAAGTGATCGAGGCTTCCGCCCGCGCGAAATTCCGTGGTGATGGCAACGAGCAATGCGACCTTGATTGCCCATTGCACCTGGCCGATCACCCTGTCACGCCGGCGACGCTGACGGTTCCGTTTCCAGATACCGGCATTACGGCGTCGGTCGCTCCCATAGTGGTCATCATTACTCCGGTTCGTGCCCGGACCATCGATCGATATCGTTTTCCCGACGCCTTGCACGGCCCCCATCCATATAGAACAGGGCTTGAGCCGCCGAGACGCCATCTCAACGCCATGCACCGCTCTCCGTCAGGAACCGAGCCCGGCGGCCGCATCATCGTTATGGCTGTCGCTTTCGCCACCGCTCCAAACTGTCCACGCGCTGCAGATGTGACCTGCCCCCGGTAGCCGTACCAACCATTACTGGGAGAGCCCGGGGTTGAAGGGTACTGCGGT